>CAVXQK010000015.1:0-407582 GCA_963763735.1 uncultured Verrucomicrobiae bacterium | reverse complement strand
GGGTTGCTAATAGGTGTGTTGTTTCACAACTTTGTTTGTTGAGGTCGACGTGAAGGAAACAGGCTAAGAAGGCATTGGGTTCGAAAGGTGAAAGGACCTGTAACTCCTACTTTTGCGTTTCAAGAGAATCTCCGGTTCGGTGATCCGAAATCTGGAATTTCAGAAACTCGTGAACGGCTAGGAGCGCGGCGGCATCGTCGGTAGTGATACGAATTTCTGCACCTCCGTTGGTGTTTCTCACCAGGTAGAAGATTCGCTTGTTGAGCCGCTTCATCGTCTCTATCCCGGGCGGGACCGTTGCGTGGATAAACATCGGAATGGCAAAATCACCCTGTGAAAATCTTTCCGCAATCATGCTGAGATGATCGCGAATGGCTTTCTGGCTTTCAGCGTCGGCTGCGTCATTACTCGCTATTTCGATTGATCCTCCATCGCTAAAGAGGTGGAAGTGATGGGTCGTCCGCTCATGGCTAAAACCCATCCTCTGATCGCCACGGGCGTCTACGCCCGCAAAATGGTCTTCCTGACTAGGAGAAGCTTGCTGGGCCAATGCGCCTCCGCATAAGAGGCCAGATGTCAGGAAAAAAGAGAGGTGAATAAATTTTATATTCATCCGAAACAATATGTTGTATTATACAACTAGCATCATGGAGACTGAATGTGATGTCAATGCCAAGGAATTGATGGAGTCCGTAGTGTCCTTTGTTCGATCCTTTGGCTTGCACAGGCCCGAGCAAACGCCCTGTGGCCAACCGGTGCCTGTAGCTGAAGCTCACGCTCTCATGGACTTGGCGGCTTTTGGACCTATGCGCCAAGGAGAGTTAGCTTCCCGCTTGCAATTGGAGAAAAGCACGGTCAGCCGGTTGGTGCGACAGATGGAAGCGGACGGCCGGATTCAGCGCAGGTGTGATCGCCAGGACGGCCGAGCGATTTTGATTCGGTTAACGAGAAAGGGGCGGGAAACCGCTGCTCGGATTGCACAAGCGCGCCAAGAGAAATTCGCTCGAATTCTTTCCGCTATTCCTGCGCGTAAACGATCATTGGTTGTGAAGGCTATCTCGATTCTCGAGGGAGCCTGTTCATAGCCGGAACGAGCGCAAGATCCACCGAGAGTGCTTACCGCCGCTTCTTAAAAAGAAGCGCTGCTTTTCCAAAGCGGAGAGCGGTCCGAGATGTTGGGACGATGACAGGGTCTCCGTTGCGGAGTTTCTTTGATTCGGAATTGTGGTGCCTGGTAACTCCATCGCGGCTGGGTGGCTCGCCATGTGCGATACGATCCCGTGAGGTTGCGCACGCGGAAGCCGTGTTGGGCCAGAATGCGCGCCGCGTTGTAGGAGCGCTGGCCGCTCTGGCAATACGTGATGATTTCGCGGTCGCGCGGCAGCTCACCCAGGCGCTGGCGCAGCTCATCGAGTGGAATATGCGTCGAACCGGGAATGAACCCGCGCGCGCGCTCGTCGAGATCGCGGACGTCGAGTAATAGCGTCGTTCCGGGATCGAGAAAAGCGACCTCGTCCCACCGCGCGAGCGCCACGTCACCGGCGAGCACGTTCTGCGCGGCCATGCCGGCGAGGTTGACAGGGTCTTTCGCAGATCCATATGGGGGCGCGTAAGCCAGCTCCAGTTCGGCCAGGTCGTGAACGGTCATCGCGGCCTTGAGTGCGGTGGCCAGCACGTCAATGCGTTTGTCCACGCCTTCATGGCCGATCGCTTGAGCGCCGAGCAGTCGGCCTGTGTCGGGCGCGAAGAGGACTTTCAGCGCGATGGGTTGCGCTCCGGGGTAGTAGCCCGCGTGAGAGCCTGGGTGAAGATGAACCGCCTGGAAAGGAATATCCGCGCGATGAAGGGTTTTCTCATTAGCGCCCGTGCAACCGGCGGTGAGATTGAACAGCCGCAGGATGGCTGTTCCCCAGGTGTGTTCATATCGGGACGAACGTCCGAGGATATTGTCGGCGGCGATGCGACCCTGGCGATTCGCCGGGCCAGCCAGCGGAATCAGCGCCCATTGACCCGTGACTCCATCGCGCACCTCAATGGCATCGCCCACGGCCCAGATGTGCGGGTCGTCCGTCTGGAGGTATTCATTCACCCGGATGCCGCCCAGTTTGGCGATCTCCAAGCCGGCTTCTCTCGCCAGACCCACTTCAGGTTTTACACCCAACCCGAGCACGACAGAGTCGGCCGGCAATCGTTGACCGCTTTTCAGCACCACGATGGAAGTGCGGGCGGGCTCCTGCTCTGAGGGCGGCTCGAACGATACCACGGGATCGTTGAGATGCAGGGCCACGCCATTGGCACGCAACTCCGCATGCAGCCAGGCAGCCATTTCGGGGTCGAGAGGGGTCATCACCTGAGGCAGCGCTTCCACCACCGTCACGTCGAACCCGCGGTGCCGCAGTTGCTCGGCCATTTCGAGTCCGATGTAACCGCCACCAACCACGACGGCGCGACAACGCTGGCAATCTTTCGACCACGCCATGATCTTTTCCACGTCGGGAATGTTTCTCACCACGAAATGGTTGGGCCGGTCGATTCCGGGAATGGGCGGCTTCATTGGCGATGCGCCCGTGGAAAGAATCAGTGCGTCGTAGGCTTCTTCGTATTCGCGTCCGGTTTCCCACTCGCGCACCCGGATGCGCTGGGCGGCGCGATCAATGCGGATGACCTCGGTTTTGATGCGCACATCCAGATTGAAGTGCGCCTTGAGGCTCTCGGGCGTTTGCACCAGCAGGCTGTCTTGCTCGGCGATTTCACCACCGACAAAATACGGCAGTCCGCAGTTGGCAAAAGACACATGCGGGCCGCGTTCGAACACGATGATCTCGCAGTCCTCGCACAGCCGTCGCGCGCGTGCTGCCGCACTCGCTCCGCCAGCGACGCCGCCGACGATGATAAGGCGTTTGTTGTTCAGGCTTTTCATTTGCAATGATGGTAATGCGGACTTGGTCTTTGGTCGATTCTAAGTGCCCATCACTTCCGCGGAGAGTTCGCCTTTCGCCACGATGTGTGTCGTGACCGGTGCGGGCTCGAACTTGAGCTGGTAAACCGCCCGGCGGGGAGTGCGAGCCAAAAGGCGAGTCTGCGGAGAGTGAGACGTTTCATGATGGGCTTGCGGCGGATCAGCGGCAGCTGCTCGCACCGCCAACGGCCCCGCCGCTGCACTCGCCGTGGAGGCTTGGCTGGAGAGTTGAAAGGCGAGTCTCATAATTGCAAACCGGTTTACGCTCGCAGGAGGCGGAAAAGTTGAACGGCTGTCATCACCACCAGCAGAACGCCGAAGAGCCGCTTCACTGTAGGGCCTGAAAGGCGGAGGCTGGTGAGCCGGGCGCCGAGGAATGAACCCGCCGCTCCAGCGACGATCAGCATCGCGGCGAGCGCCGGGTCGATTTTCATCGTCCCGATGTGCGGGATCAGGGCCGAGAACGAGGGCGGCGTGACGGCGACGGCGTTTATAGCCGCGGCGTGTTTAGGCTCCACGCCAAGGACAATGAGGCACGGCAACAAGAGAAAGCCCGGGCCGACACCGAGGAGGCCGGACAACACGGAGATGGGAATCGCCAACAGCAGCGCCAACCCATAGCGGGGTTCCCCGGTGGCCGCCTTTGCCGGGCGAAACATCTGCACCGCCAGATAGACGACCGCGCAGAAATAAAGGACCCACAGGAGCCGCCGATCGGTGGTTTGCGCGAGCCAGGAGCCGATGGGCGCAAACGTCGTAGTCACCAGGCAGAGCACTCCTGCGCGCCGCCAATCGACCAAACCGCTTCGAGAAAAGCCGAATGCCGAAAAGAACGCCGTAATGCCGTTTAGGATCAAGCTCAGCGGCTGGATTTCATGCACGAGGTCGCCGAGGAAGAATCCCAGGAACGGAATCGCTGCAAACGCAACGCCAAGGCCAAGCATCCCGGAAATCACCGACAACCCGAAAAGCCCGGCTACGATGATTATGGTGACGTTCATAAATTTAGCTCCCGACTAAGTCAGCATGGTTTCCGAGGTGAAACAGACCCATGGTTCCCATCCCGGCGACGATCAAGATTAACTGGGCGGCGCACTGTTTCAGGCTGGCGCAGCGGTGCAACCCCGGGCACCAGATCCGCCATCGCGACATACACAAACCCGGCCGCCGCCGCCATGAAATAGGGCGCCGCCGAGTGCAGGTGCGGCAACCAGACGTACGCAAGCAGCGCGCCGCCGAGCGTGCTTGCGCCCGAGACGAGATTTAGGAAAAAGGCGCGCGCCGCCGAGTAGCCGCTTTCCAGAAGGATGGCGAAATCTCCCACTTCCTGCGGCACCTCGTGCGAAACGATGGCAAGGGAAGTTGCGATCTCGAGCGGAATGGACGTGAGAAAAGTGGCTGCACTCAGGATGCCGTCCACGAAATTGTGCACCCCGTCGCCAATCAGGATGAGGACGCCCGAGCCGGAATGCACTTCGCATTGGGCCTCGTCGGCAATGGCGCCAAAGCATGAGTCTTTCAAGGACTATGAAGACCACGACTCCTGCAAGGAAAACCGCGAAGACATTGGAAGTCGGGATGTCGGCGAGTGCATGCGGAATCAATCCGAGGAACGCCGCCCCCAGAAGCGTGCCGATGGCGTAACTGATCAGGTGGGGAACGAGCCTCTGCCGGATTCCCGGTGGAAGAAACAAAAACGATCCCGCAAGGCAGATGGCACCCGCGCATGCGAGCAGACTGAAGCCGAAAATCCACAATATCGGATCACTCTGACTCGATGCATTCATGTGTTACTCCAGGAAGTTTCAGCCACAGCATCCGCCCGGACCGCAGCCACAGCTGCTGCTCGCAGGGGAGGAATTCTCCGACTTCAGAATGCCGAAGCCGCCGAGGATGACGCGCCGGATTGCTTGACCCGTCTCGGGATGCTGTGTGAGCGGTGCGTCTTTCATACTCTGCTTGATCTCGAAGTGCTCAACGGAGTCTCCCTCTTTGGCCGGGATGGCTTCGTAAACGTAGGTGGTCATGGTGGCTATCGGTGAATGGTTGAGAGTTCAGAGATGGAACTGTGAGCCAGTGCGGAAAGCGCCGCCACTCCCGTCGGTTCCTCATGTTGTAAGGGCACGAGCGCAGTCTGGCTCGCGTGGATCGCGGCGACTTCCTCGATGTAACGCCGCTCGGCGGTCTCTCGCTGCCGGAGCACCGGGTCGGTCGTGCCGCTGCCCGTGAGACTCTGGTTGATGATCCAGCCCTGTGGTTCGATGCCCGCGCGACGCAAATCGGCCTGGAGGCCTGCCGCTTCATGCACGGGTGTCGCTTCCGGAAGGGTCACGATGAACACGCGTGTGAAGTCGCGATTGCGCAGACGTGGCAGAAGTTGCAGCACCTCTTCGGGCTGCGAAGTACGTGCCTGCCGGCCAAGTTCCCGATGGTAAGCCTCGCTCGCGTCGAGCAGCAACAGCGTGTGACCTGTCGGCGCGGTATCGAGAACGACGAACGCATTCTTACCCCGGGCAACCTCGCGGGCGAATGCCCGGAAGACCGCGATCTCTTCGGTGCAGGGCGAACGCAGATCTTCTTCAAGTAGCGCCCTGCTCGCTTCGTCCATGTCGCGCCCGGCTGTCTCCATGACATGTCGCGTGTAAGCCTTCGTCTCCGCCACGGGATCGATCCGCCCGACCGTCAGCTTCGACTCGGTGTCACCCAGGGCGTCGGCCACGTGCGCGGCGGGATCGGTCGTCGTCAGATGCACGGGAAACCCGCGCTCGGCCAGCGCGACCGCAATGGAAGCAGCGAGGGTCGTCTTGCCGACACCACCCTTGCCCATCGTCATGATGACGCCGTGGCCGCTCTCCGCGATTTTCTCGATGAGATCCGCGAGCGATTCCAGCGCAGGCGGCTGCCATTGGTCGAATCCGACGGCTGGCGCAACCTCCGGGGATTCATCCTTAAGCAGCGCCCGCAGCCCGTCGATGCCAAGGACGTTCCACGGACGCAGCGGATTGGCAAATACCGGCAGGCTTCCCAGCAGTTGCACATTCTGCGTGAAAGCTCTCTGTCCTCTGCGCTCCAACGCCAGCGCCAACTCGTCGGTCCTGTCGGTGGCGCGGAAGACCCCGTTGATCACCAGAACCTGGTTACCGATATCGAGTGCTCTCAGTTCGCCCGAGGTCCGCGCCGCCTCGCGCAACGCCGCACGCTGCGGTCGGCTCACCAGAACCATCGTCGTGCTCGACCCATCCGCCAGCATGCGCACCGTGGCTTCATAGATTTCCCTCTGTTTCTCCAGTCCGGCCAGTGGTCCGAGGCAGGAGGTGCCGCTGGTGTTCGATTCCAGAAACTGGCCCCAGGCTTTCGACAGGCTCATAAGCCGCAGGGTGTGGCCGGTTGGCGCCGTGTCGAAAATCACGTGGTCGTATTCGAGCGCTGCCTCCGGTTGCCCAATCAGCGCCGTGAACTCGTCAAACGCCGCGATCTCTGTTGTGCAGGAGCCGGAGAGCTGCTCCTGCATGTTCGCCAGAGCCGCTTCAGGTAGCACCCCGCGCATCGGGCCGATGAGCCGCTCGCGGTAACGCTCCGCCGCCTCTTCGGGATTGATGTTCAGCGCATCCAGGCCGGGTGCGCCCGGCACGGGCGTCGGCTTGCCTGAAAGACTTACGCCGAGCACCTGATCGAGGTTTGACGCCGGATCGGTGCTCACCAGCAATACGCGTTTGCCATCATCCGCGAAGCGCACAGCCGTGGCGCACGCGAGCGAAGTTTTACCAACGCCGCCTTTGCCCGTGAAAAACAGATACCGAGTCGGTGCCGAGACGGCGGGGTCGAATCGTGGTAGCGTCTTCATCGCGTGGCTCCCGCGGTCTGCGCCGCATTGCCCGATTTCGTCTCGGATTTTAACAACAGGCGAATCCATTCCCCGCGCTCTTCGCGGGTTGGGTAGCGTCCCTTAAGCAATAGCTCGCCATTGTGAAAGATGGTGGGCAGGGCCTCGACTCCTTCGGTGTCGAGGAGGGTCTTCACCTGCGCGTTCTGCACGAACGCAACGGGCTGCTGGCCGAGGTTATAGCGTTCGACCTTTACGCCGCGCTGCTGAAGCTGGGAGAGCAGGGCGGCAAAATTTGCAAGTTCAGGATCAACATCAGGTCCGCAGATCCCGGTCGAGCAACACATGGCCGGATCGTAGATTTGGAGCGAACTCATATTCTTAATTTCTGCATTCATAAACACTTTCTTATTTTGCGAATTAACCAATTATTTGTCATAAAATTCAGGCCGCAGCGCGTTGTAAGGCGACCATCTGGCCGCGATTGATGCTGTCTACGCAACGGAAGAAATCTTCCAGGCAATTACAGCGCAGCCGGTAAAACACGTTCAGGCCGCGCTTCTCCACCTCGACCAGCCCCGCGGCCTTCATGATCGAAAGATGTTTTGAAACCGTAGACATGTCCGCGCCCACTAACTCGGTCAGTTCGCAGACGCATTGCTCACCATCAATCAGCGCCTCCGCGATAAGAATGCGCGAGGGATGAGCGAGAGCCTTGACGACTTGCGCGCGGAGTTGGCTGCGTGCCTTATTTTCTGTCATACATGGTAGTTTCGCCAAATATGCAATCCTGTCAAGTGACTATGCGGGACACCCTCTAGACGAGAAAGGGAAATGTTGGACTCCTGGCTCGCGTCCACGTGGCTCTAGGCTCGGGACTGATCCGGCCTACTGTGCACAAGGTGAACGCCCCGACGAATCATCGGCCGAAAATTCTTGCGTCCATTTTTCGATTTCTTCGTCTTTCTAGGGCAAGTTTTCCCAGAAAATGAAAATGTCAGACGAAATATCTTCCGGCTCATTTCCGCGCAGCGCCATTCTGGGTTACATCGCAAGTCGAACGGGAAATGTTGCGGTGGCCGAGGATTTGACCCACGACGTTTTCGTCAAAGCAACCCGCAGTGGGCCCTCTCAAGGCAGCGGGCGGTATGAGGCCTGGCTTTTTACGATTGCCCGTAACACCGTGGCGGACTATTTCCGTCGCTCTAAGAACACTGAGCATTTCGAGGAAGGAAAGCATGCGATCGTGCAGGGTGGTAATGCGATGCTCGACGAGGAGGAGCAAGGTTTGCGCGAGGTTCTATCGAAATACGTGCGCGGCGTAGTCGATTCGCTGCCGGCTATCTATAGAGACGCTCTTCGAGCTACGGAGTATGAGGTTATCAGCCAGGTCGAGCTGGCGCACCGCCTCGGAATCTCTGTCTCCGCAGTCAAGTCCCGTGTGCAGCGCGCCCGTGGCATGGTGAAAGAGACCATTGAGCAGTGCTGTCGCTGGCAAATCGACCGCTACGGCAGCGTCGTAGATGTTCAGCGCCGCACTTCCACGGATCGTGTGCCCTGTGACTCCTGCGAAGAATCTTGAAAAAGTCTGCGTCCTTTTCGTGGAGGGTTCGTCTTCTCTCACGAAAGCAAAATTATACGAATTATGAATAATACTCTTGAACAGGATCAGGTACGCCGCCAGGTGCAGGAACGATATGGTGCAATTGCACAAAAAAGCGGGAACTGTTGTCCACACTGCCCGGGCGACGACGGGGTGCCGGTAAGCGGCGCCGACGCCGAAAAACTTGGCTACTCAGCGAATGATGTCGTCTCTGTGCCGGAAGGCGCGGAAATGGGCTTGGGATGCGGCAATCCGACCGCCCTCGCCTCGATCAAGCCCGGGGAAACCATTCTCGATCTCGGCAGTGGCGGCGGCTTCGATTGTTTTCTTTCCGCTAAACAGACCGGACCAACTGGGAAAGTGATCGGCGTGGACATGACCTCCGAAATGGTTTCCAAGGCTCGTGCGAACGCAGTCAAGGGTGGCTACAATAATGTCGAATTTCGCCTGGGCGAGATTGAAAACCTGCCCGCGGCTGACAACTCAGCCGACCTGATCATCTCAAACTGCGTCATCAATCTCTCGCCGGACAAGCCGCGCGTATACCGGGAGACGTTCCGCGCTTTAAAACCAGGTGGCCGCATCGCGGTTTCTGACATCGTTGCTCTGCAACCGATACCCGAGTGGCTGATCGCCGACTTCGCCGCCTACACGGGTTGCGTGGCAGGTGCCGCTTTAGTTTCGGAACTTGACGCCATGCTCACCGCAGCGGGCTTCGAGCAAATCTGTATCGAGATCAAAGAGTCCAGCAGAGAGTTTATCAACAATTGGCTTCCAGGTAAGCGAGCAGGAGATTATGTCGCCTCTGCGAATCTCACGGCCATCAAACCGCAGAGAGGCTGTTGCAACGACGAGTGCTGTTCCGAATAGGTTCCGACGGTTCGATCTGTTGCGAAATTTCAGAACAAGTGCAGGATTGGCCTGATCGATCGACTAACTCTATGACCGTGTGTCGTCTCTCAAGTCTCTTCCTGAGAGGATTCGGAGCGGCGTTGCTTTTCGGAGCCAGCACGCCACTTGCCAAGCTTGTCGTGTCGTCGGCTAGCAGCTAGTCCGGTGCTGATTGCCGGTCTACTCTATCTTGGCTCGGTCGTCGGACTCGCCGTCGTGCGCATGATCCACACTGCCAGCGGCGCTGGGCAGACGGAGACCCCTCTTGCGAGAAAGGATCTGCCATGGCTTGCCGGGCCATCCTCGCGGCGGGTGTGGCAGGGCCGGTAGGTTTGCTGTTGGGGCTGCTGAAAACCACAGCCAGCGCAGCTTCCCTATTGCTCAACCGCGAAGCTGTCGCCGGCGATAGGCGTTGCACTAGGCGCAGCGATCATCGGTTTTTACGGGTACTGCCTGCGGAGGCGGCTTGCTTGTCAAGACCTTGCCAGCGAGAGAATTGGACGATCGATCCTATTTCCAGGAACACAGACGTTGCGAGACTGTTCTCGATGGCTGAGTAGTGAACGCGATTAACCGCCACGAAGAAATCCCAGTGCAGCGAAAAACGAACTTTATCCAGCGAGGTGGCTTTTGGGTGTTGTCGCAAGGACTGCTGTTGCTAGCTGTCGTCTTATTGGCGGTGCGATTTCGCGGTGGGCGTCGCAATTCAGTCGCGGTTACTCCCGGTGGAATTCTGCTAACCATTGGCACTGGTGTCGCTTTGACGGGAGCGATTGCGCTTGGCAGGAATATGACGCCGTTCCCCAAGCCGTCGGAAAAGGCACAACTGGTCCGGCGCGGCATTTTCTCAATGATCCGGCACCCGATCTACACGGGGGTTATGTTTGCATCGTTGGGGTGGGCCCTGTTCTGGCAAAGTTGGCCAGCGCTGCTGACGGTCCCGGGGCTGATTCTCTTCTTCGACGCCAAGACTCGTCGCGAGGAAAAGTGGCTTCGAGAAAAGTTCGCGGATTACGGCGAATATGAGAAGTGTGTGAAGCGATTTATTCCACGGATTTACTGAAGTAATCGAGAACCGACCCACCGCTATCTCGGAAGCGTCTCATCCGCCTACCCCCTCTTGCTGGAAGCTGCGCAACTGGTTCAACTCGTCGACGTGCGGAGCAACAATGGCTCACCAATTGGCAAGATCCGAGAAGCCCGCGGCGGATTGCCTCAGTAGACTAACCCACGGAGCGCGGCTCCATCGAACACGCCATGAGAATTACATTCCGCCGAATCCTAAACCTGCTGCTCTACCTGAGCTTTTGCGTGATGGTCGGCACCGGTCTGCTCATGGCTTACCGGCTGATCCCGGGCAGCCGTGGCGGGCAAGGATTGGAAGTGCTGGGATGGAACCGTCACGAGTGGGGCGCTCTCCACACGTGGGTTTCCTACGTCTTCATCACGCTTGTGGCGGCGCATCTCGCAATCAATTGGGCGTGGCTTACCAACTGCGCTGCCAAGGGTCACGCATGGCGTCTTGGAGCCGGACTGCTCGCCGGAGCAGTAATTATCGGCACTTTCCTTTTGCTCCCGATTACCCAGCGTCAGGGCGGAACCGGCAAAAAGCACGGGATATCCTTCCATGTCTCACCAGCAAGCGAATTCGTTCGGATATCGTCGGCATCAAGCGAAAGTGTGAGTTTTCAGAGGGACATCTATCCAATCCTTGAAGGATCCTGTTTCTCCTGCCACGGACCCGAGAAGCAAAAGGCGGGATTTCGTGCCGATCAGCGCGACGATTTCTTCCGTGATGACGGCAAAGGACCGCTGGTTCTTCCCGGCAACAGCGGCGAGAGCCGCCTAGTCGTCATTGTTTCCGGTGTGATAAGGATGAAGCGTAACGCGTCAGATCATGTTCTCCCGGTGCAGGATGTCGCGCTAATCAAGTCGTGGATCGACGCGGGCGCCCGATAGCGCGTGATACCGAAAATGCGCCCGCTGCGTTCTGCAAAGCGGGCTTTAAGGGCTTCTTCTCAAGTCCTACGCAATCCGTTCCTAAAACGAAGATCAATATGCGAGCTAGCTCCGCCACACCAAAAGGAGCAACCACAGCTCAACAATTGACAAGATCCGAGAAGCCAGCCGGAGATCCCTCTCGTAAGATAAGTTGAAAAGAGCCGCTTATCTGTCTGGCGTAAACGTCCGGGCCTGTTGGGCTAGCTGCTTTTGGAGGCTGCTGCAGACGTGATCGCACAACTCGAAAATGCTTTCGTCTGCGATGTAATAGATGACATTTGGTCCCTCCCTGCGGCGTCCCAGAATGCCAGCGCCCGTGAGGGTCTGCAAATGCCGAGAAACGTTGGCCTGGGTAAGCCCCGTCGTCTCCACGAGCCCGCTTACGTTCTTCTCCCCCTCTTCCAACGCCAGAATCAATTTCAACCGGCTCGCTTCGCTCAAAACCCGAAACCGCGCCGCAATGAACTCAAGCGCCTCAGGCGTCATGCCCTGAAGTTTTGCCTTACGCCGCATAGAGAAAGGATAACAGCTCGTAACTTTTGTATTGACTATATACGCATATGCTTATATCGTCACACAGTAACCAATAAATCTACAAACATGAAAACACAACATAGCAGGAAGCTTGAGGGTGCAATCCGAATTTTCGCCGGCACGTTAATCCTCATCAGTCTCACCCTGGCGCACTGGGTGAGTTCCTTGTGGTTGCTGTTGGCGGCGTTTGTTGGGTTGAATCTCGTCCAATCGGCCTTCACAGGATTTTGCCCGGCGGAGACGATTTTCCGAAGACTCGGCGTCGGAGGGAGCACGGAGGAGTAATGCGAGTCTTTCTTCCCATCGCCGCCAGTCTGGCTCTGGGCCTATTCGCCTGTCACAAGGCGCCGCATGCCTCGGGGGCAAAGCCTCCTCCGGTTGTCACGGTGCGCGTGGAGACGATCGAGGTGAAGCCGCATCCTGTGACCGAAGAAGTCATCGGCACGGTACGTGCGAAGATCCGGGCCGCGGTCGAGGCCAAGGTGAGCGGGCGCATCACCCGCATGGCCGTGGATCTCGGGCAACCTGTGAGAGAAGGAGATCTTATCGCTGAGATCGATGCCCAGGAGATCAAGGCGCGGTTGGACCAAGCCCTCGCCACCCGGGAGCAAGCGGGCCAGGATTTAAAGCGCTACACCGTCCTGCTGGAAAAGCAGGTTGCAGCAAAGCAGGAATTTGACGCTGCTCAGGCCCGCTTTCGCGTGGCCGACGCGGCGGTCAAAGAGGCTCAAGCGATGCTTGACTACGTGGAAGTGCGAGCACCGTTTGCCGGCGTGATCTCGCGCCGGCTGGCGGACGCCGGCGATTTCGCGTCGCCCGGCAAACCACTAGTTGAAATTGAGAACCCGGAAGTCCTGCGCTTCGAAGCCGACGTGCCTGAGGCCCTGATTGAGAAGATTCGGCGCGGAGAAGACCTTTCCGTCCGCGTTCCTTCGATAGATGGCGAAATCAAAGGCCGTGTGGCCGAGATCGCCCCCTCGGCAGACTCGAACAGTCGGACGTTTCTTGTACGGATCGACTTGCCCACTATTCCCGGATTGCGAGCCGGCCAATTTGGCCGCACGGCCATTCCCGTGGGCGACGCGCTCAGCCTGCGCGTGCCAGCGTCCGCGCTGGTTGTGCGTGGCCAGATGGAGATGGTTTTCCTCGCTGAGAACGGCGCGGTTCGGCTTCGTCTTGTCAAGACTGGCAAACGATTTGGCGACGAGATCGAAGTCCTCTCTGGCGTCGCTCAGGGGGAGCGCGTCGTAAGCGAAGGCGCGTCCGCACTCTCCGACGACCAGCCTGTGAGTGTGCTCCAATGACGCCGGAGGATTCTTCCGCTCCTCTTCCGGGTGTCGCAGGCCGCGTTGCCCGTTTTTTCATCGACTCGAAGCTGACCCCGCTCATCGTCGTCACTTCGGTGCTCCTGGGGCTCTTTGCTGTGATCATGCTCCCTCGCGAGGAGGAGCCCCAGATCAAGGTGCCGATGATCGACGTGCTGGTATCCATGCCTGGGTTCAGCGCGAAGGAAGTCGAGGAGCGCGCCACGCGCCCGATGGAGAAGCTGCTTGGGGAAATTCCGGGCGTGGAGTACATCTACTCCACCTCGCGCACAGGCGAGAGCCAGCTGGTCGTCCGTTTCCTTGTCGGCGAAGACATCGAGCGCAGCCTGGTGCGGCTCACCGAGAAGCTCCGCTCCAACTACGATCGCATACCGGCCGGTGTGGGTATCCCGCTCATCAAGCCGAAGTCGATCGACGACGTGCCGATCCTCACGTTGACGTTCCACAGTCCGCGCTACGACCATCTCACGCTCCGGCGTCTGGTCGCTCAAGTCGACGACACGGTTAAGCAGGCGCAGCAGGTTGCGGAAACCACGATTGTCGGCGGGGCTCGGCGGCAATTGCGCGTGCTGCTCGATCCGGCGCGGCTCGCCGCGCGCCATCTCACCCCGGCGGGTATCGTTCCCATGCTAAGGCAGGCGAACCGCCAATTCGCTTCGGGTGGAATCACGAGCAATAACAAAGAGATTGCGGTGGAGACCGGCGGGTTTTTGCAGAGCGCCGAGGATGCCGGCAATGTCGTGGTCGGCGTTTTTAACGGCAAGCCCGTCTATCTGCGGGAGGTTGCCGAGATCATGGACGGGGCAGAAGAGCCCTCCCAATACGTCTTCTTCGGCCGGGGCGCGGCGGGCGGCCTGCGCGCCGCCGAGGAACCCGCTGTTACGCTCACTGTGGCCAAACGGCCCGGAGCCAACGCGATCTCGGTTGCCAACGATGTGCTGCGCCGGGTGGAAACGCTCAAGGGCAGCGTGATTCCGTCGGACGTCGAGGTGTCCGTAACGCGGAACTACGGCGAAACGGCTGCGGAAAAGTCCAACGAACTTCTTTTTCACATGGCTATCGCCGTAATCGGTGTGTCACTGCTCATCCTCTTTCTGCTGGGCTGGCGCGAATCCCTGATTGTTGCGATTGCGATCCCCTCCACGCTCGCGCTCACGCTGCTGGTCTTTTACCTGCTGGGTTTCACCCTCAATCGGATCACCCTCTTCGCGCTCATCTTCAGCATCGGCATTCTGGTTGATGACGCCATCGTTGTCGTGGAAAACATCGTGCGGCACTTTCACCTCGCACACAACCGGGGACGAAGCTGGCCGGCCATCGCCGTTGAAGCAGTCGGCGAGGTTGGCAATCCGACAATCCTTGCTACCTTTGCGGTCATCCTGGCTGTTTTGCCGATGGCCTTTGTCGGCGGCCTGATGGGACCATACATGCGTCCCATTCCCATTGGCGCGAGTGCCGCGATGTTCTTCTCGCTAGCCATCGCCTTCATCGTCACCCCTTGGGCTGCGGTCCGCGTGCTCCGCTGGCGCCACGGTGAACGGCGGCTTCTCGCGCACGCGGCTGCTCCTGGGGGCGGCGGCCCGCATTCGCGTATTGCGCACGAGGAGGATTTTTTTACACGGCTGTATCGCCGCGTGATGGGACCGCTCCTAGGAAACCGGCGAGCAGGCGGCATCTTCCTCGCTGCGATTTGCGCACTTCTCCTCGCCGCAATGGGCACGGTGGCCGTCGGCTGGGTGAAGGTGAAGATGCTACCCTTCGACAACAAAAGCGAATTCCAGATCATCCTGAACATGCCCGAAGGCAGTTCTCTCGAAAGCACCGCACAGGCCGCACGCGAAATCGCGGCCGCTGTGCGCAAGGAGCCGGAGGTCACTGACTACCAGATCTACGCGGGAACGGCGGCGCCCTTCAATTTCAACGGACTCGTCCGCCACTATTTTTTGCGCCGCGGAGCGAACGTGGCCGACTTGCAAATCAATCTTGTCTCCAAAGGCGACCGGAAAGCGCAGAGCCATGACATCGCCAAACGCGTCCGCCCGCGCGTGGCGGCAATCGCTGAGAAATACGGCGCACGCGTCGCCGTAGCCGAGGTGCCCCCCGGCCCGCCTGTGCTGCAAACTCTTGTCGCCGAAGTTTACGGCCCCTCGGAGAAAGCACGGCTCGCCCTCGCGCAAAAAATCATAGCGATATTCAAACAAACTCCCGGCGTGGTGGATGTGGACTGGTATATCGAGTCCGACCAGCCGAAGGCGCGCTTTGTCATCGACAAGGAAAAGGCCGCCCTGCACGGAATCAGCGCGGAAACCATTTCCCAGACCCTCCGTCTTGCCGTTGGTGGTGACGCCGTGGATTTGCTCCATGTGCCCCACGAGAAAGAGGACATAAACATCGTCCTGCAACTCCCCCGCTCGCTGCGCACCACGCCCGAGGAACTTCTCGCCCTGCGCGTTCGTTCCGGCGATGCCAATGCATTGCCTGAACCCGGCTCGGTCACGGGCACTCCGCCGCTCATTCCCTTGCGTGAGCTCGTACGCATCGAGGAATCCACGATCGAGAAAAGCCTCTATCACAAGAACCTTATGCCCGTGACATACATCATCGGCGACGTGGCGGGCGTCGTCGAAAGTCCCGTCTATGCGATCTTCGCCATGAACAAAGCCCTGCAAAAGCTCGACACCCGCGAGTTCGGTGGGGACGGCTCGACCATCGCGGTCCATAATGCCTCGCAGCCCTTCACCGACGCAAAACCAGCCATAAAATGGGACGGCGAATGGCACATTACGATCGAAGTGTTTCGCGATCTCGGCCTGGCCTTCGCCGCCGTGCTGGTCCTCATCTACGTGCTGATGGTGGGCTGGTTCCGTTCGTTTCTCACGCCGCTCATCGTCATGGCAGCCATTCCGTTCTCGCTGGTGGGCATCCTGCCTGCGCACGGACTCCTTGGGGCGTTCTTTACCGCAACGTCGATGATTGGATTTATGGCCGGCGCCGGCATCGTCGTGCGTAATTCGATCATCCTGGTGGACTTCATCGAGCAGCGTCTGCGCGAGGGAATTCCACTTGGTGCGGCTGTCGTAGACGCGGGCGCCGTCCGCTTTCGGCCGATGTTTATTACCGCAATGGCAGTTATCGTGGGTGGCGCGGTCATTCTCTTCGACCCGATCTTCCAGGGATTGGCCATCTCTTTGATGGCTGGTGAAATCGCCTCGCTGCTCATCAGTCGCATGGCGGTGCCTGTCCTTTACTTCATGGCGTACGAGAGGACTTCTCAAGGCCCGACCCCTGCCCTGCGCGATCAACCTGTTGGCATAAACTCATGAAAAATCTCCTTATCCTCGGTGCCGGTACGGCGGGGACTATGAACGGCTCCGCGGCTGGAAGGGCGGTCGCCTTGTGATCCATATCTGCGAGATGCCCATCAAGTGTCCTGTAGCCGCCTTAGAATTCGCCTTCCTCGCCGACTCCTGCCTGACCGAGCGTGGCTTGCGCGAGAAGACCACGATTGTTTATGTAACGCCGCTCTCTGGGGCTTTCACCAAGCCGATCGCTTCCGGAATCCTAGGCCACCTGCTCGAGGAAAAGCGCATCTCGGAGGTACACGATTTCAACATCGCCAACATCGACGGCAGCCGGCACGGGATCGTGTCCCGGGATGACAAGGGGTTCCGTACGAAGCATGCTCAATCTATTTGGTTCCTAGAAAATTCAGGAGGCCACACGTCACCACCAAGACGTAACTCATCGTCGCCTCCCAGCCTGAATTCGGGCGCACTTCCCATTTTTATCCCTTTTCTGTTAAAAGGCGAAGACACAGCGTGAAAACCGGACTGAAATCCTGTGGGCTGCGGTCGAGCCATGCCCGGATTTGGTCGAGCGGAAAGAACGCTCCGGTTTCAAGTTCCATCGGCGCGAGATGGAAAGGACCTTCATGCGTGCCGCGGAACACCTCGATGAACTCCCAGCCCGTCGCGGCGGAGCACGGCAATTTGCCGATTTTCTCGATCGGACATTCGATGCCGATCTCCTCGCGCAGTTCCCGCCTGGCCGCTTCTTCATAGGACTCCCCGGCATCGACGTGGCCGGCCGTGGATGAGTCCCACTTTCCGGGGTGGGTGTCCTTCCAGATCGAACGCCTCTGGAGGAAAACCTCTCCGCGCTGATTGAAGACGAGGACGTGGACGGCACGATGCCTCAGGTTATTCACATGTACGCGATCGCGCGATTCGGAGCCGATGACGCGGTCCTGCGCGTCCACCACGCAGAACACTTCCTCGCCATGCTGGGCCTTCGCGGGCTGCAGCAATTGGGAGAGGCGTTCCCATTCCGCGAGCGAAAGTTCCTCGGCGCGGACCGTTTCCGCTACGGATAAAGCGGCACAAATCGATGGCCAGTGGTCCCTCTCTTGGACGAGCAGATTGCGCAGTTGTTTTCGTCGCTCGGCAAACCCCCGGCGCACGAGCCTCTCGAAGAAGACATCATCACACGGCGCGATATCGTGCGGGGCCTTGCGTTCGAAGATGACAACAGAGGAGAAGACCTGGGGCTTAGGGTGGAAAACCGAGGGAGGAAGTTTCTTCGCGCGGCGTATGTTCCAACGCCGCGAAGCGCACACAGTCATTGCGCCGAATTGCTTCGTGCGCGGCTGGGCAACGAGGCGCTCGGCCACTTCCTGCTGAAGCGTCAGAACAAGCATTGATGCGGGTGAAAGGGCTGATGTGTATTTCGCGATCAGCGGCGTCGAAATGTAATACGGAAGATTGCCTATAATCTTTACGGGCCCCGTGCCATAGAGTCTGCGAAGATCGAAATCGAGGGCATCGATGTGGAACAGTTCCACGCGCCCGGAACCAATGCGTTCGCGCAACCATTCGACCATCCGCAGATCCTTTTCGAGAAGCGTAAGCAAAACGTCGTCGCGCGCGAGAAGTCCGGTCAGTGCGCCGAGACCCGGGCCAATCTCCACAACATGATCACCGGGCTCGAGACGAAGCTGTGCCACGATCCAGCGCGCGAGATTTTTATCGTGAAGAAAGTTCTGTCCGAGACTTTGCCGGGGGCGCGTTCCGAGAAGGCTGAGCGCGTGCTGGATTTCGGTGCGTGTCATCGGGTTCGGCACGAGATTTCCTGAGTCATTCACAAAGACCAGTGAACAAGTAATCCTGAAACGCGGGAATTCTTCCCAAGTTATTCACAGGAGGAAAGGAAGCCCTTCGCACGAAGCGAAAATCACCGCTTGAGGCACGTTGCGATATGAGGCAGCGTATGGGCCCTTCTCAATGAAAAAGTCTGGCTGTGCGATCATCGCCCTCTTTGTTGCCGTTTGTGCGAGCATGTTTGTCAATCTCCTGCTTTTTGCTGCGCTGGTTGGGGTAAAGGGAACGGCGAGCGCCTCTGCGGTCCGGGCTTCGCGCGAGAGGGATTTTGAGGAAGTGATACTCAAAGACGGGATCGTGGCAACTCAGAAGATCGCAGTCATTCCCCTCGAGGGCATCATTGCGCACGGCCAATCGGGCGCGCTCGGGGAAGACATGGTCCAGGGATTCAAGAACGCCCTGGATCAAGCGCGGACAGACTCCCAGGTCAAGGCGGTGGTGATTTCCGTGGATAGCCCGGGCGGCGAGATCACCGCGTCCGACGTGCTTTACAATAGTCTCAAGGAGTTCAGCAAAGAGAAGCCGTCCGTGATCTTTTTCAATTCCCTCGGAGCGTCCGGCGCGTACTACACCGCTTGCGGAGCGAACTATATCATGTGCAACCCGACGACTTTCACCGGCTCGATCGGCGTGATTATCTCGACGCTCAACTACCGTGATCTCTTCGGAAAGCTCGGGCTCGAATCCGTCGTTTTCAAGAGCGGAAAGTTCAAGGACATGCTCAACGGCGCGCGTGAGATGACGCCGGAAGAAAGGGCGTATGTGGAAGGACTTGTTATGCAGAGCTACGACCGCTTTGTGGGTATCGTGGCCAACGCGCGGAGTTTGGACGAGCAAAGCTTGCGAAATGGAGTCGCGGACGGACGGATCATGAGCGGGACGGATGCCTACGCGGCAAAACTTGTCAACCAACTCGGCTACATCGAGGACGCCTATCAGAAAGCGGGCGAACTGGCCGGGGTATCCGGGTCGCGGGTGGTTCGCTACAAACGGGCGATCACATTCGCGAGCCTTCTGCGGATGCTCAGCGAAACGCGGGCGCCTTCGATCAAGGTCGACATCCTTGAGAAATTTCCTCAACTTGAACCTGGTCGCGTTTACCTGCTGCCATCCTTCCTTGCTCCCTAGAACGGACCTGAAATGGAAATGTTCTTTTCCGGAGTCCTGAGCCTGGGCAGCGCGGTCTATTTTCGCCGTCTTGCCAGGGAATCTGATTTGCCGTCGAAGTCGATGGCCACGCTGCAGCCGTATGGGACAGCCGATGCGATTTTCGCCACGCTGCTGGTGCTCTGGTTTCTGACAAGCATCGTCGGTTCGGCCAATCGGGTGATCGTGGTAAACACTGAGGTGCTGATCGTCGGCACGGTCTTCTCGTTTCTCTTGATCGTCTTTCTGCTCAGTTTCCTGATCCTCCGTTCCCGGAATCCGCTGGACCTCTTCGGCCTGCGCGGCATCGGTTGGGGGAAGACTCTGCGCGCGGCCTGCTTCGGGTTGGTGGCTGCTCTGCCGGCGATCTACTTTATCCATACGCTGAGCTTCCGCATCATCGGAGCGGACGCCCAACCCCAACCTCTGCTCCAGTTCCTGGTCGAGCACGCGGATTTGCGGGACAGGCTCTTGCTGATTTTGAGCGCGACTGTCATTGCGCCGATCTCCGAGGAGCTGATTTTTCGAGGTTATATTTTCGGCGTGCTCCGGCGCTACGCGGGGCGCTGGTGGGCGATGGTGATCAGCGCGTCGGTCTTCGCGGCCATCCACGCCCACATCCCGTCGCTGGCGGGCCTCTTCGTGCTCGCCGTGGCGCTGACGCTTGTCTACGAGGGCGCGGGATCGCTTTGGGCCTCTATTCTGATGCACGCCCTCTTTAACGGCATCACCGTCATCTTCACCCTGGCATGGCCGGATTCCTTGAAATGAAACTCCAAGATGTGAGCGAAGACCGGTTGCTGGAGATCCTTCTCGAAGATCTTCCCCTCGGACGAAACACGCTCGTGGGGCCCGGCGACGATTGCGCGGTTGTCCAGGGACCCGGAATCCGCGAAATGCTTTTGTTGAAAACAGATTGCGTGGTCGAAGGTATTCACTATCTGCCCGAAGACGAACCCCAGAAAGTGGGATGGAAGGCGCTTTGCCGTCCATTGAGCGACATTGCCGCAATGGGGGGCGAGCCGCGGCACGCGTTGGTAAACGTCATGTCGCCGGCGGATCGGACCGTTGAATACTGGAGGTCGCTTTACAAGGGACTCTCCAAAGCCGCGGGCCGCTTCGGTGTCGGCATCGTCGGAGGCGAAACCTCTCGCGCGCCGCGCGCCGCGATATCCGTTTCCCTGGTTGGGCGGGTTGAGGCCGGACGCTTGATCACGCGGTCTGGAGGCCGGCCCAATGATCTCCTCTTTGTCACGGGCACCCTGGGCGGTTCGGTCGGCGGGCGGCACCTGGAGTTCGTTCCGCGTGTCTTCGAGGGTCGATGGCTCAGCGCCCACGGATACGTTCGCGCGATGATCGATTTAAGCGACGGCCTGGCGGCCGATCTGCCACGCCTTGCCGCAGCGAGCAAATGCGGATTTGAGATCGATCCCTCCGCCCTGCCGAGGACGCGCGGTTGCGACAGCATTCACGCGATGTCTGACGGCGAAGATTACGAGTTGCTCCTGGCGGTTGCGCCACGGCTGGCGAATCGATTGCGCCGCGGGTGGAAGGAAATGTTCCCGAGCGTCCGTTTGACGGAGATCGGCCGGCTTACCGAGCCGGACACGACATCCACGGCGCTGCCCGCGGGATTCGATCACTTTCTCGGTTCGAAGAAGACCTCGGCTAAGGTGGGCTAGGCTCCGCATGATTCACATCAAATATCACGCTCCCGGCACCCCGCCGGCTACGCTGATTTCCCATGCCGAGAGCAACGGCAAGCCGTCCGTCATCACGCTTATCCAGTATGACAACGAGACGATCTTCGAGGGGCAGTTTGACAACTTCGACGACTTGATGCGGCGTTTCGATCCCTCGCTCGTCAACTGGATCAATGTGGATGGCTTGTCCGACGTGGAACTGCTCCGCAAACTCGGGCGACAATTCAATATCCATCCCCTGGCCCTGGAAGACGTGCTTAACACGACGCAACGGCCCAAGGTCGAGAATTATGCCGATCACTACTTCATCATCAGTGAAATGGTCTATAAGGGTGAGAACTGGCGGATCATCCTCGAGCAACTAAGCATCTTTCTCGGCAAGTCCTATGTGCTGACGATTCAGGAGGAGAGCCAGAGGGATGTCTTCGAGAAGGTTCGCTTGCGCCTGCGGACGGGCGGCGGTTACGCGCGCAAGATGAAGGCCGACTATCTCGCTTACGCGCTGCTCGACGCCACGGTGGATCAATTCTACCCGATCCTTGAGACCTTGGGCGAGTCGATCGAGGAGATCGAGCAGGAATTGTTGGACAAGCCTTCGAGGGACAGCCTCCGCAAGCTTTACGAATCCAAGCGCCTCTTGCTTCAACTCCGCCGGACCGCATGGCCACAGAGGGAGACCTTCAACACGCTCATCCGGGACGAAACGGGCCTGGTCTCGAAAGATACCCAGATTTTTCTCCGGGATTGTTACGACCATACCGCACAAATCATAGATATCCTGGAGAGCTATCGCGATCTCTCCGCCGGACTCATGGACGTGTATCTGTCGAGCCTTAGCTTCCGCACAAACGAAGTCATGCGCGTGCTGACCGTCATTTCCAGCATCTTCATTCCCCTCACCTTTCTCGCGGGTGTCTATGGAATGAATTTCAACACGGACCAGCCCTTAAACATGCCCGAACTCAACTGGCCCTTTGGCTATTTGCTTTGCCTCGGGGCCATGGCCTGCATCGCCGGCGGCATGATACTCTTTTTCCGGCGCAAGAATTGGCTGTGAAATCGCTGCTGATTCTCACCGCCGGCTTTGGCGAAGGCCACAACGCCGCGGCGCGCAATCTGCGCGAGGCCATCGCGGTGATGGCGCCGCAGACAAATGCGGTCGTCAGCGATGTTTTTCTCGACGCCTACGGCTCGTTCAATCGGCTTGTCCAGCAGGGTTACGTTGCGGTCATCAATCGCTTTCCCTCCCTCTGGCAAATGGTCTTTGAGATTCTCGACCGCACGCGCATTGTCGAATGGCATATCGGGGTTTACGCGGCGGCGGCGCGGCGATTGTCGGGCCTCATTTCAAATCTGGAGCCCTCCGTCATCGTCTCCACCTATCCAGGTTGCAACCACCTGCTTGATTTCATTTACCGCAGGAGGCTCAAGCGCCCGTTCCGGATGGTGACGATCATCACGGATTCCCTGACAATAAACTCGGTATGGCACCGCGCTCATAGCGACTATTTCCTGGTCGCGAATGAACCCACGGCAAACGTCCTCGTGGACGCCGGGATTCCGCAGCAAAAAATCCGCGTCTTCGGTTTTCCTGTTCCAAGGCTCTTTGGCAGCCTGAACGGATCGCGTCCCGTCCCTCCTCCGGATGGTCGCTGGCGTGTTCTTTATGTGATCAACTCGGGCCGGGCCATGGCGCCTGAAATCGTCAGGCGCCTTCTGGCTCTCGACGATGTGCGTCTGACGGTGACGACCGGGAGGGACGAAGACCTCGCGCGCAGACTTTCCGCGATCTCCAAAGCAGAGAGAAAATCGATCGACGTTTTCGGCTGGACCCCTGAAATGCCTCGCCTGATGGCGGAGAACCATTTGCTCATCAGCAAAGCGGGCGGTGCGACTGTGCAGGAAACCCTCGCCGCGAGAACGCCCATGATCATCACGCAGATCGTGCCCGGACAAGAGGAAGGAAATGCCCGCCTCGTTCTCGAAAGAAGGGCCGGCGCCCTTGCGACGACACCGCCGCGAATCGCAGCGACTACGCGCGCAGCCTTCGCTGACGGAGCCCGGGAATGGATCGCCTGGCAGCAGGCCGCCTCTTCGCTCAGCCGGCCCAACGCCGCCGACGACATTGCTCGATTTTTGCTCGGCTCTCTATGAAACGAATGACTGTCTCCGGCAGGACGGATCCGGGGACCCTTTTCCGCGGCGACCGCCTTTAAGTGTCGCAATAGCGATCCCCGGCGTCGCCAAGTCCCGGCACGATGTAGGCGCGCTCGTTCAGCTTCTCGTCGAGCGCCGCGAGAAACACCGGCACGTCCGGATGCTGCTCGCGGAAAAACTTCGCTCCAGTCACACATCCAAGCAGGGCGACAAGCCGAATGCGCTTCGCGCCGCCCGACTTCAGCTGCGCCGTGGCGTCCGCGGCGCTGTTGCCCGTCGCGAGCATGGGATCAACAAGAAAGACATCGGACTGTTCGAGACGGGGCGGAGCTTTGAAATAATAGCTTATCGGCAGAAATGTTTTCTCGTTGCGATAGGTGCCAACGTGACCCAGCCTCGCCTGGGGCAGAACGTTCAACATCGCCTCGGCCATTCCAAGCCCTGCACGAAGGATCGGCACGACCGTCAACTCCCGGGACAGCCGATGCCCCTTGCATCGCTCGAGCGGCGTTTCAATTTCGACGTCGCTCAGCTCCAATTCGCGCGTGGCTTCGAAAGCGAGCAAAGCGGTGAGCTCTTGAAGCGTTCGCCGAAACAATTCCGTTTGGGTTTCCTTGTTCCGAAGAATGGTCACTTTGACTTTGACGAGTGGGTGATCGATGACGGTGCATCCGGGCAGGCGAGGCTCGCTCATCCGGAAAGAATACATACTTCGCTGTCGGAAGACAGGAGACAAAGCGGGCAGGAATCGCCAGCGCCCGCGCCGCAAATGCGGGCTCCCTCCCCCTCGGGATCCCGCGCGCGTCTCACACCTTTACAGGTTTCTGCTCTGCGTCAGATTTGAAGCACGCATCGAGGATCTTTTGAATTTCTGCGCCACGGGCGAAGTCGGGCTGCTCCTGATTGCCGGTCAGTATGGACTTGATAAATCGCTGGTAGATGTTGAGCACTGGCGGGCAGCTGACATCCTTCCACAAACCCTTGTCGAGATCCTTGCCGACGCTCAGGCGATAGCCGTCCGTGGTGCGCTCGGAATCTATTTCGATGGAACCCATGGTGCCCGAGACTTTGAGGTAAAGACGGTTGATATGACCGCCGGCCCAGCGGGTGGTGTGGATGGTGCCGAGCGCGCCGTTCTTAAACTCGATGCTGAGGACGGCGGAGTCGTTGGCGTCGAGCACATATTCGCCCACACGGTCACGCGGCGCCTTGCGAAAAGCCTTCAAGCGGCAGTAAACGGAGGAAATATGTCCCACGGGGTATGTGGCAAAATCGATGATGTGCACGCCCACGTCGCCCAGAGCGCCTTTGCTGCCGTGCCCTGAAGACAGACGCCAGAGCCAGGTCGGCGTGGTGCGCCAGTCTCCCCAGATTTTGCTGGGGAGCCAGGACTGGAGGTAGCTCGCCTCGATGTGGCGCATCTCGCCCAAAACGCCGCGCTGAACGAGACCAGCGACGGCCTGGATGCAGGGCCAGTCACGGTACGAAAAGTTGATCATGTTTATCAGGCCGGCCTTTCGAGCCGCCGCGACCATGCGCAGGGCATCCGGATAGTTCAGCGCGAGAGGCTTCTCGCAAAGAACGTGCTTGCCGGCCTTCAGACACTGGATGGATAGCGGTGCGTGGAAAGTATCCGGCGTAACATTGCTCACTGCGTCGACCTCGCCCGCCGCCAACATTTCGTCCAGGCTGCTGTAAGACTTCGGAATGCCGTGTTTCTTGCAGAAGGCCTCGACGCGGTCACGGTCGAGATCAACGGCCCCCACAATCCGGCAATTCTTAACCTTTTGAAATCGCTCGGCATGGTAGTCCGCCATGCGCCCCGTGCCAAGAATACCGAGGCGAACGGTTTTGATATTGAACTTGCTCATAAAGGATAATGATGGCGCCTATTTGTAGCCCACGGCGGAACGGGTGTGGGCCTCGTCATCATTCGGCAGGGGCTCGATTGGCGCCGAATTTGGACAGGCGTCCGGAATCCTGACCGTCGGGCGCGCCCAATGCACTCCATTCGCGACAACCCGCTGGACCTGCGGATGATGGTAGGTCGGGTAGGTTTCGTGTCCGGGACGAAAATAGAATATGCGCCCGTTACCGCGATACCATGTGCAGCCACTGCGAAAGACCTCACCGCCCGTAAACCAGGAGATAAAAATCAACTCGTCCGGGGTGGGAATGCCGAACGGTTCCCCATACATTTCCTCGGCGGGCACTTCGAAATAGTCCCCGATGCCTTTTGCGATGGGGTGCGTCGGCATGATGTTCCACACGCGCTCCTTGTCATTGGCTTCGCGCCACTTGAGTGAGCAGGTCGTGCCCATCAGTGCTTTGAAGAGTTTCGCATAGTGGCCGGAGTGCAGGACGACGAGACCCATGCCTTCAAGCACGCGCTTTTTCGCGCGTTCGACGATCTCATCCTTCACGTCGCCGTGAGCCATGTGGCCCCACCAGACGAGCACGTCCGTACTCTCCAGAACGGATTCCGAGAGACCGTGCTCCGGCTCGTCAAGGGTGGCAGTGCGGACCTCGACGCCGGGTTCCTGGCGGAGGAAGGCGGCGATGGCCTCATGCATGCCTTTTGGATAGATTTCGGCGACTTTCGGGTTCTTCTTCTCGTGGCGAAACTCGCCCCAGACCGTGACGTGACAGGGAGTAGACATACGAATTCTGCTTCAGTATGTCAGGTTTCCACTTTTGATCAATTGAGACAAATTGCATCTGTCTGCGATTATTTCACTATAGCGCGGAGCCTTGAAAAAGATCACACCCCAATGCAAGCCCCGATCCCCTGATGCTTGCTAAACAAACCCAATTCACTCAGCGTTATCCGCTATGGGGCGCCTACGCGCTGTTTGTACCGCGCTGCGCTTGCGGGGACACGCCGCTCGCTGATCCCTTATTCCCCTAGCCCCCTCTTTTTCGACTACCTGTCACATTTCTCTTCCAGTCTATCAGCCTTCACAAGTAGAAGACATGGGCGAGCACTGATTTGGGCTGAAACAATCGTATCCCTCCACCAAGGCAAAGGGTATTCAAAGCGGTATGCACTCAAACAAAAATTTGGCAAGTTCAGGCGGTTCGCGCGTAGTAACAAAGTAGTCAAATGTACGCCACTGGAAACTCGTTGGATTGTTCTTTCTGCCCGGTCTCATGGCCCTTTATCGAGCGGGAGTATCGCCTATTCACCACGAAAGTCTGTTGATGCTCTTACGGGCCGCTAAATTTTCGCTGCGCACGAGGCATGAGTGCTCAATGCGAAAGCGTGCTGGTCGCGCACGCAGTCTCCTCAGCGGCTTATGCGTATTCTTCCTTTTCGGAGCTGGTGGCCTC
The DNA here is from genome assembly GCA_963763735.1 of uncultured Verrucomicrobiae bacterium. Classification (GTDB taxonomy): domain Bacteria; phylum Verrucomicrobiota; class Verrucomicrobiia; order Chthoniobacterales; family Terrimicrobiaceae; genus DASTFP01. Next base: position 380,954 of record CAVXQK010000015.1, on the reverse strand, counting down.
CCGGGTCTCTCGGCAGCAACGCCCGCATACGTTCAGGGAAACTATTCAACTCCACAGACGCCGCAAACGATCGTCCAGGTTCTCTACAATGCCGCGCAAACCGCAGGCAACCTTAACGTCGTCATCGTTGGTTGGAACGATGCAAACGGGCAGATTGTCTCGGTGTCTGACACGAGTCAAAACTCCTATCAATTGGCGGTTGGGCCGACGATACGCAGCGGTGCGTTAACGCAGTCCATTTACTACGCCCCGAACATCGCCGGAGCGGGGGCCGGCGGAAATACGGTGAAGGTGACCTTCTCAGCGCTGGCCAGCTATCCGGATATCCGAATCCTTGAGTACAGGTGGGATTGCTACCGTTAATCCAGTTGACGTGGCCAAGGCTGGGACAGGCAGCAGCGCAACCAGTAGCAGCGGCGCAGTGGCGACTACGAATGCAGCGGATTTGTTGGTCGGAGCCAATATGGTGCAGGCGTTGACATCCGGTCCGGGTAGCAGCTTTACAACACGGCTACTCACCGCGCCAAACGGCGACATTGCGGAAGACCGCGCGGTCGCTGCGATCGGGTCTTACAGCGCCACAGCTCCGGTTCCAGGCGGTGGTGGATGGGTGATGCAGATGGTTGCCTTCCGTGCAGCAGGATCTCCGACTCCGACTCCGACTCCGACTCCGACTCCGACACCGACTCCGACCCGACCCCGACACCGACACCGACACCGACCCCGACTCCGACTCCGACTCCGACTCCGACTCCGACTCCGACTCCGACTCCGACTCCGACTCCGACTCCGACTCCGACTCCGACTCCGACTCCGACTCCGACTCCGACTCCGACTCCGACTCCGACTCCGACTCCGACTCCGACTCCGACCCCGACTCCGACTCCGACTCCGACTCCGACTCCTGCGACACCGCAATTCGTACAAGGGAATTATTTGGCTCCGCAGACCTCGCAAACGACCGTCCCGGTTCGCTACAACGCCGCGCAGTCCGCAGGCAATCTCAACGTCGTCATCGTCGGTTGGAACGATGCGAACGGGCATCTTGTCTCGGTGTCGGACACGAGTCAAAACTCCTATAAATTAGCGGTTGGACCAACGCAAGGAATCGGCCCGTTATCCCAGTCTATTTACTACGCCCCGAACATCGCTCCGGCTGCAGCCGCCGCAAACACAGTTACTGTAACATTCTCACCAGCAGCCGGATATCCAGATGTTCGCGTTCTGGAGTACAGCGGGGTTGACCCTGTCAATGCAGTCGACGTGATCGCGGCAGGAAACGGCAGTAGCACGACGAGCAGCAGCGGCAATGTGACGACTAAGAATGTAGCGAACTTGTTGGTCGGAGCCAATATGGTGCAGGGCGTGACATCGGGTCCAGGCAACAGCTTTACAATGCGGCTACTCACCGTGCCAAACGCCGACATAGCGCAAGACCGCGTGGTCACTGCGATCGGATCTTATAGCGCCACAGCGCCCGTTCCGAGTGGCGGTGGATGGGTGATGCAAATGGTTGCCTTCCGCGCGGCTAACAGCCCTCCTCCCCCTCCCCCCACCGCCCGATACGACCCCGCCGACCGTGAGCATCACGGATCCCCAAGCGGGCCAGACAGTAACAGGCACCATAAACGTGGCTGTCGCTGCGACGGACGCCTCGGGAGTCGCGAGTGTTCGGCTTCAGATCGACGGATTCCAATTGGCGGCAATCGACACCACAAGTCCTTACACGTTCTCTCTAAATACTGCAGCTTTCGCAAATGGTCTTCATACTCTCACCGCGTCCGCGGTAGACGGCGTGAGCAACGCGGGAACTTCCAATCCCGTTTCCGTCTTCTTCTCAAACTCCAATCCAGGGAATCCGGCTCAATTCGGAATGTGGTCTGGCACGATTCCCGTTTCAATAGTGCCCGTCCATTCAGCGCTCCTGCCAAATGGCAAGATCTTCATGTCAGACGCCCAGAGTGCCGGAGCAGACGCGATAGTCTGGGACCCGGCAACGTATTCCTCAGCTTCCGTTCAATCCAAATAAACGTCGCGGACTCGAGCGTCCGAATATGGCATCTTCGCGTTGGTACCTCGACCGTGATGTATCTGAACCTCAAAGTCGGCACGTAGACCCGGACAAAGCGATACGTTCATCGGCCGCGACAGCCTACGTGCTCGATATGACGACAGCGCAACGCCGGCTTGGCGTCAAGTGCTCTCGATGAATTTCCCGCGGACGTACATGAACACGACCCTTCTCCCGGATGGCACTGTTCTGGTAGCGGGTGGTGGCCCGACGACCAATGCCGTGGGCGTCACCAACGCTATACTAGCCGCGGAGTTGTGGTCGCCGACGACGGAGAGTTTTACGACGCTCGCGTCGATGAACGCGCCGCGCTTATACCATTCCGAGGCTTTGCTCCTGCCTGACGCGCGGGTGCTCGTCATGGGCGGCGGACGCTTTAACGGCCTTAACGAGCCCACCGATCAGCAGACCGTTGAGTTTTTCGCGCCGCCATACCTCTTCAAGGGACAGCGGCCGGTCATCGCGTCAGCTCCTTCACAGTTGTCGTATGGACAGATCTTCACCGTGCAAACACCTGACGCTGTCAATATCGCCGCAGTTTCCTTGATTCGATTCGGCAGTGTGACGCACGCTATTGACATGGGTCAGCGCTTCGTGCCCTTGACGTTCACCATCGGAAGTGGCTCGGCGACGTCTCTCGGCGTTGTGGCTCCATCGAACGCAAATATCGCCCCTCCGGGCAACTACATGCTCTTCATCATTGATCTCAACGGTGTTCCCTCAAAGGCTGCCATTGTGCACTTTTAGCTTAGCTTAGCTTAGCTAGCTATTGCTAAAGAGTTTGTTGTAAGCATCCAGTCCCTTCGGCAGATGCCGTTTGCGCCACATGACGTATATGACCGGATAGATCAACAGATTCAAAACGGCTGAACTGATGACTCCTCCGATCATAGGAGCTGCAATCCGCTTCATTACATCGGCGCCTGCTTGATACTCGGGCGACCACATCACGGGAAGCAGACCGAAGAGGATCGCGCAGACCGCCATCATCTTAGGTCGAATTCGCTGCACGGCACCTTCGCGTACCGCGGCGTACAAGTCGGTGAGCGTGTTCATTCTTCCCTCCACCTTGAACTTTTCCCAGCTTAAATCGAGGTAGAGAAGCATCACGACACCGGTTTGAGCATCAATTCCAGCCAAGGCAATGAGTCCAACCCACACCGCCACGCTCATATTGTATCCGAGCAAGGCAATCAGCCAGAACGCTCCAACAAGGGAGAAGGGCACCGTGAGCAGGACGATGAACGTCTTCATCACCGAGCGAGTGCTCAGATAAATCAGAACGAAAATGATGAGAAGGGTGAAGGGAACCAAGACCGCCAGGCGCTGTTCCGCTGCTTGCAGATACTGGAACTGCCCCGCCCAATGAAAGTAATATCCCGGGGGAAACTGCACCTTTTCGGCGATACGCCGTGAGGCGGCTTTCACATAGCCATCAATGTTTCTGCTGGTAATGTCTATGGAAACATAGCCCACAAGCTGTCCGTTTTCGTTGCGGATGCTGGGTGGACCCGTGCGAAAGCTAAGATCGGCGAGCAGGGAGAGCGGTACCTGCTCCCCAGTTGCGGTCGCGACGAGCACCCGCCTGAGCGCGCCAATGTCGTCGCGGAAATCGCGCGCGTAGCGTACGCTGATGGGATATCTCTCACGACCTTCCACGGTTGCGCCGATCGTCTTCCCGCCGATAGCGGTCTCTACGATCTGGTTTACGTCCTCTACGCGGAGTCCATGGCGGGCTGCAGCTTCGCGATTAGCGGTGAAATCCAGAAAATGGCCCCCTGTCGTTCTTTCGGCGAAAGCGCTCCGTGTATCGGGGAGATCGGCCAGAGCTCTTTCGATCGAAATCGCAACACTCTGGATTCCCTCCAACGTCGGGCCAAAGACTTTGATCCCCAGGATCGAGCGAAAGCCCGTGGTCAGCATTTCCGTCCGCGTCTGAATCGGCATCCAGAAGATTTGCGCCATTCCCGGCGTCTTCGTTGCCTCACTCATATCCGCGATTAGCTGCTTCCAGGTCATACCAGTCGCCCATTGCTCTGGCGGTTTGAGCTGTATGACGGTCTCGAACATGGACAGTGGTGCAGGGTCGGTTGACGTGTCCGCTTGACCGGCCTTTCCAAATACACTTTCGACCTCCGGAAAATTCTTCAGAATACGGTCCTGAATTTGAAGGATCCTGGCCGCTTCCCGGATCGAGATTCCAGGCACCGCTGAGGGCATGTATAGGATCGTGCCTTCGTTGAGAGGGGGCATGAATTCCTTTCCGAGCCGACTGATCGGGATCCATGTGGCAGCAAGCAAAATTGCAGCAGCGCCGATAGTGAACCAAGGGAAGCGAAGAACCAGACTCACTAACGGCCCATAGAGCGAGATCAAAAAGGCACTTATCGGATTCTTCTTCTCCGCCCTGATTTTACCGCGGAGCAGCCAAACCATAAGAACTGGCACAAGCACCACCCCGACGATTGACGCGAACAACATGGCGAACGTCTTGGCAAATGCGAGTGGTCGAAAGAGGCGTCCTTCCTGCGCTTCCAAGGAAAAAACCGGAATGAAGCTAACCGTGATAACCATCAGCGAAAAGAAAAGTGGCCGTCCAACGGTCTGCGCAGCGCTCACTATCACAGTGAATCGGTCTCGCCCGATTGCCTCCCGGCCATGCTCTTCTCGAAAACGTTCCAGTCCTTTATGAGCGTTCTCGACCATGATAATTGCTGCGTCGACCATCGCGCCGACTGCAATCGCAATCCCGCCTAGCGACATGATGTTCGACGTGAGTTGGAGCCACCACATCGGAATAAATGAGAGAATGATCGCCACAGGTAGAATGATAATCGCCACTAATGCCGAGCGAACATGCCAGAGAAACAGCGCGCAAATGACCGCCACCACTAGGCTCTCCTCCAAGAGTTTTTCGCGCAACGTGTCGATGGACCGGTGGATCAACGCGCTCCGATCATATGTTGGAACAATGCGAACTCCCCGTGGCAAAGAGGTCTTAATTTCCTCAATCCTTTTCTTTACGCCATCAATGACGTTGAGCGCGTTCGCGCCGTATCGCATCACGACGACCCCGCCGACAGCCTCGCCCTGACCATTGAGTTCGCCGACGCCATACCGAAGGTCCGGTCCTAAATGAACTTCGCTCACATTCCTTAAATAGACTGGAACGCCATTGTGAACCTTGAGAAGGACATCCTCCAAATCACTGGCACTCCGGATGTAACCGCGCCCGCGAACGAAAAACTGCGTCGTCGCAATTTCGAAAGTCTTGCCTCCCGCATCCATGTTGCTCTTGCGGACGGCGTCGACGACATCAGCGACAGAAATAGAGAATGCAGCAAGCTTGTTGGGGTCTAGATCGATCTGGTATTGCTTAACGAACCCTCCAATTGGGGCCACCTCTGCGACACCTTCAACGGATTCGAGCGCATAGCGAAGCTGCCAGTCCTGTAGAGAGCGGAGCTGGGCAAGGTCATATTTTCCGCTTTCGTCGACAAGCGCGTATTGGAATATCCACCCGGCCCCCGTTGCGTCCGGTCCGATGACTGGATTTACGCCTTCCGGCAGCATGCCGCGGAGGGAGTTCAGGTATTCTATAACTCGGGAGCGCGCCCAATAGATGTCCGTGCCGTCCTGGAAGATCACATAGACGAAAGACTTCCCAAACATCGATTCCCCTCGGACGAACTTTACTTTGGGCGCGCCTGTGAACTTGGTGGTGATGGGATAGGTAATCTGATCCTCGACGAGGTCTGGAGAACGTCCCTGCCACTCGGTGTAAACGATCACCTGAACGTCGCTCAGATCGGGAAGCGCATCGAGCGGCATGTGGTACATTGCATAGATACCGCCGGCGATTCCGAGAATCGTGAAGAGGATAACAAGAAATGGGTTTTGCGCGCTTAGAGCGATGACGATCTCGAGGAGTGATTCGCCATTCCTGCGGGTCGGCGTGCCGGAAGCTGCGCTCGCCTGGCTCTCCAAATCGGATCGCGGCGTCATCGAGACGGTGAAAATGACTGCTCTCCGCTCGTAGTTGATGACTCGGCGTCTGGCACTTTTACTGTCTCTGCGGTTGATTGCGACGGCTCGTCCCAATCTTTGATGGCGCCTTGAATTTGCGCCTCGGCATCGACGAGAAAGTTCGCGCCTGAAACGATACGCTCCCCTTCTTGCAGACCGCTGTTCACCTCATAGTAGCGTTCCCGTCTGTGATCCTCCGGGTCAACGAATTGGCGTCCGATCTGGACGAAGCGAGGCTCCAATTTTCCAGATCCTTTGTCCACGAACACCAGCATTCGCGATCCTGTAGGAAGAACCGAGTCGAACGGAATTGCGAGTCTCTCTCCGGCGTCAATCTGGACGACCACATTGGCGTACATTCCCGGTCGCAGGCGGCCGTCCGGGTTTGGAATATCGATCCGGACAGAGGCGGCGCGCTTTAGTGGATCAATCGACGGACCAATAAAGCCGATTTTTCCTTCGACGGACCAATTTGGAAAAGCAGGAAAACCGACTTGCACCGGTTGACCTTCTTTCAAGAGTCCAACCTCGCTTTCGTAAACGCTCGCCCATAACCACAGGCGCGACAGATCGAACACGCTCAAGAGCCTGTCACCCGGCTTCACGCTCATGCCCCTTTTCATCGGCGCCTGGTCAACGACCCCATTGAAAGGAGATCGGTACAATAGACGGTCGGTCGGCTGACGTGTGCGCTCCAGTTCCGCGATTTCGTTCGGGCTGACATTCAAGAACTCCAGACGACGCCGAGCTAAATCGATCAACTGCACCATCGATTCCTGCGAGACACTCCCGCTTTCTTGGACCTTGAGCAGGTTAACCAGCTCCTGTTCCGGGGCGCGGAGATCAGGACTGTAAATGGTCATTAGTGGCTGTCCGACTTCCACGCGCTCACCGGGTGAAGTTACGCGAAGTTGCTCGACGTAACCGTCCACACGACTCACGCACTCGAAGCTCAGCCCTTGATCTGCTCCCAGCGTTCCTAAAGCGCGGACGTCAATTCGCATGGCCCTGCGATGCACGGCGGCGTAGGCCACGCCGAACTGCTGCTGACGTCGGATTGGGATGGTGAATTCGCTGGATTCGAATCGCCTGACGACCCCTCGAGGTTGAGCCGGCTCGGCTTCTGACTTTTGCTTCCGATTCGACTAGAACGAGATCCATGCCGCAAATCGGGCATTTCCCAGGCGTCTTGGAGTGAACCGAAGGGTGCATTCCGCAGGTCCAATAACCGGTATTCTCCACGGAGCTCTGGTTCGCAGGCCGGGAGCATGCGGCTAGTCCTAGAGTAAGAACGAACAGGCTGAGGCAGACTGTAAGTTGCGTACGTTGGGGGTGTGTCATTTCGCGGGCATCTCTTGCCAGAGATCACTCCATACAATTCCCGAATCCATGACAAAGAATGCCTCGGACCCTGCGCTTGGGGGTTTGAACTTGGCCTGCGCCAGTTGCTCAATAGAAAAACGCGTCACATCGGCGCAATACTGTGCAAGATCGTTCGAGTCCTCAACAATTTTTGCCGTCGAGTTCCAGCAACGCGGTCGCAACGCATTGCAGGAGGGCGGCCACGGTCCGTCCAGAAATCGCTTTTAATTCGCCTCACGTCGCGTCTCGACAACCGGGTAATTTCAAAATGGCGCGGAGTTCACTGTATTGCTTGCAGGAACGCTTCCGAACACCCGATCCAGTGCTTCGCGCAATTCGGGCAGCAACTCCTGCCGATCGATGGCCGCAGCAAATCGGCGAGCCTCATCGTTCCTTCCACAAGCCGATAGAATGAGCGCGTAGTAAGCGCTGCCATCGTTTCCGAGTTGATTCAAGTCCTCCCTGGAATCGAGAATCTTCGCGCCCTCCTGAGGTGCCCCCTGCAACTTGAGTCCGTACGCGTGGAGCGCGGCATAGGTCAAGGACCGCGGATCGGCTTCGTAAAGCTCCTTGGCGAGGCGTGTCGCGCGTTCAATCTGGCGCTCCGTTACCATGAGCAGGCCCGCCACATTATACTTTGCGGCCAGGTCGCTCGGATTCTCCTTTAAAATGAGCTCCATCATGCGAAGCATCTGGTCGGCATTCCTTTCCTTCCAGTAGGTCTCATAAAGCTCCTGCCGCGCCCAGAGCTGCCGCGGGTTCTTCTCCGCGATCAACCAGAGCACTTCACGATCATCACGCTTGTCGGATCTGGCCATGGCCAGCAGAGGCGCGAGTTGCGCCGGTTGCCGTCCGGCGGCAGCCAATGCAAGCTGCCATGTCCGCTCAGATTTCTGAATATTGTCCTGCTTTGCTTGCGCTCGCGCGAGAAAGCCGAGGCGCAAGGGTTCAATCTCGCGCCAGTTGGCCCATCTTACGAGAGACTCGAGATCTTCCCAGCGATTGAGAGCGCTATAGCAATCCGCCATGAGCACGCCAATCAACGGCGCGTCTCTCACACTCTTGGGTGTGCTTTCCAACCAAGCGGATGCTTTCAGCGGCCCCAGAGCGGCTAACTCCCATTTCCCGAGTTCGAATGCGAGCCTCGGATCCTCTAACGCCCTCCTCTCAAGCTCTGCAAGGCAACTCTCGTAGTCAGGAGACCTTGCTGAAAACAATGACTGCAACCGCAACATCTGATCGGAAAACTGGGCCGAGGGCAGCTCGCAAGCACGCTTCGACCATTCAAGCGCCGCGGGAAGATCCTGTCTTGCAAAGGCGTCTCGCGCCAGCGCGCGAAGCACGATTAACCCGAACTCCCCGTCAGATGTCAGCGACTCAAGGACTTCGCGCGCCGAAGCGCGTTGTTGTTCGGGACGCACCTCCAATTCGAGAATGGCGAGCTTCACACGAGCCTCCTTGTCCGCGGGATTCAGCATCAGAGCTTCCTGGTAACTCCCGACAGCCTTGTCGGCTCGGCCAGTGGACATCAACAGGTCTGCCTGAAGCGTCAGGAACTCGGAACTCTTCCTGTCCGGTCCCTCGATTGCATTCAGGACCCGTTCGGCCTCCTCCGGACTCTTGAGCCTGAGGGCAAGCCGCGCGAACTCGAGCTTGGGCTCGAGAAGATCAGGCTGCAGCTCCATAAGCCGGCGACGATGAACCAATGCCTCAGGAGAACCGGAAGTCTCGAAGAGCGTCACAGCGACACGATGGGCCTCCAGATTGTCAGGTCGATGCCGGAGCGCGGTCTGCAGACTGAGTGCTGCGCTCCGCAGATCCCGCTTTTCCAGAAAGGATTTTGCAAGCCGAACCGCACGATCCGCCTGCCAGTCTCGATAAATCGGGTAACCAAAATAGCGTGCCGCGCAAAGAACGAGCGTCACCGCAACGATTATGGCGAGCCAAACCGCAACCTTGCGCCCCAATCTCCTCCTGCGATCTCTCATGCCCACAAGGACATTCTGTGCCAATGACTTCCAGAAGGCAAGGTGGACAACCATCCTCCATCGCTCCCTTCGAGCGACCCGATGGTTTGGTTACCACTTTCAAAAAAAACTTGCCGAATTGCCGTACTTGATGTCTAACGGGTGATAGGATTGATTAGCGGCGTAACGAATCAATGAGCGGTGAATTGAGGATATGATGGAGGGATACGACCATGGAACTAAAGATGGCCTCCCTCTTCGTGGCCTTGCTTCGGAAAAGAGAAAAGCGCGAGCTTTCGCAATGAATCACGACGTGAGCCTTTTCAAAGCGATTTGCTTCACCTTGACTGTGTACATTGGAGCGTGCCTGACCAACTTTTCGGCATTGGCCCACACGGAAGGGCCATTCCCCTACGATTTTGGCTCGGAGAAGCTCTCTCCGCCCTCTCAGGACTCCAACCGAAGTGGCGTTGCCTTTGCGATCAATCCGGACGCTGGCAATGCCCGGGGCGACAACATGCCGTCGCTGGCTGATTCTGCGATGCCGCAGCAGATCGACGTCCAAGGGGACGCTCATGGCGGTGCCAATGGCTTCGATGCGCCTGTGGACTCATTGCGCAGTCTTTCTCTCTCTCAGACCTCAGAGCCTATTGTCCCTGAACCGTCGACCATTCTCGGGGGGATTGCGGCTGCCGGGTTGATGCTCGCATTCCTGGTGCGGCGTTGGAGGCACAAATGCTCGTCGGCTGCGGAAACCTAGAAGCGACCGTCTGACTCAGGCACGATAAGCTTTTTCACCGCGACCTTGAGGGCCTCCGCCGCCTGATCGTTGTCACTCGTGCCCGTCAAGAACAACTGAAGCATCTGCCGCTCTTGCAAGCGCTGGCCAGCCATAACAGCCCCGAATCGGTCCCGAGACATCGCATCAAATTGCACGGTTGCCTGGCCATTTTCCCAAAAGCAGTAAAACGCGTAAACTGTTCCACTCGACGAGTGGAAACGGTATTGGCGGAAGGTTAGCGCTACGCCGTGCGCGGCGGTTTCTACGTTTCCGACCACCTGATCGAGGACAAATCCGGAAGCTGGCATGCAGACCTCGGGACGATGAGTAGTCAGCGAGGCATAGACATAAGGATTTCCCGCCCGCGGCCACTTGAAGAAGAATGCCCGCCATTCCAACCCGTCTGCCTCCGACCAACTGTAAGACCATCCCTGCTGCGCCTGCAGGATCTCGCGCGTTCGATCCGGAACGGGATGGCTCACGAGATTGGGAAAAATTGCAGACGACTCGGAAGGCTGTTGAATCGTCCAGCGAGTGGTAAGTGAGTATCTCGATTCGTGAAGTCCATACCAGGCCGCCGTTGCCGTGGCACCACCGATCAAAATCAGCAACCCAACTATTGGAACGCTGGCGGAAATCGAACGCAAACCAGCGGTAGCCCCCGCGACCGCAGCGCGTCGCTGCGCGACTTGAACCGTTCTGGGTTTGACCACCCAATAGGCAAGAAGCGCACCCGCAAGAATTCCGCCGAATTCTGCGAACCCGGCCGCGTCGTGCCAATGTTCGACAGCCGCAAGTCCCTGAGCGGCGGCGAGTCCCGAGAGGACGACGGCTCGGAGGAGGTTGAAAAGAATGGCCACAACCGCACCGGCTAGGACGAGAACAAATCGGCGCGAAATCGAAAGCCGGCCAAGCTCGCCGAGCACAAGAGATACCATGAGACTGGTCTGCAAACCGCGCATCCCGCTGCAGGCTTCTTCGACTCCTACCAATCCGGTAGCCACCTCGATCAGATTGCCGTGCCGGACTGCTGCGATTCCCGCGATGTTCAAGACCTCCACCGCCACAGCGGCGGAACCTTGCATAAGCCTCTGGACGAGCGCTGATTCCCAGGCACTTGGCCAAGGCACCGCGACCGCCGTAAATAACAGGGGAAACGCAAAATGACGCATCCACGGCCGACCGCCTACCAGGGCGATCATGGCAAGAGTGAGCCCCAGCAGCCAAAATTCCCGAAACCACAGGAGCGGGCGCCAACCGGCATTGGCCTCTTCGACCAGGCAAATTGGAATGTGCAGCAAGAAGGCCAGTATCACCGCGGTCGTTACGACCTTGCGCAGTGATCCCTCCATCGGACGAGGCGCGGGGCGCGATTCCCAGCGGATATAAATGAGTCCAATGGCAAGAAAAGGAACGCACCATCCGAACGCGTATTCGGGGACATTCCAGTCAAAGCGCAGGCGGTTCCAGAAGTGGATCCAGTATAAAAGAAGCAAGAGCCATGGCGCCCAGAGGACGATTGACTGGCTCAACTGCCGAAAACGATGCAATGTCCTTTAACCCTCCCTCCCCGGTTCACCATACTGTTGCTTTGCAAGAATTTGCACGTGACTCTCCGGATTTTTCGAATCTTTTCAACTTTTTTAAAAAAAAGATTGCTAGGTGGCACGATTCAAGCTCTAGTTCGTCAGCCTGCAGGGCGAACAAAATCCAGGCAGGCGTAATTAAATAGATAATGGAAAAGGGATTAGTGATGGAAGTAGGAAATGGGTATCATGTTGATCGATTGGGTCAGCTGGCGCGTTCGGGCTGCTCGGGACCTAAACACGGGGAAACAGCCTCGCTGGTAACGTCGACGGATAGGCGCCGGAGATTTCTCAAGGCGCTTTTGATTCCGGTCGCCGTTCTTGCTGGAGCGGGGTTCGGCAACTTCGCGGCATTTGGAGGGACTAACGATTCCTTCTCGTATGACTTTGGAGCCTCGGGTGTGCTCCTCAATGCGACCGGGGGACCGAACCTCGCAATTGGAGGACTTGGCACCAATACATTCAGCTGGGGTACAGGAGTTGACTCGCCGTCGAGTTCACTCAGCTTCGTTGGTAAGAGCGTCCAGGGAGCTATCCCTGAGCAGCCGTTCGTGATCGGCACTCTCTCTTATTTAAACGGCTCGGTTCTGGCGGGCACTGAGGCTCACTCTGTCGGTCTGGAGACAACATTCACGTTTTCTGGGCTCACGCAGAGTTTCGACTATGGTTTTACGCTGATTAACACGCCCAACACGAGTAACCCTATAGCAAGTGCGGACTCCGTTTTGCTCTCGAATTCTCTTCCGAGCGCGCGATTTGACCTTAATGGTGTCAATTACACGGTAAACCTCGCTTTCGGGACGGTGACGGGAGGTGGATTCAGTCAGGTCAACCAGTTCTTCGTCTTGGAAGGAGGATCTGCCTCGGCGGACCTTATCGGTTCGATCACGGCCAGCACTTCGACAACGACGCCACCGGTGGTGACTCCGGGTGGTGGTGGCGGTGGCGGCGGCTCTGTTCCTACCGTTGTTCCCGAGCCTTCGACCGTTCTCGGTGGAATCGCGGCCGGTGGATTGATCCTCGCGTTTCTCATTCGGCGTTTGAGGCGAGACGGTTCACCAATGGGCCTTGCCGCTTATCGGCAACAAATCGCGTCGTAACAGCCTCCCGTTTATGCCGCCAGCGAAGCCCATGAAGATGGGCTTCGCTTGCCGCCTTAAGGCCGAATGTGCGGCATGCGGTCACGTGTCCTCCGGCCGGTCAACCCGCGTTCCAGAGACCGGGATCGAGCGCCCGCGCCCTGCGCCGAGCCCACAGCGCGAAGTAACGTTTCCACACTGAGCAGAAAACTTCCATGCCTGAGCGGGCGCCATGCTTCCGAGGCCGTGCATGAGCGAGCAAATGAGATTCGGATAGACCGCGACGTCCAGCAGCATCGTCCCCACCATCGAACCGCGCCTTTCCCGGCATGATTTTGGCTTTGCCCGCCCGCAGGCTTGTCCGAACCTGCGAGGGGCAGGTATGTTCAACCTTACGGTCGATTGGTGTCCGCGCGTCGCCGCAGACGGAGCCTCGTGCCGGGAAGGTCAATGAAGAGCCCATTTATGAGTCGTAACAGGAGCTATCCGCGCGATCTCATTGGCTATGGCCGCAGTCCCGTTTTCGCCGACTGGCCGGGGAAGGCGCGTGTCGCCCTGCAGTTCGTCCTCAACTACGAAGAGGGCGGCGAAAGTTGTGTGCTGCATGGGGATAAGGTTTCCGAGAGATTCCTTTCCGAGATCGTCGGCGCCGAGCCGTATTCGGGCCGGCACCTTAGCATGGAATCGCTCTACGAGTACGGTTCCCGAGTGGGTGTGTGGCGCATTCTTCGCGAATTCGAGAAGCGGGGTTTGCCGCTGACTGTCTTTGGCGTCTCGATGGCGCTGGAGCGAAATCCCGAAGCCACGCGGGCGTTCGTCGAACTGGGCCACGAAATTGCGTGTCACGGCTGGCGCTGGATCCACTACCAGGAGGTTGAGGAAGCCACGGAGCGCGAACACATGCGTTTGGGCATAGCCGCCATTGAGAAGCTTACCGGCTTGCGTCCCCAAGGCTGGTATACGGGAAGAGACAGCCCCAATACGCGCCGTCTGCTGATTGACGCGGGCGGTTTTTTGTACGACTCCGACTACTACGGTGACGATCTTCCGTTTTGGATGGAAGTTGAAGCCACCTCCGGAACAATCAAGCCGCACCTCGTGGTCCCCTACACGCTCGATGCGAATGACATGCGCTTCGCGACTCCCCAGGGCTTCAACACCGCGGACCACTTCTGCTCTTACTTGCGTGACACATTCGACGTGTTCTACGAAGAAGGTTCCGAGATCCCCAGGTTGATGTCTATCGGCATGCACTGCCGAATCCTCGGTCGACCCGGCCGATTTCTCGCTCTCCAGCGGTTTCTGGATCACATTGAAAAACATGACCGAGTCTGGGTGACTCGCAGGATCGACATCGCCCGGCACTGGCGCGAACATCATCCCCATGCCGGGTGACACTTGAAACGCCAGTCGGCCGCCCGCAGAACGAAACAACACGATTCGATGGCTCTCCCGAAATCCGACCCGAGCCTGGTCAATATCGCGCCCGATCGCGTACGCCGCTACGCCAACCTTGCCGATCCGCGCCTCGGCGCCAAAGCCATCGCGGCCAGTGACGAATTTTTTGGAGCCAAAGACCGCATGCTGAATCCGGAACCCGCCGTGTTCATTCCGGGGAAATATGACGAACACGGAAAGTGGATGGATGGATGGGAAACGCGGCGCCGGCGGGACGCGGGCTTTGATTGGTGCGTGGTAAAACTTGGCCGGCCGGGCGTGATCAAAGGAATCGACCTCGAGACGACTCACTTCATCGGCAACTTCCCGCCGGCGGCCTCTCTGGATGCCTGTCACGTCGCCTCCGGTGATCCAACCCCTCTCATGGACTGGACGGAAATTGTCCCCTCAACTACGCTGCAAGGCAACAGCCTCCACTTTCTTGATGTCGTCAGCACCCAGCCATTCACCCACGTGCGGCTTAACATTTATCCGGATGGCGGAATCGCGCGGCTGCGCGTCTACGGCAGACCAGAAAGGGAAGCCGCCCGCGAAGGCGAGCTACTCGACCTGGCCGCGATCGAAAACGGCTCTTACGTGGTCCACGCAAACAACCAGCACTTTGGTCCTGCTTCCTCGCTGCTGATGCCCGGACGTGGAACCAGCATGAGCGACGGCTGGGAGACGCGACGGCGCCGCGAGCCAGGCAATGATTGGTGCATCGTCGCGCTGGCCCAACCGGGCATGATCCGAAAGATCGAAGTCGATACGGCGCACTTCAAAGGCAACTATCCTGACCGGTGTTCGCTGCGGGCCGCCGACGTTCGCGGAGGCGGAGGCAACGAGGATTTCCTCATTACCCAGGCGATGTTTTGGCCAATATTGCTCCCGGAGCAAAAGCTCCAAATGGATCAGCAACACTTTTTCGAGAGAGAAATTCTGCCGCTGGGCACCGTCACTCATGCGTGCTTTAATATTTTCCCCGACGGGGGCGTCTCGCGCCTGCGTCTGTGGGGAATTCGCCGTTGAGAGACGCCCGCGGAGTGAAGGAACTACGAGTCGACGCCCTCACGCGCGAGGCGTTTTCCCCTTTCGGCGACGTGGTTGAAATCGCCGGTTCCACACATTTCCCCGTCAACCGGAATACGGCCGAGCGATACCACGACCTCGCAAATATTGACGTGTGCGCGTGTGGCGGACGCCCGCTGATCAATCTCTTTCGCGCCAGTCCGCGCGCTCTGCCTTTCGAAGTTCGCGTGATGGAGCGGCACCCGCTCGGCAGCCAGGCCTTTCTTCCGTTGAATGAGCGACCCTATTTGATCGTCGTGGCGAGACCGGGCGAGTTGAGCTCCAGCGGTCTGCGCGCCTTCGCGACGCGAGGATGGCAAGGCGTCAACTACGCGAGAGGCGTCTGGCATCATGCTTTGCTCGCGCTCGAGGAGACCGGTGATTTCGTTGTGATCGATCGTGGCGGCGAAGGACCGAACCTCGATGAGAAGGCTCTTCACGAACCCGTCTGGCTTACGGAGAAAGCCGTGCGGGGCGCGACCGGGTACGGCTAGGTCTGTTGCCACGCAGTTTGCGACGGGAATTTGAAAATCCCTTTCAGCATTTGCTCCAACATGTCACCCCCCTGTAGGATCTGCGCAGTCTGCGACCCGATGCCTTATTCCGACAAAACCAAAATCGCGCTGCGTCCTCGAATCCGCATTCTCCAGAGCGGTGAGATCGTCATGGGGCCGGGAAAGGCCGAACTCCTGGCGCACGTCGCGGAGACGGGGAGCCTCAGCGAAGCCGCCCGGCGCATGAAGATGTCCTACATGAAAGCCTGGCTGCTGGTTCAAGTTATGAACCGCAATTACAGGAAGCCACTCGTCCAGGCGGAACGTGGTGGATCGGGTGGTGGCGGGGCGTGCTTGACCAGCTACGGCCGCCGCGTTCTGGCCTGTTACCGGGAGATGGAGAAAAGGAGCCTGACCGCCATGGAGGAGCCCTGGACAAAGTTTCGCCGGATGTTGAAGAGTTCCGCGGCATCGCGTTGATCTGCCTTTTTTCGGATTCGGGCAAGGCGGAGGATTTTTTCACCGATGCGTTCGAATTGGTTGATCTTGAGGCGGCCCGGGGATTGCGCGCCATCGGCGCGGGACGAATTCAGGCCTTTCAGCACGGTCTGCGGTCGAATGCGCGCCCCAACCGGAGTCACCGGTGCGGGCCGGAATTCGCGAAAGACGGTTGACCTTTCTGCCAAAGAGACGAAGTCCTCTGGATGCCAGGAGGTCTCCTCATCCACAATCCGAAGGCGGGATCGCTGGACGTTGACCTTGTTCCCAAGCTCGTTTCCGCGCTCGGCGGCGTGGCATCAGTCGGCATCGAGGAACTCGGCGAAGCCGGCAACGCGTTGCACTACGCCGAAGCGAATCGCTTTGACTGGATCGCCGTCGCTGGAGGAGATGGCACTGTCGAGAGTGTTGCTGCCACACTGGTTGGCTCGGCTCTTCCTCTCGGCATCATTCCGGCCGGCACGTTCAACAACTTTGCCCGAAGCCTTGATCTGCCTTTGGATCCCATCGAGGCCTGCCAGGTGATCCTTGAGGGCAATGCCCGGCCAACCGACGTTGGCCTGGCAAACGGAAAGCCCTTTTTCGAATGCCTCGGCTCCGGCTTGGATGCGGCCCTCTATCCCCTCGGCGAGGAAATCAAGTCGGGCCGCATTCACCGGTTGGTCGATTTCCTGCGTCGCGCCTCCCGCTACCGTCGCCAGAGATTCGTACTCACGCTCGACCGGCCAGTCTGCGACGCGCTCGCGCGCGTATCAAACAACGAAAGCCATCGGCTCGTTCATTTCCTGCGGCGAAATGGAAAATCCAGTCTCACCCTCTCGGCCTTGATGATCATCATCTCCAACGGCCCCTATTTCGGGATGAACTTTGCCGTCGCACCGGATCAGCGGATGGACGACGGGCTTTTCACTATTTCGGTTTTCAGCCGCTACAGCAAGTTTCAGCTGTGGTGGCATTTTGCCTCCATCGCTTTTGGGCGGCGCGAATACCGTCCAAAATCCATCGCCTTCCGTGTCGCAAGAGTGCGGGTCGGCGGCCCGCGAAAACTGCCGGTCCACCTCGATGGCTCGCCCCAGAATGATCTCTGGCCACTCAACGCGGAGTGCAAGAAGGGCGCCTTGCGCGTATTCCGCAAGGCAAAACGATGACGGGCGCCTCACACGGATCCCTTTTTAGAAATCTCCCCGACGCCGCGAGGGAAGAGCAGTTCGAAGAACTTTGCCGATCGGAATCGTTTCGCATCGAACGCATCACGTCCAGCGGCCAATCGTCGCCCCCTGGATTCCATTACGACCAGGCGTGGGATGAATGGGTCGTCGTTCTCCAAGGGTGGGCAACTGTCCAACTCCGAGAGCCTGATCAGGCAGTTCATCTTTCGGCCGGTGACTGGCTGATGATCGCTGCGCATCGCAAACACAGAGTTCAATCCACTTCGCAGGAACCGCCCACAATCTGGCTGGCCGTGCATGCGAAGGATGCCGGGGCCTGAATTTTCGCCCCGGCCGCGATTTGCTTTGCTCCCTCGGACGTGAGCCAAAGAAACCATTCTTGGGAATTTTTATCGCTCCGTCTTCGGCTCAATCTCGGAACCAAGATTGAGAAACGGGACCATCTGACTCCCATTCACACGCGGCAAAACGCCGTCCCACTTCTCGACCGTGCGGAGCTGGATCAGCTCAGGGCTTTGCTTGAGAGCGTCGGCTTCGCGACGAATGGCATCCGCCCGCGCCTTGGACTGCACCTCCGTCGAATAGGCCTCGGCGTCGGCGGACAACTGCCGTTCCGCCGCCGCCGCCTCGGCTTGCGTCACCCGCTTGATCTTTTCGTTCTTGGCCTGCAAGGCCTGTTGTTCGGCCTGCACCTTTGACTCGATCGCGCGGTTGAACTCCGGTGAGAAATTGAAATCCGTGATCGCAAGATTCGCAATGCTGATCGCATTTTCAACGCCCTTTTCCCTTAGCGTGTTGTTGATGTATGAGACAAGGCTCTGCTGGATTTGCAGTTTGACCACTTCCCGCTTTGTGACCAGTTCTTCGGCCGTGAACTTCGCGGTAACAGACTTGACGCATTCCTGGATCGCCGGTTCGACCAGCGCGGCGGAAACCTTTCCAAGGTTGCCAATGCGCTGATAGGTAAGCGGCGCGATGTCGCCATTCATGGAATATTGCGTAGTGACCTGCGTGCTCACCGTCTGCAAATCCCTGGATGCCGCGCTGGCTTGGGCATGACTGGCCGTGAGTCGGACGTCCACCTGCTCCACCTGATCAATGAAAGGCTTCTTCAAATGGAAGCCCTCCCGGAGAGGCTCGGGCTGGACAGCTCCCAGAGTCCTCAAGACTCCGACGTGGCCTGCTTCGACCACCACGCCCAATCCGCTGAACGCGACGACGAGGATGATGACTATGAGAACGACTGGGATTAGACCTTTAAGCGTGGGATTCATGGGGATGTAAGTGGTGATTGCTTGTTTCTTGAGGAGCGCCACGTGCCAGTCCGATTTCCCGCGAGACCTCGCAGGGCGTTCGGCCACGGTCGAGAAACCGCTTCATTCCAGCCCAAGCGCCTTGTCGCGCCCGGCCCGGTCAACGATGCCCAGCTTGCCGGATCGATCGTTTTCGCCAGATCAAACTGCCTGGTGGCCTGACAGTTCAGCTGTCGCAACGGTAACTCCGCATCGATCGTAGTCAAGAGGCGCAAATGCAACGCTGGCGCAGTCATTCGCGCAAGATCAAAAATATGGCGCCCGCGACACGCGCCCATTCTTCGCTTGCACCTCTTCAAAGTCTTGGCGGCACCCGCGGTTCGTATTTAAGGTGATCTCATGCTGCGTCGTATCGTAAAAATCGGTCGCAATACCCTTGGCGGAAAAAAGTTGCTGTTCATTCTCGGACCCTGCGTGATCGAAAGCCCATCCTTCACCCGAAGGATGGGAAGAAAGTTGAAGGCGATCTGCGACGACCTCGGGGTAAAATTCGTTTTCAAGGCTTCCTACGACAAAGCAAACCGCACCTCAGGAACCTCCTTTCGTGGAACAAGCGTCCGCGACGGCTGTGAATTGCTCGCCGATATTGGCGCGGAACTGGGCGTGCCTGTGACAACCGACGTCCATTCACCGCAGGAGGTCGAGGTCGCCGCCCAATACATCGACGTGATTCAGATCCCGGCTTTTCTTTGCCGTCAAACCGACCTCATCCTCGCGGCAGGGGCAAGCGGTCGCGTCGTCAACGTGAAGAAAGGCCAGTTTCTCGCGCCCTGGGACATGAAAAACATCGCTGGAAAATTGCAAAATGCCGGTTGCCGTGCGTTCTTTTTCACCGAACGTGGCGCGACCTTCGGTTACAATAACTTGGTGGCTGACATGCGTTCGATTTATTGGATGCAACAATCAAGTTTCCAGGTAGTCTTCGACGCGACTCACTCCGTGCAACGCCCGGGCGGAGCGGGTGACCGAACGAGCGGCGACGGCGAGTTGGCCCCAATTCTGGCACGCGCCGCGGTTGGCGCCGGCTGCGACGGCGTTTTTATTGAGACCCATGAGAATCCCGCAAAAGCCCTTTCCGATGGCCCAAACCAGATCCCTCTTCGCGCCCTTCCAAGCCTTCTCGACCAACTCAATCGCATCCGCAGTGAAGTTGTCGCTTAGCCTGGCTCTTGCGTGCGCGCTTTCCGCGGGATCACTCTTCGCCCAGGACTCCGCCGCAACCACGTCAAACAAGGGAGACGCCTCCCCGGGAACGACGCCCAAGAAGGCGAAGCAGGAACAGAAACAAACCGAGAGCGACCAGGACATCGACATCCCCGTTCCCGACGGCGTTCCCGTTAAGGGCATCAAGGTGCCGTCCTACTCCGCCGATGGAAAATTACTGATGATGCTGGATGCCGAACTGGCCCGAAAACTCGATGCGGATCGAATTGAGTTTGAAAATCTTAAGATCGATGCGTATTCCGACGACGACAAAAAGATTTATGTTGAACTGCCGCGGTCGATTTTTAACTTAACTACGCGTATTCTGACGAGCGAGAGCAGCGTCTTGATCCGCCGTGAGGATTTTGAACTCGTCGGTGACGGAGGTGAGTTCTACACTAGAAACCGTTTCGCGAAGGTTCTCGGCAATGTGAAAATGACAATCTTCGGCACAGAGAATTTCGACCAACCATGAACCGCCTGCTTCGCGCCACGCTTCTTTCCTTTGTCATCGTTGGCTGGCCGGCTTTCGCCGCGCCGCCCAGCGAGAAGCCCACAATGAACCCGGAATTGGGTGACAGCTCCTCCACGGAAAAGAGGGATCCCTTTGGGGTCAAGGGCGTCACCAAGGATCGCCCAAAAGACGCCAAAACCGAAATCACTGCCAAGAAGCAGGCGACGTTCGACAACGCTACGAACGTGGCGGAATTTGAGGGCAGCGTCGTGGTCAAGGACCCCCAGTTCACAATGTTCTGCGACCAGCTTCGCGTCACGATGAGCAAGGGCCGCAAGGGGCTCCAGCTCGTCGAAGCTTTCGGAAACGTAATTATTGTTCAAGACAACACCGACGAGAACGGAAAGAAGGTCAAAGCCACGGGGCGCTCGGGTAAGGCCGTTTACGAGCCAATCTCGGGCGATGTCACCCTCACGATCTGGCCTTCAGTTCAACACGATATCAACATGCAAGTCGCTACCGAGCAGGGAACCATCATGATTTTGAACCGAGGGGGCAAGATGACCACCAAAGGCGGCAGCAGGACTGTAATCGTTGACAACAGTCAGGAGCAGAACTGATGAGCCTTGCCGAAGCCCCATCCCCCCAGCCCGCGCCGCCACCGCAGGATCACAAGCCCCTACTTACGACCGATAAGCTGGTAAAAGTTTATGGGGGCCGCACCGTGGTCAACGGCGTGGATATCAACGTCAAGCGCGGAGAAATCGTCGGCCTTCTCGGCCCCAACGGCGCCGGCAAGACGACCACCTTCTATATGATCGTCGGTCTTATCCGGCCGAACGGCGGACGCGTCATTTTTGAGGATCGCGACGTTACCAAGATGGCGATGTATCGCCGGGCCCGCGAAGGCATGGGCTATCTTCCGCAGGAGGAATCGATCTTTCGGAAGCTCACCGTCCATGAGAACATCATGGCGATCCTGGAAACGACCAAACTTAGCAAACAGGCCCGCAAGCATCGCTGCGAGGAGCTGCTGACCCAGTTCGGTATCGATCACCTCGCGAAAAACATGGCTCTTACGCTGTCAGGCGGCGAGAAGCGCCGTCTCACCATTGCCCGCTCGCTCGTCACGGAACCCTCGTTGCTCATGCTCGACGAGCCCTTCAGCGGGGTCGATCCGATCGCTGTCTACGACGTTCAACAAATTATCCAGGACCTCCGCGCCCAGGGCCTGGCCATTCTCATCACCGACCACAACGTCCGCGAGACTCTCAATATCGTGGACCGCGCTTATCTCATATTCGAAGGCCGCATGGAAAGTCAGGGCACCAAGGAATTCCTCCTCAACGATCCCATCAGCCGCAAGCTCTATCTCGGCGAGAATTTTCAGATGTAGCGCCGAATGTCCACAGCCGCAGCCCATCGGGTCCCGCACATCACTGTCGGGCATTTCTACGCGAATCACGCGGAAACGCTCGGGTTGCGGCTGGAAGGCGCCTCCCGCGGGCTGAACCGGAAAATCCGCGAGCCAACGATCAACCGGCCGGGCCTGGCGCTGACCGGTTTTTACAACTACTTTGCGGGTAAACGGATACAGGTTTTTGGGTCGGCGGAGCTGAGTTACCTGCGCAGCCTCAACGCCACGACGCTAAAGGAAAAGCTCCGCCAGTTGTTCTCGCGCAATTTTCCGTGCCTCGTCATCGCGCGGAATTCTCCGACTCCTGGCTCCCTGCTCGACATGGCCGCTGAGTTCGAAACACCTGTGTTTCGCACCCACATGATCACCATGAAGTTTATTAACGCGGCCACAATCGCGTTGGAGTTTGATTTCGCGCCCTCCACGCAGGAGTATGGGAGTATGGTCGACATCCAAGGCATCGGCACCCTGATCCGCGGCGCAAGCGGGATTGGCAAGAGCGAATGCGTCCTCTCCCTGATCGAGCGCGGCTACAGCCTTGTCAGCGACGATATCACCAAGATCCGTTCCATCGAGGGAAGAGAACTTGTCGGCATGTCCGCCGACATCACCCGCTTTCACATGGAAGTCCGGGGAATCGGCGTCATCAACATCAGTTCGATTTTCGGCGTCGGCAGCGTTCGCACCGAAAAGCGGCTCGATTTCGTTGTGACCCTCAAGGACTGGGAGGAACTCGAAAATGTGGACCGCATCGGCTTGGATCGGGAGTTTTACGAGATCTTGGGAATAAAGATTCCCCAAGTGACAATTCCGGTAAAAAAGGGACGTGATCTCGGGCGGTTGGTCGAGGTCGCTGCGCTTGACCAGAAACTAAAAAGCATGGGACAAAACAGCGCAGTTGAATTTAACCAGCGTTTACTGCAAATGATGAGTGAACGACGTATTAGATAATGGGTCTCCTCTCCCGCAAAAAACAAACCGACGACGTTCTCCGCTGCACAAAGGAGATCGTGATACAGAACCGTAACGGCCTCCATGCGCGTCCTGCTGCGATGTTCGTCAAAGTCTCCAGCCGCTTTCGAGCTGAGGTCTGGGTCGAAAAAGATGGGGAGCGAGTGAACGGAAAGAGCATCATGGGCCTGATGATGCTGGCCGCGGGAAAGGGATCAAAACTCCACCTTCTCGCCGAAGGCGTCGACGCGGACAAAGTGATCGCGGAGATCGAAAATCTTGTGCAGACTCGCTTCGGCGAAGAATAACCAGCGAGCGGCCCTGACGCTCCGATGGGCGGTTTTTTCGCGTTTCAACCCAAAGGAAACCTGTTACGCCTTGCGGCGTGAGTGGAAGTGATCCCAAAAGCAAAGAGGAAACGCGCTTTCAAGGCGTTCCCGTGGCGCCGGGCATCGCCCATGCGCGCGTCGTCGTGCACTGGCTGGACGACGAGGAGATCCCCTTTCGCACGATTTCTGCAGAGGAACTTCCCGAAGAAATTGCGCGCTTCGAGTCCGCTCTCATCGCCACTCGCGCCGAACTTCTCGAGATCCAACAACGAATCGCGGACGCCATTGGTGCAAAGGATGCGGGGATCTTTGATGCCCATCTTCTCGTTGTCGAGGACCGGACGCTGATCGACGAGGTCCTTCGGAACCTCGAAAACGACCGCCACAACGTCGAATATGCGTTTCACCAAGTCGCGGAGAAGTACTGCCGCACGCTTGGCGCCATCGACGATCCCTATCTCCGCGAGCGCGTTGTGGATATCGAAGACGTTGCGCGCCGGGTGATCCGCCATCTCCTCGGCAAGGCCCCTCGCACCATTGCCTCCGAAGACAAACCGCACGTCATCGTCGCGAAGAATCTCACTCCATCCGACACCGCGTCCATCAACCGGGCGTTCGTCCTCGGGTTTGCCACGGAACAGGGTAGCAAGACTTCCCATACCGCCATTATGGCCCGGTCGATGGACATCCCGGCCATCGTCGGCCTTCACGATCTTTGCGACAATTTGTCCAGCGGAGATGACGTCCTGCTCGACGGCTACACGGGTCTCCTCATCCTCAATCCCACTCAAGAGACTCTCCAGGAATACGGGAAAATCGAGCTCAGGAAGGTGGAGGTCGCAGAACGCCTTGGCCTCATTCGCGACACAGCTTCGACGACCAGTGACGGCCGTCATATCATTCTCTCCGCAAATATCGAACTGCCCGAGGAACTCGACGACGTCTCTGACAGCGGCGCCGAGGGCGTCGGACTTTATCGGACCGAATTTCTCTATTTGAACCGCGCCAAGCCCCCTGACGAAGAGGAGCAATTTGAAAACTACCGGCTCGTCGCTTCGCGCTCCCAGCCCCATTCGGTCATCATCCGTACTCTGGACATCGGCGGGGACAAGCCATCGGAAAGCCTCGAACAGGAGCATGAGCAAAATCCGTTCCTCGGTTGCAGGGCCATCCGCTACTGTCTTCAGCACCCTGATATCTTCAAGCCGCAGCTCCGGGCTATTCTGCGCGCAGCCGCGGCCGGCAACGTGCGCATCATGTACCCCATGATTTCCGGCTTGGAGGAATTGCGCCGGGCCAACGCCGTCCTGGACGAATGCCGGCGGGAATTGAAGGAGGAGGGAGCAACCTTCAATCCGGACATCGAGGTGGGCATCATGATCGAGGTGCCCAGCGCCGCGCTTTCCGCGGACCATCTTGCTCGTGAAGTCAAGTTCTTCAGCATCGGAACCAACGACCTCATCCAGTATGCCATCGCGGTAGACCGGGGCAACGATCATATCTCGCATCTCTACCAGCCGACCCATCCCTCCATAATCAGGATGATTAAGACCGTTGTGGATGCCGGGCGCCGCGAGAACATTTGGACGGGCGTCTGCGGCGAAATGGCGGGCGACATACAGCTCACGCCGCTCCTCCTGGGACTCGGCGTGGACGAACTCAGCGCCAGCTCCACCGTCGTTCCGAGGGTCAAGAAGGCCGTGCAATCCCTTTCCATGCCAGTCTGCGAAAGCCTCGCCAACGAAGTGCTCGCCCTCGATACGGGGGAAGCCATCTTGCAGAGCTGCTTGGAAATCGTTCGCTCGCACTACGGAGAGTTGCTGGACTAGCAGGCCATATTCTCCCGCGCAGACCATGGTCTCGCGCAGGCGCCAACCCTGCCCGCTTCACCCCCGCTTCACCAAGGGCGGAAGCTTGCGTTAAAAGGCGAGGGAATGTTGCAACGGCGCATTCGCTACGGGAGCCGCGCAGGCCAATTGAGCTGTGTACCGTCTGCCCCGCAAAAGATGCCGCGTCGAAGTTTACCAGCGAATTAGCCGCATGTAGATTCTGGAAACAGATCCCCCAAATCCGTAGGAAGGAAACCGAAATGAAAATCCTCATTGTCCTCACCTCGCATGACCAACTCGGCAACGGCGGAGAGAAGACCGGCTTCTGGTTGGAAGAGTTCGCTGCCCCGTTTCACGTCCTGACCGGTCAGAATCCCGCATCGTCCGGTCCCTGTGCGGAGGCGTTGCTGCGGACACTTCCCTCATGAGGTTGCCGCCGCCCCGCGCACAATTGGCAGGTTGCATGTGGCTTGCGCGCATTCTGGAGAAGGCCAGACTCATGGAGGCGCAAACTCTTCCGGCGGAGTACGCCGAGCGCTTCTGTCACCCAACCGGTGTGGATTCGCAGTTTTTGCGCTTCTTTAATTTGGACAAGGACGCCCTGTTAAAAGCCTCCCAGCTTGAGGATTCGGACTTTGCGCAATGGTTTCTCCGTTACCCTGGAGTCACGCCCGGCAAGATCGAGGAGTGGAATCACCTGGCCACCAATCTGGGCAGAACGGGCTTCCCAATGGCCGAACGCCTGCCTGTCGCGCTTTCCACGACCTACAGTCATCTGGATCCTTCCGGCATCACTTCGGTATTTGAGGCAATCGAACAGGATGAGCGACAGACGTAGAGCGGCGGCGCGACCCAGCGAGACAGAGACAGGGGCTTGGACAGCCTTAAGGCTCCGATCCCGACGCAAGACCTCTTTTCCAACCGCAACCGGCGAAAATCGCCCCGTGACCCCTAATTGAGCGATCGATGCGCCTTGCGGAAGACGACCGATGCGGCCATAGCCCAACCCTTGAAGCCATCGTTATTTCGCTATGGCGAACGTCGCTTACTTCATTACCCACCCAAACGTCGCTATGAGCAAAGACGTTCCCGTGACGCGGTGGCCACTGTCCGAATTGGGCCGGGCGCGAATGACCAACTGTCTCAAGCAGCCTTGGATCGCCGAGATCACTTCAATATACTCCAGCACCGAGCAGAAGTCCGTGGATGCCGCGCAAATCCTCGCCAGGCACCTGTCGCTTCCCTTCACCCAAATCGCCGACCTCGGTGAGAACGATCGTTCATCGACAGGCTTTCTTCCGCCCGACGAGTTCGAACTCGTGGCCAACCAATTCTTCGGAAAGCCAGAGGTTTCCGTTCGGGGCTGGGAGCGCGCGGTCGATGCCCAGCGGCGAATTGTCGCGGCCGTTAAACGGCTGGTTGCAAAGGACACGGCTCCAGGCGCCGTCGCGATCGTCTCGCACGGCGCGGTCGGAACGCTTCTCTATTGCGCACTTGCCGGCAAGAAAATCGATCGCGCCTGGGATCAGCAGCCCAACGGCGGCGGTAACTATTTTCGGCTTTCGTTGCAACCGTTCCGCGCGCACTCGTGGTGGAAGCCGATTGATGAATAGACACCTCCTTTCGGAGCCGGGTCGGCGCTACGAACCGGGCGCCATGGCTGAAAGATCCTCTGCGCGGTCAGCGACGGAACATCGCCGCTACAGTTTCCGGCTGGCCGCAAGCGTTTGGATGAAGCCCGGATCACCCGAGTCTCTGGCATGAGATCTTATCCGCTCTTTCTCATTATTCTGGCTTCATCGTTTGCTTGGGGAGGAGACTTCTTCCAACCCAGCGTGCGATCAGGGCATGAACGAGACATCATTTATTTCCTGATGACAGACCGATTCAATGACGGCAATCCGGCCAACAGTGGCGGCGGCTCGAAAGACGCCGATCAGAACGGATTCGATCCCGCCGATCCGCACCACTTCCACGGTGGCGATCTCAAGGGCATCGAGAAGAAGCTCGACTATCTCACCCGTCTCGGAGCCAATTCGATCTGGATGACGCCCATTTTCCGCAACCGCACGGTGCAGTCATTCGGGGAAGGAGTTCCGGCCAAGGCCGGCTACCATGGATACTGGATTCTCGATTTCACGGACGTTGATCCTCACTTCGGGTCAAAAGAGGATCTTCGACGTCTCGTTGATCGTGCAAATGCGGCGGGCATCCGCACCATCCTCGATATCGTTGTCAACCATACGGCCGACGTTATCCAACCAAAAGACGGAGCGCACGCTTACCAATATAAATTCTCCAAGCCATACCTCGACGAAACTGGCAAGCCC
Source organism: uncultured Verrucomicrobiae bacterium (assembly GCA_963763735.1). Lineage (GTDB taxonomy): Bacteria > Verrucomicrobiota > Verrucomicrobiia > Chthoniobacterales > Terrimicrobiaceae > DASTFP01. The sequence goes on along the minus strand of CAVXQK010000015.1, from coordinate 353,590 downwards.
TTCGACGATCGCGACTACATCAACAGTCCGAACTTTCCGAAACTTGACGCGGCGATTAGCTTCCCTGCCCCGCCAACTTTTGGGAAGGAGGACGATCGTAAAATCAAAACGCCGGATTGGTTGAACGATCCGACCGTGTATCACAACCGAGGCGAGGTCTCCACGGGCGGGGAAAGCGCTCAGTACGGAGAAGTCTCCGGTCTCGATGATTTGTTCACCGAGCAGCCCCGGGTCATTCAGGGAATGATCGACATCTATACTGCCTGGATCAAGGACTTCGCGATTGCGGGATTTCGTTTGGACACCGTCAAGCATGTCAATAACGAGTTCTGGCAGCGCTTTATCGCTGCCATTCAGGGGCAAGCAAAGGGATCAGGTCGCAAGGATTTCTTTATTTTCGGTGAGATCTATGATCCTGACCCAGCTTTTCTCTCCGAGTTCGTGCATCGCGCCGATATGCCCTCGGTACTGGATTTCGGATTTCAGCGAGCTGCATCAGGATTTGCAGCCGGGTTGGATTCGCCTCGAAAGTTGGCTGATTTTTTCGCAAAGGACGCCTACTACACGACTCCGAATGAAAACGCGTACGGCCTTGTGACTTTTCTCAGCAACCATGATATCGGGCGTATTGGCCATTTCCTGTCCAACGATGTTCCCGCGGCTTCGAGCCAGGAACTTTTGGCGCGGGATATCCTGGCCCACGCCCTATTGTTTTTTACCAGGGGCATCCCGGCAATTTACTATGGTGATGAGCAGGGATTCACCGGCAAGGGAGGAGATGCCGCTGCACGGGAAGATATGTTCGGCTCCCAAGTAGCCGATTTCGTTGAGGAAAAGCGGATAGGAGGCGGAGATGGCAGCGCGGCGTCGTTCGACGAAGACCATCCGCTGTTTCGCGCCTTCCGGGAAATGATTTCTGTGCGCCAAACGAATCCCGCTTTGCAAACGGGCGTCCAGTTGGTGCGATACGCTGACGACAGCCCCGGGATATTCGCTGTTTCCCGAATCGACAGGGATAAACGCACGGAAATCCTTGTCGTCTTCAATAACTCCGGGGAGGCGCGCAAAGCAGATATCAAGACCTTCTCACCTTCGGGTAACTGGGAACGCCTCTATGCCTCCGCGGCAGAAGGCGTGCACTTCACTCCCGGGCCGGATAACCAACTCTCCCTTGAACTCCCCCCCTCCTCCGCTCTCGTGCTGCGAAATCCCCAACCCATTGAAGCCGGTGCGCAGAAACTCGGCGAATTGCGACTGGAAGCAAATCGCACCAGCGAGATTGACGATCGCTGGGAGATCAAGGCTGAACTCGCTCCGGATCAGGTCGCTTCCGTCGCGTTCGGTGTGCGAGCAAGAGGGGACAGCGACTATAAGTTTCTCGGTACGGCGGACTCGCCTCCCTATCGGATATTCCCTGCGCGGGAAGCGATTCCCAACGCCCCCGCGCTCGAGTTCAAAGCGATCGCGCGAGATCTGTTCGGGGGAGAGGCGACCGCCGAATTCGCCTGGCAACGGCGTGTTCCGAAGCGTCCGCCCCAAAACCCGTAAACACCTTCACCCACTTCACCTATGACCAAAATCACCGAAGTTGCATTCATCGCTTATCCCGTATCAGACATCAATCGTGCCAGAGAATTCTACGAAAATCTCCTTGGACTTCAGCCCGGAGAATTCAACCACGAGTTGGAAGGCATGCCGGGGAAGTACTGGATCGAGTACGAAGTCGGCAACGTCACCTTCGCCATATCCAACGCTTGGGAGCCATCCGGACAGAGCGGCCCGTCCGTTGCGTTCGAAGTTGAAGATCTTCAGGAGGCTGTTTCACATTTGAAGAAGGCTGGAGTCGCGTTTCTTGTTGAGAATATCGAGACACCCGTCTGTTCCTTTGCTCTTGTCACCGATCCCGATGGCAACGGGATAACCATTCACAAACGCAAGGCGCGATGAAGCCCCTGAGCTTCGAACGGCTGATCGGAATGATTTCAGGAAAGCGACGAAGCGCGCCACGCCTTGCGAGGCGTCGCCGGCCGGTGAGCGGGGAAATCACGGAGTCCGATGGCCCTCACCCCAAGTAAGGTGGCGCTTGTTACAGGAGCGAGTCGCAAGGCGGGAATAGGTGCGGCGATCGCGCGTGAACTCGCCCGTGCCGGCGCAGATATTTTCATCGCCTACTACCGTCCGTACGATCAGGAGGTGGGATTGGGCAGCGATCCCGATGAGCCTCAATTGCTTTTGGCAGAATTGAAGGATATGGGGCGCCGCGCGGATGGCTTCGAACTCGATCTTTCCGATCCCGGGGCGCCAAAGTCCCTTTTTGACCGGGTCGAAGCTGCCATGGGACCTGTCACAATTCTGGTGAACAATGCGGTGCGCTCTCTCCGTGACGGCATTGAAAACTTGAATGCCGATCATCTCGATAAGCATTACGCCCTAAACGTTCGAGCAATGGCTCTCCTGTGCGCGGAGTTCGTTCGCCGCTATAAGCAAAATTATCCCGAGAAGAGCGGCGGCCGAGTAATCAATCTTTCGTCGGGGCAAGGGCTAAATCCCATGCCAGGCGAATTGGCCTATGCGGCAACCAAGGGAGCAGTCGAAGCGTTTACCCGAAGTTTGAGCGCGGAAGTCGCCAGACTTGGAATAACCGTGAATGCGGTGGATCCAGGGGCCACGGATACCGGGTGGATTACTTCGGGACTCAAGGAAAGGTGGATGGCAGAGTCCCCCATGGGCCGTATCGGCGTGCCAGAGGACGCCGCGCGGCTGATTCGATTCCTGGCTTCGGCTGAGGCGGAGTGGATCACGGGCCAAATAATCCACTCTCGGGGAGGGCTGTAGAGAAATCGCGGCCTCCGCCCGGGCAACGAGAGTGCTGAAATCCTTTCGGAACCACTTGACACTGGGGATGATCCACCGGATACCCATGCATGTTGGGTCTCGTTTCTTTCCATCCGTCGATTCGCGATGAAGTCGTTCGCGAATTCACATCCTGCCGTAACCGGCGCGCACCCTTGTCTCGGGGAATGCTGTTCCTTTCGCATCGTGCTGAGCCTTGCGGGCTCGGCCTTGCGACGGAAGGGACCAACGAAGCGTGAGTGGGTCGCCGGGTCAGACGGCGCTCCGCAGTTCTCGTGAATTGAGGGCCGAAACAACCATCTTGTACATAGCACAATGAACGCCGACTTGATCCATGCCGCCCGGGCTGTGGCGGGACGATTTCGCTTGTCGGAGCCACGGCTGACAGCGGGTCAAGTCGGAGCGGCTCTCCGCACGAGGTCCGGACGAATTTACACAGGCATTTGCGTTGATCTAGCCTGTGGTATCGGCACCTGCGCCGAGCACTCCGCGATCGCCGAAATGCTCAAGCACAGAGAGACAGAGGTGGAATCCATTGTTGCCATTTCCGACTCCCGCATAGTCCCCCCTTGCGGTCGATGCCGCGAACTGCTGGCACAAATCGACGCGAGGAACAAGAGCACAGTAGTCATTCTTGCCGATGGCAAATATCTAAGATTGGATGAGTTGCTGCCGCACTACTGGTTCGATGCACACAGGCTTCGCAATTCCGAGCAGGGCGCGAAACCCTAGCGATCGCGAGGGATGCTTGCGTTTCCGCTTGGCTCAGCTTTCAATCGATGCCCCGGCCGCGGCGCACACAGCTTAACAGGCTCCCGCAATCGCTTGAGAGGGGCTCTGAGTTTTGTGCCAGGTCGTTAGGTTCCTCCCACCTTAACCCCAGAAAGATACAATGCGAACGGTAACGCGCCACGACCAGAATCCGGAAGGCGCCTACCCAGGTGTAACCCCCGCGGAGCGAGCGCTCAGAAACGGACAGGCGGGTTTGGTCGTCTGGTTTACTGGTTTGAGTGGCGCAGGAAAGACGACGCTGGCGGTATCTGTCGAGCGGTGCTTGTTCGATTCCGGCTACCGGACTTTTCTCATCGACGGTGATTTGCTGCGAGCTGGTTTGTGTTGTGATCTGGGTTTTGACTCGACAGGCCGTCATGAGAACATTCGGCGTGCCGGAGTAGTGTCCGGCCTAATGGCCGGCGCCGGCTTGATCTGTTTGACGGCACTAATCTCGCCCTTCCGCGCTGATCGACTTCGCGTTCGCGGCATGCTTGCGGCTGGTTGCTTTTTGGAAGTGTTCGTCAATGCGCCACTTGCGGTCTGCGAATCAAGGGACGTGAAGGGACTTTACCAAAGAGCGCGAGCCAACGAGATAACCGATTTCACTGGCATCTCCTCAGCCTACGAGCCACCCGAGTCGCCGGAACTCGAAGTGCGCACCGATCTCTTAACGGTGGAAGCGTCCGTTGCGCTGGTCTTCGAAGCCGTGAAAAGGAGACTGTCTTCTCTCAGTAAACATGATGCCTCGACTCGCCGGGAAACATTGGGTGGACCTCCAGCAAGCCGGCCGATTCTCTCTAAATAGAGCGTCCCGGTTGACTCCGCACCTGTCCATCAGCCGATCAATCCAATCACCGCCGCCCCTCGCGTCGGTTGCCGCCCGAAAATACCGGCAGCCGGAATCCAACAAGCGATTTCGAATGACAACCGCACAAGCTTGCGCGTTTCTCCCAAGGCACGTTTTGCCGCATGAAGCGCGTTCGGCAAACGAAAATTGAGAGTCGCCTTCGCCTTTATGAGTATGCCGGTGGGCGGCGCGGAGGATTTTGCCGTGGCGGTATCCAGGTACCTCCCGGCACCCTTTGATCCTGTTTTCGTCTGTTTGAGGGAACTCGGCGTACGAGGCGAGGAACTGCGAAGAGCCGGACGCGAAATTCATTTGCTGCGAATTGCTCCAAGCAAGCGCTGGAATGTTGCGGGGATCCTGAGACTGGCCCAATGGTTTCGCAAAGAGAGGATCGTTTTGGTACACTCGCAAACGTATAACAGCCATACCTATGCGATTCCTGCCGCGCGCCTTGCAGGCATAGGATGCCTGCTTCATCAACAGAAAACATTCGAGGCACTGCGGCCGCATCGCATGCTGATGATGCGCTGGCTTGCGCGATCCTCGCACCGAGTCGTCGCGCTCTCGGAGAAAACGCGCCGCGATCTCATTCGAGCATTTCGCCTTTCCGGGAAGCGGACCGCTGTGATTCCCAACGTAGTAGATCCTGCGGAGTTCTTTCCGATCAAAGACCGTGCCGACTTGCGGCGCGCGCTCAAACTGGATGCGGACGCATTCTTGATCGGCTCCGTGGCTTCGTTGAATGCCGTCAAGAACCACCCTGCAACACTGAGGGTTCTCGGAAGGCTGAGGGATGAAAAAGTGCCGTTTAGTGCTCTTCTGCTAGGCGAAGGCAAAGAGAGGGCTCTCCTGGAGTCCATGCGGAACGATCTGAAACTTGATCGAGACGTTCTCATGCCGGGAAATAAATGTCCCCTTGCCCCCTGGCTTCAGGCTCTCGACCTCGTCGTGCATGCGTCGCGCTCGGAGGGGCAACCCCTCGCCTTGCTCCAAGCAATCGCTTGCCGGATTCCCGTGCTCGCCAGCCGCATCGAAGGAAACATCGCGGTGCTTGGCGAGACGCACCCCGGCCTTTTTGAGCTCGACTCCTTCGAGGATTACCACGGTCTCTTGTTGCGTTGCATCCGGGAGGAGGCGTTTCGAAAAGAATTGCTTGCCTCCCAAGATCGGCTGTTGGACCAATTGCCAAGTGCTCCCCGGGTTGCGAAGGAATTGGCCAGCCTCTACACGGAGATAGCATCGTGATGGCCGAGACTTTCCGAATCGCGTTCCTGACGCCTTCCTTCCTTCCGAAATGCTCGGGAGCGGAAATTTTTCATCACAATCTCGCGACGCGTCTGGTTCAACGAGGCCACCATGTTTCAATCGTCCTTCCCAGGCGCTACCTGAGAGAACTTGCCTTGGTCGCAGGAAGTCTTCCTTATGCGCTCGTTCCCTATCCGTCGAACACGTGGAGTTACTTCAAGCGGTCTCCGCGCTTTGCGCTCTTGCTGAATCGACTTGCGCTCGCACATCTCCAGCGTCGTTACCGATTTGATCTCTGGCACGGGATCGTCGTTTATCCCACGGGTATCTGTCTGGTCGACTGGCAGAAGCATGCGTCAAGGAGAAGTCGGCCGATCCCCTATCTCGTCCGCAGTGTCGGGGATGATATTCTCTCCTCACCCGACAAGAAAGTGGGCTTACGGCAGGATCCCCGGATCGAGAGTCTGATACGCGATATGACGCCTGAAGTCCGGATGATGATCGCGCTTTCAGAAGCGATGCGTCGAGAGTATGTAAAGATCGGAGTTCCGAAGGAGAGGTTGGCCGTTGTTCCCAATGCGGTTGATCTTGTGCGCTTCCAGGCATCCACAAACCGGGAGCAGACGCGCCAGAAGCACGGTCTTGCTCCCGATCGATTCGTCTTTCTTGCCGTCGGCCGAAATCACCCGCAGAAAGACTACACGACCTTGCTTAACGCTGCCCTTCAATTGCACCGGACTTCGGGTATGGCCTTTCATCTGGCGATCGCCGGTCGCGATGTCGGCGGATTGCAGCCGGAGGTAGACCGCAGCGGGTTGAACGATATCGTTCGCCTGCTGGAAATCGGAATGCCTGAATCTTCGCCGCCTGCGCTTGCCGCCCTTCAGATGCCGCCAGCTTCGATGGTCGACCTCTACCGCGCCGCCGACGCGTTCGTCATGAGTTCGTTGCTGGAAGGCTTTAGCTCGGCCTTGCTAGAAGCCATGGCGGCCGGTCTGCCCGTCATCGTGACCGATTCGCCTGGATGCGCGGATTTTGTGCGCGAAGAGAATTCAGGGTGGATCGTGCCACCCGGAAACCCGAGCGCGCTGGCACAAAAAATGGGCATGCTGTTGCAGAGCGTGGAAGTTCGGAACGAACTCGCAACCCGCTCGCGCCAGCGTGCATCCCAGTTCGACTGGCCCGTGGTGGTGGACAGATACCTTGAAATTTACCAGAATCTCATCGGGGGACGAACGAGGGCACCGTCCCTGAGATCGGAACTCAAACAATCGTGAAGCCGGAAAGAATAACCGAGGCTATCAAGAGCCAGCTTCATTGGATTCGGGTCGCGGGAGCTGGCGCTAGCCTTAGTCACTTCCCGGACTTTCTCATTGTCGGGCCGCAACGCACGGGAACGACCTGGCTATTTCACAACCTGAGGACGCACCCTGAGATTTTCATGCCCCCGGAGAAGGAGCTCTACTATTTCAGCACATTGCGCCTGCCCGATCATCGGCGTTTTCGATTCGAGTGCCTTGAGGACTACCTTGGAGCAATGAGAGACACGCCGAAAAGCAAACTGAAAAAGAGCTACGACAGTCTGCGCAAATCCGGGCGTCTTTACCATCCCAAGGTTCGCGGCGAAGCCACCGCTTCCTACGCAACTCTGCCAGGCGATGTTATCCGAGAGATCACTCTGCTGAATCCTGAAGTGAAGGCGATTCTGATGGTGCGAGATCCCATTGAACGCGCATGGTCCCACGCCCGAAAGGATCTGACTCCCGACGGTCGCATGCCGAGCGAAATGGACCCCGAGGTTCTTTCGCGATCGCTCGCCGAGGAAAAGCGGCGCGGGCTCGCTCTCTACCGAACACTCGCAGCGAATTGGAGAGAACACTTGCTGCCAGGTCACCTTTTCGTCGGAGGATTCGATTTTATCGCTTCCACTCCTCAGCGACTCTTGTCCGCCATTCACGACTTTCTCGGCGTTGCCACAGGGCCGCGCTACTTTGGGCGTCACCTTCATAGTCGCATCAATCCGGCACCTTCCGGGGAAATTCCGGCGACCGTAAAGGGGCTCTTTTGCGAGCTGCTGGAAAAGGAGAGCCTCGACTACCGAGGATTGATGGATGAGATTCGGGCTTCAGGCGATGTAAGTCTGAGATATTGAGTCAACGGCCAGCGAGAATTCTCTCACCCTCGCATGACGATTCGGTAAGCCTCGGAAAGGCGTTGGCGATAGTGCTCCCAGGTGAAATTCTCTGCGACCCGCTTTCGCCCGTTTTCGCCCATCACTTTGAGCTGCCCGGGGTTATCGTAAAAATCGAGGATAGCTTCCGCCAGAGCCTCGGGATTGTTGGGCGGAATGATCCGTCCGTTGAAACCATCAATGACGACATCCCCCGATTCACGCGTGGTGATTTGCGCAAGACCACACGCCGCCGCCTCGTAATTCACCTTCGCGCTGCCTTCGGACTCCGACGGGAAAACAAAAGCGGTCGATCGACCCAGTTCCGCTGCGACATTGGCAACAAAGCCGGTAAATGTGACCGTTGGGCTGTTGAATTCCTTCACATAGGGTTCCAACTCGGCAGTCAATCCGCCGACAATCACAAGTTCGGCATCTTTGAGGTTCAACTGTTTCCACACCTTGAGGAGATGGTGGACTCCCTTCCGCTTGATGAGTGAACCGACAAAGATCAGACGAAAGTGATCTGGCGGTGATCCCGGCGGGTATTCTTCCAGGTTGACCCCCTGCGCCACGTAAAAGAGGCGCCGCTCATCGAATCCAACATTCAGAAAGGTCTCCCTCGCCGCCCGAGAGAAGACCAGGATCAGGTCCGCAAAATCGTATTCCTCGAGGACCTCGCTGCGCATGATGAGCATGCGGTTCAACCAGCGCTCGGGAATCGGCGCATTTCTCAAATCGCGCTCTCTCTTCGTTACACGTGGCTTTATTTTTCCCTTGTCACGGTGGAAGGTGGGAATATCCAGCAACGTGGGGATACCCCGCCTCTTCGCTTCACGAAGCGCTCCCAGGCTTTCGCCCGACCATCCGTGGAAACAATCGTAGCGGCCTGTGGCAATTTCTCGTGTCGCGGCGTGAGCAATCGCCCGGCGCTTCAGGGGGGTGTAATAAGTCCTGTCCATCCAGGAGAGCAATCGCGCGGGATGGGCGCGCAACGAACGGACCAACTCGTTCGGGATCGCATCGCTGAGATTGCCCCAGCATATCGCTTTCCCAAGGAATCCCTTGGAATACGAAAGCTTGAGGGTTTCCAGCGCCGGAACGCCCAATCCGTGCGCCCCGATCCGGGCATTGATGGCGTAGAGCAGCGAAGAGGGGAATCGCACTTCCTCTCCGGTCGTGGCATTTTGCCTTTCTTGGGCTGTCGCTTCTTCGGCCAATTTCCAAAATCCGCTTCGCTTTAAATTGAGGTCGAATTCACCGCCTTCGCGCCTCTCGCCCTTGTCCTTCGAATACCGGTTGCGCCATATTTTTCTTTGAACGTCTTCAACCCGAGGCACCATCGTCAATATGGCTGTTTCGCACAAGGGGCCAGTTCCATGCGCGCACGAACTGCAGCGATCGACAACGCGCAACCCGGCGCGTTGAGAACGATGAGAATCGTCAGTCTGGACCACCTCGTTCTGACAGTGCAGGACATTCCGCGCACGGTCACATTCTATACGACCGTTCTGGGCATGTCGGAGGTTTCCTTCGGTGGCCGAACAGCCCTTGCCTTCGGAAATCAAAAAATCAATCTTCACAAGACTGGACGCGAGTTTGATCCGAAGGCCGCTCATCCCACTCCCGGTTCGGCGGATCTTTGCCTGGTCGCAGACACTTTGATCGAGACGGTCATTGCCGAACTCAAGAGTCATGCTGTTGAAATTGTCGAAGGACCGGTCCTCCGGACCGGCGCCCGTGGCCCGATCCTTTCCGTTTATTTTAGGGATCCGGACGGCAACCTTGTCGAGGTTTCGAACTATGCGGAGGCGGGCGAACTGCCGAAATAGTCGCTGAAGCCGGCACAACCGATCGCTACTTCCAGAACGGCGGTGAAGAACCGTCTCTCCATCCCGGGATGAATTCGAATCTCCAGCGGTTGCGGGGCCTCATACTCAATTCGGCAGAACCTCCAACGAGAGCGCCTGCAGTTGAGATGAAGAGCCCGGCGCGTAGTAGATGTTAAGACGACACCTCGCCTTGTGTCGTTTGCCTCGAACGTCCAGCGCGTCGGAATCGTATTCGATGGAATCGCGCCCCGGTAACGCCTGGAACGTGGTTAAATCGGGAACAAACTTTAAATATTTGTAGGCTTTCGCATCCCTCTCCATATCCTTTCGTATGAAGGCAGTGGACGCATTCTTGTGGCCAAAATAATCGGTTTGACCGTTCACGGTATGAGCGAGAAGGGCCTGCGAGTCGTGCGTCTCAATCGCACGGAGAATCCCGAGAATCATCGCGGCCGGGTCCGAAATCGGCGAATCTGGCTTTGACGCACCTGCCGGCGCGGACGATGGCTCGACGCGCGCCGGCAAGATAGGCGAAACCGAGGGACTCATCGCCGTTGCGCTGGCGGGAGGCGATGGGATCGGAGACGGTCGAACATCAGGAAGCGAACTCGGCGCGACCGAGCTTGGCAAGGCCGCAGGCATGGCTTCCGGCCGATTGATCGGAACTGCTGGAGCCGGTGCCCGTGACGAGAGTCGCCAAAACACGAAGGCCGCCAACGCAGCTATCACAATCACGCCGATCACGGGCATTGCTTTTCGCCGGGCTGGCTGTTGAACGGGTAACGGCCTCTCTGGCGAAGAACGCTGAGAGGCTCCTGGCGAGTCGACGGACTCGGTGCTGAGGATTGCTTTTACCTTTGCGGCAACTTCCTTCAGGTGCTTTTCCAGCGGTGGCGTTAGCGCATCCAGCCAATGGATGTTTCCAAGGAAGTATTTGAAGGATTCTGCCGGAAGGATGTTCTCAATTCGGAGCGGAACGATCGTAACGCCGCCATCTGCCGCGATTTCGACTTCGCGTTTGATTTGTTTGGACCTGTTTGCATTCGTCGAAAAGACCAATAATACCACCCGGGAGCTTCGAATCCCCTTGACGATTGACTCGCCCCAATCAGCGCCGGGCATAATATCCCGCGGAGCGATCCAGCAACGAACGCCATTTTCTTCTAATATTGCGCAGATCGCATCCGCAGCGGGCTTATCCTCCGTAGAATGACTAATAAATACGTCATGCGCCATGGCCTCTTCCTGAAATCCAATGCTATGTGGACGGGCAAGCCTCCTCCCTGCCACCAAGATGCATTTCCCTCAGAGCACGTGGAGGAAGCGAATTCACCGGGGAAAATGATGTGCGACGAGGGCCGCAAAGGTCAAGCCGGATTCCTTTTCGTCGGATGGCTCATCACCTGATGCCGCACAAGATAACCGGATGACCAACAGAGACTTCTTCCCTGTCGCAATCCCCCGGGCGCCCAAAGCCCCTTGTCCATTTCATGGATGTGGTGTGTATTTCTGTGAAGGGATTCGAAGATGCCTAACGCGCTCCATACCTCTCTGATCGAGGTTCACCGAGTCACTGGCACCGTCGCGCTTCGCGCCCACGACAGCGTTGCAATCGAAGATCCGTTGGAAATTCAGATCGGCCAAGAGCGCAAAGGCATGCGGACGATCCGATCGGTTTCCGTAACGATGCGCACGCCCGGCCACGACGACGAACTTGCGATTGGATTCCTTTTTGCGGAGGGAATTCTCAATCAACGGTCCGATGTCGCCCAGATCGAGTTTCCAGCAGCCGAAGGCGAGGAATCGAATAACCGCGTGCGGATTCAGCTCCGAGCCGGGGTGACAGCGGACTTCAGGCAACTGGAAAGGAACTTCTACACCACGTCGAGCTGCGGAGTTTGTGGAAAAGCCTCCCTCGAGGCAGTGCGAAAGATGGCTCATGGACCCCGCCCTGCAGGCGGCGAAGGACTTCGAATTCCCGCGACGACAATTCATCAAATGTCCGGGCGACTCCGCGAGTCGCAGGAGCTTTTCGAGCGCACCGGAGGATTGCATGCAGCGGCTCTCTTTGACTCCTCGGGCCGCCTTTGCCTCGTGCGGGAGGACGTTGGCAGGCACAATGCGGTGGACAAGCTCATCGGCGCAAAGTGGCTCGAGGGTCGCACCCCGTTAAGGGACAGACTTCTCTTCGTGAGCGGTCGCGCGAGTTTTGAGCTGGTGCAGAAAGCCGTGCGAGCAGGCATTCCAATCCTTGCGGCCGTAGGAGCGCCATCGAGCCTGGCAATTGAGCTGGCCGAGGCGTTCGGCATGACCCTTCTCGGCTTCGTAAGAGATGGCCGTTTCAACGTCTATTCCGAAAGTTACCGCATCCTGCGATCCGAAGGAATGCACGAACATGGTGAAGAGATGACTCCGTTATGAGCAAGGAAATCCCAAACCCGCCGGCCACACATAGCGGCGCTCAACCGCCCATCGAACGTGATCCCACGAAGATCTCCCGTCCGGCAAAGAAGGCCGCCGGCATCATGGGCGTCCTCAAGTCCGTCCAACACACGTTCGGCGAGATGGGTCCGGTCGACGCAACGCGAGCGCTTCTGAAAATCAACCAAAAGGACGGCTTCGACTGCCAGGGTTGCGCGTGGCCGAGTCCCGACGATCACCGCAGCTTCGCGGAATTCTGTGAGAATGGCGCCAAGGCTCTTGCGGATGAGGGAATGAAAAAACGGATCACGCCGGAGTTTTTCGCACGATACTCCCTCGCGGAGTTGCAGGGAAAGTCCGAATACTGGTTGGGACACCAGGGACGCCTGACATCGCCGATGGTCCTCCGGGCGGGATCCGCCCACTATGAACCGATCACCTGGGAAGCCGCATTCGAACTCCTCGGAAAAACCCTAAACAGCCTGCAATCTCCGGACCACGCCGCCTTTTACACGTCAGGAAAGACCAGCAATGAGGCGGCCTTTCTTTATCAGCTTTTCGTCCGGCAGTTCGGAACAAACAATCTGCCGGACTGTTCGAACATGTGCCACGAAGCAAGCGGCTATGCGCTTCGCAATGTGATGGGTATCGGCAAGGGCAGCGTGACTCTCGAAGACTTTGAGCTGGCGGATGCCATTTTCGTGATCGGACAGAATCCCGGCACGAACCACCCGCGAATGCTCGCCAGCCTCCAAAAGGCCAAGCAGCGGGGCTGCAAAATCGTCAGCATCAATGTGCTGCCCGAGGTCGGTTTGATGCGCTTTGCCAACCCGCAGGACTTCGCAAGTCCACTCAAAGCCCTTCCCGCTCTGCTCGGAAAATCAACCACGATGGCCGATCTTTGGCTGCCAGTCCGCGTGAATGGAGATATGGCTGTCCTGAAGGGTATCCTGCTCGAAATGCTCGCCGCCGAAGAGAGAACTCCGGGAGCCGTCTTCGATCGCGCGTTCATCGAATCCCACTGTGTGGGATACGAGGCCTTCCTGGAAGAGCTTCGTCGAACCGACTGGAGGCAAATCGAGGAATCGAGCGGACTGTCCCGGGAGCAAATCCGGAAAGCTGCCGACATTGCCGTGCAATGTGATCGCATCATTTGTTGCTGGGCCATGGGGCTGACGCAGCATCGGAACTCCGTCGCCACGATCGAGGAGGTCATGAACTTCCTTTTCCTGAAGGGAAATATCGGGCGTCCCGGGAGCGGAGCCTGCCCGGTGCGAGGGCACAGCAACGTCCAGGGCGATCGCACAATGGGAATATGCGAGCAGATGGGGCCGGCTTTTCTGGACGATCTCGGTCGCGTGTTCGGTTTCGAACCTCCGCGCGAGCATGGCCTCGACACGGTAAACACGATAAGAGCAATGCATGCTCGCCGTGTTCGATTCTTCCTGGGTCTGGGCGGTAATTTTCTCTCCGCGGCGCCCGACACCGAATTCACCGCGGCTGCGTTGGAGTCGTGCGAACTGACGGCACACATCTCTACCAAACTCAACCGCTCTCACCTGATCACTGGCCGGACTGCGCTTATCCTTCCCTGCCTCGGCCGGTCGGAAGTCGACCAGCAGGCACAGGGACCGCAATTTGTCACCGTCGAAGACAGCATGAGCGTCGTCAATCGCTCGGAAGGTCACGCCACGCCGGCGTCCCGGCATTTGCTTAGTGAGCCTGCGATCATAGCCGGTATCGCGAAGGCCACGCTGGGCGCACGATCGACCGTCGACTGGGACCGCATGGTATCCGACTACAGTCGCATCCGTGAGGCAATCTCCCGAGTCATTCCCGGTTTCGAGAATTTCAACAAACGAATCCGCGAAGGCTATTTTCACTTGCCACATCCCGTCCGCGACCGGCGGGAGTTTTCCAACACGGAGCAAAAGGCCAAATTCACGGTTCATCGGATCGAAATTCAGCCTTTGGAAGCCGGCCAGTATTGGATGATGACGATCCGCAGTCATGACCAGTTCAACACGACGATCTACGGTCTGGATGACCCCTACCGCGGCGTTTACAACGGCCGGCGAGTCATTTTCATGAACCCGGACGACATGCGCGAAGCCGGCCTGCAGCAAGGCGAGTTCGTCGATCTCACGAGTCATTTCCAGGGTGAGAATCGCACGGCGGCCCATTTCCAAATCGCCCCTTACGAAATTCCCCGCCGCTGCACGGCAACGTATTATCCGGAAGCCAATCCTCTGGTCCACGTCAGGAGCGTCGGTGAAACTAGCAACACGCCCGCTTCGAAGTCGCTGGTTATCAGCATGAATCGCTGTCGCGATACGGCGGAAGCGATGCGTCACTGGAGTCGCGATGCTTCCGGCGCAGGCACCGAACCATCACCCCTCAAAATTTCGGCCTGATCCCGGCCTTTCCGCCGCGAATGTGTCACGAATTTGTAGTTTTTCAGCAAGTACCGCCAGACCAAGCGTATATCCATTCATTTGAGAGAAGGAGTATGAAGACCCACCATTTAAGAAGAAAACAGGCAGACAAATTTCGTGATTATTACGCCCGGCTTGAGGTCCTGATCCGAGATTGCCTGGAAAACGATGAGATTCGCCTCGCTGCAGGGATCATCAAGGCGGAGGCGCGCGCGATGTATTCCAGCCGGAAGAGCGCTGAGCAAGCCGGCCTAGCCTGTATTCGCGGACTAGGAGTCGCGTTCGACGGGGTGGGATTTGTCGTGAAGCTGAACCGGAACAAAACGGCATGGCGAATCCGGTTTTTCGTGACTCATCAGGCCGTTTAGGAAGCTCGTTTTCGCAAACCGTGCTGCGAGCTGTTCTTCGGAGTCTGCCCACGGCGAGGGCAATTCGTTAGTCTCGCTCCTTGCGATGGGTGCGGTTCCTCCCGTTCCCGCACTTGTCGCACCAAGGTCAATGCGGTTTGCTTGCACCCGCCATTGACCGGCTTGCTGCTTTCCCGGCCCAATCCTCCCGATGGGATCCGGGCGTCTGCTCCGCGCTGAACTTGAGAAGGCAGAGTCTCTTCCGCGCAGCGCGGAAGCGGGTCCGCGCCCTTTGCAATGTCTTCCTACGGCGTTGGAATCTTAGCTTTCCCGCACCCGATCCAAGCCGAGAGACACGAGAATATCCCTAAGGGCGGAAACCTAAGGAGAGAGCCAATGGCCACCCAACTTCCCGGCATTACCATCTAAGCACAATAATTGTGCGCTGGTCACATAACAATTCCCCACAACTCCCTCGTGACGTAAGTTCTCCGTGAAAGCAAACATTCATTCCCCCGCGCAGCGGCCCGTCCCGAGCCCCTTTTCCCGATAATCGGCGGGGTCGCTCCGCCCCCAAGTGACAGCTTTCCCTGGTGATCATTTGGCAGCCTTTTGGTACATTTGATCACATTTGGCGCAGATAACTGCGGGGTGCGCCTAAGGCCCCCTGCTCACGAGACACACGTCGGACGCGGAAGGCCCATCGATCTTTCCAGCGGCCCATTGAACTGTAAAAAGGCGCTACCAGTCACTAAAGATTTGTCAGAACGCTCGTGTTGGTGATCCCGCGATGCGCGCCGAGCGCGCTCGGGATTACGCACCCTATCAGTGATACTAATACCCCGTCGTGATCCTTGCTTCAGACATCTATCCCCAAAAATGGACAGATTGGTCTCGTGCGATCCGGCGTTCCCGGGGGCGGGGAACGCGCGAGATCGCGCAGCGGGGCCGGCGACGGGCCGATAGCCAAGGAAGCGCTCCACGACGAAGGTCTTCGGGTAGAGGTCCGGAGCGGACGGCAATCCCGAGTCGTCCGCGAACTCGTAGATGTTGAGCATGAACTGCATCGGATACGCGAGCGTCGATGCCACCCGTCTCGGCGGCAAGCTCATCTTTGATCGCAGGATCCCC
Source organism: uncultured Verrucomicrobiae bacterium (assembly GCA_963763735.1). Lineage (GTDB taxonomy): Bacteria > Verrucomicrobiota > Verrucomicrobiia > Chthoniobacterales > Terrimicrobiaceae > DASTFP01. Next base: position 337,535 of record CAVXQK010000015.1, on the reverse strand, counting down.
GAACGGGTGGACGCCCGTCCCGACCAGAGTCTGCAGCGGGCCGACGTCACGTCCAAAGATCTCGCTAATGCAAATCTCGGCGGAACGCGACGGCTCGTCTTCGTAGCCAATCATCCACAGGGCCACCCCGCCGAGATATCGAGCCATTCCCCGCCGCTGGCCACACGCACCGTCAACTGCTTGTCCGCGCGTCCCGACTCCTCACAGGCGTACTTTGCGTTGCGCACCAGGTTCACCAGGATTTGCAGCTTTGTGCTTGTCGATAGTGATCGCCGGCACCTCCTGGAAGTCTCGCTTGAGCGCGATCCCATGGCGTCGCCAGCCTCACGCACACGAGCGAAGGCGGGACTGGCACGCCGCACCGACTTCCTTGCCGCTATCCATTCGTTGAGCTCCCTGACTCGCCTCAAACTCAAAATGGGCGCCCTCCGCGCGTATTGCTCCTGGGATCGCCCCCCTGGCGGCCAACCGCTCCACCTCGGAAAGAGAGAGTCCGGTTCGCCTTACAGGGAAGCCGGTCGAATGTCGCACATGCCGCACGTCGCAGTTGTGACACGGTTGTCAAGCGGAGACACCTCCCGCTGATGAATCTTCACACGGAGCAAAGCCGTATTCTGCCAACCTCCAGACACGCGAACTTCGTAACCCCGCGGCGTATTCCAGGAGTTCCCTCCGCTATTTCGACGCGGACGAGCGCCGTGCTGAAAAGCAAAGGCCCCGGACCGCGATAAAGCCCGCCACGCGCGTGTTCAAAGCCCTATTCAAAACAAGTCGCCGCCGCCAACCACGCGGCTCTCTGCCCGCGAGAAGATCGCCCCGTCAGCGATGAGAAACTCCCAGTGAAACGGACTGCCGGATTGACAGACATCCCTAATGTCAACTGCGTCTGATATTCCAATGACGTTCAACCTTGCTTCCGGATACGGGGTATCTAAAGCCTTTTCGTCGATTGGCCAAAACATTCCACTCCCAAGGGAACGGTAGAGCTGCGCGTGACCTTCCGAGACGAGTCGGCCGTTCACATGGAGACTGGCTTGAAGGGTCGATTGCATGGGCTTTAGATGCTGAGGGTTCGCAATCAAATCTAATCCTCCAATGACATTCTGCGTAGCGCTGTGTGATCAATGGATGAATTTTCCGCCCGGGCGGAATAGGAGGAAGTTTCCCAGCTCTGTCGCTCCAGATTTCGCGGACCGCTACGGACACACTTAGTGCCCATTCCACAGCGCCACCTTAGCTCGGAAAATCGGCCCAATCGGTCGGCAGCGCACCAAGGCCTGGCGCGCTTTGGTCTTCTCTAGCGGCGAAGCTCAAGGCGTATCGAACTCAGGCATCCAGGATGCCGGCATCGTGAGCGAGCGGCCCGCCTCCTAGCTTGCGTCAAAAAAGGACGGACCGCCGCGTGCGAGCCGATGCGTTTACGACCGCAGCAACAACTATAGCCCGGAGGGGTTCTCTTTCCTGCCAAATGTGCTAAGTGAGCTGAAAACGCGGCCTAATCATTCGAACTTAAATGCGAACAGTCCGGTTCCGGTCGTCGCGATCGAGCGTCCGAGTATATCGCGACGCCTTCCGCAGCCGATCCGCGGGACGCCGGAGGATTTGTTGGAGGCTTTGGGAATCCGATCACGTTTGAGACCTGGCTAATTTCACGATCGTTCTTAACTTTAACCGGAATATTCGGTCCAATCATTTTGCGAAGTGGATTTTTCAATTCGCGACGCTACCATGATCGTAAAATGAAAATTAAAGAGCTGAGGTCAACGGTGGAAAAATGCCGCGTGCGTTTGAAGGAAAAGGCCGGATCAATGTGCATGTTTACCGACGATGGACCAATCGGCCTCTCTGTGATTGACGATCTCGTTGAGGCTCTGGAATCTCAGGAGAGACGCATCGACGCTCTGGAAAGGAAGATCGGGGCGGCGAGTTTGTGACCTTGGGCACTTCCCTCGTGACGCTAAGATCGAGAATTGCACCCCGCTCTTATCATCCGGCAGATGAGAAAAGAGGGAGACAATCAGCGGGGAACCGTCAAACTTCTATGACGAACTTCCAGTGCCAGGGACTCCAACTCTGCCGAACGCGTTTAATTCGGACTTCACCGGGATTTCCGGCGACGCGCAGGGTTGCTTTTACCGGCTATTCTCGGCTTGCAGCTCCTCGATGCGCGGTTGGCAAAGCAAAGCTGATTGCCAAACCTGCCAGGGTAAGTAACCGTCGTTTCATTGTTTCTACCCGTTAAATACAGCTGCGTGGTTAGAAGCTCTGGCCATATTTTGCCGAATGCTTTCCGCTTCTTGCACAAATCGGTTTTTCTTCCTTCGCGGGCGATTCTTACTACGTTAGCTACGTTAATATCTGACTTATTCCCCAGTATACGGGAACTTTTACCCCCCTGACTTGGACCTAAGGCTGTTTATTAACGTAGTTAACGTAGTAAGATTTCTGGGATCCGTAGCTAACGCACCCGTGATTTTGCCGGGCAGGTAACGTTCCCACGGGTGCGGATCCGGCTCTCGGGTGTCAACGGTTAGCACTCCAACTCCAGCATCACTTCTCCCCCCAGTTGGCGCACACCTTGGCTTCAACCTCGACCGGCACCACCGTTCCAAACATCTCGACGAAGGCTTCAACCATCACGCCCTTGATTGTCTCGCAATGCTGCACCGCCGTGGCGACCGGCGCGTCGAACACAATCTCATCGTGAATCGTAGCCAACATTTGGACGTCATCGGGAAGGGCTTCTGCCGCCTTGATCATGGCCAATTTGAGCAGATCCGCACAGCTGCCGGAAACATTGTGAGCTGTCAGCGCGTTGAACCGCCCCCATTGCGTATCGTCCTGAGCGATGAGCAGACGCCCAAGCACAGTCCGCGCGGAGTCATTCGCGGGATCCTCAGCCAGTCTGTGGCACTTGCGGTGCCAGTGGCGCAAGGCCGGATATCTGTTGAAGATGGTTGCCCGGAAGCGCTCAGCTTCATCGAGGCTCAGCTCGATGCCGTAGGTGGTTCGGGCGTAGATCTGGAATCCCTTGGCCCCCTGTCCGTAGATGAAGCCAAAGTTGATGGCCTTGCCGGTCGTGCGCTCGGCTTTCGTCACATCCTTCGGGTCTTTCCTCAGATTGAGCGCCACGATCGCAGTGTGGAGGTCTTCGCCGCGCTTGAACGCCTCTATCGTGACGCCTTCCCCGGCAATGAGGGCGGCAACGCGCAGCTCAATCTGGCTGTAGTCAACCACGATGAGTCGCCTGTCTGGCCCCGAAGGCACGAAGCAGGACCGTAGCGCTCCCCTGGTGACATTCTGTAGATTCGGCTCCTTGCTCGAGAACCGTCCGGTGACCGTGCCGAGCGGGTTGAACGTCGCGAAAATCCTGCCGTCCCGTTCCGCTTCGAGCAGACTCTGGATGTTCGATGCAAGCCTGGCCTCGGCCCGCCAGGCGAGAACCTGCCTTGCCTTGGGATCGGAGAGAGGGAGAGAGCGGAGAGGGTTTCCTCGCTGGTGTCCGCCAGGTCAACACCGGCCGCCTTGAAAGCCTCCAAGAGCTGGTCCGGCGATCCGGGATTGAGCCTCGGTTGCGAGCGGCGGCGTGAAAATCGTGTAAATCGGTCGGTTTGAAAATCGATGTATCCGAGGCAGGATTCCTGTTAGGCGCCGGTGCCCCTCGCCTTGGTTACAGAGGAAAAATGGCAGAAGAAGATATTTCGACGGAAGCAGGGTGAAGAAAATGGCTGTTCTATGACGATTTTCAAACCGGCCGATTTACGCGATTCTCAAATCGCCGCTGGCATCGGTTGCCCTAACGCGGCGCGGATCTCGCTCCCAATCGCGTTTGCTTTCGTCTGGGCCCCGGCCCGCATCCCCCGCATCCTGGCCGTATCTACCGGAAAGCCGTGCGTCTCCATCGCCGTGACGATCGGCAGCAAGTGCATTTCGAGTTCGAAGACCGGCGTGAGCTTCGCCTCCGTCAGGGCCGCCTCGAGCTTGTCCAGCAGCGGGAGCAGGTAGCGCACGTCGTCAGCCGCGTAGGTCAGTTGCTCGGGCGACAGGAACATTGATCCCCAATCGGAGCCGCCCTGGTCCTTGGTCAGCTTGATGCCCATGTGCCGCTCGATCACGGGGCCAAGCTTCTGCGAGACACCGTCCTTAGGAGTCAACAGACGGCTTGCGCTCAGCGTGCAGAAGACGCGGCGCGGAAGGATTCCGAACTTTGCCGTCAGCCACCGCATCTCGAAGGCCGCGTTGTGGATCACCAACTCGGAAGCGGCCAGTGCATCGAGAACCGCTTGCGGCAGCGGGCCAACGTTCAGGTCAAGAGTCTGAATCTCCCCGGATTCGTTCGCCAGGCTGAAGAGCCGGATGTGGCCCGTGTGCGGTGAAAGCGCGCCATCCTTGCTTTTGAGGTCCGAGTAGGTCTCGAGGTCGAGCGCCAGGGAGGCGACCTTTCCGATATCGGAGTCCGGCTTTGCCGCGTTCGAGCAATCCGTTGGCTTCATGGGCGATTCGGCTCCTCCTGCCGCATTCTGGGGAAACCCGTGCGCGTAAACCGACCAGTCCGCAATATCCAGCGCCGAGTTGAATGGCGTGGCCTCGTGCTCCAGACGACAGCGTTGCGCCGCATCGCGAACCGCCTCCTCGCTCGCCTTGACACCCCTCGAGGCAAAGATGGCCGCGATGAGAGCCTCATATCCACCCGGAGCCACCTTCCTGGCGTCACAAAGCGAGCACACCAGCCGTCCGGCGTCCTGGAGGTTTGGAAAGCCGCCCCCCTTGTGGAGCAGGTCCAGTTCAGCCGCGATGCGTCGCACCTCCTCGTCCGGCACCGATGCCTTGAGACCCGCCTTGCACAGCTCGACGCCCGCGATACGCAGGAAGATGGCGCACCGCTCCGCGTCCGCTGGGGTCTGTGCCCTGCCCTCCGCTCTCAAGGCATGCAGTTGGTCCGCCAACCAGCGCGACTGGGCGTCAAACACTGTATTACCGACGTTTACCTCAGGGGCAGCGCGGCCCTCGCGGGCAGGCTCCGGTGGGACAGACTGGCCGTCTTTAACCGCTTCCGCTACCGGGGCGGCAGTAGGCTCAACCCGTGGGGAAGCGGGTGAGGGGCCCCGGCCGCCGTCAATCCATGAAAAGGATATACTCTTCTTTGGCCTCACCGGCGGCGGCTCAATCGCGGCGCGCTCCCTTGCGCCCCCGAGCAATGGCCACGGGGCTTGTCGTGCTTCGTCCACTCTGATGCGGACCTCAGCTTGTGTTCCAGTTCCTTGCGGCTCCACGGCGGGATGCACCTGGCGCTGTATTCCTCCATGATCGGTATGGCTTCGGATTCCGATAGCGCAAACCCGTGGACAAGCGTGGCCGCCACCCCGAAGGTTGGGTTAGACCCCCAGTCGCCCTCCACCCCTGGCGGCATCTTCGCCACGTAGTTCATGGCTCGCGTGAGGACGTCAGTCATGGGGCCGCATACACAACCACTCGGCTTCGCAGGGGGCTGCGTCTGTCGTTCTTGTTTTCGATGTTCATAAATTTCAGGTGAATTGCATTGTAGATGTGTTGTTTTCGGGTGGTGACAGTGGTGACACCGGTGACAGCCGCTTAAATAAAGGCTCTAGGCGTCACCACTGGGCCAAAACAACTGGTGACAGAGTGGTGACAGGAAAAACGACTGCCGAGCCTGTATTCATGGGCTTGTCACCACTGTCACCACTCGAAAAACGCATTTCTGCAATTCAACTCACTAATTTTGTAATTTTTCGGGGTTGATATGTTACAGCCACACGCTGGCCTTGTGCGGGGTCCTGGTAGAAACCGCCAGATGATGATGCCCGTCCCCACCTGTCTTGGAAAGCGCACCGGCTGCCTTCAATGCTGCGGATATATGGTGGATATGGTAGCCTTTCGCCGCTTCCGCCAGGGCATCGGCGGTGAAAAGGAAGATGCGCCGATCCTCTCCTCCTAGAGGCGCTTCGTCCTTCCAATAGCCGCTTCGGTCATCGACTCGGATGTCTTGACTGTCCCTCTCGATGCTTGAGAACCGCGAGTCCGCAAAGAGCAAGACGGGATCGAAGTCGTTCTAGTCTAGTCAAATCTTTGGCAACTCAGCACCGAAATCGTCCGCGTACTCCACCTCTACCTCCACAAGCATCCACGCGACGCGCATGAAAAGACGCGCGCGCGTGATGCTTCGGCGTGTCCCGAGCGAAAGCGGCTCACGTTCCACAACCAGTTTCGTCGGTTTGTCGATCGCTACGACGTATATTGCGACGAGCGCTACGTTTGGGACTCAGTCGCGCGCGGCACCGAGCATCGCGTTGATGATGGTGTCGATGGTTGCGGCCCACGCGGCTTCCACCTGTGGCGTGTATTTTTCTGCAAGGATTTCTTGCGCCGTGTCGAGAAACGCCTGGCGAAAGAACGGATACTGCTCCGCCGCTACACCTAACTTCGCATGCCGCTGTCCGAGGTCGCGCAATCCAAGGGTCATGGTTTCCGGACGACTCATCGCATAGACCAAGAACTGCAGCATGTGGGCGAGCATCCGCCCCTGGGCTTTCAACTCACTGTGAAACAGCGCCTGAGTCGACGGTGCCATGGCAAACAGGCGTCGATACAGTCCGTCCGTAAAGCGCTCTTGGTGCTGGAGGAGAATGCTCACCGTCTCCTGTGCGATCAGTGCGGGATCGGGACGGCTGAATCCGAGCACTTCCATGAGATTGAACGCGCCGCCCCTACCCCTGAGCACCGCCTGAGTTTGCCTCCCTTCGAGTGGCGCGTGCGGGATCTGGCTGACCAGGTCTTCCGAGACGAGAAATTTCGTTCCCAACGTCTTATTCATGCCTTCGATTCGACTGGCAAGGTTGATGGGCTCGCCGATGACCGTAAACTGTCGGCAGCTCGAATGACCAATCTGCCCGACGATGGCGGTACCAAAATGCGCGCCGATACCTATGCCGAAGGTGGTGTCGAACTCGGAAGAGAGCTCGGCATTGAGGCCGTTCAGTGCTTCCAGCATGCCCAACCCGGCTCGGACTGCGTCGAGACAGCTTTTTGCGGCTGGGTCGCCACCGATGCCAAACAACCCGATGATGGCATCACCCACGTATTGATAGATGACGCCGTTGTTGAGCAGAATCGGCTCGCCGAGCTCCGTAAAGAAACGATCGAGCATGTGCAATACATCATAGGGTAAATTGCGATCTACGAAGCGCGTAAAATCGCGAATGTCACAGAAAAGAATCGTCAATGGTTTCTCTTCCGGATGCTGCGCTGAAATTCCCTCCAACTGCAGGCGCGTCACATCCGCGCCGCCCCGAATCAACCGCTGTACGGTGACGTCGCCCGTGACCCGCGTCTGACATGCTAGACGCGTAGCGCTGTCCCAGTTGCGCACTTGGGCCATTTGGGCTTCCAAGTGCGTGGGCGGCGAGACGTGCTGGACGCCGTCGAGGATACGGACGCGGCAGGTAGTGCATCGGGCGTGGCCGCCGCATTCCCGATAGTGCGGGATCTTATTGGCGATCGAGACGTCGAGGATCGTCATTGTGGGATCAACGACGGGCACCACCCTCTCTTCATTCGCGTAGTAGATCCTGGCCATATGTGCGGTCCCGTTGCCGTCCAGCATCGTGGAGATCAGCGCAGCGACTGGTGCGGCAGAATCTCGCGACAGTTACCACGAAACCGGTAAAAGGAACTATCCATGGTGATTCCCGCAGAGGGCGCGCCGAACAAGTGATTGTGCCAGTCTGGATATCATTCGTTCCGGGGATGATATCCGAACCCTTGTCTACGTGATAGTCCGGCGATAAAACAACTCAACCTTGATAGGCGCTCATGCGGAATTCCATTCGCTATCGCGCGAATCGCTTTGACTCGTCCTCCGGACAACCTTCCTCCTGAAGTCGTGGTAGCCTTGCACAGAGAGCTGATAATCTTGTGGTTTATATTTCGATGCTGCCAAGTTGGCCTCCTGTATGCAAGTTGCAGATTGCCCTCCAGCGGTTTAAGTCTCCAACTCGAAAGCCGGTGGCGCGCCGGTGCGTTCGATACCGGGCCGACGGTCGCGCGAGTGCTCTCGCTGGTGGAGTGCGGCGTCTCGTTTCCAGAAGCCGCTTGTCGGGTAGATTCTTTGTCTGCCGCGCCGTCAGAAGCCTCGGGTGGCCCTTTCAGCGCGAAAGAGAAGGCTTCCTCAATGATGTCTTGGTGGCTATCCCACTGGTCTGGGTGAACATGCGCGAAAGCTGCTGCGCCTGGCTGACGCGCAGTTCCTCCAGGGACAGACCCCTGATCTGCCCAAACTGAGGAAAAGAATCTGCTGGCTCATGCGCCTGAGCTCTTCCTGCTGCTCTTCTAATCCAACCTGATTCATGTCTGGCAGACCCAGCCGGTGCAGATGGCCGCCGAGCGCGCAGATGCGCCGGATTAATTTGACCATGAGCGCCGAGTCGGCGGGCTCGAAGCGAGCGATTTGATGGATCTCGTTGAGAAAATCCTTCAATGGGCTATTGAGAGGGGTGAGAAAGACTAACTGTCGAGGCCGCGTAGCCAGATCAGGAACAGTCGCTGGAAGTTTTCGGCAGCTATCTAATATGCTCACTGTGCAAGAGTTACAAATCCAATCACCCGTGCCACACTTAACCCAGGTCGCCAGCGAAAAAGCTGCCTTACCTTTTCGGAGAACCTCTAGCTAATGTCCCGCAAGTAGTCTGTGCTGCGCCCGGCCGTGACCTTGGCGTTCCGAAAGTCTTGGACCGCGTCGGCCACGAGGCGGCCCGTGACTCCGCTGCCGTGATGACGCATGTAGAAACCGGCCGCGTCGATAAGCGAGTGACCCGCAAGCGTCTTGGCCGCCTGGGCGTATTCGATCGCCGCAGCATCGAGAGCGACGCCCAGCGGCTTGACGGCATCGAGGGCACGGCCATAGGTGAGCCGGTCCCTGCCAGTGAGCTGAACCGCGTCCACGTCTCCACGGGCCAGTTGCGCCACCTTCGCGGCGGCTTCCCTTCGGGCGTCATCCAGCGACCGGAAGTTCGGGCGATGGCGTTTCCCGCCATGGTAGTAGACCAGCCGGAAGTAGTCGCCGGAGGGTTTCCGGTCCCGATAAATCTTCACGGTGGATGACCCGGCTTTTACGCGAATGGGGAACTCTTCTTTGTTTTTTGTCTTGGCAGGCACAGACAGTAGAAAAAGGTATAAGAACTGCCCGAAAGCTGGCCGAAAGCGCAAATGACTTCGGAATATCGCAATCTAACTTACTGTGCAAAAGCAACATAAAAAACAGCGGGTAGCGGGAATCGAACCCGCGTGGCCTGCTTGGAAGGCAGGAACTTTACCATTAAGCTATACCCGCGAAACTTCCGAAGAACTATGCGACGGAGGACGGTTTCGTCAACGGCTTTTCCATTTAACCGACCTGCGGGAGCAGATTCACACTGATGGCGCGATCCACGGAAAGATACCCTCCTCCGGTGATCATCAAGGAGAGTCCGGCAGCAATCAGGAGAATGGGAAACTGGAAGGCCTCGAACGTCGCTCCCCCATAAACAAATATCAAGACGCCACCCATAATGAGAACAACGGCCAAGGCGGCAAGCCGAGTGAGGAAACCGAGCACGAGTGCGAGGCACACGGCAAGCTCCGCGACGAGAAGGAAAGCGACGAGGAAGTACGGGAGGTTATGGCTGTCCGCGCTGGTCCAAAGCGCGATCGTGCTATTCCACCCAGGACCCCCGAACCAGCCGAACGTATTCTGCATGCCATGGTAGAAAGATACGGCGGCGAGCGCCAGTCTCAGAAAAAAAGGCGCAAAGCTGCCGGGCGTGGCAAAAAACGAATAGACGGGATTGTTCGACACGGCGCGGACGCTAGCAAGCGCCCTGACCGGCGGAAAGCAAAAGTGTCGCCTGCGCTTAGCCTCTCTCCGTAAGATGTCCGGAAGTGGAAACCAACCGGCGCAACTTGATCGGCTATACTCTGCCGTTCGCTGTCTTCATGGCCTTCCTCGTGCTGAATTCGGCACTTGCGAGCCTCTTCCAAACGTCGGACCGGTTACTCCTCTCCCAGCCTCAGTATTGGATTTTTCCGCTCCAGACAGCCGTTTGCGCCGCTCTGCTCCTGGTTTTTTGGAAAACCTACCCCCTTCCCGGATTCCAAGGTTGGTCGCTGGGCGCTCTGGCGGGTGTCTTCGTGTTCTTCGTCTGGATAAGCCCACAGGCGTTCTTCGGGGCTCCCGATCGAACCAGAGGATTCGACCCCGAGGTCTTCCGCGAATCGGCCGCGCTCTATGGGCTGACTGTGGTGGCACGCTTTGCGCGACTCGTCATTGTGGTTCCCCTCGTGGAGGAAATCTTCTGGCGTGGATTCTTGATGCGCTATCTCATCAACGGAAAGTTCACTTCGGTGGCCTTGGGAACCTTCCAGCCTTTCTCGTTTTTCGCCGTCGCCGTCCTTTTCATGCTCGTTCATTCAAGCGCCGACTGGATTCCATCGCTGATCACAGGACTCCTGCTCAACGGCGTGGCAGCGTTTACCAAGAGCCTCTGGGCGTGTGTCGTCGCGCATGCCGTGGCAAATCTGGGACTTGGCATTTACATTATGGCGACCAGGCAGTGGGGATTCTGGTAAATGAAAATTCGCTTTGGCAGATCAACACGACGGCCGGGCGGTTTCCCACGGCGGCTCGACCTAACTTCGCTGGCGAAACACAAGACCATTTTCGTGCTCTTTTAAAAAAAATAGCAAAAAAAAGACAAATCGCAGTGGCGACTTTCATAAGAAAAGGTGCATGATTTTCTTGAGAGCAAATCACCGCGACATCCCACTACCTTCCCATGTTGACTTTCGCCGCCGCATTAGCCTTGGGAGCCTACCTCATTGGTTCCTTCCCCAGCGGCTATATCGTTGGACGAATCAAAGGTGTCGATTTGCGCACCGTGGGAAGCGGCAATATCGGCGCGACGAACGCCCTGCGTGTCCTGGGAAAAAAATTGGGTTATCTCGTCTTTGCAGCGGATTTTCTGAAGGGGTTGCTCGCCGTCAAGATCGGCTTTGCAGTCGGGAGCCACTTTCCACCCGAACATGCCATTCTCGGAGGTATCATTGCGGCGGTTTTCGCCATGATCGGGCATATTTTCCCCGTTTGGCTACGCTTTAAGGGTGGAAAAGGTATCGCCACATCGGGCGGAATCATGATCGCGCTGTTTCCCGGATGGGTTTTTCTCTTTGGACTTGTGAACTGGGTCGCTTTCTTTTACGCCACGAGGTATGTTTCTGTGGCCTCGATTGCAGCGGCGATCTCGTTTCCAATTTCCAGCGCCTTTCTCATGTTCCTGGGACTTTGCGACTGGCGTCTTGTCGTCATCGCCACTCTAATGTGCGCCCTCGCCGTCTGGCGCCACAAGTCAAACATCGAACGACTTCTTGCGGGAACAGAGAAAAAATTCGAGAAAAAGCGTTCCGCTTCAGGCGCTTGATTGATCTCAATGCATAAGCGGATTGGTGTGATTGGGGCAGGTGGTTGGGGAACGGCCCTTGCCCTTTTGCTCGCCGAGAATCGAGCCCAGGTTCGGCTTTGGGCGCACAATCCTTCGATTGCGGAAGAACTCGTCTCGAAGCGCACGAACGAGACCTATTTGCCGGGCGTGCGTTTGCCGCCAAATGTTTACGCTACAGGAAATCTTGCAGACACCCTGGATGCCGATCTGACGCTCATTGTGACACCCTCGAAAGCGGTCCGGGGAGTGGCCACCCAGCTTGCCGCATTGAGCCCGGATCCCGCGACGGTGTTCGTAAGCTGCACGAAGGGGATCGAACACGACAGTGGCAAACTCATGAGCCAGATCCTCGCAGAATGCCTGCCGGCGAGCCGGGTCGCCGTTCTTTCCGGTCCAAACCATGCCGTCGAGGTGGCACAACGCATTCCCGCAGCGGGCGTGATCGGCTCGGAACATGCCGAGTTGCTCGATCCCTTGCAAAAGACGTTTTCCCTTCCGACCTTCCGAGCCTACACGAGCGACGATGTCACCGGCATTCAGCTCGGCGGAGCGCTCAAGAATGTCTTCGCCATCAGCGCGGGCGTCTCCGACGGCTTCAATATGGGCGACAACGCCAAGGCGGGGCTCGTGACTCGCGCCCTGGCTGAGATGATGCGCCTGGGTGTGGCGCTGGGCGGACGGCGGGAAACGTTTTTTGGTCTGAGCGGAGTCGGGGATTTAATGGTGACGTGTTTTAGCCGTCACAGCCGCAACCGAAAAGTTGGAGAGCGCCTCGGCCGTGGAGAGTCACCCGCCCAGATTCAGGCGTCCATGCAAATGGTCGCCGAGGGAATCCCCACGGCATTGAGCGCCTGGCAGTGTGCCCGGAAATTTGGCGTCGAGGCTCCCATCATCTCCGAAGTGCATGCCGTGCTTTATTTGAAGAAGCCACCGCATGAGGCAATGTGGGAGCTGCTGGGCCGGCCTCCCCGAGCCGAAGCGGAAAGGCCACGCTGATTCATTCCCTTCCGGAAGAAAGTCGTTGCTTTTGTGCGACGGAACCGGCCTTATTGAACGCTGGCGATGTTCCTTTGACTATGACAACGCGCTCTTTTCCGCAATTTTTTGTTTTCTGTTTCGGATGTCTTTTGGTCTTTGTGGTCAGCAGCCATGCCGGGAGCTTCAACGGCAAGGTTTCGGACCTCGACGCCGGCAACGGCTATTTGACTGTCACAAATGCGGCGGACCAGACGACCCAGACGTTCAAGGTGATCTCCGACACGGTTATTGTGACCGCGGAGGGCAAGTCCAGCCAGCTTCTTAATCTGATCGAGGGGACGCTCGTAGCGGTGGATTCCGATCCGGGGGACGGAAAGCTTGCCGCCAAAATCACCGTCCTGCCTGATGCGCAGGAGCCGCCCTGACGGACGCTGTTTAGGGATCGGCGTGCATCCGCGGCTTTCGGCAACGCCTCCTGAGTTCTGATCGCGGGATGAAGCGAGCGAACTGGTTCCTCCTTGCTCTGGGTTTCGTTCTCGTGGCCGCGTGCGGCTATCTGCTGCTGCGCGACTGGCTCAACGTCGCGGCCCATCACGTCTACGCCGCAGGTTTGGGTGTGCTCGTCGCTGTTTTCGCGATCATCAACCGTCGACTCGCCAAATCGGCACGTGAGTTGCGCGTGGCGATGGCCCGTGCGGACGAGTCGATGGCCGCCGCCCGCGCCGCAGAGACAAAATATCGCAGCCTCTTTGAAGATGCCGAAGAGCGCGCCCAGCGTGAACTGCGCCACCAGCGCTGCCTGCTCGAACTTTCACAGTTCGACAAGAGTGACTTTGGCGCCGCCTTGCGCGTTCTCGTGGAGACAACGAGTCGCACCCTTGCCGTCGCCCGCACAAGCGCCTGGCGTCTGATCGAGAAGGACACCGAGCGGGAGGCGATCGTGCTTCTCGATCTCTTTGAGCTGGCACGAAAGGAGCACGTGACCGATGAGCTCCTGCTCAATGCCGTAAGCTTCCCTCGCTACTTCGCCGCTCTGCGCTGCGAAACCTACATCGTCGCCCACGACGCAGCGACCGACCCGCGCACCAGCGAATTCACCGAGAGCTATCTTCGTCCGCTCGGGATCACGGCGATGCTCGATGTGCCCGTCTTCATCAAAGGCCGTCTTGCCGGCGTTTTGTGTCTCGAACACGTCGGCGGAGCGCGTGTCTGGGACGATAACGAACTCTCCTTCGCCGCTGCCGTTGGCAACATGATCGCTGTCACCTTCGAGGCTGCCGATCGCCGCCGTGCCGAGGCGGAAGCCGACCGCGAGCGCGAACGTGCCGAGCAACTGCTCCTCAACATCCTGCCGAGCACCATCGCGCAGCGACTGCGGCGCGGTGAAGGGTTGATCGCCGATCACTACACAGAGGCCACGGTTCTCTTCGCCGACATCGTGGATTTCACCCGGATCTCCGCAGACATCGCGCCGCAAGCCGTGGTCAGCTACCTCAACATGATCTTTTCAGAGTTTGACCAGCTCGCGCAACGCCACGGGTTGGAAAAAATCAAGACGATCGGCGACGCCTACATGGTTGTCGGCGGCGTGCCGACTCCCCGGCACGATCATACCGAGGCCGTTGTCGAAATGGCGCTCGCCATGCTCGGCGCCTGCACGCGCCTCAGCCGCGACTCTCATATGCCTCTTACCATGAGGGTCGGCATCAACACAGGTCCGGTGGTTGCAGGCGTGATCGGCATCAGGAAATTTATCTATGATCTCTGGGGCGACACGGTAAACCTCGCCAGCCGCATGGAAAGCCACGGCTTGACGGGCGAAATCCAGGTGAGCGCCGCCGTCTACGAGCGAATGCGCGAGAAGTACGTGTTCGAGCCCCGTGGCAAGATTGAAATTAAAGGCCGCGGCCAGCAAAGGACCTATCTGCTCAAGGGCCGGCACGCCGGAACCGGGAAGCTAACGCTGGCCCCAACAAACGGTTAGACTAGAATCTCAGGTTGCACCGAAGATACTCGCTCGGTTCGTGATCAGTTCAGGCACCCGGTCGTAAAGCTCTAGGAAAGATTGAGGTTTGCCTCAAAGGACAAAAACCGAGTGCTCCGGTCCTTGATCTCTGCTCCGCACACCCTAGCATTCCTGGAATGCCTCGCCGCGAACTCAGTGAGCCGAGCCAGGTCGAAGCCTGGCTTAAGGAGTGGGGACAAGCCGTCAAATCCCCGTGTTCCGATTGTACCTGCGGCGGAGGATTTGCTTGCACCCAAGCTCCGGCGGGCAGAGCTTCGAGATCATGCGCACGCCGAGTGGGCTTACCGCCTCGGAATTGCTTTACGGCCGAGCCGATCTGAAATACCTCCCGCCGCATGATTTCGCGCGTCTGGAGTATGGCAGAATGCTGTGGAAGAATCGACGCGCCCGGGCGCGCCTTATGGCGCATTGGCAGGACAAACGGCATCCATACCATGAGCGATTCGCCCGAAGCCAGCAACTGATCGTTGCGCTGCTCTCAGCACCTGTCGCCGAATTCCAAAAAATCGTCGGAGACCACAACACAAGTCTGCGCGCGGCCATCCGCGAAATTCCGCCGGTTTTCGGACACTTTTGGGCGGACTCTGTTAATGCAGAGTCGCCAAAGGATTAGCAAGCCGCCGGATTGCATCCCTGTCGGAAAGGCTCGCCTGACCTGCCTTACTCGTTTGCCTGCGGAATTGACGGCGCCCAACGAAGCCATTCCGGGCGTGGCGTTTTGCTTAGCGCAAACTTTTGCCCTGATCTTGCGGGCGCGCCCATGGCGGAGTTATCAGGGGTGGCGAAGGCCAGCCCGCCTCGCGCCAGGGATTCGAGCGTCTCGGTCTCAATTTTTATGGAAAGAAATCCCAGCGAAGCCTTGAAGCCGCTCACGTCCCAGAATCTGGTGTTTTCCCGAACCAGCCTGGCATACGGCTGATCAATCAAGACGCTGAGGTGAACGGTGCGGCCATCCGGTGACAGCGTCTTGCGCTGGACTCTGCCGACCTGCACTCCTCGATAGTAAACAGGCGAACCGGCGCTGAGGCCGGTTTCCGGCGCCGTGACCACGACCTCAAGTCCACTTTGCGAGGCGGCTCCTGCAAAGGGGCGTCCGACGAAGTTCCTGACAAGCTTGCCTTTGGGTGCCGCTGCGCAATCAATGTAGACGCCGCTCACCAGTGTCTCTAAACCGGACACGCCTTCCAGAGAAATTCGGGGGCGGACCAGCGAGAAGATCGTGCCTTCACGTTGCAGAATGTCGTAGCCGGGCTCAAGGCGGGCCACGACCTCCACCCTTCCCTTCGAGGGAATAATCTCTTCCACCAATCCGACCGGCACTCCGAGGTAACGCAATTGCGTTTGGCCGGCGAGCAAGCCATGGCCGTTTTCAAAGGAAATGCGAATCGGCGGCGAACTGCATCGAGCCGCGCGTTCGTTGGCAAACAGCTCAAACTGCGATCCGTCTGCGGCCGCCTCGCCCGGCGTCTCAAAAACATCAAACTCCACTCCTCCCTGAATCAATGTGTCCAGTCCCGCCACATCCACTTTCAAGACACCCGGTCCGGCTTGCACCGAGGTCGCCGGCAATCGCCAGAACTTTCCGTTCCGCCGAACGGCTTGCGCGAACTCCTTGCGAATAACGACACGGAGGAACGGAACGTTCTGTCCGTCCATGTCCTTGTCCTTCACCTTGCCGACAACGATTCCGCGGTAGAGGACGGGCGCGCCCTTGCCAATGGCCGGGATTTCCTTTGCACGGAGAACGATGCTGATGCCCTGGTTCTCCGCTTGAGCATGGGTCCATTCCGTATCGGTCACCGTGCGTCCGAGGAATCGTTCCGCAGGCTCCCCGGCAGGGCCGGGCACACATTCGATATAGACGCCACTCACGAGCGTCTCCAAACCCGAGACACCCTCCAGGGAAATCCGCGGCCGGACCAGCGAGAAGACCGTGCCCGCCCTCCGAAGAATGTCATAGCCCGGTTCCAGGCGGGCCACGACTTCCACTTTGCCAGTCGAAGGATCGGGCCTGGCCTCCTCCACCAAACCAATCGGCATGCCGAGATAGCGCAGTTGCGTCTGGCCAGCCAGCAATCCCTGTCCGTTGTCGAAGGAAATCCGTATTGGCGGCTCGCTCAGGCGGGCCGCCCGCTCGTCGGCAAACAGCTCGAATTCCGCTCCATCCTTGACCCTGTCGCCCGGCGTCCCGAAGACATCGAATTCGACTCCTCCCTGCAAGAGTGCGGCCAGCCCGGCCACATTCAATTTCAGTCCGCCGGGACCGGCTTGCACCGAGGTCGCCGATACACACCAGAATCGGGCGTTGCTCCGGACCGTTGGCGCGAAGTCCTCGTCCACGACGACGTAAAGATAAGGAAGCCCGTCGGTATCCAGGGTTTTCTGCTTTACAGCGCCGACGGTCACGCCGCGATAGTACACAGGAGCGCCGCGCGCCAGGAAAGGGATGTTTCGAGCTTGGAGCTTCAGCACCAGAGAGGGTGCTTCCAAGGGAGTCAACGGAGGCTTGCTCAGTCCCTCGAATCGCGTGGCAGGGGATCCTCCCCCGATCCTCGCCTGGATGGAATTTCCCTGAATGATCGAATCGAGACCCGACA
This sequence comes from uncultured Verrucomicrobiae bacterium, assembly GCA_963763735.1. Taxonomy (GTDB): domain Bacteria; phylum Verrucomicrobiota; class Verrucomicrobiia; order Chthoniobacterales; family Terrimicrobiaceae; genus DASTFP01. The sequence continues at coordinate 320,445 of CAVXQK010000015.1, read as the reverse complement.
CCTGCTCCAGGGAGATCTCGGGCTGATCGATCCAGAAATCGGTCGTTTCCCGGGCGAGTCCCGCGGCGAACGCCTTGAGTCTGACGGTCACAACCACCTTGCTCAACGCCGCGTCAAGCTTCACCCCCGTAACCTTGCCCGCCTCCACTCCGCGATACATCAGCGGCGTCTTGCCCGCTTGCAGACCGGGAGCCGAAGCGAACAGGATCTCTATTTCAGGCCCCTGAGATTTCCAGTTCGACCAGAAAAGCCAGGCAGCCGCTCCAGCCGCCAACACGGGAAAAATCCAGGCCCAAGAAACACGGAAGCCTGAACGCTCGACAATCTCGCCTTGATCCGCTGCTTCACTATTTGGATCACCCTCCTCTCTCATGCCCTGCGCTGTTCCTCCCTCTGCCAGATCAATCTGGTCTTGTAAATATCCGTGGCAAACAGGGAGCAGACCAGCACCGCCGCGAAAAAGAACGCCCCGGGTTCGGCTTGCACGTTGGCCAGAATGCCAAGCTGTCCGACGGCTACCAGGATGGAGCCTAGAAAGACGTCGATCATCGACCAACTGCCAATCGTGTGGAGGATCCGGCGCAGGATGCTCCTCTCCCGCCGCAAGGTGGACGTTCCGTGCATCAGCAGGAGCCAGCTCAGGCTGGCAAGCTTGAAGAAGGGGACTACAATGCTGGCGAGAAACACGATCGCTGCGATCGGCGCCAGTCCGGAATCATACAACTCTTGCACTCCGCCCAGCACGGTCAGCGGCTGCACATCCCCGGCGATCGTCATCGTCATGACGGGCAGCACATTGGCAGGGATATAAAGAATGAGACCTGCCACCACCAGAGCCGCCATCTGCTGTAGGCGCAGCGCGTCAGCATTCTTCACCTCAACTCCTCCAGCCGCTTCTCGACGAGCCGGCCATCGAAAATTTGCACTGTCAGCAGCGAACACAATGACAGGGCCACTACCCAGAACGCGCCCTGCTGCCACTCGACCTTGCCCAGCATGTCGAGCTTCACCACAGCGACCATGTTGGCCACCGCGAAGACCGCGATGAGGTTCCATGGTTCCAGGCGTTCGACGATCCTGGAGACTCCGGCCAGCCTGGGCCAACGCCGGCCAAGGCAGCATCCTCCCGCGACGTACCATACCGCGGCCAGATGGAGAGCGGGTCCCGCGATGGCGCCAAAAAAGACGAGAACTCCCACGGGCCAGTAGCCCTGCGCGATCAGGCCGAGCACGCCGCTCATGATGAGATTTGATTTGGCATTGCCGGCGACCTCAAAGGTAAGAACCGGCTCCACATTCGCCAGCACCAACAAGATCAGGCCTGCCGTGGCAAGGGCCCAGACGGTTTGGAGCGAATTCGAGCCGCGCTGCTTTTTCACCCGCGCCCCGCAGGGACGGCAGCGCAACTCCGCACCGGGTGGCAGCGATCGGTCTTTGCAAACCGCCTCGCACTCGGGACACGAGAGCCAGGCTTGATCTTCAGTATTCTTCACCATCGGACATCGATTCCTTTTGGAACAGCCACCTTCAGGCGCGTTCCAGCCCCGGCCTTGGCAACTTGTCCCGTCTCACAAGACATGCGTTGATAGCGGGACCCGTTCCCGCGGGAAATCTCTTTTTTTACACCGAGAGCCCTGCGGAATGCCGTAGCGCTTTTTCGGGAATTTTTGGAGCTTTTGTCCGCCTTTCGTTGTAACCCCACAGACTGCCTGAACAAAATCGCAAGCCTTCGAGAATCCCTAACCCCACACGTTCTTTCCTCCATCATGAGATCACCTCGTGTCACGCTCCCGACCGCCGCCTCGCTCCGCTGCCTCATGATTGTCATCGCCGGCACGCTGGTTTCGGGCTGCATCAATCCGTTGGGTCCCGTCGGCAAAGGTCCCCAGCCCCCGCCCCCAAGGCCCTCCCCGCAACTCTCCCAGAAATTCGCCTGGGGTATTTCAACCGCGAGCTATCAATATGAAGACCCCGCCGTAAAGCCCGGCGACAAGGACTATTTCTATTCGGACTGGGACATTCTCATCGAACAGCACAAAGCCCCTCCCAAGGGAAATGCACTCTACAGCTGGACACACTTCGACAAAGATCTCGAGGCGCTCAAAAAGATCGGGGTGACACATTACCGATTCAGCGTCTCCTGGCCGCGCGTCGAGCCAAAGCCCGGGGTCTATAACGAGGAAGCCATTCGTCGCTACGTGGAAATGGCACGGCGTCTCAAAGCCGCGGGCATCGAGCCCGTCATCTGCCTCTGGCATTTCACCTTCCCGTCCTGGCTCTACGATAAAAAGAATCCCGGAAAATCCAACTGGCTGCACCCTCTGGCGCGCACACGGTGGAACGCCTACGTGGACCGCATGGTACGCGCAACCGCTCCCTACGCCAGCTACTACGCGCCGCAGAACGAGCCCAACGGCCAAATCACCACGGCCTACATCGTTGGAGTCTGGCCGCCGGGCATGGATCTCGCTTTCGGCCATTACTGGAAGGCCATTGACGCCAGCACAGGGATGTTTCGAGACGCCGCCGCGCGCATCAAGGCCATCAAGCCAACGGCAAAGGTGATGAGCGTGGAGGCGCTGCCATGGTGGCAAAGGGCGCCATTGGATCCAGGCGGCCTAATCTACAACACGATGATTCACGGGAACGTCGACCATCTCGACCGAATCTATGACGTCTGCGACATCATCGGCATCAATTACTACTATTCGCAAGCGCCAGGTCCCCTTTCACTCCTCGCTGAGCCCTACCGCCGTGGCCACAATTTCACGATGATGGGCTGGCGCATCAATCCGAACGGACTTTACAAGGAGATTCGCCGGGTCGGCGATCGCTATGGGAAGCCCATGATGATTACGGAAAATGGCATCGCCACGACCAACGACGCGAAGCGAATCTGGTACATGCGCAACCATCTTGCTGCCCTAGGACGAGCCATCCGCGATGGATATGACGTGCGTGGCTATTTCGCATGGTCTCTGGCGGACAACTACGAATGGCACTACGGCTACAAGGCCTTGTTTGGCATGGCTCACATGGATCCGACCACCTACGACCGTGTTTTCAAGCCCTCGGCGCGGGCGTTCTCCGAGATCATCCGCAACCATCGCACCGTCGAATCGGTGACCACCATCCAGCCGAAGAAGACATTCCATTGACAAGCGCCTCGTCGGACGCCGCTCGCATGATTCATCGATATCCAAACAACCCGTTGATCTCTCCGAAGGATGTCAAGCCGTCGCGTCCAGACTTCGAAGTCCTGTGCGCCTTTAACCCCGGAGCCACTGTGTTCAATGGCAGGAAGCTCCTTTTAGTCCGGGTCGCTGAGCGGCCGATTCAGGAAAGGGGTTTTATTTCCACCGTCATCACCGATGAAGTCAGCGGCGGCCCGAAAGTGCTGCGTTTTCGCCTCGACGATCCCGATCTCGACGCGCGGGATCCCCGTGTCATCCAGTATCGAGGCCTAAGTTACCTTACCTCACTCAGCCACTTCCGCTCAGCTACCTCGGAAGACGGAAGAAACTTCACCATCAGTTCGGAGCCCACCCTGACGGGCTCCGGTGTCTATGAAACATACGGCGTGGAAGATGCCCGCATTGTGCGCATCGAGGGCGTCTACTATATCAATTACACGGGAGTTTCCTCCCTCGGCGTCGTCACGTGTCTCGCCCGGACGAATGACTTCAAGACTTTCGACAAGCTTGGCGTGATCTTCGGGCCGGACAACAAGGACATCGCCATCTTTCCCGAAAAGATCGACGGCCGCTACTACACGTTGCATCGCCCCGCCGTGAAACACCTGGGCAGCCTGGCGATCTGGCTGGCCTCCTCGGACAACCTGCTTGACTGGGGGCGACACCGGGCGGTCCTGACTCCCCGGCCGGGAAAATGGGACAGCGAACGTGTGGGCGGCGGCGCTCCACCGATCCGAACGGCGGAAGGATGGCTGGAACTCTATCACGCCTCCGATGAAAACACCCGGTATTGCACGGGCGCGCTTCTTCTCGACTTGAAACAGCCCTGGAAAGTGATTGCGCGCGCGGAGCAGCCTTTTCTTGTTCCCGAAGCGCCCTACGAACGCGAGGGAATCCTGCCGAACATTGTTTTCCACAGCGGACTTGTTGAGAACGGCGATGGCACCCTGGATCTGTTCTACGGCGGAGGCGATCTCCTCAGCTGCGGCTGCACGGTTTCCATTCAGGATATCCTCGGGACATTGAAATAGCCGGGGCCCCCTTCTGGTTTTTCCGACGTAAGGGCTGATCAAACTGCTAATATTCCTGCATGACCCGGACTGAACGCGCTCATGAACTCGCACGTCGATTCCCGAAAATCTATCCCGATGCGCACTGCGAACTGGATTTTCGGAGCCCGCTCGACCTGCTCGTTGCTACGATGCTTTCCGCCCAATGCACCGACAAACGCGTCAATATCGTCACGAAGGATCTCTTCCGCCGCTGCAAGAGTGCGCGGGACTACGCGGCAATCTCGCAGGAGGAACTTGAGAGAATCGTTCGGTCGACGGGGTTCTATCGCAACAAGGCCAAAAACATCCGCGCCATGGCCGCGAAGCTCATTGCCGAACACGACGGATCCGTGCCACGCTCCCTCGATGCGCTCGCGGCTCTCCCGGGTGTCGGACGCAAGACGGGCAATGTCGTACTCGGTAACGCGTTCGGCATCGAGGAAGGCGTGGTCGTCGATACGCACGTCTCCCGCGTTTCTAGCCGTCTCGGCCTCACAAAACACGTCGATCCCCCAAAGATCGAAAGTGACCTGATGAAACTGTTCCCGGGCGATCAGTGGACATTATTGAGTCACTGGCTCATATGGCACGGCCGTCGGCGCTGCTTCGCAAGAAAACCTGACTGCTCGCATTGCGAGCTTTTCGACCTCTGTCCCACCGGCGTCAAATTGCTTGGAAAATCGCCGTCGCCTGACTGAAACCGAGGGGTCCCAGCGCCTCGACGGCATTAAAACGATCGCAACCATTCAACGTTAAAAGCCTACGCAACAATTTCCACTACAGTTCCTTCGGGAGTTTCATCAAAGAACTCTTTGATATCGGCGTTGCTCATTCGGACGCAGCCATGGCTGGCGGGAGTGCCCAGTAACTCCTCCTGGTTGGTTCCGTGGATGTAAATGTAGCGTTCCCTGGTGTTGGCATTGGCTTCATCGAGACCGGCCAGCCACAGGATGCGTGTAAGGATGAGGTCTTCCTCGCCTCCCTGGGAAGCAAGCTCTCCGGTAGGCTGGCGACTCCTGAACACGGCGCCAAGAGCGGCGCCCGCGCCGATTTTCTCGCCGACTACGAACCGGCCGAGGGGGGTCTTATTGCTTCCGTGCTCGAAGCCGAGGCCGAATCTCGAAGTCGATATTGCATAGGACCTGTGCACGTGACCCTCGCGTAATACCTCGAGCCGCTGGCGCGCCACATCGATTCGAAGACTCAATGGGTGGACATCTTTCAAGGAGCTGTTAATCATTATGTTCTCTCCCTATGTCCCGACAATATCGAGTTGCAATCGTTGGCGCAACTGGCGCCGTGGGTATTGAAATGCTTCACGTGATGGAACGCCGGAAGTTTCCGGCTGCCTCCGTCAAGCTTCTCGCCTCGGCGCGATCCGCGGGCAAGACGCACAGATTTCGCGGGGAGGAAATCGCTACCGAAACATTGGGCATAAATTCCTTTGAGGACATCGACCTGGCATTTTTCAGCGCGGGCGCGGGCATATCGCGGGAATACGCGCCGATCGCCGTGCAATGCGGGGCCACTGTCATCGACAATTCCTCCGCTTTCCGAATGCAGGAAAACGTTCCACTGGTTGTTCCCGAAATCAACCCGGGAGATGTGCCCCACCACGAGGGCATCATCGCGAATCCGAACTGCACCACCGCAATCACGCTGATGGCGCTCTATCCTCTGCACCGGAAGTTCCACGTGAAGCGGGTCTTTGCGTCCAGTTACCAGGCCGTCTCCGGGGCTGGTGCGCTGGCCATCGAGGAACTCAGGCTGCAGGCAAAGGCTGTGGCCAACGGAAAGCCCATTGAGCGCGAGGTTTTCCCGCATCAGATCGCCTTCAACGTCATTCCGCAGGTGGATTCTTTCCTCGATTCCGGCTACACGAAGGAGGAGATGAAGATGCAGAACGAAGGGCGCCGGATCATGCATCTGCCCGGTTTCAAGGCTTCGGTCACCTGCGTGCGTGTCCCGGTATTTCGCGCCCATTCCGTGGCCGTGAGCGCTGAGTTCCAGGATCGGGTCACTGTGACTGAGGCGCGAGAGGCCATTCGGAACTTTCACGGAATCGAACTGCGCGATGATCCAACGGATAATATTTATCCCATGCCAATAGATTACGCGGGAAAGGATGTCTGCGCCGTGGGGAGACTGCGCATCGATTCCGCGTTTGAAAATGGCCTGTCATTTTGGGTCTGCGGCGATCAACTTCTCAAGGGCGCGGCACTGAACGCGGTGCAGATTGCCGAACTCTTGTAGGTCCAGGCTGGGAATCGGTCCAGCCACCGCAGTGCTTGCGGGATTTTGCAGCGCGTGGACGCCTTGTCTTCCTTGAAGGCTGATGAAAGCGCGCCTCTTCGGGATTCTCGTGCTCGTCGCATTCGCCGGCTGCGGCCCTGCGCAGAAGCGAGCTGATCTCGTCTTCGTTAACGGAGCGGAGCCCGAGACGCTCGATCCTTCGATCATCACCGGCCAGCCGGAGGGGCGAATCGTCAACGCTCTCTTCGAGGGACTTACCACCTTTGACGCTCATGGCAGATCAGGTCCGGGAACGGCGGAGTCGTGGGCGATCTCCGAGGACGGGAAGACCTACACGTTCAAGATCCGGCCAGACGCCAAGTGGAGCGACGGGCGCCGGCTCACCGCGAAGGACTTCTTGGAATCCTGGAAGCGCACGCTCTCGCCGGAGACCGCGGCCAGCTACAATTACCAGCTCTTCTACGTGAAGAACGCGCAGCGTTTCGCCGAGGGAAAGATCACGGACTTCTCGGAGGTGGGAGTGAAAGCCCTCGATGACCAAACCCTCGAAGTGACGCTCGAAAATCCCACGCCATTTTTTCTCGATCTCTGCGCCACTCCCCCTTTGCAACCTGTGCCCGTGGAAACCATCAAGCGATTTGGAGACGACTGGGTCAAGCCGGGCAAAATTATCGGAAATGGCGCTTACGTGCTCGAGGACTGGCGGATCAACGACAGGATCCGGTTGCGCAAGAACGCCAACTACTGGAATGCCAAAAAGGTCGCTCTGGAAAGTGTCGAGGCCCTGCCCATCAGCGTTGCCACGGTCGCATTCAATTTCCTTGCCGGCGGGCTTGCGGATTTGATCGTCGATAAAAATCTCACGCCCAACGCGCTTCTCGAGGAACTGAAAAAGACACCGGACTTCCATTCCGCTCCCTTCCTTGGAATCTATTTTTTGCGCTTCAACTGCTCAAAGCCACCCTTCAACGACCCCCGCGTGCGTCGCGCGTTTTCGATGGTCGTGGACAAGCGCCGGATCGTTGAAAAGATCACACGCGCGGGAGAGCTGCCTGCCACCAGTTTCGTTCCTCCGGGCATAGCGGGCTACGTGTCGCCCGAGGGACTGCCCTACGATCCCGAGGAGGCGCGCCGGCTCCTGGCAGAGGCCGGATTTCCCGAAGGCAAGGGCTTCCCGCTCACTACCTTTCTCTACAACGAAAGCCAGCAAAACCGCGATATCGCCGTGGAACTCCAAGCCATGTGGTTCCAACACCTCGGCGTGAAGGTCAACCTCGCTCTCCAGGAATGGAAGGTGTACCTGAACTCGCTTTCGTCCCTCGACTATGGCATCGCCCGCTCAAGCTGGGTCGGCGATTATCCGGACCCCAATACCTTTCTTGACATGTTCGTCACAGGAAATGGCAACAATCGCTCGGGCTGGAGCGACCCAGCCTACGACCAGCTCATCGCGGACGCCGCGAAGGAAACGGATCCCGCGAAACGATTCGAAATTCTCCGCCAGGCCGAACTCATCCTCGTCTCACAGCAAGCCCCCGTCTGTCCCATTTTCTACTACGTGGGTATCCAACTCTACGACCCCAACAAGCTTGGCGGCATTGAATCCAATGTTCTCGACGAACACCCCCTCAAAGCCATCTATCGAAAAGATCGATAGCTTGTATTTCCTCGTTATCTATAAATACGTTAATAGCGTAACCACTTGCCTAAAGTACTTTAGGCGGCCGCCTTGTTAGCCCCCAGGTCATCACAAAACTCTCCGATCCTTTCGATTGCGATTTTGATCTGATCGAGAGCGGTGGCATAGCTGCATCGCACATGGCCTTCGCCGCTCGCGCCAAACGCGCTGCCGGGAACCACGGCGACTTTTTTCTGCTGGAGCAAGCGCAGGGAAAATTCCCGGCTGGTCAAACCGGAGGAGGTGATTTTTGGAAACACGTAGAATGCGCCGCGTGGTTTGGAACACTCGAGGCCGAGGTCGTTGAAACCGCGCACGATATAGTTGCGCCGCAATTCGTATTCACGGCGCATCTTCAACATGCTCTGCTCTCCGCGCTCGAGGGCCTCGATGGCAGCCTCCTGTCCCATGATGGGCGCGCAAAGAATGGCGTACTGGTGAATCCTCATCATCGCCTCGATCACCGGCTGCGGAGCACAGGCAAAACCGATTCGCCATCCCGTCATCGCGTACGCCTTCGAGACGCCGTGGAGGAGGATTGTACGCTCTCTCATGCCTGGGAGCGCGGCGACGGAGGGATGCGAGGCGGAGTCGTAGGTCAACTCGCTGTAGATTTCGTCCGAGAGCACAGCCAGGTCGTGTTTGACGCACACGGCGGCAATTTCTTCGAGCTCTTCAGCGGGCATTGCTGCGCCCGTGGGGTTGGTGGGAAAATTGAGCATCAGAACCTTGGAGCGCGGCGTGATAGCCCGCTCCAGAGCCTGCGCCCGCAGCACGAAATGGTCCGAAGCCCTCGTCGGAATGGGGCGTGCCACCCCGCGCGCGAGAGCGACACTTGGGCCGTAGGAAACGTAGCAGGGTTCGTGGTAGAGGACTTCGTCACCCGGGTTCAACAGGGCGCGCAGCGCAATGTCGATAGCCTCTGACACGCCGACGGATACCAGAACTTCGCTCAGCGGATCGTACTGGACTCCGAAATGGTCGGCCACATAGCTGGAGATCGCGCGTCTCAGGCGCGGAAGGCCCAGATTGGAAGTGTAACCGGTCCGACCCTTCTCGAGGGAATAAATGGCGGCCTCCCTGATGTGCCATGGCGTGGCAAAGTCCGGCTCGCCGATCCCCAGCGAGATCACATCACTCATGCTTTGGACGATTTCGAAAAAATCGCGAATTCCCGAGCGGGGGATGTCGCGAACATGGTCAGCGATCTGAATACTCATGGCGAAACAGCAAGGCGCTCGGGCGCATGCTCGAACTGGTGGAAAGTACCGTTTTCCTTGTAGGTCTTGAGGCGGAAGTGCGTCGCCGTCGATTGTACGGCTTCAATGGTGCTCAATTTTTCGGCGACAAACGCGGCCACGCCGCGAAGATTCCCGGCTTCGACAATGATGAGAAGGTCGTAGCCACCGCTCATCAGGTAACAGGTTTGCACCTCCTCGAATTTCGCAATGCGCGATGCAATGCGATCGAATCCACCGTCGCGCTCCGGCGTAATCTTCACTTCAATGACCGCTGTGACAATGTCGGTGTCCCATTTTTCGCGGTTGATGATTGCCTGATAGCCGAGGATCACCCCTTCGCGTTCGAGGCGCGAGACTTCCGCCTCGACCTCCGCGACCGTCATGTCGAGCATTCGAGCGATATCCTCGCGGGGGGTAAGGGCACTTTTTTGAAGAAGGTCGATCAAGGCTTCCATGTAAACTTGCAACAATTACCTTAGCTCCACCTCTTGGCAAGCGCGCGGCTTGGAGCTAACTTGCCGCATGGCCACGACCAAGAAAAAAGAAACCGCACAGAAAGCGGCCCCCAATAAACCCAACGCCCGGCCAACGGCCGCGAAAAAATCCCTCGCGCGGGGACGAGAAGAGGCACTTGCCGATGAAGCCTTGAAGATGGTTGACAAGGCCGCCGTCCTGCTGCGGAAAGGCATCCGCACCAGCGCCGAGACCACGCACAAAGCCCGCCTGGAGGCAAAGCATCAGGCTCACGGCCTTCTGAGCAAGGCCTCATCCGTCCTGGGCGATCTCCTGAGCGAAAGCACCTCGACACTTCACAAGGTCATTAACAAGATTTAGCGGAAGTTTGCCGGGCGCACTCGGAGAAAAAATGCGGGAGAGCCTGGGAGCGTCGTAACAACCCCGGGCGGGTGTACCGCGGCGTGGCTCAGTCCGCCAGATGCCGCAACGCCTCACGGATAGCCGGAACTATCGGAGGAAGGCATTCGGCAATGGCCTTTGGATTGCCGGGCAGGTTGATGATCAGCGACCTGCCTCGCACGCCGGCAGTCGCTCGCGAAAGGATTGCGGTCGGCACAGTGCGGAATGAGAGAGCCCGTTGCGCCTCTCCGAAGCCGGGCATTTCTTTTTCGATCACGTCGAGCGTCGCCTCCGGTGTGACATCCCGGGGCGCTGGTCCGGTGCCTCCGGTCGTCAGGATCAAGTCGCATCGTTCCTGGTCGGCGAGCAAGGCAAGGGCGCGACTGATGTTTTCCCGTTCGTCCGGAACGATCCGGGCGACGATATCGCAGGGCTCGTTCCATGTCTCGCGGAAAACCCGTTCAATCTCGGGGCCGCTCTTATCCTCATAGATGCCCGCGGAGGCCCTGTCGCTGATAGTAAGACGCGCTACTTTCATCGCTTCACCTTGGAAACAAGAGTGATCCCTTCGATGCGCATCGTCTTGTCGGCGGACTTCATCATATCGTAAAGCGTCAGCGCGGCGATCGTCACCCCGGTCAAGGCCTCCATCTCGACGCCGGTTACCGAGCGAGTGGCAACCTCGCACCGTATCGCAATCTGATCTTCTCCCAGTTCGAAATCCACCCCGATATGGTTCAGTGGAAGAGGATGGCAAAGAGGAATCAAATGGGCCGTGAGTTTTGCGGCCTGAATAGCGGCGATGCGTGCGACGGCGAGAGCGTCACCTTTCGGAAGCGCGCGCTCCTTCAGGGCCGCGATCGTCTGCGACTGGCAAACGATGCGGCCCGCCGCGACCGCGCGGCGTTCCTGTTCCGGCTTTTGGCCTACATCAACCATTCGCGCGGCGCCTCCCGAATCGAGATGGGAAAACTCAGTCATCCCTCCAGACTGCCAAAAAGCAAGGCCGCGACCAGTCCGTTCGTTGCGCCCGAACCGATGCGCAGCAGGGCGTTGGCGCGGGCAAGTCCGGTCAGATCCGAAGAATCCTTCCACGGAAGGGCGCGAGCGACGAGTTGCGTGTCCCGAGCCCGAACGGTCGCGGGCCACCACGTTTCCCGCGGATCGGACTGCGGCGGGTCTCCTACAATCCTGACCGAAATCGTCTGTTGTGGAGAGCGGCCGGACATCACGTCGATCGCGCGCCGGACAAAGAGATGAAAACACACAAAGTGCGACAAGGGGTTGCCGGGCAGGCCGAAGGCCGCGCAAGGGCCCCGCGTTGCAAAAATCAAAGGCTTTCCCGGACGGCTGTTGACTTTCGAACAATGAACGGCAAAGCCCAATCGCGCGAGAATTTCCATCGTGCCGTCATAGGCGCCGACACTTGCGCCGCCGCTGATCAAAAGCAAATCGGCGTCCGCACTTTTCAACGCGGCCACGGCCTCTTCGACACTCTCGGAGACATGACGATGGAACGTCCGCTTCGCGCCGGCTTCCGCGAGCAGGGCGGACACCAGCGGCGAATTGCTGTCGCGGATAAAACCGGATGGCGGCTCCGTATCTGCAGGCACCAACTCACTTCCCGTTACGAGATGGGCCGCTCTCACCTGGGGCGAGATCAGGGGCCGCGTTGCGCCAACAGACGCAAGCAAGGCGACCGTCGCTGCATTGACCACCTCTCCGACGGGCAGCAAAACATCCCCGCGCCTGGCCTGTGAACCTTTGAAACGCACGTGCCTGCGAGTCGCCGGCGCGCGAATCAGCACGCTTTCCGCTTCACTCACCGTGTCCTCGACCATGACGAGGCCAATGCCCGATTCCGGAAGCGCGGATCCCGTGAAGATCTTCACCGCCTCGCCCGCTCCCGGGGCGGCAAACGCTGGCATCCCCGGCCTCACCTCTCCGGCGAGGCGAAACCACCCCGGCGCGGAGTCTTCAAGGAGAGCATAGCCGTCTATGGCCGACCGGCTGTATGCGGGCATGTCGGCGTCCGCGCGAATCTCTTCGGCGAGACGGCGTCCGAGCGACCCTCCAATCGTCGAGCGCTCCGGGGTCAATGCGCGCACTTGGCGGTCGATCAAAGACCGTAATTCGTCCACGCTCAACATGGCACGGAACCGGATTTCCAGATGGGAACGTCAATCTTAAGACGATTCATGAATTGCTCGAGCATGCTGATGGCCTCCGCGCGATGGCGAGCCTCAATTCGTACATAGACGGCCGTCTCCCCGACCGGCACGAGACCCTGGCGATGAACAACCAGGAACGCGATGCAGGGATGCCTCGCGCTCAATTCCTCGACAATGCGCCTCACCGTGCGATCCGCCATGGGCTCATAGATTTCATAAATCAAACCCGAGATTTTGGCGTCGCTCTCTACGCCCCGCACGATACCCCGGAACTCGACCAAAGCGCCGGCTCCGTCGCTCGGAGCGGCATCCACGCAGGAAATAGCTCGGTCGGTAAACTGAACTTTGACATCCATTGGGCTTGCTCCCTCGAATCCTACCGCCTGCGGATGCAAAATCCATCCGCCATCCATCCCGCCAGCTGATCTCGAATTGGCAAATGACCTACCCTCCTGACACCGGCGGAATCAAGGCGGCTTCATCGCCGGGACGGAAGTCCTCGCCAACAAGAAGATATTCGCAATTTTTGGCGACCCGAACTGAACCGCGCAGCGAGGCGAGTGCAGGAAAATTCGCCAAAAGCCTCTCCCAAAAGACGGTCTCGCAAATTCCCTCGCCCTCGCAAGCCAACGTTGCCTCCGCGCAACCGGCCGCCTGGCGCGCCGACGCGAAAAAAAGCACGCGAAGCTCCCCCACCCTCTTAGCCTCCGATGGCAGTCATCGGCCGCCCCGGCTGATAGCAACTGCTGAACTCGTGATCCTCCGGCTTGGCCGCGATGGCCTCCCGCAGCACCTGCTCAACCCCGCTTTCGCCATGTCGGAGGACGCCCAGCAAGTCCAGTTCATTGTGACGGCCGAGGCACGGGCGGATTTTGCCGTCCGCCGTCAGGCGGATCTTGTTGCACCCGGAACAGAAATCGAACTCCGTCATCGCTCCGATGAAACCGACCGTCGCTCCGGACTTTGCAAGCCGGTAGTAGCGTGCCGGCCCGTGACCGAGATGCGGGAAGTCCATTGCGGAAAGCTCGTCACGCTCAGCCAGACGGGACATCACTTCCTGGACGGAAAGAAAATTTTGCTCGGTCAGGACATCCGTTTTTGAGACGGGCATCAACTCGATAAAGCGGATGGGAAGCTCACGCTCCGCGGCAAAATGAATCAGGGGCCAGATTTCTCCTTCGTTGATCCCTCGCATCATCACGCAGTTCAACTTGACGCGCAAAATTCCCGCGGATAGCGCCGCTCGAATGCCGGCATGAACAGCGGAAACCTCTCCGCCCGCAATTTTGCGATAAAGGGCGGGGCTAAGCGCGTCGAGGCTCACGTTCACCGAATCGACTCCCGCCTCGCGCAACGGCCCCGCCAGCGGGGCCAACCGCGTGCCGTTGGTGGACAGACCGAGTGATTGCACCCCTGGTTGTTTCGAGATTCCGGCGGCGATCGGAACCAAATCCTTCCTCATGCAGGGCTCGCCGCCCGTCAGCCGAAACTTTCGAAATCCAATACCACAAGCCGCCGCGGCCACACGGATGATCTCGTCGGCGGTGAGGTGATCCGACTTTTGCGCCCAACCCTTGTATCCCTCCGGCATGCAGTACAAACAGCGCTCGTTGCACCGGTCGGTCACCGAAATGCGGAGATAGTCGATTACACGGCCAAAGCGATCCATATTCAAAAATATATCCCGTCCCGGCCCGACTTCCAGCACAGGCGTATCTTTCGGCGAAGGAGGGAGATGGCGATGAGCGCTGCTCTCATTTTCTCCGGCATCAGCTGCCTCCGGCTACAGACCACCATGCTTCCAGATGGAGAGGACGAGGCGGAGGCACATGATCGCTCCCCAGACAAGCCCCGCCACACCAATAATTGAAACACCGCCCAGCTTGGGCGGTATGCCTGCCAGCACGAGAATACTCGAGCAAATCAGGACCGATGCAGCGAGAATGGCATTCGTGAGCCGGTTTGCGATCGAGTCGAGCGTCTTCCGCAGCGGCTCAAAACCTTCCGGGTTGATCTTATGTTCGAGCGGAATGTCGATCTTCCCGTGCTTGATGCGCTGATAAAGCTGGCGGAAGTCGTGGGGAAAATCCTCAAGAAAATCAAGGCTCCCACCGAAGAGCTTGCGCGCAAGTGAGAAAAGTCGCGCAGGGTGGTATTTGCCTTCGATCTGCCTTGTTGCATAGGGCTCCCCGAGCTTTACGAAGTTAAGCTGCGGGTCGAGGGAGCGCCCGATGGCTTCCACCTGCGTAAGCGCCTTGACGCCAAGGTAAAAGTTGGCCTTCATTCGAAGGTGATTATTGCGAAGCATCTCAAGAAGCTTGTCGAGCACATCGCCGATCTTGATATCGCGCAGAGGCTGATTGAGATGCTGCTCGGTGAACGCTTCGACATCGGAAAGCATCTTCCCCGGATTGGGTGCAAATCCTTCTTCGCTCATATCGAGAATTGAACCCATCACTTCCTGATGGTTCTTTTCTGCGAGCCCTGCGATCAGGGTCGCGATGCTCGAGCGAAACGACGGCGAGAACGAGCCCATCATCCCGTAATCAAGCAGGCCTGTCACGCCCCCGGGGAGAACCAGCAGATTCCCCGGATGAGGATCGCCGTGAAAAAAACCGTGTTCGAAAATCTGCTGGTAGATGAGTTCGGTTATGCGCTCGGCGAGCTCCGACGGATCGATGCCGCTCCGCTCCAGAGCGGAGCGGTCCATGATGTCCTGCCCGGACAAGAATTCCATCGTCAGCACACGCTGCGTCGTCAGTTCGCGAAAGACAGCCGGCACCTTGATCCACTCGTTTCCGGCGAACTGCGTGCCGAACCGTTCGATGTTCACCGCCTCGTTGCCGAAATCGAGCTCTCTGCGCAGGGTGGAGGAAAATTCCACCACCACGCCGATGGGATTGGCGCTGGAAATCTCCGGAATCTGTCTTTCCATAAAACGCGCGAGATCGAGGAGAACGGCGAGATCAAGCTCGATCACCTCCTCAATGTCCGGTCGCTGAACCTTGACAGCTACCCTCGTCCCATCCGGCAGTCTCGCGGCGTGCACCTGCGCGATCGAAGCACTTCCCACGGGCTTGTCCTCGAAATTCCTGAAAAGCTGCGATACCGGCGCCCCCAATTCCTGCGCGATGATGGCTTTCGCTTCGTCCGCCGGGAATGGCGGCACCTCAGACTGCAGCTTGCAAAGTTCGATATAGTATTCGTCGGTGACCAAGTCACGGCGCGAGCTGACGATTTGGCCGAATTTTACAAAGGTTGGGCCAAGTTCTTCGAGAGCGAGGCGCATTCTTTCGGGGAGCGGTTTAGAGAGAAGTCCCTCTTCATGAAGAGTGATCGTCGCATCCTCGATGCCGAGGAAGTGCTGCAGCGCCACCAGCCGCAAGACATCGGCAAAGCCGTACTTCCAAAGAATGCTGATAATTTCTCGATAGCGCGGCAGATGGGAGGCGAACTCCACCGCGCTCCTGATTTGGTTCAAGATCACGCCCGGTAACCTAGCCCCTTCGGCCGCCACGCCAAGCTCATTGCAACGCCTGGACGATCAAGCCCACGACAACGCCGTAAACGATATGCGCGAGGAGTTGCGCGAGTCCGGTCATGGGCCCGCGCTCGTGATAGCGTGCGACCGGGTGATGCTCCATGACCATAATGCACACCAGGAGCATTACGACAATTCCGTGAATGAAACCCGCCCCCGCGAACGCCCACCACACAATGGGCAACTTCATTAGCACAAGGAGTCCCCAGTAGATGTAGGCAAAAACGATTCCCGAGGCGAAATGGATAATGTACCCGATCGAAAAGGCATTCTCAGCTTTTCCCGTGATCAGGGCCCCCACTGCGGGAATCACGTCAATTTTTCCAATGCCAAGCCAGCGTGGGAAAAGGAGCAGCGCGCTCATGGCGGCAGTCCCCACTATCCCTCCAATCAAAGGAGCCAACGAGGAAAGCACGAGCGTACCTTAGCTCCCGGTGCTCCGTTCGGCAAGGCATAAACTGCCTTGGCCCGTAACGGACCATGCCATGGCTTCGTCGGGCGACAATCACGGCGTCGCCTTCAAAACCGAACCGTCGCTATAAGGCAGGCCGCGTCACGAAGAACGAAACGATCGCTCCAAACCCGCAAAGCGATCCGATCATTGTGACTGTTGGCCAGAGATCGGCCCGGTTGTTGGTAAGCAGAAGGATGCAAATCGAAGCAAGGATCACCAAGGCCGTGATTGCAATGTAAGCGGTATTGGCATTGGGCCGAGCAACGGCTTCGTGTTCCGGATATTCACGGATTGAGGAGGCAGACTGTGTTTCCACACAGTGAAGGTAGCCAGATTTGGGTGACGTCAAGGCGGATTTTCGCCATCCCCTGCGGTTCCCTGCTCAAGGAAGCGAACGCGCCGGTCAACCCGCGGCAGTCGAATCGTCAGCGTCAACCCCCTGTTTTGCTCGCTTTCGATGATGACCTCGCCGCCATGGGCCCGGACAATGCGGCGAACGATGAGCAACCCCAGACCCGACCCGGCGGACTTCGTGGTGAAGTAAGGCTCGAACACCCGGCTGATGTTGTCCGGGGATATACCTCCGCCCGTATCGGAAAAGGAAACGAACTGATGAGTTTCATCGGTCCCGGAACGGATTCGCAGAATTCCGCCGCTCTTCATGGCCTGGAACGCGTTGCGGATGACGTTGTAGAAGGCTTGCTTGATCTGATCGCGGTCCATCTCAATCGGAGACAGAGAGCCGTCGAGTTCCAGCTCGACGAGGATATCCCGGTCCTTGAGTTCGGAATCAAGAAAGGCGACGGATTCCTCGACGACCGCATTGACGCCTTCCATTCGCGTGATGAGCGGCTGAGGCCGGATGGCGCGCAGGAATTGCGTGATGATGTGATCAAGGCGGGCGACCTCCTGCCGGGCGATTTGAATTGATTCGCTAAATTCAGGGCGGTTCTTGGCGGGCAATTTCCTGACCCGCCGCTGCATCAGCTGAAGATGAATGTCCAGCGAGTTGAGCGGATTTCCGATCTCGTGAGCAACTCCGGCCGCGAGCAGGGTGAGCGCTGAGAAGCGTTCGCTCTCGATGGTCTCCTGCGTCGCGCGACGATTCTGAGTGATGTCGCGCAGGATGATCGCGCGTCCAACCAGTTCCTGGTGCGGGTCTTCGCTCATCAACGGGACGATATAGAAATTCAGGAATCGATTTTCCGGATAAAAAACCTCCAGATCGCGACTGACAACCTCCCTGGGGCCGGAAGTCTGTCCGAGGTCGAGTCCACGCACGACCTCGCCGAGGGGTTTGCCAAGGCTGTCCTCCGCGTTGATTCCGAAGAATCCGCATGCGGCGCGGTTGAGATAGATTATGCGCCCGGCCGGGTCAGTAACAATCACGCCCTCGAGGATTGCGTTGAAGATCGTTTCAAGGAACCCCTTCTCTCTGGCGATCTCGACAAGGTAATTCTGCACATCCCCCGGCTGCACAAGCCGGATGCGTTCGATGAGTTTCTCGAGAAATCCGCGCTTCATACCAAAGTCACGAGCAGAAAGTAGGCGCCCCGATGCGCCATGGAAACTCTTTCAGTTGTCACGCTGTCCATTGCACGGCCTGTTCGTCGGCCGCAAACCTTATGAACCCGCGCCCTCCCGGCTTGCCGTTGCCAGAGGCTCGAAAACCGCCGAATGGCAGAGTGGATGGTGAAAAGGTCGTCGGCAGATTCCAGTAAAGGTTGCCCACTTCCAGCTGCTCCCCGCCGGTTCGGAAGGTGCCTTCCGTCTTCGTAAAGATCGAAGCGGTGAGTCCGAAGGGTGATGACCGTTGCCGTTCGATGGCATCGCGGAAATCACGAAAGGATTCGAAGGCAGCCACAGGGCAAAACACTTCCTCCTCTCCAAGAGACGAGCCTTCGCCTGAACGGAGTATCGCCGGCTTGACATAGTAGCCCCGCCTGCCGTTCACCTCGGAGCAGACGTCCCCGCGAACCACCCACTCCCCGGGGCGATTCGTCAAGTCCCGGTAGCGATCAAGTGCCCGTTCGCTTGCGAGCGGACCCAGCGTGGTCGCCTCGTCAGTGGGATCTCCAGGGAGATAACGACGCAACGCATCAAGAAGCTTCGCGATGAACGGCTCCTCCACGTCGTGATGAACAAGGATCCGGCTCGTGGAATTGCAACGCTGGCCCGTAGTCAGGCAAAGCCCGTCCGCCGTGGCATCGGCGGCTCTTTCGAGGTCGGCATCCGGAAAGACGATCAACGCGTTCCTGCCGCCGAGCTCGAGTGCGAGGGATTTTGAATAGTCAGAGGCCAGCTCGCTGGCGAGGGCGGTTCCGACGGGAATCGAACCCGTAAAGCAGACGGAACGCACATCGGGATGAAGACAAAGGGACCGGCCCGTGGAGCCCCAGCCTTGAACCAGCTCGAATACACCTTCGGGCAGGACAGCCTGCATTTCCGCCGCATACGCGGCGCCCACATTCGCAGCGAGCGGAGAGGGCTTGAAGATGACCGGATTGCCGGCAAGCAAATAAGCCACAACCGCTCCGTGCCCCAGATGAACGGGAAAATTGAACGGCGCAACGACGGCTGCGGGTCCCCGGGCCCTTCGGCGCACCAGAGCCGGATGCGGGCCGTCCGCGATCTGTTGGTCGGCAAGAAATCGATCCGCGTCGGCGAATGTGAGGTCGAACTTCGCGATCACAGCGCCAAGTTCCGCGCGGGCCTCTCGAAGAGGCTTGCCGACCTCCAAGGCAATCAAACGCGCGAGATCCTCCTGCTTCGCCTTCAGGCGATCCCGACACAAAACAAGGGCCGCTTTTCTCGCTTCGAGGCCCGCCTCCCGCCAGGCGCGAAAGGCCCGTTTGGATTTTTCCACGGCCGCGCCCGCGTCTCCTTCGGAGGCTTCCGGCATTTCCACCGAAAGATTGCCGGGGCTGCGCACACGCCAGACTCTCGGATCGGAAGTCATTGGGGGTTGTCGATCGACAGGAGCGCACGGTTCCTAACTCGTGCGCCATTCAGCGGTCGCTATGCAAGCAGCTCCTCGAGCTCCCCTACCCGGCGTTCAAAAAGCTCGAGCGCGGCCTGAACGGGAGCCGGAGAACTCATGTCCACCCCCGCCTCGGCGAGCGTTTCGATGGGAAATCTGCTGCCTCCGCTTCTAAGGAAATTCAGGTACCTGGTCGGGTCTCTCTCCTGAAGGATCTGGCTCGCGAGCGCCACGGCCGCGGAGATTCCCGTGGCGTATTTGTAAACATAGAACGCGCTGTAGAAATGCGGAATCCTAAGGCCCTCGAGCTCGAGCTCCGGATCGATCGAAAACTCCGGACCAAAGTAGGCCTCCAGCAGTTCGCGATAGATCCTCTTGAAGCCTTCCAGCGTAAGCGGATCGCCGGCTTCCTCTGCGGCATGCGTGGCCTTCTCGAATTCCGCGAACATGGTCTGCCGGTAAAGCGTGCCCCGCAGGTCGTCGATCTGCCTGTTGATGACGTAGGCCCGCATTTTCCTCTCGTCCGTCGTCTTCAACAGATGTTCGGTAAGGAGAATCTCGTTGAAGGTGGAGGCGACCTCCGCAAGGAAAATGGGGTAGTGATAATTCTGATAGCTTTGGGCTCGCTGCGAGTGCCAGGTATGCATCGAATGACCCGCCTCGTGCGCAAGCGTGTAGACGTCGGAAAAAACATCCGACTTGTAATTCATCATTATGTATGGCGGGCTTTTATAAGTGCCATAGCTGAAGGCGCCGCTGCGTTTGCCCTTGTTTTCATAGCGGTCGCACCACCGCCCTCCGCGCAGCCCATGGCCGAGCGTGGAAAGGTATTCCTCGCCGAGTGGCGTGAGCGCGGAGAGCACGTGGTCCACCGCAGCGTCCCAATCGATGGCGGTTTGGACGTCGCCGACCATCGGCACATAGGTATCGTAGTGATGAATCTCCTGCAGACCCAGAACGCGCTTGCGCAGATCGAAATAGCGATAGAGAGGCCCAAGACGGCTGCGAACGGTGGATATGAGGTTGTCATAGACGCTCATCGGCACGTCGTCCCGAAAGAGCGCCGCCTCGATGGCTGAGGAATAGTTTCTCGCGCGGGCATCGAAAACATCGGCGCGAATCGAACTTCCCAGCGAGGACGCGAGCGTGAATTGATGATCCTTGAACTCCGCGTAAAATTTATGGAAGGCCTCGCGCCTCACTTCGGGACTCCGTTGCTGGAGAAAAGAGGAAAACGAACTCTGTGTCAGTTCGCGTTCCTTTCCCGATCCATCGCGCACCAATCCAAACCGCATGTCAACGTTCGTGAGTTGCGAAAAGGTCTCCTGGTGCCCCCGCAGGGCGGAAGACCCCAAGGCGAGGAGGCGCTCCTCCTTCGCAGTCAAAGTGTGCGGTTTGAGCCTGCGAAGCTTTCGAAGGGGGATCACCCATTCAGCAAGTGCCTCGTGCGCAAGGTAGCGATCGAAGGTCTCGTCGGGGATCGCCTGGATCTCGGGAGAGAGGAACGAAAACGCTTCGCCGATTCGAACGCGGAGACTGTCGAGACGCGCCTCGCGGGAGAGCGACGCGTCGTTCGAGGAATCCTCCGCAACGCGCAGACCTGCGTACTGGTTGAGCCGCTCGATGCGCTCCTCGATGCTCTTCTCGAACTCCAGCGCATCTCGCAACGTCGCGGGGGTCTCTCCAACCCTTCCGCGAAAATCGGCAATCTTCCCATACTCCGCCTGCAACAGCTTGAAGTCCTGCTCCCATGCCTCGGCCTCCGGATAAAGCGGCGTCAAGTCCCAGGTGTCGCCGGGAGGCACGTCGGAACGTTGCGGGACGCGGCGCGCGGCCGGTTCGGATTCTGTGTGATGGGTCAACGGCATGTCCCAAGCATATCCATATGAAAAAGACAAACAACCCCGCCGCTCGAAAACCGCGCGCTTCCGATCAATGCGCGCTCGCGAGTTCCGACTGAAATCCGAAAAGCCGGCGCTCCTTGATGATCTTCGCGACCTCGGGGGAAACCATTTGCTCCCAGCCCGGGGCGTCGGCCCGGATTCTTGCGAGAACTTCCGAAGATTTGATATAGAGATAGCTCGGATTATGGTTTTCCACGGCCTCGATGAAGCCGTTTTCAAGAAGGTGCTTGTAGAGGTGCACAAGGTTCGGCGCCACCTCGAAATTTTGGGCCGTCACCAGTTCGCGATTCGGATTGAGAAACGGGTATACGTAGAGCTTGACCCCTGTCTTGAAGAGACGTCCAAGGGCCTCGAGAATTCCGCCTTCCAGATCCCTGTAGTAGATCTCCTCCAGGATTTCAGCCATCGCGGGAATGCCGAGGGGCAGACCGATCATGCGATCGCTGTAGCGTGTCAGGTAGTTGACGAGGCGGTGGTAGGCGCCGTAGTTCGAAATCAAAACCGTACGCCCCATGGCGCCGAGCATGTCGACCCGGTCCAGGAAATCGCGCAGATCAAGCTCCCCGCTTGCCAGCAGGTTCTTCATGGTGATCTCCATGAGAATCTCCGGCTCCGCGTCCTTCACCTCTTCCTCGCGCATGAACATGGTGCGCGCGCAGTTCAACATGTCGTCGGCCAAAAGCGTGACCGGCCGGAAACTTCCGCGCTCTATCAGCAACGGCTTCTTGTAGAGAGCGTCGGCGGCATTCACGATCTCGCCGTCGGCGCGAAAGAGCGCCGCGTTGGTGAGGTTCTGCGTCACCAGTTGCAGCGCCATGATGCGATCGTCGACATCGGAGAAGCTCGGCCCGCTGAAGCGGATCATGTCGATTTCGATGCGGCCGGGCCCAAGGTCATCGAGCAGGGAACCGACGAGGGCTTCCGGATTCTTCGTCAGAAAAAACGCGCCGTAGATCAGATTGACGCCTACGATGCCGAGCGCCTCCTGTTGCTGGAGGTTGCGCGAATCGAGCATGCGGACATGAATGATAATTTCGTTCGTATCGCCGCGCGGTTCTGTCTGGAAACGAATACCCATCCAGCCTTGCGACTCGGCGTGCCTGCGAAAACTTCGCGCCGCGACGGTATCCGCAAACGCGAAAAACGTCCGCACTCCTCCAACCTTTGCATCGAGACGCTCTATGAGCAGGCTGTACTCGTGCGTAAGCATGCTATCCAGCCTGGCTCTGCTCACGTAGCGCCCGCAGGCGCCATAAATGGCGTCCGAAAACGTCATGTCGTAGGCGGAGATCGTCTTGGCCACCGTGCCGGCAGCTCCGCCTACCGAAAAAAACCTGCGGGCGACTTCCTGGGCTGCGCCGATCTCCGCGAAGGCGCCGTAGATGCGCGGATCCATATTGATTTCAAAGGCCTTTTTCTCCGCCTGGAGGTCGTCGTATTCGAGGGGCATAGAGTCACTATAGTATTTCCCGGCTCGCTCTCCAGAGCAACATCGGCGATTTTCAATAAACCGGTGGCGTCGACCGGGTTCGCCCCTGCAAGCGGCAGGCTTCGCGGCCAATTCGATCCGCCTCTTTTTAAATAACTCGGTTGCGCGCGACGCTGGCTTCCCTACACTTCGCGCCGTGAAGCGGACGCCCCTTTTCCTCGTCGCACTCCTCGCAGCCTTTGCGCTCACGAGTTGTGAGAAAAAGCCAGCCGCTGAGGCGTCTAAGCCACCTGTCGAGGAAACGTCAACCCCGCCCGCCGAGGCCCCGTCAACTCCACCCGCCGAGGCCCCGTCAACTCCGCCCGCCGAGGCTCCGTCAACTCCGCCTGCCGAGGCTCCGTCAACTCCGCCTGCCGAGGCTCCGTCACCCCCACCCGCCGAGGCGCCATCAACGCCATCTACCGGGACCCCGTCGCCCCCGTCCACCCAGACTGTCCCAACGCCTTCCCCTGAGGAATCGCAGACGCCGCCCCAGGAGAAGCCCGCTCCGAATCAAGGGGCGCAAGAGACGCCCGCCGAGGAGGCGCCTAAGCCGCCCGAAGATCCGTTGGCGACGCGGATCGGCTTTTTTGCTCCAATGTCGGGTGCGCAATCATCATTTGGATTGGACGCCGTGAACGGCGCGAAGCTGGCGGTCGACGAGATCAATCTTGCGGGAGGCGTCCTCGGGCATCCGCTCCAGCTCGTCATCAAGGACACCGAATCGGAATCGGAACGAACCAACGCCGTGGTCACGGAATTGATCCAGACCGATAAGGTCGCCGCCCTCGTCGGAGAAATCACGACAGACCGAACCCTCATCGCCGCGTCAGTCGCACAGGCGAGCGGCATACCGATGATCACCCCCAGCGCCACCGGTGAAAAGGTCACCGAAGCAGGCGACTCTATTTTTCGCGCGTGCTACACCGATGCCTTCCAAGCCGCCATCATGGCCAAATTCGCGCGATCGATCGACGTGGAAAAGGCGGCCATCCTTTTCGATGCGTCCAGTCCGTACGGCAGCGGCCTGATGGAAGCTTTCAAGGCGGACTTCGTCCGGCACGGCGGGACGATCGTCGCCGAGGAGTTCTATCGCTCTGGAGACACCGACTTCGCCGCCCAACTCAACGCAATCAAGGAGAAGAACCCTGATAGCATTTTCCTTCCCTGTTACTATACCGAAGCCGCGCTCATCATCCGGCAAGCCCGCCAGTTGGGAATCGACGTGCCATTTCTTGGCACGGACGGATGGGATTCGCCCGAGTTTCTTAAAGTTGGCGCTCAGGCTGTGAACAACTGCTACTTTGCCAGCCACTTCTCAAGCGAACACGTCTCGGAAAAAGCCAAGGCTTTCAACGAAGCCTATAGAGCAAAGTTCCAGGCCGCTCCGCCCCCGCTCGCTGCGCTGACGTATGATTCGGTCTGGCTTGTTGCCGATGCCTTGAAGCGATCGGGCACCGCCGAGTCCGCGGCCCTTCGCGCCGCGATTGCCGCCACACGGGATTTTCCCGGCGTTACGGGAAGCATCAGCTTCGACCCGGGCCGCGATCCCAAAAAACCAGGGGTCGTCATCCGCGTCCAGGATGGACAATTCACCTATCTGGAAACTGCGGAGCCTTAGGAGGCGGACCCTTCCCTTGCTTGGCTAGCAGCTTGTCGAAGCGCTTGGCAACATTCGCATAGAACGGATAGCGGCCAGTCTGATCGTCCGCCGGGCGGAAGCGCCAGTGCTTGTAGGCCCAAAGCCAGCATTCGGGTTGCTCATGGATGGACGGTTCGAGAACATTCCAGCACTGCTGGGTGATTTCCGCCGCGGTAGCTCCAGGGGGAATTTCAAGCGGTCTTTTGTAGATAATGCGATAGGTGCCATCCCGCTTGGGACGGCACTCAACGGGAATTACTTTTGCTCCGGTCCGAAGAGCGAGAGCAGCGTGCATCTGCGTCACGCACATCTTTAGTCCGTCGAAGGTGTCGATGACAACCCCCGCCTCTCTGGGATCGAGAGTGAGGTCGCAAAGCATCGCAAATCTTCCCCCGTTTTTCAGCAGCTTGAACATCCGGATCATCGCGCGCTCCTGAGAAACCACATCGTGTCCCGTGCTGCAGCGCAAGCGGTCGAAAATCCGGCTAATGAGCGGATTTTTGAAGCGCTGCGCAACGACCGGGCCGTTGCCGATCGAATAGGCGCTGAGCTGGCTCAGCCACTCGAAGTTCGAGTAATGGAGACAGAGATAGACGACGGCTTGTCGCCGGTCTTCGTGGCAGGAATCCAACTCGAGCCCCTCGTAGCGCACAATGCTGCGCGCCACGGATTCGTTCAGATTGGGCGACCAGAAAAGCTCCAGCATGGTCCGCGCAAACGTCCGGTAGCTGCCCACGGCAATCCGGCACTTTTCGGCAGGCGTCCGAGAATTCCCAAAGGCCGAATCCAGGTTGGCCATGGCAACCTCCTTCCCGCGCCTGTCAAAAACGAACACGGTGGATCCCAGCGTGTTCGCGATGGGCCGAAGCCAGCGGTAGGGCAAGCGCCCTATCAGCCAGATAAGACTGGAAAGCCCCACGAATTCCAGCCTTTGCCGAACAGTTGGAGTGAAGTCAGGCACCGACTCGACAATTGACGACTGCTAGCCAACGTTCCGATCCGGTCGTTTTTCGGCCTTCGCATTGTCGCCGCAGGAATCGACCGAACAGTCGCGCTCTTGTAATTCGATTTTTGGGAACAATGGAACTGCTTTGCCTAGCTGGTGTTCATCAGGCAATTTGCCCCACGTCGCCTCGCATAGCGTCATCGGACCGTTCCAGTTCAGTTGCACAAAAATCTGCGATGCCGCTTTTGGCAACACAGGAGAGATTAAGATGGCAATGATGCGGATCGCTTCAGCGAGACAGTAGAGAACCGTCGACAGTCGATCAACCTGCTGAGGGTCTTTGGCCAACTTCCACGGCGCAGATTTCTCAATCAATTCGTTACATTGTCCGCAGTATGCGCGGATCAGAGAAAGCGCCGTGTCGACCTCAAAATTGTCCATACAATACGGGAACGCTTCTTTGGTAATTTGAGTCTGCCCCTTCCAGCGGATATCGGCAATCAATTCATCATCGTATGATCCGTTGCTAACCTTCCCTTCTCGATATTTCCATGCCATGCTCAGCGTGCGATGGAGCAAGTTACCTAGGTTGTTTGCAAGATCGCTGTTGTAGCGCTGGATGAGTCGCTCATCAGTGAAATCCATGTCCTGGCCGACCACACAGTCGCGCATGAGATAGTAACGCAGGGCTTCGACACCAAAGGTGTCGGCGAACGTGTTCGGATCGCGAATGTTGCCCAGGGATTTGCTCATCTTGTCGCCGTCGATCAACACGTAGCCGTGGACGAGAAAGCCCGGCATGTCGTTGTCGGCAAATCCCATCGCCTTCAGCATCGCCAGCCAGTAGATTCCGTGAGCCGGGATCAGAATATCCTTGCCGATGACGTGCAAGGCAGGCCAGCGATCCTTAAAGGCGGCCTCGTCCCGCAAGTAACCCGCAAAGCTAATATAGTTTACCAGGGCATCGAACCAGACGTACGTAACGCACGAAGGATCAAAGGGCAGTTCGATCCCCCAGGAAAGACGGGATTTTGGCCGCGAAATGGACAAATCACCGCTGAGTTTCTCTGCCGCATTGCGCAATTCCTGCTGGCGGAAGGATGGGGCGACACAGCCGCCATGCGTATCAAGAAAGCCGAGCAGCCATTCCCGATATTTCGAAAGGCGAAAATACCAGTTCTCCTCCTCGAGCTCGATCACTTCACCCCACTCGGGCCCGAACGCGCCATCGGGCTGGCGCTCCTTGTCCGTGAGGAACTGCTCCTGTCGCACACTGTAGAATCCGCGGTAAGTTGCCTTGTAGATCTCCCCCTTGTCGAAGAGGGCTTGAAGAATATCCCGCACACACTTTTTGTGGGCCGGATCGGTCGTGGCAGCCCACGCGTCGTAACTCAGATCGAGCTTTTTCCAAAGCGCGACAAACTTCGCCGTCGTCTCGGCAACAAACTTCTCCACCGCCACGCCCTCCTTTTGCGCAGCCTGCTGCACTTTCTGCCCGTGCTGGTCGACACCCGTCAGGAAAAAGGCCGGCTCCCCTTTGAGCCGGTGATAGCGGGCGATGACATCCGCGAGAATTTTCTCGTACGCGTGCCCGATGTGCGGCGCAGCGTTCGTGTAATCGATTGCCGTCGTGATAAAGAATGACTTCACGCTTCCGTCGGATCCTTTTTTATCTTTCCTCCCCACGACAGGATCCGCGCTTTTGCGCCTGCGGCTTCCGCCTCGGGAACCTGTCCGTTCTTTACATAAAAGATCGAAAGGCTGGACCACGCGAGTTGATCGTTCGGGTTCAGCTCGACAGCCCGAAGGCCGGCGTTGATCGCCTCGGGAAATCGCCCGGCTTTCATCAAGGCCATGCCCAGCGCGTGCCATGCGTCGAAATAGTCGGGATCGAGCCGGACACAGTCCTGGTATTTTGTGACAGCCGCGTCGAGCTCGCCCAGTGCGATATCGCCGGTTGCATCGTCGAAAATTTCAATAGCTTGAGGGTGGCGGGACATATCACTGACGTCGCGACGCGACCGTGATCTTCGCGGCTTCGCGCATCGAAGACAACCACGACATGAACAGAAGGCGCCTCTTGCCCTCGAGTATGCGCGCGGTCAGCTCCGGGTTCCTCGCTGCCGCCGCCTCGCCGCCCGGCGTGCGCGCGGAGAGATAAACCGCAAATCCTCCGTCGGAACTCGGGATCATACGAGAGAGCTGCCCGGGTTCCATAAGCACTGTGGCGGCCGCGATCTGCTGCTCCTCCGGCGAAAGCTCCCCATTGCTGGGCACGAGATCTGTGAAGGGCCGCGTTGGCAAGCCTGCCGCGGCCGCGGCATCGGCGAAGGATTTTCCCGCGGAGATCGCTTCGCGAATCTTGGCCAAAGCTGCCTCCGCACTCTCACGGAGAAGACGCTCGGCCTTGCGCGCGCCAAGCCGGTTCGCGGCAATAGGGCGGACCTCCTCCAGCGTGAGCGGGCGCTGCGGGTTGACCTTGGCAAGCTTGAGAACAAAAAAGGCGTCCCCCGACTGAATCACATCGCTAACCGGGCTCGTTTCGGTGAGGAGAAATGCCGGCGGCGCGAGATTCTTGAGGTCTGAGCTAAGTGCCTGGGAATCCGCCGCCGGCAAAGTCGCGCCCGATCGATCGAACTCCGGGCTCGTTTGTATTGATTGGCCGCTTGCCGCTGCCGCCTTTTCGAAGGTCGATGCGGAAGCCTGCTCGGAAAATGCGCTCGCCGCGTCGGCCACCTTCTGCAAGGCGTCGACTTTTTCGCGACCCTGGAGCGGCTTTTCGCCGGCGGCCGGCGCGAACCTGACATACTGGACCGATCGCATCTCCGGCGCGATAAGCGTGGGCCGGTTTTGCTCATAGAAACTCTTGACCTCCTCATCAGTCACATCTCCGGCGCTCCCGGATGCAGGAGGAGAAAACCGAACTTCCTGCCCGCTCACCTTGTCAAAGATGCGCGCTGCCTCGCGCACTTCCGCCTCGCTCGCTCCCACAGGCGCGCTGACGACCGCCTTGATTCGTTCAACCCGGAGAGCATCGCGAATCACATTCTCCAGCTGGAGCTCTGTAAAGCCCCGGGGACCGAGCTGCTCAAGCACGAACGCCTTGTATTTGAGGGGATCGAATTGGCCGTTCGTCTGAAATACCGGTATGGCCTTGATCTGGCCTGCCACCTGCGAATCTGTCGGCTCGACGCCGAGTTCCTTCGCCTGATGCTGAATAACCAGCCGGTTCCAGACGAACTCGTCCAGCGCCCGGTTCTCGTCCTGCGCCATTCCGCCCAAATCCTGAATCAGCCCAAATTGCCCCAAAGCCAGCGCGAGCTGAAAACTCTTGACCTCGCGTTCGACGTCCGCCTGCGAAATGTTGCGCCCGTAGATTGTGCCGATCGTATTGACTCCGAGCTCGCGCACTTTCGCAGGATTGTAGAGCCAGACAAAGGCAACGATTGTCAGCACGGCGACGAAAAGCATTAGCACGCGCTGGTTCTTGCGGAGGATCTTGATCATTGAAAAGAGACGGCGAAACTGTTGATTTGCGGGGCCGATGTGATTAAAGCAGATAACAAATGAATGCAAGCGCGTCCCGGCTTTGGCACATCGCTTTGATTGCCCTCTTTGCGATGGCGGAGTCGCTTCACGCTCAGGATGTCGTCGTTCAAAAGGATAAGCAGCGCCGCGAAGGCGAAGTCCTGGGAGTCGCCGACGGCAAGCTGCAGATTAGGATCGGGCCTGCCGAAACCAGCCTTCCCATGGATCAGGTGGTCTCTGTCTCCAAGGCCGCGCCGAAAGCCTACGACGACGCTCTGAATGCGTGGCAAGACGGCAATGCGAACAAGGCGCTCGGCCTTCTCAAGCCGGTCGTGGAAACATTCCGCGGTCTCCCGACGGACTGGGCCGAGCGGGCGAGCGCGATGCTTGGCGACCTCTATCTTGCCCTCGATCAACTTCCTGCGGCCGAAGCCGCCTTTGCCAGCTTCACGAGCGCCTACCCCGGCGCCAAATCGCTCTCGGAGATTGGCCTCGCCCGCCTTGCCGTCTCCCATAAAGACTTTGCCGGAGCCAAGACCAGGCTCGCGCCGATAGTCGCCGAAGCCGAAAGTGTGGTGGGAGCCGGAGGAGGAAAAGGCGCAACGTACGGGCAGGCGTTCTATTTGATGGGAATCATCCACGAAAATGAAGGGGCCTATCCGGAGGCCCTGCACGATTACTTGAGTGCGGTCACCCTTTTCCGTGACGACAAGGCGGTTGTTGCCAAAGCGCAGGAGCGCGCTGACTATCTCGTCAAAGAAAAGCAAGTTATTGTTCCTTGATTTGACATTCATCCATGAAGAAAGCCTACCCGCACCTCTCTCGTACCCTCGCCCGTTTCGCGCTGTTCCTCTTGATGCCCGGAGCGTTTGCCCAGGAGGGTGCCGGAGGAGCAGGAGCTCCCCCTGAATCTCATACCATTCTCCAGACGATCACGGGCGGCGGGCCTCTCATTGTTTTGATTTGGCTGGCCATCCTTGGCACTTCGGTCGTGATGGTGACTTTTATCATACAGCTTTTCCTCACTGTCCGCGACGAACAACTGGCTCCCAAGGCCTTGTTGGAATCGCTTCAGGCGACCATCCGCGCGGGCAACTATCAGGAGGCGTGGGAGATCTGCCGCGCGAACAAGGCCTATATCGCGCGCGTCCTCAAGGGCGCGCTTGAGCGCATCGGACGTGGAAAGGATGCCGTCGAAACGGCTCTCATCGAACACGGCCTGCGCGAAGCGCAAGTCCTTAAAACCAAGAACAGTTACCTCTCGGTGGTCGGGGTCGTCGCCCCCATGATCGGCCTGCTGGGCACAGTAATAGGAATGATGGGCGCTTTCGCGGTTTTGGGAGCGTCCGGTGTTTCCGATCCGCGCGCGCTCTCCCTGCGAATCGGCGAAGTGCTCATGGCTACCGCGAGCGGTCTGTTCATCGCCATTCCGGCGTTCATCTTCTACTATTACTTCAGGAATCGTTCGACGATCGTCCTGGTAAACGCCGACGACAAGCTCAACTATTTGGTGGAAGACATCCCTTTTGACGAGCTTTCGGGCATCAAAATCGGCGAAAACTTCGATCCCGGCGCCGGCGCTCCCGCCGCGGGGTCCTCGCGCAAGGTATCCATGGCGCTGACGACGAACTGTCCCATCTGCAATGGCACAATCCAGCCTGGACAGAGCCCTTGCCCGCACTGCGGAGCTTCTCTCGAGTGGGCGTAAGGAGCGCTGGAGCGGATGGCTGAAAGGGAAGTTCATAGACCGGGCAGGAAGAAGCATTTCCGGAAGGCGGAGCCTGACGTCGATCCGGAGTTTCAAATCGCCCCGATGATCGACATCCTGTTGGTTTTGCTCGTCTTCTTCATGTCGATCAGCTCGACCGAGGTCCTGCAATCCAATCAGGACGTGAATCTGCCTGTGGCGCGGGATGCCAAGGAATCAAAAAAAAACCCCGGCCAGGTGATCGTGAACGTTCTCTTCAATTCTCTTAACAACCAGACGGTGATTGAAGTGGACGAACGCGCCGTCAGTCTCAGCCAGCTTGCCCCGATGCTTCAGGCAAAGGTTGGCGCGAATCCGCTCGTGCGCGTGCTCCTTCGGGCCGACAAGGACGTTCGTTACGATTTCCTGCGGGGCCTGCTGGAGGCCATCGGGAAGGCGGGAGTTGGGAACGTCACCTTCTCCGTTGCGGACAAGGAAAAGTAAGTCTTTACTATTAAACTCTATGGCAGGCGTCGGAACAAGTGAAGAGGGCGACATAGGCTTTCAAATCGCGCCCATGGTGGACGTCGTGTTCGTCCTCCTTTTGTTTTTCATGGCGTCGGCTGGTTCCCATATCATTCCGAAAGAACTGACAATCAATCTTCCCAGTGGACGCAGCGAAGCCAAGCCAGGCCCGCCTCCGACCCCGATTATCATCGACATCTTTCCCGACGGAAAAGTCCAGATGAACAACAAGGTCTATGATACCCCGGTCAGCAAGGAGCTTCCAGAACTTCGGACATGGCTGAAGGACACGATCAACAAATTCGGCGACAAAGATCCGGTCATTATCCGTCCCGACCCTCAAACCAAGCACCAGCGCATCATCGATGTGCTCAACGCGGCGGCCGCCGCGGGTGTGAAGAATTTGACTTTCAGTTAGCGGTTCGACGGACTTTGAGTTCGCCTGATTTCGCAGACCATTCGAGCGAAAGGTCTCGCAGACGACTGACTCGTGCCGCTACGAAAAGCGTCCGTATCTTCGAATCTCCATTTCCGCGGACTCGAGCATAATTTCCTCGAGGCAAAACGCGCTCTCAAAGGGCGGAAAGAATGCGTCGCCGGCGACCTCACGCTTGACCAGAGTCAGAAAGAGCGCCGAGCATTTTTGCAGGAGGACCTCGTAAAGTTGTGCCCCGCCGATCAGGAAAAGATCGCGCTCCCCGCCGGGTTCCCTGATTTCGCGAAGATCGCCAATGACTCGCACGCCGGGAATCGACCTGCTGCTCACCACCCAGTTCTCCCTGCCTGGCAGGGGTTTCCCGAGCGAATCGAAGGTCTTCCGACCCATGAGAATCACATGCCCGAGCGTCGTCCGTTTGAAGAATTTCAAGTCTTCGGGCAGATGCCATGGAATTCTCCCTTGCGCGCCGATCACGCGGTTCAAGGACATTGCGGCAATGGCCTTCATACCGCGATGGGCGCCTTGATGGCGGGATGCGGGTCGTAGTTCTCGAGCACGAAATCCTCGAAGCGAAAGTCCTCGATCCTCCTCACTGTGGAATTCAACCTCATGCGCGGAAGCGGGCGGCACTCGCGTGCGAGTTGCTCGCGAGCCTGATCCAGATGATTCGCATAGAGATGCAAATCGCCGAACGTATGGATGAATTCGACCGCTCTTAGATCGCAAACCTGTGCGATCATCAGCGTGAGCAGCGCATAGGAGGCAATGTTGAACGGGACGCCGAGAAACAAGTCCGCGCTGCGCTGGTACAGCTGGCAACTCAGCCCGCCCTCCAAGACGTAAAACTGAAAAAGCGCGTGGCATGGCGCGAGCGCCATCTGGTCTATTTCACCGGGATTCCAGGCGCTTACGATCAACCGGCGGCTATCTGGAGTGCTCTTGATGTCCTCGATAAGCCGCGCAATTTGATCCACGCGGCCTCCCTCCGGCCGCCGCCAATCCCGCCACTGGGCGCCATAGATCCTGCCGAGATCGCCCTTGTCATCCGCCCACTCGTCCCAGATGGTGACTTTTTTGTCGCGGAGATACTGAACGTTGGTATCTCCCTTCAAGAACCAGAGCAACTCGTGAATGATTGAACGCAGGTGCAATCTCTTGGTCGTCAGGAGCGGAAACGATTCGCCGAGATCAAACCGCTCCTGGGCGCCAAAAATGGAATACGTTCCCGTCCCCGTGCGATCGGCCTTGAATTTTCCGTGGTCGAGCACAAGGCGAAGAAGGCGTTGATATTGTTGCATTATCCCGCTCTCACCTTGCCATCATCCCACCGGTGCCTGCAAATCCTTGTCGCGAATTCACGCGGGTGCTGCAATACATGTTCCATGTTCGAGGTAATCACCCTTGCGAGTGGAAGCGACGGCAATGCCGCTCTCGTTCGTAACGAATCGGCTGCGTTCCTCGTCGACGCCGGATTGAGTGCCCGGCAATTGACGACGCGCATGGAGGCCGCCGGCACCTCTCCCGAGCAGCTTTCCGGCATCCTTCTTACCCACGAGCACGGCGATCACACGAGCGCTTTGAAAGTCCTGCTCATGCGCCACCCGGTGCCGGTCTTTTGCAATCCCCTCACCGCCCGGGCTCTCCAGGACGCCGGGCTCGTTCATGGAAACTGGAGGCTGTTCCAAACGGGCTCGGAATTTTCCCTGGGAAGCTTCGCGATCCGCCCCTTCTCCGTTCCGCACGACGCCGCCGATCCCGTCGGATTTCGCATTTCGTCCAATGGTTCCTGCTTTGGCGTGCTCACCGATCTCGGTTATGCGACACGACTTGTCTTCGAAATGCTGCGCGGAATCCGCGCGCTTCTCATCGAAACAAATCACGATGAAGAACTCCTTCAAAAGGATGCACGACGGCCCTGGTCCGTCAAACAACGCATCCTCTCCCGTCATGGACATCTCTCTAATGCCGCTGCCGCGCGCGTGCTCGCCGAGCTGGAAGCACCCCTCGAGCACATCATCCTTGGACACCTTAGTCGGGACTGCAACTCTCCCCAGCTTGCGCTCGATTCCGTGGCGCGAGGGCTCGCCATCGGGGGCTGCTCGGCCCGGGCAAGCATCTGCTGCGCCGAGCAGGACGCTCCGAGTCCGGTCTTGCTGATCACTTGACCATGCCTTGCGCCAGTCCCTGGACCAGCACCACCCACGCCCAGAAAAACCCGCAGCACAAGAGGGACGGAAGCACAACGCCGACCGTCGCTCGGACGCCGTCCACCTGCAGCGTCTCGCGCAGCGAGAAGATCAGCAGCACGATGGCCGTCACAAAGAACAAAGGATCCCCGCAGATCGGAATCAACTTGAAGACTGAGGCCGGCGCTACCGCGTAGCAATAGGCTCGAAACGTCACTTCAAAGCGCTGACCTCCGCCTCCAAGAAGCTGGAAAACCACGTGAAAAATCCCGGCGGCGCCGAATGCCACACCGGCCATGAGAACCGGCACAAGAGCCATCGAAAAAATCTCGATCCCGATTAACGACGCCATGCTAAACTGTTTCGCGAAAGGCTCCAGCATGGCTTCTGGATTCATCAAGACCGCCGCAAGGTAATAGCCCATCGCCACCCAGGTCGTCGGCGCGGTGACAATCACATAGAAAAATAGCGGCGCGCCAAGCCCTCCTTCGCGCTTCATTGCCTTGAAGGTGGCAACCGGCACCGAGAGAACCTGGCGGACCGTTTGCACCAGCGCCGGAAGCGTGCCGAGTTGGGCGCGGCGCTCCCAGGCGGGTTCTGGTTGCACTTCGGGCTTGGCGACCACCTGGGGAAGGGCTGGCGGAGTCAGCGAAGGGAGTGCCTCCGGAAGATCGGTAAACTCCGAAAGGGGCTTCCAGGACTCCATCGGTTCGCGCCACGCCAGGTCGGTCGCCAGCAATTCCCCCGAGGCAAGGCCCTGAGCGACTTCTTCAGGGGAGAACTGGCCGAGAGATTGCCGATTCCTGGCGATATGGATTCTATTCATCTGCCTGCGCTCGCTATACGAAAACTGTCGGCATGGTCAACTCCGCGCTCACGGCGATGTTGAGGCCGACGGGTTGCAAAGCCCCTCTCTTCTCTGCAACATTGCACAATGGCCATCGAATCGCTCCCATCCATCCCGCTCGGAACGCCGGCCCGCGATTTTTCGCTAACGGATGTCGTTGACGGCAGGGTTGTCTCCCTCTCTTCGCTGCCACCCGCCCGGGCGTTGCTCGTCATGTTCATCTGCAGGCATTGTCCCTATGTCGTCCGTGTTCGCGAGGAGATTCTCCGCCTTGCCCGCGAGTATCAGCCCAAAGGCGTCTCGTTCGTGGCAATCTGCTCCAACGACGCCACCGCTTATCCGGACGATTCTCCCGGCAAGCTTCGCGAGATGGCTATCGAACACAACTTTCCCTTCCCCCTCCTCTACGACGAAACTCAGGAGGTCGCGAGGGCCTACGACGCCCGATGCACGCCGGACTTTTTCCTCTACGATTCGCGCCGACGCCTCGCCTACCACGGTCGCCTTGACGAGAGCACCCCAGGCAACGGCGTCGCGGTGAGCGGACGCGAAATGCGCGAGGCGCTCGACGCACTGCTTGCAGGCCGCCAAGTCCCTGCCGTCCAAAAACCAAGCATCGGCTGTTCGATCAAGTGGAAAGCGGCCTGAAGATCGAGTACGAAGCGGGCTATGGGCTCCTTAACTCCGTATGTGGATAATATATACCTCTTCATGGTAGAAAACATCAATAAGATGTTGCGGATGAGTTATCCGACTTCATTGCTCGTATTGCGGGATCGCGAAACTGGTTAATAGTCGAGCGGCGGCGAGGCGCGAAAGGCTATTAGCACGGAAATCGCCACGGGAACGGCGACGACGCCTGCGCGCAGCAGGAGGTCTTTCCACGTAAGCAGCTTCTTCTCGCTGATCGCGATCAGCAGAAAAGCCGGGAACGGCGCGACGGCCAGAAGCAGGGCGCTGGCAACGGGAAGGTCCGCATAGAAGCAACCGCAGAGCCAGAGGCTCACGAGCAATGCCACCGAGACGGGAACAACACCGCGACCCTCAACCGCCTTGGGGAGCAGAAATGCCACCACCAGAGTTGCCCCCAGAGCGGCCGCGAGGACCATCGCCAATTGCCCCAGAAGCATGCTGCCCGACAGCATGAGCGTGGCGCCCGTGCCGCAAGTCACTATTGTCAGGACCAGCGGACTCGAGATCGATGAATCCCGACGAACAGCCGCATCGAGAGAACTGGCGAGGACAAGCATGCCCGCCGCAAGGCCCGCGACCCAGAGCACGCCTGCCGGAATCGACCAGCCGTACTGAAACTTCGGTTTCAGAAGTAATCCGAGCAATCCCGCACAGCAAGCGACCCAAATCAAGGCACGTAGTGATCCCGCCGGCCGAACGAACACGTCCAGCACTCCCAAAACCGCGGCCGCGAGGGCGAAATAGGGCAGCCACTGGGTCGCTTCGGAGGGAGGAAAGGCCGGCCAGCCAGCGGCCACCGCGTGACCGCCTGCATAGCCAATCCCCAGTGCCACGGCATCTGCCCAGTTATTCGCCCGCCAGAGCCGGCCGACGATGGCGAACACGCCGGAAACCAGCACGGCGACAAGCATTCCCGGCAGGAACTGTTGGAGCAGGAACATGCCTTTGCGACTACTGCTTAATGCCTTCCAGGCTCACTATGATGTTGATGTCGTCACCAACCGGCCCCTGCATGAAGGTCATGCCGTAGTCGCTGCGTTTGATTGTGAAGCGGGCTTCGCCCCCGCCGCGAATTTCGCCTTTCATGCCCTTGGCTTCAACACCTTTCTTGATCTCCAGCGTCACGGGCTTGGTCACACCGTGCAACGTAAAATCACCGGTGACGTTGTAGGTATCGCCGCTCGAGTCGACCTTCTTGCTCTTGAAGGTCATGACAGGAAACTGCTTCGCATTGAAGAAATCCGGGCCCTTCAGATCCTGGTCACGCTTCTCGTTGTGCGTGTCCACGCTCTCAATGGGAATCGTAAGGTCGACCGAACTCTTCGAGGGGTCCTCCTTGTCGAAGACAACCGTGCCAGAGACGTCATTGAAGCGACCGTAAAAATTGGTGACGCCCAGGTGCACAACGCTGAAGATAACGGAAGAGTGCACCGGATCGATCTTGAACGTGTCCGCGGCATGCGCTGCGATGCCGAGCGAACCGAGAGTGACGGCGAGAATGATCTTAAATGGCTTCATGGATGGTTTACTTGGTATGGGTTTTCAATTTTCGGAGTGATGCGGATTTCAACGGATGATTGGATTTCCAGCGGGGCCGGTTAAGCCGGAGTTCGAAGGAATCCGATAGCATCATCGGCGCAAGCTACCAGCTGATTCAGAAATTAGAAGCTGGAAGCTGGCGTTCCAAGTCCGCCGCCTGCGCCGCTCCCCTCTTGCTCCCCTCGCCGAGCCGATCCGAACGTGGAGACCTTTATGGTGATGCCATCCAGCGTGCTCTTTTCGGGGGCCGGTCGCTCTCTTAGAAGCTCCTTCCGCAGAGTCCAAATTGGAAACATTCAGTGGACATGTCCGAGCCGGCTTGCCTCTGGGATCTCGTAGCCGGTTCCTGTCTGCTCGGCAACAGAAAGCAATGCGCGCAAGGCGAGCGGCCGAGTATACAAGTTGACCAGAATCACTGGGACACGGCCCGGCGCGTGCGACCCGGCAGCGGTTCATCGCACGAATCTTTGTCAGCGAGCCGAAAAAGACATACTCTGCGCACGAGAGACTCGATCCCTCGAAACCACCGTGCAATCCAAAAGAAAAAGCAGACCGGTCCCAAGCTGGGAAATTCTGTCCTGACCATGGAATCGGCAAAAATCGACAGCGAGAGGTTTCGAACTGCCTTTGTGCTCATTCTGGTGCTGGCAATATCGGCCTTGTTCGCGGCCGTAATATGGCCTTTTCTTCAGGCGTTACTGATCGGAGCGATGCTGGCGGGTCTTTGTCACCCGCTCTATCGCTGGCTGGTGCGACTCTTCCGCGGCCGCCAGTCTCTTGCTTCTGCCGTGACCCTCTTTTTGCTTTTTCTTCTCGTGGTCGGACCACTCAGCGCCCTCCTGGGTCTCGTGGTCAGGCAGGCGCTGAGTATCAGCGAACAAGCAATTCCCTGGGTTCAGGAGCGCCTTGGCGCAGCTGGCTCGTTTGATGTTCATCAGTGGCTGGTCGAACGCTTTCCCTTGGCAGCGGACCTTCTGCCAAGCCAGGGGCAGATCGTCACCAACCTCGCGACGGCGGTAAAAACGGCGGGCGGATATCTCGTGTCCTGGGCGTCAGCCTTTACAGCCGGAACAGCCGGATTTCTCCTGCATATTTTTGTGATGGTCTACGCCATGTTCTTCTTCTTGAAGGACGGCAGATCCATCCTGCAAAAGATCTTTTATTACATGCCCCTCCGCCACGAGGACGAAATCCGGATGCTCGAAAGATTCGTATCCGTCACAAGAGCCACGGTCAAAGGCACGCTGTTGATCGGCCTCCTCCAGGGAACTCTCGCCGGGATCGCGCTCTACGTCGCAGGCATCAACGGCGCGGCTTTTTGGGGTACGGTCATGGTGGTACTTTCCGTCATTCCGGGGATCGGTACCGCTTTGGTCTGGGTGCCTTCCGCGATCTATCTTTACGTGATTGGAGACACGTTGGCCGCAAGTTTACTGGCGATCTGGTGCGCAGGCGTGGTGGGAACCATAGACAACTTCCTGCGTCCGAGACTGGTGGGCAAGGATGCCGAGATGCCTGACCTCCTCATCCTGATCGGAACCTTGGGAGGACTGTTTCTCTTTGGTCCAATCGGGTTCATCGCCGGACCCGTTGTCTGCGGCCTATTCCTCACCGCCCTGGACATCTACGGCACGACCTTCAAAGACATCCTCCCTCCGGTCACGGGCCTCACGAACGATCCGATGGTCAACCCGGAACCCGGTCTGCAAAAGAAGCTCTCCACGGATTCCGGCCATCCCATCGGTGGGAAATCACCGAAACGGAAGCCATGACACCTCTGTCGATCTTTGCAACAGACGCTTCCGATCGGTCGCCATACGGGGCAGGCGGGCGCAAATCCTCCTCCTGCCTCCCGGCTTGGGGAAGCGGTTGGTAGCCTTCCCTTCGGGTTATCTACCCGTTTCTCACAGTTCTCATCGACCAGCCGACATGGGATGCCCACGCAGCGGCACGCGATATAAAGAACCTTGCCGACCCAGATTTCTCGTGATCTGGCCAAAATTCCCTCGCAAGCTCGCGCCGTGCAAATCGGCCGAAATCCCCTCTCTCTCCCCCCGCAGCCAATCTCGATGATGTGATACAATTGCTCTTAGCTCGTGGCGTGTCATAAAGTTTGGTTCGATCTTTCCGGTGATTCCTAACACAACGATTCTGAGCCTCCAGTGCGCCAGCCAATCGGCTCCTGCGCCGGAAGGAGAAACGCTGAAGGCACAGCGCCAGGGGGACTGCGCTCATAGTGTAAAACATACCGGGGGCCCGATCTCGGTAATACAACTTGCATATCTGTCGTTTCCGGTTGACTCCCCGTTCGAGCAGTCTTCCCCGCCAGACTTCCCATACGACCGCTTGATTGCACTTTAGATCCGCAAATACGAAAACACAAGGGCAATGAGGCTGAAAAGCGAGGCTCATTCTCGTCCCCGTCAAGTGCGCCTCAACTTCATCGTTCCCCGGAGCGCCGCGTCACTCTCACGGAGCGATTCGCCCGGCGGAGGTGGCGGGGTTTTTGCCAATCTCATGGAGGGGACAAGAAAAGTCCGAGCCCACGGGGCTGGCAACCTGCACTGCTTCGCCCGGTTCCTCGCTGAGCATCTCCCTTACGGGTCAACAGACTCACGAACGATGGGGGCGATTCGTCGCGCGGATTTGCGATTGCGTTTCTGGCGCAAGTTGATTTAAGGGCTTCAATGGCTATTGAGCACTCTCCCGATACGAGGACTTTCCTGCTTCACGCAGGCGGCACGGCCTACGCCATGAAGGTGCTGGCGCAAGGTTATCTGACGCATCTGTATTGGGGGCCGACGGTGGCGATGCAGGACCTCGACTTTGTCTTGCAGTTTCGTGATCGGGCATTCAGTCCAAATCCGCACGGTGTGGGCAGGGAGTTTAGCCTCGACACGATTCCCCTCGAGTATCCGGCTTACGGCAATACCGATTTCCGGTCGCCGGTACTGGAGGTCTATCAACCCGAGGATGGTTCGCGCATCATCGACCTGCGTTTCAAGGATCATAGGATCGTCGCCGGAAAGCCTCCGCTTGCGGGACTTCCCGCCACCTGGGTCGAGCACGAGGCGCAAGCGGAGACGCTGATCATCGGGCTGGAGGACGCTAAGCTTGATTTGCGCGTGGAGCTCTCTTACACGGCCTTTGCCGATCACCCGGTGATCGCTCGCTCCTCGCGGATCATCAACCGGGGAACGCCCCTGCTCATTCTCCGCCGGGTATTGTCTTTCTCGATTGATTTTTCCTCGAACCACACGGAGGGCGACTTCCTGCATCTTTATGGAGCGCATATTCGTGAGCGCGAGGTTTGCTGCACTCCGCTGCGTCCCGGCATTCAGTCGATCGAAAGCCGCCGCGGTTCAAGCAGCCATCAACACAATCCATTCTTCGCGCTGACTGAGCCGGGCGCGAACGAGGATCACGGATCTGTCTACGGCTTCAATCTCGTGTACAGCGGGAACTTTCTCGGACTGGCCGAATGCGATGCCGACTATGGCTGCCGGGCGCAGCTGGGAATCAATCCATTTGATTTCTCCTGGAAGCTTGAGCAGGGAGACGAGTTTCAAACCCCGGAAGCCGTGCTCGTATTTTCCGCCGAAGGCCTCGGGGGCATGTCGCGCGCCTATCATCGTCTCTACCGCAAAAATCTTTGCCGCGGGGAATGGCGGGACAAGCCGCGGCCGATCCTCGTCAACAACTGGGAAGCCACGTATTTCGACTTTGACGCGGCAAGACTGGAGAATATCGCCGATGCCGCTGCAGACCTGGGCATCGAGCTGTTCGTATTGGACGACGGGTGGTTCGGTCGCCGCGATGACGACCGCTCTTCGCTCGGCGACTGGTTCGTGGACAGGAGGAAG
This sequence comes from uncultured Verrucomicrobiae bacterium, assembly GCA_963763735.1. Classification (GTDB taxonomy): domain Bacteria; phylum Verrucomicrobiota; class Verrucomicrobiia; order Chthoniobacterales; family Terrimicrobiaceae; genus DASTFP01. The sequence goes on along the minus strand of CAVXQK010000015.1, from coordinate 279,759 downwards.
CTGCCGGGCGGACTGGAGGACGTCGCGGCCCGTATCAACGCGAAGGGGCTAAGCTTCGGTTTGTGGTTTGAACCGGAAATGATTTCCGTCGACAGCGAGCTCTACCGGGCGAACCCTGACTGGTGCCTGCATGTTCCCGGCCGCTCGCGAAGCGAAGGGCGCAACCAGTTGATCCTCGACTTCGCGCGGAAGGATGTGCGGGAGGAGATTTATCGCCAGATGACGGCGATTCTAAGGACGGTGCCGATTGCCTACGTGAAATGGGATATGAACCGGCATATGACCGAAGTGGGTTCCGCCGCGTTGCCGCCCGAGCGTCAACAGGAAACCGTCCATCGCTACATGCTGGGGCTTTACGAATTCATGGAGCAATTGACCCGCGAATTTCCCCACATCCTTTTCGAGGGTTGCGCCGGTGGCGGAGGGCGCTTTGACCCGGGTATCCTTCATTACATGCCGCAGATCTGGACGAGCGACAACACCGACGCCATTTCGCGCCTTCGCATTCAATACGGCACGAGCCTGGTCTATCCGTGGAGCGCGATTTCAGCTCACGTCTCCGTGGTGCCGAATCATCAGTTGGGCCGCGTAACGCCGTTCAAGACGCGGGGCGAAGTCGCTTTTACAGGGGCGTTCGGCTACGAACTCGATCTCTCCGTTCTCAGCGAGGAAGACCGGGAGGAGGTGAAACGCCAGACGGCGCTTTACAAGCAAGTGCGCCCCTTGTTGCTCGATGGCGATCTTTATCGCCTGCGCAGCCCGTTCGAATCCAATGAAGCCGCTTGGATGGTCGTTTCGCCACCCAGGGACGAGGCGCTGGTTACCTGTGTGACGATCCTCGCCCTGCCCAATGCCGCGCAGCGCTTTCTCAAGCTGAAGGGACTCGACCCGGCGGCGTCCTACAAGACAGGCGACCTCGTTTGTCGCGGGGATGCCCTGATGAACATCGGGCTGCCTGTCCCGTATCCGCTGGCAGACTTCCTAAGTTGCCAATGGCATCTGACCAGAATAGCCGAAACAACGTGAATGCCGATCCCGCAGCGTTTCGTTCTCCGGAATTCTGCGCTCGCCTGCCGTGGACTATCGTGTTCTGGTCACGCCAAAAGGGATCACGGGGTCCTTCTTGTCGCGCGATTGTTACCCCGGACTTCGCAACAACCTTCAAGGTTGGGCTCGCCCACGTTTGTGCCACGCGCCGAGAGCGGTGAGGACGGCCATGCCCATCAGTGCGAAGGACGATGGCTCTGGAACCGCGACAAACTCAAAAGTAGGCCCGACATAAGGAGTAGGGCCGGCACCGGGCTGAGGTCCGTTTTCTGGCTGCGTCAAAGTTGCGCTAAACGCAAAACGAGCCTCCAAATCTGTGACGAGCGGCAGCGAATCCCAGCCTGCGGCCACTCCTTTGAAAGTTTGTGGTTTTCATTTTGGTTGAGTCTCTCGGGCTTTGATTCTGACGCGAAACCGCCGCCCGCGTTTAGCACGTGGGGTAAAGGTGATTAAATCGGGAATCGTCAAGCACAATGCGATCGCGCTGCGGACCGATGGGCAGAACGGGACCCTCAGCCCGCCTGTTACTGCGCCGTCATGCCAACACGAGTTCCTTTTTCCCAGGTCAATCCCCAATCCTTTATTGCCGAGAGCACCGCACCGAGAGCTTCGCCCTTCTCCGTGAGACGGTACGCCAGATGCTTGGAGCCGTCCGGCCCGTGGACCTGCGTAACGATTTTATGCCGCAGCAAGCGATCAAGCCGCTCACTGAGGATGTTGGTGGGAATTCCCTCCGGCGATGCAACGAACTCCTTGAATCGCGACTTTCCCAGCACGAGATCGCGAACGATCAGCAACGTCCAGCGGTCCCCGAAGGTATCCAGGCTGCACGCCAACGGGCACGGAGACCGGCGCTTCGCAGGCGCCTTTCCGGCTTGTGCTCCCTTCCTCATCAAACGAAACAAAAGACGAAAATTTACTTGCTTTCAACAAGTATTTTACTTTCTTTTTGCAAGTATGCAAACCCGATTGACGCAGGAGATGCCCCGTCTCGCCCCACCCGGAGCCGGGCTGCCGTGGCTGGAAATGAGGATGGCAAGGCTGGGCTTTAGCTGGCTGGAGCGCAGAACCTCGAGGGAGCAGGCGGCTGCGCTTCTCGCGAGGGAGCGGGACACGATTCTGAAACTGGCAAGTCGCTGCGATCCGGAAACCGGCTCTCTTCGCGTGCTCATTGATCGGCTGCGGGGCATGGAGGACAGCAGCCGCTTCTGGTCGGTATTCATGACCCTCGATCACCTTCGCATCGTGAATCTCGCAGTTTCGGAGGTAATCCGGCTTTTGGGTATGGGCCAGGTTCCCGCGCGAGAGGCTCGCACCGCGGACGTAAAGCCCGATGCCGGGGTGGATCGCCGGGTCGTCGACGACTTTGAGTGTTCCTGCCAACGGGTCGAGCTCTGTTCCGCCGCGGTACCGAACCTGAGGACGGCTCACCGCTTCGCCCATCCCTGGTTTGGCAGCCTCGATGGGGCCGGCTGGCATTTCCTTGCCGGCTTTCACTTGCAACTGCACCGCCGCCAGATCGAACAGATCCTGCGCCATTTGTCCGTGGACAGGAGTTAAAGAAGCCATGCCGGCCCGATCCCCACGAGAGTTGCCCCGCCCCGCGAGCGTCGCGGCAACAACCCCGGTGCATCCTCTGGCAACTGTCCACGATAGCTGGCGGACCTTCTGGATCACGGCCATTGCCGTGTTCATGGTCTCGCTCGACGCCACCGTGGTGGTTGCCGCCTTTCCTGCGTTCCGCGATCACTTCGCCCAGGCGTCCGCAGGGCAGCTCTCCTGGGTCCTCAACGGCTACACCATCATGTATGCCGCATTGCTCGTCCCCGCGGGCCGCTGGGCCGATCTTCACGGGCGCAAGCGCTCGTTCCTCCTCGGCCTGGCGATCTTCACCGTGGCTTCCGCTCTCTGCGGATTCTCGATCAGCCCCGAGATGCTCATCGCCGCTCGCGCCTGCCAGGCTGTCGGCGCGGCGATGCTGACACCGGCCACGCTCGCACTGACCCTGAAAGCGTTTCCCACCGAGAAAAGAGCGCTTGCCGTGGGTCTCTGGAGCGCTTTCGGTGCGTTGGCAGCCGCGCTTGGTCCCGTCGCCGGGTCCTGCCTCATCGAGCTGATTTCCTGGCCGGCCATATTTCTCATCAATTTGCCCATCGGCGCCGTCGCCTGGTGGCTTGGGCGCAAAAACCTCACCGAGTCCGCGGGATCACAGGGCGCGGCCGGGCCCGATCTGCCCGGCGGCGTTCTGCTAATAGCTGGAGTCGGGGCGATTTGTTTCGGCATCGTGCAATCCCCTGACCCTGGCGGGTCTGCGGCCACGAATTGGGCGGCCCTGGTCGCCGGGTTCACCATGCTGGCGGGCTTCGTGGCTTGGGCGCGCGGCCGCGAATCCTCGGCCCTGGACCTTTCTCTTTTTGATGATCGGAACTACCGCCTCGCCAATCTGGCGACCCTCGTTTTTGGGTCGGCCTTCGGCATGATGTTTTTGTCCTTCTTCCTGTTCATGACCGGCGTGTGGCGCTATTCCCAAATTCACGCGGGACTGGCGGTGACGCCGGGTCCTCTCATGGTGATCCCGGTCGCGATCGTGGCCGGGCGACTGGCATCCCGCATCGGACACCGCCCCCTGCTCGTCTGTGGAGGTCTCCTCTATGCCATCGGCAACCTCTGGTATTTCCTCCGAGTGAGTTCCCAGCCCGACTACCTCGGTTCGTGGCTGCCGGGTCAACTTACGACCGGCGCGGCGGTGGGACTCGTGCTTCCCTCCCTTGCGGGCGCGGCCGTTTCCGGGCTTGCCCCGGCGCGGTTTGGAGTCGGCAGTGCGGTCAACAGCGCCGTTCGGCAGCTTGGTTCCGCCATCGGCGTGGCTCTGACGGTTGCCATCGCGAGCAGAATGGGGCCGGGGCCTCAACTTTCCGCCTTCCGGTTGATCTATCTGCTCCTGACGGCCAGCGGTGTTATCACGGCGCTCATCGCCCTGCCTATCGACACAAGACCGCGCGCCGCCCCGTCCCTCGTCTAAGTCAAGCTCCCTGGCGAAGAGTGCAAACGGGGGACTCTCGTTGGTCGCCCGGAAGGGCTGTCGCACTCCGGTATCGATGACCGGAGCATGGAGTTTTTTCGCGGTACGCTTGGAAAGCAAGCCGATCAGTCTGCCGCCGAGAAGCAGCCGATAAGCGGCGAATGGCATGAAACTACGCTTCGAGATGTGTTTCATTAGCAGAGTGATGACCGCAAGCCCAACGCCGAAAGCGACAGCAGTAGCGAGCGCAGTGCCGGTCAATCCATAGGTATTCCGTTCACGAAAGCCCGTCGCCAGCTCATAGAGACCGCTTCCGAATACGGCGGGCACGGCCAGGAGGAAGGCGTATTTCGCGGCTGCGGGCCGCGTGTAACCAAGGGCGAGTCCCATGGTGGTCGTCGCGCCGGAGCGGGATACTCCCGGGATGAGAGCAACGGCCTGGGCCAGCCCAAAAAGGATGCCATGGCCATAGTCCATTTCGCTTAGCTCCCGGCAGCGCCCGCCAAGCCGATCCGCAAGCCCGAGCAGGATGCCAAAGACGATCAGCACGTTCGCGGTCAGCCAGAGTGAGCGGAAGGCCGAGCGAACGTAATGCTGTCCAAAGTAGCCGAGCAATACGATCGGGACCGTCCCGATGATGATCAACCAACCCAATCGGACATCCGGGTCATCCTTCGAAACGCTGCCGTCGAGGGAGCGGAACCATCGCTCGATAATGCGTTTGATGTCGTGCCTGAAGTAGACCACCACCGCAACCTCTGTGCCGATCTGGGTGATCGCTGTGAACGTCGCCCCGGGATCGGTCGCCGATGGCAGGAACTCACCGACAATGCGCAGGTGCGCGCTCGAGGAGATCGGGAGAAACTCCGTGAGACCCTGAACGAGGCCGAGGACGACCGGCTCGAAAAGACTCACGCGAAAAATCCTTGCCAGGGTGATTGGAGCGACATGTCGATGAGGACCTTGCGATTCACAGACTCATGCAGCGAGAGGAGCCTGTTTGTCAACTGCGGCTACTCTGCGACGGTAATCACCAGCTTTCCCCGCCCCGTTCGCCGCTTTATTTCGCCGCAATAGGCCGCCGACGCCTGGGCAAACGGCAAGGCGCAGTCGACGAAAGGCTGGATATGGCCCGCTTCCAACAGGTCTCCGATCTCCGCTAACTGCTTCCGATTTGGCTCGACGATGAAGAACGCCTTTTTGATTCGTTCGTCATCGCTTCCCTCGCTATTTGCCGCAATGGTCACGATCCGCCCGCCCGACCTGACAACGGGCCATGAGCGCTGAAGAGTTGTTCCGCCCACCGCATCAAAAACCACATCCACATCGCGAACCCTTTCTTCGAAGCGCTCGGTCCGGTAATCGATAACCTCCTCGGCGCCCAGTTGCGACAGGAACTCAAGGTTTCGTGCGGATGCGGTCGTGATTACACGCGCGCCCTGTCTCCGGGCGAGCTGAATCGCGAAAATCCCGACTGCGCCCGATCCACCATGGATGAGAATACGCTCTCCGGCCTGAAGATTCGCACGGTCAAACAGCCCCTGCCAGGCAGTCAATGCGCCGATTGGAACCGAAGCCGCCTCGACATGCGTCAAGCGAGCGGGTTTTGCGGCAACCCACGATGGCTGCGTGACGCAGTATTCCGCTGTCGCCCCGTCGGAAAACCAATCGTTCATGCCGAACATCTCGCCGCCAACTTCAATACCATCAACATCCTCACCCAAAGCGGAAACGATACCGGAAAACTCATGTCCCGGTACCGCTCCGCTCCGCTTCTCGCCGCTTTTGCCATGGCAGACAGGTTAAAGTGACTCCTCAAGCTTGATGCCCATCGCCCGGGAGAATTCGCGCGACAGACCGGCGTTGGCGCGGTGGCGAATCTGATTACAAAAATCGATGCATCACGAAGGCATCGACGAGACCCACCTTCACGTGACGGAAGGCTTTCGGAAGTGTTCCCACAATCCGAAAACCGTGCTTTTCCCAGACGGAGATTGCGGCTTGGTTGGTGCTGACAACCATGTTGAATTGCATGGCGGCGAAGCCGAGACGCCTGGCTTGCTCGAGAGAATGCTTGCACATCAGGGAACCAAGCCCCTTGCCGCGAGCCTCGGAAGACACCATGTAACTGGCATTCGCGACGTGAGAGCCCAAACCCGGCTGGTTCCTCCTGAGTATGTACGTGCCGCAGACTCGGCCGTTGTCCGTGACAACGAACGCGTGATGATCGGCGGACAACCAATATCGCAAGGCGTCCTCACGAGAAGTTTCCGGATCGAAGACGTACGTGTCACCGCCCGCAGCGACTTCCCGAAAAATCCGCCAGATCCCCTCGGAGTGGGCGTTCGTCGCGGGAAGGATGGCCGTCACAGCGAGCCGTTGGTCGCGCGGGGGAAATGGGACTGATCGTCCATATTCAGCGGAACGAGCTTCGCGATCTCGTAGCCGCGCGGGTAGGTTCTATTGCGCCGGTCGGAGAAGAAGCTCGGTGTCTTCCGGCCGGGAAGAAAACGGACGAGCACACCGCGCATTTGGAGCGCGCCGCAAACCAGTTTCCGGACGAAGGGAAACGGGCGCGGGAAATCGAATGATCCCAGCATTGCATCGCCGAGCAGGGCGTAGATTCCCCATCGCACGAACGGCGTGGCTATGCGGGGCATCCACGAAGCGAATAGGTCGCGCGTGGCCACCCCGATCCGCTGATTCGTCACCGCAAAGCGGAAGTTATCGCGCTCGAAGGCGGAGGCGAACTTCTGGAACTTCTCGTAGCTCTCCGGTATTTCTCTGATCCCCATGCGCCTCCCGACCGCGCACCAGAAGTAATAACTCGCGAGCCTCTCGTTGCTTGTCAGCCTGAGCCAGCCGAAGCGATCGATCCAGCGGATCGGCTCGTAAATGAAGGTCGAGAGAACATAAAGGTAATCGCTGTTGCAGATATCGAAACGACTATGCGCTCGATTCACCCTCCGAACCGCCTCGCGGCCCCGCTCGCTGTCGTAGCCCCATTTGGAAATCTCAGCAACGAGGAGCGCCGTGTCATCGTAGCGCTTTTGTGTGCGCTTGTAGAACTCACCCGTCCGGTCAAGAAGGGCCGAGATGCTCGGCACACAACACGTTCGATACAGCGCCACCTCCAGAGCGCGTGTCATGTCCCATGGGAATTCGTAACCGGACATCAAGTGGTAGATCTCAACGTGATCCCGCTCTGGGTCGAGCTTTTCGATTTTGCGGAGTCTGTCGTAGCGACCCATTTCGATCTCGCCAGTATCTTTGAAATAACAAGGGCTAGGCGAAGGACTCCTCGGATGCAAGCGGATCACGTGCATCGGAAACCGCACGGCGCCCCGAAATCGAATCCGAGACGCGATCTGTGGCCGTCGGGACGCCTTTCCGCCGTGGGACGTCATCCGGCCACCGGATCCCGTGTCGTCCGCAAACCCTGCCAAACGGGCTTGACCGGGCGCTGACAGGAATGGAATGATTTTCTCGGAACTGTCCCTCTTCCCCCATTGAACAAACATGAACCACGCGGCGATCAGCACGTTCGCAATGGCCTTCGGGTTGTCTTTGCGCTCGCCCGTCTCCTCTGACGTTCCCGCCGGAGAATTTCGGCTGGCAGCCCGGCAGGAACCGCATGAGATTCAACGAGGAGCGTGAAGAACAGTGGCTGCCTATAATCCCATCGAGATCAAAACTAAGACGTTTCCGAACGGCTACAGGATCTCGTACAGAAACGATTGCGAGTTGGAGGTCATCTACAACGACGTTTTTACGCATAACACATACTTCTTCAGGACCGACGATCCGGAGCCCCGGATTGTTGATTGCGGAGGACATATCGGCCTGGCGGTCCTCTATTTCAAGCGTCTGTATCCCGGGTCAAGGATTGTTACCTTTGAGCCAAACCCCGAGACCTTTGCTCTGCTAAAGAAAAACATCGCCCAAAACAATCTGCGCGGTGTTGAAGCTGTCAACATGGCGTTGTCATGCGAGGACGACGACAATGCGGTGCTCTACGTCGGGAAGGATTTTCTCGAGGCGTGGGACTCGACGGACACGATCAAGCCCGATCTTTGGGTCGACATGACTCAGTATCGAAGCATCTCGGCACGATCGGCAAGACTTTCGTCGTACATAGCTAACGGTGTCGACTTTATTAAGCTCGATATTGAGGGGGCCGAGTATGATGTTCTCTGCGAATCGAGGGATAAGATAGGCTCGGTCAGCGCGATTACGCTCGAATATCACCAGAACGCGCGCAATCTTGCCGAAAGGAAGCTGGAAAAGACTCTGGAGATTTTAAGCGACGCCGGCTTTGGATACGAGCTCTTCTATCAATCCCGGCCGATGACTCTGCATTCGCTCCCGAACGATGCGATCTATCAACTCATTATCAAGGCGACCAAATGAGCACTTAGCCTTCGAGCAACGCTTGGTAGAGATCGACGTAGTTGTTTGCCATCTGCTTGGAATCAAAGCGAAGCGCCGCTCGAGAGCGGCACGCCCTTCGATCGATCTTCTCAATATCCTTTATTCTCGACGCCATTTCTTCGACGGAGGAAACGAGGAAGCCCGACTTGCCATTCTCGATAATCTCTGGCATCGAAGAACGGTCCCAGGCGATGATGGGCGTTCCGGATGCGAGCGACTCGAGAGCAACTGTCGGAAATGGATCGTTCCACTGGATCGGCATTAAGACCGCCTTGGCTTGCGCCAGGAACTCCTGCTTTTCCTCGAAGTCCAGAGGACCAATATACTTCACGTGATTGCCATCAACAAAGGGCCTGATGCTTTGCTGGAAGTACTCTCCGCGTTCGTCCGTTGTTCCCGCAACAACGATGTCCTCCTTGGCAAGGAGGGCAGCCTGGATTGCCTCGTGCGTGCCTTTCGTTTCGTTGATCGCCCCCAGGTAGGCGAGGTATCGGCCCGTGGAGAAGTTCGCCTTGGTCCACCGGTCCAGCCGGATCCCGTTGTAAATCAATTTAGCCCTGTCCCCGAAACCAGCGCGTTGGTACTGACTCACGCAAACCGTGGTCACGCTCTGGACGAGCCGTTCCCAGATTGCCCGGAAGTAGAGCCGATACGGCTCGGCCGGGTAGTGCCAATGGAGTTCGTCGAATTCGACGGGGTGATGAACTGTTGATACCATGGGGACAGGAAGAAGATGGGCAAAGAGCACCGAATAAAAGCGCGTGTGGTCATGAATGATGTCGTAGTTGCCACAATCGGCAAAGGCGGCTCCCACCGGGAGAACTTTCCCAAGAATCGTTTCTGAAGCATCGTCGAAGTCGGAGAGAGGAACAAGCTTGGCATCGGTTGAAGACGACAGCGGCGCGTAGAGAGTGACGTCATGACCCAATGCGACGAGTTCCTGAGTGAGGATATAGACGATTTGAGAAAGACCGTTCTTGCTCGATTCGGTCACGGGCGCGAAAAGATTGGAGATTTGGGCGATCCGGAGCTTTTTCATTCGCTTTCGGGGAAACAGGACCGTGGCTCTGGCGTAACAAAGTAGAACACAAGATGGGGATGCTTTTTACGGAGATCAGAAACACCGATCTGCCTTTTCCAGAAGCGCTACGAGCCGGCTCGCGGTTCGGTTGCCTCACGGAGCGCTTCCATGCCGGGATCGTGCCGACACGAGGCGATCAAGTCAAGCATCTCCAGCCTGCCTCACCATGCTCAAGAGGCCAGGCAATCCGTAACACGCTGCTCCGCATTTGCCAAACTAAGGGCAGCCTCGCGTCCCGCCCGAAGGAAGCTATCGGAGAGTCGCGCGGATCAACGTCTTCGTCAGGCGATAAACTCAGCCGCGCGGGGGGGCAAAATGATTGACCCAAGCGGGAGCGGCTGTCGAACTCAGGCGGCCTGGGCGGTCGTGGTTACGCCGGCCATCAGGCGCAGGACGGCTTCCTGGGAGGCGTCGGCGCGGGAGAGTTCTCCGGCGATCCTGCCCTCGCGCATCACCAGGATGCGCGTGGAGAGGTTGATGACTTCCGGGAGCTCCGAAGAAATCAGAATGACGGCAAGGCCCTGGCTTGCCAGGTCGTCGATAAGGGCATGGATGGCGGCCTTTGCCCCGACATCGACTCCGCGTGTGGGTTCGTCCACGATGAGGAGCTTGCCCCCGCGCGCCAGCCATTTGGCGAGCACCACTTTCTGCTGGTTGCCTCCGCTCAGGGAGCTGGGCGGCGCTTCCATCGAGGAGGCCTTGACGCGCAGCTTGGCGAAGTAATCGGTGGAGATCGCCTCTTCCTTCTTGCGCTTGAGAATCCCAATGGCCCCGCGCAGCCGGTCCAGGATGGCAAGGCTCACGTTGGCGCGAATGGGCAGGCCCAGCACAAGCCCCTGGCGCTTGCGGTCCTCGGGAACAAGGCCCACTCCCGCGGCCATCGAACCTTTGGTCGAGCCCAGAGCCAGGGGCTTTCCATTGATTTCCACAGTGCCCGTCGCGCTCGAGTCCAGGCCGAAAATCGCCTTCGCGACCTCGCTGCGCCCCGAGCCCACCAAGCCTGCAAATCCAACGATCTCGCCCGCTCGCACTTCGAAATTGATGTCCCGAAAGCGGCCCGCCGAACTCAGGTTGTTAACCCTCAGGACGACCTCGCCCGCCTTGGCCGAAACATGCTGGGGAAAATAGTCGGCCACGCTGCGTCCGATCATCATCTTGACCACCGCATCCGGGGTGGCTTCCGCCCGGGGCAGCGTGCCCACATACTGCCCATCGCGCAGCACGCTGATCTTGTCGCAGAGCCGGAAGAGTTCCGGCATCCGGTGGGAGACGTAGATCATGGTCATCCCGGCCTCCTTCAGGCTCTCGATGAGCTTGAAGAGGTTTTGCGCGTCGGGCTCCGCCAGCGAGCTTGTGGGTTCGTCAAAGACCACGATCCGCGGATTGATTCCCACGGCGGCCGAGATCTGCACGAGTTGCTCCTGCGCGGTGGAGAGCTCGTTCATCGGCATGCTCACGTCCAGGCTCACCCCGATCTTGGCAAGCAACTGGGTGGCCCGGCGCTCCATCTCCGCCTTGTCCACCATCACCCCGAGCTTGCGCGGATAGTGCCCCATGCTCAGGTTCTCCGCCACGCTCAGGTCCCGGCAAAATGCCAGCTCCTGGTGCACCATGGCCACCCCCGCGTCCATCGCATCGCGCGGGGAGTTGAAGCTGTAGAGCTTCCCGTCGAGGAACATCTCCCCGCTATCGGGCTTGTGAATGCCTGCGAGCACCTTTCCCAGGGTCGACTTGCCCGCCCCGTTCTCCCCCATCAGCCCGTGGCATTCGCCACGGGCAATGTCCACTGTCACATCCTTGAGGGCGATCACGCCCCCAAAGGTCTTCGTGATCGCCTTGAATTGGATGTAGGTCTCAGACATGGCTTTCCCGAATGGCCGCCCTTTGGCAGCCTCCTACTTCTTGAGCCACTTCTTCCAGTTCTCAGCGAAGGCATCCACGTTCTCCTTGGTCACCAAGGTGAGCGGATCGATCACCTTCACCTCCGCCGGGAGCCTGGTTGTTGACGATCTTGTTGAGCAGAATATCGATGGATTTGGTTCCCCACCCGTAGCAATCCTGCGCCAGCAGGGCTTCCACATACCCGTTTCTCACGTAGTTGAGCTGCGCGGGAAGCGCATCGACCGAGACCACCTTGATCGAGCCTGCGGGCCATTTCAGGGCGTCCGCGGTGAACAAGGGCCAGCCGCCGATCATCGCCCAGCCTTGGATGCCCGGATTGGCGTTCTGTGCGTTCTGCACGGCTTCCGCCGCCTTTTCCGGAGTTTCCACGTGGTAGAAGACCCCGGGATTGTTGAGCTTCATGTTGGGATACTTCGCCAGGGCTTCCTTGGCGCCTGCAACGCGGTTTTGCAGATTCGGCGCGCTCTGGTTGCCCGCAAGGATCGCGATCGTTCCCTTCTCCCCCATCGCCTTGGCCAGCACGTCCACGGTCTTCTGGCCGCAAGCTTTGTCATCGGTCCCGTAATAGGCAAAGCGCTTGCTCGCCGGCGCATCGGAGTCAAAACACATCACCGCCACTCCTTTTCCCACGGCCTTGTCGATCGAGGGGGTCACCGTGTTGGCTTCCGAACAGGAAATGGCGATGCCATTGGCTCCCCGCCGCGTCAGGGCCTCCACGGCCTCGGCCTGCTTGGTGGCATCTTCGTCATTGGGCGTGCGTATCTCGAGCTCGACATCCACATTGTACTTGGCCCCCAGTTCCTTGGCCGCGTCAGCCGCGCCGGCCTGGGCCGCCTGGAACACATCGTTACTCAGGCTCTTGGCGATAAAGCCGATGATGACTTTCTTCTTGGCTTCCGCCGCTCCGGCGCTTGATTGTGAAATCGCCAGGAAGGCGACCGTGGCTGCTGCCACGCTGCAGGTTATCAGACGGGTTATTTTCATTAGGAATGCTTGGGGTTTTGGGGTTGTTTCTTAAAAAATCAGTTTTTCGCTCTTTGAAAGGAACCCACGCAGGAGGCCCGCTCTTCTTTGGGCCCTAGGACTTGCGCCGGCTGTGCATGTAGACGCTGAGCCGGTCCAGAGACACGGCCACGATGATGGCCAGGCCAATGATGATGAGCCGGTATTCCTGGGCAAGGCGCAGAATGATGATGCCGTTTTCGATCAGGGCGATGATGAGAGTGCCCAAGAGCGCGCCTATCGCGCTTCCCCGGCCCCCGGTGAGACTGGCTCCGCCCACCACCGCCGCCGCAATCACCGTGAGCTCATAGCCCGTGCCCGTGCTCGTGGAGGCCGTGCCAAAGCGGCCCAGGGAGACCATCCCGCCCACTCCGGCCGCCAGCCCCGCCAGCGCATAGGTGCGCAGCTTGATCCAGCCAACCCGCAACCCGCTGAACCGCGCCGCCTCCTCATTGCCCCCGATCACATAGGTCTCCCGCCCAGCCACCATCAGGCGCAGATAAAACCAGCCCGCCGCCACGCAGATCAGCATGATGATCAGAGGCATCGGCTGCAGCCCAAACATCTCGATGCGCATGAAATCGGTCGTGAAGGCCGGCGGCAGAACCTTGCCCGCCGAGGGCAATGTCTTCTGCGGGGGCAGCACATTGGCCAGCCCACGGAAAATGCTCATCGTTCCCAGCGTCACTATGAAGGGGTGCAAATTCAGACTCACGATGAGCCCCCCGTTGATCAACCCGCAGAGCAGGCCAATTCCCAAGGGCACCAGGATCGCGATCGGAAGCACCACAAACGCCGAGGACTCCGGGGCCAAATTCTGCAACGCCGCCGCCCCGCCCAGCGCCGCAAGCGCCATGATCGAACCCACAGAAATGTCGATTCCCCCGGTGATAATGACGATGGTGACTCCCACCGCCATGATCGCATAGTAGGACATCGGCGTCGCGATGCCGTCGATCAGGTTGTCAAAGTTTAGAAACGTGTTCGGCCTTCCGGCCGCCGCGTCCTGCCACCCGTAGAGCGCCAGAATCCCCCCCAGCACCAGCACCACCACGATAAGTCCCAACTCCTGCGCCACCGAGCGTCGCGGTGCTTTGGCCGTCGTCGTTGTTTGCGGTGCGGCTGCGGCGGATGACATGTCAGGAGGGCGTCAGGGTGTCACTCATTAGCGGATCAGCTAACGAATGGCTACAAAGTAAGTTGTTACCATTTTCCAAAAGGAGCAAGCGAAATCACGATTCCCGCCTGCTAAGGTTTTGTCCGCACATCCCGTTGAATTTGAAGTGAAACGTTTGCCTCATTCCCTGGCGAGTCGCGAAATCATCCTGAGCGCCTCTGCCAGGAGCGCCCCTTGCGACCTGCCCTGCGCCCTGGGCGCTCCGCGGCGGCCGGACGATGAAAGGGGCAAAGGGTCCTCAGCATCGATCAGGCGGCAAATCGTAGTGAGGAGCTGCGGTCCGCAGATCGCGGCCGTGGATGGGAAAGCGGGAATCAATCTGCGTTGCTCTACTCGTACGAGAGCAGGAGAGCAGTCTTCCGGACGGCGCGCCTGCTCCCAGAAGTACGGACAGGGGGCGTTTAACGAGTAGTGTAGCAAACAAAAACGTCTTGATCATGCAATCTGCAAAACGATTCGGCTTGTCCTGTGCATTGGCCCTCCCTCTCGAGGATCAATTTGACGTTGATTACGCCCGGCTGGCAGCGCATGCCCATCGGGCCCTTGAAAGCGGTTGTTCGAGCGTCACCGTATTTGGCACCACCGGCGAAGGCGCCTCCCTTAGCCTGACCGAGCGGGAGAGGGCTTTGGACGCCCTGGCGGCAGCCGGGATCAATCTGCGGCACCTGGTGATCGGCGGCGTAACCGCCGCATCGATCGGCGATGTCGTCGAGCAGGTGCAACTGCTGCTCGATCGCGACTGTCGGGGTGTTCTCCTTGCGCCTCCTTTCTATTTCAAGAACGTAACCGACGAAGGCCTTTACAGATGGTTCTCGCGCGTATTTGAAACGATGGGACGGCGGGCGCGAAATATCCTCTTGTACCATATCCCCTCCGTCACGGAGGTTGCGCTTTCGGCCAGCCTTATCAGGCGATTAAAGACCGCGTTTCCCAACGTGGTGGAAGGCGTCAAAGACTCTGGCAGCGAGTGGACCTACACGGAGGCGTTGTTCGGAATTCATGATGACCTTCTCATTTTGATCGGTAACGAACGCCATCTTGCCAGTGGTATTCGGCTCGGGGCTCAAGGCGCGATTTCGGGACTCGCGAACCTGTGCCCGCAAATCCTGGTGAAGGTGATCGAGACAGGCGAGGAGGATTCCCGGGTCGGCGAACTTGCAAACGAGCTTCTCAAGTTTCCGTTTACGCCCGGGGTGAAGGCCCTTCTCGCGCATCGTTCCAAGGATCCTGCGTGGCTTAACGTGCGGCCTCCCCTTGTCGCGCTGTCGGAGGTTGAAGCAGCAGGTCTGGCCCGCGCCTGCGAAAGAATCCTCGCGTAACACCGAGGTCGGACCTCTGGGGCACCGGCGCGATCGCCTCTCAGGCGCCTTCTTAGGTCGGCGCCTGCCTTGCGTCGAAGGGCCCGGCTCCCGCTAGCGACGGAACTCGATGATCGCTCTGGCGATCTGCCGGGCCAGCCGATCGCGATATTCGCTGCTTGATGCGCGTCTTGCATCCTGCGGGTTGGTCAGAAATCCGCACTCGATGAGCACCGCCGGATTTCTCGAGTATCTCAACACGTAATACCTCGCTTTTTTAATTCCGCGATTCTCCCCCGACGTCGTCTTCATCGCGTTGCGTTGGATCAGTAGGGCGAGATCCCTGGCCCTTCCTGAACCATAGAAAGTCTCGATCCCGTTGGCGCCCACGCGAAGAGCGGAGTTGAAATGAATGCTCACGAAGATTGCGCGCCTTTGCGCGTTAGAGACGGCGACTCTTCTTCCGAGCGTCACGAATACGTCACTGGATCTGGTCATCACCGTGCGGAAGCCGGCCTTTCCAAGGTAGGCGCGGAGGCGGCGAGCCACGTCAAGTGCCACGCCCTTCTCCGGTATGATGTTTGATGGAATGCCTCCCCGGTCAAATCCACCGTGCCCGGCATCAATCACCACGGTAGAAAACGAAGCGCCAAGGATCGAGGTGGAAGTCACAGCGCAAACGGCAATGACCAAAAGAAAAGATGCAAGTTTTGATGACATGCCCTGAGACCGGAATTGGCAGTTCTTCAATCGACACGACGATGACCTGTTACAGAGGTCCCGCGAAGCTTTCGTCTTTCCCGGGTACTCGCGAAGAATTGAATTCTGAATTTTTCCATGGAGAAAGCATCCTATCGACGATCAGGAGCTGACGCGACTCAGAAATCGGCGAGCTTTACCGACTGTACGCAACGGGATCCCCGCCAGCAAGGGATCGGAGAGTCCTCGAAAACCTAGCGCTTCTTGGCGCGCAACCCGTCAAAGTAGACGATAACGATAATCAGGACACCAGTGATGATGCGCTGCCAGAACGCATTCACGTTGAGCAGGTTCGCACCATTGTTGATCGTCGTCAGAATAAAAGAGCCGAGCAGGGGACCGTGCACCGAACCGACGGCGCCGAAGAGACTTGTGCCACCAATGACCGACGAGGCTATCGCCTGCAATTCCCAACCTTCCGCCTGGGTCGCATTTCCGATTCCGATACGCGAGGCGAGGAGGATGCCGACGAAGGACGCGCACACGGCTGAGAGAATATAAGCGATGTAGAGCATCCGGGTGGTGTTGACGCCCGAAAGCCGCGACGCCTCCATATTCGAGCCAATCGCGAAGAGGTAGCGACCAAACCGGCTTTGATGCAGGAAAATGTAAGCCGGCACAGCGACCACCGCCACCATCCAGAAGAGATTGGGCACGCCAAGAAAATCTCCCCGTGAGAAGCCGGTGAAGGCGTCGTTGGTAATGGAAATGGTGGCGCCATTTGTGATGAGCAGACCGATACCGCGCAGCGCCGTCAGTGTAGCCAGCGTCATGATAAAGGGCGGCAGGCCGAGTTTGCTGATTCCGAAGGCGTGAAAAGCGCCGATGCCAAAGCCGAAGCCGAGCGTGATGATGATCGAGGCCCAAATCGGAAAGCCATGTGTCAGCAACCAGGCAACGATCACGCTGGTGAAGCCTACGACAGCACCCACCGACAGATCGATGCCTGCCGTAATGATTACGAAGGTCTCGCCCATTGCCAGGATGGCGATCATCGATCCCTGGCGGAGCAGGTTGGAGATGTTGTTGTAGGTCCAGAAGCTGGTCGTGCTGAACGACAGCACCAGCCACATCAGCGCGAGGAGGGCCAGCAGGGTCAGGCTGAGAAGGGTGCCCATACGCGCCTGCTTTCGTGTCGCGGCCAGCCGTGCCTCTTCTGACGCTTCGCTACTCGTTTTGGTTTCAACGCTCATCTTTATTGTCCTCCAAAAATCCTGCTTTTCATTTGCTCTCGCCCCGCGTCAGACGCCGAGCGCTTGCGTCAAAATGGTCTCATGCGCTGCTTTCTCGCTCACATGGGCGCTGTCGTAGGTCGCCACAAGCCGCCCACGGCGAAACACGTGCAGAATGTCGGAGAGATCGTAAACCTCCGGCAGATAGGAGGAGATCAATATGATCCCCGCCCCCGCTTTCAGCAGCTTGGCGAAAAGCTTGTAGATTTCGACCTTTGTGCCGACGTCGACCCCAACCGTCGGCTCGTCAAAGATGTAGAGATCGGCGCCATGGTTGAGCCATTTTCCAACGACGATCTTCTGCTGGTTGCCTCCCGACAGGCTCGACGCGGGAGCCTCACGCGACGCCGTCTTGATCTGCACTTCCCGGATCTGCTTATCGGCAGCGGCTTTCTCGGTGAAAGGATTGATGACGATGCCTTTCGTCAGGCGCTTGTAGATTGGCAGATTGATATTGAGCCCCACCCCGAGGTTCAGGCAGAGACCCTGATCGCGACGGCTTTCGGGCACAAGGGCAATGCCCAGGGAGATCGCATCCTTCTCCTTACGAATATCGACCGGTTTGCCCTTCCAAAAAATTTGGCCTCCGGTCCTGGGAAAACGGCCGAAGAGGCTCAAGACAAACTCGCTGCGTCCGGCGCCAATCAGCCCATAGAGGCCCACGACCTCGCCGGCTCTCACCCGGACACTAACCTCCTCAAAACCTTTGCCGGTGAGCTTTTCCGTGCGAACGATCTCGTCGCCGAAGGGCACTGCTTCCTTGTAATGCATCTGCTCAATCGAGCGGGCGATCATGCCGACGATGAGGGCCTGCTCGTTGGTCTCAGCGATGCGCTGTGTTGACACCAATTGTCCGTCGCGCAGGATCGAGACGCGATCCGCGAGCTGGAAGACTTCTTCGAGCCGGTGCGAAATATAGACAATGGTGACGCCCTTTGCCTTCAGACGACCGATCAGCGCGAAGAGCTGTGCGGCTTCCTGGCGTGTCAGATACGCCGTGGGTTCATCGAAGATGAGGAACCGTGTGCCACGCGTCGAGGCGCGGGCAGTCGCAACCAATTGCTGCTGGCCAATGGTAAGGGAGGAGAGCAACGCGGCGGCCGGCAGCTTGAAGCCGATCTCGTCCAGGATCTTCTGCGCTTCGCGCACCATTTCGCGATGCTGCAACATTCCGTAGCGCACTTTCTCGTCACCGAGGAAGAGATTGGCGGCGACGGTGAGATGCGGGCAAAGCACGACCTCCTGGTGCACGGCGTTGATGCCGTGGCCGATCGCCTCGTTGGGCGTCGCGAGCGCAACCGGCTTGCCTTCCCAGTAGACTTCGCCGCTCGAGCGAACATGCACTCCCGTCAGCAGCTTGATGAGCGTCGATTTGCCGGCGCCATTTTCTCCGACAATCGCGTGGACTTCCCCCGCCTCGAATTCGAGATCAACCGCCTTGAGGGCGTGGGTGGCGCCGAAACGCTTGTCGAGCTTCTTGAGGACAAGAAGAGGCGCCGACGTTGTCGTCGCGCCTCTCTTATTGCTGTCGCCGCCCTGCTGCGTCTGGTTCATCGATGACTTTGGTTCTCTGGACCTTCCGAGGAGCGGCTTGGGCAGCCCCGCCTGACTTACTTGACGTTCGGGGTCAGCAGCTCCTTCGAGCGCTCAGAATTCATGTTCTCCTTGGTGATGAGGTTTACTCCCGTATCGACATTGGCCGGGACCTTCTCACCCTTGGAGGCGGCGAGCGCAGTCTTGACGCCTTCATAACCCATGCGGAACGGATCCTGCACGACCAGCGCCGCAATGCTGCCGTCCGACAGCAACTTGACGAGCTTGTCGTCCGAGTCGAATCCGATCAGTTTAATCGTGTCACCAGCCTTGTTCTCGGCGATCGCCTGACCGGCGCCCTGCGCCATGATAAGATTCGAGGCAAAGACGCCGCGCAGGTTGGGGTTGGCGGTAATCAGATCGGTCATCATGTTCAAGCCTGTTGTCGCCATGCCATCCGCGTACTTGTCAGCGACAAGTTTCAAGCCCGGATATTTGGCTGCGAGCTGCTCCTTGAAGCCTTTGGCACGCTGGTCGAGCGAACCGACGCCTGGAATCGAGGTGATCAGCGCGACATCGCCCTCGGGCTTGCCGTATTTCGCGGCGATGGCGGCGGCGAGTCCGTCGGCGGCGACCCGGCCGCCCTGCACGTTGTCCGTGGTGAGGAAGGAGGTGAACGCCTTGGAGTCGGCGGCGGAGTCAATACCGATGATCTTGACCTTCTTTGCAGCCTCGTCGATCGGCTTGCCAAGTGCGGCGAATTGCGTGGGAGCGATGACGATGGCCGCGGGGTTGCCGGAGACAGCGTTCTCAAGGATCGAGATCTGGCCATTGATATCGGATTCGGACTGAGCGCCGAGTTCCGGCACGGTGACATTGAGGTCCTTGCCGGCCTTGCGGGCGCCAGCGAGAACGATCTGCCAGAAGAACGAAGTCGTGTCTTTAACGATGATCGGAATGGTCGGCTTCTGGTCGGCGGCCGGGACTTTTTCAACCACTCCGGCTACGGCGATGGCTGCAAACAAACCGACAACTTTGCGCAAGTTTGAGGAGGAACTTAGGAATTTCATGGGCTGGTCTTGTGAGGAAGACGCCGCGACTGGGGATTTATCCGGGGTGGGGTTTGCGGCGATTTCCATCGCCGGATTTCTTGTAGAACTATATGTCTCATTACTGATTCCCTCCTGGCATTGCAAGGCGTTTTTTGTTCTCAGCTTGCTGAACCGATATCGCCGCCCCTGAGACACCGTTGCCGGCATGGCTCAAGCCGAATAGACGCGCGCTGCGCGGACTTGCGCAATCTTGCCGGACGGCATCCATAGGGCAGTAAGGCAGCCTCCGTAGACGCATCCGGTATCGATTCCGTAGAATTTCCCGTCCTCGATGCAGGGTTCGCACTGGTCGCGGCTATAGCGTTTGTGGCCGGCCACCACAGGCCGGTCCAGCATGATCTGATCTTTCCAACTCCTATCGAGGTTAAGGTCGCCGGTAAGCACCTCCACGGGCTGCTCCGTCAATGGCACCCCGTTCAGGAGCGCGCCGTGGACCGCGATCAGATCTTCATTTTCGAAAAACAGTGGCATTCTGCCGGCAAGTTCAAGGTATCTTCCGTAGCGCGCTGGCGACATCGACTCCCGGGTTCGGACGCTCTCAGGTTTCGGGGAGCGGCCTGCTTTCCATTGGAGATGGTCAAACTCATGGTTGCCGAGCAGGCAGACACAGTCCAGCGATTCAAAAGTCTCAAGGACTCCGCCAGGATCGGGTCCCTTGTTGAGCAGGTCGCCCAAAAGCACCAAGCGATCATCGGATGCCGGAGCAACCGCGTCCAGGAGGGCTGCGAATTCCCGACTGCAGCCGTGAATGTCTCCGATGAAAATTGTCGCCATAGAGGCCGAATCCTTTCCGATGTAAGACACGCGGCCAACAGGTGGCAACTGGCTTCTAAAAGAAAACCCTGCCACGCCGGCCCTTCTTCCGGGGCTGGACAAAATCGCGCAACTTTGACCAGGAGGGTTATTTCCTTTGGAATTCGTGGTAGTCTTCGGAATGCCTGATTCTGAAACTCGCGAGCGGTTTACGCGGAGCTGCGACACCCGCACAACGATGAGCGATATTTCCGCGTCCAGGCGGGCTGGACTCGCGTGGGGGTCATTCATTGGGGACGCACTGGCGATGCCCGTGCACTGGTATTACGACCGCGCCGCGTTGCTCCGCGACTATGGCGTGGTTCACGACTACCTTGCGCCGCGAAACCCGCATCCCGACAGCATTCTCTGGCGCTCCGCCTACACGGCGCTCAACGCGCGCGGGGACATCCTCCGCAAACAGGCGCAATACTGGGGCCGGCGCGGCATCCACTATCACCAGTTCCTCCGTGCCGGCGAAAACACGCTGAATCTCCAGCTCGCCAAAGTGCTCATCGATTCGCTCATCGCGCGGGGACGCTACGACGCGGATGACTACCTGCAGCGTTATATCGATTTCATGCTCAGCCCGGGCCGGCATCGGGATACCTACGTCGAGGAGTGCCATCGCAAGTTCTTCACAAACTACTCCCGGGGCGCCGTCCCGCGGGGCTGTGGCGAGAGCGACATTTGCATCGGCGGCCTTGCCCACGTGGGAATCCTGTGCGCATTCTTCGGGACTGACGCGAAGAGCGCCCGCCAGGCGGTACGCGAACACATCGGGCACACGCATCGCTCGTCGGAGGCTTTCGACGCCGGCGACGCGCTGGCGGGGATTCTATGCGCCGTCCTCTCGGGCGCCGATTTGCGCGAGACGATCCTCGCGCAGGCGGGCGGCTGGATCTCCGGCCCTGAGGCGGCGCGATGGTCGCGTGATCCGGATGATGTCGTGGTCGGTGAACGGCTGAGTGCCGCCTGCTATCTTCCCAACGCGTTTAAAGCCTCGCTCTATCTGGCGTGGAAGTACGCCGATGACTTCGAAGCCGCGGTCGTCGCCAATACCAACGCCGGTGGTGAGAACTGCCATCGGGGCGCGGTTATTGGCGCTCTGCTCGGCAGCGTCGCAGGAGCAGAACGCCTTCCGCAGAGGTTGGTTGAGGGAATCGAGGACGCGGCCGCTCTGAGTGCGCGGATCGACGCCTTGGTCGCCGCAGGTCCCGATTGATCACCTGCGCGGCGCGCCAATGATCGCGTGATCGATCGCTTGGAAGAGCTCCTGCTCGGCGGCGTCGTTGACGGGACCGGTGATCTGTTTGAGTATGAAGCCGCGGCGGTCAATGACATAAATGTTTGCCACGCCCTTCTCGTATCCGAGTCGCTTCACAACAGCGCCGCCCCAGTCGAGCATGACGGAGTATGCGAGGCGCTTCCGGAACACCTCGCAAATCACGCCACGCAACGGCTTTGGAATCATCGAGACATCCGCGACGCCGTCGATGTCGATGCGATTCTCGTAGCGATCATAGAGCTTCTGAATCCAAGGCGCGAGCTGGTCGGAGCCTTGATGGTCGGCGACGGTCATCGCAGTGACCTTTGCCTTCGGAAATCGATAGGCCCGCGTCCTGGCGTTTTGATCGGTGAGATCGAAATCGCCGAGCTCTTGCAACGGCGAAGCGACGGCTCCCGCAGCGAGTGCAAGAAGAGCAATGAGAGCGACGGAGCCCTTCATGCCGGTGAAGCGGGAAGATAGCGACGTCCCTTCCAGACAGCGGGAGATCGACTGAGCGAGCGGAGGAACGCGAACCATTGGATTGCGAGGAGCGCGCAGACACCGAGGGGATGAAGCAGCGCGCTGTCAACCGGCTGTCGAAAGCGCACAACGGAAAGCAAGCGCGGAAGAAACCCGGCTCCTGTGGCCAGTAGCGAACAGGCGAGCGTCAGCGGCGACGCCGCCGCGCCCAGAGAGATCGCGACGAGCAAACAGAGCGGAAGAACCTGCCCGCCGAACAGAATCAGGGTGGCGGGCCCGATCAGCCGCGGAGAGCCAAGAGCCTCATGAGCGTTCCTGGCGAGGCCGCGCCACACCTCAGCCCCCGTCGAATACATCCTGCAGGTGGCGATGTCGGTCGCGTCGAAGAGATCGGTTGCAAAGCCGGCAGCGCGGAAAACGCGAGGCAGTTTCGGCCCGTCATGCAGAGTTTCTCGGATCGCGCTGTGTCCGCCGCATGCGTGATACGCCTGGCGGAGGGCAACGAAAAGCTGGCCGCATCCCGCACCGCATGCCGGTTCGCGGGTCGTTCGCATCCGCTGGATCGGCAGAAACCCGAGAAGCACAAAATGAACGAGCGGAATGAGCAGCCGTTCGGAGAATGTCCGCGTCTCCTGTCCGGGAACGCCGCTGGCGAGCGCAGCGCCTGTTTGATCCATGAAGGCCGAGAGTCGCGCAAGCGCATCGGCTTTGAGCCGTACATCGGCGTCAAGGAAGACGAGCAGCTGAAGCGAAGCGAGCTGCGAGAGCACGTAACAGGCATGCTGTTTCCCGCACCAGCCTTCGGGCAGAGGCGGAGCGCTGAAGAGTCTTACGCGATGGTCACTCTCCGCAATTTCGCGAACAATCTGCGCCGTGCGATCGGTCGAACCGTCGTCGAGCACGATCACTTCGAAGAAAGCACCGGTGCTCTTGAGAATCGACCGCACCGCCGGAGCAATGTTTTGCTCCTCGTTGCGAGCCGGGATAAGCACGGAACAGGGCAGCCGCGCTTCACCAGTCGCCGGCGGGGGCCGGTACAGCGGGAGGTTTCGCACGAACAGCACGGCCGGCACAACGGCCAAGAGGCAGCTCGCCGAGGCGATCCACGCAATCACGCGCGTTTCTCCGGTTGATGTTCCCGCGCGAACTCCGCGCCGCTCAGCCGCGCGCGCAGCAGGCGCCAAGCGTCATAGCTCGCGCTCACCCCGGAGGCTCCCTTGTCAATTACGAGCCATTCGGTCGGATCGCGCCGGCACGATCGGGAGGCAAGCTCATCCTGTGCCTCTTCAAGCGCGTGGCTGAAAAACTCTGTCCATCTGTCCGCGCTGCGGCGGGGTTCCTCGCTGGGGATCACAGGCTCGCCGAACGAAACGAGAATCTCCGGCCGGGGTTCTGTCCAGAACGCATACTCCACGGCGAGGGGCAAAAATTCCACATCCTCGGTTTGCACGGCCAGCGCCCCAATGCCGCGCTGGAGACGGAGTGGACGCTCCCGCACGTCCTTGAAGCGGCCTTGAGGAGTCATCCACACCACGTTGCGCTTCGATTCGAGAATCGCCCGGGTGGTCCGCAGAAACGTCAGCGCGCCGCGCGTCGAATGTTGCTCAACGCCGTAGAGGCCAAGGTGTTTGAAAAAGCGGTACTGCCGAAGAGAAAACGCGTCGATGGGCGCAAACGACGTCCTTTCAGGAAACCATTTTCGCGAGAGATACAGACAGACGAGCGGGTCCCACCACGACGCGTGGTTGAGATAAATCACGAGCGGACGAGCCCCTTCTCGCGGCGGCTGCCCGTTTCTTGGAATTCGGATCGCGTGAAACCGCCGGCGCATATAGTGGCGGCTGTACGCGCCGAAAAGCCTGACGACAGGATGGGACACTTCCGGCAGACCCGCAGTGACCAGTGCCTGCGATTTCATTTCAACGCGCCTGCGCCACGATGCTCTCTGGATGCATCCTTATCAAGCGCGTCCGCCGCGATCCATCCGGACATGAGCACCATGGGCATGCCCGGCCCGGGATGCGCCGCGCCGCCGGCAAGGTAAAGACCGCGCACATCGGGGCTGCGATTTGCGGGCTTAAACGCGCCGAGAAAGTTTCCGTGGCTTGCGAGCCCGTAGATCGCTCCCTTCAGGACGTGGTAACGGCGGTCGATGTCCGCCGGTGTGAGCGCCTGCTCGAAAACGATTCGGGATTCGATATCCCTCATTCCGGCAGTGCGCTTGAGCTTTTCCAGAATGATACGCCGGTACTCGGGAAGCATCTTGCTCCAATCGTGGTCCGGCCGCAGATAGGGAGCGTGGACGAGCACGTAAAGCGCCTCGCCCCCCGGCGGCGCGACTGCCGGTTCGGTGGACGAGGGCGCGCAAACGTAGCAAGTGGGATCCGGAGCGGGCTGCCCTTTCCGGTAGATTGAGCGAAACTCCACCTCGGGGTCGTGCGAAAAAACAAAGTTGTGATGCAAGAGATGATCATAGCGCCGCTTCAAGCCGAGATAGAGCACCACGCCGGAGCATGCGGGCTCGTAACGCCGGCGCTTGTCGAACGCGGATGAGGCCGCCCCGCCAATCAATTCGTGGTGGGTGCGAACGGAGTCGCAATTCGACACGACCGCATCGACATCGACCGCCGAGCCCCTGTTCAGGAGCAGACCGCAGACGGCCCCGTTGGCGGTGACGATTTTTTCCACGCTCACATTGCGGCGGAACTCGACGCCGAGGGACTCCGCAAGCTTCGCCAGCGCCTGCGGAATCGCACGCGTGCCGCCCATCGGATACCAGACGCCTTCCGCTGTCTGCATGTGCGCAATGCCGCAGAGAACGGCGGGCGAGGAATCGGGCGCGGACCCGACATACTGCGTGAAATGATCGACCATCTGGGACACGCGC
The DNA here is from genome assembly GCA_963763735.1 of uncultured Verrucomicrobiae bacterium. Taxonomy (GTDB): domain Bacteria; phylum Verrucomicrobiota; class Verrucomicrobiia; order Chthoniobacterales; family Terrimicrobiaceae; genus DASTFP01. Next base: position 254,734 of record CAVXQK010000015.1, on the reverse strand, counting down.
GCGTCGGGGATGTGGCTGCGCACGACTCCACCGACACTGCGGCCGGGCCGCATCGCGAGCACATCGCCGAGCACGCCGGGTTGAAAACTCGCTCGCGCGTCGAACATGTCGCGCAACCCGCCGACGGATCGCCAAAAGAAGTAGTTGTCGGATATGCGATGGAGTCTCTCGGAGAGGGCAATGAAGCGGCGATATCCCTCGGCCGTTTTCGTGCCGGGCGAAAATTCGGTAAGCCTCTGCGCCATGGCCGCTGTGTCGGCAAGCAGGTCGAGCGTCGAACCATCGTCGAAAAATGAACGCCACTGCGGGTTGAGCGGGACGAGTTCGAGCATGCTCGCGGGGTCCCGTCCCGCCTCGGAAAAGATTCTATCGAGGACGCCCGGCAGCGTCAGGATCGTCGGACCCATGTCAAATCGGAACCCCTGGCTCTCGAGCACCGCCGCTTTGCCTCCAAGCCAGTCGTTGCGCTCGAACAGAATGACTTGATACCCGCGCGCGGCCAACACGCACGCCGAGGCGAGACCGCCGAGTCCGCCGCCGATAATGCCTACTCGTTTCATGGTTTTTTGTCCCTGTTTCTGTTCCTTTTCAAGAGGGCGCCAACCAGGTCGCGGACGGCGCCAAGGCGTTGCCGTCCGCGGCCGTGCGCGGCCAGGATGTAAGAGGAAAAGATTTGCTCGTCACCGGCCCAAGGCTCGTCGAAATGCGGGCGTGATGTTCCACATCGCACCGCGACGACATGAGGGGACGTCATTTCGAGCAAGCCTTCCTCCCCGCGCGTGACGCCAAACCCGCTCGCCCTCACGCCGCCAAACGGCATGCGCGGATCCGCGGTCGGCACGATGAGATCATTGATAAGGACGAAGCCGCTGGGGATGCGCCCGGCCAGCGAGCGCGCACGGGCGACATCGCGCGAGAAGATGGACACGCCGAGTGCGAAGCGGGCCCTTGAAACGCGACGCACCGCGGCTTCCTCGCTGGGAACTTCCTCGACGGGCAATGCAGACACGCCCGCTCGCTCCATGTGCGTGCGGAGGTCAGCCGCCACAGATTCGACCGCAAGGACTCTGCGCGGCGCAATGCAGGTGGCCCCGCCATTCAATCGGGTGCCGAAGCACAACGCGCGCACGACAAGGGCGATGTCGGCGTCTGCAAGAACCATCACGGCGTCCTCACCCGAAAGCTCCATCACGGCGGGCGTGTTGCTTTGCGCAAGTTCGGAGAGAACGTCGCGCCCGTTCTCAGAGGAACCGGTGAAGATGACCTTGTCCACGCCCCGGCCCATCGCGCGACGGGCAGCCGCGACGCTATCCGGCAGGATCGTGAGCAAGAGGGATTCGAGACCGGCAAGCCGGGCGAGCTTTCCAAACATGGCTGCCACGCCGCGCGTTCCGGGCGCGGGTTTAAGCAGGACGGCATTTCCAGCAACCAGGGCGTGCAGGGCATGAACCGCCGGAAGAAAAAGCGGGTAGTTTCCCGGGCCAATCACCAGGACGAGACCGAAAGGCTGGCGCTGCACTTCAAACGAGGCGCCATGCATCCACAGCGGACGATCCCAGCTTCCACAGCGCCGCGCGGCGAGCGTGCGGGTGGCGCGCCTCTCCAGCCATCGACACGCATCCGCGAGCGGCAAAACCTCGGAAACAAGCTTTTCCGCAACCGGGCGCTGGCTCACCTCCGCCGCGGCGGCCGCCAGTGGCTCCGCGTGCCTGGCAACCAGATGCCGCAGGCGTCGAACAAATTGCAAGCGACGCGCGACAGGCAGCTCGGCCCATTTCGCCTGGGCCTCGCGTTCAGCGGCGAGTTGCGGAGTTGCCGACTCGGTGTCCCGAGGAATGCAAGCGCGCATCACACGGGCTCCAGCTTCATTGGCTCGAGTTTCCGCAAGGGCGCGGGCTCGGCGGCCGGGGAGAGGCCGAAATCGGCGAGCAGCAGGCGGGCGCTGATCCGCGCGGATTCGAAGATCACGGGAAGCCCGCTTCCCGGATGAGTGCCGCCGCCGACCAGATAAACACCATCGAGATCCTCGAAGCGATTGCGGGGCCGCAGGTGCAGCATCTGATCAAGGCTGTGCGACAGGTTGAAAGTCGCGCCCCGGTGAATCTCGTACTGCTGGTCCCAGTCCGCGGGCGTGATGATTCGCTCGTAGCGGATCCGCCGCTCGACATCGACAAACCCGGCGTTCTCAATCTGCCTCAGCATCAACGCCCGGAAGCGCTCGCGCTCACGAGACCAATCGACATTCGGATGCTGGTGGGTCACCGGCGCAAGCACATACAGCGTGCTCATCCCGCGGGGTGCAAGTGTCGGATCGGTCACGCAGGCATTCTGGACGTAGAACGAGGGCTCGCTCGAGAGAACGTGCTGGTTCTCGATCTCGTCGAGGTTGCGCGCATAGTCGCGGGCGATGTAAATGTTGTGATGCGGGAGTTCGAACCGGCCTTCGACGCCAAGGTACATCATGAATGTCGAGCACGAGAACTTCTTTCGCGCGATCTTGCGATCGGTCCATCGACGCCGCAGCCTGTCCGGCACCAAACGTGACATCGCGCGGGCGAAATCCGCGTTTATCACGATGGCGTTCGCCCTTTCCACGCCGGCCGACGTCCGCACGCCCACAGCGCGCCTGCCCTCAAAGAGAATCTCCTCCACCGGCTCGTCCAGATGGATTTCCACGCCAAGACGCTCCGCAACACGCGCCATCGCGGCGGTCACCGCGGAGCAGCCGCCAACGGGATGGAACACGCCGTATTCGTACTCGATAAAGGAAAGGATCGAAAAGAGGCTGGGACAGCGAAAAGGCGACATGCCGAGGTATTTCGACTGAAAGGAAAACGCCAGGCGAATGCGCCGATCCCGAAAGAAACGCTTGAGATACGTGTCCACCGACTGATGGGGACGCAGCATCGGGAGCATCTTAAGCAGCCGCGCATTGATGATATCACGCCAGCCCAGGAAGGGACTTTCAAGACACGGTTCCATGAGCTTGAGCTTGGTGCGGTTCTCGTCGAGAAAACGACGGAAGCCGGCGGCGTCCTCGGGACCGATCGCCGCAATTTGGCGCTCCATGCGCGGAATGTCCTGCGTCGCATTCAGTTCGCCGCCTTCACCGAAAACAATCCGGTACTGCGGATCGAGCCGGATCATCTCGACCTCGTCGCGCAGGCTTGTCCCGGCGACGGCCAAAATTTCATCGAGCACGCGCGGGTAAAGAAAAAACGTCGGGCCGAGATCAAATCGGAACCCGTCCGCCTCGATGGCCGATGTTCGCCCGCCTGTCGCGGGACGCCGCTCGATCACCTTGACCTTCACCCCTGCACGGGCAAGCAGGATCGCCGAGGCTAACCCCCCTGGGCCGGCTCCAATGATGACTACGGAAGGATTCATGATAGTGGGAATTCGAAACTGCGTCTAGTTAATGTCTAGATATTTCCCGGCATAATCGCCTTATGTCAAGTATTTGTCTACTTTTTATTGCCAAATCTTGCCATCTGTCTATGTTACGTCTAGTGCTTCGCCATGAACTATCCCATTCAAGTTGTTGTGCGTGAAACCGGCCTTACGGCGCACGTGCTCCGCGTTTGGGAGAGACGGTATCGGGCGGTCGTTCCGCAGCGGACGGATACGCAGAGGCGTCTTTACAGCGACGAAGACGTGGAGCGGCTCAAGTTGCTGCGGCAACTCACACTCATGGGCCACCCGATCGGGAGTGTGGCCAATCTGCCGCGTGAAGAACTCAAGGCGCGCGTCGACGCGCAATCCGGCCAAGGGCCTGCGATCGGCCAGAAACCGACAGTGCCGGACGCGCCGATTATTCGGGATTGCATCCAGGCCGTGAGAGCCTTCGACCTCGAAGGGCTTAACTCCCTGCTTGATCGCGCGGCTGTTGTGTCGGGCTACAACGCGCTCTTGCGCCATGTGATCGCACCGCTGTCGCAGCGGCTTGGCGCTCTTTGGGACGAGGGTGATCTCAAGATCTCCCACGAACATTTCGCTACCGCGGCGATTCGCTCTTTTCTCTTGAATCCGGCCCGGCAGTACGCGGGCGAGAACTCCCATTCGACCCTTGTCGCCGCAACTCCCCAGGGGCAGCTTCACGAGCTCGGCGCAGTGATGGCCACGGCACTGGCCGCCGAGCAGGGATGGCGGGCCGTGTATCTCGGCCCGAGTCTGCCTGCGGCGGAGATCGCCGGCGCGGCACTGCAGAATCGCGCGCGAGCCGTGGCGCTAAGCGTTATCTACCCGGCCGACGACCCGAATCTCGAACGCGAACTGTACGATCTGCGCCGGTTTCTCCGTGCGGACGTTGCGATTCTGATCGGCGGCCGCGCCTCGGAGCACTATCGCACCGCGATCGATTCCATCGGCGCGATCCTGGTCAACGACCTCGCTCGACTGCAGGTCGAACTGGCAAAAATCCGAACAACGAGGAGGAAGGAAAATTGAAGAAGAAGACGAACCATTGGCTGGCCGTTGGGGCGCAAGCGCCAGGGCTGGAAGCCATCGACCAGGACGGGGCACCGGTCGATCTGGGGAGGGAATACGCGGAAGGCCGGGTTTTAATCTACTTCTATCTTCGCTCCGGGACACCCGTTTGCACCATTCACGCCTGCCGCTTGCGCGACGGCTTTGCCGAACTTCATGAGCGCAATATCAAGATATTCGGCGTAAGCAGCGATCCTCCTGAGCGGCTCAAGGGCTTTAAGGCAAGGAACCGTCTTCCTTTTCGGCTGATTTCCGACACCAAGGGCAGGCTAACGGACGCGTTTGGCGTTACTGCCCTTTTCGGCCTGCCGGCCCGTCGTGCCTTCCTGATCTGCGAAGGCGTTGTTGTCTGGGAGGGGCATGCTTCGGCAGCGGCGATAAGAGTTTCAGAACTTGTCAGCTCACAGGCCCGGGTTTCAGCCTGAACGCAGAGACACTGGGCCGTAAAGATTGACGCCACGCAAAGCACAGCCGGCGATGGGGACATCGCTACACCTGTGCCGCCGCGCCAAACCTTAAACTAGCCGTTCTCCGCTTTCCGGCGGGCCTGGGCTTGCAGAATCTCGCGCTTGCGGCCCGTCTCGTGTTCGGCACGACCGGCGAGTTCCAGCGCCTGTTTCTCGTCTTCGCTCAGTTTACGCGCCGCGTCGCTCTTCGGTACCGCTGCGTTCAGCGTGCTTTTGGACTTCGAGGAATCCTTCATGACGCGGCGGCGAGACTCACACCAGCTTGGCGTCCAACGTGATGTTCGCCTTGAACAACTTGGAAACCGGGCAGCCTTCCTTCGCCTTCTTTGCGATCTCCTGGAATTTGCTGTCCTCAAGGCCAGGGATTGCTGCCTGAACATCGAGGTGAACCGTGGATATCGTAAAACCGCCGCCGACATTCTCAATCGTCACGGTCGCGGTCGTTTCAATTTTGTCTGCCTTGACGCCGGCCTCCCCGAGTTGGCCGGAAAAGGCCATCGAGAAGCACGCCGCGTGCGCTGCACCGAGCAGTTCCTCCGGGTTCGTGCCGGCCTCATCGCCGAACCGTTTCGCGAAGGAATACGGGACGCTGGAAAGCACGCCGCTTTCCGTCGAAACGACTCCGCTTCCATCCTTTATACCACCTTTCCAAACTGCAGATCCTTTACGCTTCATAGCGGGGAATCGTATGGCGGGGATCGCGTGACCGTAAAGAACTATCGAACAGCGTCTTTTTGAAATGCACCCGCAACGAACTGTCAGAATTTTCCGGGGAAGCCGCAGGCGGTGTGTTCCCCGAGAACGCGAAACGCTTGCCCGTAGCCGCACCTTGCGGTCTTCTCCGGGGTAGCATGAAACCGACAAAATCCACCTCGTTTTTCACCCGATTCGCAAAGTGGACCTCGCGCGCCGCAGGAAAGCCGGCGGCATTTGCCATCGCGATGGGGGCGCTCTTGTTGTGGGGCGTTTCGGGGCCTTTCTTCGGCTTCAGCGATACCTGGCAACTGGTGATCAACACAGGCACAACGATTGTCACGTTCCTGATGGTGTTCCTGATTCAAAATACCCAGAATCGCGATTCGGAAGCCATTCAGGTCAAACTTGACGAACTCATTCGATCCCATAAGCCCGCGCATAATGCCCTTCTCGATCTCGAAGAACTCGAGGAAGAAGAACTCGACAAGATCCGCGCGAGTTACGAGCAGCTTGCGGAACGGGCCAGGGGGGAATTGGGACGCCGCAAGCCTGCCGCGCAGGGCAAGCAAGAGAAGAAGGAATAATCGTCTTCCAATGCGTTACCTCGCAGCTGCGTGGGTCAATCGTTTGCCTTGCCTCCCTGCAACCGGGTCGCCTTGGGAATTCACCGGATTTCCACTCGACCGATTGTCCGTTACCTCCGCGGTCACCACCAGGAACTCCGCCAGCGTGTGCTTTCCGAACACCGTCGTAAGAGCGACGTCGCTCGCGTCGCGACCGCGGGCCATGACGATGCGTCCTATCCGGCGGCAATTGTGCCTGGGATCGAATGCAAACCAGTGCCCTCCCAGAAAGACTTCGATCCACGCGCTGAAGTCCATCGGATAGGGTGCCGGCGAGACCCCGATGTCACCGAGGTAGCCGGTCGCATAACGGGCCGGGATGTTCATGCACCGGCAAAGCGCAATTGCGGTTCGATCCGAAAGCTCTCTCCGGAGACAAGATCCTTGCGGCGGGAAGGATGCACTTTCAGGCAGAACAGCACTGCAGAGGCCACTTCGAGCCTAAGCGAAATATTGTATCCAAAGGAAATAAGCATGACAAAACAAATGGATTAGCTTTTCGGAAAGCCCGGCCAATGAAGAAGGACCTTTGCCAGAAGGCGCGCTCCGATCTGCAGGGCACTTTCATCGATATCGAACGTCGAGGTGTGCAAAGGTGTAACTTTCTTTCCCCTTCGCTTCACCCCGAGCCGGATCATGCAGCCTGGAACGGAGCTCAAATAGTCCGCGAAATCCTCGGCCCCCATGCTTGGGCGACCCTCCACCAGCACGCGGTCCGCTCCCACCACGTCGCGAGCGGCGGCGAGACAAATCGCCGTCACGGCGGGGTCATTGACGACGCCGGGAAGTTGTGCGTCAAAAGTGACGCGCACCCGACCGCCCAGCGTTTGGCCGGTGCCGCGGCAAAGTTTCTTAATGATATCGCGTGCGTTTCGCGAGACCATGCCATCCAGCGCGCGGATCGTTCCTTTCATTGTCACGACATCCGGAATGATATTCGCGGCGTGGCCGCCCTGGATCTGACCGATCGTAACAACCAGGGGATCGCGAGCATCGGACTTTCGCGGAACGGCTTGATAGATCAGCGTGACAAGCTGCGCCGCGATGGCGATCGGATCGATTGTGTTATGGGGGCGCGCACCGTGACCTCCGCGACCGCGGACTTCTATTACAAAATCCTGGCAAAACGCCGTCTGCGGACCGGGAGTCAGCGCAAGCTGTCCCGAATCGAGCGTGGGATCGACATGCAAGGCGACGATCGCATCGACTCCGGCGAGCGCGCCGCGCTCGATCATTTCGCGCGCGCCGTGACCAACTTCTTCCGAAGGCTGGAAGATGCCACGCCACCCGACCGGAATCGAGCTCGTCGACCTCAACGCGCACAGGGCGCCCAGCAATATGGCGGAATGCGCGTCGTGACCGCACGCGTGCATCACCCCGGCGTTTCGCGAGCGATAAGGAACCTCGTTCTCCTCGGTGATGGGCAGCGCGTCGATGTCGGCGCGAAGGGCGACTACCGGAGCCTTGGCAATCGATGGTCGAGAAATGGCGGTGATGACTCCCCGCCCGTCCGCTCCCGACTCGTGCAAGATCCCGGCGGCCGTAAGCCTTTTGCCAATAAAGGCCGTCGACGCGTATTCCGTCCCGCTAAGCTCCGGATTGGCGTGAAAATGGCGGCGAATCTTTACAAGCTCCGGCGCGAGCCGTGTGAGGCAATGGTCTATTTGTTCGGAAACAGGTGGCGATTGAGGCGCTGCGCGGCTGGACATGGTGCAAAGAGCCATGTTGAGGATATATACACAATGGTCAGTGGCAATCTGTTTGCTCTGGCTGTAGCTCGACCCTGGATGACGCTCACGTCGGCGCCTACGGATGCGGGATTTTAAGGTGAGGCTGCGGGAGGCATGCGCTATTGCTGGAGGATGATCTTGTGGCTTTTCGTTGCGATGGCACTCGCAAGGGACTCGGCGCCCGCGGGCGATTTGCCTCCCTATCGCGATGCATCGAAGACAGTCGACGAAAGAGTCGCGGACCTGTTGTCGCGGATGACGCCGGACGAGAAGGTCGGCCAACTCAGCCAGGGAGTCACTCGCGTGGCGGACCCTCAAGCTTATGCGCAACCGATTCGATCCGGCGCCGTCGGCTCGTACATTCTCGGCCTCTCCGCGGACGATCCGGCGATGCGCAACGCCTTGCAGGAATTCGCCGTTGAACAGTCCCGTCTCGGGATTCCGCTAATGTTCGGCTTTGACACCATTCACGGCTTGCGGACGGTTTTCCCAATTCCACTTGCCCTTTCGTGCGCCTGGGACCCGGCCCTCTTCGAAAGATTGGAAACCGTAGCGGCTCGGGAAAGCCGCGCGGCGGGCATTGATTGGGTCTTCGGGCCCATGTGCGACCTCGCCCGCGACCCGCGTTGGGGCCGCGTCGCCGAGACATTTGGCGAAGATCCCTTCCTCGCCTCCCTGTATGCTGCCGCAGCGGTTCGCGGCCTTCAAGGCCAAAGCCTCTCCGATCGCGACCGGGTCGCCGCCTGTCTGAAGCATTTCGCCGGTTACAGCGCCTCAGTCGGAGGCCGCGACTACAATCACACCGAGGTCCCCGAGTTCTCCATGCGCAACTTTTTCCTGCCTGCTTTTCACGCGGGAGTACGGGCCGGCGCCGCCACGTTGATGAGCGCGTTCAACGCAAACGATGGCATTCCTTCGGCGGTAAACAGGTTCCTCCTCACGAAGGTTCTTCGGGATGAGTGGAAGTTCACGGGATTCGTCGTCAGCGATTGGGAAGGAGTCTATGAGTTGATACCCTGGGGTTTCGCTGCCGACGGCCGTGAGGCGGCGCGAATGGCCCTGAACGCTGGAACGGACATGGAAATGGTCTCAACGGCCTATCGCGATGCCCTGCCCGCCCAAGTCTCGGAGGGCCGCGTCTCCCAAGAGGAGATCGACAGATCGGTCAGGCGCGTGCTGGCCGTGAAATTCGAGCTGGGGCTTTTCGAACATCCGTTTGCTGATCCCGAATTCTTCCGGACTGCGATGCTGCGACCTGACGCCGTGGCGCTGGCCCGCGAAGCCGCCGCGCGGTCCTGCGTTCTTCTGAAGAATGACAGGCTGCTCCCGTTGTCGAAATCCCTGAAACGCATCGCCGTGCTCGGCCCCTTCGCGAACGACCGCGACGAGATGCTAGGCACATGGGCGGGACATGGCATGCCGGCCGATGTCGTGACACTCGCGGAAGGCATCCGCTCCAGGCTCGCCGGCGCGGAGGTCGAGATCGTGCAAGGCTGCGGCATCCTCGAAACGCAGCGTACTCGCGCGTTGACCGACGGCAAAGTGGTCGTCGATGAAACCGCCGGCGACAGCCGCTCCGCCACAATCGCAGAGGCCGTGCGAGCGAGCTTGAGCGCGGACGTTTGTGTTCTCGCATTGGGCGAGCCACGCGGCTGGACGGGAGAGAACGCGTCGCGCGCCCAGCTCAACGTGACCGGCCGCCAGAAGGAACTGCTGGACGCCGTGGCAGCGACTGGAAAACCCGTGGTTGTCGTGCTGTTCTGCGGGCGCCCCCTGGAACTTCCCGCCATAGTCGAAAAGGCAAATGCCATTCTGGTGGCGTGGCAGCCCGGCATTCAAGCCGGCAACGCAATCGCTGATCTTCTCTTCGGCGATTCGGCGCCGTCCGGGCGTCTCACGATGTCCTTCCCTGTGGAGGTCGGCCAGGTTCCGGTTTACTATAATCGCTACAGGACCGGCAGGCCGGCGCCAGGGATGGTCGACTACCGGGATCTCACTCGCGACCCACTCTTTCCCTTTGGCTTTGGGCTAACCTATACATCATTCGCCTACGAGGCCGTTCAGATCAGTAGCGCGGACCAACCCGCCGTCGCATCGGCGGTGGTTACGAATACGGGAACGCGCGAAGGCGAGGAGATCGTCCAACTCTACGTGGGAGATCTGGCATGCTCGGAAGGCGCGCGGCCCGAACAGGAATTGCGCGGTTTCGAGCGGTTGAAACTGCAACCCGGCGAAAAGCGCGAAGTCCGTTTTGCCCTGACCGACGAGGTCCTCGGATTTACCGGACGCGACGGAAAATGGCGCACCGAACCCGGGCGTTTTCAGATCTGGATCGCGCCGCATGCGCAAACAGGAACCCCGGCTGACTACGATTTGCCGCAGACGAAGTGACGCTGACAGCCTGTGGGACTTATGGCGAAGGCGGTTTATCCGCAGATTACGGGATTTACGCAGATGGAGAAGGACGAGCAGACTCACGTTATAATCGGGGGCCGACATGACTTTGCCTCACGAATAGAGCAACTACCGAAAGCTACGGCTCGGCGGGAGCCTCGCCCTCCCCTTATTCGATGTCGCCATTTAGGAATTCTTTGCGGCATTTGATCGAGATTCGATGGGCTGCTCATGCGGCCAGGGAGACTTGCGGCTCCAAGGCGGCTTCGACGGCTTCAGTGCGGCGCATCTCCGCGAGGGAGAGCAGGAAAGCGAGGGTCGACTCGGCGCCCTGATTCTGGTTCACCCGGTCAATATGCAAGCCGTCCCTGCAGCCGCCACTCTGGGCATCATAGAGCGGCAGACCGAGATCGTTGCCGCCCTGGAACCATTCGAATGCCTTGTTTGCATGGGTAAGCCAATAACGATCTCCCGTGGCTTCATGAGCCTCGAGACAGGCGCAAATCATGGCGTGGGCCTCGATCGGCTGCTGGTCGAATGACGCGGCCTGCGCGCCGCGTTTCCAAAAGCCATTCGAACCAATCGGGCGAAAATGTCCCTCCGGTGCGACCTGGTGTTCAGCGAGCCAGCGGAGAGTTCCAAGACCAATATCAAGTAAGATCGCGCTGCTTCGCCCAGCGGCCCGTCATGATCAAAGCGTGCGGAAGCCGCGCGTTGTCGTAACTCACGACATCCTCGAACCACAACCAATCCGGGCTGGCATTCTTTTCGTAGAGAGAGAGGAGACGCTGCGCCAGTTCTTCGCGAAGCTGATTGGCCATGAGATCGCCGCCCAATGTGCGAAGGTATTCGTGGAGGCCGATGATGGCGAACGCCCAAGCCCGCGGGGAGGTGAAACGCTTCACCACCAGCAATGCCTTTTCGAAAAGCTCCGCCGCCCAGGAGCGCAGTCCCTCGCGTCGGGAGCGGCCGACGCAGGTGCCCAGTGCCCATAGCGCGCGTCCGTGACTGTCTTCGGATCCCATTTCGCCAATCCACTCCCGGCGATAGGTCATGAAATTGCGGAAGCGGCCGGCGCCGGCATCAAATGCGTTTTGAAGGAAAGCCGCGTAGGTGCTGCTCAGCCGGGCGTGTTCCGGGAAGCCCTCTTCGAGTTCCTCCAGCAGAGTTGCGAGGATAAGCGCCCGGGCATTATCGTCCGTGCAGTAGCCATGCTCGTAGTTAGGAAGCGTGTAGACGGCGTGCTGCAGCATTCCCGTGTCGTCCGTCAGACACTTGAGATGATTTAATCTCCACACCGGCAGGGCGGCCTGCTGGTCCAAAGTGGGCGCCTCTATGCGTTTCGCGGTTTGCGCAGAGTGCTCGTGGCGCGCGCGTTCGAAGCTCTGCACATAGTCATGCGCCACACGCGACCAGACCATCTTTCGTCCCATCAAATAAGCGGCTTTGCGCATGGCATGACGCGCCGTTTCGTTGCGAAGCAGATCGCAAATCGCCCGCGAGATCGAGGGGGCGTCCCCGAAGGGAACGAGCGTGCCGCGCCCGTCCGCCAGCAATTCCTCCGCATGCCAGTAGGGCGTGGAAATGACCGCCTTGCCCGCCCCGAAACTGTAAGCCAGCGTGCCGCTCGTGATCTGCGTCTTGTTCAGATACGGCGTGATATAGATGTCGGTTGCGCCCAGAAACTCCAGCAACTCATCGTTGTCCACGAAGCGGTTGAAGAAAATCACGTTTCTTTCCACGCCGTTCTTCTTGGCAAGCCGCTCGAGGCTGAGCCGGTAGGTTTCCCCATTGTCCCGCACGAGATTGGGATGGGTCGCGCCGAGCACGATGTAGACGACGTTGGGAAAATCACGCACGACGGCGGGCAGCGCGTTGAGGACGTGCTCGATGCCCTTGTTGGGCGAGAGCAGGCCAAAGGTAAGCAGCACCGGGCGCCCCTCCGCGCCAAATTTGTCCTTGTAATAGTTCGGATCGGCAAAGGGCACGTCAGGGATTCCGTGCGGAATCAGATCAATCTTTTCCGCAGGTGCTTTGTAAACGTCGCGCAGAAACTCCAGGCCCTTCTCAGCCATCGATACAACGCGCGCCGAAAGCCTGATCACCTCCTGGAGCACCAGCTTCTGTTCGCGCCTGGGATCGCGCAGGATCGTGTGCAACGTGGTGACGACCGGCATGCGCAGATTTCTGAGCAGTGTGAGCAAGTGGCGGCCGCTCGGCCCTCCGAAGATTCCGAATTCGTGCTGAAGACAGAGGACGTCAACGTTGATAAGGTTCAAAAAATCGGCCGCCCGCCGGTACGCGGAAATATCCTGCTCCGGAATTTCGAAGCGCACTTCGGGAGGATAGTTGTATCCCTCCGGGCTATCGGTCATCGCGATAATCGAGCTGCGCAGACCGGGGTATTGTCCAGCGATTGCCTGGCGCAGATCCGCCGTGAAAGTGGCAATTCCACACTGCCGCGGAATGTAATCAGCCAGAAAAGCGATCTTTTGTACGTTGATTTGCGGATCCATAAATGCCTTTCGCAAGCCACCCGTAGTTGGCCGCATCATACAGAGACAGTTGCGCACAGACGAGAGGGGAAATGCAGCACGCCGGAATGGATCGAAGCAAATGCTCTAACGAGCGGTTTATCCGCAGATGACCCAGATGGACGCAGATGGAGAAATGACAAGCGCCCTCACGTTGTCAATGGGACCGATGCGCCCGAAGGCGGCCCGCGATTTGGGGTCGTCCCGCAGGGTTCGCCGCCCCGAGGGGCGGCCCTGCCCGAGGGTGCTCGCATGTGACGCTGGCATTTCCCGAAAGCGGCTCTACACTTTCCGATATGAAGGCCTCCCTCGCCATTGTTGCCATCCTCGCCGCCCTCGCCGTAATCGTTCTGATTGGCGGCTGCAGCAGCTATAACAGGCTTGTAGGCCTCAAACAGCAGGTGGACCGGAGCTGGGCGGATGTACAGAACGTCTATCAAAGACGGGCGGATCTCGTCCCCAATCTCGTTCGCACTGTGGAAGGCGCGGCCAATTTTGAGAAAAGCACGCTGACCGATGTGATCCAGGCGCGACAGCAAGTCACCAAGGTACAGATCGATCCGAATGCCGCGCCAACCGATCCGCAGGCTTTGCAGCGGTTCCAGCAGACGCAAGATCAGTTGTCAAATTCCCTCGCCCGGCTCCTGGTGGTCGTCGAGCGGTATCCCGAGTTGAAGGCAAACTCAAATTTCCAGGAACTCCAGGCGCAGCTCGAGGGAACTGAGAACCGCATCACGGTCGAACGGCGCAAATTCAACGAGACGGTGCAGGCCTACAACACCGCCGTGCAAACCATGCCCACCGTTCTTTTCGCCGGTCTTTTTGGCTTTTCCCCGCGGCCCTACTTTACGGCTCGGGAGGGTTCGGATGTCGCTCCGCAAGTCAATTTCAACTTCGGAAGTTCTCCCTCCCCAGCGCCGCCCGCGACCCCGGCCACGACTCGATAAAATGGGCTAAAGCCGCCCATCTGCAGGGTGTGAAGAGAATTCCATTTTGGCGGTGGCTGTCGCTGTTCGCGGGGGCGTTTGCATCGGTTGTCATCGCTCTCGCGGCGGATCCGCTGCCTTCCAAGCCCGCCCAATTCGTCAGCGACAAGGCCGGCATTCTCTCGCCACAAACCGTCGCAGCACTGAATGCGCGTCTCGAGGCCTTCGAACGGGATACTTCGAATCAGGTGATCGTCGCGACGTTTCCGGGCATCCCCGACGGATACGTACTGGAAGATTTCAGCCAGCGCACGGCGGAGGCATGGGGGATTGGACAGAAGAAAAACGACAACGGCGTCGCCCTTTTCGTCTTTCCGAACGACCGCAAGACCCGCATCGAGGTTGGCTACGGCCTGGAGGGGGCGCTGCCGGATCTTATCGCCAAACGGATCATTGAAAGCGAAATCCTTCCCGCCTTTCGGGCGCGGGATTTCGATTCCGGCGTAAACCGCGGCGTGAATTCCATCCTGCAGGCTATTCGCGGAGAATACAGAGGAACGGGGCGCACGAACGCGGATACGGACGAAAACGGTCAAGGCTCCTGGATGATCTTCCTCCTGTTCATTCTGATCATTCTGATCATCCTCGCCGCAAATCGAAGGACTCTGCAACGCGGCGCCTATTATGGACCGAGCGGAAGGCGCGACGTATTTAGTCCGCCCATCGGGGGCGGCTGGAGCCAGGGGGGATTCGGCGGCGGATCGGGTCGTAGCGGCGGGGGATTCAGCGGAGGAGGCGGGAGCTTTGGCGGCGGTGGAGCCAGTGGGAGTTGGTAAAGGATGGCACAATGAAACCGCACGATTTCCTTCAAAAACTGGACGACGCCGAAGTCGTTAAAGCCATAAAAGCGGCAGAGCGGAAAACCTCCGGCGAAATCCGCGTCTTTGTCACCAGCAGGGACTTGGGAGCCGACAAGGTCGTCGATCGCGCCACCGCGCGCTTTGAGAAACTCGGCATGACTGCGACACGCGAACGCAACGGGGTTCTCCTCTACTTCGTTCCCCGAGCTCATCAATTCGCCATCGTCGGTGACAAGGGCATCCATGAGAAGTGCGGCGAAGCGTTCTGGGGTGACGTTGCATCGGGCATCGGTGCCAAGCTCAAAGAGGGGCGTTTTACGGAAGCCGTCGTCCAGGCAATTGAAAAAACGGGCGAGGCTCTCGCCCGCCACTTTCCCCGCCGTCCGGACGATCGGAACGAGTTGCCTGATGCAGTGGGGCAGGATTGAAAGTAACTTCGACCGTGGAAACCGGTCGCCACACGCCTGCAGCTACTGCCAGTAGCCCGAGCGCCAATAGCGGCGACCGTCGCTTGCGTAGTATTGGCCATTCGTCCAGACCGCGTTCGATCGCGGGCGTTGGACCCAGCGGCCCGGAACCCAAACCCAATCGCTTCCTCCCCATCCCCAGTAGCCGTCCACCCAGACAGAATCCGTGTAGCTAACGGGGGCGACCGGTCTTTGCTCATAACGGGCGGCTGGCATATCGCTTGTCACTACATACTGTTGCGACTGATAAACGGGAACGCCGGGATCGAGCGCGTTGAATATCGCCTGCCCGATGGGATCGGGAGGACGAATGCGGCCATACTGGTCCACGCATCCCAGCAGTCCGGCGGTAAAAATAACGAGGAGCACTTTCCCTGTCATGGCTGGCCTTTCTGTTTATCTGACTTTAAGAGGAATCGCCTCTCGCGGCCCTTTCGGCTGCGGCCGGGAAGAAATTGATTCGTCGGCGAACCAGCCGATCCTGCTTTTTGTGGATTCGCTATCCTCTGATGTGTTCATCGGTAATATGTCTGCAAAGTATGCCCACCATCGAGCTTTTCTTTCAACCGACTCGGTTACGCGCGGAAGGGACCGCGCCATCGATTCCCGTGCGATGAAATGGCGTGCCCTGGCCACCGACTTCGACGGCACCATCGCCAGCGATGGGGTCGTGGACGAACCGACCCGTCTCGCGCTGATGCGCCTTCGAGCGGCAGATGTGCGTTCGTTTCTCGTCACCGGGCGCGTGCTGTCGGACTTCAAGACCATGGAGGCCTTCCTTCCGATCTTTGACATGATAGTCGCAGAGAATGGAGCGGTCTTGTATGATCCGGGCAGCGGAGAAACTCGCGCGCTGGGCGCCCCTCCGCCGGAAGCGTTTGTCGCGGACCTGTCCCGCCGCGGAGTTCCGATTGAAGTTGGCATCTCGATCGTTTCGACGCGCGAACCGCACGAAACCGTCGTCATCGAGGTCATCAAGCAGCTCGGGCTCGAGCTCCAGCTCACCTTCAACAAGGGAGCCGTAATGATCCTCCCCTCCGGAATCAACAAGGCCAGCGGCCTCCATGCGGCTTTGAAACTCTTTGGGTTGTCACCCGGCGACGTGATCGGCGTTGGTGACGCGGAAAACGACCACGCCTTCCTGGAACTCTGCGGCCTGCCGGTGGCGGTTGCAAATGCCCTGCCAGGTCTCAAAGAGAAGGCGGCATTGGTCACCCGGCACAGCGCGGGAGCCGGAGTCACCGAACTAATCGATGCGGCGCTTCGGGGCGAACTCGATGAGCATATTCGGGTGGAGGCCTCCCAATGAATGCACTGATGGTGGACGTCGGAGGAACCAACGTCAAAGTGATGGCATCCCACGAGGGCGAAATGCGCAAGATGCCATCGGGAGAAGCGCTTACGGCGAACGAAATGGTGCGCGGCGTGATCGAGCTTGCGGCGGACCTGGACTACGATCGCGTCTCGCTGGGCTATCCCGGTCTTGTCGAGCATGGAAAGCCAGTTCTCGAACCCGGCAACCTCGGCGACGGGTGGGTCAATTTCGACTACGCCAAGGCATTCGGCAAACCGGTGAGAATCATCAATGATGCCGCGATGCAGGCCCTGGGAAACTACCGAAGCGGCCGCCTTCTCTTCATCGGCCTGGGCACCAGCATCGGAACCTCGATCGTCGTCGATGACATCGTTGTGCCCATCGAGGTTGGCCTGATCAAACTCACCCGAAAGGAACGCCTGGTGGACCGCATGTCCAAAGCGGCCCTCAAGCGCGATGGGAACGAACGTTGGGCGAAAGCGGTCCTCGAAGCCGTCGAGCTCCTGCAGGACGTTTTCAAGCCGGACGAAACGGTCCTTGGCGGCGGAAATGCCAAGCTCATCGATCCCCTGCCTGTCAATTGCCGCTGCGTGGACAACCGATCCGCCTACGTTGGCGCGCAGCGCCTGTGGGAAGGCTCTGACCTGTTCGCCAGCGCATGCGCCACGTCGTGGCGAATCCATCGCAACGAGGCCCACATCTGACGAAGGCTGGTGAGGCTCACTCAGCCTTGGAGAATTGCCAGGGGATTTTTGAGTAACCGATAAACCTGCTCGCAGGATTCTTGGCATCCGGCTTCGGGAGCACGAAATCGAAGACGCTTACGCCGAATTGTTTCTCGCCGCGGTATGTGCGTCCGTCGCTGGCGCCCACCATCAGGGGAAGCCCATCGGATCGCGCCTTGCCCAGATAAATCATGGTGTGAGTCACTGGGGGGTCGCTTTTCACTGAATAAGTGCCAATCCAAAACAAAAGATCTCCCGGACGGAGAGCATCCAATTCGAAGCTGTCCGAGCGATTGCTCACAACCGCCTGAAAGGTATTCAACTTGCGCACCCAAACGTATTGCTCGCTGGCCGATCTTGGCGGCTCCGTAATCCCCGCCTTCTGCAAAAGAAAGTAAATCGTGCCGGAACAGTCCATCCCGCCCCGATCGGGATCCGCCGAACCATAGAGGTAGCCCAGTTTGCGCTCGGTAAGCTGCAGCGCCGCCTTGAGGAGTTCCTGCACCTGCGCGGGATTCTTGTCAAAATCGCGAATATCCTCGGGCTTAAGCGAAGAGACATTCGTCGGCGGCGGCGAAGGAGTCGATGCGGCTTCCTGCCCGGCGGCCCTTGCCGGCATTCCGGCTATGCCAATTGCCAGCACGACCCCAAAGCAGCCCTTGACTAACCGCGATCGGTTCCGTTCCGTCCTGAGGCGGCGATATCGAGCCTGTTGGGGATGCCGTCGTAAAAACATTCAGGGGAATCGTTGGAATTGCCACGGAGGGATGCCATAGTATAGTCCGAAAATACAACCGCAGCTGACCCCACAGCCGAAAAAAATAACATTATGACTTCATACCCGCCTTCCGAACCTGGACCCTACCCGGAATCCGCGAACTTCGACCGGGGGCAGTACACCCGGGGGAATCCCCTTCCGCTGGTCGCCATGGCGCTCGTGGTGGGAGCTCTTCTTGGCGCCTTGTTGAGCCGCCGGAAGCGAAAACAAAAGGACGCGGTGCAGGCGGCCGTCCAGGCCGCAAAGGAGTGGCTCGAGACCGCCTACGAACAGCTCGCCGAGAAGCTTCCGCAACTCGCCGAAAAGCTTCCCCAGACCAAGAAGCCTACCGTACCTTGGTGCCAGGAGGCGTTCCTGGATCAAGCCCAACAGGTAGGAAAGAAACTCAAATGGTGGTGACTTATGAACTCTGAAAATTATTCGCTCGAGTCCTCTCTCAAAGAGGGCTTCCAAACCGTTAACGAAGCCGTGACGGAAGGCGTTCGTGAATTGGAGGACACAATCCGGTCGACGCCGTTGATTGCCGTCTCAGTCGCCGCCTTCGTGGGCTACCTGCTTCGCTTCCTGCCGATATTCGGGATCCTGAAATTGCTCATAAAGCTCGCGTTGTTTTCGATCAAACCGGTCGTCGTGCTCTTTGCCGGCGTAAAGCTTTACGAGTATATCCGAAAGCAAGGGTGGGAAATTCGCTCGTCCGGAGATGGGGAGAAATATCGGGAGCCCCTTTTGGATTCACCGTCGGGGCCCTCGGTTTAGAAACACAGCGACTCTCTCACGGTAATCTGTAGCGGCTGTGTCCGCACAGTCGACTGCTGTAGCGGCTGTGACAGTCGTTCGCGGAGTAGCGCAGAGTCGGCGATGGGGACATCGCCGCTACAAGGTTTGCGCGCAAGTCGGGCTACTTGTTCGGGTGCCGTTGTTCGCTTGCGGTGAGGCCGCTCATCGCCACGATGCCGATCACGCGCATATTCTCGTCCACGACGGGTAGAAATTTGAGGTGATGCTCGCGCATGATCTCGCGCGCCTCGTCCAGCGACTGGTTCTCGAAGCAATAATAGGCTTCTTTCACCATGATCTCGCGGACAAGCGTGGTCTCGGGATCATGGCCAAAGCCTGCGGCCCTCCGTTCAGGATACTGGCCCTTCACAGCCCCAACCAGCTGATCGCCGGATGCAACCGGCAGGCTGTCGGCGGCAAGCGAGCGCATCCTTTCGCCGGCTTCCTTGAGCGAACTTTTCTCCTGCAATGGCTTCGGCTTGTCAGAGGCTACTTCTTTGACGCGTTTCGGACGCGCTTTTTTGTCTGAATTTCGAGCGGACGTTTGTTTGATCATGTTGTCCTTTCCAGAAATATCGTAACGGGCCGTTCCAGCGGTCCCCAATCCCTTACGAAAACCCCGCGGAGAAGCTGGATCGGCAATCTGACCGCGCGAAGGCGGCATTCATTCTTCGAGCTTGCTACAGACTCGTATCGCACGCTTACTGGAAGTCCTTCCTTAATTCGCTTGAGAATTCTTCTTGTTGAAAACCACGAAGACACCCTGACCTACCTGACGCGGTACCTTCAGCAACTCGGGCATGACGTCTGCGCAGTGAGCGATATGGCCTCCGCTCTCCGTGCGGTCTCGTCCTCCCGCTTCGATGTGTTGATCAGCGATATCGGGCTTCCGGACGGGGACGGCTGGCAATTGATCAGCCAGATGAAATCCAAACCGTTCGGAATCGCGATGAGTGGATTCGGAGCCAGTTCGGATCGCGAGAAAAGCCAGGCCGCGGGCTACAAGCACCACTTGACGAAGCCCTTTCTCCCGGACGATCTCGACGCCCTTTTGGAGGAGGCTGCCTCTCAAATTGCCGAAGACGCCTAGCAGTTTGTCACATAGCCGCTCCGCCGCCAAAGCCCTTTCGAGCAAAAATTGACCTTCTCCATAAGTCCGGTGACCTGCCTGGGAGCGATTCATGGAAAACAGAAAGGAATTTTATGCTTAGTTGGGCGCTTACCTTCTTGATCATCGCACTTGTCGCAGCCGTACTCGGCTTCGGAGGAATTGCAGGATCCGCAGCATGGATCGCGCAGGTTCTCTTCGGTGTGTTCATCATCCTCTTCCTCCTGTCGTTCCTTTTCCGGGGACGGCCTCCTCGCGCGTAGCAAACGACCGGGAGAAGCCACGTGATGACTCGGAATAACCGGAGCAACACAGTGGCGGGGTGAGACTTTATGAACATTCGGTCAGACTTTCAAAAAAATGCGGATAGTGTTCGTGGAAGATGACCCCGGACAACGCTTTTGACGCCAAGGAGGCATTGCAACTCGAAGAGAGTCATGCAGTAGATGGCCTGCTCGAAGCAGGCCGGGTCGCCTTGGTCACAGTGGATTCTGCGAATAAAGTCACCTCCTGGAGTGCGGCTGCGGCTCTGATTTTTGGCTGGGAAGAGGGAGAAGTCACCGGATGCAGAATATCGATCCTCGCTCCCGACGGCAGCCTCGAGGCATTCCTTGCCTCGGCGCGCGACCTTCAGCCGAAACATTTTGAAACCTCCTGCCGGACCAAGGCGGGGAAGAATATTCTGGTTGATGTGCTGACGTGCAGGATTCCCGCAAACAATCATCGGCAGATTTTGATGATCAGGGACGTGACAGAATTGAAGTTCCTCGAGCATGCGTTTCTGGATGCCGCGGAGCGAGAACAGCAAAGGATCGGCCGGGAAATGCATGACTCTCTCTGCCAGCACATTCTGGGCGCGGCCTTTGCGGCAAAGGCTCTCGCGGGCGACCTTGATCGCGAAGGTTCCCGCCACGCCGGGCAGTTGCATGACCTGGCCCGCCTCGTGAATGAAGCGGTCACCCAGGTTCGCGACATTTCCCGGGGGCTTCATCCCGTCGAGCTCGAGTCGGGCGGCTTGCCCGCCGCGCTTCGGGGACTCGCAATCCGGGTTGGCCACACAGTGCCTTGCGAGTTCCAGTGCGATGAAAATGCGCCCGTCGACGGCTCCGATCCCGCCCTGCACGCCTATCGCCTCGCCCAGGAAGCCGTAATGCATGCGCTACAGAAGACGGGAGCCACAAAGATTTCCATCCGCCTTTCGGAAAAGGGCGGCTCGCTCCGTCTGGAAGTCGCCGACGATGGCATGAAAGAGGGCCCGTTGACCAATGACCCGGATCACATTTCGTCAAAGACGCTGCGCTACCGTGCACAAGCCATCCACGGCCAGGTTCGCGCAAAGTTTCACAAACGGATGGGAACGCAGGTGACTTGCACGTTTCCTTACAGATCATGAGTAGCAACAGGACAGCCACCGAAGCACACAACTCTTCCGGACCACCCAAGAGACGCGTCCTGATCGTCGATGATCATCCCGTCTTTCGGCACGGCATCACCGCCCTCATCAATGCCGAGCAGGATCTGGTCGTCTGCGGTGAGGCGTCCTCCTCACCTTCCGCTCTCGAAGCAATGAGAACACTGCAGCCGGACGTTGCGCTGCTTGACATCTCCCTGCCCGGCACGAACGGGATCGAGTTGATCAAGCTGATGAAAGCCGAACAGCCCAATCTGCCGCTCCTCATGCTCTCGATGCACGACGAGTCGCTGTACGCTCTTCGGGCGCTCCGGGCCGGCGCGCTCGGCTACGTGATGAAGGCCGAGGCTCTCACCCATGTCCTCGCGGCGCTGCGCAAAGTGCTCAAGGGGGAAATCTATGTGAGCCCCGAATTCAGCGAACGTCTCATCTTTCAAGCCGTTCAGTCTGTGGAGGGCGGAATGGGCTCGCCTGTGGACAAACTTTCAGACAGGGAACTCGAAGTGCTTGAGTTGCTCGGGCGGGGCCTGGGAACCAAGGGCATCGCCTCCGAATTGCACCTTAGCGTGAAAACCATCGAAACCCACCGCGCCCACATCAAAGAGAAACTCGGTTTCAGGGATGCAAGTGAGATGGTCCGCTTCGCGATCGATTGGGTCGCCCAGGAAAAAGGGTGATCTACGACGCATTCACATTTACCTTCGTTTCATAAAAATTGGGCACCAAGTCTGTGAGGCTTTTGACGCTTCCATCCGGCATCAGGAGCAGGGGCCCGTTTCCGTGAATGCTGCTCACCTCAATGAGCCAGGGTTGCTTTTCCCAGCGATATGGCGTCGTAGGCCTCGCATCGAACTGCGTCGGCGTGTAATGAATTAGCAGCTTTTGGCCTTCAGCGTCGTAGGCTCCCAATTTTTTCAAGAGCGGGCACTGCCACACTTCACGGGACTTCAAATACGGATCCATCGTGTTGAGCCACCATTGCTGATATTGTTGCGAGTAGGCGCTCGTCAAAATCGGGCTGCTGGGGCCAATGACCATTGTCCTGGATGTATAACGCAAAGCCCACGTGCAGGTTCTTCAGGTTCGCAATGCACTTCCCTTTGGCGACTGAGGCGACAATTTTCGAATACCCCTGAATCGACAGTGCGGCCAAAACTGCAATGATTCCGATCGAAACGAGGAGTTCAGTCAACGTGAAAGCCGAAAGACTGAGCCTCCGAGTGCGGACGTCGGGTCTATGGCGCTTTAAGCCCCTTGGATCAACTGAGCGGGTAAAGAAACGAACCCTCAATGAAGCTAAGCCGAATCAAAAAGTTTCCGGCCGATTTTGCGCTTCCTATCCAGAAGAAGACGAAGGAGTAGCGGAAGTGGAAGTAGAACCGCTTGACGCCTTGGCAGGCGTGGTAGATACGCGGGTCCCCTGAAACCTGAATCGCGTTTTGTCGAAAGTACTCCCTGGAATAAGTTATAGGCGTGACAGTGACAGAGTTCGTATTCCCAGGAACAACAGCACCGTTGGAAACAACCGACTGAGTCGGTTCGGTGACAAGGACCAGTTGATCAATCCGAGTCGGCGCTCCCTCCAAAGTGCCATGACCGTTAAATGCGCCAATGGGAGATTTCAATGCGATATTGCCGCTGAAAGTTCCGTTCGCCGTATCGCCGGGAACAACAAATGCAGCGGGGAGGGTCAAACTGCCATTGGTACCAGTCGACATGCCTATCGTTCGTGCCCCCCCGCTCAGAACGCCAACGACGTCCGACTTAGAAATCGCGGCGACTACCTGGCCCTGAACAACCAAACCATCGATAAAGAACACCCAGCTGTTGATAACGGCGTTCGAATCGGACGTTTGAATCCCTCCGCTGATCACAAACGAGAATACGCCTGTAAGATTAGTGCCTGAAGCAACCGCCTGATAGGTGCCATCGGTGCCGCTTTGCAAGGGTGATCCATTCGTAAACGGCGGCGGGCCGGCAAAACTTGCGCGCGCCAAACTAATCGTCGCGACCAAGACGAGGAGGGAAAAGGCAGCTTTCATCTTGCCGGACTCCAATAGGCAACCTCGATGGGCTTGGCAAGAAGAATATCGAGCTATGAATTCTGGCTTTCCAACCAGGCCAGCGCCTTGACGTAGCTTTGCCGCGTCAGGTAGTGGCGCAACTCCGGATCACATTGGGCAGGAAGCCGTGCGATGGCAGCATCCAAACGAGAGGCCGCCGCCCTTAGCTGATCGAGATGGGCTTGAGCGTCCCGGTCGCGCAATTCGTGATCGGCCACGACTCTCAGGCGCTCCCGCAGGGCCTCGCTCAATTCGGAAAAAACGATCGTCATTTCCATAACGCCCCCTCTCCTGCACGCAGGCATTTCGGAGGACCCAGGATCTCGGACAGGACCACCGCGTCGCGCAATCCGCCGGATGAGCCGAGAAGTTCTCTAATGCGCGACGGAGCCGCTCCAGCCTGGATCTTGGGCCTGGCTGGCTTGCCGATCCGCGGATGAAATTCAGGGGCCCTAAATTCTTCACGCGGACGGCTAACCGAAACAGGCGAAAAGACCGGTTTCACCGGGAGAGGAGGAGGCTGCGGCGGGGGCGCCGCGGGCGTTGGAAGGCGCTCTTGCAACCTTCTGGAAAGCGGCGGAGGCTCCACTTCGTCAGGCAGCCCAAGCGCCTCCTTCAAACGGCGCATGTGTATGTCAGGTTCTCTTTCAGGCTGCGGCGGAGGCGGATCGCTCCGCAAGCTTTCGCCACCCTTGTCGGAGGCCTGCCGCCGCTTGCGCTCTTCGCGCAGCGCGGCCGATTTCTTGACGAGCCAGTTAATGAAGCTGATCAGTGCGATCAGCAGAATAATGACGAGCTGTTCCATGAGCGGGAGGAAGCTTCAGCCGTTTCCCATTCAGTGCCCGTGCTCGGGCTTCTCCGTTCCCGCGATCGACTCGCGCATGCCTGTGTCGGACTGAATGTTCTTCATCTTGAGGTAATCCATGACGCCAAGATTGCCGCTGCGAAAGGCCTCGGCCATGGCAAGGGGCACCTGGGCTTCCGCCTCGACAACTTTCGCGCGCATTTCCTGCGTGCGCGCCTTCATCTCCTGCTCGCTCGCGACAGCGGCCGCGCGACGCATCTCCGCTTTCGCCTGCGCGACGACTTTGTCCGCTTCAGCTTGCTCGGCCTGAAGCTTCGCCCCGACGTTGTCACCGATGTCGACATCGGCAATATCCACCGAAAGAATTTCGAATGCTGTCCCGCTATCCAAACCTTTCTGAAGCACGACCTTGGATATGCGGTCGGGATTTTCCAAAACGTCCTTGTAGGAAACCGCGGAACCGATCGATGTCACGATGCCCTCGCCAACCCGCGCGATGATGGTTTCCTCCGTGGCGCCGCCAACGAAGCGATCGAGATTCGAGCGCACGGTCACCCGGGCGCGCACCTTCACCCCAATGCCGTCACGGGCCACCGCGTCGATCGTGACTCTTCCGCCGGATTGCTGAGGATTCGGGCAGTCGATCACTTTGGGATTGATGCTCGTACGCACGGCTTCCAGCACGGTCTTGCTGGTTCCCTTGATTGCGAGATCGATGGCGCAGGCACGATTGAAGTCGAGCGTGATCCCCGCCTTGTCCGCGGCGATGAGCGCCAAAACGACATGCGAGACGTTGCCCCCCGACAGATAGTGCGCCTCCAAGGAATCGGTATCCAACGGCAATCCCGCCTTCACCGCGGTGACGCGGCTGTCAACGATAAGCCCGACGGGAACCTTGCGCAGACGCATGCCGATGAGCTTGGCAAATGCCACCGGCGCGTCCGCGATTTTTGCGCGGAGCCACACGCCGAAGAAGTTGGCCATTACCAGCACCAGGACAATGCCGATGACGGCGGCAATGCCGACGAGGATGAGAGCGAAGAGATTCATTGGCGGCAAAGCTTATGCATTAGCTTTCATCCGGCTATACCTTTTTTCGAACGACGGTCCGCAGCCCCTCTTCGCGAACCACGACGATGGGCTCATCAACAGCGATGAAATCGCTCTCCGCCACAACGTCCACCTTCCTGCCTCCGATGGATGCCGTGCCCGCCGGGCGGAGCGGCGTAAGGGAGCGCCCGTGCGCTCCGAGCAACGCGGAGGAAGACCCACGCTCTCCGACACCCTGAGAATGGGTTTTTTGCAGCATGATTCTCCTCCCAATCGCCGTATGCGGAAATGCCGCCATCCAGGCAAAGAAGCCCGCAACAGTGACCACGCAAACGCCCACGAAAACGATGGACCCGGTGAGCGCGTCGTAATACAGAAACGCTACGATCACGGCGCCGGAAAGGCATAGCCCTCCGAGCAAGCCCAGCACCATGCCGGGCACAAACACCTCTGCGGCCAGCATGAGGAAGCCGACGATGACCAGGACAACGATGGATTCAAACGGGCCCATGGCTTGTCACACGGGTGAACTCTTGCAGCGCAAGCCGCTATCGCTCATCCTCGTCCTTCGGTCCAATGGTCCGCTCGCCGGTTAGAAACTCCTGGACCGTTCCCACCGTCCGGAGGGTCGAATCTTTCACGGTATTTGCGACACCGCCGAGAGTTCCGCCAACCCTGCCGATGAATCCTCCGACCTTGTTCGCAGCCGGCGAGTCGCTGAATTGCTCAGTCGATTCGACGGGCGGTTGCCTGCTGGCTTCCAGCGGCGTCAGTACCGAGCCGTTCTCCGCGGAGATCTGAACCACGCCGACCTGCGATCCCATGTTATTGTAGAGCCGAAGAACCCACATTGGCGAGCCGCCGGCCGCATTTGCCCGCAGCGTATAGTCCACCCAGCTGAAGCCAATTTTCCTGGCGATCGCCTGCTTGGTGGCAATTTCAAACGCGCGGTCCGAATCAAGGTTGAGGCGCGTGAGAGCAATGGAGGGGCTGGAGCCTGCGCCGTAACCCTTCAACGGCGTCCGCTGCGAAACGATCACGTCGCCGGACGCCACGATCTCCCGGACTCCTCCCCTCGCCGCCGGGTCGTTGAAGATAACCTTCCATTCCTGAGGCTGAGGCTCGCCCCGCTCACCCGTAACCTCAACGAGACTTGCGGAGCCGTCCGCGCCTTTTTGCGCCGCCTTGAGCGCCAAATACGCCGTTCCCCCATCGGCCCACGCCGAAACCGCGAGCAACAAGCCAAATCCAAGCGTTAAGAATTTTGCCATCGCCGAAAACCATCACGCACAAAGCCCGAGTTTTCCACGCAAAAATCCGGCTGGCGCTACGGTGGCGCCAATGCGAAAGGTGAGGTATGCCGGCGGACGTCGAATCGCTTCGCAAATCCCTAACCATCTACAAAGGTCTTGTCGAAGTCAGCGGTCTCATCAATTCCATTACCGACTATGATGAGCTTCTCCGGGCAATTCTCGACGTCGCGCGGCGCGTCATTCTCGCCGAGGCGGCATCCCTTTTCTTCGTCGATAAGGAGACCGGCACGCTGGAACTTGCCATCACCTCGTTCGCTGAAGGGCAGTTCAACGAACCAAGAATCTCCGTGCCACGCGGCAGGGGCATCGTCGGCTGGGTGGTCACCCATGCGGAGAGCCTGCTGATTCCGAATGCCTATGCCGATGACCGGTTTTACAAGGAGGCCGATCTCCAGACCGGGTTTCGAACCCGATCGATCCTGTGCGCCCCGCTCAAGCACAATGGCGAAGTCATCGGGGTGCTCCAGATCCTCAATCCGCGCGACAAGGAGAGTTTCGACGAGCTGGAGCTCGAGGGGTTCACCGCCTACGCGAATCTTATTGCCACCGCGATCGAAAAGCTGCGCGCGATCGAGCGCATGCGCGCGCAGGAGCGCGTCGAGCGGGATCTGGCGATCGCCAGCGATATCCAGCGGGAACTGCTTGCTCGCGCGATCCCGCCGCGTATTCCGGGCGCCATTTTTGCCGCCCACAATCAGGCCGCCTCAAACGTTGGCGGAGATTTCTACAGCGTCTTTGTCCGAAGCCCCTACGAAACCTACTTCGCGATCGGCGACGTTTCGGGCAAGGGAATTTCCGCGTCGCTTCTGATGGCGCAAACCCTCAGCGCCATGCAATTTGTGTTCGCCGCAACCACGAGTCCCGCGGATGCTCTCGCGAAGTTGAATTCCACGCTCGGTGAGGGCATAATCCGCGGAATGTTTGTCACGACGATCGTGGGACGCATCATCCCGTCCGCCGGCAGGATCGAACTGGGAAGCGCCGGCCACTGCAAGCCGGTCATGCTCCGCGCGGATGGCTCCGTTTTCGAGATCGAGACGGACGGCTCCCTGCCTCTGGGCATTCTGCCAAAGGTCGCCTACCGGCAAGGCAAGATCGATCTTCGCCGCGGCGATTGGCTTTTGTGCTATACCGACGGTCTCTCGGAGTCGAGAAACTCAAAGGATGACGCCTTCGAGCAGGAAATCGTCTCATCGCTCGCAGGGCGGAAATTCGAGTCGCCCCGATTGGTTGTGGAGCATCTGATCGCATGCGAACGGCGACACCGCGGCGCCAGAAGACAGACCGATGATCTTACGATCCTCGCGGGAGGATTGGCATGAAATCCAAATTCACCTTTACCAGCGATTCCTGTCAACTGGCAGACGTGCGCAGCTGCGTACGTTCGTTTCTCGAAAAGTGCGGCTTTGACGAATGCGTGATCGAACTCCTGGTGCTGGGTCTGGACGAGGCCTGCACCAACATCATCCGTCACGCTTACGGTCACAACGGGAAGCCGGTTCGGCTTGAAATGGAACGCCTGCGCGACCGCGTGCGCTTTGTTCTGCGGGACTACGGGCGTTCCTGTGATCCCAAATTCATTCGCAGCCGCGCGCTCGCAGATGTCCGGCCAGGCGGGGTCGGAGTCCACATCATTCGCCAGGTTTTCGACTACGTGAAATACGAGCCGCGCCGGCGCGGCACACGACTCATCCTCGAAAAAACGTTCGCCGGCGACCCGCGGCTGCTTTCGAAGGGGGTGACTAGGGGTGAGTAGCCGAGGCCCGATGTTTTTTCTTGCTTGATCTGGATCGAGAAGCAAGGATACGCGGTAAAGTTACCTTATGACCCCCCTAATTGGCGAATTCATTGGAACGATGTTTCTAATCATCCTTGGCGACGGAGTGGTCGCCAATGTGCTACTCAACAAATGCAAAGGCCAAAGCTCCGGCTGGATTGTGATAACCGCCGGCTGGGCTTTCGCGGTATTCGTCGGCGTCGCCGTCGTTGCGAGAATCAGCGGCGCGCACATTAATCCCGCCGTAACCATCGCGCTGGCAGTCCTTGGTGTTTTCCCTTGGGGCTCGGTTCTCGGGTATATCATTGCGCAGATGCTCGGAGCATTTGTCGGCGGAATAATCGTTTACTTTGCTTACCTTCCGCACTGGAAGGAGACACAGGACCCTGGGCTTAAACTCGCCGTGTTTTGCACGGGACCTGCCATTCGGAACACACCCGCTAATTTGCATCTGCGAAGCTATCGGCGCTTTCGTGCTTGTGTTTGCTGTTCTCGGAATGAAAACAGCGTTTGAGTTTCCGTTAAGCGGGTCAACCGTTCCCGTCGATCTTGGTGCTCTTGGAGCCGTTCCGGTAGCACTTCTCGTCTGGGCGATCGGCCTTTCCTTGGGAGGACCGACCGGTTATGCGATCAATCCAGCCCGCGACCTTGGTCCGCGGATCGCCCATGCTATCCTGCCCATACCGGGCAAGGGGGGTAACGATTGGGGCTATTCGTGGATTCCAGTCGTGGGTCCGGTGGTCGGTGGCATTGTCGCGGCTCTTCTCTATTCCGCGCTAGGCAAATACTAAGCATTCCCTTGTCATGCCGTACGTCCTCGCTCTCGACCGGAGCACGACGAGTTCACGGGCTATCTCCTACGCTCCGGCACCGCAAAGCACATCCTCCCTCTCAAGTGACCTTGCGGTCGCAATGGAGAATCTTTAACTCACGCGCCTTTCATGAATCGTCAACAACTCCTTGGGACTCTCGAACACGAACGCGAATGGGATGTAATCATCGTTGGCGGCGGGGCAACCGGGCTTGGCGCGGCCGTGGATTCGGCCACGCGCGGCCTGCGCACCCTGCTTCTTGAAGCCAACGACTTCGCCAAGGGCACGTCGAGCCGCAGTACGAAGCTCGTTCACGGCGGCGTGCGCTATCTCGAACAAGGCGATATTCCCTTGGTTTTGGAGGCCCTGCGCGAGCGCGGATTGCTCCATCGAAACGCCCCTCATCTCGTTCATCACCTCTCCTTTATCGTTCCGCGCTACAAGTGGTGGGAGGGACCGTTTTTTGGGATCGGGTTGAAGGTCTATGACGCCTTGGCCGGCCGGTTGAATCTCGCGAAGTCGAAGCTCCTCTCGCGCGAGGAGACTCTTTCCCGGATTCCGAACATCGAGCCCGAAAATCTCCTCGGGGGCGTCGAATACTTCGATGGCCAGTTCGACGACTCACGCCTTGCGATCACTCTGGCTCAGTCCGCCGTGGATCATGGTGCTTCCGTGCTCAACTACGTGTCCGTAACGGGAGTTACAAAGGCCGGAAATATGGTCAACGGCGTTCAATGCAAGGACCACGAAAGCGGGCGAACCTACGAACCCAAGGCGCGCGTCGTCATCAACGCCGCCGGAATTTTCGCAGATGAGATCCGGCTGATGGACGAACCGACCGCCACGCGCGCCGTCCAGCCAAGCCAGGGCGTTCATTTGGTTTTTGATCGCGAGTTTCTGCAGGGCAACTCGGCGATCATGGTTCCGCACACCGATGATGGACGCGTTCTCTTCGTCATTCCCTGGCACGGGAAGGTCCTTGTGGGCACGACGGACACGGCAATGGAAAAGGCCGAACTGGAACCTCGCGCACTCGATGACGAAATCGGTTTCATTCTCCGCAATGCCGCGCGCTACCTTGCCAAAGATCCCCAAAAGGCGGACATTTTGAGCATATTTGCCGGCCAGCGCCCGCTCGTGCGTCCGCCCGGGAAGGAGGGCGGCGCCACCAAGGCCATTTCCCGCAACCACGAAATCCTCGTTTCCAACTCCGGTCTTCTTACCATTGTCGGCGGGAAATGGACCACGTACCGCAAAATGGCCGAGGACACCCTCAACCACGCCTCTCTCATTGGGAGTTTCGATAACAAACCGTGCGTCACGGAGAACCTCCAGCTTCACGCCTGGCGGAGTCCCAACGCCACTCCCCTTCCAGAACATCTGGCATTTTATGGCACCGATTCCGCGAAGGTCGAGCAACTCGCAGCGGAAGATCCCTCTCTTGCAGAGCTACTTCATCCGCGGCTGGATTACATCAAGGCAAGCGTCGTCTGGGCGGCGCGCGAAGAGCTGGCGCTTACCGTCGAGGATGTGCTTTCACGCCGAACCCGCGCCCTGCTCCTGGACGCCCAGGCTGCAATCGAAGCCGCCCCGGCAACCGCTGCCCTTCTTGCAAAAGAGCTTGGAAAAGACAGCGCCTGGGCATCGAGCCAGGTCGAGGAATTCGAGGCGCTCGCTGCCGGCTACGTGGGCCGATAGACTGGCTGTCTCCACCGTACGATCAGAAAGATAAAAGCGACGGTCATTCCATTTTCCTTCGGAAGGTGAACAGATGGCTGTTGAAGGGAGTCCACCCCCACATCGGACGAACCTCGCCGACAAGTCCCTCGTCATTGAAAGGAAGCAAGACTTCTTCGCGCGTTGGAAAATTCCAGCCGCTCACCGGGATCCAGCGGCTGACGCCGACAAACCATTCTTCGAGCTTTGTGGCGGTAAAGCGCCAATTGGATTCGTTGAGAGCAAGCCGGATCAATGCAATCCCGCGGGGCGCGATGCTCGCGGCGATCTTTTTCAGCAGAAGCTGTTGATCCTGGTCGCTGAAATAGTGAAGGACGTCGAGCATCACGATATCACCGGAATGCTCGGGGAAATTTATGGCGTCGGTGGCGTGAAATTCCTGGCTTTTCCCGGCGACCACCTTCCGCGCGACGTCGATTTTCTGTTTATCCACATCCAAGCCAAGGATCGGCGCGCGGTGACCGTTCGCTCGCAGGTAGGCCGCCAGCAGCCCCATGCCGCACCCAAGATCAAGCAAGGGACGCTGCGACTCTCGCAGGGCTGAGGCGACGAAGGGATAGGCTGGGTCGAGAGCAATCTTGCCTATCGCGTAGCCGTAGAGGTTGGGCCACGGCCGGTAGCGGGAGGCGGCTTCGCGAAGCGGTGATTTCATGCCCTGACTGCTCTTCCCACAGCCTGATGATAGGCCGGTAACAGGGCGAGACCGATCAACCCCCAGAGCAGGGTTAGCAGCGCGCCCCCCAGGGAAATGGAGACCGCCTGGGCGGCGGGAGCACCCCACAACTCACCCAGAACCGCCGCAAATAATTGCTCGCGCACGCCAAAGCCACCGAGACTGATCGGCAGGGCTGACAGGATATCCACCGCGGGCATGAAAGCGAAGAACTCACCCAAAGGCACAAGCAATCCGAATGCGCGGGCGCTTGCATAAAAGGTTAGGAAATGCGCAACGAGCATCATTGCGGAAAGCATTGATGCCAGCAAGGTCTGTCGCCAGCAGGTCAAAAACTGCAAGTAGGCTTCGGTGAACTCGATGATCATTTCCCGACCCGGGAAACTTCGCGGCATCCGGCCAGTGATCTCCTTTGCGCTGATCAGGAAAGAAACGGCCATTAAAATCAAGGCTGCGAACAGGTAAACGAAGACTCCCTTGATGAGGCCGGCGACCAGGGCGCTTTGCATCAGCCAATCAAATCGCGCAAGCATGAAAATCAGCGAACACACGATCAGCGCGCCGAACCCACTCATCCGGTCCATGAGAACAGACAGCAGCGCCGCCGTCTTTCGATAGCCCTTCGCTCCCAGCCACACCGCTTTCACCGCATCGCCTCCGACGGCGCCCACAAAAAAATTGTTGAAAAACAGGCCGACGAAACTCAGGCGAAGCACGTCCCACGCGGGAAGCCGGATTCCCAGCACCTTGAGAAAGATTCCCCACCGCACGACACCGAGCAAGTTGCCCGCGCCGGCGAAAAAGAATCCGGCCGCCAGCCAGCCCGGATGCGCAGAGGTCAACACCTCCCAAATATGCTCGCGAAAGTCCTGCTTCCAAAAGATCCATACCAACAAAGCCACGCTGACCAACGATTGGATAATGAGAAGCGTCCACTTTTTCATGCCAGCCAAATTTCACAGTAAAGTAAACGACGCGTTCTAACGGAGTAATCGAGCAAAACCAATGTGCAAACAGAGTGCTGGGCTTCGGAGAGAATGTCCGCCGAATTTTTTGAGCCATCTCTGCCCTTTTTTCCACCCAAGTTTTCGTTAGAATATCGCCATGCCTCCCGTGCGAGCCGAATCGTCACCGCCTCTCGTAGAGCACCTTGCTCCGCGATCCTTCTCGCTACAAGCATGCTGGGCGTACGGGATGCAAGTTTTTTGCATTGCATCGTTTTTCGCAATTGGACTCATGGTGAGTCCGATTTGTGCCATTCTTTCACGATGTTTCGGCAGCAGGATCCCGCCTTCCGTGGGCCAGCGCCTCATTCGTGGACTCTTCAAAGGCTGGCTGCACTTCTCGTGCGCAATGGGCGTGTTTGAAATCCGCTTTCCTGAAGCGAAACGGCTTCGCGACCTTCGCGGGACGGTGCTCACTCCGAACCATCCCAGCCTCATCGACGCGGTCATTCTTCTTTCGGTCGTTCCCCGCACCGTTTGCATCATGCGGGCCAATTTGATTCAGAGCCCCTTTCTTGGCGGGGCAGCGCGACTGGCCGGGTTCGTTCCCAACGACAAGGGACCCGCACTCATCCGGCGGGGAATGGAAAAGCTCGAAGCGGGCGAAAATCTCCTCATTTTTCCGGAAGGCACCCGCACGCGGGTGCACGCGATCAACCCTTTCAAGAACGGCTTCGCCCTCATCGCGAAAAGGACGGGCGCACCGGTGCAAACCGTCTTCATCGAGCGCGAGGGCCGCTACCTTTCCAAGGGAGTTTCTCTTTTCGCACCCTGCCAGTTTCCCATTCGATTCCGACTCCATCTCGGCCGTGTCTTTCATGCCGGGCCCGGCGAGAGCGCCCAACAACTCTCGGCGCGGCTTGAACTTTATTTTCGCGAGCACCTGAAAAACACGGGCGAAGACGTCCGCCTTCTTAAGCCCTCTTGAAGCCTCCGACTTCGTCGGGCGACGGTTCGCACCTCGTCGTCCTGCCCAGTTACAATAGCGGTCCCCTGCTGGCGCAAACAGCCTGCGCGGTGCTTGAACATTGGAAACCCGTCTGGATCGTGCTGGACGGGAGCACAGATTCCAGCGTCGAGGAAGCCCGCGACCTCTTGCACCAGCACGCGGATTTGCGTCTCTTCACCCTGGACCAAAACCACGGCAAGGGCGAAGCGACCCTCGTGGCGATGCGGGCGGCCCTGGAAGCAGGATATTCCCACGCCCTGGTCGTCGACGCGGACGGTCAGCATCCCGCGGACCGGATTGGATCGTTCATGCAGATCTCAAGCAATCACCCCGAGGCAATGGTTCTCGGGGTGCCTGTGTTCGGACCGGACGCCCCTCCGGAACGAGTGAAGGGACGCCGCATCGGAAACTGGTTCGCCAACCTTGAAACCCTTTGGGGCGGCGTGCACGATTCGCTCTTCGGGTTCCGGCTGTATCCGCTTGAGCCCGCCGTTCGCATCATGGAATCGATCCGGACGGCGCGCCGATTCGACTTCGACACAGAACTCGTTGTCAGGCTCTTCTGGGAGGGAGTCCGCCCGATAAACCAGCCGGTTCCTGTTCACTACCCTCCCCGCGTAGCCGGGGGCGTGACGCATTTCAAATATCTTCGTGACAACTTGCTGCTTGCAGGAACGCACGCCCGGCTGTGTCTTCTTATGCTCCTGCGGCTTTGGACGGTTTGGAAACTGCGAAAACGATGGAGAGACGATACTTTGTGCTAGCGGGACGGCTCGCCGCCGTTCTGGGAGTGCTGACGATGCGCGGCCGAGGGCGCGCCATCGCGTGGGGCGCGCACGATTTTCTTTGGTTGTATCCGACGCTTCGAAGAAACTGTTCGTGGCACGGAGAAGTCCTTACCTATTTCCACACGACCGAGCGCGCGATCTGGCTCACGATCGACGACGGTCCCGACCAGGAGGTAAATCCGCAAATGCTGGACCTGCTCGCCAGGCGTGACGCGAAGGCCACCTTTTTCGTGATCGGAAAGAAAGTCGAACGGGATCCCGCCCTTTGCCGCCGGATCATTTCCGAGGGTCACACCGTCGAAAATCACACTTACACGCATCCTGTCGGTTTCTGGTGGGCCATGCCGCGCCCGCTTGTTCGGAGGGAAATCCAACGAGGCTGCGACGCGATCCATTCGGCGACCGGAACGGCGCCCCGCTTTTTCCGTTCTCCGGTGGGAATGAACAATTCCTCCGTTCACCCGGTCGCGGCAGAGTTTGGTCTTCGTGTGGCAGGCTGGTCGGTGGACGGTTGCGACGGCTGCCCCGCCACGCCGACCATGATCGTCACGAGAATCATGCGGACAATCCAGCCGGGCTCGATCGTACTTATCCACGAGGGCGGCGGAGCGCGACACCGACTCCTCACGCTGACACGCCTTCTGGATAAACTCGACGAAGCAGGATATCGTGCCGTGGTCCCCTCCGAGGCTATTCTTCGCTGATGCATGCTCCCTTCTCCGCGGAGAAACCGCACACGGAACGATGGGCCTACCGCAGGCTCTACTCTGCGAACATGTTTGAGCTGGCAACACGAATCTATCCGATTTTCCGCCGCCCAAGCGCTCAAGCTATCGGCCGGACGATTGCGTGGGTCTATGCCGTAACACAGCATCCGATCCGCAGGATCGTTCGCGAAAATCTCTCCCTTCTGCGAAAGGAGCCTGTTTCCGACCAGGAAGCCATTTCAGTCTTCGTCAATTTTGGAGCCACCATCGCCGACTATGTGGCGGTGGGGGCGCTCTCCTCGGAAAAGGCAATGGCATTTTGCGCCGAACACGTCGGCGTTGAGCACCTTCAGGCCGCAACATCGGGAGAGCAGGGCGTCGTCCTGGCTACGGCCCACTTCAGTTTCTTTGAATTCGGCGCTGTCGTTCTCGGACAGATGGGCCGGAAGGTCACCATCGCGACTCTCCCCGAGCCATCGGATGAGCTTACCGCCTGGCGCGCGGCTTGGAGACGGCGTTGGAGCACCGAAACGATTGCGGTCGGCACAGATCCCTTCTCCTCTCTTCAAGTCGCTCGCGCTATCGAAGAGGGCCGTTGCATGGCGATGCTCGCCGATCGGCCAATTGCCGAGCGCGGCGTCTCCTTTGAGCTGCCGAACGGTCGAACGATGCTTTCCTCTTCACCCGCGTTGCTCTCGTGGATGACAGGATGCAAGATTCTGCCGGTCATCGTCAGCCGCCGTTCCGATGGACGCTACCGGATCATCGCAAAGCCGGCGGTTGAAGCGCAGCGCGTCCCGCACCGGCAGCGCGACGAAGAAATTGTTCGCTGCACCCGCGAACTTGGCTCCTCGCTGTTCGAAGAGATTCGTCGCGCCCCTCAACAATGGTACCAATTCGTGCCCGTCGGACTATGAGGGTGCTGCTGGCTGTCCTTTTAGCCGCCTCGGCCCTCAACGCGCAGGAGCTCTCACAAAGGGAAGTCGAGACTCTCGTTTCGCGGTTGTCTGAAAGCCGAAGCGGAGCCGCAATGCAGGCAAATTTTCGCGAGGAACGCCGCCTGGCACTGATGAACAAGCCCGTCATCGAGACGGGGACCATTTCCTTCCTTCCCCCTGATAGCTTTCGCCGGCAGGTGGATGGCGGGAGCTTGACGGTCTGCGACGGCGACACGTTGTGGCTTTACTACCCCCAGTTCAGCGAGGTGGAAAAATACACCTTGTCGTCCAATCGCCCTCTTCGCGAATCCGTCGCGGCGATGACCTCGGGTTTCGGACTGCAAAACCTTTCGAAGAGTTACAACGTCCAGGCTTGGAAAACCGCGGACGGCTATCAAGTCAAACTTGTCCCAAAAACCTCCAGCCTGCGAAAGGCGGTTACCGAGATTGACGTGGACATCTCCAACGAACTTTCTGCAAAGCGGCTGCAAATCGTCGGCACGGAAGACGACCGCACCGTCATCAGCTTCTCCAACGAGCGCAGATTAAACCTGTCGCCGGAGAACTTTCGTTTCCAGCCACCCGAAGGCGTCCGCGTCTCGGAGCCCTTGAAATAAGGACCGCGTCAGGCTTCCATGACCACGTCGCCCTCGAAGCGGTCGGCGGAGGAAAAGCGCACCGGACCGCGCACCGTAAGCCTGCGGCAGCGGATCAAGGACGGCACGCCCCCGGCGAGCGCGGCTTCGAGTTGGTCCACCAGCTTAAAATGATCACTGTCGAGATCGATTTCCGGCGGAATCCCGTTGCGTTCCGGGGCAAGCATTGCACGGCCATCCTCAGTGATCACGTAGGCGTCCGAACGAAGCGCCAGCAGGTCGGCCGTGGTTTTGACCGGGGCGAAGCGCGTGCGCGGGACGACCACAGCGCCGGCGCCCGGAAAGCACTCAATTGCCGCGCCCATGGCGGTTTCGAGCTGATAGACGGCGGGCGACTTCTTATCGCGAGGATCGACGGTTTTCTCGTTTGTGATCACGGGCAGAGGCAGCAGGCCGCCGTTGCGCTGAAGCGCTTCAGCCAGATGATCGAGTCTCAGCCAGAGGTTGTTGGTATTGAAGTAGCGATGGAGCGCGATGTCCTGAAAGGCGTCCATGTCCTCCTTCGAGCACTGGGCAGACTCACGAAGGAGGAGTTGCCCGTCGCTTGCCCGTTTCGCAAGGTGACCGCCCTTGCGATCGGCCGCGGTCCGGGCCGTAACTTCCATCAGGAAGGGCTTATCCGAACCGGCGAACCAATTCAGCAGGGCCGGATCCATTGTCGCGCCGAGGTTGTCCGAATTGCTTACGAAAAGGTATAAGTATCCTTCCTTCAGCAGCCGATCGAGAATGCCGGAGCCCAGAATCGCCGGATACAGGTCGCCATGCCCGGGCGGGCACCACTCGAGATCAGGATCCGCGGGCCATTCGACGGGCGTGAGTGTCTCAAAAGCGATCTTCGGCACCTTGTTCTGCAAAAGCTCGAGATCGCCGGGAGCGCCAAGCTCCGGATAGCGGCCGAGGTGCGCCTTGGTGTCCTGGCTGGTGCTGAAGCTGTTCATCAACAGGAAACGCACGTTCGCACCGGTCTGTTTGCGAGCGGCCAGCACCTGGCGCGCGATCAAATCGAGGAAGGTTTCGCCATCGCGCACGGTTAACAGCGATTTCGCCTTTTCAAGGCCCATGCTGGTACCAAGCCCGCCATTAAGTTTGAGAATGACAGCTTTGGAAAGAAGTCCTGTGTCCCCCGGTTTCGAGGAAATGTCCTCGTAACTTGGCAGTTGCTCGACAGGACTGATGGAGCTTTCGGGAATCAACCCGCTTTCCTTGGAAGCGAGGAACTTGAAAGCGCGTTCGAATGCGGCAATCGCCGCTTCGCTCAAACCTGCCGATTGCATTTTGTCGCGGAAAGGGGAAAAGGAAGCGTTCATTTTTTGTCTGATAGGGATTTTTTCTAGGATAAAGCGACGGAGCATTCACCTCCGGAAAGCGTGAGCCCTTGTCGCCGAGATTTGAATACTGCGCCGGCAAATAATTTGCAAACCGACAAAGGTTCCCGCGATTTTCTTCGCATCATGGCTTCTTCGTAATTTGAAGGCCAAGCTCTCGAAGCTGCCGAGGCTCGGGGGGACTCGGCGAATTCATCATCAAGTCTTCCCCGCGGTTGTTCTTTGGGAAGGCCACCACGTCGCGAATGTTGTCCGTGCCCGCCGCCAGCATCACGAGGCGATCCACACCCAGGGCGATGCCCCCGTGCGGGGGGGCGCCAAAGCGGAAGGCCCTCAGGAGGTGCGGGAAGAGAAGTTGTTGTTTCTCAGGGGGGATGCCCAGCACTTCAAACATCCTCGCCTGCAAATCGCGTTCATGAATCCGGATGCTGCCGCCTCCAATTTCGACGCCGTTGAGAACAACGTCATAGGCCTGCGCCCGAACCTTGCCGAACTCTCCCGCCTCCAGCAGCGGGATATCCTCGCCTTTGGGACGCGTGAAGGGATGGTGAACAGCGTTCCATTTCTGTTCCTCGACGCTGTAAGTCAGCAGCGGGAAATCCACCACCCATAGGAATTCCAGCGCGGCGGAGCTGGCGGCAAGGCCAAGGATCTCGGCGACACGCAGCCGAATGCGGCCAAGAACAGTGCACACCACTTCCCATTGGTCCGCGCCAAACAGGATGAGGTCTCCCTCCTGAATGCCCAACCGGCTGACCAGCGCGCTCTTTTCCGCCTCGGAAAAGAATTTCACTATGGGCGACTTCCATTCCCCGCCCTCGACCTTGATGAACGCCAGCCCTCGCGCGCCGTATTGGCGCGCGATTTCCGTCAGGTTCTCGATCTGCCCCGTCGTAATATTGGCGAATCCCTTGGCGTTGATGCCCTTTACCACCCCGCCAGAATCGATCGCCGCGCGGAAGACCTTGAATTGACTCTCGCGAAAAACGTCATCAAGCGCGACGAGTTCGATCCCGAAGCGCCGGTCCGGCTTGTCACTCCCGTAGCGGTTCATGGCTTCCTGGTAGGTCAGCCTGGGAAAGGGCCTTGAGAGCTCCGCTCCGCACGCGACCCGGAAAATCTGCGCAAGAAGGCCCTCAACGAGCGAGAAAATCTCCTCCTCCGTCACGAAGGAGGCCTCCACGTCGATCTGCGTCAATTCAGTGATCCTGTCCGCGCGGGGATCTTCGTCACGGAAACATTTGGCGATCTGGAAATATCGCTCAATCCCTCCCACCATGAGCAATTGCTTGTATTGCTGCGGGGACTGCGAAAGCGCGTAAAACCTCCCTGAAAAAATGCGGCTAGGCACGAGAAATTCACGAGCTCCTTCGGGGGTGCTTTTGGAGAGAACCGGCGTCTCGATTTCGAGAAAGCCCTGCGAATCGAAGTAATCGCGGGTGGCCTTGCTGATCTGATGCCGCATCGCGAGATGGCGCACCATCGCAGGGCGCCGCAGGTCCAGATAACGGTGCTCGAGACGCAAATCTTCACTGACCGCCTCCTCACCGAGAGGAAACGGGAGAACATCCGCCTTGTTCAAGATGGTCAGCGCGTCGGCGACCACTTCAATTTCGCCGCTGGCGAGTCTGGGATTCTCGGTTCCGGCAAGACGGGGAGCAACCGTTCCCGATATCTGGATCACGTCCTCGCTCCGGAGCCCATGCGCGGCCGAGGCCGCGTCGGCATGTTCCTCAGGGCGAAAGACAACCTGCGCAATGCCATTGCGATCCCGAAGGTCGATGAAAATGACACCTCCATGGTCGCGGCGGGACGCCACCCAGCCGCAAAGAGTGACACGCGCTCCGGTATCCCCTTTGCGCAGAGCGCCACAATGATGCGTGCGATAACTCATAAATTGAAAAATTAACCACAGGGAACACCGAGGTCACGGAGGCTGAAGTTTTCCCCCTGTGTTCTCTGCGTTCTCTGTGGTTAGACGTCTTTTTGCCGGTTTCGAAGCCACTCCGCAAGCTCCGTGTGCGGGATCTGGCGTTCCTGACGCGTGGCAAGCGCCTTGATTTTCACATCCGGCCATTCGTCTCCAACAAGAACAGCCAACTCCGCGCCGCCCTGCTCGGCGGTCTGGAACTGCTTTCCGACCTTCGCAGCCGCGAGGGGAAAATCAACGCGCAGGCCGGCGTCACGAAGTTGCTGGACGATAGCCAGCGCCGCGGAACGCCGCTCCTCCTTCGCGATGACGACGAAGATGTCGGCCGCGTGATTTTGCGCGATCCAGGCCTCCATCTTCGCCTTGGCGGGCGGCGTGTCCGCAATAAGATTTGCGAGGACGACATCGCCCATCCCGAAGCCGAGAGCAGGCAGGGAAACCTTGCCATCGCTCATCAGGCCGAGCAGCTCATCGTACCGGCCGCCGCCTGCGAGAGCACGCTCCCTTTTCCCGCGATCGAAGACTTCGAAAACGACGCCCGTGTAGTAGGCCAATCCGCGCACGACGGAAAAGTCGACATCGACGTAATTCAGCAAACCCCGCGGATCCAGATGCGCGTGAAGCAGTTCGTGAAACCGCGCAAGAGGGGTGTTTCCAGCCACAGCACCGGCGTCAAAGATCTTTTGACTCCAGTCCCGCGCCCAGCGTTGAACTTCAGCGTAAGTCAGCCGAAGTGGCTCAAGCTGCTTGTTGATCAGCGATTCCTCCTGCCTTTCTGCCTTGTCGATCACCGCGAGAAGCTGATCTACCTCGGCGCCTGCGAATCCACCCCTCTTTTCCATGAGAAAGCTCGCCCAGATCTCGCGACTGCTGAGACGCACCACGAAGTCCTGCTCCGTAAGTCCCAGCTCGCGCAAAATATCGATGGCAAGGGCAATCAGCTCGGCATCCGCGGCGGGTGATGACTCGCCGACAATATCCGCATTGAACTGATAGAATTCGCGCAAGCGTCCGCGCTGCTGCTTTTCGTAACGAAAGAACTGCGGGCAGCAGAACCATTTGAGCGGCTTTTTGAAATCCTTCTCGCGCTCGGCCACCATTCGCGCCAGCGTCGGCGTCATCTCCGGCCGCATGGCAACGTGGCGACCGCCCTTGTCGACAAAATCGAAAAGCTGTCCGAGCAACTCGCCGCCGCTTTTCTTCTCGTAGAGCTCGATGGGCTCCAGGACGGGACCGTCGTATTCGACAAAGCCATAGCGGCGCGCGACTTCGCGCCACGTGGAAAGGATGTAATTGCGCCGCGCGCAATCCTCGGGATAAAAGTCCCTGAATCCTGGGAGATTTTGCATCGTCAGCGGAACGTGCCTCCTTGGCGAAGTGAAGCGGATAGAGATCGCATAAGCCGAGCCGTCGAAATTGGCGCGCCCAAGGAATTCTACAAGGCGTTTTTTGTCTTCGTCGCTTAAGCGCGCAAGTCGAGAAGCACCTTGCCGTGCCTGCCCTCGCGACCGGCTTCCTCGACAGCCGCAAGCAGCTCTCCGAGCGGAAAGACGCGATGGACCGGTATCTGCAGCTTTCCTTGCAGGGAAAGCGCGGCCAGGGAGTCCCACATCCGCCGAGCTTCCGCTGGCAACAAACGTTGCAACCACCGGCTCACCCAGAATCCCTTGAATTCCAAATTCCGAAAAATCAGGAGACCGTTCGGAATCTTTAGCGGCTGGCGTCCCATGGCCCCGTACGTTATCAAAGTGCCTTCATCGACCAGCGCATTCGCCAGATTCAACGCGCTCGCCCCGCCCACGGCATTGAGTGCCAGACGCACCCCCGCGACTCTGCACTCCGCCGCAACCTCGCGCAAATCCCGACCCTCCAAGACCACGACGTCCGCACCAAGCGCCTTCAAATCTTCGACGACTTCTGGCCGCCGAACCACGTTCAGCGTCTTCCAGCCGCGCGAACGCGCGATCTGGATCACGCACCTTCCCACGGCCGAGTTGGCCGCATTCTGGGCAATCCAATCGCCCTGCCGCAAACGGACGAAGCTTTCAAGCATGCCCCAGGCCGACGCCGGATTGACCGAAAGCATCGCGGCCTGAAAAACGTCCATCTCGCGCGGCAATCGAACCGCCTCTGCGGAACTGGCCAGCATGAACTGAGCCCATGTGCCGCGGCGCATCGGCAGGACAAGGTCATCCACGGAAAATCCTTCGGCCTTTGATCCCAGAGCCGCCACGCGGCCAACCCCTTCGTTTCCGATCACGGCGGGCAAGACGGGAAGCTCTCCGTATTTCCCTTCGATCACATTGAGATCCGCGGGATTCAAAGGGGCGGCGAGCATCTCGAGCAGGAGGTCGCCCTCGCCCGGTTGCGGACACGCCATCTCCCTGACGCCCAGAACCTCCGCGGGTTTACCGAAAGCCGTCAATTGCGATGCCTGCACGGATCAAAAAGCTGAATTTACCTGTCGACCTCATACCACTCGGGCGGCCCACGCGTAAGGGAAGAAGGCGGGAAGTTGGGCGCGGTATCCGATGAGCTCTCGTCATTGACTCGTCTCCTGTCTGCCACCGATCAGCTCAAAGAAGTGCACGCGCTTCGTAAGATCGGTTTTCGTCCAGGCAAGAAAGGCCGCGATGGCAACAACGACCAGGGTGCACGCAATGACGAGCGGGCTCTTGAGAAGGTGCTCCGGTTCGAGTCTGGCGCTCTCCTCGCTCATGGCGCGGTGCAGATAGACGCAGATTGCGACGACGACAAGCGGGAA
This sequence comes from uncultured Verrucomicrobiae bacterium, assembly GCA_963763735.1. Classification (GTDB taxonomy): domain Bacteria; phylum Verrucomicrobiota; class Verrucomicrobiia; order Chthoniobacterales; family Terrimicrobiaceae; genus DASTFP01. The sequence continues at coordinate 212,147 of CAVXQK010000015.1, read as the reverse complement.
GACGAAAACGAGATTTGGACGGTAAATCGCGATGGCGATGCCCATTGAGAAGCAGAAGAAATTCGCATGGGTCACCATCGAGAGAATGAGCGACCGCTCGGTGTAAACACGAAACGATTTCCTGTAGTCACCGCTGCGTCGCGCGTCCCCGATAAAACGGAATTCCGCGTACCGCTTGCCCGCCATGAGCAGTGCACCGAAAAACCACCAGGCAAGGACAATGGATAAGGGTGGAAATGAATTCGCGGGCAGCAAGGCATACCAGCCAAGCCACAGGCGGATCGGGTTGTTGAAGGATTCCGCAATCACGTCAACGTAGGCACGGTCCTTGAGCCGGAAGGGCTCGACATTGTATAGCACGCCGCTCGCCAAAAGCAGCGCAAGGGAAACAACGTAGGCGGCGTTGAACCAGTATGCGGCAAGGGCAAAGCCTGCCACGGTAATCGCCGCCATCATCGCCCAAAGGACCGAAATCTTTACGGTTCCAGAGGGCACGGGACGCAAGCGCTTCGTGGGATGCATGCGGTCAAAGGGCGCATCGAGAATCTCATTGATGATATAGTTCGCCGACGCGATCAGGCAGGCGGGAATCAGCGACAAAACAATGCGTGAGACAAGCTCCAGCGTGCCCTGGGGCACCTCGGCGGGCAGCAATGCGATGGCGACGAGGTGTCCAAAGAGAATAAAGACATTCTTCAGCCAATGATCCGGCCGGAGAACCTTGAGATACTCGATCATCGCCGGAGTCTTACCGCCATCAACTGCAAATCAAGCAACAGTTTGCCCGGTTCGGTTTGCCTTGCCAGAAAGCGCGAAATCGGCCAACCCATCGGCAACATGGCATCGGGTCCGATTGAGAAAGCCACTTCCGCGACAATCGTGGGCTCCGTAGGATGGAGATCTTTCCTTTATGAGACGGTTGAATCGACCAACGATCTCGCCCGGGAATTGCCTCCATGGAGCGCGGTGCGAGCCTTGGCGCAGACCTCCGGGCGCGGACGCTTCGGTCGCTCGTTTGTTTCCGATCCCGGTGGCCTGTGGCTCTCTGCAACCCTCCCCGCCGCGGGCGGCCCGGTCCGGTGGGGCGGGTTCTCTTTGATGGTTGGGTGTCATCTGCTTCGCGTCCTGGAGAATCTGGCCGTCCCTAGTGCGCGGCTTCGCTGGCCAAACGATCTGATGAGCGGGAAGAAAAAACTTGCCGGGCTTCTCATTGAGCAGGGATCTCGCGAAACGCTTACAGTCGGCATCGGCGTAAATGTCCATAACGCGCCGTGGCGTCACGATTGCTCATTGGCGGACACAAGCGCCCGGCTGGTCGATCTCCTCCCCGCGACTCCAGAGTTGGAGGCGCTTGCCATCCTCATATTGGACGCGCTTGGGATGGCTCACCACGCAATGCTCGAGGGCGGGCTTTCCAGCGCCGTGCGGGAGTTCAATGCCCAAGGGACCCCAGAGAGCCCGGTAGAAATCACCCTGATTTCCGGAGAGGTGATCAACGGAAGATTTGCGGGCCTGGACCGCGACGCCAATCTCCGAATTCTGGTCGCTCGCGGGCAGGAGCGCCTCCTGCCCCATCACCACATCGCCCGCCTTAAGGAACTCGGATAATCACGCCGCAAGCGGGTCCGCAGAAGGCCGGCAGGCCGCGTAGCGAACCGCCAGAATCAGCCCGGCGAAGAGAAAATCCGAAGCAAGCGAATTGCGGAAGAAAACCCAGGAAGGCGGGTAACCCGGCAGCCCGGTCGTCAGGGACTGAATGAGTCCAGCAAACCCGCGCGGATAGGCCGGCTCGATTGCCCAGCAAACGGCGTTGGTCACAAGGTAGAAAACGAGCGCATTTGCGACAATTAACGCCGCAAAAGTGCCCAACCCAAAGCCTTCCCAACGCGCCGCCCACCGTCCGGCGCCCACGGCCGCCAAAAGGCACAACCATCCCGCGATCTGCCCGCTGTCAAGAACGGGATATCCGAGCGCAAGGCTCAGCGCGAAATCGGAGATGACTATCGCCGCAAACGGCAGAATCCATGCGAGGGCTCCGGGCAGAAACAAACCACCGCAGAACGCAGCCGCCGTCAACGGTGAAAAGTTTGGCAAACTCGGGAAGAGCGTGGCGCGAGCTACCCTAAAGACTGCAACGGCTACGATCAACCCAATGATAGCGCCAATTTGCCCGGGCGAGATTCTACGGTTCAAGATCATGATCCAAAAACTCGGCGTTGCAGATGATTTAACCAAGTAAATTCCCAAAAGAGAATCTTCAAAAACGGCTCAATCGAAATGCAGGCTTTCCAACTCCGCGAATACGTAACCGATGAAGATATCAACTTCCGCGCGGAGCGGAATCCTGTCTTCATCATCGGAAATCCAGACCGATCCGCTGCGAAACTTGCCATGCGGAACGAGACTGCCCTTGTTCTTCAGGTCGATTCGCTGGATCTCAAAATCAAGTTTGATGGCCTTGCGAAGCGCGCCGGCGATCCGGACTTGCTCACGCTTTGCGACGGTGACCTCCACAAAAAACGGCGAGTCGCCGGGGAACGCCACGACTCCGATCTTGTCTCCGGTGTTTAAGACCTGGCTGCGAATCAGGAACATTGCGGAGAGGATGTCGCGAACCGGCTCGACCTTGATTCGTTTCCATTTGGCCACGTTCTTCGGATCGGAAGGGACCTCGCGGAGGCGCCAGAGACCATCCGGCTTGAAAACCGCCTGAGTAATCACCCTCTTCTTCGCGTACCTTTCGAACTGTTCAAATTCGACCGGCTGGAGACCTTCCTTGAGAATCACCGCCTTGTGCCTTGCGTCGACCTGCCAAAGCGCCCGAGCCAGGCCGTTCGTCCCTCCCTCCACTTCCACGATCATCTGATCTCCGGAATACCAGAGTTTGGCCTTTGCGCTCGCAGCCTCGATGTCCGACCAGCCAAAACGGAACTCTCCAGTAAATGGCCGGACCAGAGGAAAGGGACCAAGGGTCTGCGGACCGATCTGGTCTCTCCATGCCTCGGCAGACTGACAGACGGGAAGGAACACGGCGACCAGCATGCCGGCGGTGCAAGCAACCTTCACGCAGTGGGGACCACGGCTTCGAGCGATTTGCTTGGAACCCATCCTCGTTCTCCACCTGGCGCGCTACAAAAAGTCCACTCACCGCTTTGGCGCAATATCCGCAGCGGCGCCGCGCCGGGAAGGCGAATGACCGTGGCCGAGTGGTCCGCCGGCGCAGAAAGAAGCGTAGCTCCCTCCTTTTCAGAGATTACCGCCGAATTCCTCTCGGAAACACGCGGATCGGCAAGGTAGCCAATCAAAAATATTCCTGCTCCAGCCGCGACAAGCACCACCGCCCCGACTGCGGGGTACAAACGTCCCGCCAACGCGAAAATAACATAGAGAAGCAGGAAGGCTCCCAGCCAGGCGAGGCCGGATCCGACAATCAAAAGCGCATGGAGTGGCACTCGCTCCGCCACGAACTGGCGCCAGTTTGGATGCGTGGAAGGCGCCCCCTGCGAGCGTTCGATCTCCGAAAGAGCCATGCGGGCATCCACCATGCGAGGATCGAGCATGATGGCCCGGCGCAGATTCACAGCCGCTGGCGCGCGCTGCCCGTCCTTTTGCTCGGCGATTCCGAGGCTGTAATAAAGCCCGGCGCTGGGTCCGTGCGCCTTCAGAGCGGACTCAAAAGCACGAATTGCCGCGGGATAGTCGCCCTTGGCAAAGGCCGCGTTGCCGTCCTGGATCGCGTCCGCACGGGCACCCGTGGCTGCCAGGAAAAAGAGGCAAAGCAAAGACAATCTACTTTTGCAATTCATGGTCAAAACTCTGGAGTTGATCGAGGATTTGCTTGCGTTCCGCGGGTTCGAGCTTCAAGTGCACAGCGCTCGCCGAATATTTCCATTCATCGTGCCGATTGAGCACCGCACGAATGGCCGACCTGGTGTCGTCGCCGATGCGCGAATTCTCAAGCAATTCGCGCACATCGGAATGCGTCCCGTTGGACGCAAGTCGAGAATGGACAAATTCCTCGGCTCTCTGAAAGAACTGCTCAGGGCTGCATCCGGGATCTTCCATCTTGTGAAGAAGCTTCCGGCTATCCCGCCGTGCCGCGGCTTCCCGCGCGAAGGAAGAGGAAGCCACCGCGCGCCCGAGCCCGAGTATCAGCGCGGCCGACCAGGCAACGGCAAGAGCGCCATTCACGACAAGGAACCGGCGATCGCTGGCGAACGATGTAAAGGATCCGGGAGAGAAATTTGTCGTGAGAAGGCTTTCCTTTTGAATCGGGGTGGCGACTGAGGCCGGAGAGGGCTGCGGCTGCGAAGCGGGAGTCGCGGCTGCGACGGCGGCAGGTTCAGCAGCTCCCTTTGCGGCTACTTCGATCGCGGTGCCTTTGATCGTCACGTATTTTTCAAGGGATGGATCGAAAAATGAGAGCTGCGCCACCGGTGTCTTCGTCCGGTCTTCGCGCGCCACGAGCATGTATTCGTAACGCTTCTCGCCATTGAAGCCGATGGGATCGCTCGGGCTCGCCTGAAACTTTTCACCCGGGGGATAGGTGCGCCACCCGTCCGCCTCAAGCAGGATGGGTGCTCCCATGGCGTCAAAGTTTCCGCGTCCAGCCACCGTGACGCTCAAGGAAATGGGGTCGCCTGCCGCAGCCTGCTTCGGTGCCGCTGAGGTCTGCAGAGAGAATTGGCCGATCGCGCCGGCGAAGTCCTCGGGGCGGCCCTCTTTCGGCAGCGGTTTGACGTCCAATTTCGCGGACTGGGTGGGAACAGTGACCTGCCGAATGTCCCCGGGTGACATCATGCTCCCGAAGAAGTTGCCGAAAAAGTCGTCCATTCCCGAAGGGCCACTGCCGGGAAGTTGAATTTGGGACTCGAGAGTCGCGGGCGAAACCTCCAGAGTCCCGGCCTTCGCCGCTGAAATGGCGGTTTGAAAAATGACGACATTGTAGGTCCGTCCGTCCACTTCCTGCTGTTTTTCGATCGGCTTTGAAAAGCGCATCACCGTAAAGCCATCACCCGAAAATGAAGGACGATCCGGCAAACGCACGGGATAGCCGGCGTCGAAGTAAAATCGCAACTCGATCGGCACGACCTCGCCAACATAGATCGTCTTCTTGGGAATAATCAGATCTCCAAAGGCAATCTTCTTCTCGTCGGACTGTGAGCCGCGCGAACGAGGCGTAGCCTGTGCGGGGGGCGGAGGTGAAACGTTCTGCCGCCCCGCCTGTCCGCGAGGGACGGGAATTGCCGGCAGGACGGGAACGCCTTGCCCCCCGGCAACACGAAGGGTAAGCGGCGACGTCTTGATCGTCTTTCCGCCAACCGTCACGGGAATCGAGGGAATCGTGAACTCCCCTTGCCGGAGCGGAACGATAAGGTAGCTGTAAGTGGCCGTCGAATTGGAGCTGACCCCCCCTCCGTTCAATTGCCACTGCATCTGTTCGGACTTCCCGATAAAGCGAGCGTCAAGGCCGTCGACATGCAACTGCTGGGGAACCTGTGAGCCGCGCGCTCCCGACACCGATATGTTCAGTCGCACAGGCTGGCCCACAGCGGCGTAGTCCTGCGACAATTCGGCCTGCGCCTGCTGCGCCGCACCAGTGCGGGTCAAACCGAACACGATCATCGCGAAAAGACCCAGGAGCTTCGTGATTCGACTCTTCATTACCAATCTTTCAAAGTTTCCTCAGTTTCCTGCTTTTGCATCAATCGCACGCGTTCCTCATCGGAGCGAAGAGAATTTAGCAAACCGTTCGCCTGAGCAGCACTCATCTCCCCTTCTTTTTCAACAGGCTCGGCTTGGGAACCCGCCTCTCCGGAAGAATCGCCGTTCTCTTTGTCTTGATTGGCCTTTAAGTCCCCCTGTTTTTTCTCGCCGGGTGTTGGCTGCGGGGTCGGCTGCGGCCGCTGGCCCCTGTCTTGAGGCTGGTTCCTGGCCATTTCCTGCCGGCCCTGGTCCTTCGGCTCATCGCCTTTTTTATCGGGGCTCTCTTTTTGATCGGATTTGTCCTGCCCGTCCTTGGTGGCCTGGTCTTGCTGCTCCTTCTTCTGATCGACTCCTTCGTCTTTCTTTTGACCGTGGCCCGACGGGTCATTATTCGCCTGCTGCTTCTGTTGCTGGTCCTGCTTCTGCTGCTGGTCCTGCTTCTGCTGCTGGTCCTGCTTCTGCTGCTGGTCCTGCTTCTGTTGCTGGTCCTGCTTCTGCTGCTGGTCCTGCTTCTGTTGCTGGTCCTGCTTCTGCTGCTGGTCCTGCTTCTGCTGCTGGTCCTGTTTCTGTTGCTGGTCCTGTTTCTGTTGCTGGTCCTGCTTCTGTTGCTGGTCCTGCTTTCTGTTGCTGGTCCTGCTTCTGTTGCTGATCCTGCTTCTGCTTATCTTCCTGTTCCTGCTTCTGCAGGTCCTCGATCATTTTTTTGACGATGGCGCGGTTTTCCTCCGCCTGTTTGTTTTTCGGATCGAGATTCAGGGCCTCGGTGTAATGTTGGATGGCGTTATTCCAATCGGTTTTCTTGTCCTCATTTCCCTTGGCCGCCTCGCCGCGCCGCACCAGAGAATTGGCGAGGTTGTAAGACGCCTCCTCACGCAGCTTCTGATCGTCGCTCAGCAATGCCTTGGTGAAATGGTCAACCGCCTTTGCGAAATCTCCCAGCTTATAGGAAGCAGCCCCCGCGTTAAAATGCAGCTTATCGGACTCCGGCGTGGCCTGCAGGCGCTTCTCGAATTCCGCCTTCGCCTTGTCGAAATGTCCCGCCTGGTATTCCTCGAGGCCCGTTGCGGCCGGCGAAGCCGAAATGCACACCATCAGCGCGGCCGCGGCGACCGCGCCCTTTCGGAGGGCGGAGGGCCTCTTCTTGTCGCTTAGCATCAGCCAAAAAACGAGCAGACCGACCGCGACGCTCAGCGGCCACTGATAGCGTTCAATGGGCTGACGGGACGTCATCATTCCCGTTTCAGCCTGATCAAGCTTCAGAATTCCCTTCTCGAAAATCTCGCGCGCGGCGTCGGGGCCAAGCGGCTCAAAGAATCCGCCGCCAGCCTCCGCGATTTCCCTGAGGCGCTTCTCATCCAATCGGCTCTGGACGGGCTTCCCATTGGTGTCTCGGACGAAATCCGTTCCGCCGTCTTCGTTGCGAAGAGGAATCAGCGAGCCCTCCCCTGACCCTATTCCCACCGTAAAAATGCGCACGCCAAGAGCCGCGGCCCTCTTCGCAGCGGAAATCCCGTCCGCATCCAATTCCTCGCCGTCGGTGATAAGTACCAAGGCGCGGGTATGCCCCTCTCCTTTGCCAAAGGCCTGCTCGGCAGTTTGAATCGCCTCCGCAATGTTTGTTCCGCCCTTGGGGATCACCGTCGTGTCGAGTTCATCAATCGACGTGAGCACCGCGTTATAGTCGAGCGTCAGCGGAGCCTGCAGAAAAGCCGAGCCCGCGAAGGCGACCAGACCGATCCGGTCTCCGCGCACCAGGCGAAGCAAATCCTGCGCGACCAGCTTCGCTCGCGCAAGCCGGCTCGGCGCGACATCGGTGGCAAGCATGCTGCGCGAGGTGTCGATAGCGACGATCACGTCGCGCCCCCGTTGCTTGATCTCGTTCTGGATGAAACCCATTTGCGGCCTCGCGAGAGCCACGACGACCAGACTGAATACCGTAAGAATCAGAACGGACTTCAAGGTCCGGCGCGCCGTGCTGACAGCGCCCGCGAGCTGGGCTCGGAGCCGCGGTGCAACAACCTTCGACAACAAGGCATCACTCCGCCGCTGCGACCAAAAGTAAAGCCCCGCGACGAGGGGTACGATCGCCAAGGCAAAAAACCAGGCGGGTTGCAAGAATGTCACGGAAGACGTTTCCATACGGTCTGCGAAAGAAGAACCTCCGATCCAAGCAGGACGAATCCCGCCAGGAGGAAAAACGGAAAGAGGTCGCGATAGTCCGTAGTTTTCTCGACGCTGATTTTTGTCTTCTCCATCTGGTCGATCTCGTTGAAGACGTCTTTCAGAGAATGCGTGTCGGCGGCGCGAAAATACTTCCCCTTGGAAATTGAAGCGATCTGCTTGAGCAGATCATCGTTGTACTCCATTTGCACGTTGCGATAGACAGTCCTGCCAAAAGGATCGTTGAAGGGAAAGGGCACCTCGCCGTTCGTGCCCGCTCCGATCGTGTAAATCCGGATACCGAGCGCCTTCGAAGCCTCCGTTGCCGTAAGGGGGGTAACGCGCCCTGCGTTGTTGTCGCCGTCGGTAAGCAGGACGATCAACTTGCTCTTCGCCTCCTTGTCCTTCAGCCGGTTCGCTGCCGACGCAATCGCAGAGCCAATGGCCGTGCCGTCCTCCACCATTCCAATTTGAAGCCGATCAAGATTCTGAATCAGCCAGTCATGATCGAGTGTGAGCGGACTGACAAGGTAAGGCCTCCCTGCAAAAGCTACAATTCCTATACGATCATTCGGACGCTGTCGGATGAATTGCTCAGTGACCTGCTTGACCGCATCGATGCGATTGGCCCGCTGCGCTCCGATGTTGTAGTCCTCGGCAAGCATCGACCGCGACACGTCAAGAGCCAGCATAATGTCCACGCCGCTTGCTTGAACCCTGGTGAGTGTGCGGCCAAGCTGAGGGCGGGCAAGCGCCACGATGAGACTGGCCAGGGCGAGATGGCTCAGCAAGGCCAGCAACGCTCCGGCCCGTGAACGCCGCCTCCGCCCCAGGGCCGAAAGCACCGAGGTGCTTGAAAAGGTCACTCCAGGTGTTCCCCCGGTACGCCCCTTCAGCACGGCCAGGATCGGCAGCAGAAGCAAAAACAATAACACCCAGGGGTGGGCGAAACCGAAAGCAAATGGACTCCCGTCACTCATTTTGCTGCGCTCGATTGGATGGCTTTTTCTCCCCGGACCAAACGCTCGGCGACTGCAAGCAAGGATTGGATATCCTGAGCCGCGGCGCTAAGCCGCGCGTATTTGAGCAAATCAACGGATTCGAGAAACTCGGAGAGCGACGCCTTCTCGTTTTCCGTGAAAGCAGCATTTTCGCGCAGAACCTCGAGAAACTCGACCGACGTGCGCGTCAAGGCGTCGAGACCGTGTTGATCGCGAATGTAGGTGCGCAAGGCATCGGAAACCCTCACACCGAAGGCGTAAGGATCGGTTTCCGGGCCTTCGCGCCGCAATTCCTCGATCGCTGCCAGAGCGCGCTGACGCGGCGTTTGCACCGGAGCGAGACGCTTGCGCCGTGTCAGCCAGAAAACGAGACCGATCAAGGCGAGAAACGCGACCGCCGCCAGGACGACCGCCCACGCCGGGTAAGGAAAAAACCAGAGCGGGCCGGTAATGTCGTGGATGGGCGCCGGCGTTGGCTGCGGTGGAGGGACCGGCGTCATGCCGCGAACCTCCTTTCCCGTCTCTCGAAAAATGCGCGGAGCGCAACGAGATAGTCTTTGTCGGTGGAAAGGGGCACGATATCGATTCCGCGCGAACCGAAGAGCTTGTCGAGAGTCTTGCGCCGGCGCTCCTCTTCGGCGGCGAACGCCCGACGCACGGCGGCGCTCGACGTGTTGATTTCGATTTGCTCGCCCGTCTCGGCGTCTTCGAAGGTTACCAGGCCCACGTCGGGAAGCTGTTCTTCGCCCGGGTCAAGCACCGGCATGGCGACGAGATCGTGGCGGCGGCTCGCGACCGTGAGCGGCTTGGTGTAATCGGGCGCAAGAAAGTCTGAAATCACAAACACCACCGCGCGGCGCGAAATGACCTTGTTGAGATACTCCAGAGCCGCGGCGAGATCGGTCCGCCGGCCCTTGGGCTGAAAGTAAAGCATCTCGCGAATCAAGCGCAGCGTATGGAGGCGTCCCTTCTTCGGGGCAATGAAAAGCTCGACTTCGCTGGAAAAGAGAAGCAGTCCGACCTTGTCGCTGTTGTTAATGGCGCTGAAAGCAAGGAGCGCCGCGACCTCCGCGGCAAGCTCGCGCTTGCTCAGTTCGACGCTGCCGAAACTTCCGGACGCGCTGACGTCCACAAGGAGCATCACGGTAAGCTCGCGCTCTTCGGTGAACTTCTTTATGTACGGCGCGTTCATTCGCGCGGTAACGTTCCAATCGATGCTGCGAATCTCGTCGCCGGGAGCGTATTCGCGGACTTCCTCAAAGTTCATGCCGCGGCCTTTGAAGACGCTGTGATAGCGGCCCGAGAAGGACGTGTTGACCAGGCGGCGTGTCCGTAGCTCAATGCGGCGGATCTTTTTGAGGATTTCGCGCGGATCTTGATTCATGGGACTGGTGACTCGCGATTTACAATGGGTCCGTGTTCAACGGAGCCGCTTCACGAATGAGTTACGAACGGTCTGCGGCAACCGGTTAGGGAACGGGCAGGCCCGCGAAAATCTTATCGACAATCATCTCGCTCGTCACCGACTCGGCTTCCGCCTCGTAGCTCACCCCAATGCGATGGCGCAGGACATCCAGGCCGATGGATTTGATATCCTGTGGCGTCACATATCCCCGCCCGGCAATGAAGGCGTGCGCCTTCGCGGCAAGCGTCAGGTAGATCGTTGCACGCGGCGAGGCCCCAAAGCGGATCATCCCATCGAGCTTGAGCTTGTAGGCTGCGGGGTCCCGGGTCGCCCAGACGATGTTGACGATGTAATCCTTGATGCGATCATCCACGTAGATCGAGTTGACCACGCTGCGGGCGTGAACGATCTCCTCCGGAGACACGACAGCCTGGACGCTTAGGAGTGGCGAGGACGTCGCCATGCTGTTCAGGATCTCCCGCTCCTCCTCGCGAGTCGGATAACCAACATTGACCTTGAGCATGAAGCGGTCGAGCTGCGCCTCGGGAAGCTGATAAGTTCCCTCCTGCTCGATCGGATTCTGCGTTGCCAGAACGAGGAAGGGATCGGAAAGCGGATACGTCGTGTCGCTAATGGTCACCTGGCGTTCCTGCATGGCTTCCAGCAACGCGCTTTGAACCTTCGCAGGCGCGCGATTGATCTCGTCGGCCAGGATGAGGTTTGAAAAGATCGGGCCAAGCTTAGTGGTGAACTCGCCGTCTCTGGGATTGTAGATCAGGGTGCCGATCAGGTCGGCGGGGAGGAGATCCGGTGTAAACTGAATCCGCTGAAAACCAGTCCGGATGCACGCGGCCAGCGTGCGAACAGTCAGCGTCTTTGCCAGTCCGGGAACACCCTCAAGAAGCACATGCCCATTGCACAACAGACCTGTAATAAGACGATGGACGAGTTTTTTCTGGCCGACGACGACCTTGCTGACTTCCGAAACCAGAGGCTCAACCCACTGGCGCGCCTCCTGAACCTGATTGTTTGTTTGCTGTGCAAGAATACTCATGAGAGAGCGGAAAGGGAAATTGACGAAGTATTTACATCCTGAGACAGCCGGCCCGGAAGGGCGTTCATTTTTTATTCGCGGACCAGATAGGGTCCGACATCGAAGGAATCGCCGATTTTCACTGCCTCGTAGCGCTTCTTGTCCACCCACACATTGTACGGCTTTTTTTCCCCGCCGGCTGCGAGAACTTCGACAGCAAGGATGTATTCTCCCTCCGACTCCCGGGCCGTCAAACCGCCCTTGCGACCGAGTGTAACCTGACGTTCCCCCCTGGGCACAAATTCCTTTGCGACGATCTGACCCGTCATCCTCGCCTTTTCGATTTGCGTCGCACTTTGCCAGACTGCGAGAACGATAAACCCCACCAGGAACAACCCTATGAGCACGGCCGCGACGATGACCCGCGCGGGAGTTCTCGTCTCAATAACGCGCGGGTTCATGCGTTTTCACGTTAGCAGGCCGCATGCTGTTTTGAATGAGAAACCAACCCGCATCAATCGCCGAGCCGCTCTTTGAAACTTGCGATGATGCCGAGGGCCTCTTCCACCTGAGCCAGAACGGCGACGTGTCCCATCTTCCTCCCCGGGCGGGCCTCCCCCTTTCCGTACAGATGGAGCTTTGCACGGGGCTCGGAGAGAATCACCTTCCAGTCCGGTTCGCCTTTCTCCCACAGATGACCGAGAAGGTTCCACATCACGACCGGAGTGAGCAAGGCGTTCGAGCCCAGCGGAAGCCCACAGACGGCCCGCAGTTGTTGCTCGAACTGGCTCGTCACGCACGCATCGAAGGTATAGTGGCCCGAATTGTGAGGACGGGGCGCCAGTTCGTTCACGATCAATTCTCCATCGCGCGCGAGAAAGAATTCGACGGCCAGCAATCCCACGACATCCAGCGATTTCGTGATTTCCGATGCAAGGCGCACGGCAGCGTCGCATATCGCGGAGGAAAACCGCGCGGGCACGATCGAAAGGTCGAGAATCTGACGCTTGTGAAGGTTTTCCGATGGCGGGAAGGCGGCCATCCGGCCGTCCAGCCCGCGCGCCACAACCACGGAAAGTTCCGATTCGAACGGTATCCATTTTTCGAGGACGCCGCGCTGCGCATGGAAGTCCCGCCAGAGACCCTCTACGTCGGGATCTGTTTGGAGCTTCAGCTGACCTTTTCCGTCGTATCCGAAATCCGCTGTCTTCAGCACCGAGGGCGTTCCGATTCTCTCCAGCGCTCGACCGAGGGTCTCCGGAGAATCGACCACCGCGAAAGGCGCGTGAGGAAAACCGCGCCGGGCCAGGAACGTTTTCTCCCGCTCCCGGTTCTGGCAGATGTGCAGAACTTCCCCACGCGGACGCAGTGGACGCAGGCTTGCAACTTCGTGGATCGCGGAAAGGGGAATGTTTTCGAACTCGAAGGTAATGACGTCCACCTGCCTGGCGAAGCGCTTCAGCGCCAGGGCGTCCGAATAGGGCGCATTGACTTCCACGTCGCTGATCTGTCCCGCAGGACTGTCGGGGTTCGGCTCAAAGGCATGGACACGGTAGCCCAACCTGCGAGCCGCGATTCCGAACATTCGGCCAAGCTGCCCGCCGCCGAGAATTCCCACCGTCGAACCCGGTCCGATGGAAATTCCTTCCGATAGGGGACCTGCATTGCTAGGTTGTTTCACTTTTTTCTGCATGTTCGATCGTTTGATTTACTGGCTTGCACTCGGCGCGATCACGGTGATCCGACGGCTCCCGCTCGCCGTGTGCTTTGTGCTCGGCCAGGCCATTGGCGCCTTTTTGTGGGCGATCCTGCCCCGCTACCGCAAGCTCGCAAGGGAAAATCTTTCCACGGCGTTCGCAGACGAAAAATCGCCGTCGGAAATCTGGTGGCTCACGTTTCGTCACTTCACGACACTTGGGGCCAACGGGGTCTGCTCCTTCAAGTTTGCGGCGCTCCCGCAGAGCGCCATTCTCCGCATCGCGCCGTTTGTGAATAGCGAAGTTGTGCAGAGAAATATCTTGCGCGGTCGTGGCGTGGTTCTCGCCATCAGTCACATGGGAAGCTGGGAGCTTTACGCGCAGACCGGCTTCCAGCGTCCAGAGACGCGTTTCGGGACGGTCTATCAGGCCCTGCGCAATCGCTATTTGGACGAGCTCATAAATCGGGATCGGCGCAAAGGCGTGGAAACCTTTGATCGGAAGAAAGGGTTCCGGCCTGCCATTGCCCTGTTGCGCAAGCCGGGATGCGCGGCAGTGCTGGTGGATCAAAGCGCCGGCAACGGAGGTATCTGGACGCCGTTCTTCAACCGGCTGTGCTCAACCTCCCCCCTGGCGGCCGCCCTGGCCATTCGAACCAATTCCGCCGTCGTCCCGGCAGCCATCTATACTTCGGGCTTCGCCCGCTGGCGGATCGTCTTCGAGGAAGAGATCCCTTATGATCCGAGCAATCCGGACCAACTGACCGCGGATATCAACACGGTTCTCGAGCGGCAGATCCGCCAGTCGCCCGCGGATTGGTTCTGGGTTCACAACCGATGGAAAACACCCTGGCCAAGCCTCCTCATCGCCGGGCAGAAACGCGGAATCTATCTGCCGCCGGGAACAGACCCCAAGACCCTGCACCCGTTTCGTTTCGTTGCGCGCTCGCCAAACTGGCTGGGCGACGCCGTGATGAGCCTGCGCGCCGTTCGTTCATTCAAATGCGGGCGACCGGACGCCCGGCTGGCCGTCCTCACTCCGGCAAAACTCGAAGCCTTCTGGAAATCTGTTGCCGAGGTCGACGAAGTGATCCCGTTTGCGCCGGAGGATTCGGTATTTTCCGTTGCAAAGAAGATACACGGGCGGTTCGAGGCTGCGATTCTCTTCCCGAATTCGTTTCGCAGCGCGGCGGAGGCATGGCTTGCCGGCGTCCCGCGCAGGGTGGGATTTCGCGGGCATCGGCGCTCGATGCTGCTGACTCAGATCATCGATGAGCCCAAGAGAAAAAAGGCGGCAAGGCCCAAGCATCAGGCTGATCTTTACTTTCACATTGCCGACCGCTGCGGCGGTGCGGAACCTCCTCCGATTTCCGCCCTGCCACCGCGGGAAAAGGCCCGTATCGTCCTTGGTGTCTGCCCCGGCGCCGAATACGGACCGGCCAAACGCTGGCCCACCGAACGGTTCCGAAAGACCATGGAACTTGTTTCGCAAAAGGTGGCGTGCTCATGGGTGATTGTTGGAACGGACAATGACCGCAACCTTGCCGCCGAAATCCTTCAGGGGTTCGGCGGAAAAGCCGAAGACCTCACAGGCAGGACGTCTCTCGACGAATTGATCGAGCGGATTCGAACTTTCCGCGCGCTCCTTACCAATGACACGGGAACGATGCACCTTGCCGATGGCCTTGGAGTTCCGCTCGTTGCGATTTTTGGGTCCACCGAACCGAGAATGACCGGCCCCCGCTCCCCGACAAGCACCGTCCTCCGGCATCAGGTCGAATGCAGCCCCTGCTTTTTGCGGGAGTGCCCGCTCGATTTTCGCTGTATGCATGCGGTCGAGCCCGATGAGGCCGCAAGAGCCGTTCTCGCGCTCGTGGAGCAGGGCTGAATTGCGCTATAAAGCCTCCCCGTCCGCCTTTCAATCCATCTGTTTCCGGGCTCCGTAGGCGTTGTTTCGATCCACCATGAAGAGATTGGCGCCGCGGCGTTGGAGCACAAATGTATTGTTGTCACCATACTTCGTCCATGGCCCCGGCGGGACATCGCGCGCCTCGACGAATTTCCAATCGCAAACATCCCTGCCGCCCATTCTGAGGTAGTCGCGCACAGCCGGTGAAACGTCCAGTCCCGCACCCTGGTTTAGATTCGGAAGCGGTCTCTGGTTGCCGAATACATACTGCCAGTGGTCGGTGCGAAAGGGGCCGCAGTCCTCCCACTGAGCATAACAAATGAGGCCGCCTCGCTTGATGGCAACCCAGCGGCCTTTCAGCACGCTTTTCCCGGGTCGTTCGAAGGCCTGCTTGAACCAGGGAATCGCCTTGCGGGCCTCGGGTTTCGTCGTGCCACGAGTCACGTCGTTGTAGGGAAGGGCAATATAAAAAGGGTTCTGCCGGGGAGTGAATCGCGCAGGAATATAGTTTCTTCTCTGCGACGGATCGGGGCTGTCGAGGCCTCCGTAATTCTGAGCCCATCGAACGTCCCAGGAACTCTTGTAATTGGGAACGGGATTATTTGCCGTCGGGCGTTCACCAACCCAGAAAACAGTCGTCACGATGTTGAGTTTCCACGGAAAGCGATTGAATCCGGAACGAAAATTCGTCGGGGCGATCACCTGAGGCTCAAGCCTTAGCAACGCGTTTTCGCGGAGGCGCATGGCCTCCTTTTGAAAATCCGTGCTCGTAGAAATCGCCGACTGAGCCTCGGAAGCCCTCAGCGTGGCAGTTACAAAAAGCACTGCCAATATGGTCGTAGCGAATTTCATGCCGAACTGGTAGGGACACATAATATCGCCACCAACGCGCGATCCCGCAACACAAAACACCCGGGTCCCATCACGTCCGGCGCATGGTGGTATCGCGAACAAAACGCTCATCGGTCTCGGGATAATCGAGCGTGTAATGCAAGCCGCGGCTCTCCCGGCGGCTGATCGCGCAATCGACGATGAGGGAAGCGACCGCGACAAGATTGCGGAGTTCCAGCAGTTCCGTGGAGACCTTGAAGTTCCAGTAGAACTCCTGGATTTCCGCGTGAAGATTGCGAAGCCGCGTGGCCGCGCGATGGAGGCGCTTATTCGTGCGAACGATGCCAACGTAGTCCCACATAAGGCGTCGAATCTCATCCCAGTTGTGATAAATCACAACAAACTCATCCAAATCCTGCACGTGGCCCGGGCGCCATTCGGGAAGATCAAAGTCGACGCGCGGCTTGCGATTGCGTGTCGATTTTTCAAATGCCTGATGCGCAAGGACGAGTCCTTCGAGGAGCGAATTGCTGGCGAGGCGGTTGGCGCCATGCAGGCCCGTGCAGGCCACCTCGCCGACGGCGTACAATCCACGCAAACTGGTCTCCCCGTTCAGATCCGTCTTCACGCCGCCGCATTGATAGTGAGCGGCCGGCACGACGGGGATCGGCTGCGACGTAATATCGATGCCATAGCTTAGGCAAGTCTCGTAAATGGAGGGGAACCGCGACTTCACGAAATCCGCCGGCTTGTGACTAATATCAAGAAACACGCATTTGCTCCCCGTCCGTTTCATTTCGGCGTCGATGGCGCGGGCCACGATATCGCGCGGAGCGAGTTCCATTTTCGGATGATACTGTTCCATGAAGCGGCGGCTTTTCGCGTCGAGAAGAATGCCCCCCTCACCGCGCACAGCCTCCGAAATGAGAAACGACTTGGCCTCGGCATGGTAAAGGCAGGTCGGATGAAATTGAACGAACTCCATGTTCGCGATCACCGCGCCCGCCCGCCAAGCCATCGCCACGCCATCGCCTGTCGCGATGTCCGGGTTTGTCGTGTAAAGGTACACCTTCCCGCATCCGCCCGTGGCGAGCACGTTGATGTCGCTTCGCAGCGTTTCGACCTCGCCGCTTTCCTCGTCAAGCACATAGACGCCCACACAGCAGTCCTGCATTGCGTACCCAAGCTTGCCCGTCGTCAGGAAGTCCACGGCCATATGATTTTCCAGAACGGTTATACTCGGATGACGGGAAATCTGCGCCACCAGGGTTCGTTCGATTTCGGATCCCGTGAAATCCTGGAAATGCAGAACGCGCCGCTTGGAATGCCCGCCCTCTCTCGCGAGATCAAGTTCGCGGAGGCCATTGCCCAGCTCCCTTTCATCGAAACGCATTCCCATCTTCACGAGCTCCGCGACGCGGGCGGGTCCTTCAGTGACGACGATGCGCGCTGCCTCCTCGTTACAGAGACCAGCCCCCGCCACGAGGGTGTCCCGGATATGAAGATCAAAGGAATCCTCGTCGCTCACGACGCAGGCCACTCCGCCCTGCGCCCAGGCGGTATTCGAATCCGCCAGTTTTCGCTTCGTCACAAGCGCCACCGAACCCTTCTCGGCCGCCTTCAATGCGAAGGTGAGTCCGGCAATGCCGCTGCCGATCACTATGAAATCAAACTCTCTCATTTTGTCCTGACCGAGCCGCGAAAAGCGCGGCTGGCACAGCGGATCTCGGAGGCGGCGTCACAGATTCAGGCCCGTGGGGATAAACCAACGTTATCAATCAAACGCGCTTTGCCGAGAAAAACCGCCACCGCAAGACGCGTTGGCCGGCGGAAATCATCGGCCTGCTCGATCGTTTCCGAATCCACAAGCTCAACATAGTCGATCCGTGCGCCGGGAATCTGCTCGATCATGCGGCGGCCGACCTTCAAGATCTCTGCGACACTTTCTTGAGAGGCCGCCGCGCGGAGCGCCGCGTAAATCCCCGGCGCAACGCGGCGTTCTTCCGCAGTCAGGTACTTGTTGCGCGAGCTCATCGCGAGTCCGTCGGTTTCCCGAACCGTTGGATGCCCGGCAACGCGAATCGAAAAATCCAAGTCGCGCACCATCCTGCGAATGATGGCAAGCTGCTGCCAGTCCTTCTCGCCAAAGATGGCAACGTCCGGGCCCACGATGAGGAATAACTTCGCCACCACGGTGCAAACTCCGCGAAAATGGCCGGGCCGCAACGCCCCGCAAAGCCATCGCGAGAGCGAGCTTTCGTCCACGAACACCGAACGGTCCTCATGATAAACTTGTTCCACGGAAGGAGTGAAAACCAGATCCGCTCCGCTTGTCCGGCAAACCTCCAGATCCTGGCTTGGTGCCCGGGGATACTTCGAGAAATCCTCCTTGGGGCCAAACTGCATGGGATTGACGAAGATCGAGACGACGACTTTTCCGCTCTTTCCGGCGAGCTTTCGAGCGCGGCGGATTAATGCGGCATGACCATCGTGCAGCGCGCCCATTGTTGGAACCAGAACCAGAGGATGATCCGCCCTCGCACAATACCGCCGCGCGGATGACAAAGACTTCGCGATTCTCACCGTTCGCGCCCGGACAGCTTTAAGGCGCTTTCGCCGCGGGACTGGCCGCTGGCAAGGCCGTTGCCGCGGGACTGGCCACGGGCGCAGCCGTTGCGCTGGGACCGGCGGTCGCCGCGGGCGTCGCCGAAGCCGATGGGACGGCTGCGTTCAACAACTCTTGTTGAATGCGGCTCC
Organism: uncultured Verrucomicrobiae bacterium; assembly: GCA_963763735.1. Classification (GTDB taxonomy): domain Bacteria; phylum Verrucomicrobiota; class Verrucomicrobiia; order Chthoniobacterales; family Terrimicrobiaceae; genus DASTFP01. The sequence continues at coordinate 193,649 of CAVXQK010000015.1, read as the reverse complement.
TTGCGGTCTCCCTGTGGGAATAGGCAACCGCAAGAACAAGGGTGATCCCAAAAAACGCCACGCCCAGCCAGACGGTGAATTTTGCCAGCACGTGCGTGGTCTGCGCGCCAAAGATATTCTCTGTCACTGCTCCGCCAAACGCAGCTCCAAGACCCTCGCTACGAGGAAGCTGCATCAAAATGACCAGCACGAGCAGAAGGCAGACGATCACATGAAGGGTAAGCAGAATGGGAACAATCAACCACATATCGGAAAGAGCGGAAAAGTGCGCCATGCCGTTTCATTTGTAAAGGTCCTTCCTGTTGAATCTCTTGACCCGCCACGCGCATCGTGAGAGTCTCGTCGCCCCTCAATTCTGCTGACTGTGGACCTTAAAGAGATTCGAACGTTAATCGACCTGATGAAGAAGAACGGCCTGTCCGTCTTCAAAATGGAGCGCGAAGGATTCAAGATCACGTTGAAGACCGCCGAAGGCGCCGCGCAGGTCGTCGCCGTGCCACCGGTACCGGCAGCTAACGCACCGCAGACGGGCAACCTGGCCGCCGCGCCCGCTCCGGAAGCGCCACAGCACAAGGAAATCAAGTCGCCCATGGTCGGCACATTCTACGCCGCACAGTCGCCCGAATCCGCACCCTATGTTTCCGTTGGTCAGGAGATTACGCCGGACACGGTGGTTTGCATCATCGAAGCCATGAAGGTGATGAACGAGATCAAGGCCGAGATCTCCGGCGTCATTGCGGAGGTGTGTGCCGAAAACGGAAAGCCGGTCCAATTCGGGCAGGCTCTCTTTCGCGTCAAATAGATCAGAGATACCAGACACAAGCGTCTGGGGAATCCGATCGACCGTCACATGTTCAAGAAAATGCTCATCGCCAACCGCGGCGAAATCGCCCTCCGGATCATCCGGGCCTGCAAAGAGCTCGGCATCCAGACCGTCGCCGTCTACTCCGAGCCCGACTTGGAAAGCCTCCACGTCCAGCTTGCAGATGAGGCCATCTGCATCGGGCCGGCGCCCAGCGCGGAGAGCTATCTGAAAATCGATCGGATTATAAGCGCCGCAGAGATTGCCGATGTCGATGCGATCCATCCGGGCTATGGCTTCCTTGCGGAAAACGGGCATTTCGCCGAGGTGTGCGCGAGCTGCAACATCAAGTTCATTGGTCCCTCCGCCAGCGCCATTCGTCTCATGGGCGACAAGAACTCCGCGCGCGAGTGCGCCCGCAAGATCGGCATTCCTGTATCTCCCGGAAGCGAGGGAACAGTGGCCAGCGAGGAAGAAGCCATAAAGGTTGCTCGAAAGGTCGGCTTTCCTGTCATGATCAAGGCCGTGGCCGGTGGCGGCGGACGCGGGATGCGCGTCGCGAGCAATGAAGGAAGCCTCGTGCAGGGTTTCCATTCCGCGCGTCTCGAAGCGGACAAGGCGTTCAGCAATCCCGAGGTCTACATCGAGAAGTTTATCATCAATCCGCATCACATAGAATTTCAGATCTTCGGAGATGAACACGGCCGGGTCGTCCACCTCGGGGAGCGCGATTGTTCCATCCAGCGCCGCAGTCAAAAGATCGTCGAAGAGTGTCCCTCCCCGCTGATGACGCCCGAACTCCGCGAGCAAATGGGCGCCGCCTCCATCAAGCTGGCAGAGAACGTCGGCTACGCCAACGCGGGCACGATCGAGTTTCTCGTGGACGATCGGGGTCATTTTTATTTCATGGAGATGAACACCCGCATCCAGGTCGAGCATCCCATCACCGAGGAAGTCTACGGATGCGATCTCGTCAAACAACAGATTCAGGTTGCCGCAGGAGAACACCTTTCCAAGCATCTTGTCGACGCCGTCGCAAGGCACCACTCCATCGAGTGCCGGATCAACGCGGAAGATCCGGCCAATAACTTCATGCCGTGCCCCGGCACGATTGCGCTCTACTATGCGCCCGGCGGGCGCGGCGTGCGAATCGACTCCCATGCTTACGCGGGATATCCCGTCCCGCCGCACTACGATTCGATGATCGCCAAGGTGATCACCACCGCCTCGAGCCGGAAGGCCTGCATTCACCGAATGTCCCGCGCCCTCGGCGAATACATGATCACTGGTATAAAGACGACCATCCCCTTCCAGCAGGCCATCATGCAAAATTCCGATTTTCGGCGCGGAAAGTACCACACCGGATTCGTCGAAAAGCTCTCCCAAAGCGGAATTCCGATGGTCGAGCCCGGCTGAGCAGCTACCTGTCCGAGAGGTCCGTGGATCATGGCGAAAACCGGGAAAATGCCGCTCACCCTTTGGATTGACGCCCCGCTGCTTACCGTCCAGTATCGGCCCCCCTTGTTGACCCATGCGCCACACAATTTCCATCCTCGTTGAAAACAAGTTCGGGGTTCTCGCCCGCATCGCCGGAATGTTCAGCGGCCGCGGCTTCAATATCGATACGCTCAACGTTGGCCCGACTCTTGACGCCACAGCCTCTCGCATGACAATCGTCGTCCGCGGCGACGACAAGGTGCTCGAGCAAGTCATCAAACAGCTCGAAAAACTTGTCGACGTGATCGACGTGCAGGACTTCCGCGACGAAGAGTACGTGGACCGCGAACTCGTTCTCCTTCGGGTGACGGCAACTTCGAAGACCCGCTCGGAAGTGATGCAAATCTGCGATGTCTTTCGCGCCAAGATCATTGACGTGCAGCCGGAAACCCTCGCCATCGAAGTCACCGGCACCGACGGCAAAATGAAAAAATTCCTCATGCTGATGGACCGTTTTGGTATCAAGGAACTGACCCGAACGGGAAAGGTCGCCCTGCCACGCACGAACGATTGACCTCCGCCAATCCCCGCTATGCCCGCAAAAATCTACACCGACAAAGACGCCGATCTGGCGGTTCTCAAAGACAAGACCCTCGCCGTGCTCGGCTTCGGGTCTCAGGGTCACGCCCATGCCCTCAACTTGAAGGACAGTGGCTGTAAAGTGATCATTGGTCTCTATCCCGGCAGCAAGAGCCGCAAAGTCGCCGAAGACTATGGGTTCCCGGTCCACGACACTGCCGAGGCCGTCAAACTTGCCGACGTGATCATGGTCGGCATCCCCGACACCAAGCAGGCCGCCGCCTATGTGAAGGATATCGGTCCCAATCTCGCCAAGGGAAAGACGCTCCTGTTTACCCATGGTTTCAGCATCCATTTCAAGACGGTCGTCCCGCCTAAAGACGTCAACGTCATCATGGTTGCTCCCAAAGGGCCCGGTCATATTGTGCGCAGGCAGTTCACCGAGGGCAAGGGCGTGCCGGCGCTCATCGCCATCTATCAAGACCCCGGCAAGAATGCCAAAAAGATCGCCCTCGCCTGGGCGAAAGGCGTCGGCGGCACTCGCGGCGGCGTCATTCAGACGACTTTCAAGGAGGAAACGGAAACCGACCTCTTCGGCGAACAGACCGTTCTGTGCGGAGGAGCATCAGCCCTCGTCCAGGCGGGATTTGAGACGCTCGTCGAGGCCGGCTATTCGCCCGAGATGGCCTACTTCGAATGCCTCCACGAATTGAAACTGATCGTGGATCTCATGAATGAATCTGGCATCGCGGGCATGCGATTTTCCATCAGCGAGACAGCCAAGTGGGGAGACGTCAGCATCGGCCCGAAGATCATCGATGCCTCGGTCAAAAAGCGGATGAAGGCGGCGCTCAAGAACATCCAGAATGGCAGGTTCGCCAAGGAGTGGATCAAGGAATACGAGAGCGGCTACAAGCGCTACAACGCGCTTTTGAAGGCTGGCGAAAAGCATCCAATCGAAAAGACCGGCGCCCGTCTCCGCGGGCTGATGCCTTGGATAAAAAAGAAAAACATTCGGGGCGCGCAGGCCGCCTACTGATCCGGGAGCCTCGCGACGGCATTCCTTTACGGCCCCGTAGAATTCGGGTCGTCGATTGTGCGTCGCTTTTGCGCGAAGGTGCCGCGTGAAATACGATTTCGTCGTCATGGGTGGAGGGAGCGCCGGGTATGCTGGCGCCCGAACAGCCGCGGGCCTCGGGCTGAAAACCTGCGTGATCGAGGGCGGGACCGACGTCGGCGGACTCTGCATTCTGCGCGGCTGCATGCCGAGCAAGACACTCATCGAATCCGCCAACCGCTTGCGCGCCCTGCGTCACGGGCGGGAATTCGGACTGCATGCCGGACACATTGGATTCGACGCGGGCGAAATCATTGCTCGCAAACGCCGGTTAATCGCGGAATTCGCCGACTACCGGCGGGATCAACTCGAACAGGGAGATTTCCATTTCGTTCGGGGGAGTGCCACCTTCGTGGACAGGAACACCGTCCACGTCAAGGGCCCCGGGGAATCTGAAGAAACCGTCACCGCGAAATCGTTTCTGATTGCAACGGGCTCCGTGATCAGCACGCCGGACATCCCTGGACTGGAGGGCGCCGGGTATCTGACCAGCGACGACGTGCTGGACCTCCCGAGCATTCCCGAGTCGATCATCGTTCTCGGCGCCGGGCCTGTCGCCCTCGAGTTGGCCCATTATCTGAATGCGCTCGGAGCGCGTGTCACCATAGTCCAGCGTGGCACACAGCTGCTCAAAGGCATGGATGAGGACGTGGCCAGGGTCGTGGAGAACGCCTTTCGCAAGCGGGGCATCGAGATTTTTACCAAAACCAAACTGCTTTGCGTTGAGCGGAGCGAAGGGACGCGCCGTGTCATCTTCGAACACGATGGATCCAGGAAGAGCGTCGAAGCATCCGCGATTTTGAATGCGCTCGGGCGCGAACCCAAGGTCTCCGGCCTCGGACTCGAGGAAGCGGGCGTCAAAATGGAAAAGAAGGCTATCGCGGCGAACGCCCATCAGCAGACGTCTGTCCCGCATATCTTTGCCGCGGGCGATTGCTGCGGACCATACGAAATCGTTCACGTCGCTATCGAACAAGGAGAGCGCGCCGCCCGCAACGCGGTCCGCTTGCTCAAGGGGGATTCGGGTTTGGAGTCGATGGACTACCGGCTCAGACTCTACGTCATTTTCACCGAGCCACAGGTCGCCGCAGTCGGTCTTTCCGAAGGCGATGCAAGAACCCGAGCCATCGACCATCTTGTCGCCACCTATCCCTTCTGCGACCATGGCAAGGCGCTGATCATGGATGAAACCGACGGTTTTGTGAAACTGCTGGCCGACAAATCCACCCGCGAGATTCTCGGCGGCTCTGTCGTTGGTCCTGACGCTTCGGAATTGATCCACGAAATTGTTGTCGCCATGCGTTTTCGCGCCACCGCCGGCCAGTTCGCAACAATCCCGCACTATCACCCAACCCTCAGCGAAATCTGGCTCTACCCGGCGGAGGAATTGGCGGGCATCTCACCGGAATCGCACGCCATCGTTCCCGGCTCACACACACACAAGGCCACCGAGCCGCCGAGCACCTATTGAACGGCGCTCTGCGCGTCGGGAGGCAAAAACGGCACGAGTGCGTCCAACTGGCCTGCAGCCGCGCGCCCTGCGGGAGACTGGGGATACGTCGCAACAAGCGTTGCGAGCACTTTGCGCGCTTCGTCGAGCTTGCCCGTTCCGATGAATATGCGGGCTTCCAGAAGCCCCGCGAACGGCGCGGCATAGCTGCCGGAGTCCACGGTCTGCGCCTCGCGAAAGGCGGCAAGGGCTTCCTCCGCCTTTCCCGCCACCGCAAGGTTCTCCGCAAGCCCGAGCCGGGCGCCTCCCGTCAAGGGGTGGACTGGGAATACCGTAAGAAATTTCTTATACAGAGCCGAGGACTCCTCCACGCTCCCTTGCGAGCGAAGCGAATCCGCCAAAAGGAAATAGGCGTTCGCGGCCGGCATCGAACGCGGATACTTCGCAATCACTTCGCGCCACGCGGCGGGATCCTTGGCTTCGGCAAACAGCGCCTCGGCCGCGCGGCGCGCGCTGTGCTGACTGAAAAGCCAAATGCCAATGGCTGCCGCAACGGCGAGTATCGCCGCCCCGCCAGCAAGAATCGCAAAGCGATTCCTTTCCCAGAAAAGCTCCGCTTCGAAGCTTCCGGCGTCGTATGTCCGCTCGTCAGCCGGAGGTTGATCGCTTTTCGATGCCATGAGATTTAGCTCCCGACTTCCGCGCGAGCGGCTTCCGCCAGCGCCGTGCTCAGATAGCGCTCACCGGTCGAGCAGGCGACTGTCACAATCAGTTTTCCGGCATTTTCGGGACGCTTCGCCACTTCAATCGCGGCCCAGACGTTCGCGCCCGAACTTATCCCGGCCAGGATGCCTTCCTCCTTGGCAAGACGGCGCGCCATGACAAGGGCGTCCTCATTGCTGACCTGAATACACTCGGTGATCTGTGGAGCGCCATTTTCGCTTTTCAAGTGGAGATTGTTGGGAATAAAGCCGGCACCCGTCCCCTGGATCTTGTGCGGACCCGGCTTGAGCGGCAGGCCGGCAAGTGTCTGGGAGATGACCGGCGAATCTTTGGGTTCAACCGCAATCGCCTGGAATGAAGGCCGCCGCGGCCTGATGATCTCGACACAGCCGCTGATCGTACCCCCCGTGCCGACAGCGGAAATCAAAATGTCCACCTTCCCGTCCGTGTCTTCCCAGATCTCCTCCGCGGTGGTCTCCCGGTGAATTGCGGGATTTGCAGGATTGTTGAATTGCTGGGGCATCCAGGCATTCGGCGTCTCCTTGACGATCTGCTCGGCCTTGGCAATGGCGCCTCTCATCCCCTCGGCGCCGGGCGTGAGAACAAGTTTCGCGCCGAGCATCGCCAGCAACGTGCGGCGCTCAAGACTCATTGTCTCAGGCATGGTCAGAACGATCTTGTATCCCTTGGCTGCCGCCACGAACGCAAGAGCGATGCCCGTGTTGCCGCTCGTCGGTTCGACGATCACCGTATCCGCCGTGAGGGTCCCTTTCTTCTCGGCATCCTCGATCATTGACATCCCAATACGGTCCTTGACGCTGCCCAACGGGTTAAAGAACTCGCACTTGATCGCGATCGTCGCGTTGAGGCCTTCCGTGACCTTGTTGAGTTTTACCAGCGGCGTCCGGCCGACCGTTTCGACAATGTTGTTGTAAATCCTGCCCATAATCTTAACTTGGTTGGGGTTGCGAAAGCTACACACCGGGGGTAACGCGGCCAAGGCTAATTTTTTAAATTTTATGGCAGTTTTGCTTGCCGAAGAGGAGATTACGCAGAAGCTTCGCGGGGCTGACGGCTGGTCGCGGCGCGACGCGGAAATAACGCGAACGCTGAAATTCACTGACTTCAAGGAAGCGATGCGCTTTGTCAATAGAGTCGCCGATCTTGCCGAGAATGCCAACCATCATCCGGATATCGACATTCGATGGAATAAGGTGCTCTTGCGCCTTTCAACCCACAGCAAGGGGGGGCTCACGGACCTGGATTTCGAGCTGGCTGCGGAAATCAATCGCTGCGCGTAGCCGCTAGTCTGCCTCGAATTTCACGGGCTTCTCGTAGATCGCAAGCACGATGCACCCTGCTTCGCTGACAACGCTGTGGTGTGTTCCCGGGGGATTGATCATCAGGGTTCCCGCGCCCGCCGTGCTGTTCTGATCGCGCTGCGATCCGGACAGCACAAAGATATGCTCGTAGCCCTGGTGTTCGTGCAGGGGAACTTTTCCCTCGGCGCGAAACCGGATCAAGGCGGCCGTCGGACCCGTATCTCCATCGCCGTACAAGCGATAGATATCCGCGCCGTCGCGAAACGGCTGCCACGGAATCGTGTCGGCATTCTCGGCGATTTGAAAGAGATCCTTCAGCTCCAGGCGCGCAAAAGCAGGTGCAGGGTCGGGTTCCACAGCGCCTGAACTTTACGCGACGAGCTTGCGGGATGACGAGATCGTTTCGCGGGTCACCCGCCAATCGCCTCGATGAAAGTCCGGGAATCAGCCACAGCGCCGAATACTCCGCCCTGCATCTTAACCATCTTCAGCGCCGCGACATGATTGCTGTGGTCCGTTGCGCCGGTGCAATCCGAAAGGATCAAACACTCGTAGCCGCGGTCGTTGGCCTCGCGCATCGTGGTATGAACGCAGACATCCGTGGTGATGCCCGCGAGAACCAGGTTCTGAATTCCCTTCTGGCGCAGGAGCATGTCGAGATCCGTGGCATAAAAGGAACCTTTCCCAGGCTTGTCAATGATCGCCTCGCCGGGTAGCGGGGCAAGCTCTTCGATGATATCCCACCCCGGTTCTCCGCGGGTGAGAATCTTCCCGCAGGGGCCCGGATCGCCGATTCCCGCTCCGATGCGACGGCTGCGCCACCGTTTGTTGGCGGGAAGATCCGCGAGATCCGGCCGATGACCCTCGCGTGTATGCATGATGTGAAAGCCCTTGGCACGTGCCGCATTGAGGACATTCTTAATCGGTTCGATCGGCGCGCGGGTCAGGGAAACGTCGTATCCCATCTTGTCGACGTACCCTCCCAGTCCGCAGAAGTCGGTCTGCATGTCGATAATAAGGAACACGGTGTTTTCGGGTCGCAAATCGCCATTCCATGGCCACGGATAAGGATCGGATTCAACATAGCGCTCATTCATAGGGACAGAAGACTAACACAGGCGTCAAAAGAAGAGCGCCAGGCCGCCGTAGAACTGCACGGGATTTCGATTCGTGGAGTTCGAGGGGAGGAATGTGTTTCCGAGCACGAGGCCCTCATTGAATATGTGATAGTACTGGACGCCGCCGTAAATGCTCCACGACCCGTATTTTTTGGGAATGAATGTCAGTGGCGCGGTGACCTTTACGCGCGCACAGCTTCAGCCCGCTGCTCGCTGAATTGAAACTTCTTGAGGCCTTCGGAATCCGCTAGCGCCTCTAGCCCGGCGCGCTCGCTTTCACTCACGCGCGGATGCCACGCGAGTCGCTGAAGCTCTGGCTGGCGCGCCAGAGCGCGCGCCACGAATCGTCTGAACTCTTCGCGCCCTACCTCGCCGCGGGCCACGTAAAGCGACTCGATGGCGTAGAGGACTTCCATGGAACGAATCAACTGACAACGCAGAGCATCCCTCCGATCCGTCGCCAACTCCGCCACCGCATTGTGAAGCTTCTGTCGCTCCCAGCCGCTCACCAGTGTTCAGCCTCTTGTCCCCGGCCAATACCGTCGACGGAATTTTTGGCACGGAAGGCGCTAGCAAATAATCAGGCACCCACCAAGCGTCGCAAATTTAGTCCATCTTGCCATGACCAACGGATCCACTTTGAGCATCGAGGCCGAACCGTATCCTTACGAAATTCAACCCGCACGTTGCGCGCTCCTCATCATCGATATGCAGCGCGACTTCCTTGAGCCTGGCGGCTTCGGGGAAATGCTCGGCAATGATGTTTCCCAACTCCGCCGCACGATTGCTCCAAATCGCCATCTGCTCGAAGCCTGGCGGAAGGCCGGCCTGGCGGTCATCCACACCCGGGAGGGACACCGCCCGGATCTCGCAGATCTTCCCCCGGCCAAGAAAATCCGCGGCCGGAGCAAGACGGCCATCGGGGATCCCGGGCCCATGGGCCGCATCCTGGTGCGCGGCGAGGCTGGCCACGACATCATTCCCGAGCTTTATCCGCTGCCCGGCGAACCGGTGATCGATAAACCGGGCAAAGGCGCTTTTTTTGCCACCGATCTGCATGCCATCCTGCAAAATCGCGGCATCCAGCAACTCGTCGTCACCGGCGTGACCACGGAGGTCTGCGTCAACACCACGGTGCGCGAAGCCAACGATCGCGGTTACGACTGCCTTGTTCCGGCAGACTGCGTGGGTTCTTACTTTCCGGAATTTCAGGAGATGGGCCTCAAGATGATCAAGGCTCAAGGCGGAATTTTCGGCTGGGTGTCGGACTCCGCCAAAATCCTCGCCGCCCTCGCCTGAGTGAGGGCGTGATCAAGTGACAACAACCAAATGCCAACCATGACCACAACAATGACAAAGCCAAAAGTCTGGGTGCCCGGGGACTGGAACGCCTTCTTCGGTTTCGGGACAAACATCCTGGTGAATTTGCTCACATTGACAGCCCTTCTGCGCTTCGTGCTCAAGATGCCGGACGATCTCGTCTTTGGCCGAATTTTGCCCGCCACAGGCCTGATGCTTTGTCTCTCGACTCTTTATTATGCGTGGCTCGCTTACGGGCTCGCAAAGCAAACCGGCCGCACCGACGTCTGCGCTTTGCCCTCTGGTATCAGCGTGCCGCATATGTTTGTGGTCACTTTTGTAATCATGCTCCCGATCGCTTTGAGGACCGGCGATCCGATCAAGGGATGGGAGGCGGGACTCACCTGGGTATTCATCCAGAGTTTCGTCTTGATGATCGGTGGATTCATTGGACCGGTGATTCGCAGAATCACTCCCCGCGCGGCTCTGCTCGGCACGCTCGCGGGTGTTTCCGTCACTTTCATTTCCATGTCGCCGGCGGTCCAGATGTTCACGACGCCGTTGATCGGCATCGTTTGCTTCGCGATCATCCTGCTCAGCTGGTTTGGCGGCGTGAAATACCGGGGCGTCCCAGCCGGCCTGGTGGCGATCGCCGTCGGGACCGTCATCGCCTGGGGATCGACGGCGGTGGGCCTCAATTACGGAGGAATGAGTTTCAAAGGCCTTTCCGACGCCTTCGTCAATTTTGGCTTCCGCGTGCCAATTCCTGCTTTTGGCCACGTGTTCTCCGGCTTCGAATTTCTCGGGGTCATTCTCGTTACGGCGATCCCCTTCGGCATTTACGATCTCGTCGAGGCGCTCGATAACGTCGAAAGCGCTGCGGTCGCCGGCGACGAGTTTCCGACCACACGCGTTCTGACCGCGGATGGCGTGGTAAGCCTCATTGGGTGCCTCATGGGAAACCCATTCATCAATGCCGTCTACATCGGCCACCCGGGATGGAAAGCGATGGGCGGTCGGATCGGCTACTCCGCCGCCACGGGAATCGCAGTCATTCTCCTCTGTTGGTTCGGCACCATCTCGCTGATGCTGGCTCTGATTCCGACCATTGCCATCCTGCCGATCCTGCTTTACATCGGAATGCTGATCGGTTCACAGGCGTTCCAGGAGACTCCGAAGAGGCATGCTCCGGCCATCGTCCTGGCTCTCACTCCGCACCTCGCGCACTGGGGGGTCACTCTCATGAATGGCGCGCTCGCCGCAGCGGGCACCTTTGCAGTTACCGAGGAACTCGCCGGCAAAATGAAGGATCAGGGCGTACTTTTCCGGGGCCTCGAAATCCTTGGAGGAGGCTCAATCCTGGGCGGCTTGATTCTTGGAGCGATCGCCGTCTGCATCATTGACAGGACCTTCATGAAGGCGGCGGGATTCGCGCTTGCCGGCGCTATCATGACGTTCTTCGGCTTTATGCACGGGCACCAGATTGGTATCGCCGACGATCCGAGCGTGGCGTTGAGCTATCTGGTCATCGCGGGCATCTTTGCCGTCTGCGCCAAGTTGGTGGTTGTCGAGCCCGTGACAGAGGAAGCTCTGGAACACGGGGGCGCCCTCCCCCAACCCGCCGAATAGGAGATCGCCCAAGCGAAAGGTCGGGGAACTCCCGGCGAGACTATAAATTGCCGGGCGCGTTGAGGAGTTCCGCGACCCGCTTCAGCAAGCGGCCCGCAGCGCCGCCGTCCAGCACCCGATGGTCGAAGCTCAACGTGAAGGCCGCTTCGGTCACGGGCGAGAATTCCTTCTTGGCGGCATTCCAATGCGGCACGACCTGCCCGCAGCCCATTCCCAGCAACAGGGTTTGCTCCGGCAGCGGAATGGGCGTCGCGACAGTCAGTCCGAACACCCCGTAGTTGGTGACCGTCGCTATGGAGCCGCCCGTCTCGCCCGCGGGAAGCCGCCGCTGCCGCGCGAGATCGACAAGACGGTTATAACGATCCACAAGGTCGGCAAGGGCGAACTGGTCCGCGTTGCGAATCACGGGAACAAGCACGCCATCCTCAGCCTCCACGGCGAAGCCGATGTCGATCGAGCGCGGGTGAATAATGCGATCCCCAATCAACCGCCCGGCGGGGGCGCTATTTTCGGAAAGAGCGATCGCCAACGCGCGAAGCGCGTAAAGAGCCGGCCCGGCCTTGTGCGGCTTGCAGGTTTTGCGATGGGCAAGCATTTCATCGAGCCGGACCGGAAGAACGACCGTGGCCAGCGGGCGTGTGGCGCTGCGTCGCATGGCGTCCGCCACGGCGACGCGCATGGAGGAAGCCGGCGTGATCCGGTTGCGTTCGAGATCCTCCAAAAACCTTTCCAGGTCCTCGATTGTCACGCGCCCCGCGGCCCCGCTGCCGGCGATTCCGGCGAGGTCCGCCGCGTGAAGTCCGAGTTCGGTCATCCGCGCCTTCATGCGGGGCGACAAATAGCTGGCCCCCCCGGCGTGCGCAGGTACGGGAAGTCCCTTGACGGTCGGCTCAACTCCGCGGGGCGCCGCCCGAGTGGGGCGGCGGACTTCCTTTCTCCGTGGAGTCTCCTGCGGCTCTTCTTCAATACCCAGCCTGCGAGCCTCCTCCGCGGAGACTTCGACATAGCCGAGAACCGCGCCGACGGGATAGCTTTGGCCTTCCTGGATAAGGATCTGGGAAACTTCTCCCGTGCAGGGCGAAGTCACTCCCATCACAGCCTTGTTTGTCTCGACTTCAATAACATCCTTGTCGGCTTCCACCGCGCTGCCCTCCTGGAAAAGGACCTTGACGATCGTTGCCTCGGCGATGGATTCACCGAGTTGTGGCATGAGGATTGGAACTTGGGCCATAACGTTTTACATGTCCAAAAGGCGCCGCACCGAGGAGGCAATCGCGCTCGCCGTTGGACGATGCGCTGTCCAAAGATCGGGATGATAGGGCACCGGAGTATCCCTCGCACTGAGCCGCTGCGGCGGAGCGTCGAGCAGACCATACCCCTCCGCCGTGACGCGGGCAATGACCTCGGCAGCCACCCCACCCCACGGCCAGGCCTCGCTGACGCACAGCATGCGCCCGGTTCGCGCCACGGAGGCCAGCACCGTATCGGTGTCCAGGGGTTTGACGGTTCTGAGATCAACAACCTCGATTTCGTAACCATCTTCGACAAGTTCCTCGGCCGCAGCCAGCGACTCGTGGAGCATCGCGCCATAGGTGACGACCGTGGCATCGCGTCCCTGCCTGGCAAGCCGCGCCTTGAATGCGGGCGTGGCCTGGTCTGGCAAGCGTTCAGCCTTGAGGTGGTTGTAGAGAAACTTGTGCTCACAGAAGAGCACCGGGTCGTCAATGGCCACCGCTTCAATCAGCATGGAATATGCGTCCTCCACCGTGCCGGGAGTCATGACGACGAGACCGGGATAATAGGCATACAGCGCCTCCATGCTCTGACTGTGAAAGGGCCCGCTCCCGGGAGTCCCGCCGGACGGAAGCCGCACGACGATGGGGCACGGCACCTCCGTCCGATAGAAAAGGGTCGCTGCCTGGTTGACGATCTGATTCAAGCCGCAGGTTGAGAAATCCGCGAATTGCATTTCCACGATCGGGCGCATTCCTTCAATCGCCGCGCCGATGGCAACGCCGACAATGGCGTCCTCGCTGAGCGGCGCATCAAGAACCCGGCCTGGAAATTCTCTGGCCAGGTTTTTGGTCGCCTTGAAGGCGCCCCCAAAAAACCCAATATCCTGTCCGTACAGAAAGACCCTGGGATCGTCCGCCAACGCCCTCGCCAAGGCGGAACGGATAGCTTCCAAATACGTGATCATGCCTGCGCAAAGTCTTCGGACAGAGTCGAAAGTGCCCTCCAGTCGTCTTCCGCCGGATCCGGGGAGGGCTCGCGCTGCACTTTTGCCGCCGTAGCGTCCACCTCGTTTTTAGCCTCGGCACGCCAGCCCGCAATTTGCTCGGCTGAGGCCCAGCCCTTCTCCATCAAGAACTCCTCGCTGATTTTCAGGCAATCGCGGCCCACATGGGCCGACTTCAATTTCGGGTCGACGTAGCCGGCGTCATCATGCTCTCCGTGTCCGACCAGGCGCAGCAGTTCGCCGACCACAAACTGGGGACCGCCTCCGGCTCGCGCCGCCTTAATGGCAGACCCGACGACTCGCAGGCAGTCCGCGAGATCCGTACCATCCGCGCGATGTCCCGCAACGCCATAGCCAACGGCCTTGTCGAGAAGATCCTTGCAAGCGAACTGCCGATCGTTTGGCGTCGAGTAAGCGTACTGGTTGTTCGCGACTACCAGCACGAGCGGAAGCTTTTCCACGGCGGCGACGTTGAGCCCCTCGTGAAACGCGCCCGTCGAGGTTCCGCCATCACCGAGGCATGTCGCTCCCACCACGCCGGTCTCCCCGCGAAAGCGGCGGGCCATCAAGCCTCCCGCGACGAGCGGAATCATCGCGCCCAGATGGCTGATCATCGCATAGTAACCCTCGCGGGGACGCCCCCGGTGGATGTTTCCATCGCGGCCGCGCATCGAGCCGAGCTGCGATCCCAGATAGGTTCGAAGCGTGTCGAGGACCGAATCGCCAAAGGCCATGCGCCCCGCCTGATCGCGAATCAGCGGCGCAAAAATATCGCCCTTGCGAAGATTGATCCCGACGGAAACGCTCAGCGCCTCCTGCCCGCGCCCCAGAAACACGCCTCCCTTGATCAGTCCGCCACGATAAAGGCTCGCCAGCTTCTCCTCGAGAACACGCGCGCTGAGCATGAAGCGATAGGCTCTCAGATATTCCGCGCGCTTTGGACCGGGGTGCCCGCCGGGCAGCATGTCGGAACTGGCGGGTTCATTGATTCGGGGATTTTTCATGCGTCGAATTCCGGCTAAATTCCAAGGCCGGCAGGCTGTCAGTCGTCCAGGGCCTGCAAATGCCAAACGGCATTCAAGTCGCAGGGACCACCCGCCAGAGAAGCAGGAAAATGATGACGAGGGCAATCAGCAGGGCCGCCGTTTTTACCTGGGCGGCAAATCGCTGGCGCGAGGGAGTGTGCAGGCTCTTGGCGCGGGTCCGCCGCCCGCCGCCCCCCATGGCATACGGAGAAATCGCGCGTCCGGCCGATGCGGCGCGTCGTTTCGCGATCTCGCGCTTCTGCTCCTCCTGAGCCTCCATGACCGTTGGCAGAAGCTTGAGCTTTTTCTCAAGTTCTTGCGCTTTGCGCAGGATCTCCTCGCGTTGCTGCTCAAGCTGGCGCTCTTCAGCGGCTAAGCGGCTCGGCCTGGATCCCGGGGACTTTGCCATCCTATTTTCCGCCAAAGACGGTCCAGATCCAAAGGAGCAGTCCCAGCACGCCGATAATCTGCAGGGGCAGCGTAAATGCGAAGCCGGATTTCGCCCAATACCTGAATCCTCGCTCCTCTGCGTAGCCGTAATCCTGTTCAAAAGTGCCCGGCAACCCCACGGATACGGGAACATCCGGTGAGCCCTCAACGGATATCTTTGCCTGAGCCTTTACGTATTCCACACGCGCATCCTCAACAGCGCTCAAGGCCTTGCTCAGTTCCTTGGGTAAATCGACGGCGCCCCACGTCTTGGGATTGATTGCCTCGATGTAGCGCAGGTGCTGCGTGAACGAGTTGTGAATGGAATTGAGCTGTTCGAGCCGCTTCTGGGCCTCCTCGGCCTCCCGCTGCACAGTGACCAGTGAACGCGTGAGCTTGTCCGCCATCTCCGAGCGGCCCACCTCGAGTTCGTCCTGGCGCTTCTTGAGCTCTTCCAGGCGCAGCTTTTGCTTTTCGATGTCCTCAAGCTGACGCTTCAGCTTTTCCAGCTCGGTATTTGTTTTTTGTACCTCTTCACCGAGGTCTTCTGCGTTTTCTTCTTCCAAATCGAGATAGGGGCCTGAAGCTTTGCTGGGATCCGGTGGCATAAAAAAAATCGAGCGCCCTGAAACTTGATCGCGGCAGGCGAAAATTTCCAGCACAAACAATCAACGACCCGCCATTGCGTCAAGTAATAGTCCCTTGAGGTAATAGGTTTCCGGCAAATGGAGCAACGTGGGATGGTCCGCTCCCTGGCTCAATCGCCGAACGATTCGCGCCGAACGCCTGGCATCCGAGAATCCTCCGGCCACGGCAGATTCAAATTCCTCGGCGGACACATGATGCGAGCAGGAGAACGTCGCGAGCACACCCTCCGGCGCAAGGAGTTTCGCGCCGCGGAGATGCAACTCCCGGTAGCCTCGCAAGGCCTCCTTGATCTTCCCGCGCGCGTGGGTGAACGAGGGCGGGTCGAGTATGATCAAGTCGTAGCAATCTCCCCGCCTCTCGGCGGCTTTGAGAAAGTCAAAGACGTCCTGTTCCTCGACAGAAATGCGCAGGCCGTTTCGAGAGGCGTTCTGCTGCAACTTCCTCACGCTCTCGAAGCCGCTTTCCACCGCGGTCACCTCGGGTGCGCCCCGTTGAGCGCAAGCCAGTGCAAAACCACCCTGGTTGGAGAAACAATCCAGCACGCGCCGGCCAGGGGCACACTCCGCCACGATCCCGTAATTTTCCAACTGGTCGAGGTAGAGGCCGGTTTTCTGACCATGCAGGAAATCCACGATGAAGCGCACCCCGCCAACGGCGATCTCCCGCTCTCCGGGTTCTCCTCCGAACAAAACTCCGCTCACCAGCGGCAACCCCTCGGCCGTGCGCACAGAGCCCTCGTTGCGCTCGACAACATGCCGCACGTCGGGAAGCACGGACAAAACTCTTGCAATCAATTCCTTCTGCTTGTCCATCGCCAGCGTGAGCGTCTGCAAAACGATTACATCCGCATAACGGTCCGCGACAACGCCAGGCAAGCCGTCGGCCTCGCTCCAAACAAGCCGGCAGAGGTTGGGATCACATCCGGACCGCGCTCTCCAGGCCACCGCCTGGTTGATCCGCCGCGAAAAAAAATCAGCGTCGAGCGCTTGCCTGCGCCTCGAAAATCGACGCGCAATGATTTGGGATCTGGAATTGTAGATCGCGGACCCGAGCAACTTGTCCCGGCCGTCCTTGAGGGAGACTACGTCGCCGTCAACCGGATTGCCAAAAACCTTCAGAACCTCGCTGGAATACACCCAGTCATGCCCGTGGAAAATCCGGGCGCGCGGACGAACGACTAGGCCGCCCATACAGCGGATCCTGCGGCGAGGCTGTTCGAGCCTGTCGGGGAAAAATTGCCGCCGGCACGAGACCTGGCAATCCTTGTTGTCAAAACGAAACGTCCCGAGACACTCGCGCGCTCGGGACGAAAAGGGTTGGCGAAGTGGCGGGCGCCGGAACTATTTCTGGCTCCGCTCTTCGATGTATTTGACGACGTCTCCGACGGTCTGGAGCTTCTCGGCATCCTCGTCTGGAACCTCCACGCCAAACTCCTCCTCGAAGGCCATGACAAGCTCGACAGTGTCAAGCGAGTCGGCTCCCAAGTCTTCGATGAATGAGGCGGTGGGTGTAACCTGCTCGGGATTCACTCCCAATTGCTCGACGATGATGTCTTTAACTTTTTCTTCAATGGATTTTTCGGACATGGCGGGTGATGATTTAGTGGGTAGGCGTAGTGTTCGTCAGGGTCTTTGGCAACAAATAATTTGCAAACGTGGCGGAGACGGAAAGATGCGCTATTCTCCCTGAGGTCAAGCGCAAAAAATTAATTGGAGGCGGCTCGGTCAAAAGGGTTTGGCCGCTTCGAGGAGTGCTTTGCGAAGCTCGCGGCACTTTCCCTGCGCCCCGGCAACTGTTTCTAGGGCGAAGGCGTGACAGGCGCCGTCGCGGTGTAGTCGGGATAGCCCACCACGTCGGCCTTGATTGTGTAGGTCTCCGAAGGCTTCATTTCCCTGGTGGCAACCTTCTCGGAATACTCGATCCGCTCCTGCGGATTGATGAATATGACTCCCTCCCCGAACTGGAACGCGTGATCGTCGGACCATTTTTCGATCACTTTTCCCGAAGGGTTTGTGGTTTGGATATCGATGCGCTGTGTCGTGTTGAAATCCAGGCGCATAAGCCTCTTGGTGTTGTTTCGGACGGTATAGGTCGCATCCAGTTCGCGGCGTTCGGCCAGGGAAAACTCCGACGGCTCCACCGTCAAGGCCTGCGTCGTTTTTTCGGGGCGCACTCGGCCAAGCTTCACGGAGGCGAACATATCCGTAAAAAACTTGGTAAATATGGTCGTAGCGCTATCCGGACTGCGTTTCGATTGCGGAAAAACAGCCACCCCCTCTCCCGCCAGCAAATCCTGACCCTCCTGACTGGCGCTGAACTTCGCTGACTGGCGCTCCGCAAAGAACGGGCTGCCTTCGTCCGGCGGGATGACGCCAAAGGCCGATGCGGGATAGGACCCAACCGGCTTCGGGCTCGAACTGGCCACGGGCGCCTGTTGCGCCACGAGAACTGAGGGCGCAACCAAGGCCAAAAGCATTGCAAAAGACTTCATCGCCGTATCTTGCTAAGCTACGGGGACCGCGGTTGCAAATCCCTTCTTGAGAATTATCATCCGCAGATGCGCTGGCTCATCCCGTTCGTTCTGCTTTCCCTGTTGAGCGTCGAGGCCGCGGAGAAAAAGCCCGCTGTGTCAATCCGCCTCCATGCCGAAGGCAACCCGCGCGACGGCGAGAGATTCGTGGTGCCGGTCACGCTCCTCAATCCGCCGAAACAAACGGTAATTCGCAAGGTTCCGATTGTCACGGAGCGCGACATCGTCGCTTTCTATCCCTTCGCCGCGGCGGACGGCACCATCGGCTGTTATTTCAAGCTCGACGCCGATGGAACCAACAGGCTCATGCAACACACGATAGAATACCGCGACACGCTGGTTGTTGCGCTGATCAACGGTCGAGTCGCATGCGCGATGATGGTCGGCGAGAAGATGACCGACGGCATCATGCCGTTTCCCTCGGGATTTGTTCCGAGGGAAATCGTGGAGCTTCAAGCGCTTTATCCGATCGTGGGCAGGGAAAAGGAGTTTCCCGAGCAAAAGAAAAAGGCCCTTGCCGCTCTCAAGGAGGCCATGAGGAAGCAGCCCAAGCCCAAGCCCACACCGAAGAGCGCACAGCAATGACAGTTGCTCGAGCCGCCGGATTGCTTTTTCTCGTCCTTGGAGTCGCGCGGGCTCAGCCCCTCGTCGAATTTCCCACAGACAATCGGGCCCTGCTCGAAGGACGGCCGCAGGATTTTTTCATGTACGTAAATCGCGACTTCGAAGGGGAAAAATCCAAGCCCTGGGAGGGCGGCCAGTACGGATTCGTTCGCGGCCCTGTGCGTGCCGGCGGCAGGATAGTTTGCCTGCAATTTCACGAAGGAATCGACATTTGCCCGATGCATCGCGACGCCCAGGACAATCCGACCGACGAGGTACGGGCCGCCGCTGCAGGAAGAGTTGTCCACGTCAGTCGCGAAGCCGGCGCCTCGAACTACGGGAGATATGTCGTCGTCGAACATCGCTGGGATGGCTGCCCGTTTTACACTCTCTATGCCCATCTCGCTTCGATCTCCGTCGAGCCAGGCCAGTCCGTTCGCCAGGGACAACCGCTGGGAATCATGGGCTTCACGGGCGCGGGAATCGATCGGGAGCGCGCTCATACCCATTTCGAAGTCTGCATGATGCTAAGCAAAAACTTCGAGCAATGGCATACCGTCAATTTTCCGAGGGATCCAAACCGCCACGGCATTTACAATGGTCTCAACCTTGCGGGCGTCGATCCCGCTGGTCTCTTGCTCGCCGCTCACAAGGATCCCGCCTTGAAGATTGCTGATCACGTTGCCAGCGCCGAACCGGCCTTCAAGATCACCGTAAAGAATTCGGTGAACTTCTTCCTGCTCCGCGCTTACCCCTGGCTCGTGGCGCGAGACGAAATCGCGAACCCGCCGGCATGGACTGTCACGTTTTCGCGCTACGGCGTTCCGATAAAAATCGAGGCTGCGAAAACGCCCGTAATCGGGCCTGTCCTCGCGTGGGTTAAGGAAACGGCCGAACCCTATGCCCGCATCACGAAAAGGATGGTGAGCGGGCCGCCCGGGTCGCCGCACCTCACGGAGTCCGGCCTGCGTTTTGCCAAGCTGCTCACCTGGCCCGACTGATTCGCGGGAAACCCTCTTCGTAGGCGACGACGTAAGGAGTCGTGAAAGTCGCTCCTCCTCCCCGGCGACGCCGCCACAATTTCGGAAAATCTATTTCGGCATTTGCCTTAAACCGCGATGTCTTCGTTCCAAAGCTCCGGGCGGTCAGAAATAAACTTCCGCATCATCACGATACACTCGTCGTCCTGGACGACGTCCAATTCGACTCCCTGACTGCGCAGCCAGTCCTCCGCCCCAAGGAAAGTCACGTTCTCTCCAATGACGATTTTTGGAATCTTGTAGAGCAGCGAGGTTCCGCTGCACATCGGGCATGGCGAAAGCGTTGTATAGAGAACGCACTCGCG
Source organism: uncultured Verrucomicrobiae bacterium (assembly GCA_963763735.1). Lineage (GTDB taxonomy): Bacteria > Verrucomicrobiota > Verrucomicrobiia > Chthoniobacterales > Terrimicrobiaceae > DASTFP01. The sequence continues at coordinate 173,354 of CAVXQK010000015.1, read as the reverse complement.
ATAGACGGACGCGGGTTGCCGGCCTGCCTGCTGGAAAGCGCTCATCTCTCCGTGCAAGAGAGGATCGCCTTTCTGCACACGCATGTTGTGACCACGCCCGATGATTTTGCCGTCGTGAACGATCACTGACCCGATGGGAATCCCCCCTTCGGCGAGACCCTGCTTCGCCTCGTCAATCGCAGCCTGAAGAAATGGATCGCGCATCGCACAAGTGAAGCCATGGAGCATCTCCAAGTCGAGAATTCTCCTGCGCAGATCGAGCCTGCAGAACCCGCCTTTGTTTCCGGCGCACAGCGCGTCCTGGCGGGAGGTGTGCGTGCGTTGCGAATCCGGCAGCCCGTTAACATCTCCACCGGAATGTCGTCGCCCGAGCCGATGACTGGATCACAGCACCTCACGCCCTGCGGACCGGCTGTCGCGTGGAAATGGCCTGTTCAACGATGTTGGCCGCCTGCGCGAGACCATCGCCGCGAGCGATCTGCGCCTTCCATTGCTCCGCCTGGACGCGGTGGCGCGGTTCGTTGGAGGACCCGCTTCACGCTCGCACGCAGCGCCGGACCGAAAGGCGTGCTGGCGGCACGACCTCCGCCCCGCCCAGCCACTCCAACCGGCTCGCGACTCCCGGCTGATCGTTTGGAATGGGAATCGCCACCATTGGCACCCCCTGGTTCAAAGACTCGAGCGCGGTGTTGAGCCCGGCGTGAGTGATCGTCAACGCGGCGCGGCGCAGGAGTTCGAGCTGCGGTGCAAACGGTACGACGATCGGTGATCCGCAAAATTTCGCTTAGGGCCCCTGGCCGCGGCTTCCGAGCGACAAAAGGAGCTGCGCATCGAGTCCGGCACAAGCCGCCGCAATGGTCTCGAAAATCGACTTCTGCCGGTTCTGCAGCGTTCCCATCGACGCGTAGATCAGAGGGCGACCGTCCAGCTTCTGCCAGGGAAACTCGATCGTTTCGCCCCGGTCGATGGCGTGCCATGGACCGGTATAGTGAAAGCATTCCGGCAGTCGCTCACGCGGAGTTACCCGATAGCCCCGCCGCTTCAGCTCGCGCTCGGGCGTCGTCATCGGGTTCAGATGACCGCTGAGCTCAGGGCAAATCAGGCCGAGGTGTGGCATCGAGGCGCTCCAAACCGGACTTTCTCAGCTCACGGTCCGGTCGTCCCTTCAATTCGGTCCGACGCATCCTCTGATCACTACCGGTCCTTACGCGGGAAATCCCGCGAAATGCGCCGCCTGTACTTTCCTTGCCGCAACCGCCCGTCCGACTTCCTGCATCTCCCCGACGTGCTCGACGGAATCCATCTGCTGGACGTGCGCCGGGTCAATCGCCGGCAGGCCAAGCGCGTCGAGCCCTTCGCGGGAGAGTTCCGCGTTGTAGCGTGCGTACGTAAAGAGCTTCGCCACTCCGGGGAGGCCCTGTCCGATGACGTCGCCCACTTCGCGATCCAGCGGATCTCCAGCCAGACACTTGCCGAAGATCCGGCACAGAAAATCCTGCTCGTGGAGCGCCGCCGCCATTAACGCGGAAGGAATATTGCTCGCGTTGTAAATAAGGTTCATCTCGCGTGGACTAAGATTCCTGTTCGCGTTTGCGCTCGCGCCCGTGCCCACGGAAACCACGAGCATCCGGTCTTCTCCGGTCGGCCAGCAAAGCCGATAGGGCTCCGTCGCAGCCATCAGGAAAAGTTGAAAGGCGGGATTGTTGTACATCGTCACGCCGCCATCCACGAAAACAAACTGGCTTACCCCGACGTTGATGACTTCCGGCGGAAAATAGGTTGGTGCGGCGGTGCTGGCACGCACAAGCTGCCAGAGCGGCAGATGAAGGTTGCTGCCCTCGCCGCGGACTGCGAGATCGTTATATTTTGCCCGGGGATTGCTGCTCACTGGCCAGGGAGAATCCGTGGTGGCGTTGCGCAGCACGATCATGAGCAACGTCCGGAGTTTCTCTGACGCGAGGGTGGTCGTTTCGCCGATGATGTCTTTGAGCATCTTCGTCAGATTGTCATCGTCGAACTTGGTGCGCAGCCGTTCCCACAGTTTGGCGGGCTGGAACATCTCGGCGCCACTCTTGAGATAAAACTCTCGGGATTGGTCCATGCTGAAGCCCAGCGCGACGAGCGTCGCAATGATCGCGCCGGTGCTCGTGCCACCAACGTAGTCAAAGTAATCCGCCAGCACGAGGTCCGGAGTGCCGCTGCTCGCGCGCAATTGCTTCTCGATTTGCGCGAGGATTTCCACGGAAATGATTCCCCGGATGCCGCCACCGTCGCAAGCGAGCAACTTGCGTGGGCCGGCCTTGGCGGGTTTGTCTTTGTACGAGGGTGATTGCTGGTTCATGGATGAATCACTGAAATTAGACTTGGTGGAAGAGTCGACGACCGATTCCGGCGTTCATTGATTCTATCAGAATTGCTCGAGGGCTAACAGACGTCTTTACCTCTTCCTTTCCGAGCCGATTCGCACGGAAGCGCATTCGCTCAAAGGGAGGATTGCCTTCGGCAGCGGCCCAATGCAAAAGAGAGAGTCCGAACCGATGCTCCCCTCCCCTCCTTCTCCCCGCTGGAGGAGTTCGATCCGACACTCATTTTTTCCAACTCACTCATGCCGAAAATCTTCTGCAAAGCGCTTTTGTTTGATATGGACGGAGTCCTGGTCGATTCCACGCCCGCGGTTGCGCGCGTCTGGTCGATATGGGCCCGCCAGCACGGCTTCGATCCCGTGGAGACAGTCCACAAGGCCCATGGCCGCCCCAGCATCGCCACGATTCGCGAACTTCTTCCCGACGCCGATCACGAAGCGGAAAACCGTGAAGTCGAACGCCGCGAAATTCTCGATGTTGAAGGCGTAATACCGCTGCCGGGCGTTCGCGAGCTCCTGGACTCTCTTCCGGCGGACCGCTGGACCATAGTCACATCCTGCACAAAGCCGCTCGCCCTCGTTCGAATTCGCGTGGCCGGCCTCACTACGCCGGGCCGGCTGGTTACGGCCAACGACATCACGCGCGGCAAACCGGATCCCGAGCCGTATCTTAAGGGCGCGGCCCTTTTGGGTTTCGCTCCGCAGGATTGCGTCGTGATCGAAGACGCCCGCGCCGGGGTCCACGCCGGCAAGGCTGCGGGAGCGCGCGTCGTCGCCGTGCAGACCACCGAAACCAACGAGATCCTCATCGCAGAGGGTGCCGACTGGATCGTGAAGGATTGCAGCTCGCTGTTCGTCGAAATGGACGACCTTCGAGACACACTCGTCATCGATGCCACCCTCTCGGGTGCACAGCCTCGCGAGAGATGATATTTCGCGGAGCGCACCGTACGGGCCGAATCGCGAGGGCCACTGCTCGCCAAACTGTTGTCCGCTCGAAACTCCCCGCGGGGCATCCCCGGGCTACTGCACAGGTTCTGTCCCTACGATGTACGGCCAACAACACGACGTAAAACGCTTTGGCTTGCCGATCAGATTAGAGGCTCATCCAGGCGCAAAAACTCGCTGCTGGTCACAGTTAATTTGAAGTCCGGCGGAGGAAACGCTCTATTCCGCTTAGTTATGAAATCACTTTATTGGCCCATGCCTGTGAAGTCATTGAAATCGTCCTGGAACGAATGCCAGACGCGACAGCAACGGCCCGAACGGGTAATAGACAAGTCAGTTAAAGCATTCTTTGCAAAGCGGGAGGTCCTGAAATGATTGGTCTTCTCGAAATTCTCGGCGCAAACGAACATCGCGAAAGATGCCGGATTCGCAGCGAGGAACTGCAGAAATTCGAACGTCACCAGGAATCCAGCGGGCCGGCGGCCATCGAACTCCAGATCGTTGCAGCAAACGGTTCGCCGCTCGATAAAATCAAGATTCCGGCTAGCATCTGGCGGCGATTCGAGGCGCATTGCGCGGGTCAGTCCAAAGACCCCGCCCAAGCCTTTGCTGAGGCGATCGACGAGATCATCGAGCGGCTCCCTCCGAAGGAAACGAAATAATGGTCAGCACGTCCGTTAAATGAGCTGCTCGTCACGCTTTGGGCTGCCATCGTCACAATAAGTTTGCCCATGGCGGACAAAATAGCGAAGCTTAGGCACGCGCACCAGAGCCGCTTCCCCAAGCGCAGAAACACTCATGAACGAAATCACGCAGGATCGGTGGAGATTCTGCCGAAACAGCTGTACTACGAAAGTGCGCAAGCGATGCGTCGTTCCCGCATCCTTCTTAGCCTTCTAAGCGCTGGTCTAGCGTGCGGAACAGCTGCCGCAATCCCGAGAGTTGGCAGCTTTAAGAAATGACGCGCCGAAGTTAGCTCGCCTTCTCGCGGACAACATCCCGCGCGTTCTTGTCCTCCCGAAGTCCCAGAAACACGGGCTGGCGAAGTTTCCCGTCACGGGTCCACTCCGAAAATTTGACCTGACAAACCATACGGGGCTCCACCCATCGACAGCGTTTCATTTCCGCTGCGGTGATGGTCTGACCATAGCGTGCGCTCCGTTTCTCCGGCAAATTTGTGAAGGGACAAGTGTCTCGCCGAATCTTCTCAAACCTGGAGTGAAGATTTCGTAGAAGGGCCACATCGAAACCCGTTCCGGCCTTCCCGACAAACGTGAGCGCCTCACCCTCGTAGACGCCCACCAGAAGCGCGCCAAAATGCTTTCGCGTGCCGCTCGGAGCCGTGTAGCCACCGATGACAAACTCCTGCTCGCTTTGGAACTTCAGCTTTATCCAGGCCCCGCTTCGCCGCCCCGGTTCGTAAACGGAGTTTTTGCGCTTCCCAACGAGCCCTTCGAGCCCGATCGCACGCGCTTGACGAAGAAGTTCGTCCGCATCCTCACCCAAAGAGGCCGAAAAGCGGACGACACCCGGCGCCTTCCTCAAGAGCTTCTGGAGCGCCGCCTTTCGTTCGTGAAGGGGACGCTCGCCAAAGTCCTTCCCATCGAGCCGCAGAAGATCGAAAGCGTAAAAGAAGATCGGCGGCCGCTCCTTGCCAAGTTCGAACGCCTGCAGCAATTGAAAAGAAGAAAGACCCTTCTCGTCGAGGGCGACGATTTCCCCGTCGATAATCGCGTCCCGCACGTTCAGTTCCGAAATCGACTCGATCACCTCGGGAAATTTTCCTCCGAAGTCCTTCTCGTTTCGCGAGAGCAACCGTGTCTCATTGCCGCCCTTGAGCGCAAGGGCTCGAAATCCATCAAACTTGATTTCATAGACCCAATCGCCATGGGGCGGCGATTCGGCTAGAAGGGCTTTCATCGGTTCCACAAACGCTGGTAGCGGGGCGGAAAGATCGCGCTTCCTTCCACCCGGGGAACTCTTCTCTTCCTTGGGCCGCGATCTCCAGACCCTGTCGCCCTTTGACAACTCCTTCATGCTCTTCCCTGAGAGAGCGGAGGTATCGTCGAGCTTTTTCGAGATCGGGCGCATGTTCTCTCCTCCGCGAATCAACAACCACTGCTTTTCGTCGCGCAGACGCACAAGATACCACTCGCCCTGGAGTTTCTCGCCATTCAGGATGAAATGCAGTTTTCCGCCTGACAGTTCCTTTTCCGGAGCCTTGGACAGCGGTTCGAATGTGCCGCGATCCCAGACCATGACCGTTCCTCCGCCATATTCGCCCTTGGGAATGCTCCCCTCAAAATCAATATAGGAAACGGGGTGATCCTCCACCTCCACGGCCAGCCGCTTTTCCCCCTTCTCGAAGGGAATGCCTTTCGGGACCGCCCAGGATTTCAGCGCCCCTCCAAGTTCCAATCGAAAATCGTAGTGCAATCGCGTCGCATCGTGCTTCTGGACCACAAAGCGGTGGCCGGACATGGCTGATTCTTCAGCCTTCGGCTCCTTCGTCTTTGTGAAGTCCCGCTTTCGGGCGTAGTCCTTGAGCGACATGGGAACATGATGCATCGGCTGCGCCGATTGGCCAGCGCGTATGACGACGCCCGCGGCCACTGATATGGGATAAAACCGAATCCTTTCGCAATCCCCTACCCTTCGGTCAGGGCGATCATCGACACAGAAACCCAGCCTTCATGCATGCGAGAAGCGATCCGGTTGCGCTATGAAAATCAAAACACTTCACGAGGTGCTGGTCCACGAACTTCAGGATCTTTACAGCGCCGAGAACCAATTGACCAAAGCGCTTCCCAAAATGGCCAAGGCCGCTTCTCATGCGGAGCTCTCCGAGGCCTTCGAGGAACATCTCGAACAGACCAGGGGCCACGTCGAGAGACTCCAAAAGGCGCTCACGCAGCTCGAAGCGTCAACCCGGGGCGAAAAGTGCAAAGCCATGGAGGGCCTCATCGAGGAGGGCAAGAGCGCTCTCGAGCTGGACGCGGGCGATGAGGTGCGCGACGCCCTCATCATCGGTATCGCCCAGAAGGTTGAACACTACGAGATTGCCGGATACGGAACGGCCAGGACCTTCGCCAAACTTCTCGGCGAGGACAAAGTCGCGTCCCTTCTGGAAGACACGCTCGAAGAAGAGGCTGAGGCGGATCAGAAGTTGACGAAAATCGCCGAAAGCGTCGTCAATCGCGACGCGCAGCTCGCCGCGGACAAATAGGACCTTTCCCAAACGCCGTGAGCAAATGCCGAATACCATTCGGCATTTGCCCCGCGCGTCCGAGGCGCGATTCCCTACGGCCACAGGGCGCACGGCATGCGATTACCAGTCATGATTCGCAAGATCGCTAATATATTAGGCATTGTCGCAATGATGGCGTTGAGCGCGTGTGGAGGGGGTTCTCCACTCACTCTCACTCAGGCGAATTTAGACAAGGTTCAAGAGGGAATGACTGCAAGCGAAGTGAAATCGATTCTAGGGAATCCCACCGATTCCAAGACCGAGCCGATTCCCATCGTTGGAGGCACGAAGACTACCTATGTCTACAGCAACAAAGAGGATCGCGTAGTGATCATTCTCAAGAACGATACTGTCCAGTCCAAGGAAGGACATTTTGTTCAGGCCCGATAGGGCCGAAGAGATTTTTAGATGACCGAGGCGAAATGGCGCCTGGACCGCCCCTCAACCAGTTTCTAAAAAATTGCTTGGGAAGGGCGGGCGCGCCGAAGGGTCTGTGGCGATGCGTGTGGGCGCCGGTAATCCAAATCCTGGTGTGGGAATAAGTCCAGGTTGCCTCCGCGCCTTGCCATCGACCCTCGGCGTCCCCATGATTTGGGAAATTCATTGCAACAGTTGCGGGGCCAGGAGGACTGTTGAAAAACCCATGCATGGAGCAGCCTGCACGGGGATCCGCAGATGCCGCAGAGGGAAGACCGAACGGACGCCCGTAGCCGAGAGGCAGACCCCCCCGAAAATTCGGTATAAGAGACTTGATCAAGGCGGAAGGCCCTGGGATTATTGATGACTTGGGCGTCACCCATGCCGGCGCCGATTGCCGCATGAGTCTGGTTGTTCTTTCGGCCATCTGCGTCCATCTGCGGATACCCGGAACAGCCGCTAAGAGGAGAAAACGCGACGGCCCGTTGAAGGATATCGGCTTGCGATTGCTGTCGGCGTTGCTCTCATTGTAGTGACGACCTCCGGCACTAGGTCGAAGCAAATCGAAAACCCTCGTCACTTTTCCGTGGACGAAGCAAGCAACGAAGCCTTTCCCTGTTGCGGAAAGGCAAGCCTCTGCCTGATCTCTGCGACGGCGCTTTGCGCATTCGTAACGACGGTAATCGAGGTGGTCGCTTGCAAGCGCTTCACGCGATCCTCAGTTGCCCCCCAGGTACCAGCGAGAACGGGTACGTCCGGCGCCGCGGACGCCAGGCGCTTTACGAGATAGCGGGCGTGCCTTTGCGCGAGGGGAGGTGCGGCGGAAATGCAAATTTGCGCGCAGGGATAACCCGCGATGCTCGCAACCACCTCCCCTGCCAGGCTTCTGGAGGAGAGCGTCTCGCAGCGGAACCCTTCCGTTTGAAGGATGGATGCCACCATATGGGCAATGGTTTCGTCCGCGGCGTCACTTGCCGGCACAAAAACCACCGAGCACGCCGCGGTGGCCGGGTCCGGAGCCCGGGGCTCGTCACCAAGGTCCGCGATCAGTTCATCGATCGCATCGCACGCGAACGCAAAATGCCTCTCGTCAAGAACTCCTTCATGCCACGCGGTCTTGATGTGAACCAATGCGGGAATCATCACCTGGTCGCAAAGTTCCGCGAAACGGTGTGTTTTAATAAACTCTCTCGCCACCTTGCCCGCCTCATCTTCACGAAATGCGAGCAGCCGCTGATAAAACTGGTCCGGCGGAGCCATGGCGGACCGGGAGCCGAGAAGGACATCCAGGAAGCCCAGTTGCGGTATGTACTTTCCGAGGACGGCAAGACAGACCGTCAAAGGAGTCGCCAACAGCAGCCCGATGCCACCCCAAAGCCAGGCCCAGAAAATCGCGGCGACGATAATGGCGGTCTTCGACAAGCCCGTGCTCGAGGCATAAAGCCAGGGTTCCACGAGATTGTTGCTGATGAGTTCCACGATGAGGAACAGCCCCAGCGTGAGAAGCGGTTGAGTCCATCCCTCGGAAACCGCAAAGGAAATCAGAAGCGGCAATGCGGCTCCCAAAACGGGGCCCAGATACGGGATGAAACGGAGGATTGCGCACAGGAGCCCCCACAGACCGGCATTTGGAACGCCGATAAAAAAGAGACCGATGGCTATCGGAATGCCGTACGTGACGTTCACGATGAGTTGCATGAGCAGGTAGCTGCTCACGCGCTTGCCCGCGTCATTAAGAGCCTGCGTCGTCGTGTGAAATCGCTCTCTCCCCGCCAGGGAGATCAGTCTGTCGCGGATATCGTCGCGATCGATCAGAAAGAAAAGCACGCAGACAAAAACGATGGCGCCCGTCCCCAAGGTGGAGATTACCTGGCCGAGCAGATTCCGTACGAAATCAAGGGTACTGCCGGGCTGTTCCACCACCAGGGACGGCTTCGGCGTCGCTGGAGACGAGATGGGAGCGTTCTTCGAGTTCTCCATCTCCTCGAGCAATCCCGAAATGGTTTCCGTCGCCTTCGCGAAGGGACCGATCTCGGGGTGACGGATCGTCTCCAGCTTCTTCGCAATTGTCGCCCGATACTGCGGAAGCTGGCCGGCCAGATCGGCCAGTTGCCCGGTAAATGTATAACCAATCGCACCCACTGCGAGGCCGGCGAGAAGCACCGAACAGACCACCGCAAGCGCCCGACTGAAGCCCCAGCGTTCAAGACGCGTAGCCACAGGGGCCAGAAGGAAACTCAGCAGAATTGCCAACGCCAGCGGGATGAAAACTTCACGAAGCCAGTACAGGGTCCCAACTATCAGCGCAAAAGAGAACAGCCCGCATGTCCTCTCGACGACGGATGGTTGAGACGACACCTGCATGGTAGCCAGTATATCGCGCTTGCCCCATTGGAAACGCGCACTTTTTTCGCTTGTTGAACGCGTGTTTGACGCAAGTAGGTTTCCCGATCGAATCCACCGTCCGATTGCGCAAGATCATTCATATCGACATGGACTGCTTTTACGCGGCCATTGAGCTGCGGGAACGTCCCGAACTCACGGGGCGTCCCGTGGCCGTCGGCGGAGGAAGCCCGCGGGGCGTCGTCACCACCTGCAACTACGAGGCCCGACGATTCGGTGTCCGCTCGGCGATGCCCGGATTCAAGGCGCGCGAATTGTGTCCGGAGCTGATCTTCCTCCCCGTCCGCTTCGACCTCTATCGCTCGGAGTCCGCGACGATCCGCCAAATTCTGCTGAGCTATACGCCGCTGGTCGAGCCGCTTTCCCTTGACGAGGCCTACCTCGACGTGACGGACCTCGGGCGCTATGCGTGGGACATCGCCAAGGAGATGCGCGCCCGTATCCGCGCGGCCACCGGACTGACGTGCTCCGCGGGCATCGCCCCGAACAAGATGCTCGCAAAGATCGCGAGCGAATGGCGGAAACCGGACGGGCAGTTCGCCATTTTGCCGGACGAGGTGGAAGCGTTCATGAGTAAACTTCCGGTCAGCAAGCTTTGGGGCGTCGGGCCCAAGAATGTCGAGAGATTGGCGAGTCTCGGAATCCACACGTGTGAGGATCTTCAGCAATATTCGTTGCCCGAAATCATCGACCGTTTCGGTCGATGGGGCCTGGAGCTTTATTACCTTTGCCGCGGTCAGGACGATCGTCCCGTCGAGCCCAACCGGATTCGAAAGTCTTTGAGTAACGAATGCACTTACCCTTCGAATCTGACTTCTCTGGAAGCATGCCGCACCGAAATTGACGCGCTGATCGCCGACCTGGAGGCGGAGCTAAAACGAAAAGCTTCTGAGCGCCCGATTCGAAAGGCATTCGTCAAAGTAAAGTTCGCCGATTTCACGCGGACGACGAGGGAGTGTCTAAGCTCCCGCCCGACCCGGGAGACCTTTCAAGACCTGCTCAATGAGGCCTACACGCGCGGCGGCAAAAGCGTTCGTCTGCTGGGGGTGGGAGTGCGTTTCGAGGAGCAGGCGAAAAAAGAGATCGTCCAGAGCCTTATGTCGTTTTGACTAGGATGGAACGAACCTTTGGACCGCGGATTTAACGGATGAGACGGATGAAAGCCTCCCCGATGCCAGACGGCCATTTGATGGCCCTTCATCGGTATAATCCGCCTCATCCGCGGTCAAACAGCTCTTTCGCTCGGAGTTCCTTCACTGGTGCGGAAAGATCTCCCGTATCGCCTTCCGCCGGAATTCGAAGATTCCCCGTACTTCTGCCCGTACAAGCGGGAAAGCAATTTCACCGAACGGAGGAAAAGGCAACGCATAGCGCACACGATCACGCATGAACGTCTTGCCGGAGTCTGCTTCCTCGAAGGTATGGTGATGAATCCAAATCCGATAGGGACCCTTCAACTGCTCATCGATAAACTCGAAAGGCGGATTCCAGCGGCAGATCCGCGTCCGCCAACGCATCGGCAACCCGCGAAGCAGAATCTTGTAGTCGATGAGGGTTCCCTCCTCCATGAGGATCGGAGCCGGTGTCAGGATCTGAAAGCCGAGCGACGGCGGTGTCAGCCGCATCAGGTTTGACGCTTCCGAGAAGAAGGCAAATACGCTTTCCGGGGATGCGGAAATCGTGGTTTCGCTCTCGAGAATGTGTTCGGGCATCGTTCGCTGGTCTTTGACACGATACGCGCAATCAACTCGCCTGGATGAGAGCAAATGCAAGAAAGCGCTTTCCGTAACACCGGCTTTCCGCGCAATTCGCGTTCCTTGGGCCGGCTCTCTTTGTCAGGTCGAACTGGAAGAGAGCAGCAGCGCAACGACCAAAATAAACTAACAGTAAAAGCTCAACGTCATCGGGCTAATTGAGCGGCTTGAGCCCGGATTCGATCTCGCGCCTGCGGTGTTCGAGAAACGGAGGAAGCGACAGGCGCTCTCCCAAAGTATCCACTGATTCGTCAGCCGTAAAGCCAGGCTCGTCGGTGGCGATCTCAAAGAGAATGCCATTGGGCTCTCGAAAATAGAGGCTCCGAAAGTAATAGCGATCGACCGGTCCGCTGGACGGGACACGGGCGTCCGCGAGGCGATCCACCCACGCGTCGTAGTCGCCGAGAGTTGTGCGCAAGGCCAGGTGATGAACGCCGCCTGCTCCCTGCCGGGTGGGCGGCAGTTCCGGTTCAACCGCGACGTGCAATTCGGCAAATGGCCCACCCGGACCCATTTCGTAGACGTGCACAGAAGATCCGCCACTGGCTTTGTATTTCCGCGCAGGGCGCATGTTGAGGAGGTTTTGAAGAATGCGAGCGGTACGTTCGAGCTTCGGAACGCTGATCGTGATCGGTCCAAGCCCGCGGATCTGATGCGCCGGCGGCACCGGGCTTTTTTCCCAGGGGTGCGCTTCGCCGCGTGCCCCGTCATCGATGAAGGTGAAACGCTGGCCCTCGGGATCTTCGAAATCAAGCGTCAGCCGGCCGTCCCGCTCGACGATATCACGGTGGCGCACCTTGCGATTCCCGAAGTGTTCCTTCCACCATCTCAATGCGGCCTCGCCACCAACACGCAATCCGGTGCCAACGATCCCATGGGTGCCTCGCTGCTCAGGGGCAGTCGGCCAGTCAAAGAAAGTGAGGTCCGTGCCAGGACTCCCCTTCCCGTCGGCGTAGAAGAGATGATAGGCGGAAACGTCGTCCTGGTTGACGGTCTTTTTCACGAGGCGCATCCCGAGCACGTCAGTGTAAAATTCCCAATTGCCCCGGGCATTCGCCGTGATCGCCGTGAGATGATGGATGCCATGGAGTTGCATAATGAAACCTTATACCAGAGGAGCCTCCGTCGTTGAACGTTGAACGTTGAGAGTTGAGAGTTGAGAGTTGAGAGTCACGCCGGTGCACGCACGCACCGGATGGCGTAGCGACTCTCAACTCTCAAGGGCCTCCCACACGATTTCGTAGGAGCGCCGGCGGGCCTCGTGGTCGTAGATCATCGAATGAATCATCAATTCGTCGGCCTGAGTGACCTCCACGAGCGATCGCAATCTCGCCTGGACGGTGGACGGACTTCCGATAATGGAGCTCCGCATAAAGGGCAATTCGGCGGGTCGTATCTTCAAGACTTCCTCGAAGCTGTCAACCGGAGGCGGAAGCTCTACGGGGATGCCGCGCGCGAGTTGGAGGTGCGCCTGAAAATGCGACGTCGCGAGTCGCTCCGCTTCCCTGTCGGTCTCCGCGGCATAGACGTTGATGCCGACCATCGCACGAGGCTTGTCGAGGTTCGCAGACGGCCGAAAACTCCCTCGATAAAGCTGGAGTGCGGGAAGGATGTTATCGGGCGAAAAATGACCCGCTGAAGCGAAGGGCAGTCCGAGTTCCCCAGCGAGTTGTGCGCTAAATCCGCCGGACCCCAGAAGCCAGATCGGGATATTGAGGCCGGCTCCGGGCACGGCGCGAATACGCTGGTCTGGCGACACCGTCTCAAAGAAGCTTCGGAGCTCCTCCAGCTTCCGGGGAAACTCCTCTCCCGTGCCATCCAGGTTCAGGCGCAGCAAGCGCATTGTCGCCTGGTCGGTGCCGGGCGCGCGGCCGAGGCCAAGGTCAATTCGGCCCGGATACAGAGACTCCAAAGTTCCGAATTGTTCCGCGATCACGAGTGGTGCGTGATTGAGAAGCATGATCCCGCCCGAACCCACTCGAATTGTCGAGGTACCACCGGCAATATGGCCGATGACCACCGAAGTGGCCGCACTGGCGATGCCGGGCATACTATGATGCTCAGCCACCCAATAGCGACGGTATCCCAGTTTCTCCGTATGGCGCGCAAGACCCAGCGCCCGGCGAAATGCATCGGCCGCGCTGCCTCCCGCATGTATGGGACACAGGTCCAATACGGACAACGAGAAGTTGGAGGCCTGTTTTTTCATTCGAATGTCCGCACCGACGGGCAGCCTGCGCCGTCGCCCCGCCAAGTCGGCCCATCCAATACGCGAAGATCACCCGAACACATCCTCCGTAATTTCATGTCGTTCCTTATTTTTTAACAATTACTTACGGAAAACGTCCTGCTAACCAGGCCCTTGCTTCATCGATTTCTTCAGGGTCGAGTTGATGCCCGCGATTGCTCCATCGCAAGGTGAGGTCGGCACCGGCCTTTTTGAGCATCACTGCGAGTTGATTTGTGCCTTCCGGAGGAACGTAGGGGTCGCCCCTGCCGGCGGCAAGGAGCACGGGAATGCCGGCAAGGTCTGGCAGGCTTTCCGGAACAATCGGGACCATTGCACGCAAGAGTACCGCGCCGGATAGCGTCTCGGGCCGTAAGAGGAGCAGGCTGGCCGCGATGTTTGCGCCATTTGAGTAGCCGACCGCAACGACTTTTCGGCTCTGAAGCTGGTACTCCGCCTCGGCCGCCGCGACAAAGTCGGCGAGCTCATGAGTTCGGCGAATCAGGTCCGCCTCGTCGAATACGCCTTCGGCCAGACGGCGGAAAAAGCGAGGCATGCCATTTTCGAGGACTTTTCCCCTCGGACTAAGCAGCGCGGCGCCGGGATGCAGGGAGTGGCCAAGGTCAAGCAGATCTTCTTCGTTGCCGCCGGTGCCGTGCAGGAGAAGCAGAACCGGGCTGCTCTTTCCGACAGGAATAAAGCGATGCGTGAATGTGTCAGTTTCAGACATGCCCTCAATATGGAGAGAAATGCCCGCTGCGTCCGTGAAATTTCGCGATCAGCGTGTGCGGCTCTAAAAGGCCACTCCTATCGCGAAATGGAAAGCTCCCTGAGCCTCGCCCGGCTGCGGCGACGGATTGAGGCCATAATCCAATCGAATCGCGCCGATGGGCAGATTGTATCGCAGGCCGCATCCAACGGCGTAGCGCATGTCTTCCAGGCCGAAGTTTTCCGCATTTTGCACGACATTGCCGGCGTCCAAAAACAGCGCGCCGAAAAGGTCGCCCCATATGGGAAATGTGTATTCGATATTGAAGACTGTGAAGCTTTGCCCGCCAAGCGGGTAGCCCGCTCTGTCCCTGGGTCCCAGGGTGAGTTCGGAAAAACTGCGCACGGTCGTCGCGCCCCCGTTGAAGAAACGTTCGTCGATTGGGAGTTCCTGGCTGCTCAGTGGAGAGATCAGGCCGGCCCGAGCTCCGAGGGCGAGGGAGGACTTCGCCGTCACAGGCACGTAGTAAGTGAAACGAATGTGGCCGCGGACAAGCGAAATCGACCCGATGCCGTTGGGGGCGAAGTCGATCGACGAGTCGAGGATGAAGCCGCTGGTGGGCAGGGCCTTGTTGTTGCGATAGTCGAGCGTCTGCGAGACCCCGATTGCGACAACGGAATAGTCCTCGGGACCCACCAGGCTGGCAGGGCTGATCAATATGTCTTTCAGAGCGACGGATTTTGCCGCGACAAACGCCGAGACTTCCCAATGTTCGGTCAGCTTGCGAGACAAACTGGGAGCAAATCCGCCTTCATTTTTCGAATAGCCCTTGAGTTCGGAAGTCAGGGCGTAGAGGCGCAGCTTAAGCCGGTAATCGCTCTGGAACACCCAAGGATCGGTATAGGTCACTTCACCGCTGAGGCCGCGCTGGTTCCATTCCGCCGTGATGCTCAGCGGACGGCCGGAATGAAAGAGGTTTCGGTCGGTGTAGTTGACGTCGACGATGAAGCCGTAGAAACTGGCATAGCCGAGGCCGAGACCGAGTTCCTTTGGTTTTGCCTCTTCGACAGTCACGTCAAGCCGCACGAGATCGCCGGCGGCGGCCTCCGGAGTGATTCGCAGATCTCGAAAAAGGCCAGTCTCGATGAGCTCGCGGAACTGGCCGTCAATCAACGCGGGGTCGTAAACCCTCCCTTGCAAGCGACGGAGACGCTTTTCGATAAATGACGGTCTGACGCCCCTGGTGCCGCTCACGGTCACGCTGTCGAACCGGAAGAGCGAACCGGGCTCGATCTGGAACACGGCGGGCACCTTGCCATCGCGAGCCGAGGCGGGGTCTCCGCTGGCCTCAACGTTGGCGGTGAAGTAGCCGCGCTTCTTGTAGAAGTCCTCGAGCTTCCGCCGTGCCGAGGCAAGTCTTCCCTCGGTATAGATGCCTTTCGTGTCCTGGTTGATTTCGGCGAGCAGCTTCTCGCGAGGAAATACGAGAGGACCCTCGAATTGGATGTCGCCGAAACGGAACTGGATGCCTTCATCGACAGTCAGAGAGATCGCCGCCGAAGTCTTGTCCGCATTCAGCGTGATTTCGGGTGGATCGACCGTAGCGTTGAGATAGCCTTCCGACGCATAGAGGCGCCGGACGAGATCCACGCCACTAAAAATGTCCGACTCGATGAAAGGAAGGCGCAGATCCTGGCGGATTCGAGGATAGCGCTCGCGGGTGGGGCCGAGGAGGTAGTTGGTCAAGGCGGCGGTGTCGTAGGCCTTGTTGCCCGTAATGGTAATTGAGCCGATCCGCGCGAGGGGACCTTCATTGACGGTCAAGCGCAGCCGCCAGGGGCCCAGAACGTTCGAGGTCACCTCAACTTGAGAATAGCCGTGTCTCCGGTAGAACGACTCCAGAAAGAACACAGCGTCGTAAACATTCGCTCCGTCGAGCCCGAATTCCTCTATGGATTGAATCTGACGGGCGATCCCCTCGCGCAGTTGCCAATCCCTGAAGGCAGACGTGCCCGCGAATTCCAGCTGAAGCGTTCCCGGTTTGAGCGCTCGCGCCGCATTCGCCGCCGCCGAAGTGGCCGGCTTGAGCGATTGGCCCGGCGCCGGATCGGTCTGGGCAAGAGCCTGGATCACCCCGATTGCCAGAGCCGGGATCAGGCAGAGACGCTTCATTTGAATCGCAGGAGGTACTTGATTTGGCCACGGAAATTGCCGCCAACTCCCAGCCCGCCCACAAGGACGAACCGATCCGAGAGCGGAACACTTAGCGACGCGGACTGCCTGCCCGATTTTGGATCTATCGCGCCAAACTCGAACTGGACGCGGCTCAGAAACGACTCGTCCGCAGGGGGCGGCTTGTTACGCATGAACACGCTGCGATAGATCTTCTGGAAGAGAAGGAACGCGGCGCGTCCCGCGAGGGCGTTGGGGTTGCTGGCAAGCTCCCGGGTGGTCGAGCCCGTGGCAATCAGGGAAACGATTTCCGCCTGCGGAAGCGGCGGCTCGCTGCTGAAGAAGGCCTGCGGATTTGTCACGGGCCCGGTGATGTAAACCCTTACATGGTAGTCGCGAATGGTCGAAGTGCCGCGCAGATCGAGACGGGGGACGAAGGGATCGTCGCGTGAAAAATAGATGGACCCAGACCTGATCTGAAGCCGGCTGAAGGGCAGCGTGGCCGTGAGTTGGTCAATGCGAACCGTCCCGTCAAGCCAGGGTTCAAGACCTGTTCCCCCGAACCTGAGATCCATCGTGATCTGGCCGTTGGCGAGGTTTCCTTGAACGCGAAAGGGATCCGCCGTTCGAATGGCGACGTCGAACTTCCAATCGCGCAGAGGCGGATCCGGAAAGCTGATCACGACCATTTCCGCGGGGGGCTGCGGAGCGGGGCGCCCGGGAAGGCCGATGGGCAGAATGTCAATATTCCTGAAGAATCCGCTCCTGGTTACGAAGATAGTTCCCGTGACGCTTGCCGCATTCAACGATCCGTTCACCTGCAGATCGCCGGAAGCGCGCACGCTGAGATCGTCGTTCTGAACAACGAGCGCGTTGCGGCTGCCGACGCGAAGGTCGAAGACAGGGTTGTTCAGTGGCGTCAGGCTGATGCTTCCGGCGGCATTGAGCGATCCGCCACCGATTCCGGCGTTGAAGCGGTCTATCGTCACGCGATCGCGCGTAAAGCCGACCCGCAGTGTCGCATTCGCGACGGGAGGAAGACTCGGGTCTGTAAAGCGCAGCGTCTGAAGGTCCGCGGAGATTCCGCCTGAAAGATTCGGCTGCCCGATGCTTCCCCCGACGTTTACATCCACGGTGGCGGTACCGCGGCTTTGACGGATCGCAGGGACCAGCGTGCTGAGGAAAGCCAGCGACGAGCGCGGCATCGCCACGCGAAGATCGATGGGCGTTTGCGGATCGATTTGACCTTTCCTCCTAATGGCAGCGACATCAAAGGGTACGTTGCCGGAAACCCTCAGGGGCTCGATAAGCCTTTGTCGCACCAAGCCGTCGAGCCGCAGCCTGTCGCCGCGAAGCTCCAGATCGAGCGAAACGTCCGCCGGATCGACCTGCGGAGCGTCCGGGGACTGGATTCGGGTGGCGCGCAGAGTCGCCCTCGCGACGAGGTCGTCAAGCGTGCCTTCCGCATTGACGTCGAGATTCACGATTCCAGCGACCGGCGGCTTGGTTTCTCCCAGTTGCGTAAAGAGCGCGCGCAGGTCGAGAGCCTTGCTCCGCAAAGCAAGCTTGAGAGGTTCGTTGTCGGGAACGAGCCGGGCGGGATCTTTCGCCTCGGCGATATGAAGCGGAATCTCGGCCGAGCCCTCGAGAAGCGTAAGGTTCTTTTTGGCGCACCGAGAGATTGGAAAGACTGAGACGATTGTCCTTCCAGAAAAGCGAAAGCGCGGCCTCGCCGTATTTTCCAGCCGTGGCTCGAAGGTCTGGCACGTTGATAAATTGCGGGGAGTAGGAAACCGTTGCGCGTGCGCTGAGGTCCTTCAGATCCCCAAACTGGCCGGCGGCGAGCTCGATCGTCGCCTCGCCGGTATGCCGGGGCGCGCGGAGATCGCCCTGGCCCTGCCACGAGAGCCGCAGGGAACCCCCGAGACTTGGAGGCACCGCCTGCTCCTCAAGCAACGGTTGAAAGAGCGACAAATCCTTGAGTTGAACGTCGATCGAGCCCGTGTAATCGAACGGTTCCGCAAGACGCACCTCCGCGTCACCCCGCAGGGAGTTCTTGTCATCGAAGACAACAGAGAGCTGCGAAAGCCGTGCCTGGTTGTCGGAGACTTCGACGCGTCCATCAATTGTGCGCACCGCCAGTCCCTGCGCCTCGATCTGGCTGCCCGCGATCACAAAGCTGCCGTCGAAAATCCGGTTTCGAGCGCTTCCCTTCCCCGCGATCCTCAGCGCGCCCTTCAGGCTTGCTCCGCTCTGCGGGGCGACGAAAGCGCTTAGTTCGGGCGCGTCGATGGCGACATCGAGATCAAGCGACTGGGCGTCCCAGGACTTGAGGTCGGCGGGTAGTGAGTAGCTTCCCTTGATGCTCGCGGTATTGGCAGCCTTGGCGAGCGTCAAGCGCTCGAGTGAAACGTCGGCCTCTTTGCTGGCGAGCGCCAGATTCAACGAATCAGTGACGAAGTCCTGGATGCGAAGACTCTTGATCCCGCCATCGAGCCGGGCAACCAGCGTTGTAAAAAAGGGCGCATCCGGTTTGGTTGTCAGATCTTTTTCCAGGTGCACCGTGAAGTGTGCCTCGGTAAGTTCGGCGCCGCGAAACACGAGACTCGATGAGTCGAGCACGGTCTGCGTGGAAAGCTTTCCGTTCTCGAGTTGAAAATCCGTGTTCACGCTGAGATCGCCGATGACGTCCAGTGGAAGAGGCACCGCGACGAGATCCGGCGCAAAAATCTCGAGCCGGCCGGAGGCGGATGTCTTAGCGAAATTGCTTAGTGTTTCGGGCAATGCCGCATCGGCCTCGAGGTCGACGCGATTGTCCTGGTCCACCCGATCGGCGAGCTTGATCCGTGCGCGCTTCTCCGCAAGGTTCACGCTAAGTGTCACGTCGCCGAGCGCCTGGCGGTCGTAGGTTGCTCCGGACACCTGCGCCTCCGCATGCCCGGACCATTCGGACGGCTTGCCGGGTTCGCCTTCAAAGGTAACCGCCAGCCGGTCGAGAGTCGCATGGAAGGGAACAGGCAGGTTGAGGTATTTCCAGACGCTGTCGAAAAGCAGGCCGGAGCTGTCGGCCTTGACGTCCAAACGGTTGCTCGCATTCAGATCGGACACCTGTGCCGTGAGTGTCGTGGGCGCGTTGAAAAACGTGCCGTCCAAGCCGAGGCCGAGCTGCCCGCGGTCGAGCTTTGAAGCATCCAGATTGAATCTGCGGAGCAGGATGTCGGGTCCGATTCTGAAATCCGTGATCACCAAATCCCGATCGCGAAACGTGGTGGCGCCGGACGCATCGGTCCAGCGATGCACTCCGGGGATGTCGAGAGTCTGAATCTTCAAGATCCCCGGGCGATCCGGGAGGAGACTAAGGAACAAGCCCGCGAGTTCCATGTTCCCCTTGGGACCGCGAGCTGTGAAGTTGAGATTCTCGATATTCAGCACATCGGGAAACAGCGCCGGAAACTTGAATTGCTGCGGCTTCCTTTCCTTTTCCGGCGACAACGGTTCGCCGGGGGTGACATCAATGTAGACATTGCGCAGATCGACGAGTTTGAGGAGTCCCGGAAGGCCGTGGCGGATCAGCCCGATCAGGCTGTAGCGCAGATTGAGGGTGCCGATTTCCAGGCGTTGAATTGGTCCGGGTTCGGTCGGGATTCCCCGCAGGTTCGACACGCTCAGCGTGGTGAAGATCGATCCACTCATTTCGTAGGAAAGATCGAGGTGCTGCTGTTTGGCGGCGCGAACGATAAAGTAGCGCGTGGCCTCAAAAAAGAGAGGCCGATGAAAAATCGCCAACAACACCACGAGCGCGAGCAACCCGAGACCAATTCGCTTAAGCCATCGGCGCCGGCGCGGCTTCGCGGCGTGGACGGTTGCACTCATGCCGTGCACTTTGAGACAATCACGTCGACAAATTCACGGATCGGCGGTTGGTGCTGATACATGCCCAAGGGGGCGTAGTGCCATGCTTCTTGCGTCCCGTCAAAGCTTCTCGACGGGCTTCGTGAAACGAATCGTGACGATGGGCGGCCGAGCGACTGGCGCATTCCCACCCATCCCGCTCTTCCGCCGCCCGGGAGCAGGAATCATGTTCGGCCGAGGACCAAGCGGAGAAAAAGAGGATCGGCATCGGGACTCCGACAAGCCATGAAAAAATCCAGCCCAGCTGTCATGTTCGGGAATCGGCAGCGATCGCGCCGTTGCGCGTATCAAGCTCCGCCCTCAACACGAACACCATCCAAAACGACGATATTCCATTCAGAAGCGGTGCGGTGAATAAGCTCGTCCTACAGTCGGCTGCAACCTGTACTTCACAAACAACTAAAGTCCCAGCGGCCCCAACGATGGGGTCAGCTGCGATCTTGCGAGCAGCGTACATGATCAGTTTTTTAAGCGGAGGCCGACGCAGACTACGGCTTCCGCAACGACAACTGGCGTGGCGTCCGCGATCCCGGCGTTAAAGCGGCCATTCTCGACACAGACAACGCGGGCCATATTTCCGTGCAATCGATCACGCCCGACAATTTGTGGAGCACGGATCCGAATTACTTCCACCTTCACGACCCGCCAATCCAGTCGGGCTCGGCCCGAGAAGTTCGTCCAACCGATTCGCGTTCTGGAACGATCCTTCCTGAGCGATCGAGCAAAAGTCGCCTCTCAGTTCGATTTTCGGAAATCCTTTGCGCGAGATGCTCTAGCTTCTCGACCGCGGAATGATCATTCACCCGGTCCGCCCGCCGGCGCCTGGGCTACTCTTGCTCGGGTTCGATCTCTCCGCGCTTTTCAAGCCAAGAGGCTGCGAGCCAGCACAGCAGGGCCCAGGCTGTCCCGCCGGCCCATCCGGCGACGACGTCGGTCGGGTAGTGCACGCCGAGGAACACCCGGCTCAATCCAATCAGGAAACTCACGAGCAGCGCCGCGCTGACGCAGTACATTTTCTCTCGTCGTCGTTTCATTGTGCGCGAGACGAGCACCGCCACGGTAAGGTAAACGACGGACGACATCATGGAATGCCCGCTTGGGTAGCTCTTGAAGAAAGCATCCGCCAGATGAGGGACGGCCGTCGGCCGGTCTCGATCGAAGAATCCTTTGAGGACGTAGGTCAACAATGTCCCTCCGCCGACCGCCACCACGGTTATGACGGCCGAAGCATATTTCTGCCCGATCAAGAGATATCCCGCCACGAGGAGAGTCACGAGCGTGAGCACCGGTCCGCCGCCCAGCGTCGTAATATCGTAGCTCCAACGTTCCAGCCAGGGCGGCCCGATGGGGTGTGCCGGATGCTCGGCGGAGCGCAGACTCTGCATCCATTGGATCTCCGTTTGATGCAGTTCGCCTCCGCGTACCACGTTCGTCACGCCGACGAAAAGCAATATGCTGCCGCAGATCGCTCCTGCCGTCAGCAACAACACGAACTCGCGCCAACCCGCAGAATGCACCAGATCATGAAATCTTCCCATCAGGCCTCACCCTGCGCACGTATCTGCCAAGGAATCATTCACGCTTTCGCGGGACACCGACCCACGCGGCGAGATTTCCGACCACACCGATCCCGAGGAAGGCGCCCGCGAGCCATTTCGTCAGCGATTGAAAAGTCTGGTCCGCCATTGTCAGCGGGAGCGACATCGGCACGGAAACGATCTGCGCGCCAATCACCTCATCCATCTTCCATCCGAACCCATTCGCTGTGCCATAGAGTTTGATCATCTCGGGAGGCGCCTTGTCCGGCGTGCTGTGACACTGCAAACAGCTGATGTTGCTTATTCGGATGGGCCGCGCGAGAAAAAGCGATTTGCCGCCCGGTGTATCCCGTGTGCTTACGAACTCAACGCTCGGCGCCTTCTCCGCGCGAAACTGATTCACCACGTCGGTCTCCCAATCGGTCGACCTGTTGCGCGGGTTCGTCGGGTTGAGCGTGGCCTCCTTGTAAAAGTAATCGGGAAACTTTTCACGCAGATAACCAAAAATCTCGGTGGCGGCAAAGGCCGGAACGGACTGCGGATGGAACTCGGTGTCAAGAAGCTCGCCGGGCTTGTCCTTCATGGAATCGATAAGCCGCTGCTGGGCTTCAATGGCACGCTGCTGCGCCAAAAGAAAGCCGCGCCTCGCGTTGGATCGAACGTCTTTTGCCGCTTCAGCATCCACCGTCTTCGGAAGTTCCTCGAGCGTCTTCTGGAGCTCGGCAATTGCGCTTTGCAGCTTGAAGTTTTTCTGCTGGAGCAGCGGCGCGACCTGCTTGGTGGTGTAGGTGCGGCTGGAGAGAGCCGTCTCCATAATGATGCGGGCATTCTGGATCACCTGCTGGCGGGCGTTCTCCAAGAGCAACTCCCTGGCAACATAACCGATGGCGCCCAGGCACAGGGCAAGCAGGGGGATGAAGATCAGATTGAATTTTAGCAGTTTCATGGCTGGTTCCCCTCAGGGGCAATTACGACGCGGAACCCCACATCGTCCATCCGGAATAACGGATCATAACCGCGCCGGTAAGACGAGAGCATTTCCTCGGGGCGCGACGTCGCCCACGAGCCACCGCGCAAGACACGCCAGCTGGTGGATTGGTTGAAGCGATCCTGACACCACTCCCAGACGTTGCCACCGAGTCCGCGAAGACCAAGGGCGTTTGCAGGTATCGCCTCGACCGGTGCTGTGCGCGGAAAGGAATCACGATAGCCGCCGAAAACATTCCAGGACCCCGTCGCGCCCTGCCGGGATTCTTCCCCCGCGTAATTTCCCGCATCTGGCG
The DNA here is from genome assembly GCA_963763735.1 of uncultured Verrucomicrobiae bacterium. Classification (GTDB taxonomy): domain Bacteria; phylum Verrucomicrobiota; class Verrucomicrobiia; order Chthoniobacterales; family Terrimicrobiaceae; genus DASTFP01. The sequence continues at coordinate 150,382 of CAVXQK010000015.1, read as the reverse complement.
GAGGCGGCATCGTGCCACCCCAAGGGAATACTCCCTTCACGCGTCCGCTTCGGTCTTCGGGTGTAGCACCGGCTTCATGCGGAAGCCCGACCGCTTCACTCCATTCGCGATCGGTAGGCAGGCGATAATGTTGAAACGCAGTGATGGCTCCTTCGCTTCGCTCCTTCTTTGTCAGCCACGCGCAGAACTGGTCGGCATCTTCCCAGCAAACGCCCACAACCGGGTCATCCGGCGTCTGCGGAAATCCAGGGGACTTCCAGCTCAAGTTGCGGCGTGCGAATCCAACCTGCTTCATGGCGGAACTCATTCCGCCCTCGGCGTCGTAGTGAGCCGCTTGCACGAAGGCCTCGAAGTCGCGTACCCGGGTCTCGGAGACCGCCATATGAACGTCGCCGACAGGGACCATGCCCATGCCCAAGGTATTGACCCAGGGCTTTCCGGGGACCAGCGGAGAGACCGTTGGCACCGCGCCATTCGAGACACTCTTGAGCGAAGGCACAGGCGCCGCCACGGCCGCCGTCGCCGCTTGCGGTTCGGTCTCGAGAAATTTCCATCCGACCCAGGCGCCGCCACAAAGCGCAGCGACCCCCACGATCGACAGAGAGAGTCGCAGCCATCGGCGCGGAGCCGGACCCTCGGGCGTTGAGAGTGCGACGGCGTCCTTCAACGGAAGGCTCGCCAGCGGCGGCGACTCAGGTCTCGACGACTCAAGCGGCGGCGCGACGGGCCGCCGCGGAACGGCATCGGGTGGACGCGCTCCGCTCAGCGCCTCGTAAAAGTCCGTGGCATTTGAGAAGCCGTGATCGACGGACAAGCCGCGGCGCAGAACGGAAGTGATCTCCCAGTCAAGCTTGGCAAGCGGGATGAAATTCTTTGGGTCCCCGCCAAGCAATCCATAGGTGAGCGCGGCGAGGCGGCTCACCCTTGCGGATTTCTCGTCGGAGGAGACGGTCTGGCTCGTTACGATGGTCGCCGAGGGGTCGAGTTCGCTCGCGCCGGCCACCACGTGAATTTTCGCCAGCCAGGCCGGCCACTCGTCGACCGGGCAGTTCAAAAGCACTTCCGTCGAGGACGCGCCGAGGCCTTCCGGAAATTGAACGAAGACCCCTGCAAGACTGATATCGGGCTTGAGTCCGAAGCTAACGGCGGCATCGGCAGCGACAGCCAGCTGGCCAACGAGCTGCAGCGCCTCCCGCAGGGGCAGCTCCCGCCGGGCACGCACAAGATCGATGAGGGAAAACCCCTCCATCCACTCCTGCACGATAAAACCGAAATCCTGTTCGCGCTCCAAGGCCAGCACCTTGACGAAATTCGGATGCGCCGATTTCTCCGCCTGGGCAGCTTCCTGGCTCGCGATCGAGTAGGCCGCCGGATCACCATGCAGAATGCGCAGCGCCACGCGCTGCTTCAACTTTTCATCCTCGGCATGAAACGCTGCTCCGGGCTCCGAGGGGTTGAGATCTTCAATCAATCGATAGCGGCCCTTGAGCACCCAACCGACCCTGGGCTGCGAACTCAACCCCCGCGACCGGCTCAGCTCCACGGTTTCGTAGCTTGCGTCCGCCGGGGTCCCGCGCGCCGAGGGTGCCGTGCCGCGCAAGCCGTCGATGCACCGCTTGACCTCCACCCTCAACTCGGCGGGTGACTGAATCCGCCGCGAAACGTCCTTCTCGAGCATCCCGTGCAGAAGCGAAACGACCTGCGAAGGCAGGGAAGCCAGCGCCTCGAAAGGAGGAGACTTGTCGAGATGCTGGGCGATGACGCTCGCCAGGGAGCCGCTAAAAGTCGGCTTGCCGGTGAGCATATACCAAAGGGTCACGCCCAGGGAATAAATGTCGGAACGCACATCTTCGTCCCGTTGCTCGAGCTGCTCCGGACTCGCAAAATAGGGCGTGCCCACGAACCCTCCGGCCGTCAGGCCGTCCACGGAGGCATTCTGAATCATGGCAGACTTGACGAGCCCGAAATCAATGACTTTCACGAGAACATCGCCGTCGCTCTCGCGGACAAGCATGAGATTGGAGGGCTTGATGTCCCGATGCACGAGGTGACTCTTCTCCGCAGCGATCAGGGCGCAGGCCACCTGCTCGGTGATCTCCAGTGCGGCCAAGCAATTCAGCGGGCCGTCGCGCTTCACAAGCTCTTCGACGTTCTCCCCGTCGATGAACTCCATGGCATAGTAAAAGCTTTCGTCGCGTTTCCCGAGGTGAAAGACTGAGGCGACGTTGCGGTGCCGCAATTGCGCGGCCGATCGAGCCTCCCGAAGAAATCGCTCCTCCGCCCTGCTGCTGCCCAGGAGCGACGCCGCGATGACCTTCAGGGCGACATGGCAATAGAGGCTCGTATCGAATGCCTTGTAAGTCACGCCCATGCCGCCGTGCCCAAGCTCGATGTATTTTCCCTGGTCGTCCTTAAGAAGCTGGTAGTGCTCGAAGGTATCCAATCTACTCTCTCCCATAAAAGATTCCTTGCTCTTAGACGAAAACGCAATTGCGGAGAAGCCGTTCTTGCAGGCCTTCCCAAGCCCGCGGGAAATGCCAAGAATTGATTCGCAGGATTGTTCTGCTATTTCTCCTCCCCGTCAGGGACCGATTGTTCCATGATTCTCTCAAGCCAGCAGCGACATTTCCGACCATGAGAACAGCATACAAGCGATCGATAAGCCGCTTCGGAAAAGCTTTTTGCGAACTCGAATGGAAAGACCAGTTGAACGTCGTCCTCGCCGGAATTCTCGAGCTGGCGCTGCTGGTGGTTCTCAGTCCCCTTCTCGTTCTTTCATGGGTTTGTCTTCTCGTCCCGAAACGACGTACTCCACCGAAACGCTCGCCCCATCTCTTCCCCGCTCGGAGCAACCTTGGCCCGATCACCTCTGACACGCCCCGCCCAAGGGTTCGCGAACCATTCGCCTGTCGTAATCGATTTCCCGAGAAAGAATCGAGCACGAGGAGGAACTAAGACCCCCTCGACACGCCTGGAATCGTCGGGCAGGGTCGGCGCATGATCCCTGAGTCTCCGCCAGATTCTCAGCGCGTCTCGTTTTTCGACGAACAAGCCACTCACCGTGCGAGAGCGGGGCGCTGGGGCGCGGTGAGCGCTCTTCTCATCCTCGGCCTCGGCTCTGTCTACGGCTTTCTCATGCTGGGCGTAATCTCTTTCTACGCGCTGCTGATCGCGGAGTTTCTTCCAAAGTGGTTGACGGCCCCTCTTGCCGCAACAGGCCTCAAGGATCACCCTCCCCCGGCGTGGTTCCTGCTCGCAGCGGGAATGATCCTCGCGGCGGTGGTCGCCGCTGCCATTCAGCGGGTACTTGGAATGGCATCCCTCGGAGCCATTGAGCGCAGCGTGGGCCTGCGGCCTGTCAATGCTGCCGATCTCGAGGAGCGCCAGCTGGCAAATATCGTTAGCGAGATGGCCATTGCCGGAGGCGTCCCGGAGCCGCGCGTCCTGCTCATGGAGGGCGACGTGGTGAACGCTGGAGCGGCCGGAAAGGAACCGTGCACGGTCTTTGTATCCCGGCGCATGCTCGACCACTTGGATCGCGATGAGACGCAGGGGGTGCTCGGCCACCTTCTCGCATCGATAGCCAATGGTGATCTGCGCATCGCGTCAGGCGTCCTCACCGTCTTGCAGACCCTTGGCCTCCTCATGACGGCCATGGATGTGCCTTTCAGCGCTCGCGCGCGCTCGGCTCTTGCAGACCTGGCGCGCTATGTATTTGGCGGGAAAGGCGACGGCTCGGCCGTGGAGGCTCATCGTGTCGCGGCGCGTTTGACCGTCAGCCTGCAACCCGAAGGAATGAACGATATGCTGGCCTTCATGGAGCGCATGCTCAACCTTCCGCTTCTCCTGGGCCCCTTCAACAAGGTGGCCGGCTCGCTCATTCTGATGCTCTTCATGCCTCTCATACTGAGCCGGCTTGCCGGATTTATCGTCTATTCGATGCTCACCCTGTTCGTTCTTGGTCCCTTCATCGCGTTCACGATCCGCTCGCGCCGGCGCCTCGCCGACGCTACCGCGGTGCAATGGACCCGCAATCCGGATGGACTGGCGCGCGCGCTGGTGCATCTCACAACGCTCGCCCATCCCCTGCGCGGAATTGGTTGGGCGGAAATGCTTTTCATCGTCGGCTCGGAAACCGCTGACCATCGCAACAGCGAGCGGGTGCGCGAACGGGTCGCCGCAATGCGCGTCAAACCAAACACCGGCCTCTCTTCGAGAGCTGATGCCGCGTTGGAAATGGTCCGTGAACTCAAAGAATCTTCCGAGAGCGGGGAGAACGAACCGGAAAAGCACGGTTTTATTTACCGATTCCACCCTTCGCTCAACCGGCGCATCGGCCAGCTCAAACGAATGGGCGCAAATGTCGCATGGAACGACCGCCGGGATTATTCCGATATCATCGACGCAACACTTGTGGGCGGTTTTCTCCTCGTGATCGCTGTTATTTTGCTCTTCGCCAGCCGGTCGTAACAAGATTCTTAACCGGACTTGACGCCTGCAGTGTAAAACATAATTTTACGATATGATCAAGACCATCACCAAGATAGGTAATTCGCAGGGCATTATTTTCGACGCAGCCTTGATGGATATGGCGCATTTAAAGGTGGGTGATGGAATAAACTTGGAGATCCATCCCAGCGGCACCATCACACTCACCCCGCTGCGACCGCAGGCATCGCGCGAAAAGGTGACGGAGGTCATCAAAGACACCGTGAAGGATTATGCCGGCACAATGAAGAAGCTCGCGTGACGGCGGGCTTGGATGATTGTTTTCATCTTGACGTGGAAATCGTGCGGGAGATCCATTCCGAAGTCATTGCACGGTTTGGAGGGGCCGGCGGGGTTCGCGATATGGCATTGTTGGAATCGGCTGTTGCGGTGCCGCAGGCCATCTTTGGCGGCAAGTCGCCCTATGCGGATCGGGAAGAAATAGCCGCGGCGTATCTTTTTTACCTCTGCCGAAACCATCCTTTCGTTGATGGAAACAAGCGCGTCGCACTGGGTGCATGTATCGTCTTTCTCCGCCTCAACGGAATTGAACCTCAACCTGATGGCCCGGAATGGGAGGCTCTCACGCTGGATGTTGCAGCCGGCGCGCTGGACCGCGATAAGACTACAGCGCGCTTGAGGAAGCTCTTGCCTTCCTGATTCCCCAGGTCGTTTCTTCACGTTCGTCGTGAAAGACATCCGTAATCGAAAAAGAAAAGGAGTTGCGAAACGCCGCACATATCGTGAATTTACACGATATGAGAAGTCCGCTCTCTTCCGTTCATCGCCGCATTGCGGAGGCGGTCTTGTCTTTTGAGCAGAGGCAGGAGCCGCCCTTTGTATCCGATTTGGTGCGGCGGCTCGAGTATGCGGCTGAAAGCAGTCTCACCGCGACGCTGCGCATCATGGAGCGCAATGGGTTCCTTGTCATCCAGGGCGGAGGGGAAAAAGGCCGCTCGCGGGTGGTAAGGCTCACGGCCAAGGCGCGATTCGCGCTCGGCGCGGGCGGCATCCCGCTTTTGGGAGCGATTCCTGCCGGCCCTTTGGAGGAGGCCCTTGCGCAAGCGGGCGAAATCCTGGAGCCCGCGAATCTGCTGCCGTACCGCGAGGGGGATTTTCTGTTGCGGGTGCACGGGGATTCGATGATTGGCGATGGAATTTTGGATGGCGATTGGGTCTTGCTGCGCCCGAATCTGGCGGTCCAGCATGGCGAGATTGCGGCGGTGCTCGTAGGAGAGGCGCATGAGACAACGCTCAAGCGGGTCCTCCTGGTGCCGGAGAAGTCCGAGATCATCCTGCGCGCGAGCAATCCTCGCTACCCTGATCTGGTGGCGAAAGCCGGGGACGTGAAAGTGGCGGGCATTTTTCGAGGGTTGATCCGGCATGCAAACGCATGATTCCAAACTCGTTCAGATGGAAGCGCTGCGGGCGTTGGTGGCGGAGAAGTTCCCGCAATCTTTGCGCAGGCAGGAGGGCCGGCTGCGCATAGGCTGCAAGGCCTTTGACCAAAAAGGCGGCTTTCTCCGTGGCGCGGTCACTGAAGTTTGCGGCTCCCGCGCGGGCGGGTCCCTGCTCCTGGCTGCCATACTGGAGGCTGCGGTGCGCGATGGCCTTTTCATTGGCCTGATCGATGCCGCGAATTCGTTTGAACCGCCTGATTGGACGGAGGACCATCTTCGCCGCATCCTCTGGGTGATGTGCGACGCGGTCGCGCCGGCACTCCGGGCTGCGGATATTCTGCTGCGAGACGGCAATCTGCCGGTAATAATCCTCGATCTGCAAATGCTGCCGATGCCGCAGTTACGACGCATCCCGGCGAGCACCTGGCATCGTTTTCAACGCGTCATCGAATCGACAGCCACTGTGCTGGCGGTATTGACGCCACAGCCCCTGGTGGAGGGCGCCGCCGCGCGCATGGCAATCCATACGGGCCTCACCCTGGAGGCCATGCATCTCCCCCGCACGGCGCTGTGGGAACCTCTCGATGTTCAGGTCTTCGAGCGCGGAACGGCCGCCCTCGTGGAGGTATTCAAAAAATCCGCATGAGTTTTTACATGTTTGGCTGTATTTTATTACCCAACTTCCTTCTTCAGGCTTCCTTACGCTGGCATGACACACGCGGACAGGCCGTCGTTGTGGACGAAGCCACGTTGAAAGGAATCGTGTTGGAAGTCAGCGACGGGGCGGCGGCCAGAGGGATTGCTGCGGGCATGACTTCCGCCCAGGCCATGGCGCGGGACACCGGCATCGTGATCCGCCCGCGTTCTCCCGCCCAGGAACAATGCCTTAACCAGATCCTCGTTCAAACGGCCCTCGCGCTCTCACCGGATGTGGAACTCACCCGCGATGGCGCGTGCGTGGCCGACCTCAGCAGAGTCGGGAAAGGAACCTGCTGGCAGCAATTGGCCGATCAGCAAATCGCGCGTCTTCGCGCGCAAGGTTTGTGCGCCGTAGTGGGCATTGCTCCAACGCCCGACCTCGCCAACCTTGCGGCCCGGGGAGCAGGACCTTCGGCTGTTGTTTACGATACGGGAGCCTTCGCGAGCGGCCTGCCCTTGGAGGCCCTCGAACCTCCGGCGGACCTTCTTCAGATTTTGCACGGCTGGGGAATTCACCGCGTCGGCGAATTTCTTGCCTTGCCAAAGAGGGAAACCATCGAGCGTCTGGGACCCGAGGCGGAAGCCCTGCGACGCAGGGTTTCCGGACGCAACAAGCGCTTGCTCCGGCTGGTTCGCGCAACGCCAGAGTATGCCGAGGCGTTTGATTTCGACGGCGAGATCGAAACCGTCGAGCCCCTCTTGTTTTTGCTGCGCCGCTTTCTGGATGGGCTCTGCGAAAGGCTGAGGGCCGTTTACCGTGTGGCGCAAAGGCTGACGCTCTTTCTGCCGCTGGAGGACGGTTCGAGCCACGAACGCGCTTTTTGCATCCCTGTTCCCACCGCCGAGGTGGAGAGCCTTTTCCGCATTCTCCATACGCACCTTGAAGATTTGCAACTCGCGAAGCGGCCGACAGGAGTGCGGCTGAACATCCATGCGACGCTTCCCGCGAAAGATCAACTCCAGCTTTTCGAGAGCGCTCTGAGGGACCCCAATCGATTTGGCGAAACACTCGCGAAGCTGAAGGCATTTCTAGGCAATGACAGCGTCGGCGTGCCCGCCAGAAGCAATACCCATCGGCCGGATTCCTATGGGCTGGCGGATTGCTTTGCCGCGGAAACGGAAACCCAAAAAAAATCCGCGTGTCCGAGTGAACCTCCGCGCGGGCTTTCCTTGCGCCGATACCGCCCCGCCCTTCCGGGCGCCGTGCGCATGAAAAACGGACGCCCGGCCTCGGTGGAATCGTCCGCGGCCTGCGGCACCATCCGCGAGTGCGCGGGTCCGTATCGGCTTTCAGGACATTGGTGGGATAGCGAACGCTGGCAGCAGGAGGAATGGGACGTGGCGCTCGACAAGGGCGGTCTTTACCGCCTCTCACGCCGGGAAACCCTTTGGAAAATCGAAGGCTGTTATGAAGGGTGAAAAACTGAACGTTATAAAACGGATTTCCCAGAAGCTCGCAAAGGAAACAAAGAATCTGCCAAAGCCTTTCCCTTTGCGTCCTTCTGTTCAAAATCCTCCTTCGTGCCGCCGTGTACGTTGAGCTCCACGCCCGCAGCGCCTTCAGCTTTCTGCGTGGCGCATCGAATCCGGAGGACCTCGCCCGCACCGCCGCGCGGCTCGATCTTCCGGCGCTCGCGCTGTGCGATCGCGATGGGCTTTACGGTTCGCCGCGCCTGCACGCCGCCGCAAAGGAACATGGCATCCGCGCCCTGGTCGGGGCGGAACTCACGCTGGAAGACAAAAGCGTCCTTCCTGTCCTGGTTGCCAGCCGAACCGGATACCAGAACCTCTGCCGGCTCATCACCGAATCCAGGTTGCGCGGCACCAAGACAGAATCCACCGTGCTCTGGGAGGAACTTCCCGCTTATGCGGAAGGGCTCCTCGCCCTGACAGGCGACGAAGATGGAATCCTCAAAAATCCCTGCCAGCCCGAAGTCCTTAAAAAACTCAACGCCTTGGTGGCGATCTTTGGAAAGGACAATGTCTTCGTTGAAATCCAGCGCCACCTGCGACGCGGAGAAACCTGGCGCAACAAGCACCTCGTGGCACTGGCTCGCGCGCAGGGACTCCCGCTCGTGGCCACCAATGGCGTGCTTCACGCGGAGCCCGACGGACGCCCCGTTCTGGATGTTTTCACCTGCGCGCGGCATCACACGACCCTCGATGCGGCCGGGCGCCTTTTAAGCGTCAATGCCGAGCGGCATCTCAAATCCGCCACGCAAATGGAGCGCCTCTTCGCCGGCCTGCCTGAAGCCGTCGCCAACACCGCGCTTGTGGCTGAGCGCCTGGAATTCACCCTGGAAAACCTCGGCTACGAATTTCCGAAGTACACGGTGCCCCCCGGCGAAACGATGGATTCGTTCCTGCGCACAGTCGCCTTCGCCGGAGCGCGAGCGCGGTATTCCCACCTCAGCGCAAAAGTTCTCAAACAACTGAACCTGGAACTCGGCTTGATCCAGCGTCTCGGCTTCTCCGGCTACTTTCTGATTGTCTGGGACATCGCGAACTATTGCAGCCAGAACGACATTTTTATGCAGGGGCGCGGCAGCGCGGCCAATAGCGTCGTGTGCTACAGCCTTGGCATCACCGCCTGCGACCCCATCGCCAGCAATCTCCTCTTCGAGCGCTTCCTGAGCGAAGGCAGAAAGACATGGCCCGACATCGATCTGGACCTTCCCAGCGGCGACCGCCGCGAGCGCGTGATCCAGGAGGTCTATCGCCGGTACGGCAAGCATGGTGCGGCCATGACCGCCAACGTCATCACCTATCGCGGCCGGAGCGCCATGCGCGAAATCGGCAAAGCGCTGAACTTCTCGCCCGATATTATCGATCGCTTCTCCAGCCTGTATGCCAATGGCGATTTTCCCCACACCCTGGCCTTGCAGGACCAGCTCCGGCAGGCGGGAATTCCTCCCGGCCACCCCCGCGCGGAAGCCGCCGCCGGGCTCTACGGGCAGATCTATGGGCTGCCGCGCCATCTCGGGCAACACTCCGGCGGCATGATCATCTGCCAGGGCGCGCTCAGCTCGATGGTCCCGCTCGAAAATGCCTCCATGCCCGGACGCGTCGTGGCGCAATGGGACAAGGACGATTGCGAGGACCTCGGAATCATCAAGGTGGACCTTCTTGGCCTTGGAATGATGGCCGCGATGCAGGACGCCATGACGCTGTGCGCGGAACGCCAGCGCCCCGTCGATCTGGCCGCCATTCCCAAGGATGATCCGGCGGTTTACGATCTCATGACCCGCGCCGACACCATTGGCACCTTCCAGGTCGAAAGCCGCGCCCAAATGGCCACCCTCCCGCGGCTGAAACCGAAGTGCTTTTACGATGTGGTCGTCGAAGTGGCCATCATCCGTCCCGGCCCCATCCAGGGCGGCATGGTGCATCCCTATCTCGCCCGGCGCGAGGGCACCGAGGCGGTTACTTACATCGACGAGCGGCTGCGGCCCACCCTCGAGCGCACGCTGGGCATCCCTCTGTTTCAGGAACAACTCCTGAAAATGGCCATGGTCATGGCGGATTTCAGCGGCAGCGAGGCGGAGGAACTGCGCCGCGCACTCAGCTTCCATCGCTCGCAGGAAAGGATGGAAAAAGTCTGCGTGAAGCTGCGCCGCGCCATGGCCGAAAAAAACGTCTCCCCCGAGGTGGCGGAAAAAATCGTCCAATCCGTGCAATCCTTCGCCGTTTATGGCTTCCCCGAGAGCCACGCAATCAGCTTCGCCCTCATTGCCTACGCGAGCTGCTGGTTGAAAGTGCATCGAACTCCCGAGTTCTATTGCGCCCTTCTCAACAATCAGCCCATGGGCTTCTACAGCAATGCCACTCTCGTTCGCGACGCCAGGGCGCATGGAGTGGCCGTGCGCCCGATCTCCGTGCTGCACTCCGATTGGCTCTGCACAATCGACGGCGATGGCTCCATCCGCCTGGGACTCTCCATGGTCAAGGGGATGGATTCCGCCATCGGCAGGCGAATCGCCTCGGAGCGCCCGTTTGCCTCGCTGCAGGATTTTCTGCATCGCGTAACCACCGCCAGACCCGCGCTGCGCATGCTGGCCCGCATCGGCGCGCTCAATGGCCTGGTCGAACACCGCCGCGACGGGCTCTGGAAAATCGAAGCGCCTCATCGCCCGGAGGATCTGCCCGGTTTCGATGGCGACGCTACCCAAACCCCTCCGCCCCTTGCCGCCATGAATGCTTTTGAGCGTCTCGATGCCGATTTTGCAGGCACTGGCGTGACCACCGGAAGCCATCCCATGGCTCTCATCCGCAAGCAGCTTTCCGATGTGACCCTAGCGGGCAATCTGCCGCAATGCCGGAATGGTCAGGACGCCCGCATCGCAGGAATGGTGATCTGCCGCCAGCGCCCCGGCACCGCGAAAGGATTCGTCTTCATCAGCCTCGAAGACGAAACTGGCGTCTCCAATGCCATTGTTGGCCCGCAACTCTTCGAACAACGGCGCCTCACCATCACCCAGGAACCCTTCCTTTCCATCCACGGCAAAGTCCAAAACACCCGTGGAACCACCATGGTCCAAGCCCGCCGCATCGACGCCCTGTCCTACGACACCCTCGGCACGCCGGTTTCTCATGATTTTCACTGAATTTGACCCCCACGCCCCCGTCGCCCGAAAAGGTGAAGGAAGCTTTGCGCCAAAGACAGCCTTTCGCCTAGAGTGGTTGTGATGAAAATAGTCGGTAAACGGCGGGATCCGGCTTCGCCGGCGGAGTCGCTGCGGCGCGCCACGCGCCTGATGGCCGAAGCCGATCTGCTTGCCCCTCATCCCCGCCCTCGCGGCTTCATATTCAAAGCAAAGACTTGGGCGGCCTATGAAAGCTGGAAGCGCGCGCAGACCAACCCGCGCCTCTGGTGAACTCTCCGCCTGAGGCCGGTCCCCTGCTCCGCGTATGCAGCCTCCTTAACGAAGCCGGAGCCAAATATCTCGTCGCCGGAGCGTACGCGATGATTCTCAACAGTATCATTCGCGCCACGGAGGACGTCGATATCCTGGTCGAGGACTCGAGGGAAAATTTTTGCCGCGTTATCGAAGCTCTCTCTCATCTTGCCGACGGCGCCGCGCGGGAACTCACGCCCGAGGACATCGCGGAAAACGTTGTCGTCAAGGTGGCCGACGAAGTCGAAGTGGACGTCAGCACGAAAGCCTGGACGGTCACCTACGCGGAGGCAGTCGGAAATGCGCAGACGGCCGTTATCGAAGGCGTGCAAATTCCTTATCTATCGCTGCAGGACCTGATCCGAAGCAAACAAACCTACCGGGATCAGGACCGGGCGGATGTTGAGCGCCTGCGGCGCTTGCTTCCGTAGGCGCCGACAAATTTGATATTGGCCACCCCTCCGCTCGTGCTGGTGATGGGATTTACGGGGCCTATGCGACAATAAGCCGGAATTGTTGATCGAGGTGGCTTCGCTCGACGCGCGCCGGCCTGAGCCCGGTGAATGCCGCGGCAGGGTGGCGGGATCGGTATTGCCGCTGCCCGTGCCGCTAAAAGTGAGTGAAGATATCGCGGGGGGCGTCCTCATCGACGACGGTGAGGACACCTTCGCTACGGAAGCCATTCGTTTTGTCACCGGAAGTCGTTGGCGACTGCAGCTAACCGGGCGTTGACTCAGGCTCGACCAAGGCGTTTGCCAGCACTTCATCGACGGTTTCCACGGGAAGGAATCGCAGGGTCTGCCTTGCCTCGGCGGGTATGTCCGGGAGGTCCTTTTCGTTCATTTTTGGAATGATCACGATACTCAGTCCGGCCCGCATGGCCGCAAGGCTCTTTTCCTTCAATCCGCCGATCGGAAGCACCAGGCCGCGCAAGGTGATCTCGCCCGTCATTCCCACCTCGGGACGGACTCGCCGGTTGGTGAAAAGCGACGCAAGGGCGGTATACATCGCCACGCCGGCGGACGGGCCGTCCTTCGGAATCGCTCCGGCCGGAACGTGCACGTGAATATCTGTATCCGCAAAGGCATTCGCGTTGATCCCCAGCGCTTGCGCGCGGCCGCGCAGCAGGCTGAGTGCGGCCTGAACCGACTCCTTCATCACGTTTCCTATCTGTCCGGTGAGCGTAATTCCCCCCTTCCCTGGATATTTTATGGCCTCGATATGAAGGACCTCTCCCCCCGCAGGCGTATAGGCCAGCCCCGTGACGACGCCCGGCACATCTGTTTTCAGGCGTTCCTCGCGCACAAAACGGGGAGCCCCCAGCGAAGTCGTTACGACGTCGGGTGTAACGACGACGGATTGCTGCTGGCCGCGGGCGATCTCCGCAGCCACGCCGCGGCAAACCGCGCCGATTTGGCGTTCGAGATCGCGCACCCCGGCTTCGTGCGTGTAGTCGCTGACGATCCGCTTCAGCGAGAGGTCATCCCATTGGCATTGTTCGGGCTTCAAACCGTTCTCAGAAAGCTGGCGCGGGAGGAGATACCGGCGCGCTATTTGCAGCTTCTCGCTCTCCGTATAGCCCGGAATTTCGATCACCTCCATCCGGTCGCGGAGCGCCGGCGGAACCGGATCCATATAGTTCGCCGTCGCAATAAATATGACCTGCGAGAGATCGAAAGGCACGTCGAGGTAGTGATCCACGAAGGTGCTATTTTGCCTGGGATCGAGTACTTCGAGCAGGGCGCTGGCCGGATCGCCGCGAAAGTCGGCCCCTATCTTGTCAATCTCGTCGAGCATAAGCACAGGATTGCGCGTGCCGACGCGCCGGAGCTCCTGGATCAGGCGGCCGGGCATGGAACCGATGTAGGTGCGGCGATGCCCGCGGATTTCGGCTTCATCGCGAATTCCCCCGAGACTCATGCGAGAGAATTTGCGACCGAGCGCATCCGCAATCGACTGGCCCAGGCTGGTTTTTCCCACACCCGGCGGACCAAGAAAGCACAAGATGGGCCCGCGGCCTTGAGGATTCAGTTTTCGAACGGCAAGATACTCGATCAATCGCCGTTTCACCTTTTCCAGACCGTAGTGATCGCGGTCGAGGATCTTTTGGGCCTCGCCGAGATCCAGGTTGTCCTCGCTCATCTTTTGCCAGGGCAGATCGGCAAGCGTCTCCACGTAGCTGACGATGACGGAAAACTCGGGGCTTGCGGGCGGTATGAGATCCAGGCGTTTCAATTCCCGCTCGGCCTGCGCCAGGACTTCCGCCGGCGGATTCGCCGCTTCGAGCCGCGTCCGCAATTGGACGACTTCCGTCCCGGTGTCGTCCTCGCCGAGTTCGCGTTTAATGGCCTTGAGTTGTTCGCGAAGATAGGTGCGCCGCTGCGCGTCGGAAAACTGCGACGCCAGATCCTTCTGCAATTTCTGCTGGATCTGCGCGATCTCGAGTTGCCCGGCGATATGGGTCTGGACCGCCTTCACGCGCTTCGCCACATCGAGTTCTTCGAGCAGAGCCTGCTTTTGCGCGACATCCACGTTGATATTGGTCGCGAGAAAGTCGGCCAGTTGCCCGCCATCGGTCAGGTTCATCAGGACCGCGCGCGCCTGATCGGGAATGTCGGGAGACATCTCGACGATCTTCAGGGCATTTTCGCGCAGGGTCTTGATCTCGGCTTCCCACTGCTTGCTTTCGGAGGGCGGCGCGATTGATTCAAGAACGCGCACCTGCGCCTTGAAAAAAGGATGGGTCAAAATGAACTTCGTGATTGCGATGCGCTGAAGGGCCTGGACAACGATAAGGATTGTCTCGTCGGGCTGGCGCAACAGCTTCAGCACCGCCACCGCGGTGCCGACGCTGTAGAGGTCCTCGGGCGCCGGATCATCCTTCGTGGCATCGCGCTGCGTCACCAGCCCGATGATCTTGCTCTCGGCCAATGAAGCATCCAGCAACTTGAGCGAAGATTCTCGACGGACTGTCAGCGGTACGACCGTGCCGGGAAAAACGACCATTTCCCGGATGGCCAGAATCGGCAGCACATCGGGAATAGCCGGCTGACCATCCTTTTCCGTGCCGCCGGCCAGGGGAATCGACTCGTCTCCCGCAGGGACCGTGGCTGTCCCCTCCTTGGCTGTGAGGGGATCCTCACTCATGGAGTCAAACGTAAAGGCAGGGTGATCCAAAGCAGACCGTCGCGCTGCTCCGCCGCGACTTCGCCGGGTATAACATCCGCCGGCAAACGCAACTCCCGCGAGAAAGTTCCATGGTCGATTTCCATTGCGAGAATCTGTTGCGGACGCCCCTCCGCAGAGGCGGGCTCGGGAGTGGGCCGTGTCCCGCGAAGGATCAGCCTTCTCGGCTCGATTCTTAAATCGATGTTCGCCCTGTCCACCCCCGCAAGTTCAAAGCAGACGCGGATGCAACCCGCGCAACGATACGCATTCATGGCGGGTCTCCAACCCTCGGGCTGCGCGTAGCGGGCGCCGGGAATCTCGTAGACCTGACCTTCCAGTTGACTATGAAACCATTTGAGTTTGACGACTTTTTCCACGGGATTTTTACCGGTTTGCCCACAGATCGCTCTCCGCACTACCTCGGGCGCTGCAGCTCGTTCCATTCCTGTTGCACAATTTCAAGGCTTTACTCTACTGCGGGTCGTAAATTTCGTAAAACAGAATGCCTCCGGCCCGTTAAAGCCTCATCGTCCAGGAATCAAGTACTAATAAGCAGCGGACTCCACCTTAAATATGAAATCGATCGCCTCTCTCACGACTCTCCTTGCGAGCCTCTCGCTTTGTGCCTGCGCCGGAAGACCACCGCTTGCCACCGTCCCGTCGGTGGACCTCCATCGCTATTCGGGAAAATGGCATGAAATTGCGAGATATCCCAACTGGTTTCAGCGCGCTTGCGCGGGAAGCGCGACCGCGGTCTACACTCCGCAGTCCGACGGTTCGATCAAGGTCGTGAACTCCTGCCCCCGCAAGGACGGGTCCGTGAAGACGATCACGGGCCGGGCGGCGGTGGTTCCCGGCAGTGGAAATGCGCGGCTGAAGGTGAGCTTCTTCGGCCCGTTTGCCGGCGACTATTGGATTATCGGCCTGGACGAAAGGAACTACTCGTGGGCCCTGGTCGGGCATCCTTCCCGCCGCTTCCTTTGGATCCTGTCGCGCCACCCAACGATGCCCGAGAGCCTGTACCGTCAAATCGTGAGCATTGCCGTCGGCAAGGGCTACGCGGCCGAGCGCATCATGCATCCATCGCCCTCGATCAATCCCTGAAAACCGCGCGACTGTGATTTGGGAACTTTTTGCCCTCGCCTGATCTTTGTTCATAGTATTGCCTTTTCGGCCCTGACAATGAAGCGCTCTCTCCTCTCCATCATCCTTTCTGGCAAGGTCGCGGCATCCGTTCTCCTCGCTTGCGCGCTCCTCGGCCAGGTTGGGTGTTCGTATTTGCCGGATCTCGGCGATTACACGGCTTCGCCGCTGAACGCGGTCACAAGATCTTCTCCCGAACTCGGTCTGCTCACGGACAAGGGAACCGACGGGCGCTCGATAGTGATCCGGTTGTCCGATCAGAAGGCCTTTCTTTACAAGGACGGCGAGCTTGTCGCGATCGCCCCGGCTTCCACGGGAAGAGAAGGCTTTAACACGCCGACCGGAAAATATCGTGTGATCGGCAAGGATATCGATCACCGGTCCAGTCTCTACGGGGCGTATGTCGTGGATGGCAGCGTCGTAAAGGCGGGAGTGGACGTGAGAAAGGACCCCAAACCGCCGGGCGCGGTCTTTGTCGGAGCGCCAATGCCATACTATCTGCAGATTGCTCCGTCTTATGGGTTGCACGCAGGCCACGTGCCCGGCTATCCCGCTTCTCACGGATGCATCAGATTGCCGAATCGCTGGGCCAAACGCTTTTACCACGCCGTGAAAGTAGGGACACCGGTGTGGGTCTATCACTAGCGGCATTTGTGTCTTCGTGCTCGTGCGACTCGGGAGGCGGCCTGATAGTCCCTGTTTATGGAGCCTGATCCCGCGCAAGACCTCGAAGTTGAGATCGCGCTCTTGCAGCGAATTGGCCGGGGCGACCGTCGAAGCTTTGAGGAACTTTACGATCGATTCTCCGGGGTTTTATTTTCCACGGCCTATCGCCTGCTGAAGAATCAACAGGCGGCCGAAGATGTGCTCCAGGATGTCTTCGTTCAAATCTGGAAAAAGGCGCCGCTATACAGTCCGGATCGCGGCAAGCCGATGACTTGGGCGGTAACGCTCACGCGGAACAAGGCGATCGACCTGCTGCGCGCGACGCGTCGCCGCGGCAGCCTGCAGGAGGACGCTCAGCAGGAGGCGGAGATCCTGGAGCAACTCGACGACAGAAGTTCTTTCGACGCCGTCGCGTCGGCGGAGACAAGCAAACTCGTGCGCGACACAATTCAGAAACTCTCAAAGGAACAGCGCGAGGCAATCGAACTCGCGTTCTTTTTCTCGATGACACAGGCGGAAATCGCGGAACGTCTCAACGTGCCCCTCGGCACGATCAAAGCGCGCATCCGTCGCGGATTGGTGGCGCTGCGGGATATGATTGGCCCGCAATTGTAGGTGCTCAAGCAATCGCAGAGAGCCGCACAGGATATCGCTCCGCCTTACGCCGCGACACGGTCGGTGACCTCACGCTCGCGCGCCACAAGCCAGAGAGGCCGCCCCGAGTCGTCGAAAATTGGCGTGATCGCGATCTGGACCCAGTAAGGGGCTCCGCTCTTGTGATAGTTGATGATCGTCTCGCAGCAGGGTCGATATTCGCGCACGGCGCTCCGCATCCGGCCGGCCGCATCCCGATCGGTCTTTTCGCCTTGCAAGATCGGGCCAAGCTTTCTCCCTCGCAACTCGCCAAGTGTGTATCCGCACATGGCGCTGAAGGCCGGGTTGATCCATTGCACCAAGCCGTCCGGGCCTGAGATCACCAAAGCTTCCGATTTGGTCTGCTGCGGGCGATCGGCAACCGCGTCGAGAATGCGAGTCTTCGTCGCCGGCGATGGCGCCGGGCCACCCCGGCGAGTCGTCGCTAGTGTGATGGCGGCGCCAATCTCGACCAGCGCGCTTGCAAAACTGCGAAGCTCGTCGTGAAACTCCATGACGAGTTCGAACTGCTCTCGCTGCTCCGCCGACATATCGCCCGAAACGTAAAGCGTCGCTTGTTCCTGAAGGTGTTCACTTAACATTGGGCGAAAAATAAAGTCGAATTATTCACCGGACGCTACGCTTGCAAGCACCAACTGGATTCCCGGCGGACGCCGCCTTTTCAGAAATTTCGGCTCGTGAACGTCCGGCAGTGGAACCCGGATGCCCGGCCGAAGAGAATTTAGCGAATTAAAGTCGGTACCCGCAGGCTGGCCGGCGGCGTTGCGTTACGTGTGCGGCAACAAACCCCCGCACCAAATCAGTAAAACCGAATCACCAAACTCATGAAAAAAGTAGCCTTTATTGCGGCAGCCCTTGCTGCATTCTTACAAGCAACTCCACAGAACCTGTTGGCGGCCCAAGAGCCAACCATCGTTAACGTCGCTGCCGGAGCCGGGCAGTTCAATACCCTTGTCGCCGCGGTGAAAGCGGCGGGACTCGTCGAAACCTTGAACGGCAAAGGGCCTTTCACTGTTTTTGCGCCCACAGACGAGGCCTTTGCCAAGCTTCCCAAAGGTACGGTCGAAAACCTGCTCAAGCCGGAAAACAAGGAGCAACTGATCGCCGTGCTGACCTACCACGTCGTCCCCGGCAAGATAATGGCCGCGGATGTCGTGACGGGTGAGACCAAAACCGTGAATGGCAAGGAACTCCCAATCACGGTGAGCTCCGGCAAGGTGAAGGCAGGCGCCGCAAACGTGGTTAAGACGGACATCGCTGCAAGCAACGGTGTGATTCACGTCATCGACACCGTTCTCATTCCGTAACGCCCTTCGGGCCGTGTGGGCTGCTGCCTTTCCGCCTGCCCTCACGGCCCTTCTTTTCGTCCGGCAACCCCCCGGAAACGAAAAATTCTTTCGCCAACTCGCTTTCGGATATATCTTTTTGGAAGGTATGAGCGGCCTGATCCCCGAGCAGCTAAAGAGCGTATTGGAACGCAATGCTCAAGCGCTGCAGTTGCGGCCGGGAATCGGAAAAGGCACCGGCAAGACACGCGTACGGCTCCGGGAGGGACTGACATGCGAGATCGAGGACGGCCCCTGGAAACTGACGGCAGGCGTCTCTGAAAACTCCGGTGGCGCCAACGCGGGCCCGGACCCCGGCACCTTCGGCCGCGGCGCGCTGGGTTCCTGTCTCGCGATGAATTACGCAAACTGGGCAGCGAAATTGGACGTCCCCCTCGAGGCAATCGAGGTGGAAGTCGAGGCCGACTACGATGCCCGCGGATTCTACGGCCTGGCGGACTTGCCGCCCGGCTATCTGGAAGTTCGCTACCGCGTTAAAATTGAAAGCGACGCTCCGGAAGAAGCCATCCACAGGGTCCTCGACGCGGCCGACGCGCACTGCCCATGGTTCGATGTGTACCGGCGTCCTCAAAATCTCAAACGCATCGTCGAACTGCTACCTGTCGCAAAGCATAAGTAACTCTATAAAGTCAGTTTAAAGTGACTTTTTACGATGGACGCCAAACTTCAGCGCCGCGTTCAGCGATACGGTTGGGACCGTGCGGCGCAAGACTATGAGCGGGCGTGGAAGGATCAACTCGAACCCGCTCAGAGGCGCATGCTCGCCCTTGCGGAAATTCGTCCGGGAGATCACGTGCTGGATATCGCCTGCGGCACGGGCCTTGTGACATTTCGTGCGGCGGAGATGGCCGGACCCGAGGGTCGCGTGGTCGGAGTGGATATTTCCGACGAAATGGTTCGGCGCGCAAGGCGACGGGCCGCCGAGCTCCCTATTGCAAACGTCTCGTTCGAGCGTTCCGGAGCGGAGGATCTCCCCATCGAAGACAATAGCTTTGACGTTGTTCTTAGCGCCTTGGGCTTGATGTACGTGCCGGATGCAGACCGTGCCGTCGCAGAGATGCATCGAACTTTAAAGGCTGGAGGCACAGCGGCAGCCGCGGTTTGGGGACGACGCGAGCGTTGCGGGTGGGCTTCGATTTTTTCCATTGTGGATCGCAGGGTCAAAACCGAGGTCTGCCCGCTCTTTTTCCAGCTTGGAACCGGGGACTCGCTAAAAAGGGCCTTCGAACGCGCGGGTCTCGAGCACGTCACGATCGCGCGAATCGAGACGATCCTGCATTACGGTTCCTCCGACGAAGCTCTGGCTGCTGCTTTCGCCGGCGGGCCGGTCGCCCTGGCGTATTCACGCTTCGACGCGACAACACGCCAGGAAGCCCACGCGGAGTATCTCGAATCCCTCTCCAGATTCCGCGACGACGAGGGCCGATATGAGATACCGGGCGAGTTTGTGACGGTCTCCGGGAAAAAGAAGAAAGGCCGTTAGCCGCGCTTTTCTGCAACCAGGAGAGCAAGAAGCCCCTCCGGATCCGCGCAACTGAGAAGAAGAAGTTTTCCGTCGTCCATCAAGATGCAGAGCACCCGGTGCACGTCTGAGAGAAAGACGATGGCCCGCCGCCCATTCCGGAGAAAGAATTCGCCGGACTGATAGCCTGGCATGCTGGTTCCTATGATTTTGCGGCGCGGTTTGAAGTCGGACCACTGCGTCAAGTCCAGGACAACGGCCGGACCGAGATTCATGGCAGAAAGAGGAAATCGCCAGCAAAAGATATCACCGCGCACAAACAACCGGCCGTCCGCGACCTCGAAACGCACATGCTTGGAACGGTCCAGGACGAAAAACGCGAAGATCAGGAGAGCGGAAACGACGGTGACGATCCAAAAAGCCTGTTCGGGCTGCCGGGCCAGAACACCAACAGCCAGCCCAATCACGCCACCGGCGGCTGCGATAAAACCCGCGCAAACATACCATTTGCGCGGCGTCGCGGCTCGGGCAATCGCAACAGATGCCAGCATGCTGATATTCTACTACGACTCGGCAATGACTTCATCCGACCTCGGACTTGATCTGCGTCCGAACGTAAATTTAATGTGTCTGGGGCGGCAGGACGTTTCCGCCTCAATCAAAAAACCTAAAATCCTCTCGAAAAGATCCCATGTTCGACAAAGGTCAAAAGCTCGCCTGCATCAATGACGACTTCTCCGCCACCGTCCGGCGTCTCTACAGACAACTTCCCCGGAAGGATGGAATTTACACGGTTCGAGACGTGCGCATCGGCCGCGTGAACGTGACGAGCGCTTCAGGAGGCGCGAATGCTGTCTCCTACCTCGTCCTCCTCGACGAACTTCACAATCCGGACGATCCCTATATGCGCGATGGTGCCGGAGAAGAAATGGGCTTCCGCAGCGACCGCTTTGCACCGCTGGAAGAAATAGAAGAAACCGAATACGCCGAAGAGGAGGAAGCTCTCGTCCAGGTGCGCTAGGGCCTCGGCGAGGTAGCCTCTTTGCGGATCCTGTCATGAACAAAACGCAGCTTTTCAACGACCGTGTTTGACAGGACGAACGGGTAGCCATCCAGCAATCCCAATCCACGGTTGAGATTGTTTAGCACGTAGGTCAGAGAGACCCAATTCTCGATCATCGCATCGAACGATGCCAGCGGCTGACCGGGCAATTTGAGCGAGGGCTCGTCCTTCCTCACTGGTTTGAGCGAGAGGCCCACGGCGGCGGCCGTCTCGAGGGCGTCGGCCATGTGAAGATAGTGCGCCCACGTTTCGGCCCAGTCCTCCCATGCATGCGTCGTTGCGTAGGTGGAAATGAAATTCTCCTGCCAGCCAGCCGGTGCGCCGTTCTCGTAGTGGCGCTTCAATGCCTGCTCGTAGTCTTCCCGCTCGTCCCCAAAAACGCCACGAAAAGCCTCCTGGCTTTCCTCATCGACGAAAAATCGGTCCCAGTAATAATGTCCGATTTCGTGCCGGAAATGGCCCAGGATTGTTCGATAAGGCTCATGCAACAGGACGCGCCGCGATTCCCGCTCGGCGTCATTGGCCTCGGCGAGATTGATTGTGATGATACCGAAGTCATGGCCCGTCAGAACCGGCGCGCCCGGCAGGTCGGCAAGAAACGCGTACGCGACGCCGTCTTTCGGGTCTTCAACCTTGCTTTTGACCGGCAGGCCAAACCCCAGCAGGCTGTAGTTGAGGCGACGTTTCGCGGCTTCGAATTTTGCCCAGGCTATCTTGTTGCCGTTGACGCTGAGGTCAGGGATGACTTGCGTCAGCCGGCAGGAGACGCAGTAGATATTGGGATCTTCGATTGGGACGGCCCAGTTACAGACATCATGCTCGATGTAGTTTTGGCAAAGCCGATAATGCTTGCCGCTCGTGGATTGCCACTTCTGCTCTTCCGAGGGATTCAGCCCTCGCACTTCCGAGACATCAGGGAGATAGGCAAGGGCGGTTCCGCAATTCAGGCAGCTCGTGTTCTCAAAATAAACGAGCCCGCCACAGCAGTCACAATGGAAAATTTTCATCAATTTGAGGTCGAATATCGATTCCACCCTTTGTCGCGGCCGTATCAAGGTAATACTCGCCTCTAAAAATCGCCGTTATCGTCCGGGTCCTCGATTTCCAAACTCGCGCTCCGTGCGTCACGACGGCCATTTCCGCGGCCATTCTACCACCTGCCATTTGGCCGTCGGGGGGCGGCCGCTGATCTCCGGTCGTTGGCCGTCTTTGGCAAATCAGCGTTGAAATGATAGCGGGTCAAGCGATACTCACACCCTTCTAAGGTGAGAAAGAAGATGCCTCTCTGGACTTGGCTTGTCCCTGTGCTGGCGCTCGGTGCTTTGCTCATGGCATGGGCGGCCGGCGTGGGACCGTGGCTCGCCTTGCTGTGCGGTGCTGCTCTGGCCGGGGCGGTTCTTGTGTCGGTTCACCATGCCGAAGCTGTCGCCCACAGGTTGGGCGAACCCTTTGGCACGCTCGTCCTCGCCCTGGCGGTTACTGCGATTGAGACCGCTCTCATCCTCTCGATGATGGTTGCAGGCGGCCAGGATATGGCGGTTCTCGCGCGCGACGCGATCTACGCCGCGATCATGATCATCTGCACCGGTGTCGTAGGCATATGTCTCTTGGTGGGCGGTCTGGCACACCACGAGCAGACCTTTCGCGTAGAGGGAGCGGGAGCGGGGCTCGCGGCATTAATAGTGATGGCCGTGCTGACGCTTGTGTTGCCGGCGTTTACGACGAGCGCGCCCGGCGGCGCGTACAGCCGCTCACAACTCGCGTTCGTAGCGGTAAGTTCGGCGTCGCTCTGGGCGATCTTCATCTCCATTCAAACCATGCGTCATCGCGACTATTTTATTCCCGTGGAGAATTCCTCCAATCCAGACGCGCACGCCGAGCCGCCGACGGCAGGGCAGGCATGGACAAGCTTCGGTCTGCTCTTGCTCTCCCTCGTAACAGTGGTCGGTCTCGCCAAGATGCTTTCACCGACAATCGAAAGAACGGTCGAGGTGGCGGCCGCGCCAAGGGCGGTTGTTGGGATTGTTATCGCGGCGTTGGTGCTGCTGCCGGAAACATGGGCCGCGATGCTTGCCGCCCGGGCTAACCGTCTTCAGACGAGCATGAATCTCGCTGTCGGTTCGGCGCTAGCCTGTATCGGGCTGACTGTGCCCATCGTGGTCGTGGCGTCGATCACTTTCGACTTGCCTCTGGTCCTGGGTCTGTCGCCCAAGGAAATGGTCCTGCTTGCAGTGACCTTTCTGGTGAGTGCCGTCACGCTGGGCACCGGTCGCACCTACGTGATGCAAGGGGCGGTGCATTTGGTGTTATTCGCCGCGTATCTGTTCCTCGCCTTCGTTCCGTAAACTCAGAACCTGCACAAAAAGCGAAAGGCAACTCGTATACGGTCGGGCTATAAAGCTCGCTCGGTTCTATGGCCATAGGATTGATTTTGAAACGCGGTTAAGCGGTATCCGTGGCGCTGGGCATGATAGCCGCGCATTTTTGCCGTAGACAAGAATGATGACGGAATCCCCAACCGCTACCTCAAGGGACGCACCGATCGCCGCCGAACCCAAAACTGATCAGATACATCTGAGTGCTTCGGATGGCTGGACTCTCCGTCGGGCCAGTCTGGCCTCGACGCCACGAAGAGACAACACGGCGTTCAGGGCGCTTCCTGAGCCTCGTAAGCGGCGAGACAATCTCGCAACGTCTCAAACTGTCGGTTCGGACCGATGACCTCAGTCAGGCCCTGGCGATCGAGATCTGCTTTCAGACTTTCGCTGATGTGAGCGAAAACGACGGCAACTCCCCGCTGCGCCAAATCCTTGTCCAACTCTTTAAGAGTGCACCCCGCCGTGTAGTCAACGTTCGATCGCCCCCGCGTCGACGACAAGCCAACGCACAGGCGATGGCGATCCGCTTGTCAGTTTGCGCGCCTGGGCGGCGAAGCGATCGATGTTTGCATAGAAAAGATCGGAACCGAACCCATACACCAGCAACCCCGGGGCAGCCATTCGGATGGGTTCTACAGCGCTCATCTGCCAGTGGCCGTCGGCCGTCCGCGTTTCTACCGCAACCGAAGGTTCGTAGCTGTGACGCACATGCTGAAGCAGCGACACTACGAGCGCGAGAAGTATGCCGTTCTCGACGCCGAAGAGGACTACGCAAGCAGCTGTTGCGAGGGCAAGAATCCACTCGCGAGGGCTCTTGCGGTGCAGATCGCTTAAACCCCGCAAATCCACGAGACGGACGGCGATGGTGAAGACAATCGCGCCACGCACGCAGACCGGAAGAAACTGCAGCAGACCGGTGAGGAAGAGGAGCACGAGCATAACCACCAAGGCCGTCGAGAGGTGCGCCAGCTGGCTGCTGCCACCGGAGGTTTCGACCATCGCGGTTTGCGTCGGGCTGCCGTTCACTACGAATGTCCCGCTCAAGGCTGCCGCCGCGTTGGCCGCGGAAATACCGAGCAGATCGCGATTCTCATCCAGCGCCTGATGATGCCTTGCGGCGTAGGCTCGAGCCGTGACGGAGCTTTGAGCCACGATCATTACGAAGCAGGATCCGGCTACCGGCAGCAGGTCGCGAACAAGCTTCCAATTCAGCGTTGGGAGCGAAGGATGAGGCAATCCGCCCGCGACCGGGCCTACCACCTGAATTCCGTGTGCTGAGAAATTAAATGCTGCGCTGGCCGTCACCGTCCCGACTACGGCAAGGAGCGCGCCAGGGAACCGCGGAAAGAAGCGGTGGGAAGGCATTACCAGCGCCACCACTCCCGTCGAAAGGCAAAGAGTCGGGACGTTCGCATGCGGCAATTGACGCACGACCTGCAGCAACTGCTTGACCGGATTCGTGCCGTTCACCTCCAGCTTGAGCATCTCGTCAGGGACGGCAATCCCGACCTGAAATCCGACACCGGTAAGGAAGCCTATCTATAAGCACGGTTCGCGATAGAAAATCAGCAAAAAAGCCGAGCTTAAGCAAACGCGCCAGAAGCAGGAATCCCGCCCGGCTGCGCGATCTGCTCAAGAGCGATCTGAAAGTCGGGCGCGCCTGGACGCTCAAAGAACAATTTCGCCATTTTTTGTTGGGAACGTGCCAATGCGCGGGCCGCTCTGAGCTTCTTCGAGGCGTGGTATGCCCGTGCCGTGCGCTGCCGGCTCAAGCCGATGATCGCCGCCGCCAAGATGCTTAAGCGTCATCTGCTCAATCTGCTTAACTATCATCATTACCGGCTGACCAATGCGACCGCGGAGGGTCTTAACTCACGTATCCAAGCCATAAAGACCGACGCGCGCGGCTTTCGCTCCTTCCACAATTTCAGGATCCGTATCCTTTTCTTTCTTGGCAAACTCGATCTCAGCCCTGCTTAAAATCCCACGGACATTCCGGAAGAACGCTTTTTTTTGTTCTCTTCTGGGAGGAAATCCCCGCTTGGCACACCAACCTTGAGGTCGCCTCAGCTACGCCAACTCTGCTCTGATGGCAGTGGCCTCGCGACCCAGTCAACTGCTTGTGCCATCCAAGCCGCGAGGACGTGCAGGAAGCTGGTCGTGATACGCGGGAGTTTCATTTTCGCCAATTCCGCGAGAGCGCTTAGTACCATCCCATACCCCACGCTCCCCAGCCGCCCCAGGCGTCCCAGTTCATCGACGCGTCCAGGTTCATCTCGGCGGCTTCGAGCTGTTCGTTGGCCAGTTTCTTCTTCAAACGGATCTGGCGGTATGCTTCATACTGCTTTGGGCCTCCGACGTATGCCTGGTTATGCGCTGCGTCCGGGAAAACGTAGTAGGTCTTTCCGCTCTTTTGAACCAGGCTCACTTTGTCCCGCGGGAGGGCCTTGAGTTTCTGTTGCTGTGCCGCGGATGCCCTCCATCTGCTCGACCTGCCAGCCGAATGCCTTGCGGTAAAAGTCAGCGAGCGCGACCGGGTGCTCGCCGTAGATTTCAAAGTGGGTGACTGAGCTGGTCATGGCTGCCATTTAGCGGGAGCGATGATTTGCGAAGTTATTCGGCGGCCTTCACCGCCGGAATCTTCCAGCTCCCGTCGATGAGCGACGGGTTCGTCTCGCTCGGCCAGTAAAGCCGCATCATGAGGATGAACTTGTCCTTCGGCGCGGGCAGCCAGTTCGATTCCTTGTCCGGGCCGGGGTTCTCGTTCTGGATGTAGAGGTCCACCGAGCCGTCGGCATTCGCCTTCAGATTCTGCCGGGCGCTGATGCTCTGCCGGTTCAGCTCGTTCTTCACGAAGAAGTAGTCCTTGTCGTACATCGTCAGCGACCAGAAACCTTTCACCGGCGGCAGTTCGCCTTTCGGGAAATGCATCACGTATTTCTTGGTGCCGGTGTAGGACTGGAGAACGTTCGGCCCTTCCGAGGTGGGATAGATCGCGTCGAGTGAGCGGTTCGCCCCGAGGCCGATCGCGGTGACGAGCGCGCGCAGGAGATACCTCGTCCCGTAAACGCCGAGGTCGGTCGAGAAGACCCAGCCGTTCTCGAGTTTCATGTCGCCCGTGACGATGCTCTCCTTGAGGTAAAGCATGATCTTCTTGTTCGCGATGTCCGGCACCATCGAGAAAGCCTCCTTCGCGACGGGGCCGAGCTTGCTGCCGTCAAATGGCTGGCCCGGCACGACGCCGAGCTTGGCGAGTTTCTCCATCATCGGTTGGTCCGCGGCGGCGGGCGGGTTGTCTTTCATCAGCTTCGCGAGCAGCGTGAAGTAAGCGTCCACGCTGAGCGCATCGACCTGCTCGCGCACGGCCGTCTTCATGTCGATGGACGGGTCCACCTTGCCCGCGGGCGGCGTGTAGGGTTTGCCGTAGGCGCTCAGCGGCACGATCGAAATCTCGTCCTGCAATCTTATGCACGGCGGCGTAATCCTCCGGCGTGCCGGTGCAGTAGATGCGCCCGAGCAACCACACGATGTTCGTCGGCGATTTGTATTCCTTCACGCCCGCGGGCAGCGTGCCCTTCCAGCCGGGGCCGGTGATGGCGTATTTCTGGGCACCGGTGCCGGTGGTGCGCTTGCCAGGCACTTGGAAGACGTTGGTCCAGCCATCGAGCATCGGGAAGAGATAATAGCGGTCCTTCATGTCCGGCAGGCTCAGCACCCACGGCTCCTTGCCGACATCAATCCAGGCGGTCGTGTAAAGCGTGTCGGCATTCGGCGCGGTCACGTCGCGAAACTCCGCCGTGGGATACTCGCGCATCCGCACGAAGTGACCCATCGGCGCACGCGTGCCTTCGGGTTTTTCGACGTTGGTCATCACGCGGCGCGTCATCTCCATCGTCACGAGCGGATAGCCATAGATATAGGCTTCGACGCCGAGCGGCACGGCTTCGAAGACGTTCTCCGCGGCCTGAATGGGGTTGATGACGGTCGCGGCGATGGAGCAAGCCATCGCGCCAACGAGGAATGTCCGTCTCTTCCTGGGTGTTTTGTGTGTTTGGTTGTGGGTTGGGTTTGTTGTTTCGATCATAAGAATGCAGTGAATGTGTGGGGCAGAAATTGGTGCCTGGTTGGGTTCATCGTGGTTCACGGTGCGTGTCTCTTGGCTCAGAGCCTGTCCAAAAAGTCGGCGGGAGGGTCTACTTTGCAAGTTTGGCGAGCATGATTTTGCAGGAGGCAACGTAAATGGTGGCCTGGGAATGTTGAGTTTTGCGTTCATAATCTTTGGCCAGACGGCGGTAGCGGCCCAGCCAGGCAAAGGTTCGCTCGACCACCCAGCGCTTTGGCAGGATTTTGAAGCCGGAGACGGTCCGTTTGATGATTTGGAGGGTAAGGCCCCGGCCTGGAATCAAGTCGGCAACCCAGTGGAGGAGTTCGCCAGCATATCCTGCGTCGGCGAAGATTATGCGCACCCAACCAAAGTTGAGAAGGGCGGGGAGTAGAAGTTTCGCCCCCTCGCGGTCTTGCACTCCGGCGCTGTGAACGACCACGGCAAGGATGAGTCCGAGGGTGTCTACCAGAAGGTGTCGTTTTCTTCCGTTGATCTTCTTGCCAGCGTCATAGCCGCGTTCTCCGGGTTGCTCAGCCACTTTAACGCTCTGGCTGTCGATGATCGCAGCGCTTGGGGCTTTTTTTTTCCGCTGGCAACCCTCACCCGATCCCTCAACGCATGATTGATGCGCTCCCACACTCCCTCTTGCTGCCACTTGGCGAAATAATAGAAGACTATGCGGTAGGGTGGAAAATCGTGCGGCAACCCCCGCCAAGTGCAACCTTGGCGAACCAGATAGAGGATCGCATTGAGGATGTCTCGCTTTTCGTAGCGCGCGCGGTCGTCCAAGCTTGCCGAGCTCGAGATGCCGGAGAATGAAATTGAAACGGCCCCGCTGGAAGCAGTTTGCTTATGATGTTCCACTCCTGTTCTTTCAGATCGCTCGGGTAAGGTTCGTCTTGTGCCATCCCAAGCTTTCCATCTTAGATGGCTGTTTTTGTACAGCAAAATCTTCGGGCGCTTGTTGCTTTTTAGCCAATCGGACTTTCTAGACAGGCTCTCAGAGCGATGGGAGGAAATGGCCGACTCGATGGCGTGGAGGAGTGCCGCCTTATTCACAGGCTTGGCGAGAAAGGCCGCCGCCCCGAGCGCACGCGTCTGCTCGGCGACGCCCGGTTCGTTGTGAGCGGTCATGATCACGACCGGCGTCGTGATGTGAGTCGCGGCAAAAGCCGCGAGCACCTCAAACCCGCTCATGCCCGGCATGTGCAGATCGAGCACGACGCAATCGGCCGGATGCACCGGCAACGCGGCGAGGAACTCCCCGCCATCTGCGTAGTCCTCGACGCGATACCCGTTCGCTCGCAGCAGCCGGCGCAGCGCGCTGCGCATTTTCGGCTCGTCATCGAGCACGGCGACGGTGGAGGAGGTGGATGGCACGCGCCTATTCTAACCAAAAGGCGGTGCGTCCCGCTATTAGACCTTGCTGCAAGGCGAAGCCGTCGAGGTCCGGCATCGAGACATCGAGCAGCAGGCACGCATTCGTCCCGAGTCCATCCGCCGCGAGAAACTCACGCGCTGATGCGAAAGCCCGCGCATCGAAGCCATTCCGTTGCAGCAGTCGCGTGAGCGCTTTGCGCAGCCGCACTGCATCATCCACGATGGAAACGACGTTCGCCGGCCCGTTCATTTCCCGTCGAGAGTATGCGCCGGCAGTTCGAGATGGAAGACTGCTCCGCGCTCCTCGTGCGGCTCGGCCCACAGCCGGCCATTGTGTGCGGCGACGATGGTCCGGCAAATCGCGAGCCCGATGCCGAGGCCGTGCGCCTTGGTCGTGTGAAATGGCGCGAAGATTTGTTCCCGATCGGCAGGCAGTCCGCAGCCGTGATCGCGCACCGAGAGGCGAACGGTGCCGTTGTTGCGCGCCGTGCGAACGTGGACGTGGCGGCTGCCGTGCGCCGTTTCCGTCATCGCATCCGCTGCATTCGTCACCAGATTGAGGACGACCTGCTGGAGCTGCACCCGATCGCCAAGCACGAGCGGCAAGTCCTCCGCGAGCTCGCGCACGACGAAGACTCCCCGCGCAATCAAATCCGCCTGGACCAGCCGCAGCACCTCCTCGATCGCATCGTGCAACGACAGCGCCACCGGCTCGGCTTCACCCCGCTTGAGCAAGGCGCGCAGCCGTTTGATCACTTCACCCGCGCGCTGATCCTCCGCCACGATATCGTCGAGAATCTCGCGCATCTCCGCCACGTCCAGCCGGCAATGCGGATCGTGGCAGTCGGGATGATTCCCTGGCTCCTGGTCCAATTGGGCGGGGTTTCCCTGAGAAAACACGACAGGGTACGGGCGTGCTGCGGGAATGCCGTTTGGCTCAGGAATTCTTTCCCTCGAGGTGCTCAAGCGTGCGCGCGATAATCTCGCGGGACCGCAGGATGCGTCTGTGCCCGACGCCCGGTGTTGGCAAGAGAAGCGCTTTCGGCCACGCACCCGCTATTGCCGCTGAATGGTTGTAAGGCATCTCTGGATCGTCGGGATCGTGCATCAGCATCGCGGCGGTTCCTCCCAGGCCCGGCGCGACGGCCTCCGCCGAAATCTCGTCCAGGCTGAACTCGCCAGGATTTTGAAAAAGTTCGCGCCTGATCTCGTCCGAAAGGCCCAGCTTTTCGATAAAGCTCACCAGGAGCGGTTCCACCCAGCAGCAGGCTCCGAGAAAGACAACTTTTCTTACCTCGACACCGCGGCCTTGCGCACACGTTGAAGCGAGTGCTCCGAGAGAATGCGCCACGATCGCATGGAACGGGCCTTCGCGTGCCTCGACAGCCCGAATGGACGCCGCAATGGCCGGTCCGCTGGAAAGTGTTCCCGAAGACTGGCCGTGCGCGGGCGCATCGAAGGACACGACCCGAAACCCCGCCGCCACCAGGGGACCGACGAAAGCCGCAAAATTCGTTGCCCTCCCTCCCCAGCCGTGGACAAGGAGCACCGAGGGTCCGTTACCCCATGCGTAAACCGCGATCTCCTCTCCTCCGCCCCTGGCGAAGCCGGGTTCCTCGATCCGCACCCGCGTGAGGATCGCTGTGGAGCGAAGTTCGGCTTCGCGCGCAAACTCGGGCCACTTTGGCGGAGTCAGGAAAGCCACCAGGGCCTCGTTCGCGGTCACTCCCTTAATTTATTCGTCAAACCAAACTCTGCCAAGACCAACTGATTTGCTCCTCGGCGCGCCGTGTGCCGTGTAATACAAATCCGGATTGGCAACAGGATTTTTCAAGATGAAGCCGACGCTCGGACAGGTTCTCGCGCTGAGCCTTCTCGGGCTTGCCGCCACGCTTGGGCTCTTGTTTGCCATCGTCTTGAACGAGTCGCGCGCGGCGATCATGGAGAGCTCCGAGCGGATTCGCGACCAGGCAAGCCGCGAGATTACCGAGCGCGTGAGAAGCTTCCTCGCGACGGCGCCGGATACCGTCTCCGCGTTCCAGCAGCAGATAAAGCTCGGTCTCGTCGACCCGGACGATCCGCAAATGGTTGAGGCCGCCTTGTTCGCGTTGCTGCTTGCCAAGGGCGACGTCAGCGAGATCACCCTCACTCACGCGCTAAAGACGGGGTTCGACGAGGAGGGCGCCATCCTGCTTGCCTCCGCGCCGCGATGGCAACTGAGCGTCGTTCGATCCAAGGATGAAAAGGGCGGCGAGCGTTTTTGGAGCCGCCGCGTCCGGCAGGAAAACGGCGCTTTCGTCGCCGAACGCAGGATTTTTCAACCGTATCCAAATGCTGCGGGCCCATCGGCCGATCGGGAAATGAGCACGGTGGTCGACGATCCGACTTCCCATCTTACGTTCGCCACTCCGGCAAGCAGGGATTTCCAAGGACAGCTCTTGTGGAGCGATTTGCATTGGTCGGATCTCGACGCCAATGAGTCTCAGGACAGTCGGGACATCGAAGTCACTGTCCAGCAGACTGTGGCGGACGCATCGGGCAAATTTGCCGGCGTGATTCGTGTGGGATTGCTTGCGGAGCAACTCGATCGGGCGGTGCAGCTCAAACTCACCCCGGCGGGAGAGCCTGATCCCCATCGCATCTTCCTTGCCGATCGCGATGGCCGGCTGATTACGCGCGGTGTGGGCTCAGACCGGGCAAAGCTTTCCGGCGAGGACTTGCGCATCGCGCCGGCTGACCTGGCGCCCGAAATTGCCAGCGCCCTCGCCGAACCGAAGCTGCGAGCCGTTGACGAAAACACCCCGGTCGTCTCGGGACATTTCCGCCGCGACGGCCAGGATATCCTCACCACGTTCCGGATTTTGCCCGGGACACAAGATTGGACCGTTGGCATCGTGGTGCCGCGCGCGTTCTATCTCGGAAAGCTGGTGGCGATGCGCAATCGTCTGCTCGCCGTTTCGCTCGGAGTCATGCTGCTCCTGGTTGCGGCCGGGATCGCGATCTTGCGCAGCGTCAAGCGCGCGCAGGGACAGATCACAAGCGAGAGCCTGAAGATGAATGCGTTCGAGTTTTCCCCGGCCTCGACTGATTCGACGTTCCGCGACGTGAGCCAGGTGCTCGACAGCCTGGAAAAAGCAAAAGCCGCCATGCGCGCGATGGGCAAGTACGTGCCGCTCGATCTCGTTCGACGGCTCTACGGTGAGAAAAGCGAGCCCGTGCTTGGCGGCGAATTGATGGAAATTTCCATCATGTTCAGCGACATCAAGGGCTTTACAACGTTCTCGGAGCGCCTCGATCCCAATCAACTCGCCTCTGTGCTCGGCATTTACCTCGAAGCTCTTTCACACATCATCCAGCGGGAGACCCGCGGCACGATCGACAAATACATCGGTGACGCCATCATGACGATTTGGAACGCGCCGGAGCCGGTGCCCGATCACCCGCGCATGGCATGCCTTGCGGCGCTGCGGTGTAGCGAAGCCACACGCGACCTGGCAAAAACCCCGGAGTGGCGCGGACTTCCCGCGTTCGAAACGCGCTTCGGTTTGCATTGCGCAAAAGCCCTCGTCGGACATTTCGGTGCTCGTGACCGAATGAATTACACGGCCATCGGCGATGCGATCAACCTTGCCTCCCGGCTCGAAGGGCTCAACAAGCAATACGGCACCTCGATCATCGCCAGTGACGGCGTCGTCGAGCACGCACGCGAGGCTTTCGATTTTCGCCTTCTGGACGTCGTGGCGGTGAAGGGCAAGAGCGATCCAATCACAATCTACGAGCTACTCGGAGCAAAAGGCGCAAAGGAAGCCTGCCGCGAAATGGTAGACTCGTACGAAACGGCGTTTGCCGCGTATACAGCCCGGGATTTCGAAGGGGCCCTGGCAATCTTGCGGGAACACCGGAACGACCCTCCAAGCGCCGTGTTGATCGAACGGTGCACCGCCCTCCTGCAAGCGCCGCCACCCCCGGATTGGAACGGAGTGCGCGTCTCGCTCGTGAAATGACGTTTCCGAGCGGCCCGCCGGTGTTCGGAATCGAATCGCCTAAGCGGTTCGTGAGAAAGGACTGTCCGTTGATTTGCTCCTCGCCGCCCGGCTGTAAGGATTCGCCGGAGACCGCGACAAATTGCTGTGAAAAAGAAGCGTATTCTCATTCTTGGCGGCGGATTTGGCGGGGTCTACGTCGCAGTCCATCTCGGCAGGATGCTTTCAAAGCGCGAACGGGAAGAGACCGAAATCGCGCTCGTCAATCGGGAGAACTATATCGTTTTTCAACCCTTGCTTCCGGAAGTGATTTCAGGCTCGGTGGAGCTCAACCATGTCATCGCCCCGATCAGGCGGATGGCGCCCCGGGCAAATCTTTACACGCGCGACATCGAGTCCATCGATCCCGTTGCGCGCACGGTCACGCTGAGTCCGGGCGTTCGGCCGACACCCCTGACCCTAAGCTACGACCATCTCGTGATCGCCATGGGGACGCGTCTCGACTATTCGAAGATTCCAGGCATGCGCGAGCATGCGAGTCCTTTCAAGTATCTCGGTCACGCATTGTATCTCCGCAATCAGCTCGTCCGCATGCTCGAAGAGGCGGAAGCAGAAAGCGATCCTGAAATCCGCAAGCGCCTGCTGACATTCGTCGTCGCGGGCGGCGGATTCTCAGGCGTCGAATGCATTGCGGAAATGAACGATTTTTTGCGCGAGGCCGTGAACGCTTACCACAACATAGCGGAGCACGACCTCCGCCTGATATTGCTTCAGCGCGGTGAGCGTATCCTGCCGGAGGTGACGGAATCGCTTGCGGCCTTCGCGCACAGGCTTCTGGAGAAACGCGGCGTCGAGATCCGCCTCGGCGCAGGCTTGAAAGCGGTCAGCGCCAACGCCGTTGTCGTTGAGGACAAGCAAACCGGCGGGACGGAAACAATCGGCACACGCACGGCTGTCGCCACGGTGCCTGCGGGACCTCATCCGATTCTCACGGCGCTGCCCTTGCCGCAAGGCAAGGGCCGTATTGTCGTCGATCAGACGACAGAGGTTCCCGGCTGGCCAGGAGTCTGGGCGATTGGCGATTGCGCGGCCATCAAGCAAGGGGACGGAAATATTGCGCCACCCACGGCCCAGCACGCCTTGCGCCAGGCCAGGACCTGCGCCGAGAATATTGTGGCATCCTATCGGGGCTTGCCCAGGAAGCCCTTCGCCTTCACCGGGCTCGGAAAGCTGGGATCCCTTGGCCGGCGTTCGGCGGTCGCTGAAGTTCTTGGCTTTCGATTCAAGGGGCTTTTTGCCTGGCTGCTGTGGCGCGGCGTTTACGTCACGAAGTTTCCAGGGCTCGACGGCCAGCTTCGACTGGTCGCTGACTGGGTTCTCGACGCCTTCCTGCCGCGCGACATCACCCAGCTTCGGCTCTTTCACGAGGAAGCTGTGCACCGCGAGCATTTCGAAGCGGGGGAGACGGTGTTCGCCACCGGGGATTTCGGCGACAAGGTTTACTTCATCGTGAGAGGCGAGGCCCATGTGGAGCGGGACGGTGCGCTCCTCGCCAAGCTTCACGCGGGGGACGTCTTCGGTGAAGCCGCGCTGATTTCCAATCGGCCTCGCAACGCCACAGTTCGCGCCACCGCACCCCTTGATAGCGTCGCCGTCTCGCGCGAAGCCTTTCGAGAACTGCTCATGCATCTGCCAGGTCTGAACGATACGATGCAGGAGCTCATGAGCGGCCGTTCAAAGCGAAGTGAAGACTTGAAACCGATGGTGCGCAAAACGCTCGAACTTGCTCGTGGAGACCTCTCTCTCTCGAAGAGCGGAACGTAGCCCGCACCACACCGCCTGTCGCCACGAAGGCAATCGCTGGCCAGCCGTCCACCCCGAAAAACAACTCGTCCTCGATTTGGAAAATCAAGATCGAAGACGCGTCCTCTTCCCTTTCAAATTCGAGACACTGTATCCGCCTGCGCCGGCTTTCGCATCAACCAGTAAATTTCTCCCGGCCACCCGGGAAAAAGCGCACCCCAGAGCAAATTGAACCGCGCCCAAAGCGCCGAATTTTCAAGCGGGTTCCCCTTGCTTCGCATGAAGAACGCCCCGCTCAAGAACTCCACTTCCAAGCCACAACTCTCCGCCATCCGTCGCACGCGCGCGGGAGAAAAGACGCTCACATGTCCCATGGGCGCGGCCGTCCTTCTCACCTTGCTCTCGCGCAGCCGCGCCAGCGGTCCCGGCACTACGGGAAACCCCCCAATAAGCCCTCCTCCCGGACGGATCCGGCGGGCAACCTTCTGCAGAGCTGCCTCGGGTTCGAACAAATGTTCCAGAACGTGCAGCAATACGGCGACATCGTAGTCCGCCGGCAAATCGAAAAGCGGGTCCTCGAGATTGGCCTCAAAAAAATCGTCGTAGCCCGCCTTTCTCAATTTTTCGGTTAACATGACCGCATCCACAGCAGTCCACTTCCCGATAGCCAAAGGGCCCGGGGCAGACCGGAGGAACTCAAGCATCTGACCCGTATGCACACCGATCTCCGCGACTTCAAGCGGGCGGGCGCAACGTTCGGATTCCTCGCGCAGCAGGTGGTAGCCGAACCAGTAGCGGAGAAGGCGGATCGGGTAGCGAACGGATTTCGCCTCCTGCGGAATGCCGAAACGCTTTGAGCGCACCGTTTGATTGTCCGCCAGAAAGGCAAGGCCCCAGCCGAGTTGCGGGACGAACCTCCTGCTCATTCCTTCTTTCGCATCAAAAGCGACGCCGCCACGGAGACGACAAGCAACGACAACACGACGAAAAGCGATTGCACCGTTTCAATGGCAAAGGGGGTTTGCGAAAGAAGCATTTTCACCCCGATGAACACCAGAATCGCCGACAAGCCATAGTGCAGAAACCGAAACAACTTGAGGATTCCTGCCAAGGCAAAGTACATCGCTCTCAAGCCCAGAATGGCGAAGACGTTTGAGGAAAAAACAATGAACGGATCCCGCGTAACCGCCAACACCGCGGGGATGGAGTCCACGGCAAAAATCAGATCCGTCGTCTCAATCGCCACGAGAACAACGCAGAGCGGCGTTGCCATCATACGTCCTTCTTCTCTGACGAAGAACCTCTGCCCATGAAGCTTGGAGGTCACTGGCACGAGCCTCCGGAAGAGCTTGAGAACGGGATTTTTCGTGGGGTCGGTCTCCTGGGCGTCGCTTCCGATCATCTTGAATCCCCCGTAAATTAGAATGACGCCGAAAACGTAGATCACCCAGTGAAACGTCTCCAGGAGCGCAATCCCGGCGAAAATCAAAATGCCGCGCATGACGAGCGCCCCGAGAATGCCCCAGAAGAGAATGCGATGCTGATACGCGGCCGGGACACGGAAATACTTAAAGACCAAGGCAAAGACGAAGACGTTGTCAATGCTCAGGGCGATCTCCACGAGATAGCCCGTGAGAAACTCCACACCCGCCTTCGTGCGTAGCGCCGGCGTCTCGTACCCGCCGACCCATCCCCAATAAATGCCGGCGCAGAAGGCCAGGGCAAGAGCGACCCGCAGCGCCGTGGACTGAACCGCCTCCGAGAGTTTGACCTCATGAGCCTTCCGCTGAAAAAGCCCCAGATCCGTGCCGAGAAGCACGACGACGATAAAAAAGAAAAACGCCCACCAATACCAATCCATGCGTGTCGCGTGGGGGAATCGTTACCGAAACGCCCTTGGTTTGCCGCATTCTGCCTCGCGGGGAGTGAAATTCTGTCCGCACAGCCCGGCAAGCCGGCGCCATGTTCGAAAACTTGGATGAGCAACATTCATGCGAGGCGGCTTAAGTAGTCGATGAGCCGATCCAGGGCAAGGGCGAAGGGATTTTTGGGGAGAATGTGCAGGAGTTTAGGCGAGTGACAGGACGGAACCGTTCCTGTACGACGCGGTTTCACTCGACCGTCGGAGGGGCGATGACTTGCCAGTGATCTGAGCAGGAGGCCATGGCTCTGGCGTCCCTGGGCCACTGTGATTGGTCCCGATCACAGCGTGGATCGATGGCCATCCTCGCCGCAGATCCTTGCAGCCCGGCACGATGGACGGGCGTTGCTATTTCTTTCGGGCTTCAGCCTGGGCCATTTTCTTCTGACGCTTGAGAACCGCTTTCTCAAGCTTCCGGATCTTCTTGCGCAACTCAGAGTCCTTCTCATCACAGTCCTTGGACCCCGGAAGAATCTTGTGTGCCGCTTCAAGCGCCTCGTAAAGAGCTTCGTATTCTTTTTCGGTCATACGCCGTACGTTAATTCCACTCTCCAGGATCGGCGTGGCACTGGCAATAGAAAGCTTGAAGTGGGAATAAAGAATTCATGCCGAAACGCTTGCTTCCGTGGCGGACTTCCCCGTGCTCCTTTCTTCAGGATGCAAAGTTACGGCGGCCCCCGATTATAACGTGAGTCTGCTTGCCCCTTTCTGCATCTGCGTTCCTCTGAGACATCTGCGGATTCAGGCAGTTCCGAAATGCTCGCGTCGAGACTTGATTCGGCGGTGGGGACACCGCCGCCACATCATAGCTGGGGGGGCAAAACCTGATCTTCCATGGGGAAGAACGTTTTTTGCGTAATTTCCAGCGTAAGTAAATTGTTTATTAATATTTTGCATCGCGTAGGACTCGAACCTACAACCAAGAGATTAAGAGTCTCCTGCTCTACCATTGAGCTAGCGATGCTTTTACAGAGTAAATCGAGAAAGCCGCTTTGACAATTTCACATCGGCTTTCTACATTTTCCTTTGAAACGAAAGAAAACGCATGAACTCCACCACCGCTGGCACGGCAAAAACGTGGCGCAAAACGAATGTTCCAAATCTCTACGTTCATCGAAACGGGGGATATTACTACCGGGTAACAGTAGGTGGCAAGCAGTTATGGGAAAGTCTTTGCACGAAGCTCAAAAGCGTCGCGGAAGCACGGGCGACCGAGAAACATCGATCGGTCAAGGCGGCGAAGAAGACGCTAAAGGCGCTTCAAACCGGAAAACTCACCATCGGCGATGCGATCTCAGTAGCGTTGCAGGAGATTGACCAGAATCCGGATCTCAAGCCTTCGACAAAGAATTTCAGGCGCAAGGCCTCGATCGCTCTTATCAAGTCCTGGCCGGAGTTAGTGAAGCTTGATCCGCGCAGGCTCACTTCACATCAAGTCAAGGAGTGGAGTCATCGGGTGAGAACCGTCACGGCTCCTCACATACCGCATGGCGCGCGGCGCCCGATGCGAACCTCGAAGGGCTGTAGCACGAGCAAACACAATTCGATGTTGGACATCATCCGCCTGGCGCTTGATGTGGCGGTCCGCGAAGGCGCGGCATTCTCGAATGTCGCAAGGCACGACTCGATCACCCGGCCGTCGCAAAAACCGAAGGCGCTAACCCTGCCGAACCGCGCGGATTTTCCGAGGCTGATTGCAGCCATGCGCGCCGTCAAAGGCAACTCGATGTTGGCGGCAGATCTTTGCGAGTTCCTCGCCTACAGCGGCGCCCGCAAGAACGAGGCGAAACACGTCCTCTGGTCGGATATCGATTTCGGGCGCAACACAATCTTCCTGCGTGAGACAAAAAATTCCGAGCCGCGGCGGATACCGATGATCACAGAGGTGCGAAAATTGCTCGAGACGATCAAGGCCTCGAGGCCCTTCGACAAGCCAGATTCACCGGTGCTTGCGGTGAACGAAGCACAGAAGTCAATCGACAGCGCGGCGAAAAGAGGAGGGATCTCTCGCCTCACCCATCACGATTTTAGGCACTTGTTTGCGACTACCCTGATCGAGCATGGAATCGATATCCCAACTGTCGCGCGGCTCTTGGGCCACCGCGACGGTGGCGCCCTGGCGATGCGCGTCTACGGTCATCTTCGGGACGAGCACGCGCAAGCCGCCATGGCAAAGGTGACCTATCGAGAAGAAACGACTTCGAACATCATTCCCATGCCAGGCGTCAGGGCAAGCGGGGCCTAGAGCTTTGCCTCCTCGGAAAGCCCGAAAAATCCGGTTGATTAGCCTCTTTGAACTCAGCGCCGCTTTCTTGATTTCAGCGGCGGGCGCCAAAGGCTGCCAATCCGCGGAAGCAGCATGCAGGTTGTCGCACAGTGAGAGAAACTCCCCCGCGCGTGACGACACCTTCAGGCTGAGGCGGACGATACCTGTCCCATCCACATGCGCTGCACCCGACGATTCTCCGCGTCGTGATCGCATGCGCAAAGATGCTTCTCAAAAAAGCCTATCGCATTTGCAAGGTTCGTCTGCGTTCTCGCCGACAGCATGCGCAGAAGGCTGACAGAATTCTCGACCAGCAGTTGCGTATGATATATCACAACGCTCGCCAGCAATGCCGCTCAAGAGCGCGGAAATCCGCGCCTCAGAGCCTGCCAGCCCACGGCAGGATAGCCGTGGGTTTGAAAGGATGGACGCCCTACCCCGAACTTCCGTTTGGGAGCCGATGCCGCAGCGCCCGCGCAGGAGGCGCATCGCGAGCGACGCAGCCGTCGCTGCAGAGTAGACGCAGCGCGTCGCTGAAGCGGTCCGCAACTTCGCTGGCGTCTCGCCGAAGCCTCTGCTGGCGCACCGCGATGGCATCACTGAATTCAGGCAAAAAACGTGCTTCGTTCGTCATGATCCGCGAAATTTCGCGATGATCAGCATTGAAGTCGCCGCGGATACCATGCGGCGCTTCTACCGCCAGGTGATCGAGGAGTCGCGCACAAGCACCAAGCGTTTCTCGAAAAGCGAACGGTCAGTTGCACATGCGCCGCTGAACTCGCCAACCCGAGTCGCTGCCACGTCGCCGATCGCCGGCGCCGCCGCACCCACCTGCGGCCACTGAACCATCGCGAAGCTGGGTCCACGCATCGCTGAATCCGCGCGACCTATAGTCGTAGAATGCACAATCCATGACCACGCAACTGAACCTCGTCCCCAGCGGAAAAAGCGGCCGTCTGAACAAGCTTCTTCGCCGTGCCCTTCGTGCGGGCGCTGAAAGATCGACGGCTGCCACATCGCAACGCAGACACCGACGACGAGAGCTTGAATTCGCTGCCCTTCCACGCCGACGATGAGTTATAACGTTTAAAAGCCACGCGAAATACTGACCGTTCGCGCTGCTAGAAACCGCGAACCTGCTGATCGTCGATTGCCGCGCCGCTTCGACGGACCTGTGCCTCGACTACTTCGCCGAGATCAATCTTCGCCAGTTCTCGGCTCGCTGACGCGCGCGCGGCTGACGCTCGTCACTCCGGTGAACCACGAAGCGGACATTGTCGAGCATCTACGGCTACTTTCCGCACGCCTCAACGAGGACTGCCGTTACGTCGTCGTCAAGAACAAGGCGCATAGCGAGCACTTCCGCATCTACGTGTTCGCGCGCGATGATCCCCTATTGTTGGTCGCATCAGCCGGCCAGACGGCCCCCGACCAGGAAAGGAATCACCCTTTCCGCATAATGACAGACCGCGCCCAGGGTTGTGTCACAGCCGTCCTGTGTTCAGGAACGGTCTTTTGCGCTCGACTAAGGCTCTGCCAAGCCGTTCGAGTTCAAGCGTGTAGCAGAATATCGAGAACAGCGCGGTAGAGTATTACGAATCCCAAAAGCGAGATCTCCAGTTCATTGAACCGCACCAAGTAGACTGCGGAAAAGACGGCCCCCGCGAATATGAAATTAAGCCGTGACCTGCACGTTTCCTGACCCTTGATCGAGCTGTCGTTTTCACAGCTGCGGCGCAGATGGAAAAGGATCTGAGCGAAGATCTGCGTGCGGGGCACACGGTTACTGGCGGAATGTGAGGAACCCTTGGCTCACCGGTGTCCGAGTATCGCGTGGCGACGGCACCGCTACTGCACGGGAGCCTCAGTGGGCCGGAAACTCTCTGCAATGCGGATTACGTCGGATCAAGGGCGTCGGAAATCCAAGGGAATCCGTTCTTTGGGTCGCGAAGGGCGGCTCTCTCCTTCTCCAACTCCCTCCTCCAAATAATAGCGCATCCAAAAAAGCATTCCGGTGTTCGCTATCGTCATAAGCTAATTGTATTATCGATATTACCATTGTTCTTATGCGTGTCGAGTAAATAAATAATCCGGGCTTGGAGCGCCAATCATCGGGCTGACAGTGTGTTAAAGATACAGGCCACCGCGGCGATTGCCTACGGCCTGCTTCTTCCGGATTAACGATTCAATGGCAGACACCCAGAAATCTGCTCTGCCAATTTGCGCGAGGACATACGGCAACGAGACCACCAGTTCCAGACCCGCTTCGCGCAATAACCGCGGCATTTGCCGCATAACCCGCGGACTGGTAACCACGGCTTTGATCAAAGCTTGGTGGTGGGCTTGCCCCTTGGCAGGGTCCTCATGACTGAGCGTGAGGGAGGCGTAGTCACCGTCGAAGATACCCACCATTCCGCCAGGTTTAACGACCCGCGCCGCTTCCTTGATGACCGCAAGCGGGTTGTCCACGTGGCTCACGAGCGTGTGCGCTACTACGACGTCAAAGCTTCCGGCCGGAAGGTCAGGGCTACGCGTATCGCCTGCCCGGAACTCGACACGATCTGCGAGGCCTTCCTCCCTGGCAAGACGCCTAGCCGCTTCCGCCAAGGCGGGACTGAGATCAACGCCGATTATTCCGGTCGGCAAAACGCGAGCGACGAGCAATCGCCCGGGTGGCGACCCCGGTCCCGCAGCCCATATCGACTACTGTCTACGCTACGTCGATGTGCATGACGTCGAGATATTCCTGCAGCATCTTCGCGAAAACTGGATGTTTGCGCCCGCGCTTCAAGTCGAGTGATGATGACTTGGAGAAGCGTATCTGAAAATTGATTGTGGCTGATAGGCATCTTGTGAGCTTTGGTGGCTTGCTGAACTGTATCGGCTGCGGGGGGGGGTATTCCTAATCGGATCGAAAGAGACTGAGAACGATATGGAAAGAGCGCTCCACGAAGCACCGCAAAGCTGTTTGCGAAGAATCTGCTGTAAGTGGCCTGACCCCCGAAAGGTGGACGTGACAT
The DNA here is from genome assembly GCA_963763735.1 of uncultured Verrucomicrobiae bacterium. Taxonomy (GTDB): domain Bacteria; phylum Verrucomicrobiota; class Verrucomicrobiia; order Chthoniobacterales; family Terrimicrobiaceae; genus DASTFP01. The sequence goes on along the minus strand of CAVXQK010000015.1, from coordinate 108,542 downwards.
AGCTCGAGTTCTGCTCAAGAAGGAGCGGAACATGAAGAAGAGTCGATTCAGCGAAGAGCAGATAATAAGAATATTGCGGGAGGCAGAGGCCGGAGCCCGATAAAGGCCGTCTGTGCGGCGCACAATATCAGTACGGCGACGTACCATGCGTGGGAAAGAAAGTTCGGTGGGATGGAAGCCAGCGAAGCCAAGAGGCTGGAGAGGGTTGGATGAAGAAAACTCGCGGCTCAAGCGGTTGGTGGCCGACCAGGCTGTGCAGATTCACATTCTCAAAGAGGTCAACGCAAAAAAGTGGTGAGCCCGTCTGCAAGACGACGGGCCGTGAAGAGGAGTGTGGAAGAAGGCTTGGGAAAAGTGGCAACGACGCGTCGGGCGCTGGGACTCCCGAAGTCGAGTTACTATCGGAGCGGCGGGGTCGAGCCTGGAGAGTCGGCGTATGCGCAAGGAAGTGCTCGAGTTAAGCAAGAAGCATCCCGGCTACGGATATCGACGAATCACGGCGCTGATGCGCCGGGATGGGTTCGCGGTTAACGTGAAGCGAGTGGCGCGGATTCGACGCGAAGAAGGAATCAAAGTCAGCAAGAAACAGCGGCGGACGAAGCGGCTGGGGATCTCGACGGCACAGCGGCAGCACGCTGAGCGGCCCTGCCAGGTGTGGAGCTGGGACATCGTGGCTGACCAGACAGAAACGGAAGCAGTTTTCGCATTCTCAATTTGATTGACGAACACACCCGGCAATGCCTGGCCATTCATCCTGCGTGGTCGATCCGGGCCATCGATGTCCTAATCAAAGACGACTGGCCGCAAGCGCCCTGGGCGATGTATTGTTTGGCCTCATTATGGTGCTCACAATGACGCTCACGGCGAAATTGACGACGGCGGACGACCGGGAGGGCGTGACAATCTTTCTGGGAAGCTGATGGAGAAATCCTCTTTCCGCAGCAAAGACGTCTCGCTCGTCCTACGCGTGGCGCCGGGGCTGGCAAATTTGCTGGCATATCGGCGGGAATGGCTGCGGCACGATGCGGTGGCGGGCGTATCGGTCGCTGCGGTGGCGTTGCCGACGGCTATCGCGTATGCGCAGCTTATTGGCTTTGATCCGGTGGTCGGCCTATACGCGGCGATCCTCCCGCTGCTGGTGTATGCGGTCTTTGGCACCTCGCGCCACCTTATCGTAAATCCGGACGCTGCCACCTGTGCCATGGTCGGTGCAACGCTGATGCCACTGACGGCGCTCCAGCCGAATTCGCTCGTGTCGCTTTCGATGGTGCTGGCAGTTTTCACGGGAATCATTTGCATCCTGGCCGGTTTTCTGCGGCTGGGTTTTGTGGCGGATTTTCTCTCGAAGCCAATTCTCGTGGGATTTCTCAACGGCGTGGCCATCCACATCTTTCTCGGCCAGATCGGCAAGGTCTTTGGCTTTGGGATGGAGTCGCACGGGCTCCTCCCTTCGCTTTTGGAGTTTTTTCAAAAGTTGCCGCAGACCCATTTGGCAACGCTCGCCGTGGGCGTGCTGACAATCGCTGTGATTTTGGCGGGCAAGCGATGGCTGCCGCGGTGGCCCGCGCCCTTGCTCGCTGTTGTGTTCGCTGTGGCGCTCGTTCACAGCATGGGCCTCGATGGAAAGGGAGTTGCGGTGGTGGGCGCGGTGCCGGCGGGATTGCCGCGGCTGCGGTGGCCCGAATTCGACCCTGAGTTTATCAGGCCGCTGCTGGGTGGGGCACTTGGTGTTGCGCTCTTGAGCTTCAGCAACGCAATGGTGGTCGCCCGAAGTTTCGCAGCCAAGGCAGGGTATGAGGTCGACGCTAACCAGGAGTTTTTCGCCCTCGGCGCCTGCCAGATATCGGCCGGTCTCTCGCAGGGCTTCGCGATCAGCGGAGCCGATTCACGCACGGCAATGAATTACGCGGCCGGGGGAAAAAGCCAGGTTTCCGCGCTGGTGGCAGCGGGAATGATGGCTGCGGTGCTGCTGTTTCTCACTGGCCCTCTAAGCTATCTGCCCAAGGCGGCGCTTGGCGCCGTGCTCATCGTCGCAGCCATCGGGCTCTTCGATGTGGCGGAAACGCGAAGGCTTTGGAAGATCAATCGCGCAGAGTTTGCTCTTTCGATCATCACGATGTTCGGCGTTGTCGCGCTCGACATTCTGGACGGCATTTTGATGGCGGTGGTCATCGCCGTGCTGCTTCTCCTGGTTCGGAGTTCACGTCCGCCGGATGCCGTGCTGGGGAGGGTAAACGGGCTGAAGGGATTTCACAACATCGTGCATCACGAGCAGCCGCAAACGTGGCCGAGCGTGCTGCTTTACCGCTTCGAGTCGGCGCTGGTGTTTTACAATGCGCCGTATTTCAAGAAGCGCGTGCTGGAGTTGGCCACCTCGCGTCCCGGCATCAAATGGTTCGTCGTGGATGGTGGCCCGATCAACGCGATTGACAGCACCGGTGCGGATATGCTGGAAGCACTGGCGGGTGACCTTCGCGCGCGCGGTATCCGCCTCGGCTTCGCGAACCTCCGCACCGAGGTGCGGGCCTTGCTGGAACGCTCCGGCGTGAAAGCAGCGCTCGGAGAGGGAGCTCTCTTTCCCACCCTCAAATCTGCTGTGGCGAGTTGCGAGCCAGGCAGCTTCAAGGAAGCGTCTGGCGGATCATAGGCGGATAACGCATAGCGGGCAGGAGACGATTGGGAAAGCGTCAATAGCTCGGGAAGCAATGCCCCTCCTCGCGGAAGAAACCAGATGCCCTTTTCTTTGGCGGGGCAGTAGATGATCTCAACCTGATCATTTGTCGTGGCGTAGTAGAAGATATTCCCGGTGTTCTCCTCAAGGAACTGGAAGAATACTTGCCGCCATGGATGATCAAAGAATGGGAAGATTTTCTCTCCGAGGGTCTTCAACTTGTCGATGTCGATCGGCTCGACGCTTTGCTCAATCGCCTTGCGCCGGGCTTCGGTGATACTTTCAATGTCAAGGTTTTCTGATTCCATAGTGTTTACTTGGTTTTGATTTCGGCAACAAATGCGAAGCGTCGAGTGTTTGCACCAGCACCGCGCGGCAGATCATGGGAGTTGGCCGATCAGAACTTCGTGGCCGATCGATATTTCCTCTCAGGTGGATGGCGGCGCCAGCGGCGCGGCGAGCGCGGGCGTTTCGGCTTTCTTTGGATGCGGCTTCTTGCCGCTGTACTTTTCAACAAGGTAGAAAAGCACCGGGATGAGAAAGATGGAGACGAAGCTGGCGGCGAGCATGCCGCCGATAACGACGTAGCCCATGACCTGCCGCGAGAGCGCACCGGCGCCGCTCGCCGCAGCCAGCGGGACGCAGCCGAGGATGAATGCGAAACTGGTCATCAGGATAGGGCGCAGGCGCAACTTTGCGCCCTCGAGCGCGGCTTCGATGAGGCCGAGGCCCTCCTCGTGTTTCATCTTCGCAAACTCTATGATGAGGATTGCGTTTTTCGCAGCGAGACCGATGAGCATCACCAAGCCGATTTGCGCGTAGATGTTGTTCTCGTATTTCCCCACCATCAGTGCGGCGAAGGCGCCGAAAACCGCGATCGGAGTGCCGAGGAGCACGCTAAAGGGCAACGTCCAGCTCTCGTATTGCGCGGCAAGGATGAGGAAGACGAAGAGCAGCGAGATGCCGAAGATGACCACGGGCGATATGCCCTCGCTGGCCTGCTTCTCCTGAAAGCTCATGCCGGAATAGGCGAAACCCATCTCGTTGGGCATGGACTCCTTGAAGGCTTCCTCCATCGCCTTCATCGCCTGCCCAGACGAGTAGCCGGGCGCAGGCGAGGCGTTGATTTGTGCCGAACGATAGAGGTTGTAGCGCATCGTGAACTCGGGACCGCTGATGGGTTTCGAGTTGGTGATGGCGCTGAGCGGGACCATCGCGCCGTCCTTGTTTTTCACAAAGAACTGCCCGACCTGGTCGATGTTTCTACGGTAGTCGCCCTCGGCCTGCACGAAGACCTGCCACTGGCGGCCGAATCGGTTGAAGTAGTTCACGAAGTAACTCCCCATGAAGGTCTGCAGCGTCTGGTAAACGGCGCTCAGATCGATGTTCTGCTTGAGCACCTTGTCGCGGTCCACATTCAGGAAAATCTGCGGCACGGCGGGCGAAAACATCGGGGTCACTCCCGTGAGTTCCTTCTTTTCGCGTGCGGCAGCGACGAACTTCTCAACGTTTTCCGCGAGGAATGCGACATCCTTGCCGGACCGATCTTGCAAAAGGAACGTCACGCCGCCGCTGGCGCCGATGCCAGGAATGGCGGGCGGCGAAAACGCGAATGCCGCCGCGCCGGGCAACTTTCTGAGAGCGCCATTCACGTGCTTGAGGATGGCGCCGTATTGCTCATCCGGGGCTTTGCGATGTCCCCATTCTTTGAGCGAGATGAAAAACATGCCGCTGTAGCTCGTGTTCACTCCGGTGAGAATGTTGTAGCCGGTGACCGTGCTTACGTACTCGACTCCGGGCGTGGCCTTGAGGATTTCCTCAGCTTGACGCATGATCTCATCCGTGCGCTGGAAGGAAGAGGCGTCAGGCAGGATGACTTGGGCGAAGAAGTAACCCTGATCTTCCTCCGGAAGGAAACTGCCTGGGATGCGCTTGCCGAGCATTCCAGTGAGGACGGTGATGCCGAGGAGCAGGACAATTGCGACGAGCGATTTGCGGATGAGGAAGCGGCAGACGCCCACATAACCGTTCGCCGCCGCACCGAAGGCCCGATTGAACCAGTCGAAGAACTTCTGCAGCGGTCCCTTGCCCTTTTTCTTCGGCTTCAGAAGCATCGCGGAGAGCGCGGGCGAAAGGGTGAGCGCGTTGAAGGCCGGTGACCGATACGGCAATCGTTACCGCGAATTGCTGATATAGTCGCCCCGTAATGCCGGGGATGAACGCCGTCGGCACGAATACCGCGGCGAGGATCAATGCGATGGCGATGACCGGCCCGGTCACTTCCTGCATCGCCTTAAATGTCGCATCTTTCGGCGAAAGCCCGTGCTCGATGTGATGTTCGACGGCTTCGACAACGACGATCGCATCATCGACCACGAGACCGATTGCGAGCACGAGGCCGAAGAGCGAGAGCGTGTTCACCGTAAAACCGAAAAGCGGAAACAGCGCAAACGTGCCGACCAGCGACACGGGCACGGCGAGCAGAGGGATGAGGGTCGCGCGCCATCCTTGCAGGAAAATGAAAACCACGAGGATGACGAGCACCAGCGCCTCGAGGAGCGTATGCTGGATTTCCACCATGCCCTCCGTGACAGCGAGCGTGGTGTCGAGGCAGACGACGTATTCGAGGTCCGCCGGGAATTTCTCCGACAGCTTCTTCATCGTGCTCTTCGCAGCATCGGCGGCGGCGATCGCGTTCGAGCCGGGGAGGTGGTAGAGCGCAATCAACGCGGCGGGTTTGCCGTTGAGCCGGCCTGAAATCGCGTAGTTCTGCGCGCCAAGTTCGATGCGCGCCACGTCCTTCACGCGCAGCATGGAACCGTCGGGATTCGCGCGCACGACGATTTCGCCGAACTCCTCGGCGGATTGCAGACGGCCCTGCGCGCGCACGGCGTACGCGAATTCCTGTCCCTTCGGAATTGGCTCGCAGCCGACCGTGCCTGCGGGGTTCACCGTGTTCTGCGTCTGCACGGCGTTAAGGATTTCCGGGATCGTCAGGCCGAGTTTCGCGAGTTGGTCGGGCTTCACCCAGATGCGCATCGCGTATTCACCCGCACCGAACACGGTCACGCTGGCGATGCCCTTCACACGGGTGAAATCGTCGTTCAGGTTGATGTTGGAGTAGTTCGCCAGGAAAACGTAGTCGTAGGTCCCTTTCGGCGAAAAGAGCGCGAACATGATGAGCGGCGACGACGTGGATTTCTGTACCGTGACGCCGAATTTGTTCACGTCCTGCGGCAACTGCGACGAAGCCTGGTTGCTCCGCATCTGCGAGAGGATCTGGTCGGTGTTCACGTCCGTGCCGACCTCGAAGTTCACCGTGAGCTTCAGCGTGCCGTCGTTGCCGTTGACGGACTGCATGTAGTTCATGTTGTCCACGCCGCTCATCTCCTGTTCGATCGGTGTGGCGACCGACCGTTCGACAGTGAGCGCGTCGGCACCGGTGTAGGTGGTCTTCACCTGGATTTCCGGGGGAACGATGTCGGGGAATTGCGCGACCGGCAGGCTGAGGTATGCGGCGATGCCCACGATCGTCATGACGATTGATATGACCATCGCGACGATGGGGCGGTTGATGAAGAAGCTCGACATGGCGAGTCACTTGGTCTCCGGTTGCGCGGCGGGTTTCGTCTCGACCACAGGCTCAGATCTCTCCGCGGCGGGTGTCCATGGTTTTGCTGCGACCGGCACACCGGATTTCACTTTCTGAATTCCCTCCACGATCACCTTTTCGCCGGCTTTGAGGCCCGAGGTGATCACCCAGTCCGTTCCTACGCGGGGCCCGACCTGCACGGGACGGATTTCCGCCTTCCCATCGGCGCCGACGATCGCGAGCTGATAGCTGCCCTGGACTTCCATCACCGCTCGCTGCGGCACAACAACAGCGCCCTCGAGCGTCTTCGCAATGATGCGCGCCCGCGCAAACAAGCCCGGCCGCAACACGCTGCCCGGATTTTTCAAGACCGCCGTGACGAGGATCGTACCCGTCGAGGTATTCACCTGCCGGTCCAGCGAAAGCAGCCGCGCCTTGTTGGGGAAGGCCTTTCCGTCAGCGAGGATCAGTTCTATGAACTCCTACCTCTCATCGAGCGGCTTGGCAATGCTCTCCTGGACGCGGTCCGCCGCTCCCAGGTACTCCGCTTCGCTGATCGGGAAGAGGATCTTAATGGGATCGAGGGTTGAGACCGACGTGAGCACGGTGCTGTTCGCCGTGCCGACGAGATCGCCCACCTGCGCCCGTGCGATGCCGGCAATGCCATCGACGGGCGAGGTGACCTTGCAGAAGTTCAGGTTCAACTGTGCCTGTTCAACGTTTGCCTTGAGCGCCTCGACCTTCGCGGCGTTCGATTCGTTAAGTTGCAGTTTGTTGGTATGCTCCCTCTCAGAAATCACCTTCTTGTCGAAGAGCTCCTGGCTTCGTTCGGCCTCCGCCTGCGACGCGAGTTGCATGGCCTTGCCCTGATCGAGCTGACTTTTTGCCTCCGCGAGCGCCGCAACAAAAGGCCGTGAATCGATCTCGAATAGCACGTCGCCCTTTTTTACGAGCGCACCTTCCTGGTAGTCTCGCTTCAGCAGGTAGCCACTGACACGCGCTCGTATCTCCGCATTCTCCGAGCCATCGAGAGTGCCGACCCACTCGCGATAAACCGGGACCTCGCGCGTGGCTGCGTCGATCACGAGCACATCCGGCGGCGGCAAGGCCTTGGCCGCCTCTTTGCGTTCACAGGCCGGGAAAATTAGGGCGCCTATCGCGAGCGCGATGAAGCCGAAAATGAAGTGAAGTCGTTGTCTCATACGTGCTGGCGAAAGGCGCAGCCACAGAATTGGCGTCTCATTGGAGGATCGAAAAATCATGATCGCCGGTTTTCCGAACCCTTTCCTTCAATACTTTTCAGGCACGAACCGCCGGTTTGCAATAGAGGCGACGTCGTCGTAGGCGTCTTTCTTGGATCGCTTGGGTAGCTCGACCATTTCGCGCCGTACTTCTTCGTAGGGAATAAGGCTGAGAAAATGCGCGATGAGGTTCAGCCGCGCGCGACGCTTGTCGTCAGAACGCACGATATGCCATGGCGCGTGTTCGGTGTCCGTGGCCTCCAACATCTGATCGCGAGCGCGGGAATACGCGTACCACTTGCTGCGCGATGGCAGGTCCATGGTACTTAATTTCCACTGCCGAAGCGGGTCCTCGATACGCGCCTCAAAGCGGCTCTTCTGCTCCTCGTCGCCGACTTCGAGCCAGAATTTGATGAGCCGGATGCCGGTATCGACGACGAATCTCTCGACGGTGGGGCAGATCTCCAAAAACCGCCGGTGCTCCTCTTTCGAGCAAAAGCCCATTACGTATTCGACCCCGGCGCGGTTATACCAACTGCGGTCGAAGATCACGATCTCACCCGCCGCAGGGAAGTGCTGCATGTAGCGTTGCATATACATCTGCGTCTTCTCGCGGTCCGATGGCGCCGGCACGGCGACAGTGCGGAAAACGCGCGGACTCACGCGCTCAGTGATCGCCTTGATCGCGCCGCCTTTTCCCGCCGCGTCGCGGCCCTCGAAGATGACAATAATGCGCAACCCCTCGCGCTTCACCCAATCCTGAAGCTTGCAAAGCTCGACCTGAAGTTTGCGCAATTCGCCTTCGTATTCCTTGCGCTTGAGTTTCGCCTTGTCGGGAGTGCTGGGGGAGTCGTTCTTCATCGTCGGAGGGTGTGGCGCTTCGTTGGAAAGCAAGTGTTGGGGTCGGCGGGGTTGACACATCCGCCTTGGTCATGAGCCGCGTGACGGCTCGGGCGAACTTCGGCGGCAGTCTGCGGAATCGGGACCCGTCGCGCCTGGACATTTGCAACCCGCACAGTGAGGGTGACGCCGATTGCACAGGCAACGGACTTGAGATGGGTTTCATTGATTGACTAGAGCTTTCGAGACTTGCGCCGTAACCATCCCGCTGGTCCGCAGATCTTTTTCCAGAACCTGGTATAACCGTAAGTCGCGGTTATCTGCTTTAAAAGGGAATTCTCACTCATGGGCGGAGCCCCTCCGTGAGGATAGAAGCGAGAAGCTGGCGCATAAGATCGACATGACGGTTTTTGGCGGGATGCTCAGAGCAGGTTCTCGATGGGTAGCCAGCTCAGCACGCGCACCTTGATACGCTTCCACTGACTGGCCTCGGGCTCGGAGTTGAAACGGACTTGCTTTTCACCCTCGCGAGTCACCCACCTTAGACGGTTTCCTACAAGTTCAACGCGATACGCGTTGCGTTCGATATCGCGCCCCGTCGTCTTGGCCAGACGCGTCACGAGCTCCGGACAGTCGAAGAGCACGCCCATCTCGGTGTTCAGTTTGCTTGAGCGCGGATCGAGATTGTACGAGCCGATAAAACCAATCCGGCGGTCGAAGGCGAACGTCTTCGCATGCAAGCCAGCACTGCCCGATCCGCTCGGTCCGCTCAATCCGCGGAAGCCCCCCGATCGCCGCCCTGGTTGGGCGCCAGCGCTTGGCTTAAGTTCGTAGAGCTCGACGCCGGCCTGTAGGAGCGCCTTGCGGTAGTGCTGGTATTTGGAGTGGACTGGGACCCCGTCCGTGGAAGCCAGTGAATTGGTAATCACGACCACCCGGGCGCCGCGTTGGCGCACGCTCGCCAGGAGGTCCACACCCTGCTTCCCCGGCACGAAATAAGGCGAAACGAGGAACAGCTCCCGTTTTGTGGCATAGACGACCTGGCGAAGCTTGGGGGCGAGATGCGTCTCCGTCTTGGCGGCGGAGGTGAGTACCTTGTCGGGATGATCAGACACGATCGTTGCGCGCCCCCAGGAATACGAAACCGCGTGGTTCTTGAGTTGCCGGGCAAATTCGCTGTCGCGCACGCTTTCCGCATAGGCAGAATGTTCCGCCGTCGTGTTGAACGCGGTGAGCGTAGACCGTTTCGCGGCGAACCCCTCAGGCGTCGCGTTTTGCCGCGAAAGAGCCGTAATAGGAATCGAAGCCTGATGATTCCAGTAAAGGTCGAATTCGTCGGACACCTCGCGCACCACCGGCCCGATGACCGCCACGTCGAGATCGACAAGATTTGCCTTCTCATGAGCCCCAAAATATTCGTCGCCGATATTGCGGCCGCCAACGATGGCGACCTCCCCGTCGGCAATGAAGGACTTGTTGTGCATTCGCTTGTTGATGCGCACGAGGTCGGCGACCATGCCAAGCACCCGGAGCGAACGCATGGCCACGGGGTTGAACATCCGCACCTGGATGTTCGGATGACTGTCGATGGTGAGCAGGGTGGCGTCGGAGGGCATCGTGCCGAGATCGTCGAGCAACAAACGCACGCGCACGCCGCGGTCGGCCGCACGAAACAGACGTTCGAGAAGAACCTTGCCCGCCAGGTCCTTGTTCCAGATGAAATACTGCACATCGAGGCTGCGCTGCGCCGCATCCGCCAGGGCCAGCCGCGCGGCCAGAGCGTCGCGCCCGTCCGGGAGCGCGTGGAGGCCGGACTGGCCTGGATGCGCGGCGGTTCGCGGACGCACCGCCTCAGCCAGCGCGGTGCCGCCGTTGCCTTTCATGGCCGTGGAAGGTGCACGTTCGCCGTGTTTGGGAAGACCGCCACATGCACCGAATGACAGCATCACTAACAAGGCGCCGGCGCGTCGAATCCGGCGTCGGTAACTAGTCCTGGCAGGCATAGATGATTGCGGGTTGGTTTAGTGGAAGGACCGACTACTTCGCAGGTTTGCCCGGCGTCGTCTCGCCGTTGAAGTGCGGGTTGAGCCAGCCGAGCAAGGCGATGAACCACACGGTTGGGACGAACCGGGAAGCAAGTGCGGGTGCAGACACGTCAAGAAGATGTCTACCTGAAGATCTGCCTGGCGAACAGGATTCTTGCATGCAAGCGTTCACACATAGCGCGCTTGACACGAGAGGTCATTTCCCGCTTCCAGGTCAGCATCCACCACGATGACTTCGGGAGCGCCTCGACCGGCTGGAGGCTACATCCCATCCTCCATCCAAGTGAGCGCATCCGGCGCGTGCAATGATTCGCTTCGGCACTGCTTCGCATGGCCCGAGGCCCCTGTTCGGACGCCACGATCAGGGCACCTTGTCCCCTTCAGAGGTTCTTCTTGCAGCCCGCTGTGCCAGATGCGCGCCGAGTAGCCGCGAGGTGAGCACGATCAGCAGCACGCCGGCGAACAGCACGCCGAACGCCTCAATGACGCGATCGTACAGGTGGTCGATCAAGTGTTCGCCGTGATCACGCATGCTCTCGGCAAGGCGCGTCGCAGCCGGGCCGTCCTGGTCGACCATAGCGACCAGCGTTTGCAGTTGCTTTGCGGTATCGCCAATTGTCACTGCGGCCTGCGTGTATTCGGTGACGTCGAAGGCGCGTCCGGGAACGGTTCCGGGGGGAGGCGGCTCACCCACTTTCAGGCGACGCATGAGGGTGTCGGTCCTTTCCAGCACGCCCTGAATGGAATCCGATGCCTTGGGAACTGCCTCGAGACTCTGCCGAACTTCCACGACCAGCTCCTTCATGATGCCCTGTTGTTGCTCCATGGCAGTCACCAACTGCTGGATCGTTGCCTCGCGTTCAATCCTGAAGCTCTCGGGCAGCTTTGCGGCGGTTTCAGCAAGCGAGGCCGCGGACTCGCCGACACGTTTCGCAGTGGCAATTACGGAGCGGCTCTCCGGCATGTCCACAATCGCGGCAGTCAACGCGCGCGTCTGCAGGTCGAGCAGCATCGGCATGCGTTCGGCGTAGTAGATAGCCCGCTCCCCGAGAATGCGGCTGCGTTCGATTTCCCGCACTGCCGGACTCAGGCCGGCAAATGGGTCAGCTCCGATAAGCGCCAGGATGCTATTGGGGCCGCTCTGCCCGTCGGCCCGCAGGCCACTGGCCTTCGCGAAGGCGGCCAGTCGGTTGAATGCGACGCTGTCCAGTGAGGCGGCATCTGGTGCCCAGACAGCGAGGCGTTGGCGCAAGTCCGCCTGTTGTGCTGGCTTCAGGAACTCGACCAGGGGCCAAGCGCCCGTTTCGAGACGCGCGAACGTTTCAATGAGCGGCTGGGCCTTACTGCCCATTAGTTTTGTTAAGTTGTGGGCGACCGATGCACGGGTGAGCGAAGCGAGCACCACCATATCCACCGCGTTAATGCTGGGATCGGGCCCCGCGGCGATTTGCACGGCGGCCGTGGCCTGTTTGATCTGGAAATCCACCAAGCGATAGCGCAGTTGGGAGTCTGTGGCTTCGGATTGGGCCCGGGCGGACGCACGAGACACCGAGTCGACGTACCAATCGGCGAAGCGCATCACCCTAAGCTGGAGTTGGGATTCGAAGCGCTGGATCTTTTGCTGTTTGGGCGTCGATCGATTCAGCCAGTTTGCACACGCCACGAGCTGGAACGCCTGTGCAAGGATCAATGCAGCACCAATACATCGTAGCAAAAAGCTTCCTGCTATTCCAAACGCGTCGAAGTGCGACCGTGCCCAAGCCACCTTCGGGCATGCCGGGGGATAGTTACGACAGAACATTTGGAGCCTACTGGGTATTAACCTAATCGACTGCTAGAGTCTCTTCATTAAATGTTACGGCTCGTCGGTGAAAATGATCATGCGTCCAGGCGCTCGGTGTTCCTTCGGGGAGGCTGCGAGCCGCGGATTTCGAATCTTGAATCCTGAGCACTCTTGTTACAGCCGGTGATGCCAGACCAATTGCAGCACTAGAAAGAGAGTGGCGGTCGAACATCCGAAGTTAAGCAGCCCGTTGATTGCACAGATTGGGCCGAGGCTCCTCCACGGTTTCTGGAGCACAACATCACCGTAACCGAGCGTCGTTTGTGAAACACCGGCGAAATACCAGCCGTCGCTAAACGACGCCAAGTGGCCCGACTTCCAGAGAAAGGCTGCCCAAATTGAGGCTTCCGCGACGTGCGCCACGAAAAGACCGGAAATGGCTGCAAGGAGGACGCGAATACCCGCCGCCCGGTCGCCGAGGCTGGACCGTGCCCAAGGTGCGAACAACGTCAAAAAGTCGCCGAGGCTGAAGAGAATTCCGGGCGTGGAGGGCAGAGATAAAGGTCGCGAGCAGGAGCGTCAGCGCATAGGCCAGCAGCAGGACACGCAGGCGATGGTCGGGAGCGGCTGTTTCGTGCTTCATAGCCGAGATTTGGAATCAACTTCATGGAGAATGCGGGCTTCCAGGGCAAGTCCTCCTGCGGGTCCTCTGGCCCGCCATTCTGAACCTCACCTATCGCCTGCCGACACCACGCAATCTCACGATGATTGCGGTAATGGTGGTCTTTGCCCTTCCGTCTCGAAATGAACAATCTCTGGAGGAAATGATTAAGGTCTCCAGTGCCTATGCGAAACGCTGCGCCGCTCTCAGCTTTCGAGGATGGCCGCGTTGCGGCGGTTGCGCACGACCGGCTGATCGGTGATGATGATCGTCGTCCCCGGCGCGATCATGTTATAGACTTTCTCAGCAAACACCGGATTCATCCGCAGGCGCGACGCGATTTTCTCGGCGTCGGCACGGCGGCCGCTGCTAGTCACACACATCCAGCGGCGCGCCTGGCGGCCCGGGACCAGAAAGCTCATGCGGTCGGTCGTACCTTCGAGCAGCGAGAACACATGGTTTCCGAGCGCTCCGCGTCCGCCGATCTCCACCGGAGCGCGCCCGATCGGGTTGCCGTTGCGATAGACGTAGATCGCATTGTCGGCGGCGCTCACGACCATCGTGATCGGTCCGCTCGTGCTGCGCTCGGGATGCCAGTAGTAATCATTCTTCGCCAGCGGTCGCAGCATCTCCGGCGTGAAATCCTTCGGCGCGAGCATCAGCCCGGGGCTCGACGCAAGATGCGGCACAGGCGTTTTGCCATCGCCCACCACAACCGTGCCGCCCTTCGACGTCGCGCTGAAAAGCAACTGCGAGAAATCAAAAGGCAGGCGGATGCAACCGTGGCTCGCCGGATAGCCGGGCAGATTGCCCGAGTGCATCGCGATGCCCGTCCACGTCAGGCGCTGCATGTTTGGCATTGGCGCGTTGTCGTACGTCTTCGAGTAGTGCTCCTGCTTTTTCTCGAGAATGCTGAAGACGCCGCCCGGCGTGGCATGGCCCCTCGAACCGGTGCTCACGGTCGAGCGCCCGATGAGGATCCCATTGCGATACACGTGCATGATCTGCTCCGGCACGCTGACCAGCACGATGAGCGGCCCGTTCGGTGAAAGCTGCGGCCTCCACCAATACTCGCCCGGCTTCAGCGGCCCCGTCGGCTTGCCCGTCGGCGTGCCTTTGGTGTGCGCAGACGGTTTCTCCACCGCCTGCGCGGTGGAAATCAGGACGGCAAAGAGAGCGAGAAGACGGAGGAGTTTCATGTGGTGCGTGGAAAAAGCGGACGCGGAAGGTCATCAGAGAGCCTCCGCCAATGCAACAGGACTTTCGCCGGTTACATCTTCGGCGGGACACCTCAAGAAAGAAAGGGATATTACGTACGGGCAAGGGTCTTCAGGGCCATGTTGAACACTTGCGTCCGTCTTCAGCAACTCGTTGTGACTGCTGTCTCGAAAGATTGAGGCGTCCGGATGCCTCAATGGTCTCGTTTTTCTCTGAACTCACGTCAGTTCGAGTGCCTATTGTACGTAATATTCCCTTTCTTTGAGGCGACCCTTTGTTCACGCTTCACAATCCGGGAGAAGTTTCGTGGCCTCGCCGAGCGCCCTAATTTGCCAAGCGAGTTGTTGTCCTTGCGGCTGGCTTCCTGGTGGCGACCGCAATTGTCCTCCTGTGCGTCAATCGCATCTGCAATCCGACGGCGCCCAACAACGTATCCGTGACGCGACGCTCCGATCGTTTGGAACTGAAGTCAAGATTCGCAGCGCCATGTACATGCCCTGGAGCGGACTTGAGCCACTTGTGAATTATGAGCTCAATCACGAGAATGGATTGTTAGCCCAAATGCAGAATGCTATTTCAAAGGAGAGATTTTGTAGAACGATATGCGTACAAAAGCCTACGAAGATGCAGAAAAAATTGAGCGGGATATCAAACCGCTGGACAAAACATGGCGGTTAATCAAAAAGTATGTTAAATAATTAATTATGAATTCCATAACTCGTTTAATATTAAGTCTGGTGATCGTCGTCGGGGCCCCGGCCTATCTGAGAGCTGCGGACGCCACGTCGGAGGCAGAAGTTGCGCCAAGCCCATTCGAGGTTGTGCAGATCTGGGCGTGCGAGATGAAAGACGGCACGACCGAGAAACAGGTGGAGGCCATTGCCGCGGACTGGCTCAAGGCGATCGCGCAGATGCCGGGCGGTGCAGCAGTCAAGATGAGGGTGTTCTTCCCGGCGGTCGCCAGCGGCGCGGGGAACGTTGACTTCTACTTCGTGATGAACGCGCCTTCGTTCACCGATTGGGGCAAGATCTGGGACGCCTACAAGGACGATTCCGCGGCCGCGAAGTCGGATGACTTGAACCAGGGCAAGGTCGCCTGTGCCGACAGTCAGTTGTGGGAAGCGCACGCAATCGAAGCGAAGTAAGCAGTCCGTTCCGTCAGCCGCAAATCGAGCGCGGTACCCGAGGACTCCGCAGGGAGCCGCCGAAGTGCGGCGAGAAGCCCCTTGGATTTCCTTGCTCGCGATGAACCGGGACCTGGGATCCGCTTCGGGCGAAGACAAGGCTTCCGTAGGCCACGTAAGTCATCGAGTAGGGGTGTGGACGTTCGTATGGCCCCTATTGACGTTTCCGCCCACCAGCCGCGCCGCATCACTTCTGCGAGGCATTCCGGCACCAACCCGCCGGGCGAAACGACCCTCGATCCGTGGCTCGACGACACCGAACCGGTCGTGGCGTCCTCCGCCAGCTGAAACGTCCGACAGCGCCCGAGGGCGCCTCTCGCATCCCTTGTTCAGCGGCCCCCAGTCCTCCGGCGGCTGTTTGACTTCCGGGCGCGCTTTAGTCACTCTGCGCGCATGGAAACGCACGCTTTCGGCTTCACACTCCGGGCCCACGCCCCGGAGGGCGAAAAGCGATTTTCCTATCAGTGGCTCTGGCGTTGCGTATCGCCGAAGCTGTCCCGGGTACCGTGATGGCATCATGGATTTGACTATGGTCTGCGTAGTTGCGTACACCGCCTCGACGTTCTAGCGTACAGCCGGGACGCGGACACCGCACAACAGCGAGCGCTGAGCGACGCTGCGCAAGACTCGCAGCCGGACAGAGGACATTGCTGTAAATGTTCGCCGTCCTGGCCGTTGGAGCCGTTCACATGACAACAGCAATACCGCACACGGTCCGCACACTCTTCGCAGAAGCAGCGGGGGATTTTCGTTCCGCGTGGCGAACATTCGCCCTCACCGATCTCACCTTCAAGGCGATCGCCTTCGCCGTGCTCACCCCCGCTGCGACCTGGCTGCTCTATCTGTTTCGGGCAGGCACGTCCGACCGGGTTGTGGCGGACGTCGACATCGCGCGCTTCTTTTTCACGAAGCCGGCGGGCATCGCGACCTTGTTTTTCGGCGTCTCACTGATCGTCGCGATCGTTGTCGTAGAGGCCGTGTGCCTCATGGCGATCGGATTCGGGCGTGCGCAGGGCGTGACGCTCAACGCGCGCAGCGCGCTCAAGTTCGGCGCGACGCACGCGCTGAGGGTGTTGCGGCTGGTTTGGCACATGGTTTTGCGGCTTCTCGCGGGGCTGGTGCCGTTTGTGCTTGCGGCAGGGCTCGTCTACGTGGCACTGCTGCGCGAGCACGACATCAACTACTACCTGTCACAACGCCCTCGGGAGTTCGTGATCGCAGCGGGGTTGGTGGCGTTCATCGGCATCGTTCTCGCGCTCACGCTCGTGCGCACGATCGTCCGCTGGGCGCTCGCGCTGCCGCTCGTTCTGTTCGAAAACGTGCACCCGCGACACGCGCTCGGCGAAAGCGCCAAGCGGGTCGTGGGCGCACGCTTCCTCATTCTTTGGATCCTTGTAGCGTGGATAGTCGTGGCGAGCGTGCTCTTGATCGTCGCGACCTCAAGCGTGGATCTCGTGGGGCGAGTGGTGGCGCCGCAACTCGCGAGCTCGCTGGTGTTGCTACTGCTGTTCATCGCCGTACTCGCACTCGTGGGCCTCGTGCTCACGCTCGCTGTCAGCGTCGTGAATTTCTCTTTGTTCGCGCTGCTCCTCACGCGGCTGTATTTGCGTCTGACCGGAACGCAGGTGTCCGCGTCGGCCGTCGCGCACTTCGCTTCCAGCGGCCCGCGGCGCTTCTCGGGCCGCGCACGTGCGGCGATCCTGGTCGTGGCATTGCTCGCTGCGGTTGGAGTCGGTCTGCTGGCGTTCCTCGTGAACCGCGGACAGAACCCGGCGTTGGTCATCGCCCATCGCGGCGCATCAGCAACCGCGCCCGAGAATACGCTCGCCGCGTTTCGGCTGGCAGCGGAGCAGCACGCGGACTTTGTCGAACTCGACGTTCAGGAGTCGGCGGACGGTCAGGTGCTCGTCGTGCATGACAGCGACCTGATGAAGGTGGGCCACGATGCGACGAAGATCTGGGAGGGCAACGCAGCACAGTTGCGCGCGGTCGACATCGGTGGTTACAGAGGCCCGCAATTCTCCGCGGAACGGGTGCCCACACTCGCGGAGGCGCTGGCCACGTGCAAGGGTCGGTGCCGGGTCGTCGTCGAGCTCAAGTCATACGGTCACAATCAACAACTCGAAGAGCGCGTCGTCGCGATCGTCGAGGCGGCAGGGATGGAGGGAGACTGCATTTTCATGTCGCTCGACCATGAGATGATGCGGAAGCTGAAGGCGCTGCGACCGTCATGGCGAGTGGGCCTCCTGGTCGCGAAGGCCATCGGCGATCTTACCGAGCTCAAGGCCGATTTTCTTGCCGTCGAGGCGCGCATGGCCACGCGCCGCTTCGTGCGGCGCGCGCACCGCGCCGGTCAGGACGTCTACATCTGGACCGTCAATGACCCCGCATGGATGTTAATGGCATTGAGCCGCGGCGTCGACGGCCTGATCACCGACAAACCGGATCTGGCGCGCGCGGTGATCGAGCGACGCGCAGCGATGAGCAACGCTGAGCGTTTTCTGGTGGCACAGTTGATCCGACTCGGGGCGAGCACGGAAGCGCTCGAAGCGAAATCGGCCTTACGGCCGTAGTCCAAATTCGGGTTTCAGAGTCAAGTGGTTTCCAGAATTATCGTTGTCCATCCAGGTTGATCTGCTACTAGTGTCATGTAACAGAAATTCGTTAAATAAAGATTTCCGAGCAATCGATGGGTGATAGCATGGGGGAATGCCAAGAGGACGTCCCAAGCCGATACTGAAATTGAAGGAGGCAGATCGCGAGAAACTGGAATTGATCGCCCGGCGCCCGAAGACCAGCCAGCGGGCGGCTCAACGTGCGCGCATCATCCTGGCGTGTGCACAGGGCATCAATAACGGGCAGGTGGCCGCCGCCTTGAGAGTCAGCGCGCCAACGGTGGGCAAATGGCGGGCGCGCTATATTGCGCAAGGCCTCGAGAGCCTGGGAGACGCTCCCCGCAGCGGCGCGCCCCGGCGCATTACCGACCGCCAGGTCGAAGCGGTGATTACAAAGACTTTGGAACAAAAGCCCGAAGCGGCCACCCAGTGGAGCACCCGGCTGATGGCTCGGGAAGTCGGGCTTTCCCATAACGCGATCAAACGCATCTGGCAAACCTTCGGTCTTCAGCCGCACCGGGAAAAGAGCTTCAAACTCTCCAGTGATCCGTTCTTTGTGGAAAAGGTGCGCGACATCGTGGGCCTTTACCTCAACCCGCCGGAACAGACCCGCGCCATTGTGCTTTGCGTGGATGAGAAAAGCCAGGTGCAAGCTTTGGAACGCAGCCAGCCCGTTCTGCCGATGAAACCCGGACAGCCCGAGCGCCGAACCCACGACTACTATCGCCACGGCACCACCTCACTCTTTGCCGCCCTGGATATCGCCACGGGCAAAGTCATCGGCAAATGCCACCGCCAGCACCGCCATCAGGAATTCCTGCGCTTTCTGGCTCAGATCGACCGGGAGGTCCCTGCTCATCTCGACATTCATCTGGTCCTGGATAACTACGGCACTCACAAGGTGCCAAAGGTGCATCAGTGGTTTGCTCGCCGGCCCCGCTATCATCTGCATTTTACCCCAACAAGCGCCTCTTGGCTCAATCAAGTCGAACGCTGGTTTGCCAAGATCACCCAGCAGCGCATTCGCCGGGGAACCTTTACTGCCGTCAAGCACTTGGAAGCGGCCATCCTCGATTACATTCAGACCAACAACCGCAATCCAAGGCCTTTTGTCTGGACGGCTACCGCCGACATGATCTTTGCTAAAATTACCAATACTTTATAAATGCACTTCTGTTACAGGACACTAGCGAAGACTACGCCCGACGTCGGCCGTCGCTCCACCACTCTCAGCAAATGCTGTCGGCCCCAACCCGTATGCGCCTCTCGATGACAACTGAAGGCATGAGAATCAGCACGGTAGCGAACTGGCTTGCGGCTGTGTGCGCCCTTGTTGCATCAGTTGTCTGCTATCAGCTTGTCTTGAGACATGTAACCGGATTATCCGGACCGGCGTGGTTTGAGCTGGGATGTTCAGACAAGCCGGGGGGCGCGGCCGCAGGGTGCACCGAGGTTCTGGCCAGTCCGTACAGCTATTTCCCACCCAAGCTCGGCAAAAACGTGCCGACGGGTCTTCCGCACATTCCTGTGGCGTTCATCGGCTTGATATATTACTCCGCGCTGCTGGGGTGGCTGGTCGGGGTGGGTCGACCGGCCTATGCCAAGCGGGGGCTGCACTACGCTGCATTTTTGCTTGTGGCCTTGGGTTTGGGCGGGTCGGCCTACTTCGTGTGGATCATGTTCCGCGTGATTTCGGAGTGGTGCCCGTGGTGCATGTTTACGCATGTGCTCAATTTGCTGATTTTCATCTGCATGGTTTTCATGTGGCCAAGGCGGAGGGCGGCGGGGGGAGAAAGAACCGCGGCGGAGGGCAGTGCAGCCGGTGATCCCGCTGAGCGAACCGGTGGCGCGGCGCATCCATCGGCGCGGGTGCTGATGCTGACGCTGATCAGCATGGTGCTCGTAAACTATGCGCACATGAACATGCTTGGGCTGAAGACTTGGCGGAGAACGGCGGAGCAGACTGCGAGCAACTATCAGAAATGCATGTCAGTGCTCGAGCGCTTTCGCGGTGACACGGAGAAGCTGTTCGGTCAGTGGCAGGGTGGGCGCGAGTACGAGATCAAGTTTACCGACCAGGATCGGATCCGCACGTACCCGGTTTCGGCGTCGATGGTTCAGGCGCCGCTGACGCCGCTCACCGTCGTGATCTACAGCGATTTTGAGTGCACCGGATGCGGCAAATTCGTGCAGTTCTTCGAGAAGCAGGTGCCCAGGATGCTGGGCGGGCACGTGCGAGCGGTCTTCCGACACTTCCCGCTTAGTCCGGCCTGCAATCCATTGGCACAGACGAACGTGCACCCCCACGCGTGCGAGGCGGCGAGGCTGGTCGAGGGAGTCCGGTTGCTGGCCGGGAACGACGGCTTTTGGAAGGCGCACGACTTTGTATTTCGCAATCAGGAGTCGCTCAGCCGAGGAACGCTTACGCCAGATGAAGTGGCCAAGGCCGTGGGTGTTGATTCGGCGGCGCTCAAGGAACGCATGCGGTCGGCGGAGATCGACGCTGTGCTGCAGCACGACATCAGTGAGGCCAAGCTGCTGGACGTCAAAGCGACGCCGGCGATCTATGTCGAGGGTCGGCGCGTGGATAACCTGGTGGTGACGGACACCCGTTTCTGGGAGCGGATTGCGGACTGGTATTTTGAGCGCGCGGGCGTGCCAAGGCCCAGGTGATGAGTCACGCCTCGATTGGGCGACAGGTCAATCGCAGCGGACCCGTTCAATTATAGGCCCGGCTCCACCTTGAACCTTGAACGGATCTACGGAAAGCGTTTGAAGCAGCGAAGATCGACACTGCTATACTGCTATGATCATTCGTAACCCTGAAAAGAATTTCGAAGAGTTGTGGAAGACCTTCCACAACAGGTATCCATTTTTCGAACTTAGGAATGTTGATTGGAAAAAACAGTATGACACCTACAGACCAAAAGTCACAAAGGAGACCAGTGATGATGAGCTCTTCAATATTTTCTGCCAAATGCTCGCCCCGTTGCATGACGGGCATGTCGAGCTGATAGCCAAAGCAAGTGGGGATCGGAAGAAACGACACTTCACCCCAGAGAAAAAGCCCAGATTTTGGCAGGAATTCACGAGCCGAGAGATCAAGCAGCTCTTCAAAACGACCGAGAAGACTCTTGTCGCCAACGGTTTCGGGCAGCCTACAGAGACTCAGGCCTGGATGCTTTACTATTGCAGGTCACGGGCATTTGGTTACATCCGGATCCTCGAGCTGGAAGGCGTTAAAAAGGGGAGTTTGACTGCCGCTCTGGACAAGATTGCCGGTGACTTCAAGGACTTGGACGGCGTCATCATCGATATCCGCAACAACCCCGGCGGTGACGATAGTACTGCAATCACGATCATCAATCGGTTTTGCGACCGCAAGCGAGTGGCCTTCCGCAGAAAGACAAAGGTTGGCCCAGGCGAAGCTGACTTTACAAGCCTGGAGACCTGGCACATCGAACCGCAAGGTGACGCACAATTCACCGGGCCAATCGTGCTCTTGACCTGTGATTCTGTTTTCAGCGGTGGAGAGGCCTTTGCGCTGACGATAAAGCAACTACCTCATGTTACGATCATTGGTGATCATACCAACGGCATATTCTCGTATCAACTCGAGAAGAAACTCCCCAATGGCTGGCGTTACTGTTTGTCGTACCAGAAGTACTTTTCAGCTGACATGGTGTGCTACGAAGGCAAGGGCGTACCAGTCGACATCAAGCTACTCAACAAGAAGACCGATATTGAAAACGGCATCGATCCGTTGATTACCCGCGCTTTGAAAGTATTGAAGTCAAAGAACGCGGGAGCGGCGAATAAGAGATGATCGATTGCGCGCGCCTCCACAACGGCCACCGCGGCCTAGTCCGCACCATAAGCGTCAGAGACCGGTCTCTGACGTCTACAGCCCAAACATCAGAGCTCTGTCAATAGGGCCTTGCGTGTGACGCTTACCGCCTACCAGACGAATGAAAGGCAAGAAGTACAGCACAGGAGCACAGCGGAAAAGATCCGGATTTTGAGGCAGGCCGACGGAGCTCGGTCGATCTTGGAGGTGTGCCGGGAGGCGAACATCTCGGAAGTGACGTTCCACTGGTGGAAGGTGGGAAGAATCCGTGACCTGGATGCGGTTGCCGTTCTTGCGAACGCTGACTTCCAGAATGTATCGCACGCCAAGTTGCTTTGTGCTCGAGTCTCGGGTCAGGGGGCGAGATCGGGCACCAGCTTTACAAGGAGTTCGGAGCCGGCAAGCTGGATGGCGTAGATTTCCAAAGTGTGCCGACCGATGAAGCGGAGGGCGCCGGCGATGGCTTCTGGCGGTTGGATGCGGCTCTCGCCACGCTTGAATAGACACAGACTGATGGACAGAACGCCGAGGCCCAGAATAAAGACGGCTAAATGAATTGCCGGAAACGAGAACTCCTCTTGCTCCTGCCAGACGAAGACGACCGCAGCGACCAAGCAGGCCAGAAGCCGCATCAGTCCGGCGGTCTGGGTCGCCGCCAACGCGGATGCTGACGAGCGTTGAGTTTCGCCGACGCTGCCGACAGCGGCTATGCCGTCGACGTATTGGCGCTGACATAAGCCGAACAGGGCCCACAGCCATCCCTCCGCGCCGTAGTCGACAATCTTCGCCGCTATCGGCAGCACCGCAAGAAGTGTGGAAACGAGCAGGATGAAGGCAGCCCAGCCGCGAGTTTGGACAAGCATCTGCACATAAGGACGCGCAAGGCGGACGAGTGCGAGACTCAAAAGAATGTTCGGTGCCACCCAGGTCCAATCGGCGTTCCAGCTTTCGAGCAAAGTCAGCATGACACCGAGCCAGATCCAGTTGAGCGGGACGGTCCGGGTCTGCGCGTAGCCCAGAAGGAAGAAAAACGTCGGAGCCGCCAGGCGTCCGACAACGCTCCACCAGCGGTCGTCTTCCATGAAGAAATAGCCGAAATGGCCAACCGAGACCGAGATGATTGCCACGGTTTTCAGCCAGTCCGCGTTGTCAACCGGGCGAGGCGGGGTTCTCGAATGTGTGGCGGCGTGCATTCCCGCGCTATCTTGTGACACTTACAGGCCCCACAGGGCTCCCCTCGTAGATGGCTGTCAGCAGATGCATCTCCTTGAGGACCAGTGACAATGGCAAGAGCGTTGTGTCCCGCTCAATGACCGCGCCGCCCATCACCGTGGCACCGAAGGCGACGGTGCAGCCGTCCTGGAGGTGACTTCGCTTCACCTTCAGCATCATGTTCTCGAGGCTGTGAAACTGCAGGAAGCCGTCGATAACACAGTCATTGCCGAAGCTGACCGCGTTCCAGTCGGAGCACTGCATTGGCCGGGTCACGATTGTCCCGTGGCCGATATGACATCCCATCCACCGCAGGATGGAATTCGCGAGAACGGTCCCGGCGCAGAACACGAGAGGACCCCTGCACCAGACGAAGAAGCAGTCCTGCGCGAAGAAGTAGGCGAAGTGGCGCCAGGACCAGAAAGGGGCCGAGTGATCAGTTCCCCATTCGCTGCCGACGAGCGACTTCTTGATCGCGAGGCTGAACAGGACCAGAGTGACTTCCACGAGGATCAGAGCAATCGCCGCGCTGGCGATTGGGTGTCCGCCCAATCGCAGCAAACAAATATACAGAATCGGGAAGACGATCATCTCGGTGACAGGCAGCATGCCGATGCTGAAGAAGTCGAACAGGAAGACCCGGGTCAGGAAGAGGAGGAAGCCCGGCCGTCTGTGAGTTTCATTCTCCGCCTCAAATGACACGCTTGCGAATTTCACGGGCGGATTTCCCGCCACCGTGATTGGCTCGCCAAGCCGCGACCGCATTTGTCGTCGGAACTGTATGTCATTGCCCGGCGTGGAGACGCCCAGCAGGAAGTTGGACGGGAAATTCCCGTACTCCGCCACGCAATTATTACCGCCGAAGAAATACCGGGGCATATCGAGGTGGCGCAGCTTGAAGTGCTCCGCGCCACAATCGAGCATGTTTGTGAAACATCCATTGGCGAAGAATACCTGGGAGTCGGCGGTAGCAGCCTCCGGGACGAGATTGAACATGACGTCGCACTCGGAGGCGCCAAATCGCCGGAAGTGCATGCCAGCGAGCGCCCTCAGGTACTGCCCGGTGATGGTCCAGGTCCACAGTCTCTGGATGCCGTTCAACCTCTTCATTCTGTACATGAGGAGAGCGCCCCTGACCCCGCGCGAGGGGTATAGACCCGGCGAAGCGGCCGTCCAACGGATGAAGAGGCAACCCAGCAAAGAGGTCACGACGATGGTGCCCCAAGTGGCGATGAACGCGTAAAGAGTCAGGTGCCAGACGATCTCAAGCAGCGGCGTCACTCTGAAATACTCGTCGGAAAGTTCAGCTTCTCCGGCAGGTACTAAGGCGCGGGCGAGCCAGAAGATCGCGGCGGTGGGGACCACCACGAGCCAAAAGGACAGGAAGATCTGCATCAGGACGTTGAGGATGTCCAGTAGCCAGATCGGATACGCGTACTGGCATGCGATCGCCGTGCGCTTCAGCTCCGTGCAGCGGCCGCTGAGACGCGCGGGAGCTCCTTCCCATATCTCCTGCGAGCCTACGTTGGTGAGGATGGGGGTGAACGGGGTGATCCACGTGCCGCGGCCTACCGTCACATTGTTGGCGATGGCGGCTCGCATCCCGATCTTGCAACCGCTCTCGAGGTGAACAGGGCCGACATGAAGGTGCTGCCCCGACCATTTGGCCGTTTGGATGTAGGCTCCAGTCTGAATGGCGACATTGTCCTCGATGGAGAGCAAGTCCAGAGGCCCGGATAGATCAGCATCGTGTGCGCACTGAAGGTTGTCGCCCACGGTCGCGCCGAGCCGCCGCAACACGAACGCCATAAGCGGAGCGCTGCGATACATCACACGCAGCGGGGCGAGCACCATGGTCTCCAGTCGTCCGATGCACCAGATTCGCAGATGCATTTTACTCCACTTAGGGTACACACCCGGAGTCACATCGTTCTTGTAGATGTCACCACCCATGAAGAACTTGATCATCATGACCCAGAGCAGGCTGGCGAAGGGCGTGACGAGGGCCAGCAGATAAAGGAAGAAACCGTCGATGATGAACGCCCAGAGGCTGGCGGTCGTGAAGATCGTCCCGAATTCGATGAAGTCGACGAAGCTAAGGAAGGCCACTATGAGCGGGGAATACAAGAAAATCGCGAAGAGGACCTGCAAGATGGTGAAGTATCCCATGGAGAGCACCTCTGCCGCGGCCTCATCGCGCTCGGCGCTGTTCCCGTCGGATTTCACAGGGGCCCTAGGGTCCTTGAAGGCCTGCTGAAGCACCCGTGGCCGGCCGGCCACTTTTCGAGCGGTGTTGCAGTCACTGAGCAGCGCCCGGACCGGCACCACCCATCCTGCAGCTTGCAGTTTCTGGGCCAAGCGCGCGATGAGAATCGAGTGCCCACCAGCCTCAGCGAATCCATCGTCCAATCCCAACGGCGTCTCGAACACGGCCCTGCAGATCGGCAGCACTTCCTCACACTCAGGATCCATGCCCGCTCCGGCATCGGGCACCTTGAGGTCCCCGTCCCCCGTGTCGCGCGCATCGGCCGGTGTGTCCCAACGAGTGTCCTCAGCTTCCGGCTCGGCGTTTCTCAGTGGATGAGACAGGTTTGGCAAGCACTTCCGGTCGATCTTTCCCGAAACCGGCTTCATGACGAATTTTTCTACAAGGAAGATCCTCGTCGGGACCGACGGCGCTGGAAGTTGTCTGGCCAGCGTCGCCGTTACCCGGGCAGCCCACTCCGTCGGGCGCGGGAGCGACCACCGAGATATCTCCTTCGCAGACTGAAGGCGCGGCAACAAAGGCGACCAGCGTCTCGCTCTGGTAATCCAAAACGGCGGCCTCGATCTCGCTGAACTGCGTCTGGAGGATATCCTCAACGGCCTGCACCTCAACGCGATGCCCGCGCACTTTGAGCTGCGTGTCGATGCGGCCGAGGAAGTGCACACGCTGCGTTTGGATGTCGATTTTGCATTTGTCGCCGGTGCGGTAGAGGCGCCCGAACTGAGGGTGCGTGATGAACTTCTCGGCGGTTTGCTCCGGCAAATTGCGGTACCCGCGTGCAACGTGCACCCCACCGATACAAAGCTCTCCAACCTCCCCGTGGGGCAGTGGTTGGAGTTGGTCGACCTCGAGGATGACGTAGGTGACGTTGGCGAATGGCGAGCCAATTGTGATGGGCTCCCCCGGCCGCAAACTCTGGCGGCTCGTGTCGGTACTCGCCTCGGTGGGACCGTAGGTGTTGATGATCTGGCGTCTGGCCCTGGTCCAAGGCTCCACGAGCGCGCTGGGGAAGGCTTCGCCCGCCGGGACGATGTAGCGGCACAGCGGATACGGGAGATCTAACTCGGGGGTTGGGGTGAGGGTGGTGAGCAGCACCGGAGGACAGAAGAGCACCGTGACCTCCGCTTCGCGGAGGATGGGGACGAGGTCCGGACCAGATCGGATC
The DNA here is from genome assembly GCA_963763735.1 of uncultured Verrucomicrobiae bacterium. Taxonomy (GTDB): domain Bacteria; phylum Verrucomicrobiota; class Verrucomicrobiia; order Chthoniobacterales; family Terrimicrobiaceae; genus DASTFP01. Next base: position 82,202 of record CAVXQK010000015.1, on the reverse strand, counting down.
TGCTCCTTGGTCAGCATTACCACAGCGCAGCCCGATACCCAGGCGCTGTAGAGCTCCGGGATGCTGCCGTCGTAGCCCAGCGACGAAGTGAGCGAGGTTGCGTCCATGCCGGGAAGGAGATCGAAGTAATCGGCGTAGCTCAGGGCCAGGTTCACGTAACCTGCGTGCGGACACTCGACGCCCTTGGGCATCCCAGTGGTGCCGCTCGTGTAAAAGATGGTCGCAAGGCGCTGCGTGGGGTCGTCCAGCCAGGGCGGCGGCTCTCTTCGGGGCATCCTCTCCGGCAACGTCAGGACATCGAGCGTCGGCAGGTCGCGGAACTTGTCTTGCCCCCGCGTGAGAATCACCACCGGCTGTGCGTCGTTGAGCATGTGGGTGATCAGGGCGTCGGGCAAGGTGGTATCGAGGAACATCACGGTGCCGCCAGCCTTGAGAATGCCCAGGTGGCAGGCCACGATTTGCCAGTTGTCCTGCGACATGGCCACGGCCACGATCTGGTCGGGTCCTGTGAGGAAGGGAGAAAGGGCCGCGGCCACGCTTTCCGCTCGCGCGTCGAGCTCAGCGAAGGTCAGGGATTCTCCGGTGTGGGGAATCTGTAAGGCGGTGAGATGCGGAAACTTTTCGGCGGAGCGGCTGAAGACATCTGTGAGCCACCGGATTCCTTTCTGATGCGGTACGTTTACGAGGGGGCGGTCCCCGAAGACATCCGCCAAGGTGTACGGGCAGGTATCCGCCTGCCCGGACGGCGCCTTCTCCGCCGCCCAAAGGTACCGCCTCCAAGCCACAAACGTCAGCGCAAGGAAAACCGCGACGGCAGTTGTTACGAAAATTGCTGTCAAAACTCTTCCTCACATGCTCGCAAGTCGAGACTCCCGAGTTCTCGGAGACGCCTGGGTCTTGACCTCAAACGTGAAAGTTGCCCGCTGGTTGAGCATGGCGAAAGGACTACCCTAATCGAAGTATCGCTGTAGCGTTCCAGTTCGGCGGACGTCTAAGGTAATGCAATGGGGTCCACCGCCCAACAGTTTGGAGTGCCGCATTTTTAGGGGGATGACATCAAGACCCTCTTTCTCCAGGAGCTTTATGAGAGCCGGCTGATTTCGATCGACCACAACCAAATTCGGATTGATGCTGAGTGCATTCATGTCAATCCAGTCACTCCCAATGCATTTGGACAGATAGTCGGCATCATATCTGTCTGTGTTCTCCATCGGTGAACTGTAAATGACTTTCCACTGCTTCAAGATTTTGGGCAGGGTGTCGTCATTGACGCGGGCAGGATTGGCGAGGACCAAGCCAGGGCGTAAGGCCACAAGGGTCGAGTCAATGTGGCTGCCAAAGTAGACATCTTGGAGGAAATGGACCCGATATTTGTCGCCGAGAATCGACTGTAGCCAATGTCCCCCCAATTCGTTACCCGTGGCGCTGACCAGATAGATTAAATCTTTGCCAAAACGCAGGACGTTAGCAGCATCAAAGGCCGGTTCATCGTTGCGTGGCGTGGGCTTGTTTAGATCAACCCCCTCGAAGAGCGAGTCCAAAAGCATGGGTTTGGGGGCGCTGTACCATTTTGCGCCTGACTTCATGTACTCCATCAGCAACGTGCGATAGCTGAACGTTTCCTGGGCGCGACTGCGGATGACGTTGGGCGTTTCGATAATGTGGTCGCCGATGACCAACAAAACATCGCGGGGACAATAATTGTAGTACCCCTGAGCTTCCCAATGGATCGTGGAAAATTTGGCCTCGTGTGGCCAGGTGTCCGGACGCCTCACGGTGATGCCCAAATCTTCCAGGATTTTGGCAAATCCATTCAAATCCTCTTCGGTCTCTTCAATAATTTGTTCCGGAAAGCGGCCGAATGGAATTTCGGCCAGTGAACGGTCAGGAAATTCTGCGAGCTGGGTGCTTCGGTCTGGCGTAGGATACCGCGCATTCAGCGGATTGCCCAAAATAACCTCTTCCAGTTGATCCCATTCGTTGCAACTCCATACACTGGACATGTGTAATCTGCCCGCTCGCTTATTCTGAGCGGGAATGACCTTCCCTGTTTCCTTCGGAACACTTTCAGCTTGAGTGCTCCCGAACTTCGAAAAGCCTAGCATCTTCTTCACCATCGGGCAGAATTGCTGAAGAAGTCAGGCAGCGCAATTGCCCCGCCGAACGATTTTGCTGCCTCGAGTACCAAATCGCCCACTGCCAGATCAAGAACGCCAAGCCCAAATGGCGAAAATATGCGAGGCCTGTCATAATCGGGTTCGAACTTCTTCTCTAGAAGATCCACCAAAGTACCCGAGACAAAGTCCCTATTTCCCGTCGCGATTTCCGCTAGATGGAGCGAAGTTTTTGCCTTCAGGCAATGATCCACATCATCGACAATGTTTTGCGATGCGAGAATCACATTCACGCAAATATCGCGCAGCGACAAATGGAGGACAGTGGGGCAGTGCTCGAAAAGTCTTTTATCGGCAAGATACGGGTCCAGCGTAGTCGTGGTGAATAGTATCAGGGAAGAGTCGGATAGAGCGCCCTCCAAACGATCTTGAATATCGGCCTGCAGGTTGTGCTCATCGCGAAGCCACTTACTGAAGTGCTCCGCCTCCTTGCGGTCCACATCGTACAAACTGATTTTACGAAACTTCCAATTCCGAAATAAAAGCCACTGGACGGTTGTACGGGCGATTACCCCAGTTCCGATTACGCCGAGAATTCCTTTGAAGGGTTTGGGAGAAATATGCTCTGCTGCCAACGCGCCAGAGGCGGCAGTGCGAGTAGCACTCATTAGCGATGCCTCGATACAGGCCAGCGGATAGCCTGTCGTGGCATCGTTCAGAATCAGGACTGCCGACGCTCGGGCTAAGTTGCTGGCCCTGTTTTCCGGGAAACTCGATATCCATTTGATACCGCTTTTTTGAACCGTACCGCCGAGATGGGCTGGCAACGCAATGATGCGGGCGCTGGGTCTATCTGGATATCGAAGGAAGTAGCTGTCCGGATTTATCGTATTTCCCGAGCCGTGAAGACGGTATGCCGCCTCAACAGCATCGAACACTTGCTTCCTGTTGTCGTCAATCACACGCTTAACTGTCGAGCCGGGAACAACGTAGAATGTGGGAGCGGATAGCACGTTTTATTCTCCCGTTACGCCCGACTGAGATATTGTTCGCCGCTGATCGTGCCAATCAGTTGGCTAACGCGCGCCGGCGGTGACGGGGTCAGTTGGCATATGCTTGCGCCGGGGCGCCGGCGGTGAGAGATCAAACGCCTTTTCCGTGCCTGACTCAGTCGCGCCGAATGCATCAGTCCGCACCGGCCCGTCATCCTCAGGTACAATGAACTTCTCTACCCAGGCGGGATCATAAATAGTGTCCAAGTACTTTTCGCCGAGATCTGCGGATACGGCGACTATAGTATCGCCGCGCCTGAACTCTGGAGCGAGCTCTTGCACGGCGGCAAGGACTGTTCCGCTGCTTCCCCCAACAAGTAAGTGATAATCTCGAAGGAAAGAAAGACAAGCTTCAACCGTTGTTTCTTCGTTCACTGCGACGACTCTATCCGGCTTGGCGAGATCCGCTAGCTTTGGTCTCACACTCGTGCCAATGCCAGGGATGTTTCTTTTGCCGGGCGCGCCCCCGAATGTGACCGAGCCTACCGGCTCGACGGCCACAATCTTAATCCTTGGGAATTCTTGACGAAGTCGCTCTGAGATCCCGGCCAGGGTGCCAGTAGTGCCGGTCCCGACAAAGACCCAATCGACTTTATCAAATTCGCGCGCAATCTCATCTGCCGTTTGCTCGGCATGAACATTTTTGTTGGCTAGGTTAGCATATTGATTGAGCCAGACTGCGTTCGGGTCCGATTGCAGTATTTGATCGATTTTCTTTAACCTGCTTCCCAAATACCCGCCGACGGGGTCGCGGTCTTCAACTACTATAACTTTTGCCCCATAGAGTTCCATACCTCTTATAGTCGTCCGAGTAGCGTTTGGATCGGTCACGCAAATAAACTTGTAGCCCTTGATGGCACACACCAAACTAAGCGCCAGTCCAAGATTTCCTGATGACGATTCGACTAATACGGTTTCGTTTGGTCTGGCCATACCTCGCTGTTCCAAGTCCTCAACCAGCGCTATCGCAGTCTTTACCTTAATCGAGCCCGTTATATTGAACCCTTCCAACTTTAGAAACACATCGTGACCTTCGGCAAAAGCTGGAAGACGATAAAACAAATCGCGAAAAATCAACTGCAGGGGCGACTCGATGATCATAGTTCGACATCCCAAAAGGAGCTGCCTTGTTCCTCCCCATGAGCCTGGTCCCGCGGATGTCCGCGTGCGGCGGGAAGAAACCGCCCAAGCGGATACCAGTTGTTCTCTCGACGGGAGCGGAGGAGCCCGTACTTGATGCCAGTTTTCTTGTACTCCTCTCTGGTCCAGCCCAATTCCTGACCGGCATTGCTGGCGGATACGAGAGGACAGTTGGTGTAGTACACTTCCTTCCAGTGCAAGGGAAGTGTGCTGAAGGTCTTACCGTTTGTTTGTGTCGCCATAGTTATGTATTGAGGTTGCTCCTATTGCTCCTCACGACCCACGGAAGTGTTGATCAGGTTTGAACTTGGTTTTTCTGTTTGGTGTGGCTACATTTACCTTCAGAGTCAGGCGTGACTTCATCTCACCGTTTCTTGTCGTTCTCTGAGCCTTGATTGTTCAATGATCGCGAGGGCGTCCGCCGCGACCGCGGAGGTAACGGACTTTAAGACGGGGGTTCATCGAATCGAGCTTTCTAGACTCGCGCCGTGTAGCTACCGCTCGTCTGCCATGTCAACGTCCCACAACTGGCGAGGATTGACAAGCAAATTGCGGTGACCCGCTCTCAAAAGCGAACCGGCGGCACAACCATTTGCACGGCGGCAATTCCAGTCGTGCAAGGGCACGTCTTTTCGATGAATCTGATGCCCCGGCAAACTCGCGCAGTGCTCGCTTCACCCTCCTCCTGCGCGATGGCAGGCTTCTCCGTGTTGAAGCCGGGTCAGCGTTCGTCGCATGATGTCGGGACTCATTCGCATTACGGTCTACTCACTTGTGACTTCTTTTAATGGTCCGGCGTCTCGTTGCCTCTTGTCCGCCCCGATGCTACCGGCTGGAGCGACACGTGCCGGTTGGGTTATTCTCTCCCACTGGAGTCCTGCGCCTGTCTCACGGCTCACGTAGATTGGCATGCACCCAACCCATGAAAATCTGGTAACCGATCGCCAGCAGTGTGGCGCCGACAAACATGCCGAGGATGCCCTTGGCTGCCATGCCACCCAGTGCCCCGATCAGTATCACCGGCATCGGCGCCTCGACACCGCGTCCCAGCAGTAGCGGTTTCAGGATATTGTCGGCCATGCCGGCAATGAACAGCAGTATGCTGAACGAGATGGCCTCGACATTGCCATAGTCACCGCTCGACCAGATATAGCCGATCGCCGGCAACGTGACGAGCAGCGCCGGCAGCTGAGCAATGCCGAGCACCAGCACGATAACGGACAGTGCGCCGGCCCATGGCACGCCGGCAATGATAAGGCAGAGGCCGATGATGATGGCCTGGATCAGTGCCACACCGATCACACCCTGGGCGACAGCGCGGATCGTCTGTGTCGACAGCTTCGTAAACGCAGCGCCGCGCTCGTTGCCCGCGATCCTCGAGAAAATGGCCAGACAGCCTTGCGCGCCGGCCCGGCCAAAGGCCATCAGAATGCCGGCAATGATCAGCGAGGCGACGAATTGCAGGATGCCCAGGCCAATCCCTGCTACAAAGGAGAGTGCTGCCTTGGTCAACTCCCCGATCTTCGGTTGCAGGGATTGCACCAGGGCTGGCAGGTCAGAATACGCCTTGCTCCATACGGCATGTATTCTTGCACCCACAACCGGCCAGCTGGCTACGCTGTCTCTCGGTGGCGGCACCTTGAGCGTATTGTCCTGCACCTGCTTCATCAGGCCATGCACCGAATCGCCCAGGGAATTGGTCAGCACTGCGGTCGGGACGACGATCAGGACAAGGCTCAGGATCACCAGCAGCGTTGCCGCAAGTCCCTGCTTGCCCCCCAGCTTCGATGCTAAGGCCTGATGTAGGGGATACAGTGTCACGGCCAGGATCGATGCCCAGACCATCAGGTGGAGGAAGGGCGCGAAAATCCGGTAGCAGAGCAGCGCGAGCATGAAGAGGAGTGCTACGCGAATCAGCACATCCATCAGGCGGGAAGCAATACGTTGTTCCAGTTCATTCTCGGATATATTCATGGGGGTCTCCTGATAGGGTCACTATACGCTAGGCATTTGATCGATTTTAGTTAAATCACAGACTATTTGCGGCCTTTTTTTCGGTGACGAACGAGGTGATACAGAATCTGGATGGGAGGACGTGATGAAGCATGAAGTGAACTTGATCCGTGGACGCTTGAAGACGCCGCGCGCCGCTGCCGTGGCCGGCATCCTCTTTTCGGTTCTCCTGATTACGGGCCTCTTGCTGTTCCGGCTTTCGGTGCCTGCAGATCCGCTGGAGGCAGGGGCCTGGCTGAAGACCAGTTCCAACAGAGTCGCTCTGGCGCTGAACCTAGTGCCATTCGCCGGGATTGCATTTCTATGGTTCATCGGCGTGCTGCGCGACCGTCTGGGAGAGCTTGAAGACCGCTTCGTTGCCACCGTTTTTCTCGGCAGCGGGCTTCTATTCCTCGCGATGCTATTCGCGTCGGCCGCAGCGGGGGGTGGAATCATCACAGCCTATGTTGCAAGGCCCGCAGGGATGCTCGACTCGGCGACATTCGCCTTTGCCCGCGCCGTCACCTACGAGATCATGAACCTCTATGCAGTCAAGATGGCGGCGGTGTTCATGATCTCCACGTCTACTCTCGCAATCCGTACTGGTTTCATCGCGCACTGGATCGCGTTGCTCGGCTATGCGTTCGCGCTGTTTCTCCTGCTGAGCGGGCGATATATCGAGTGGATTTTAATGCTATTCCCTTTCTGGGTGCTGTTGATTAGTCTTTACATCCTGATCGATAACTCAAGCCGGAACCACGAGCCAAGGGTTAACTCACGGCGATGACGTTTTTTTCGAACCGCAAGGATCCAAGAGGCCACATGACCTGGAACCGTCGCTATCAAGTCAAGAGCTACCTCCGATCAGCCCTTTGGGTTATCCCGCTTGTTGCGGTTCCACTTGAGCAGGTGGCTTGGTTACTGGCCCGCACACTTGACACCCGGTTCGCTTGGAAGGGGCTCGCACTAGGCCTCACCGGTGCGCAATCGATGTTCAACGCCGTCATCACGCTTGCCCTTTCGTTCATCGTCTTCACATTTGGATCCCTTCTTGTAGCAATTCAGGTCGCCAGTGGGCAATACACACCCCGGATCATTGCGACGACCTTGCTGCGCGACAACGTCATCCGGTGCACGGTGGGCCTTTTCGTTTTCACGTTGCTTTTCGCGATCAAGGCTGCGGACCGAATGGAGACGACCGTTCACCAATTAATCGCGTTCGTCGTAGGTCTCCTTGGATTAATCTGCATTGTAGCTTTCCTGTTTTTGATCGATTACGCGGCGAGAATGCTGCGCCCGGTCAGTCTGGTACGGCGCGTAGGGGAGTACGGTCTCAAGGTGATGGAGAGTGTTTACCCTGAGCAATCGACAGAAGCGCAATTCGTAGCAGGATCGCCGCAGAGTCCCTCACGGGTGGAGCGCACAATCCTTCATCGTGGCAAATCGGCGATCGTGGTTGCAGTGAACGTGAAGACGCTCATGGCCGAGGCGGAAAAAGCGAAAGGGGTGATCGAATTTGCCCCGCAAGTCGGCGATTTTGTCGGACCGGCCGAACCGCTGTTCCTGTTGCGCGGTGGAGCTGACGCCATCGACGAACGGAAGCTGCGGGCATCGGTCGTTCTTGGCGACGAGCGCACAATGCAGCAGGACCCGCTCTTTGGGTTTCGCATCGTTGTCGATATTGCGATCAAGGCACTCTCAAAAGCGATCAATGATCCGACGACCGCTGTGCTCGCGATCGATCAACTGCACCGACTTCTACGAAGCGCGGGAAGGCGGAATCTCAGGACCGATCAGATCCTCGATCGAGCCGGGAAACTCCGCGTGATTTTCCGGACTCCCAACTGGGAGGATTTTGTTCATCTCGCTTTCAGCGAAATCCGTTTTTACGGGGCGGAGAACATGCAGATCGCGCGCCGGTTGCGCGCAATGATTGTAAATCTTACCGAGACACTACCAGCGCAGCGTCATTCTGCCTTGCGCAAAGAACTCGAGCTGTTGGATCGCACGATCGAGAAGGTCTATGTTCTACCCGAGGATCTTAAGCTCGCCAGCATTCCGGACTTGCAGGGCCTTGGCGGATCTTCTCACTCTGCAGAACTGAGTTAGAACCTGTGAAAAAGTCATTTTGCGATCTTTTTCCGGACCTTTCCGAAGAGCATCGCTCAGACGTGGCCAGAGTCCGGCTTCTGCCAATTGGGGTCTTCGCAGAATGAAGAAGAGCGAAGAGCTTTCTTATAATAAAACGGCTGCGTAGCTGGCAGGAGGATCCCACCAGAGAGTTATGGTTTGCCGACGAGTGTGGCATTGAGGGTGATCCGCGTCCGCGGCGAGCGCTGGAGCGCTCGGGGCAGCCGACCAAAGGTCATCGGCGCGGTGCGTCCGGGCCCCGAAGAATGTTGCACGATGATATTCGACGGGGTCGATACCGATGTCTTCCAGTATTACCTGGACTTCCTGGCCGAGCAGATCCCTAAAGAGAGTTCCAAACGCCGGCTGTTCATTGTCGACAATGCCAGCTGGCACAGAGCCAAGAGTCTCGCCTGGCATCATTTTGAGCTTCAATTTCTGCCGGCCTACAGCCCCGATTTCATCCCATCGAAAGGCTCTGGTTACGCCTCAAGGCCGACTTCTTTAGCGACTTCATCGCGCGGAGCCCCGACGAACTCACCCAGCGATTTTTTGCAACCGCTCTAGCACCGGGGCCGACGCCATGTTTCAATAGCGGCAAAGCAATCGCAGAGCAATTCAGTGCCAAAAGCCACTCGGCGTGTGCCACGCGCCGTTGACGCTGGCGGAATCACTGATTAGAGCGGTCCTGCCGCCGCTCCTGTCTGTCTGCCCGCCGTTCCTGTCTGTTTTCGACGCGGGCCTGGTGACCCACGCAGGCAGAGAAAAACGTGCAAGCCGCAGTGGCTGCAAAGATGAGCAGGAGCGCTCGTGAGATCCGCTGAGTGGGGATAGGGAATAGGGAAGTTGTCATACACGTAATCTAAGCTGAGTGACGGGTTCTGGCAAGTTCCTAGCGAATCTTGCAAAAATCGGCAGCCCGCCCTTAGAGTGGGCCCCAGCGCATTGAGGACGGGCTGCCATGCGTAGTTTCAAGTTGACGCTATTATAGCGCGCGCAAATTGAGAATCGGGTAATGCCTAATTGTAAGTAGGGCGAAATCCTAGATGAGCAACCAAGCTGCCTTTCGAGGTGACATCCCCTCGCGTTTCTCAATCGCCAACCCGCAATAGGTGCTGCCATTGCCGAAACTCGCCCTTGAATCCCACTCTCTCAGCCACCTGAAAATTTGACTTTTCGCGGTTTTAGTCAAAAACATTCAATAACCGCGTTAGGGGAGCGTGGCGTGGCTGGTTTAACCTGAGGCCCCAATCACGTCACGCCAGAGCGCTATTTTAAATCTGCCACAACCTCAACACGCCCCCGTCCTGGGAAACCTCGGCGGGGTTTTTCTTGCAATAAGGGGAAAAGTTATAGGATCGGGCTCCCAGTAGCGAAGACTACGCCCGACGTCGGCCGTCGCTCCACCACTCTCAGTAAATGCTGTCGGACCCAACCCGTACGCGCCTCTTGATGACAACTGAAGCATGAGAATCAGCACGGTAGCGAACTGGCTTGCGGCTCTGTGCGCCCTTGTAGCATCAGTTGTTTGCTATCAGCTTGTATTGAGACATGTAACCGGATTATCCGGACCGGCGTGGTTTGAGCTGGAATGTTCAGACAAGCCGGGGAGCGCGGCCGCAGGGTGCACTGAGGTTCTGGCCAGTCCATACTTTTCCCGCCCAAGCTCGGTAAAAACGTGCCGGCCGGTCTACCGCACATTCCTGTGGCGTTCATCGGCTTGATGTATTACTCCACGCTGCTGGCGTGGCTGGTTGGGGTGGGGCGACCGGCCTATGCCAAGCGGGGGCTGCACTACGCTGCATTTTTGCTTGTGGCCTTGGGTTTGGGCGGGTCGGCGTACTTCGTGTGGATCATGTCCCGCGTGATTTCCGAGTGGTGCCCGTGGTGCGTGTTTACGCATGTGCTCAATTTGCTGATTTTCATCTGCATGGTTTTCATGTGGCCCAAGCGGAGGGCGTTGGGTGGAGAAAAAACCGCCCCGGAGGGCAGTGCAGCCGGTGACGCCGCTGAGCGAACCGGTGGCGTGGTGCATCCATCGGCGCGGGTGCTGATGCTGACGCTGATCAGCATGGCGCTGGTAAACTATGCGCACACGAACATGCTTGGGCTGAAGACTTGGCGGAGAACGGCGGAGCAGGCTGCGACGAACTACCAGAACTGCATGTCAGTGCTCGAGCGCTTTCGCGGTGACACGGGGAAGCTGTTCGGTCAGTGGCAGCGTGGGCGCGAGTACGAGATCAAGATTACCGACAAGGATCGGATCCGCACGTACCCAGTTTCGGCGTCAATGGTTCAGCCGCCGCCAATGCCGCTCACCGTCGTGATCTACAGCGATTTTGAATGCCCCGGATGCGGCAAATTCGCGCAGTTCTTCGAGAAGCAGGTGCCCAAGATGCTGGGCGGGAACGTGCGAGCAGTCTACCGACATTTCCCGCTTAATCCGGCCTGCAACCCATTGGCACAGACGAACGTGCACCCCCACGCGTGCGAGGCGGTGAAGCTGGTCGAGGGAGTCCGGTTGCTAGCCGGGAACGAGGGATTTTGGAAGGCGCACGACTTTGTATTTCGCAATCAGGAGTCGCTCAGGCGAGGAACGCTCACGCCAGATGAAGTGGCCAAGGCGGTGGGTATTGGCATGCGCGGACTATCTTCAGACTTACATTGTCCTTCAGCACATCCATCCCGATCTGATCTTTCATTACTTCTCGGAGTTTGCGCGCATCCTTGCCCCGGGCGGTATCCTCTATTTTCAGCTTCCTACCAGAATGTTCATTATGAGATGGCCGAGAAGGCCAGGGCGGTTTGCTCCGCGGATTCACACAGAGCGGGCGGAACTGTAGGGCGGCAGGTAATCGAGTGGAAAGCTTCGCTCATGTTCTTGGCGCCAGTCACGACCGTAGAAGGCCCTAACGTAGCGAAGCCCCAAATTTCGGCAAAGTAGCGGCTTCACCAGCGCCATTTTCGTGCTGTGAAGCTCGCTTTTTTGCTTTGACCGCGAACTACCTCCGCAGTTTCGACGTTTTTCGCTCAAGTCTGGGTTCTGAGATGCGTTCAAAAGCTCGGGCAAGTTGCTTCCGCCGCTTCCAAGGCTTCGTGGGTGGCATTTGACACGTCTGGCGAGCTGGAATGGTGCCAAAAGTTCGCTTTTTAGCGTCCAAAGCGCCGTTACTTTGCCGAAATTTTGGCCTTCGCTACGTTAGGGCCTTTAAAAGGGATCGTAGCAGACATCCCTCCAGCCTACGACACTCGCCTACCCCCGACTTCTTGACGCTCTCGTATCGTCCGTAGGCAACTCGTGGTTGCCAGCCAAGAAACGCATATTTATTTGCCAATGGGCGAGTAGCTTTACGGCCGTCGGGGGTGTATAGTTTTCACAAGTCTGAATCAGCCGGAGAATTCCTCCCCCCGGTTCTTCGCCTCTTTTAGGCCCGTAATGGCAGAACCAATATGGCGGGGAAAGAAAGGAACTAAGTGAAACGAGTCTTCTTCATAATGATCGGTGCCACAGCGTTGTTGACGTTGATGGCTGGGTGCGCCACCACAACAACGACCAGTACACACGACGAAGAGAGGAGCATGCTCGTAGCCTCAGGCTTTAAGATGGTTACCCCCAAGACCGCCGCGCAACAGCATAAGCTCCAACAACTTGAAACTGGCCAGGTAGCCATGATCCAAAAAGAGGGCAAGACCTACTACGTTGTCGCGGACCCGTCTCGGAACGTGGTCTATGTCGGTGGACCTACTGAGTATCAGGCTTATGAACATCTTCGCGCTCAAAGGCACCTTGCGCAAGAGACCCCCGAAACTGCTGAGATCTATGAGGACGAAGCGATGGACTGGGGTAGATGGGGTGGCTGGGGGCTTGGCTGGGGAAGAATGGGTTACGGGCCACACGTAGGCCGCGTTGGGATTTATTAAATTGGTCGCGAGTGGCGCAGTGAAGATTCAGATCCATACGCGTTTGCCGTTGGCCGCTGCCGCGGAGGCGCAACCGGAGGCTCGAAGGGCGGCAGACGACCGGAGCGACGGTCTTGGTGCCGTAAGGGGCTGCCAGGAGCAATGGAACGAAAAGTTACTTTAAGCGCGAGAAGTCAGCGCAAATGCAGGTCTTACTGTCCGTCCTCTGCTGGATCAAGACTCTCGACACCAAGCGGTCCGCAAGAAGAGCTTTTGCCTCGCTTGGCAGGGCAAGCGCCTCCTCGGTAATATCTTCCACCTTCGTATCAAAAATTCTATCGGAAGGGCGGCAACTGACAAGTGAACCTGATGTGCTTGGGCTGGCTCCAATCCCCTCGCTCAACTCTATCATTGCACGGCCTACGGACTGCGGCTGGGTTTGAGCGACATGTGGAAATAAAGAACATCGGGAAGCGGATTCGGGTAGTAAGGGGCGGTGCGTTGCAAGCCAATCGACTCGTAGAGAGCGATGGCGGAGCGCATGGAGGAAAGCGTGTCGAGAAAGAGGGCGCCGTAGCCAATACTCCTCGCGGCGGTGATCGCAGACAAAACCAGAGAGCGCGCGAAACCGCGACCGCGAAAGGCGGGAATAACATAGAGACGCTTAAGCTCGCCGACGGAATTGGAAAACGGCCTCAGCCCAATACAACCGGCTGCCAAGCCCATCTGCACGAGCCAGGAAAAGCGCGCCTCGCGGTGAAGAGTAGGCTCCGGGCAACGAAACCAACTCCTGGTCGAAATGCTGAAAGCCGAGGTCAACGGCGAGGGACGCCTCGAAGAGTTGCCGCATCACGGTGACGTCGGGAGCTAGAATGACTCCGTTCATGGGATGCGCGAGCAAGGATAGGCTTGTCGGTCTTCTGTTCCGTTGCTACTCAAGCCCCAATTCTCGCGCCAATGACCGCTCTCAGCCAGCAAGAGACCGGCGACATGGTAAAGGTCGCAATTCGATACCTCATCGAGCTATTAGTGCATGAGACGGTCCGATCGAATCTTGCCGTTGTACGGCTCTGCGGAACGCAGCAGACGATCGATTTCGCCGCGTGGGATCATGATCCGTCCACATTGTGTAATCGCTTTGACTGTGCCCCTGTAGAGCTGGCGGTAGCCCCAAGTCTGATGTTTCCCAAACAGGGCTGCAAATTCTCCCGGCGAATACGCTATACGGTTGTCGAGAGAAGGTTGTTGATTCGGTTCGTCGTTCTTTTCCACGCGCCTCAGAATCCGTCGGCAGTGCCGGAGGGTTGCTCCATCCGCGACGCAATCGAAGACGACCGTTTAAAAAGTACTACACTTTGTTTCTACATGTTTGTGCAGAAAGCAGGCAAAGCAGCAGAAAAGACTGACAACCAGCGCACGCGTCAACCTGCTGATTTTCTTTTAGTTGCAAGCTTCTGCAAACACCTGCAAAGCATTAAAAAATTGCCTTTTCCGATTAAGAGTCTCCTGCTCTACCATTGAGCTAGCGATGCGTTCTTTGAGGATCTTCTGCTCTCACTGATTTTCCAGAGTAAATTGCAATGAGCCGCTTGCGTCTCGCGCATTACCGATGGGTCCCGGTGAGCCGAAGGACGTTACAAAAATCGTTGGCAGCGTTTCCGTCAAACGATTATTTGCACGGCCTGCAATTTATTGCGGCAACAGATCGCGTTGAGCTTGAAGCAGACAGGCCACAGCGACATGACGCTTTACGAAGCGAACCGGGGCGTATTACCCTCGCAGGCAACGCTCTGAAATCTTCCTTCCCACAGTATGGCTAACGTGCTCGTCTTAAACGCCGGCTCCGGGAGTCAAAAAACGGCTCTCTATTCGATCGATCCCGATCCGGAAGGTCCGTCCGTTCCTGTCTGGCAGGCGGCGATCAATTCCACGACGCCGGGTCAACCTCCGGACGCGTTTCTCGCCCAGATAAAGTCGACCCGAGGCGAAGGACAAATACCGATCCCAAGGGATTGGTCATTGCAGAAAAAAATCCAGGCTTTGATCCGGGCCTCGTGGGAGGGCAGTTTCGCGGTGCTGGAAGGTTCTCACCGAATCGATCTGATCGGCCATCGTGTCGTGCATGGCGGTCTGGAGTTCAGCGAAGCCGTGCTGGTCACTCCCCACGTTGAAGCGACCATCGACAGACTCGGAGAGCTCGCGCCGCTGCACAATCCGGTTAATCTGGAGGGCATCCGGGCCTGTCGAGAGGCCCTTGGCGACGAGATTCCGCAGTTCGCTGTCTTCGATACGGCCTTCCACCGCACATTGCCGCAAGCCGCCACCACTTATGCCGGACCTTACGAGTGGGTCGAGCGAGGGTTCGTGCGCTACGGTTTTCACGGAACCAGTTACCGGTACGCGAGCCGAAGAGCGTTGGAGATCATTAACCGCCAGCACGATGAGGATCTTTGCCAGATCCTCTGCCACCTGGGTGGCGGTTGCTCGCTGGCGGCGGTCCGCGGAACCCGTTGCGTCGATACGACCATGGGATTCACGCCACTGGACGGTATCGCCATGTGCACGCGCTCGGGGACAATCGACCCGGGAATAATGCTGCACCTCCTGCGACACGGAACCGATGTCGATTCGCTCGAGCAGATACTCAACAAGCAGTCCGGGCTCTCGGGTCTTTCCGGGCTCCCGGGCGACACCCGGGTGATTTTTCCCAAGGCGCGGGAGAACGATCGGCGCGCGAAGCTGGCGATGGACGTTTTCATTCATCGGCTCCGCGCCGGCATCGGATCCATGCTCGCGAGCCTGGGGCGTCTCGATGCGCTGGTTTTCACGGACGTCATCGGAGAAACGGAGCCCGTCGTCCGGCAACGAGCCTGCGATGCCTTTGGCTTTCTCGGGTTGCGGCTGGACGACAACCTCAACGCTTCCTCTCTCCCCGACACGGACATCGCGACAAAAGACTCTTCCGTCCGCGTCGTCGTCGTTCACGGTGAAGAGAATTGGCAAATCGCTGCCGAATCGGTCGAGGCCTGGCATCGTTGAATGCCGGCCTCTGCGATTCCTGCATGCGGTTTCTCTCGGGCATTTGCTCGATTTGCCGCTTTGCCTTGCGGGGCAGGAAGAGAGTAAAACTCGCCGCCATGCGTTCTGGTCCCATGCGATGCCGCCTGATGCTTGTCTGCGCAAGCGTCTTTGCCTGTGGCGCATTCGCGCAGACCACGTCCACAAAGCCCGCGCAAATGGCGCCGGCGCCGGTCAAGACCGCCCCGCCGCCGCGCATTGAGCCCGGATTGGAAAATGCCGTGAAATGGAAATGGCGGGTCGCGCCATCCGACGCCAAGGATTGGGGCCTCGAGTTGCCGCATCTGACAGCCCCGTTGCCCGCGGCCACGCCTGTCGTCGCACGCCCACAGCCGGAAAATCGAACCAACGATTACGAGGTGAAACGCGGCGATGCGTTGATTCGCATCGGGAAGAGGTTTGGCATGACGGTCGACCAGCTTAAGGAGTTCAACGGTTTGAAGGACGACAAGATCCGCGTTGGTCAGATCTTGAGGATCCCAACTGCGGCCGAACTCAGTGCGATGACTCCGCCCGCGCAACCCGCAAGCGCACCGACGGCGAACAGGGCCAAGCCGGTGAAACCGGCCGGGCCGAAGCCCGGTTCCGAAGCCGCGACCGAACTGGACAATGTCAGGCTCCAAGTCTTCCTGGATCGTGAGCAGTTCTCGGCCGGCCCCATCGTCGGCAAACCGGGCCCGGCGTTTAAGAAGGTCGTGTTTCTGTACCAAAGCACGCACGAGGACGCAAAGGATGACGCCTCCCTCGGAGCGAAAGCCCAGGCGGCTGTCGGCAATCCCTTTACTCGCTACAGGCTGAAAGCGGAAGACTTCCGGTTCATCTCCCCGCCAAAAGCGCAAACGGCTGAAACAAAGTTTATTCCCGTAGCTGTCCCTGTTCACCCGAAAAAACACCGCGTCATTGCGGCCCCTCCCGTCATCCAGGAGGTGCCTTGGACCTATGAGCAACTGACTGGAAGTTCGATGCTCGCCTATCGCACGGCATGGGACTTCGTCGCGGAGCGCTTTCACTGCAATGAATCCTACCTGCGCTCCCTGAACGAAAAACTCCCGGTGGCGCCAGCTGTAGGAACCGAATTTCGAGTCCCGAATGTGATTCCTTTTGAAATCGAGAAGGCATTTGACGAACCCCTCCAACCCCAGGCCGATCCCAAGGACCCGGTGACGGCCGCAGTGGTCGGTCTGTCGCAGTTGAATGTCTACCGCGGCAGCACACTGGTGGCGGTCATGCCCTTTTCCGTCGCCCGCCCCGGTCTGCGTGGCCGCGGTTTCTGGACGATTCTCGACGTGATCCCGCGCCCCCGGCTCGGCACGTTTCAAGAGGATTGGAAAGACCAGACCAAGAAGCCTCCCACCCTTTACGGGGTATCGACGCCGCAGCCACTACCCACACCATTCAAGCCCAAGCTGTCGTCGGAACAGTTCCTTGCAGCGGGTCCCAGAAACCCCGCGGGCATCTTCTGGATCAATCTGGCAAAGGCAAACAGCAAGGAACCGCTGCCCTATGGCCTGCATGGAACCAGCATTCCCGACCAAATGAATGTGCTCGAGAGTCTCGGCGGGTTTCGACTGACAAATTGGGACATCGCGCGCGCCGTACGTCTACTGCCACCCGGCACGCCGCTTGAGTGGAAGCAGTAACAGCGCCTCCAGACCGCTGCAGGAAACCGCTCGCAAACAAGCCGGGAGGTATCGCCATTTCCAGCCGGGTCCTTCGAATCAGTTCGCCGATTGGTTGGGAAATCGCTTGACGCCGCGCCGCGTCGTCGCAATGTTCTTCTTTAATCTTATCGAGAGTGGCAGAGGGACTGGCCCAATGAAGCCACGGCAACCGCCCTGGATCCGCAAATGCGGTGACGGGGGACCAGGTGCCAAATCCAGCTTCGGTGCGTAAGCGCCGGGGGAAGATGAGATGTGGCAGCCGATTTCCGGCGGTTTGTCGCTTCTTCATTTCCCACTCTCGTGCGGAGGCAAGCCATGAACGAAGACCGCCCTTTCTTTTCCAACCTGAAGTGTCGCGAATGTGGGCGCCTGTACGACAAAGAGGCCATTCATATTTGCGAGTTCGACTTTGGTCCCCTTGAAGCCGCTTACGATTACGAGGCCATCCGCCAGAACGTCAGCCGCGAGATTTTCGCGGCCAGGCCGCAGACCATGTGGCGCTACCGGGAACTGCTGCCGATCGACGGCACGCCGACAGTGGGTGCGGAGGTGGGATTCACTCCGCTTGTCAGGAGCGACCGGCTCGCAAAGGCCCTCGGCGTCTCGGAAATCTATATCAAGAACGACACCGTTAACTACCCTACCCTCTCCTTCAAGGACCGGGTCGTGTCGGTGGCCTTGAGCCGCGCGCGGGAACTCGGTTTCAAGGTTGTTGCCTGCGCCTCCACCGGCAACCTCGCCAACTCGGTCGCTGCCAATGCCGCCGCGGCAGGCTTGAAGAGCTATGTCCTCATTCCCGCCGATCTGGAACAGAGCAAAGTCCTGGGCTCACTCGTCTACGGCACCAACGTGATCGGCATCCACGGCGCCTATGATCAGGTCAACAGGCTGTGTTCCGAGATTGCCGGAAAATATGGCTGGGGCTTCGTCAACGTCAACCTGCGCCCCTATTACGCGGAAGGCTCGAAGAGCATGGGCTTCGAGATCGCCGAGCAGCTTGGTTGGAAACTTCCGCGCCATACCGTGGTCCCAATGGCCAGCGGTTCGTTGCTGACTAAAATTCACAAGGCTTACAAGGAATTCATCCACATTGGCATCCTCGAGGATCAGCCCTTCTCGATCCATGGCGCCCAGGCCAGTGGTTGCTCGCCCATCAGCGAGGCGATGAAGAAGGGCTTGGAAATCGTCAAGCCCGTGCCGAAGCCGCAAACCATCGTAAAGTCTCTCGCCATCGGCACGCCTGCCGACGGCTACTATGCCATCCGCGCAATGAAAGAAACCGCCGGCCATGCCGAGGACGTCACGGACGACGAGGTGATCGCGGGAATTCGCCTGCTCGCCGAGACGGCCGGCATTTTCGCCGAGACGGCCGGCGGCGTCACTGTCGCATGCGCAAAGAAGCTCATTGAGAGAGGCCAGATTCCCCGCGACGAGAGTATCGTTCTGTGTATTACCGGGCATGGTTTGAAAACTCAGGAGGCCGTGCAAGGGCAATGTGGAGAGCCTCGCCTCATCAAACCCAGCCTCCGTGAATTTGAATCGCTCGTCGCCGGCGAAATCGAACTCCTCCATCCCCCCGTAGCCACCATCAACCAGTAATCAAATGCCAACATCCGTTCGTATCCCAACACCCCTCCGCAAACTCACCAAGGAAGAGGAAGTGGTTCCCGCCGACGGCGAAACCATCTCCGAGATCCTCGAAAGCCTCGAAAAATCCTATCCGGGGCTCTCCGAGCGTATCTGTGACGAAAAGGGCAACATCCGCCGCTTCGTCAACGTCTTCCTCAACGATGAAGACATCCGCTTCCTCGACGATAAAAACACCACTGTGAAAGAAGGAGACGAAATTAGCATCGTCCCCGCAATCGCCGGAGGATAGCTTTGCAAGGCAGAAGTAAGAAGAAGGAGGGAAGACCGGACATCGGAAGATCGGTTATCGCTTCTTCGGGTCCTTTGTGCACTCTGTGAAAAAGACATGATCCTCACCGACGACCAAAAAGCCGCAATTTCGAAGTGGATCGAGGAAGGTGCCAACCTTTCCGAAATCCAGAAGCGCTTGAAGGAGGACTTCCAGATTTCCCTCACGTATCTGGACACCCGCCTGCTCGCCGATGACCTGAAACTCTCAATCAAGGATCCGGAACGCCCGCCCGATCCGAAGCCGCTTCCGCCCCCCGAGCCGGAAACTCCGGCACCGAGCGGCAAAGTTTCGGTTACCATAGACCAGATCACGCGGCCAGGCGCAATGGTCAGCGGCCGCGTCACCTTTTCGGACGGCCAGAAATCCGAATGGTATCTTGATCAGACCGGCCGCCTCGGCCTCAATCCAAGCACTCCCGGATACCGGCCCAGCCAGCAGGATGTGATGGACTTCCAGGTCGAGCTCGAAAAGCTCGCCCGAAGCCAGGGGCTCTAGCTTGTCCGAAACCGGAATTGAGGTCTTCTGGAATACGCAGATGGCGAGATTTACGCAGATGGAGAGAAGGGACAAGCGGATTGCGCAGGAGTTGGAGCGGCTATGTCTGGCGAGCGTTCGATAGTGGCCTCGGTGCCAAGGGCCCGTGAGAGACGGGCGGGCCCGCGCCTCGATCGGAGGCCTTTGATCTTACCTGCGTCCCTCGGCGAACTCTGCGGATTGTCAGGCTAGGCAACCATGCGCGTGCTTTATCTGGACTGCTTTTCCGGCATCAGCGGAGACATGACAGTCGGTGCCCTTCGGGACCTCGGCGTCGAGGAGAGCGTCTTTCGTTCTGCGATCGGCGCGCTCGGTCTTGGCGACGAGATTCACTCACATTTTCAACGCGGTGTCCGCCAGGGGATCACCGGCTGGAAGTTCGACGTTCACACCCACGGTAGCGCCGGGCATGTTGACGGCGATCACCCCCACGGGCGCAGCTTTCGAGAAATCCGCACTCTGATCGAGGAGAGCCGGCTCAGCGATTTCATCAAAGCCAGAAGCATCTCGGTGTTCCAACGCATCGCTGCGGCGGAAGGAAAGATCCACGGGATTCCGGCAGAGGACGTCGCGTTTCATGAAGTCGGCGCCCTGGATTCCATTGCTGACATCGTGGCAGCCTGCGCCGGAATTGAGACCCTGAATATCGAGCGCGTGCTAGCCTCGTCCCTCGTTGACGGCGCAGGATGGACGGATTGCGCTCACGGTCGTTTCCCGGTGCCGGCACCGGCCACGCTCGAAATTCTCTCCGGCATACCGGTCCGGCAAATTGAGGACGCGCACGAGTTGATCACCCCGACCGGCGCCGCGCTCCTCGCCGAGTTCTCGTCCTCGTTCGGGCCATTTCCCGAAATGAAGATCGAAAGAATCGGCTACGGACTCGGTACACGCGACGACGGGCCGCGCCCGAACGTTCTCCGCGCGCTCCTGGGCGAGTGTAAAGAGACGTCTGACGCCGAGATCGATGAGATCACTCAAATTGAAACGAATCTCGACGACATGAGCCCGGAACTGGCGGGTGTCGCCATGGAACGCCTTTTCGCCGCCGGCGCGCTCGATGTGTTCTTCACCCCTGCCCAGATGAAGAAAAATCGTCCGGGGTTCGTGCTCACGGTGCTTTGCACCGAGGAAAAGGCTTCCGATCTCGCGCGCATCCTGCTCACGGAAACCACCGCGTTCGGTGTGCGGATGCACCGCGCGCAGCGGTTGAAGCTGAGGCGGGAATTCCAGGTGCGGGAAACGCCGTATGGGCCGGTGCGCATCAAGATCGGTCTTCTCGGCGGCGAACGCGTTCAGGCCGTGCCAGAATACGAATCCTGCCGCGAAGTCGCCCAGCGCGCCGGGGTCAGCGTCAGGGACGTCTACATCGCCGCAGGGATCGGGACACCTCCGAGACCGGAAGACACGAGGTCTGCCTGACTTTCCAATTCGTTCCTTCGTGGAACGCGCAACGAGAACGGCCGGGCTGCGTACGCGCCAGCGCCCACTATACGCTACTTCGTCTTTAAGCTTTTCTCTCACGCGCATACGCGCGGCGTAGTCCCTCGCTGTTGCCTTCCCGGCTGAATTGATACCAGGCGAAAACCGCGGTGCTCAATCGACGCAGATCACCGCTATTGCGCAGCCGGCATCGCCGCTTTTCGAAACGCCTCTTCGTAGCTCCGAGGATGCGCGGCCGCAAACCGGCAAAGAATCGAAACCCGCAGAACGGAACGCCCTCGCGACACGAGAGCAGGCGGCTCTTCGGCTCCGCCAGCCTGAGCCGGAGCCGCGCCAGATGCGCGATAAGCGCGCTTCTCGCCTCCCAAAGAGGCGTATTCTCGTCTGCGAAGACGAGAATGTCGTCGGTGTATCGCACAAAGCTTCCCCGGCACAGCGGAAACTCCTCAAGCCAGTGATCGATCTCATCAAGGAAGAAGTTCCCCCACAACTGGCTCGTCAGATTCCCGATGGGCAATCCCCGGGAACGATCTGCCACGACGGCCAAATCGTCTCCAGGAAAGAGCGGAGAACGAGAGGCCTGAGCATCTGTGCAGAAACTTCGGAGAATTTCTCCCACCATTCTCATTATTCCCGGACGGCTCTCCTGCGGAGAGCAAAGGGTAAAAGAATAAAAGGGCAAAGCTTAAACTTAACATGCATTGATCACCTAGTGCCCGGAACCAGCCTCAACTACCACACGAAAACCGAAGTAAACGAAGCGATCACCGGGGTCGCCGTAACCGCGGCCGGACGACAGCAAGGAGTCGCGGAGGTTAACGTCCCACGAACCGCCGCGCAACACGCGCGTGGCCGATCCCGGTTCGTATTCTTCCTGGCACCACTCCCAGACATTCCCTCCCAGATCGTAGATGCCAAGTCCATTTGGACGGAAGCTTCCGACGGCTGACGTGAACACATTTCCATCGTTGAACCCTTCGATAACCGACCAACTCGTTGCATCGTATCCCGCCGCCTTTAGCGCGGCCAACCCCGCCGGTGTCTTGCATTCCTCACCAGAGTAATTTCCCGCGTCATTGGGAGGCGGCCACTGTTTGCCCCACGGAAAGACGTTGTCTATCTTCGCGTTTTTGCTCTTGCGGCGTCGCGGCTAGCATCCTCTCGGTCTCCGATCCCCACCGCGCAACTCCACTCGTGATCTGTTGGCAACTGATATCTCTTGCCATCCTTCGAGCTCAGCCATTCGCAAAACTCCGTCGCATCTTCCCAGCTAACATTGACCGCAGGATGGTCGGCAGCCTGCTCAAAGCTTCGGCTTCTCCCACGTTCTCCCCGTCGCGTCGCAAAAGGCCCGGTAGTCTTTCACTCGCGTCTCCCAGACGCTGAAGAGCACGTTCGCTCCTGGCACCGGAACGAATTTCATTCCGAGACTATTCACGAAAGGCTTCTCCTTCGTCGCCCCTGCCACGCCGCCCGGGAGTAGAACCGGCGCCGTTCCCGACACAACCTTTGCGGCATCAGTGAGGTTCCTCACGGAATTGGGCGCATTGTTCAGCGGTTGTTCCCGTACGAATTCGTTGGCGCGCTGAGGACTGCCGAACTTCCGATTCAGGATATCAGGGGCGCGATACGGCGTGGAGGAGGCCTCCGAAGTCACATCGATCAGTTTCGGGTCAAGGAATTTTGCGGGTACGGCCTGAGCGCTGGCTGCGTCTGGAGTCGCGGTGGGCGATGGGTAAGGCTGGCGCTTATTTCTCTGCGACTCACCAAGCATCGCAACGAGCGCCACCATCGCGACGGCCAACCCGGCGCACGCCCCAAGAATCCAGCGGCCCTTGGTTGTTTTCAAAAAAGGGAGTTGTTCTTCCCGCGAGGAAACAGGGATCGACTTATTGCGAGGTCGTTCTCTTGCCGATCGGCCCAACGCTGGCGGCTCCGTCCGGGGCTCCTCGGCCGCCTTTTCCTGCTTGGAACCCGCAAGGCTGATTGGTGGCTCATGCTCGTCTGACGCGGCGGGACGGTTCGGCAGATCCTTCGATGGAATTTCGTCTGCGTTCTCTTCGGAGATCGGCTCCACACTGGCGGCAGGCGTCGCTGCGGACGCCACAGCTCCCTCCGTCACCTTCCACCCCTGCTCGACCAAATATTCCTTTACCGTGCTGGCAAGCCGATCGATGTGCGCCTCGACTGGAGGCGTGATCGCATCGAGCCAGTGCTCGGAACTCAGGAAAAACTCGAGCGCCTCCGAGGGCTCCACTTCCTCCGTACGCACGGGGATAATGACGATCCCCTTGTCAAATGCGCGCTCGACCTCTTTCATAACCGAGCGCGAGCGATTTGAATTCGCACTCAGCACCACGATCATCACCTTCGCATTATCAAGCCCGCGAATGATCTCGCTGCCCCAATTCCTGCCCGGGCGCACGTCGCGCGGCGCGATCCAGCAGCGGATGCCCTCCTTTTCGAGCCGCGAGCACATCGCGCTCGCCACCGTCTTGTCTGTGTTCGAATGGGAAATGAAGACGTCGTGCGCCATACAGGTTCCTAAGCGCCGCAGCGCTCGCGACCGGCTGTCATGCTGGGCTCATTAAACAAGAACCCGCCGCGAATGCAATGCAGGAAGGCTGGTTTACGGATGCTCCAGCGCGCTCGATTTCCCGAAAAGATTCGAAGACCAAGGACTATTACGAAGTGTGCACTTATCAGAGAAATCTGCGAAAATCTGCGGATCTTCGAAAGCCTTCCCTGCGCACCTTACCCCAGCGTCTCCTCCCCTTGCGGAACGCGATTCGCCCCGCAAACCCCGCGCTTGGAGTTAGCGATGAAATCAAAGAACACCTGAGTCTCGCCGGCCCAGGTAAAGTCCTTGGCCCGTTCAAGGGCCTGCGCGACATTGATCCCACTCCAATAGACAAGCTTGAAAGCGCGCTTGATTTCCATGCGGACATCCGGGGTGAAGCCCGCCCGGCGCAAGCCGATGGCGTTGATGCCGGAAAGCAGATTTTCCCCGTCGGCCGACACGTAGGGCGGGATGTCCTTTCCAAAGCGCGTGCCGCCGCGCACCATCGCGAGGGGTCCAACCCGCAGGAATTGATGAAAGACGGTGCCGCCTCCGAGGACCGCGCCGGTGCCGATTTCCACGTAGCCAGCAAGCAGGCAATTGTTGGCGATGACGACATTGTCACGCAGCTTGACGTTGTGTCCGAGATGCGACCCGACCATGAGATAACACTCGTTTCCAACAGTGGTCGCCGACCCTTCCTTCGTTCCCCGATGAATGGTCACGTATTCGCGAAACGTGTTTCGATCTCCGATGCGCACTTCGCTCGACACCGTGTCGCGAAAGGCAAAATCCTGGGGCGTCGCGCCGATAATCGCGCCGTAGCCAACGAAATTTCCCGCGCCCAAAGTCGTACGGCCTTCAAGGATCGCATGCGCCTGAACAACACATCCCGCGCCAAGCGTTACGCCGTCCCCGATGATCGCGTGCGCGCCGATCTCGACGTCTCCAGCCAGTTCAGCCTGCGCGGAAACAATGGCCGTCGGGTGTATTTTCATAAGACGCCGGCTTCGCGAAAGCTGAAGTACGGAGTTCTACCGCCATCAGGCAAACCGATGATGATGTGATCGAGAAAGGTGATCTGCAGAAACTTCGCGGCGTCGCCAAGCTGTCGCGTGAGCCGGTGATCCGCCTGGCTTGGGGTCGGATCACCGGACGGATGATTGTGAATAAGGATCACCGCATAGGCGGAATGAATGATCGCCGCACGGAAGATCTCGCGCGGGTGCGCCACACATTCGTTCAGCGATCCGAGCGCCACGTCCTCCATCCGAAGAAGGCGCAACTTGGTGTCCAGCAGCACAACTTTCAGTGATTCGCGATCGCGAGCCTGGAATTCGGCGCCGAAAGTTGCGTAGATGGCCTCCGCGCTGTCCAGCAGGGGCCGTTCCGCCGTGCCGCGGGCGAGGCGCTTGCCCAATTCGAAAGCGGCCGCAAGTTCAGCGGCCTTGGCCGGGCCCATTCCCGCCGCAATCTTCGAGAGTTCCGTGGCCTGGCAGCGGGAAAGCGCCCTGAGCGAGCCTTTGGTCCTGAGAAGCTCGCCCGCCAGCGTGATCGCGCTTTTGCCTTTGATCCCCGTGCGGATAAAAATTGCCAGGAGTTCGGCGTCCGTGAGAGACGCGGCTCCGCGGGTCGCGAGCTTTTCTCGAGGGCGGTCGCTGGGGGGAATTTCCCGAATGCGCACGGCGGACGATTGCTGGGACGGGCGATCGGGGATCAATTGTGCGGATGATCACGCCAACCGGTCAACCAGCCCGATCAAATGATCGACGATGGCCTGAAGGCCATTGACATAACGGTTCACCGGAACGGCTTCCAGGGATTGGCGAGCCTCGTTGAGCATTCTTCGTGCGATCTGCGCGGCGGCCGAAAGCGATCCCGCGCGATTCAAGAGATCCGCGAGAAACTCCTCATCGACCCGGTCCTCCCTCAGCAAAAGGTCTCGCAAACCGGTAAGGTCAAGGCCCTGGCGATTCTGCAGCGTAAGGAGAACCGGCAGCGTAAATTTGCCCTTGCGGATGTCTGTGCCAAGCGTCTTGCCCGTCTCCTCCTCCGTGCCGGCAAGATCAAGGCAGTCGTCGTAAATTTGATACGCGGTGCCAACCTTCAGGCCAAAATTTTTCAACGCGCCAATCACCGTCGGGCTGGCCTCGCTAATAAAGGCGCCCAGCTCGCACGCCACCGAAAAGAGCGCCGCGGTCTTCATTTCGATGATGCGATAGTAGTCCGCCGTGCTCAGTTTCAAATCATAGCGCCTTTGCGTCTGGATGATCTCGCCCGAACAGACCTCCGACGCCGCATCCGCGATCCGGCGGCAAATGGCGTTGTTGCTGAAACCGGTGGCCAGACGCAGCGCGTGAGCGAAAAGACAGTCGCCCAGCAAAACACTGATCGAGCTCCCCCATTTTGCGTTGGCCGTCGGCTGATCCCGGCGGAGTTCCGCGCCATCCATGATATCGTCATGAACAAGGGTCGCGATGTGCACCATTTCGACAATGACGGCAAGATCAACATGGCCGGAAGTAATGCGTCCCGAGGCTCCCCCGGCCAAAAGAGCCAGCACGGGCCGGAGCCGTTTTCCACCCTTTTCGCACACGTAGGAAACGTAGCCTTCGACGGCCGGATCGAAGGCCCTGGCTTGTGCGCGTATTCTTTCCTCGACCGAGTAGAGATGCGGATTGATCAGATCCAGCGTCTGGGCGAACGCCAAGGCGCTTTCCGGCGGAAGGCCGGACAACTTTGTGATTTTATTCACAGGCTCAGCATTTTGACCGTCCGCAATCTTGTCAATGGCTGATTCACTGTCCGCAGGGTTCACAGCTTGTTCCTCAGTGCACGAAGAATTTCTCTTACGATGAAAAAGGGAACCAGCATGGCGAGGGCCACGGAAACGCTTAGCAACGGGCCGGGAACCACGCGCGCCCGATCGCGCGAAACCGCGATCAGGGCGGTCCGCACGGCTTCCTGAGGCGTCACGACAAAAGCAGGCATGGCTTCCACATGAGACGCTCTCTCGACGTTCCCGGGACGGTGCGCGACCGCATGAAATTCGGTTGCGATCGGACCCGGGCACAGCGCTGTGACGGTGATTCCCCGCGGCCGCAACTCGAGGGCGAGCGCTTCCGAGAGGCTGGTGACGTAGGCCTTCGAGGCGGCATAGACGGCCGTGTTCGGCAAGGGGAGAAAGCCGGCGACCGAGCTCACATTGAGGATGGCGGCGCGGCCGCCCAGCGTCATGGACGGGAGGAGCAGGTGAATGAAATGGGTCAGAGCCGAAATATTCACGTCGAGGATCGACCTGATCTTGTTCCAGTCGCTCGACTCGAACGGGCCCCGATCCCCCAGCCCGGCGTTGTTGACGAGAAAATCGACTTTCACATTTTGCGAGGGAAGCCAATTCACCAACGCGACGCGCTGGTCTTCGCTTCCCACATCCGCCCCATAAACATGGACTTTCAGATTGCCGTGCCGGGACTCAAGCTCGTCCTTCAACGCATCCAATCTCTCCAGGCGCCGGGCTACCAGAACGAGGGCGTGCGCATGGGGCGCAAGCTGCCGCGCAAATTCCACTCCCAATCCCGAAGAAGCTCCGGTAATAAGTGCTGTGCAGCCTTCGTAGAATTTCATAGGGCCGGACTTTCGATGATTGTTCTAAACGTATCCAGTCAAAAACCCTTTACGACCAAGGATGGTTCGCAGATTCGCAGCATCCTGGATTGCACCAATGCGCCCGTCCGCAACCAAAGTCTCGCCGAGGCCAGCATTCCCGCCGGCAACTCAACGGATCGGCACTACCACAAGAAAAGCGAAGAGTTCTATTTCCTTCTGGAGGGAAAAGGCACGATGGAAATCGACGGGGAATCACGGCCGGTTGCTCCGGGCGACGCGATCCTGATTCCTCCCGGCGCCTGGCACCAAATCGCGGCCTCCACCGCCCTTCGTTTTCTCTGCTGCTGCGCGCCTCCCTATTCGCACGACGACACCTTTTTTACCTAGCAGTTTGCGGGGCGCGCGACGAACGGCCGTGATGATCTTGAAAACCGTCTTTGAAGGCGAAGCGCCCTCCAGCAAACTGCTGAAGCCGCACGTCATGCGGCCAGTTGCAGCGATTGAGGATTTTGACAGCCCATCCGGGCTGTTCGAGCAGCTTGTCCGGAGAGGCCGGTTCATTGCGCGATTCGCTTTCGAACGAAAAGACCGGGCCAGCAATAAGCGGGACAGGCTGCCTGCTAGTCGGATTCGTCCTTTTTGCGTCTGTCATTGTCATCGTCCTTGTCGTCGTCTGCGTCATGGGAAGCCGCGGCGTCGCGCGCCTTCTTCAGCTTGTAGACTTCGCGAAACACCTTGCCGATGAGCGGGGCCGCATGCGAGCCGCCGTGAACGGTGTTGTCGTTCGGTTCCCCCTCATAAAGCGCCGCGAACGCATACTCGGGATTCTCCGCAGGCACGAAGCCGGTAAACCACGCCGCGGTACGCTGCTTGTTCTCAGGGCCCCATTGCGCAGTCCCTGTCTTCCCCGCCATCCGGACCCCCTTGACCTGCGCGGAATGGGCCGTCCCCTGGCCATCGTAGACCACGTTCTGTAAAGCTTTGCGGAGCGTTTTATCAACTTGCGCCGAAACGGGGATGTCTTCGCGAATACGGTCCGGGTAAGCCGCAACGACCTTGTTATCCAAACTCTGCACCTGCTTGACGAGGCGCGTCTGATGAAACTTGCCCGCGGAGGCAACCACGCCCAGCGCCTGGGCCATCTGCAGCGGCGTGATGAGGATATCGCCCTGACCGATGGCCATATTCGCGACGTCCCCTTTCTTGATGACGCGCTTGTGAACGCGCATCATGTAGTCGTCGGTCGGAATGTTGCCCTCGTTCTCCGCGTAAATGGGGATCGCCGTTCGCTTTCCGAGACCGAGGCGATGGGCGTAGTCAATGATGGGATCCGCCCCGATCTTCAAAGCCACCTGATAAAACCACGTGTTGCAGGATTGAGTCAGAGCCTGAACAAAATTCAAACTCCCCGCGCCCTTCTTCTTCCAATTCTTAAAAGTATGGTCGCCGATGGTAATGTCGGTGGGACAGTCGAAATGGTTTTCCGGTGTGATCTTTCCCGTTTCGAGAGCGGCGAAACCGACGAAGACCTTAAAGGTCGAGCCGGCTGGATAGGCGGAGCGATAGGCGCGCGGCACAAGCGGATCGCCCTCATCCTTGTTATAGCGATCGAAAACGTCCTTCTTTACCACCGGCACAAATTCGTTCGGATTGAAGCCGGGCTGTGAGGCCATTGCGAGAATTTCGCCGTTGTTCGGGTCAATCAAAACGATGGCGCCGCGCTTGCAGCTCTTTGCGAGCACGTTCTCGCAGATGCGCTGAAGATCTTCATCCAGCGTGGTGATGATGTTATAGCCCGGCACGGGCGGGCGGGCGATCCGCTCGGACATCTTATTTCCGGCGGCATCGTAGGTGACATGCAGCTGTCCGGCCTGTCCGCGAAGTTCGTTGTCAAAGACCTGCTCGAGTCCTTCTCGCCCCTGGCTGTCGGAGAATATCAAGTCATTGTTCTCGACCGGGCGAACCGAGAGCGGGGCCTCCCGGCCGGTGTAACCAATGATATGTCCGGCCAGCGGGCCGTTGGGATAAAAGCGGACATAGGTCTGGCGCAGAATGAGATTGGGGGTCACGCCGCGCTGGACGACGCTCAGTTCCTGCGGCGTCAGATCCTCAGCGATGTCAATCGGCAGAATCCCGCGGTTCTTGTAATGATTGAGAATAACCTCGTCGGAAACCGGGATCGGCCGTTTGAGAAGCCCGCTTGCGAGCGTGATCTGCTGCCGTGCAAACGACAGAACTTTATTATCCGGCCAGTCAAGCGGAGCGGGAAAACTGATTGCAAGGTTGTAACTGAGACGGGTCTGCGCGAACGGCTTGCCGTTGCGGTCGGTGATCTGGCCGCGCGGCGCCGGAATCCCAAGGACAAAAGTTCGTGCCTTCTTTTGAGTCTCCCACGTGGGCTTCGGATTCTCGACGAAGCCGGTGTTGTCGAGAAGAGGAGCGGCATCCTGGGCGCAAAGAGCAACCGGCGGAAGCAATGCCGCAGCGAAAAGGAGCAATACCGCGATGCGGTGCCGGGGTGGAACAGGATTCATTCCCGCGCGCCGACGACCATGCTTCGGATCAAAGCTGCTGCGGCACTTTCTCAAGCGTGTAACACTCGATGATATCATCGGGCAGATACTCGGAGAAATCCCCCAGCTTGATGCCGCACTCCAGGCCCGCCCGAACTTCTTTGACGTCGTCCTGAAATCGGCGGAGCGTGCTGATGCCGCCGTCATAAATCGGCTGCTTCTTGCGCAAGACGCGAGCTCGCGCGCTTCGGCTTATCCGACCGTCGTTCACGTAGCAACCGGCCACCTTGCCCCGCGAAAGATCGAAGACCTGGCGGACTTCGGCGTGACCAATCACGGTCTCACGCAACTCAGGCTCAAGCATCCCGGCCATCGCCTCCTTCACCTGGTCGATCAACTCGTAGATAATGCTGTAAAGTTTGATCTGAACACCCTCGCGCTTCGCGACCGTGGAGGCATTGTTCTCCACCTTGACGCAGAAACCGATGATCACCGCGTTCGAAGCGCTGGCCAAAAGGACGTCGGACTCCGTGACGGGACCGACCGCCGAGTGGATGATATCGAGAGTGATTTTGGTTTGAGGAATGTCCTTGAGAGCGCCGATCAACGCCTCGACGGAGCCCTGCACGTCGCCCTTGAGGACCACCTGCAGTGTGGGCTTCTGGCCTTCGGCGATGTTGGCGAAAAGGTTCTCGAGCGTGGCGCGCTGTGGCGCCGCCAGCTTGCTGTTACGAATGTCGAAAAGCCTCTCCTCGCCCAGTATTCTGGCAGCTCGCTCACTTTCCATAACGAGCAATTCGTCGCCCGCATTCGGAAGGCCGCTGAACCCAAGAACTTTCACAGGAACCGCAGGGCCCGCCTCCTTTACCGGCTTCCCTGTGTCGCTGATCAGTTGCTTGACCTTGCCCCAGTAGTTGCCGCAAATAAACGCGTCGCCCACGCGCAAAGTACCCATTCGAACGATGACGGTTGCCGTCGGCCCGCGGCCCTGCTCGAGCTGCGCCTCGATGACAGTACATCGCGGTGTGGCGCGCGGATCGGACCTGAGTTCAAGCACTTCAGACTGAAGACTGATCATCTCGAGCAAAGCATCCACACCGGTTCCCTTGGTCGCACTGACCAGACTGCAGATAATCTCGCCTCCCCAATCCTCCGGCGTCAGACCCTTCTCCTGAAGCTGAGTCTTCACTCGATCGGGATTGGCCGAGGGAAGATCGATCTTGTTGATTGCCACCATGATTTGGACCTTCGCGGCCTTCGCATGATTGATGGCCTCGATCGTCTGGGGCATCAGTCCGTCGTCTGCAGCGACAACGAGCACGACAATATCGGTCACGTTGGCCCCGCGGGCACGCATCGCGGTGAAGGCTGCGTGGCCCGGCGTGTCGAGGAAGGTAATGGCTACCCCGTTGCGCTCGACTCTGTAGGCTCCAATATGCTGGGTGATTCCGCCTGCCTCGCCCGCGGCGACGCGGCTCTTGCGAATCGCATCCAGAAGCGAGGTCTTTCCGTGATCGACGTGACCCATGAACGTAACGATGGGCGCGCGCGGCTTGAGGGCCTCTTCCTTCGGTTTTTCCGGTACCTTCGGCGCCTCGACCTTGACTTCCTGCTTGTGATGGCCCTTTGAGGTGTCTTTCTTTTCCCTTTCGAGCAGGTAACCGTGCTTCTCGCAGAGTTTCGCGACCGTATCGAGCTCCAGGGTCTGATTAATGTTCGCGAAGATCTGAAGAGCCATCAGATCCGCGATGACCTGAAAGGGCTTGATCCCAATGAGGGGAGCCAGCTCCTTGACCGTGATCGAGGTTTTGAGGTGAATCACCTTCTTCCCGCTCTCGGACTCCGCGGCTTCAGCCTCCTCGGGAGCCGACGCGACAGGGGAAACCTCGACCGGCTGAACCGGTTCCGGCGCCGGGGGGGGTTGCTCAACGACGGCCTCGCTCTTTACAGGGGGCCTCGCATGAATCTTTTGAATGGGCGGAAGCACCGGCTTTGGTGCGCCATCTTCCACGTCCCTCCGCTTGACCTTTTTCTTGGGCTCCAGAAGATCAAGAGTCTCAGCTGGCGCCTTGGGCACGGGCGGCTGGTCCGAAGGTGTTCCCTCGGGCATGGGCTTCTTTGCGCCCGCGGAAGCTGGAGGCGCCTTAGATTTTGTGACTTTGTCCTCGGATTTTGTGGTGGCCATTCAAAAGAGCGGGTAAAATTTTCATGGCCTACGAGGCGGCCGTTTCCTGGGGCTGCCCCGACGCGCGTGCGGCGTCGAGGATCTTTTGGCCCTTGACCACGTCACAGCCAAGCAATCCGGCAATATCCTCGGCGTCTGCGGTAAGGATGACTTCAATGGAATTCATTCCCCCGGCGGCAAGCGTTTGCGCTTCGACCTCGTTGATTCCGAGCGCCTCGGCCATGGAGTGCGCCGCCTGGGCTTTCTGGGATTCCAGCACCTGTTCAGCCGTCTTGTCCTCATCAATCTCCACGTCCCAGCCGGTGAGCTTTGAGGTGAGGCGCGCGTTCTGGCCGCGCTTTCCGATGGCCAGCGAAAGATCGTCCTTTCCGACGAGGACGTGCACGGTGTGCGTTGCCTCGTTGAGCGAAATGCTCCGAATATTGGCCGGCTTCAAGGCGGCGGCCGCGAATTTCAGCGGATCAGGATCCCAGCGGATAATGTCCACCTTCTCGTTGTTCAGTTCCCTTACGATGTTCTTGACCCGGGCTCCGCGCATTCCCACGCAGGCGCCAACGGGATCAACTTTGGGATCAGCACTGTGAACCGCCACCTTCGTGCGATAACCCGCCTCGCGGGCAATGGCCTTTAACTCCACCGTCCGATCGGCGATTTCGCTGACCTCGATCTCAAACAAGCGGCGGACAAAATTCGGGTGGCTGCGCGAGAGGATGATTTCCGGGCCGCGAGAGGCATTATCCACGGCGACAACGTAGGCGCGCAGGCGATCGCCCACGCTGTATTCCTCGGTCACAACCCGCTCGCGCGAGGGCATTGTTCCCTCGAACTTCCCAAGATCCAGAATGACGTCGGACTTCTCGAAACGGCGGACAGTTCCGCTGACGATTTCGCCCGCGCGATCCTTGAACTCCTCGTAGATCATGTCCTTTTCGATCTGGCGGATGCGCTGGTTGATCGCCTGGCGCGCCGCCTGGGCGGCGATGCGCCCAAAATCCCGCGGCGTCACCTCGACTTCGAGCTCTTCGCCGGCCTGAACACCAGGCTTGATCGCCCGGGCTTTCGAAATGAGAATCTCGTCATGAGGGTTCTGAACGCGCTCAGCGGCAATGAGTTTGGCCAGTGCCCGAATCGCCCCGGTTTTCGCATCGATTTCGATACGCAATTCGCGAGTTCCCGAAGTAAAATTCTTCTTGGATGCCGTCAGCAGGGCGCTGGAAATCGCCTCGACAAGCACCTCTCGCTTGATGCTTCTTTCGCGCTCGAGGTAATCAAGCATCGCTATGAGTTCGGAATTCATAAATCACGTATCCCGAGATGAAAAAAGCGGGATGGGAACCCGCTTCTTCGCATGGTTGGGAATGCTCTAATATGGATGGCGAGGTCTTGAAGGTCAAGGGCGAAGCCGACGTCATTTTCTTCGACGCGGCGGGGACGTTAATCCGCCTGGCACGGCCCGTTGGTTGGCATTATGCAGAAGTCGCGCGAAAGCATGGCCTGGATACAGATGAGACTCGGATGGAGTCGGCTTTCCGCGAAGCCTGGAAGGCGCGCTCTTTTCGGCCCGCCTCGTCCGGGTCGCGGGAAGAGGACGATCGTCCCTGGTGGAGGGCGCTTGCACTCGATGCGCTTCGGGCAGCCGCCCCGCCAGCGGCGAAGATCGATGAAGACGCCTGGTTCGAGGAGCTTTATGCTCACTTCGCCAAGCCGGGGGTCTGGATCCTCTACGACGACGCGCGCAGATGCCTCGACCGGCTCACAGGGCGCTTTCGGCTGGCTGTGATCTCCAACTTCGATCGTCGCCTTCGGTGCGTTCTCGAGGATCTCGGAGTTGCTTCGAAATTTGAGCAACTTTTCATTTCCAGCGAGATGGGTTGCGAAAAGCCGGATCCGGGGATCTTTCAGCAGGCGCTCGCCGGAATGGGCGTGGATGCCTGGCGCTGTCTTCACGTTGGAGACGATCCCGAACGGGACTGGGCCGGCGCCGCCGCAGCGGGTATGGCGGTGTTCGAAGTTCGGCGTCCTGAAGTTACGCTCGACCATCTCCCATTAGCCGCACCTGGATGAAGCACGGGAGGGCGAGGTTCCACCCGAGCCGTAAATTTTCGCCGCTGACGCGGGAGTTTCACCCAAAAATCTCCCAGTCCGCCAACCTGTCGGCCCCTTTGACAGAGAGCTTTTTCCTGTGGCAATGAGCAGTGAAGCAGCGTAATTGCTTTCTCCTTGTCCCATGAATCGCCTGATCTTGCACCTCGTCTCCGGATTTACGGTTCTGCTCGCCGCGCTCACACCCGCGCGGGCGCAATCGAAGACCGCGGCGGATGCCAATGCGGCCGCCTATACAATCTACCTGTCGGGTGACTACAAGGCGGCTGCAGCCGCTTATGAAAGGATACTCAAGGACTTCCCGACGGACGGAATGGTTTCCTCGGCGCAGCTCCAACTGGCGTTCAGCTACTATTTTCTGGCGCAGTTCGACCAGGCGTCCGCGATTCTGGCGAAGGCGTCGTCCGGGCCACCGTTGCCTCCCGAGCTCAAGCAGATCGCCGACGGGCTGCTGCCTCAAATTCTCTCCGCCAAGGCCGCGGCGATGCCTGCATCGGATCCCAATCGCAAAAACACCTTCGATGAAGCCATCCGCAAATTCACCGATTACATCACCGCCTACCCGCAGGCGCAGGATCTTGAGAATGCCATTTTCAGCCGCGCGGTCGCCGAATACCAGGTCGCAAAGTACGACGATGCCATAAAGGATCTCGAACTCAATCTTCAGAAGTTCCCTCAAAGCAGCACTCTGTCGAACACCAGGAATCTCCTGGCGGTTGCGCTGGCGACAGTCGGAAGCACGGAATTGATGAAAGGGGACGACCCCGCCAGAGCAAAAGCCTTCGCGCTCTACAAGCGCGCGGCCGACCTCCTTCGCGAAATCATAAAGAAAAAAGAGGATATCGCGCTCATCAACGAGGCAAACTTCCAGCTCGGAGAGATCCTTCTCAATCAAGCGGGCTTCAGCCCGGAACCCGAGCGTCCGGCCCTCTATGCGGAGGCCCTCGCCGCCTACCGATCCGTCGCGCCCAAGGAACGGATCATTGCCCTCCAGGAAGATAAGCTCCGGGAATTTCCCGAGAAACGGGCGGCAGCCCTGCGAGCCAAAAACGCGAACTTGAAAAAGCAAGTCGATCGCGACAACGAGCGCGAACTCAAGAAGCTTTCCGAACTCCAGGGTAAACCGGACCAGACCGCCACCGCCCTCCTGAAAATGGCGGAAATCTACTTTCAACAGGGCAAGAACAATGAGGCTCGCGTGGTTCTCAAGCACGTCACGCCTCACCTCACCGAAGATCAGGACAAGAAGCGCTCACTGTATTTCACGACCATGACGTACGCTCTGCAAAACGCCGCCGAGCGGGCGACTGCGGGCTACAACGAATTCGAGTCCAAATACAAGGGCGATGCCCTCGCAGATAACCTGCCCGTCGCCATGGGCAGCATGTACCTGAGTCTGAACAATCCGAACGAGGCGATTCGCTTCTTGAATGAATCGCTCGCCCTGTATCCGAAAGGCCGATTTGCCGGCCTCTCGGTCGTCCAAAAGGCAAACGCCGAAACCCGGCTCGGCAACCTCGCCGACGCGCTGAAGACTTTTCAGGACTACCTGGCGCAAAACCCTCCCCCCGAAATCGGAGCGATCGCCCAGACCGGCATCGCGGGGATCTACAAGGACTCCGGGAAATGGGAAGACGCCGTTGCCGCGTACAACCTGGTGAAGACGAAGTATGCCGGAACACCCCAGGCCGTCGAAGCGGACTACTGGATCGGAATTTGCACCCAGCAGAAGGGCGACAACGCAGCTGCCGCGCCCATTCTGGACGCTTTCGCAAAGGCCAATCCCAAGAACGCGCTCGCCCCCCTCGCCCTCTACGCCAAAGGTGGCGCCCTCATCGCCCTTGGCAAGAAGGATGAAGGAATTGCCGCTTTCGCGTCCATGGCTGAACAATATCCCGACAGCCAGCCCGCCCCGTTCACGTACTTCATGCGCGCGCAACTCCGCGCCAGCGAGGGCAAACCCGACGATGTCATCGCCCTGATGAAGCAATTCATCGAGAAGTATCCCAAGAACGACAAGGTGTACTTCGCATTCGAATCGATCGCCCAAGCGGAAATCAATGCTGGAAAAGCGGATGCGGGCCTCGCCACCTACCGCGAGTTCGTCGAAAAATATCCCGACAGCCCGCAGGCCGGCGACGCGATGTTCAAGATTGCCGAACTTCAACGCGCGAAGGCTGATTCGCTCGGACGCTATAGTGCGCTTGGCGAGCAGGAACGTTCGCAATGGGACACCCTTCTTGAGGGCAGCATCGCCACGTCCGAAGAAACGATCAAAAAGTATCCCGACAGCGCTTCCCTTGCCGTCGCTCTTCAGACTCTTTTGCAGTCCCAGCGGATGCTCCTTGGCGCCGAACTCAAGAAAGCGCCTGATGTCGAACACTACTTCCAGTCCCTCGCCGATTCCTCACCGAGCCCCAACGCCAAGAGCAAGATCCTTTTCACACTCGCGAGTTACGTGTCCGAGCAGGATAAACCGCGCGCGCTCACGATCATGACCCAGGCATATAAGCCGGAAATTGTCTATTCGCCACAGGACATGGACTTTTACGGACTCGCGCTGGTCGGGGAGAAAAAATTCGACGAAGCCGCCGCGATTTTTGAGAAACTGGCAAAGGATTATCCTGTCCCTGCCAATGTCCTGCCGAACCAGGCTTCGCAGCTGGTGCAGGAGGCTCAGGCCATCGCGCTTTTCGGACGCGCGCGCGTGGCCCAGGAAAAAGGCCAGACCGCCGATGCCGGCAAGCTTTTCCAGGATCTTAAGGCTCTCTACCCCTGGTCTCCCAAGGTTCTCGAAGCCGACTACGGCATCGCCCAGTCTCTTAAGGAGCAAGGCAAACTGGATGACGCGGCCACCTTGCTTACCGGTCTCATCCGCGCCCCGACCGCCACCGCCGAGCTTCGCGCGAACGGCATGCTCCTCGGAGGCTCCATAATGGCGGAAAAGGCGAAAGCGGCCGCGGACCAGCAGCAAAAGGATGAGTATCTCGGCGCGGCCATCGACTATTTCATCAAGATTGCCCAATTCTACAGCGGTGTGCCCACTGCGGCCGCGACGGGTTTGTGGATGGGCGGACAATTGCTCGAACAGCAAGCCAACGCCTCAGCAGATGCGAAATTCAAAACGCAGCAACTGGGGAAAGCCAAGGCGTCCTATCAGCAATTGCTCAAGGATTACCCCAACAGCGAATTTGCCTCAAAGGCCCAGGAGCGCCTCACCGCGCTCGGCGGGTAGTAGTTTTACCTGTCGTCGTCTCCAGTCGCTGCCGGGACGAGCTACGCACCCGAACCCGCGCCAGCCGCCTGGGCCTTGATCTTTTTCAAGAGGGGGAGAAATTCGCCGGACCAAAGACCGATCATCTTCGTGCTGTCCTCAAAACCAGCCTCCCCGGCATCACTCACCCGAGAGACGCCTGTTCGCAGCTGAAAATTGTTCGACCCCGGCATTTGAATCATGGAAAGGCGCACACGGTACGTTGTCGTCTGATTGTAGCTGCCATAAAAGAGCTTCCCGAAGCCGCCCGCCGGCTTATCGAATGAGATGGAATCGGGATAGTTCACGGGGCCGGGCGAGTAACCGTATTGAGCGAATACGAGCCGTGCCGCTGCGATGAGGGCGCTGACATTGGTATTCGGCACAACGACTGAACCGATTCCGCCGGAATTGGCCACTGGGGTCGCAAGGCATCCGACAAGAAGAAGACAAAGTCCGCACGCTACGGGCAAGCAGAGTCGTTTCACGGCGCTAGGATGCCAATCTTTCGCTATTCGACAAGTCTCTTAGCGTCGTCAGGGAGCCGTGATCTCGCCATTCACGTCCCAGAGAGCTTCCCACGTCTGATTCTCCTTCCACAGAAACACGTCTCCCTTGATAAGGCGGCAATTGCGATCGATCCGCGACAGCGCCTGCATCTCGTCTCCGGTGAGCGGATCTGTGACGACAGCTCGAAGGTTGCTCAGGTAGTTCCGGCGATTGACCGAGAATGGGATGGGAATCTGCCCGCGCTGCACGGCCCATTTGATGCAAACCACCGCCGGGTGAACATTCAACCGCTCGGCTATCTTCACGATCACAGGATCTTCGATGTCGACAGTGTCACTTGCCGTTCGATCGCGGTCGGGGCGCGCGGGAGAGCCAATCGGACTAAAGCCGATTGGCACCAGGCCGTTGTCGACGACGAACTGGAACAACTCCGGTTGCTGAAAGTGCGGATGCAACTCCATCTCGTTGCAGGCTGGCTTGATCCTCGCATCGCGCAGCACGAGCCGCAGCTTCGGAATGGTCATGTTCGAGGTGCCAATGTGCCGCACCAATCCCCGCTCGACCAATTCCTCCAATTTGCGCCACGTCTTCATGAAGCTCTCATGAATGTAAGGTTTCGCATCCGGGCCCCGGGAGGTGACGTCACATCCGGGCGCGTGAAAGTTCGGGAACGGCCAGTGGACGAGGTAGAGATTCAAATAGTCGAGCTGGAGGTCCTTGAGCGACTTTTCGAACGCAGGAATCACATCTCCCTCGGCGTGCTTATCGTTCCACAACTTTGAGGTGATCCAGAGTTCCTCGCGAGGAACTCCACCCTCAAGGATCCTTCGCAAAGAATGGCCGATCAAATCTTCGTTCCCATAGACCGCCGCACAGTCAAAATGCCGATAGCCCAGAGACGCCGCATCGAGCACCGCTTCGGCGATCCGGTCCCCGGAAATCCTGTCTGACCCGAACGTTCCAAGTCCAATCGCCGGGATTTTTGCTCCGGTGTACACCGTCTTGTGCGGTACTTTTCCGGGGTCCACGCCGTCGGGGGCGCGAGTGAACGACGGGGTTGCGGCAGGCGCTGTCATGAATCGATTTACCTTTTTTCCGGGGGAGGATGTTTGCGCCGCATTGCAAGCTTTTCGTCGAAGAATGCTGCGGTCTTCGTTTTTTAGGCTCAGATCGCCAGGGAGTCAACAGGTTCCGGGTGGTGAGGCGTGAGCAGGACGCCCCGCCGCGCCGGGGTGGCTTTTGCGGCGATGCTTGAGGGAAAGGGCGGTGGGGACACCACCGCTGCAGGGCGCGCTGTGCGAGCGCTTGCGCGACTCGACCCCATAGTCTAAACGAGTTGGCCATGCTTGAAGCCGTTGCAGACCAACCGACCGAGCAGGCCCGACTGAAGGAGGAAAGATGCGGATTGGAATAGCCACGGACCACGGCGGATTTGGTTTAAAGCAGGATTTGATCGCCCAACTCCGCGCGGCGGGCTACGACGTTGTCGACTTCGGGGCCGACAGCCTGACCCCTGACGACGACTATCCCGACTTTGTCGTTCCCCTCGCCCAAGCCGTCGTGGCGGGGAAGGTGGACCGCGGTGTGGCAATCTGCGGGAGCGGCGTGGGCGCGTCGGTCTGTGCAAATAAGGTCCCAGGTGTCCGCGCGTGCCTGATTCACGATCACTTCTCGGCACGGCAAGGTGTCGAGGACGATCACATGAATATCCTTTGCATGGGCGGTCGTACCGTTGGACCAGCCGTGGCCTGGGATCTCGTCGAGACGTTTCTCAAAGCCGAGTTCAGCAATGCCTCGCGCCACCTGCGGCGGCTGGGCAAAGTCGCTTCCCTTGAGGAAGGAAGCGAAATAGGATGACCTACACGCGTGAGTATGCGCCACGCACCTCTCGTTTGATTTCACAATATTCAGCAACCCCGACCAACAAAAAGAGATACCGATATGGAAGCAAGCGTCCCACCACTTACCAGCCGTCCGGCATGGAAGGCTCTCCAAGCCAACCACGCCAAAATCCGCGATGTGCATCTTCGCACGCTTTTCGCGGACGATGCCAAGCGTGGCGAGCGCTTCGCCATCGAGGCCGCCGGACTCTACCTCGATTACTCGAAGAACCGCATCACCGACGAAACGCTGAAGCTTTTGATCCAATTGGCCGAGGAATCCGGCTTGCGGGCGCGGATCGACGCCATGTTCAGCGGCGAGAAGATCAACATCACGGAAAATCGCGCCGTCCTGCACGTGGCTCTGCGAGCGCCCCGCGGAACGTCGATAACGGTGGACGGCCAAAACGTCGTGCCGGAAGTCCATGCCGTCCTCGACAAGATGTCGGCTTTTGCAGATCGGGTGCGCAGCGGCGCGTGGAAGGGTCACACGGGAAAGCGCATTCGAAATGTCCTCAACATCGGCATCGGCGGTTCCGACCTTGGTCCGGTGATGGCCTATGAGGCGCTCAAACACTACAGCGACCGCGGAGTGACGTTCCGCTTCATTTCCAACGTTGACAGCACCGATTTCGCGGAGGCTGTTCAGGATCTCGATGCCGCGGAAACGCTCTTCATCGTCTCGTCGAAAACCTTCACCACGCTGGAGACCATGACGAACGCAGAGAGCGCGCGCGACTGGCTGCTCAAGGGTCTCGGCGGCGACAAGAAAGCCGTGGCCAAACACTTCGTAGCTGTCTCCACCAACGCCTCGAAGGTTTCCGAGTTCGGCATCGACACCGCCAATATGTTCGGCTTCTGGGATTGGGTGGGCGGGCGCTACTCGATGGACTCGGCGATCGGCCTCTCAAGCATGCTTGCCATCGGACCGGATAACTTCCGGGCGCTGCTCCAGGGTTTTCATGAAATCGACGAGCACTTTCGCACCACGCCGTTTGAACGCAATCTTCCGGTCCTCATGGGTCTGCTCTCCGTCTGGTACAACGACTTTTTCGGTGCGCAGACGGTGGCGGTCCTGCCCTACGAGCAATACCTGAAGCGATTCCCCGCCTATCTCCAACAGTTGACGATGGAGAGCAATGGCAAGCACGTCACACTCGATGGCAAAAAGGTCACCTACGACACGTGTCCGGTCTATTGGGGTGAGCCGGGAACAAATGGCCAGCATTCCTTCTATCAACTCATCCACCAGGGAACCCGCCTGATTCCCTGCGACTTCATCGCCTTTTCCAAGACGCTCAATCCGGTTGGTCGCCACCACGACATGCTCATGGCGAACGTCTTTGCCCAGGCAGAGGCCCTGGCTTTTGGCAAGACCGCGGAGGAAGTGAAGGCCGATGGCACGGCCGATTGGCTTGTGCCGCATCGCGTCTTTGAGGGCAACCGGCCCTCAAACACGATCCTTGCGGAGCAACTCACGCCCGCCACACTCGGAAAGCTGATAGCCCTCTATGAGCACAACGTCTTCACCCAAGGCACGATCTGGGACATCAATCCCTTTGACCAGTGGGGCGTCGAGCTCGGGAAGGTCTTGGCCCAGCGGATAATCCCGGAGCTGGAAAGCGATTCCGAACCCGACCTTCGACATGACAGTTCCACGAACCTTCTTATCCGTCGCTATCGTCAGACCAAATAGGTTCCCGGTTCCCAACTCTCAACTCTCAACTTTCAACTCTCAACTCATCGTTCTTAGCCCAACGGGATCGGGTAACCGACACCGGCTGCAAGTGTACACATTGGTGATGCGGCCTTCTCTCCGGGGAGTGACGCCCAACTTTCCTGGCGCTGCGGAGCGTTCCGGCTCTTTGGTTTTCCTTTTGTGTCCGGGGTTCCGAGCTCTTGCTGTAGCATTCCCTGAAACCAGGGGCCCCTCCATCAGCAGCGAAGCTGCCAGCGCGTAAGCCAATGCCGAGAGAAATTCCCAAATGAAAACCAAGTATAGCAAGCAGTTCCGGGTAGCGCCGGACACCAAAGTCCGCCTGGAAAAGATCGACCCCAGCTACACCGCCAAGCACACGAAAAGGAAGTCCGCGGTGAAAGAAGTTGAGAAGCTTGATCGGAAGCTGCGCGAACTCCAATACCTTCTCTATGCTGAAGGCAAGCGATCCCTGCTGATCTGCCTTCAGGCGTTGGACGCCGCCGGGAAGGACGGGACAATCAACCACGTGCTTGGCGCAATGAACCCCCAGGGCGCTCGCGTCCACGGGTTCAAGGCCCCTTCCAAGGAAGAGGCAGAGCACGATTTTCTTTGGCGTATCGAACGTCAAACGCCAAAGCGAGGCGAAGTCGTCATCTTCAATCGTTCCCAATACGAGGACGTCCTCGTTGTCCGAGTGCACAACCTCGTCCCGGAAGAAGTCTGGAAGGGGCGTTACGAATTGATCAACGATTTCGAAAAGAACCTCGTCGAAAACGGCACGCACATTCTCAAGTTCTTCCTGCACATCAGTCCGGAGGAACAGTTGCTCCGTTTCAGACAGCGGCTCGAAGATCCCGCCCGCCATTGGAAAATCAGCGAAAGCGATTACGCAGAGCGTGAATTCTGGCAGGCCTATACGCAGGCCTACGAGGAGGCCCTGAGCAGAACGAGCACAGAACACGCGCCATGGTTTGTCATTCCTTCAAATAACAAATGGTTCCGCAACCTCGCAGTCGCCAAGATTGTCGCCGAAACCCTGGAGTCGCTGGATATGAAGTTTCCTGAGCCCACTGTGGACATCGAAGAAATCAGGCGCAACTACCACAAGGCGGAGGAGGCGGAGGAAAAGAGCCTCGGCAGGAAAGGCTGGCGGAAGCTCATCGCTCAAAGAGAGAAAACAACCTGAGGCGCTCCGCGCCTCAACTCTCAACTCTCAGAACCACCCTCAACTGGATCGGATCATCAGCCGCGTCGCCGAGATCGTGTTCGAAAATCTCGCGAGTTACTGTGCGCTTGATGTCGTCGAGGGAACGATGTTTTCGGCGAAGCACCTCGCGAAGCGACGCCACGCGGGCCTGATTGCGGCTTGCCTCCAGCTTCAAGCTTTCCGCGAGAAGCCGGCGCAGCCGGTAAAACGGCAGATACTGCTCGGACTCCAGCAATTCGCGGCAGGAGAGGAACAGATCAAGCGTTTCATTCCAGTCGTCGCCGTCGAGCAAATGCTCCCGCAAGTCCAAAAGCATGTTCCACGTATCAGCAGGCGTGCAACGAAAGAGATCCTCAACAATTCGCGCAGCGTCGCTTCGCCACGATTTTTGATCGGGCAGGCACTTCCCTGCTCCGGGTGGACAAGTCGTCATCGCGGAGAGGATACCGATTTGAGACCAACTCGCAAGAGCGGCTTGGTGCTTGAGCGTGGTATGACGCGCACAAAACACGCCGGCGGGCTTTCCGGATAGCTCAACGACGATTCGACACCGGCGCCCACGCCCAGAGCCTTCCGGATCAGAGATTCTTCAAGAAGCTCTTCAGCATCCAAAGGGTCTTTTGATGGACTTGGATCCGTCCGATGATGACGTCCTGGGTCTCCAGGTCATCCGCGGAACCGGCGGCCTCACGCAAGGTGTAGGCATTGCCGAGAAGAATTTCGTGGGATTCAACGAGGTGGGCTACGAAATCCTTGGCCGGGGTGGTCTCGACCGCCAACTCCTCGATACGTGAATTTTTCGCAAGAGTCTTCAATCCACCGATTGCAAGCACGTCCAATGCGCGGAGTCGCTCAGCGATCTCATCGATTGCCCCGAAGAGTTCCTCGTATTGCGCCTGGAAAGCGGTGTGAAGTTGGAAGAAATTCGGGCCCTCGACATTCCAGTGGGCGAGATGAGTTTGGGCCATCAGGGCATAGGAATCCGCCAGAACGGTCTGGAGTCCCTCGATCACTGCGTCGGATTTTGGCTTGGTCGCTGTGTGTGTGCTCATGGGTCGTTTGAATCGTGAAGCGATTTTACCGCCGTTAGGCGGCTTGCGCAACCCGGCATTCCCCTGTTCGTTTCCCCATGGCGAAATCCCTTTGCGATTGGTCGAAAGGCGACATCGAAAAGCAGGCGAAGAAGTTGCTCGAACTTGTAAGCGGGCCGCGCTTCTTCTGTCGCAGGTGCGCGCGAGTGGCCAACACTTCCAAGGTCCTCTGCAACCGCGCAAGTTCCCAGGCGCTCCACCCTAAGCCGGCTGAAGCGTAAAGCGGGCCGCGACGAAATGAGTGGCGCCAGTAACCACACCCTGAAAACTGGGGAGTGACGGAAGCAAGAATGCGAGGTATTTACTTCGCCACCTTCTCACAAAACCATGCCCTATCTTTTTCTCAGAGACTCCCACAGCCTCCTTCGTTGGATCGTCATTCTTGCCTGTCTTTGGGCAATGCTTCGCGTTTGGAGCGGATTCTTTGGGCGTTCTGAATGGACGCGAAAGGACCAGATGGCGGGACTATTCTTCACGTCTCTCCTGAACCTCCAGTTTATTCTCGGCCTCGTTCTCTACGGCATCAGCCCCGTCACGCGAGCGGCCATGACGAACTTCGCGGCAGCCATGAAGGACAGCACGCTCCGATTCTTCGCGGTCGAGCACGTGGCCGGGATGCTCCTTGCGGTGGTGATAGCGCAAGTCGGCTACTCGATCTCCAAGCGCGCGCGAACCGACAGCGCGAAGTTTCTGCGAGCTGCGATCGCGTACTCAATTGCCGGCGTGCTCATTATTGCAAGCATTCCGTGGCCCTTCATGAAATACGGCCGTCCTCTTTTTCCAAGTTTCGGCGGCTGACGCACTTGCAGACGTCTCGGATTGGATTTAGACTTTAAGTGCTCAGTGGGAACTCCTATGAAGACAAAACTCTTGCTTCTGGTGACCGTCCTGTTTCTCGCGATTGCTGATGTGAGCCAGGCTGGCGGACGCTGCGGATGGGGTGGCGGCGGTGGTTACTGGGGTGGCGGCCGCGGGTGGTACGGCGGCGGCTACTGGGGGGGTGGCCCGTATTGGGGTTGGGGCGGCTGGGGGCCGTCGGTTGGCGTCAGTTTCGTTGCACCTGTGCCGGTGTATCGAACCGTCTATGTCACGCAACCAGCCCCTTCGTATGTGACCTATGCCCGGCCGAACCTTGCCCGTGCTCAGGTACGCCTGGCCAAACTCGGATATTATCCCGGGCCAATTGACGGCGACTTTGGACCAATGACCAGCCAAGC
The DNA here is from genome assembly GCA_963763735.1 of uncultured Verrucomicrobiae bacterium. Classification (GTDB taxonomy): domain Bacteria; phylum Verrucomicrobiota; class Verrucomicrobiia; order Chthoniobacterales; family Terrimicrobiaceae; genus DASTFP01. The sequence goes on along the minus strand of CAVXQK010000015.1, from coordinate 37,413 downwards.
CATCCGCAGTTATCAAATCGATTATGGGTTACCAGTGACCGGCCGCCTCGACTCCCGTACCCGCGCAAGCCTCGGAGTCTGAAGGACCGCGATTTGGGAGCGGAATATTGCTCACGAAAGTCGAGCGAGCAATATCCTGCGAGGGTGAAAGTATTTTCTGTCCCCAATACGAATTGATGACGTTCAACCCGAACAGCTTGCCCACAGTTCCCGCTGAACGCGGCGGGTAGCCGTTAGAAATTACCGACATACTGGGCCGTGTAGGTATCGAAGTGCGCCACGGTGCCCGGCGCTGGAAGACTAAGGACGGCATAACAATCCGTGCCGACGACCTCGCCAGTCTGGGTATCCCAAATCATTACACAGTAAACCTTACTCGACGCCGCTTTCGGGGCAGAGTAGAGAGAGCCCGGCTTTTGCATATTTTTGCGGATCTCCTTCTGCTGCGCCGGGCTGGGATCGGCAGTTCGAACCGCCAGATAGCGGGTGCCGGATTCCTTGAAAGTCTTTTTCTGTTGGGGCGAGAAGCGTTTGAACGAGGTGGTAGCACGCTGGTCAGCAAGACGGATTTGCTGCGGCGTCGCCTTATAGGCCCCGACCGAAAGATTCTTAAAAATGCCGGCCGTAAAATTATTGACCTTCGTTACCAGCTCCTGGGTTGTCACGCAGCCGGAGAGAAGGCCCGCGAGGCCAAGCGCCAAAAGGCCGCGCAGTGAGAGTTTCATGAGGAAAACGCTAACCTATTGATTGGTCCGTGGCAACGCCGGTTCGTCGGCAAGCAGCCGATCCCGCCCGATCTTCGAGTCTACGAGGTCCTCTCGCGAGGACTCACCCAAAGGTGTTCGAGACGACCATCTCGCAACACCGTCAACCGCGCTCTGCGTTCGATCCCCTCCCCGATCAGCAAACGATGAAGATCGTGCACGCTTGCCACGGTGTCATGGTTGAACCAGATGATCATGTCTCCGGGGCGCACCCCAGCCTCTCCGGCAGCAGAACCCGCTACAACCTCGTGAACTCGCACACCGGTTCGCTGTGTCAGCTTGTGCCGGCGAGCGAGAGGCTCGTAGATCACGACATCCTGCCCTGCAATGCCAAGATGGCCGCGCCGGATGCGGCCATCTTTGATCAGCCAACTCGCCACAAACTCTGCCGTCTTGCTCCCAATCGCGAAGCATATCCCCTGTGCCTCGGAAATGATCGCCGTGTTCACGCCGATAACTTCGCCGCGGCTGTTTACCAGCGGACCGCCGGAATTGCCCGGGTTCAGTGCCGCATCCGTTTGAATGACATTGTCGATCAAGCGCCCAGTCCTCGAGGGAAACGTTCGCCCCAAAGCGCTTACGATTCCCGCGGTCACACTATTCGCATAGCCGAGCGGGTTGCCGATGGCGACGGCGATCTGGCCGACCCGCACCCGGCTGGAATCGGCAAAGCGGACATTCCGAAGCCCGGGGGCGTCAATCCTTAGCACCGCAAGGTCGCTGTCGGGATCATCGCCTACAAGGTCAGCCTTTAATGGGCGGCCGTCGGCGGTTTGGGCCAGGATGCGCGTCGCGCCGTGCACCACGTGACTGTTGGTCAACACGAGACCGTCAGGCGAAAGAACAAACCCGGAACCGCTGCCTGAGGCAATCATCTGCCTCTTTTGGCCGGCGAATTGCGCACTGACGTGCACGACCGCAGGACTCGCCGCTTCAACGGCGCGAATCACCGCCGCCGAATAGGCGTCAAGCAACGCATCGTCTCCTCCCGGGGCTCCCGGCTGCGCGGAAGCCGCAGAGGCAGCCTCTTCATTACTGATCCACTTAAACTGCACGGAACATACTAGGTGTGCATCGGAAAACTTCAACTGGCCGCACGACACGGTGAGCTACGTTTTACAGCAAACGGGATCGGACTCGGCTCCCATCTGGCAAGTCTGGTGCTACGATCGCGAAGGCCGCTACTTTGGATACCTCCAGATCGCCGCGACCGACGGCGCCGTGATCTCGACCGACGGCCTGCCGCGCGCACCGTGACGCGCGACAACAATCCCTTGCCTCGATGTGACGCGCGCTGCGGCAAACGCAGATTGTCAGCCTGGCAAACCCGTCGTTCTGCTAGTTGAAGCGCGTCGGCAGCGAGGGATCGAGAAACGACCGCCACGCCTCTTCGATCTCGCGAGCACTGGATCGATCGGGATCAAGCTCCGGCAGCGCGGCCAGAGGAAAAAAGGCGATATCCGTGGCTTCATGGCTGACGCGCGGCGCGCCGCCGCAGAGATCGCAAAGGAAGAAAATCTTGTAGATGGAGTAAGGGTTTGCCGGATAGCCGGCGCGATCCCGATCCATGACCGCTGTGATCAAGCGGGCTTTCACTTCGTATCCGCTTTCCTCGAGGCACTCTTTCTCAACGTTTTCCGCGGGCGTCAGGTTCACATCGGCCCATCCTCCGGGCAACGTCCATTTTCCCGACGATGCCTCCCTGATCAAAAGAACCTCGCCATTCCGAAACACCGCGCCGCGAACATCGACTTTCGGTGTCGCGTACCCGATCTCGACCGGCCACTCGAAATCCGCGTGCCCCGTGCAGCGCATGACCTCGCTCGCAATCTCGCGCAATCGATGGAATCGCTCTCTGTCGTAAGGATCGGCCGAATAGGTAATCCCGGCTTGCGCGATCGACGTCAACTCACGGGAAACTTCCAAAATTGTGCGGCTTGCCATCTGCGAAAAGTAGCAACCCGAGGGCCGCGCCGCGAGGGACGATTTTTGATCGAAGGCATTTCCTGCGGAGACAGGACTTCAACGCTTGCACGCGGTTGCGCGAAGGGGCAATTCTTATGCGGCCCGGTCCGGGGGCGCGATCGGTTCGGCCTTCAATATACGTGCTCCATAGAGTTTCACGAAGCGCTGTTCGGACTCGGGGGTGCCGATCACGATAATCCCGGTGCCGCTCTCCAGGATGGTGGACGGATCGGCATTGATCGTCAATCCCGTCTCGGACCGAATCGCCACAACGTTGCACCCCGTCTTGCCCGGAATCCCCGCTTGAGCGAGCGTCACTCCAGCCAGAGATTCCGGCACTCTGGCCTCGGCGAGATGGAGTCCTTCGGCGACCACCATAACGCCAGCCCGCCGCAAGTAGTTGAAAATTGCCGTCGCTCCCATTGATGCGTAGGAAAGGACAAAATCGGCTCCTGCCCGGTGAAGAGTGGAGACATTCCGCTCGCGCGTCGCCCGGCTTATGATCTGAATTTCCGGCCTGAGCCGCCGGCAATAGATGGTCAGATAAATGTTCATGTCGTCATCGTGGGTCGTGATGAGAACAGCAGGCGTGTCTTCAATTCCCGCGCGTTCGAGCGTTTCCCGGTCGGCGGCCGTCCCTTCAATGTAGTTGGCCCGGTCGACAATCCGGGCCGGGTTGGATTCCACGACTCTGTAAGGCAGGCCATGCTCCTTGAGCGCGCGTGCGATCGCGCGGCCCACGCGCCCGCCTCCGACAATGATCACTGGACCGGAACTCACGTGATAGATGCAGAAGAGCTCGTCGTAGTTTCGAATCTGCTGAGCGGAACCTGCCAAAACCAGCACGGAGTTCATGTCGACACGCGCTTCGGCGCTCGCGCTCTCGAATTGCCCGCGATTCCGGATTCCAATAACGTTCAATCCCGTTCGCTCGCGAAGAGCGCTTTCGGCAAGCGTCTTCCCCACGAGCGGCGTCCCTGCCGCGGTGGCTTCGGCGATCAACAGATTGCCGAACTCTCCGATGACATGGGCCCGGGCATCGACTCCAATGATCCGGCGCGAGAGCGCCTGTCCCATCATTTCGCCAAGCTGAATCACGTGGGAACTTCCGGCCAGTTGAAGGATGTCTACGGAATCCTTTGAGTTCGCAGTCGTAACGATGGGGACGGCCTGGCTCATTTCACGAACGGTAAAGGCGACGTTGGTATTCGCCATGTCGTTACCCGTCGCGGCTACCAATGCGGCCCGTTCCGCGCGCACCAGCCGGTAGGTCTCCGGACGGTCGCTTTCGCCAAACACGACTTGATATCCCAGATCATGAAGGCGAAGCGCCTCCGGCAGATCATTCACCAGCAGCGCATAGGGATAGCCGCAATGCGTAAGCTTCTGCATGAGCGCGGTGGACACCGGATCGCAATTCGTAAGAATGACATGACCGCTCGTGGACTCGGGCAGTTGACGCGGCGCCCTCGCTTCCGCCTGCGCCTTCATCCAGGGCGCATAAAAAAACTCGATAAATGTAAACGGCAGGAGAACGAGCAGGAACAACATCCCGGAAAGAAGGACGACGATCGAGAACGCCCGCCCGGCGTCGCTGGTGAAGGTGATGTCCCCAAATCCCAATGTGGACATCACCGTCAAGGTCCAGTAGAAGCCCGTTATCCAGCTGTGCTGCCGCCCTTCGTACAGCATGAGCCCATGAAAAATGACGCTGAAGACCGTCACCAGGATTGCCAGCACCAGGAGGAAGCGCAGCAGGAGGCGGATGTTGCGGCGGCTGGTTGCCGGCTTCAGAAAGTAAGTGAGCTGCGAGGTGAGAAACTTCACGCGCGACGTTTCCAACCTCTTGATGATGCCTAAGGCTTCCGCTGTCACGGCAATTCCGCATTCCCTCCGGGCGCGGACCTGAATGCTTCCGGAGATCCCATCACTCCTTGGTGCCGGGCGGCCAGATCAATTCGTCACTGCTGAGCCGATCACGGCTCGCCGGTCCGCGCGATTTATTTGCTGGCTAACAATCCCTGTTTGCGTCGGCACCTGGACAAACGCAACGGCTCGGTTTCATTCGATCTCAGGAATCAATTGCAGGCGATCAGGATGAAGGAGTCGAAAACCAAGAGCGAGGAGTCGCGCGCAGCGGCGGGAGAAGCTGGAAAAGCGTTGAAAAAGGGATTTGCCGAGGTTAAGACGCCGACTCAGGCAGCTCACGTTCTCGACAAGCTCGAACGCGCCGCGAGCGACATGGAGGAAAAGGATCTCGCACGCGATCAGGACCAGGCTGATCCGGCCAAACAAGCTTCCTCATCCGAAATGGCTGGACGTTTTGATGGCTCGTTTCAGTTGGGTGATGACCGGCGGACACGCGTGGATCCTCGTGGTGCTGGCGGACGCGCTCTGCAATCGCCCTCGGGCGACCAGGACCGCGCTGGCTGTGCTTCCCGCGCTGTATTTTGCCACCTATACTGTCGAGATTCCCATAAAGAAGTATTTCCGCCGCCGCCGGCCGTTTATCTCCATCGTCCGCGCCATCGTTGTCGGGCGGAAGCCGGGTGGATATTCGTTCCCTCGGGCCACAGCGCGGCGGCCTTCACGGGAGCGACATTGCTTCAAATTTGCTATCCACGCGGCGGCCGCCACTTTTTTGCCATTGCGTTTCTCGTGGCATTCTCACGCGTTTACCTATCAAGCGCACATTATCCCGGTGATGTCCTGAGCGGCGGCCTCGCCGGCACTGCGCTGGCAAGGCTTTATCGAAAATTGCTCGGGAGCTTGAGGTAACGTTCAAGCCGCGCCTTCGCCCGGCGCGAATTTCGGCAGCCGGCCAAGCGCGTCCAGCCGGGGCAGCTTTTGCTTGAGCTCAAGAATCGGAGCAAAGAGGTCCCCCATCTTGTCCACTCTTTTAAGGACTTCATCGCACTCAAAGGTGAGTAGCCCGGGATCTTTTCGTTTCGAAGTTTGCGACACCTCATCCCATGTCACGGGAGTGGAAACCGTCGGTCGGCTCTTCGCCCGCAGCGAATACACATTGACCGTGGTCTTATGATCGTCGTTCTGGCTCCAATCGACGAGAACCTTGCCTCGCCGCAGGCTCTTTTGCATTTTCGAAACGATGGCCCTGGGGAATTGCCGCTCCAGCAGCTGCGCCAGGGAATGAGCAAAGGCCTTGGTTCGCTCGTAGGTCACCGGTGTGTTGAGCGGAACATAGACCTGAAGCCCTTTGGAACCGGATGTCTTGGCGAAACTCTTTATGCCAAGGGCGTCGAAAGTCGCCTTCACCAGCAAACCAACCTGGCAGCACAGGACGATGTCCGCAGGAGGGCCCGGATCCAAATCAAACGCAAGGGTCGTCGGACGCGCGATTGCCTTCGCCTTATGCAAAAACGTGTGCAACTCCAGATCCGCGAGGTTGGCGGCCCACACCAGGCTTGGAAGATCATTCATCATGCAATAATCGATCGCCCCGCCCTCCGACTTTGCGACTCTCGTGGTCTCAACCCACTCGGGACGATGGGAGGGACACTTCTTCTCGTAGAAGAAAAGCCCTTCAACTCCATCCGGATATCGCTTCAACGTGATGGGCCGATTTTCCAAGTGAGGCAGGAGGACAGGCGAAATACGGATGCAGTAGTTGATATAGTCGCCCTTGGTAAATCCGGTCTCCGGATAGAGAACTTTTTCGAGATTGGTGACGTTTAACGTCCTTCCTCCCACATCAAGGTGTGAGCCAGTAGCCATTATCGGTGTTTGTCCGTTGTTACGCTGTTATCGTTCCGAAGTCCCGCTGCAGATCTGAAAAAATTGCTCTGTGAGGAACCAACGCGAGCGAGCGACTCTCCCTGCCTATTTTACGAGGGCCGCGATGAGGAACCACACGATCATCAAGACGCCGATGCTGAATTTTCCGATGATCCCAGCCGTGGTTCCGAGCAGTGTGCCCCATGAGGACCGTCCGGCGGGAAGGAGGCCTTTGCCGCCAAGCAGTTCTCCTGCGAGAGCGCCCAGGAGAGGTCCAACAAAAATTCCGATCAACCCGAAGAACAATCCCACGATGGCTCCGAGGATTCCGCCGATTGCGCCCCAGCGTGTCGCGCCGAACCACTTCGCGCCAAGAGAACCGCTCACAATATCCAGCGCCTGTGCGACAATCATCATCATAGTGAGAATAACCAACGTCGGCCATCCGATCGACTTCAAGGCAAAATGATTGAGGACTGCACCGCACAGAATGAGGACCGTACCGGGCACCAAGGGCACGATGGTCCCGATCAGCCCGACGAGCATCAATGCGAGGGTAAGAAACCACCAAAGAGCGATCACAGCTCTTTACTCTGCGATTGCCACCGCGACGTCGAGCCCGAACGATTCCCCCGCTCGCGGGGGGCCCGGGATTGCAACTTGGAACTCTCGGTTGCAGAAACACACGCGCGGCAGCGCCCTCGGGCGATTCTCAAATAGAAATTCACCAAGATCATGAAAACCATTCTTGCTTTGACGCTTGCGGCGATCGCCTTTACCATGACGGGCTGCTTCGTTTACGAGCGCCGCACGGTCCCCGACCGCGTGGTCGTCCACGAGACCACCGTGACCCCCGCCCCGCAAAGGGTTGTTACCGTTCTTCCGACCGGCTATCGCACACGCGTCTATCGTGGCGTCAATTATTACTACTACGACAACGTCTACTACCGTAGCTATCCAACTGGCGGCTACGTAGTCGTTGCGCGCCCCTGGTAAACGGGCACCTTGCGCCTCGGCGGCGCAACCATGCTCCTCCAAGGTTTCGCTGCCCGGGGCCCATAGGGGAAATTAGGAAGCGACGGAGCGAACTCTCCCGCAGCGCGTGGAATCGCTATCCCGGTGCGATCATCCCCCTTGCACTGGCGGCGCGCATGCTGCACCCTCTCGGGACCATCTTCAATCCGAATGAAAGTATCCCGTTTGCTTTTTGCGGTCGCAGTGGCCGGACTGACAATTGGTCTAAGTGCCTGCGCAACCTTGTCCCCGACACGCAATTCGTTTTCTTTTGATCCGCCGGTTCAAAAGCCGAAAAATCCCTCGGCTGTTAAGCTCAAGCTCAGTACCCGGAGCCCAGCGGCTCTACGTCGTGGAAGGGGACACCGTTCTTCTCGCAACGCCGGTTACCGTTGGCAAGGCCTCGGCATCTACACCGCACGGTAACTTCACGATCTATTCGAAGGTCGCAAGCCGCCGCCGCCAGAGCAGTCCGGGAGCGGGCTATCCGATGACGTACTGGATGGAGTTCAAGCCCGCCTACGGTCTGCACTGGGGCTTTGTCAAACCGACTCCGAGCACCCACGGCTGCGTCCGGATGCCCATCGTCGCCGCCCGCAAGACGTTCCAGCTTGTCCGTATCGGCACGCCGATAAACATCGCTTCCAGCCAGCCTTGGGACGCGACCATCGGCAAGAGCCTCCCCGTCCTCGACGATAGCAACCTGTCTGATCCCCCCATGTCCTACATGCTCAGCTCGAAGGTCTTCGCAGACGCAGGCCAAGGCAAACTCTGGAAATACTGAGAAAGGCTTTACGTCCCGGGCTATGCCTGGGCTGCAGGCTGCAGACCGCGCGCATGCTCGCTCACGGCAGGGATTAAGAATCTCAAGGTCAACGAGAGATTCAGAATACTAGCTTCGGTCCACGCTATACTTTCCGGCGCCGATGAAAATGAGGCTGAAAAAGAGGATCAACGTTTCGGCTGGCCGTGACCATTCAATAAATTGATGGCTGGTCTTGTAGATGAGCACCGTAGCCACGACAAAATTGAAAGTCATGAGGATCGTCGTTGGACGGAAGCAGAAGCCGATGACGATCAGCAGACCGCCTACTGTTTCCACCATTGCCGATGAGAACCCCCAGAATACCGGAAAGAAATTGATCCCAAGCGCGCCCATCGCCTTCCCCAACTTCTCCCACTGGTGAATACCGCCAGCAAGCTTCGGCCAGCCGTGGAAAACCATCATCATCCCAATTCCAACTCGCAGAAAGAGCAGTCCGATATCTCGATACTGGGATAGCCAAGTCAGGATCATGGGAAAGTGATAGGCGACGACCAAGCGGTGACAAGCCGAATCCCCTGCATGTTACGAGCCAAGACCAACGGTCGCCGAAATTCATCGTTCCCGAGACTCGAAAGCAATCCCATCCCGAGCAGCGTGGATAGGCCAATCCCACCATTGCCTCGGGTGGTCAATCGGCGCCACCTTGCGACAATATTTGACGGAAGTCGAAAGCATGATACTTTTTTCAAACTTGCTGCTCGCTAGATTCTGCGTTCGACTTTGAACGCTGGCGAGTGGTCACCCTTCCAAGGTGCGACCTTTTCCGCTCCGGCGTGATAGCCTCGGGATGATAGCCCCGTCCGGTGAAAGTCCGGGGGGGCGGAAAAGGTGACATCTCCGTGCACCCGGTAGAACGTGGTTCCGGGCGAAATGCGCGATTAAAGACTGGGTCCTCGTTTGGAAGACGGAGCGTACGCGAGCCAAAAATCGGGTTGCGAAATATGCTCCGTAGCAGATAAGAAATATCTGTGCGTCTGTTTGCGCGGCTCCCCAAACTTCGATGGAAGCCACCCGGAAAGGAGGAGAGCTTGCAGGCGCAGCGTCTCGATTTGGCCGCGGACTTCGCGACGCTTGAGAGCGAGCTGATGCCTAAATTTCGCGAACTGGATGCCAGTGCCCTCCGCCTTAGAATCAATTCCGACTCCATCAGGTAACGCTCATCTTCGGGGGCGCACTCGCAACCATTCTTGGTGCGCCGCGCGCGAGTCTCGCCTCTGGAACAGGGGCGTGGCTCGGCATCAGCGAAACGGTGCTCGCACTGGTACTCTCGGGTGTGGCCATACGTTCGCAAACCGCACGCGCGCAGGAGAGATACTCTGGCTGACTTCGTTCCTAATGATCCTGACCGGAGCCTCCTCGGCGCTGGCAGCAGCGCCCGATCTGGGCGGCATGAGGTGGCTCTGGTTCGTTCTGGCGATCGCATTTCCGCGCTATCCGCTGACAGCAGCCTCTACGCCTTCGAACGGCAAGGGAAAATCTATCGCGACGCAGAAAACGCGTTGATTTGCGCTCGAGCCGATGCCCCCGACTTGCAACCGCCGATGGACGACACGAACTTCCATCAAGCTCTGAGCGCCCACGTCCAGCAGGTCGAGCAGATCCTGGGCGCAGAACAAGCGCCATGGGGCCATGGGGTCAGCTGACGGCGAGATCAAACCCGTTTCAGCGCCAAAAACGACCCCCCTCTTGACTAGCGGCGGATGGTATCGGGCGACTACGGAGCTGACAGGCTTAACGCCTGTTTCACCCTGTTGTAAGCCTTGCCGAAGATATTTGCTGGCGACTCGCGCACTGAGCTGCACCGCTATCACCTGGAATTTTCCGATTTGTACGAACTGCGGCCCGGCTGCGTTGACGCGCGGGCCGTCCCATTCTGATCGCTCAATATAACAACGCGAATGGGACGGGCTCCTCGCTCGCTACCGCCGCCGCCAGTGCGACAGGCCCGGTTTCTGCTCTACGCGCTCTCGAGTGCGCGCAGCGTCCAGAGGTCGTCCGCAAGGTTGCTGTTCGAAATGTAATCGTACGGCATCGTGAAATAGCCAACGACGCCCCAGTCCGTGCCCCAGGAGTTGCGGACGAGAACACGCTTCGTGGAATCGTCATAGCCCACGGCTAACACGGCGTGGCCGCCGAGCTGCTTTTCGCCGGGCTCTGGCAAGTTCACCGTGCCGGTCTTGGCAACGTCTTCGGACTCAAACCCCTCATAGACGGAGAAGCCGAAAACGAACGGATAACCTTCGGCGAGGCATTGCCTCATTTGCAGGAGACTGATGATGCGATGATAGGAAGTTACCTGGTTATTTTTCGCTTGCCTGTAGCACGCCGGCGTGGGTTTCACTGTAAACTTGGCGATGTCATACGGCCATCTTTTCTCAGTACATACACCGAGCTTCACGAGCGATTTGACTCCGTCCCGGATCATCGCGCCGGCGTCTTCATTGATCGTACCTTCCATCGCTCTTTCATTGTAGTAAATGAACAGACGGCTTAGATCGGTGACGGCGTGCCCGGCCTTCATTTGGAGGAATTCCAGGTTGCCAACCAGGGCGTTGGCCGTGCAACTTCCGAGCCTCCCCTGGTCTTCCACAGGTGAGCATCCCGCGCTCAAATCGACCTTCGGCGGCAGTTTCTTCGGCGGCGCAGCAATGGCGGAGTAGAGTTTGTCTCGATAATCAGGCCGGTCGGGCACCCACCCGTACCACTCATTAACTTTTTGTGTCGGCATACTTTTTCTTTTCGTTATTGGTTATACTAAAAGCTGGAGCAATTTGCATGGCGTGCCTGGGCATATTTGGGCTGCAGTTTCTTCCCGCAGGCGCCGGGAAAGGCTGCGCATAGTGCTGCTCCTCTCCTGCTTACTAAGCCTATACGCATCGTGACTTTCCTGGCGTGCTCCGGGTCCCTCATTTCTGTATCGTCTTCCGACGGTGAGATTCAAGATTTTGCGTCATTGGCATAAGAACCACACAAAAGCTTCAAAAAGCCCATGAAAGTTATGATCTCCCCGAGTTGAGCCTTAGGCTTACATTGCTCGTAAGGATACCTTTAGCTAACACCTTTGATAGCATTCATATGACAGAGCGATTCAGATTTCTATAGTCCAAATGGACTAATTAACAGACCCGCAGCAGGAGATGGAGACAAGGCAGCGCGGTTTCGCGGGTCGCCCGCCCCAGCACCAGGTTGCATGGCCGGCAGGAAATTGGCTCGAGATACGCCGGAGAGCGATCCGCGCAGTAGCAAGAGCACTGATCCCACCGTTGTCCGGCTCCACGTTCAAGCCGAGCACGGACAACCTCGCAGAAACGCGCGCGATCGGCAGCCGGCAGCGCAATCCGCCCATCATCACAAAAAAGTTTCGCCCTTGAGCTTTATAGACGGGAACCATCTGATGGAGAACATGATGCGCTGCAAGAGTGAACCGCTTGCAAACCGTCTATCGATAAGACCCACGTCCTTACCTTGAGCGCGGCAATCCTCTCGGCGGACTAGCGGCTTGCATCAAGCGGGGAAGGCTCGTTAAATGGTGGGGCTAAAGGCAGTCCCAACTTGGCGAGGCCGGCGACAGTTGAGCAGACGGAGGGGGAGAAAGATAACAAATGAAGACAGAATGCTTTCCCGAAAAACCCCTTGCGCAGCGTCCACGGGTTTCGACTCTCGCTCAGTTTGAGCCGGGGCTGCTGATCCTGCATGAGGCTCTGGATATCGAAGAGCTTTGGCAAGCCGTCGCAAAGGCGCTGCGAAGCGCGCTGCCCGTCCACAATATGTCAATGTCGTTGTCGCCTTCCGAGGATGCCCCCGGTGCCTTGCGTGTCAGTTTCCCGGTGGCGGATTCGAAGCTTTACGCCGCGAAGATCGAGGCCATGGCGCCGGTTTATGCGATCCTGGCGCGGCATCCCGAGGCATGTGTGCTTCGCCTGAGCGACGAGGTGGCGATTGAGTCGCTGATTGGGACGCCCTTTTTCAAGAACTTCATGCAGCCTGAAGGCTGGCGCTACTGCGCTTCGATGATCTTCCGCGCGGACGGAAGACTGTTGGGGCGGCTGTGTTTAAACCGGCGGGCTGAGCAAGGGGATTTCACGGACGGGGAAATGACCCTCTTGAAGTCTCTGCACGTCCAATTCAATGTCGCCGTTCGTCGAGTTTGCCGCTTCGAGAGGGAACGCGAGACGAACACCATCCATACGCAGAGCGCAAATGACGATCCGGCCACGTTGCTGCTCGACGAGCGCTACGCGCCGGTCTTTCACAATCGGGCAGCTGTCAAGATTTGCGCCCTTTGGAGATTGGGCGCGGACCATGCGCGCGTGCTCAAGCTTGAATTTGGACTGCCGGAGGAAATCCGTCTCGCCTGCGAAGGTCTCCTCGCCGAGTGGAAAAAGCGTCCACGAAAGGGTCGGCTCACGGAAACGGAAGCGACGCGCGCCGTGACGCATGCAGGGGGACTCTCAGCGAACGTGCAGCTTTTCCATGCTGGCCTCTCCACAGGCGCAAAGACCCACTTCCTGGTCCACCTTTCGCACAATGGAATGCGCGAGCCGGACGTGTCTGTCCTTGCGCTTCTGCATCGACTCACCGCAACCGAACAGGCAGTCGCAAACCTGGTTGCCTGGGGCCTGGACAATCAGCGCGTTGCCACGGAACTCCGTATCAGCGTGAATACCGTGCGCGCCCACCTTCACAACATATTCCACAAGCTTGAGGTCGATTCCCGCGGCAGACTGGCAGTTTTGCTGCGCCTGGCTGTTCTATAATTGGGAAAGGAACCGATTTCCCGATGCCCGCCACTTTGGACGTTCGGGCACACGCGCGGCGGATCCTCGCTGCCGAAGGTGAGGACACGGTTGCTCCACTTGCGATCCTGAAGGACGAGGGCGAATTTAACCTTCACTTCACAACGACTCTTGGATGCGCACCGCTCTCAATCAACTGCCCCGCGTCTATCTTGCAGGTCCCGAGGTTTTTTTTCCCGAGCCCCTGAGGATCGGACGGGAACGGAAAATCCTGCTTGCCGGGCTGGGCATGGACGGCGTCTTTCCCCTCGATTCCGAAGAGAAGGGTGAAACTCTCTCGAAGAGCGCGTCCGCGATCTTCAAAACGAACCGCGACCTCATTGATTCTTGTCACGCGTTGCTCGCCAACGCGACTCCCTTCCGGGGTCCCTCAGCCGACGTAGGGACGGCTTGGGAGATCGGCTATGCCTGCGGTAAGGCAAAGCCCGTCGTAGTGTACACGGAAGATCTTTCCGCGTATCGGGACAAGGTCTTCCGGGGAGGGTGGTCTTACGCTCCCGGCGACGCGCGGGACAGGGACGGGAACCTGATTGAGGATTTCGGAGGCATCGACAACCTCATGATCACCGAGTCTGTCATCGCGATTTGTCCGACATTCGAGAAGGCCGCCGATGTCCTGAGGCGTTTCTTCGATCAAATTGCCGAAGGCGGGGATTGAAATCGCACTGCGCCCGACGCTACCGGCTTTCCGCCTGGACCAAGCATGACTCAACGGAGCGGAAGCGTCATGCTCGTGCGTTTCGAAGATCGGTGACCGAGTGTGGAAGCGATGCATCGCTTTCCGAGCGCCACAGTTCTCGGCTCCCCTGCTCGAGCCAGGTCAGGGTGCGGGAGATCATCGTGTCCCAGTAGGCCCAACTGTGGTCGCCCGGCCCTTCTTCGTAGAGGTAATCGAAGCCGAGGAGTTGAACCGCGTCGCGGAAGCGTGTGTTCTGCGCGTGGAGGATATCTTCGGTCCCGCAGCATTGGTATAGCCTCGGCTTGGGACGGTCGGAGTCGGCGAGCGACGTGGCGAGCTGAAACAGATCGTGCGCGGAGCCGCGCCGGGGTCCACCCGGACCGAAGATCAGTTCGAAATCTTCCGAACGATCGTCGCGCCACGCGGTCACATCCGTCACCCCGGACAGGCTCGCTACGGCGGCGAATTGCTCGGGCAAGGTGAGCGCGAGCTTGAGCGCTCCATAGCCGCCCATCGACAGCCCGGCGACGAAGTTGTCCTCACGCGCGATGGACAGCGGGAAGAAGGCTCGAGCCTTCTCGAGCAACTCCTGGCTCACAAAGTCCCAGTAGCGGTAGCCGCTGTGCATGTTTGCATAGAAGCTGCGATGCACGTTCGGCATCACGACGGACAGCCCAAGAGGGGCCACATAGCGCTCGATCGACGTCGAACGCGACCAGATACTCTCGTCGTCCGAGAGCCCGTGCAAAAGCCAGAGTGTGGGATGCCCGCAAAAGCTCGCGCTGCTACCTGCGTGGCTTACACCCACCGAGCCAATGCGCCGCTCGGTGCTTTCAGGCAGAATCACGCGCATCGAGCTGCACATCCCGAGGGTTTCAGAGAAGAACCTGCAATCGATCAGAGCCATGGGCAAGGTTTCGCCGCTCGTTGAGGGAACGACAAGAGAGATTCTCAAATCCCGAAGGGAGTGCGGTCGTGCTCGTGAGAATCGACGTGCGGGAAACAAGCAGTTCGCTCGTCGGGCATTCCAGCCGTGCCGCATATTGATATGACAGGAAAATATGGGATAAAGCAGAGCATAAAGATCGGTCCCTCCATCGTCGAGAGCCGGCGAAATCGATCCTTCGGCGTAAACACCACCAATCATGTCTGAACACGATAAGCAAACCGCGACCGCTGGCGCCTTTGGCGCGCCGGGAATTGAGCCGCGATGGACCCACAGCGCGAAGGAGGGAATCGGAACCGCCTACCACTCGAGCTGTCACGTATGGTTCACGCTCAGCCACGGGATCCTCAACGAGATCTATTACCCTACCGTCGACCAGCCCAACACGCGCGATGTCGAGTTGCTCATCACCGACGGCGACAGCTTCTGCCACGAGGAAAAACGCGATCTGCACCATGAGGTGACCTATCCGGAACGCAACTGCCTGCTTTACCGGCTTACCAATTCCGACCCCGCGGGCCGCTATCGTATCGTCAAACACGTCCTTGCCGATCCGCACAGCTCGGTCGTGCTGATGCAGGTCCGGCTCGAAGTGGCCGACGAAACGCTTCGGCGCAAACTGAAAATTTTTGTCCTTCTCGCGCCACATCTCGAGCGGGGCGGCGCGAACAACTCGGGCTGGGTTTGCGAGTTTGCGGGTCGCCGTCTCTTTCACGTGACGCGCGACAACACGCACCTTTCCTTTGGTTGCGAGCCGGACTTTGCGCGACGCTCGGTTGGCTATGTCGGAGCGAGCGACGGCTGGCGCGACCTCATGGACAACTCTCGCATGGACTGGGAGTTCCGGGCGGCTGAGCACGGCAACATCGCTCTCACGGCCGAACTGGACTCTTCGCGGGACGAGTGGACGCTGGGAATCGCTCTTGGTCGCAGCGCGCAAAGTTCGGCGACCAAGCTGTTGCAGTCCCTGGCCGATCCTTTCGACTACCACCGCGAGGGCTACGTGCGCCAGTGGCGCCGCGCTGAATTTGGGGAGCAATACGACTTCAGCGCCCACACGTGCGACGAGGGCGGGATGTATCGTCTGAGCCGCTGCGTGCTGCTCGCGCATGAGGACAAACTTTTTCACGGGGCCCTGATTGCATCGCTCAGCATCCCTTGGGGAGAAATCAGGGGCGATGACGAGATCGGCGGTTACCACCTGGTGTGGACGCGCGATCTTGTGCAGAGCGCCACAGCCCTGCTCGCCACAGGACAGAGCGCCACCCCGCTGCGCGCGCTGATCTGGCTGGCATGCATCCAAAAGGCCGACGGCGATTTTCCGCAGAATAGCTGGATCGATGGCCGGGCTTATTGGAGCGGTGTGCAACTCGACGAAATCGCTTCGCCGATCCTGCTCGCGTGGCGGCTCCAGCGCGAATACAGGCTGCCGACGTTCGATCCTTGGCACATGATCGCCAAGGCAGCGCGCTATCTGCTGCTCCAGGGACCCGTCACCGGCCAGGAGCGTTGGGAGGAGCAGTCGGGCTACTCGCCCTCCACGCTGGCGGTCGTCATTGCCGCATTGGTCTGTGCGGCGGAATTCGCCCGCCGGCGTGAGGAAAGCGAAACGGCGGAACTCATACTCACTTACGCCGACTGGCTCGCTGCCCACCTCGAAGACTGGATGGTTACAACACGCGGTGAACTCGTCCCGGGAAAACCACGCCACTACGTGCGCGTCACTCCCGCGGACCCGAAGGCGATCGACCCGCACCCTGACGTGGACACGCTCGACATCCAGCTCGCAAATGGTGCGGGCCGGCATCCCGCGCGCAATGTGGTGGGCGGCGATTTCCTTCACCTCGTCCGGCTCGGAATCCGAGATGCCCACGATCCTGCGATACTCGATTCGATCGAAGTAATCGACCGCGTAATCCGGCGCGAGCTCCCGCAAGGCCCCTGTTGGCGTCGCTACAACCACGATGCCTACGGCCAGAAGGACGATGGTTCGGCATTCGATGGAACGGGCGTTGGCCGCTCCTGGCCGATCCTCACCGGCGAGCGGGGCCATTACGAACTGGCCGCCGGACGCGATCCGCTCGCTTACATCAAGGTTCTCGAATGCATGGCCAACGCCGGAGGTATGCTCACCGAACAACTCTGGGACGATGATGATCTGCCCGGGGGATATTTCAAGCGCGGCCAGGCCACCGGCTCGGCGATGCCGCTCTGCTGGTCACACGCCGAGTATCTCAGCCTGGTCCGCAGCCGGCGCGACGGCGAAGTCTTTGACCGGGTCGAGCCGGCCCACCAGCGCTATGTCGCGAACCCAGTGCCAAGCCGCCATGAAATCTGGAACTTCCGCCATCAAACGCGCCGCATCCCGCGCGGAAAGATACTGCGCCTGCTGACCGGCGCACCCGCCGTCGTGCGCTGGAGCAGCGACGCGTGGCAGAGCGTCCATGACTCCAAGACCCAATCCAGCGGCTTGCCCGACCTGTACTTCGCCGACCTTGCAACGGCGGACCTGCCAGCCGGCGAAGCGGTTGAATTCACCTTCCACTGGCTCGAAGTCGAAAAATGGGAAGGTCAGAATTTCCGCGTAGCCGTCAGCTGACTCAATTTTGTAGATCAATCACCGGTGCTGAGGACACGGCCGCTACAATGCCGCCGTGCGGGGCTTTTATACCAGGCTGAGCGAGGAGGATTCGGCGCGGCGGAGGCCTCTTCGTTCTGCAGGCGGGCTATTCCGACGTTTCCACCAGATCGGGCTCTCCGCAACCGCGCAAGATCTCCGCGCGCGCTCGATCGCGAAGCGTGACCGCAGCGTTCCAGTCCCCGCCTTCGGCGATGAGAGGCGCGCCGATGGAAATGGAAACACGCCCCGGGCGTGGAACCGTCTGGCCGTCTCGGAGGATCGAGCGCATGCCGCGTATTGTCACGGGGAGCAGCGGCACCCCAGCCTGCGCCGCGATAAGAAAGGCGCCGAGCTTGAAGGGGCGCAGACCTGCTGCGCGACGGAATGTGCCTTCAGGATAGACGACCAGGCCCTGACCGGCGCGCACAGCGGCGACGGCCGCCGCAGCGTCCTGCACGCCCTGCTCTGCGCTGGCGCGCTCGGCGAAGATCGTGCCAAGGCGGCGAAGGAAGATGGACAGGAAGGCGCTGCGATCGAGCTCCTTCTTCGCCAGAAACACAAAGCGCGGAGGCAGCACGGCGGCGAGGACAAAGGAATCGAGGTAACTCGAGTGGTTGGGAACAAGCACGGAGGGACCCTCGGCGGGCAGGTTTGACAAACCGGCGGCGGAAATCCGGATGCCGGCGAGGCGGAGCCAGAAGCGGACGCCAAACTGAAGGAGGGCCCGGCGCGCGGCGAGGCCGGGAAGGCTCGCAATCGCGAGCCAAAGCGGACCGCTCAGAGCCAGCGCAGTTCCCCAGGACCACACCGCGTAAACAATGTGTCCAGCGGTGCGCGTCGCGCGACTGAGTCCAGGTCCGACGCCCGACACCACGAGCCGCGCAATCTGAAGGCTGACTGAACGACGCTTCCGGCCCAGTTCTCCCTTTTCGTAGAGTTCCCGGCACGCGCTTCGCCGAATCTTTCCGCTCGGAGTCTTCGGAACGCTGCCCGGCGGGACGAGCACGACGTCGTCAGGCGGAGCTTCGAGCAACTCGCTCGAAAGGTCGCGAATCTTCGAGATGATCTTTTCGCGGGTCTCACTTTGCGTGACGCGCGTCTCGGCAGCCACGATAAGACGCTCGGTGCCCGACCGGGTGTCCTGCGAGCCGAAAACGGCGACGAAGCCGGGGCGAAGGCCGGAGACGCTGCCCACCGCTTCCTCGAGTTCCTGAGGGTGGACGTTCCGGCCGCCCCGAATGATCACGTCCTTCGCGCGGCCCGTTACGTAGAGCTCGCCTTCGGCAATGTAGCCGAGATCTCCCGAGTCAATCCAGCCGCGGTCGAGCATGCGCCGCGTTGCGACGGCGTTGCGGTAGTAGCCCGCTGTCGCGGAAGGTCCCCGGAACTCGATGCGTCCCCGCGCACGGTCGACTTCCTCGCGGCCCGCTTCATTCACGATCCGAACCTCGACGGTTGTTAGCGGGTTTCCGCATCCAACGAACGCCAAGGCATGGGCATCGTTCGGGTTGGCGGGCTCCGCCCGTCCCTTCTCAAGAAATTCCTGTCGCTTTATGCGATCCACCCGTGGTCCCCTCCCCGCGGGAGAAAACGTCACGCCTACGGAGTTCTCCGCGAGGCCATACACTGGCGACAACGCTTCACGCTTGAAGCCATAGGGGGCAAGACGGGCCGCGAAGTTCTCGATCGTCCCGGGATGGACCGGTTCAGCGCCGTTGAACGCGATGCGCCAACTCGAAAGATCGAGACCCTCGAGGTCGGCGTCGTCGAGGTCTCTTGCACAAAGTTCATAGGCGAAATTCGGGGCTGCCGACAATGTGCCCTTCCAAGCGGAAATCGTGCGCAGCCAGCGCACAGGACGGCCCATGAAGCTGAGGGGCGACATGAGCACCAACCGCGCACCCGCGCACATGACTGCGAGCCACGCGCCGATCAGTCCCATGTCATGGTAGAGCGGGAGCCAGCTCACGAAGGTCTCCGCGGGCGTCGCGGCGCAGCCGCGGATCATCGCGCGGATGTTCGCGACGAGGTTCGCGTGGGTAAGCATGACTCCCTTCGGATCGCCCGTGCTTCCCGACGTGTATTGCAGGAATGCCAGGTCGCGGCCCCGCGCGCGCACGCTTTCGCCGACGGGCTGGCGCGCCAACTCCGTGGGCGTCACGATGGCGCGAAGGTCGGGAAGCAGCGACTTCAACAGCCCGCCGATCCTCTTCACCTCCTCGAAGGTCACGAGCACCGAAGCCCGCGCGTTCGCCATGATGCGCGCCTGCCGGCGAACGTGCTCCTCGAGCCGGTGGATGCGCGTCGGCGGGTAGAGAGGCACCGCCACGCCCGACGCCATCAACGTCCCCATGAACGTCTCGAAATAAGGCCGGCCCGAGGGAAGCATGATCGCCACGGTCCCGCCGGGCTCCAGGTCCAGCTCCCGCAAACCCGCCGCAATCCGTCGTGCACCGAGCCACACCTCGCCATGAGTGATCGTCTCGGGTTTCTCACCGTCCGCCAAATAGTGAATCTGTGGACGATCCGGATGTCTCTGTGCGTGCCATTCCAGCGCTTCCACGAGCGTCTCCGCCGATTCCGGCCACTCCTCCTCCGCGCTCGTCCCGGACTCGGGCGCGGGTTCCGTGGGAGCAGTCGCGCGCACACTCACGGGCGCGGCCTCGATCGCGGCGAGGAGGTCGCGAAACGTCTCCGCCGACAGGACCGTCTGATCCGGCAGCCGCACTCCCAGCCGTCTCTCCACACGAAGCAGCAACTCCACGCGCGCCAGCGAGTCGAGGCCCGCATCGCGTTCCAGCGAGCTGTCCGGCATCAATCCGCGCGTTCTCCGTGCGGGATGAATCTCCCGCGACAATTCAAGCGCAAGCTTGAGAAGTGCCGCTTCCCGGCTGTCGGTCGAGGCGGAGTGAGGAGCCATATCCATTGGTGGCTCCTCCAATTTAGCGCGGAAGCGCTGCCTTGGACACCCCAACCGCCGAAATCCGGATTCGACCGAGGGATAACTCTCGTCGGCGCAGCACGGAGATCGAGCGGGGAGGGCCGGTCTCGACCGGACTGGAATGAAGCCGGGGTTGTGATAACATCCGCCGTTTTCATTCAACATGCCGGACAAGATTAGCGCGGGAGTCTTGATGTACTATCACAAAGCGGGCCACATTGAGGTGCTGCTGGTCCATCCAGGCGGACCACTATGGAGAACGAGAGACGAAGGCGCCTGGAGCATCCCCAAGGGCGAGCCGGAGGAAGGGGAGGATCTGCTGACGGCGGCGATGCGCGAGTTGCAGGAGGAAACCGGCATAGAGCCGCAAGGAGATCTCGTCGATCTCGGCTGGATCAAGCAGAGGGGCGGCAAGTCTGTACGCGCCTGGGCGCTCGAAGTCGACCCGCGCCAGACTGTGCAGATAGAAAGCAACACGTTTGAGATGGAGTGGCCACCACACTCTGGAAGAATGCAGGCGTTCCCGGAGATCGATCGCGCGGAATTCTTCCCGCTGGCCGAGGCGGAGAAAAAGATCAACCAGGCGCAGCGAATGTTCCTGGAGCGACTGAGCGCAAAAGCCGGCTCGATCGACCGCGATTGAAGGAGGGAATGCAACCTTCGCGGCCTGTGTGCGACCAATTTGCCGAGGTCCATGAACGCGCAGCCATCGGCAGGATTCAATTGACCATTAGATGAAATAATTTGCGGCTATCATTGAAGAACAAAGACTCCCTGTCAGCATGAGTTAAAGCGCTCACGCCGCCGCGCAGTGAGGGCACTCTCCGTAGAGGACAATCTCGCGCCGCTTCATGCAATAGCCGCGCGGACAGGAGATTGGAGAGTCCGCGTAAGCAACGCGCCAAATCGAAAAGGCGTTTGCACTGCTCGCACAGAAAAAGTGATGATGGCTTCTCGCGAGAATCCGCGATACTGGAGATCGTGGGAAAGGAACAACTCCCTTCCGCAATCGCCCTGGGCGGAATCCAAATGAACCTGGCCGGTACATCGGTCCGGCCCTCGGCGGTCTTCTGATCCCATTTGCAGGTGTGAGCGTCGTGTTCGGGGATGAACGCAATAGCCTTGTCATTGTGTTGGTCGCTGTGAGCACCTGGAAACGCAAGAAGTCGGAATTCAACGCGCCGCTGGAGACATTTTTCGATTCGCTCGCCGGAGCAGCGCGATACATGCGTTACGCCCCTGGCGTTCAGATTATCCTGCTGCGAAATTTCATCTTTGGTGTATTAGTCGGGGCAATCCCGGCCCTGCTTCCAGTCGTTGGTCTGAAGGCCCTTCACCTCGACGCTGTATCCCTCGGGCTGACATTCACGAGCATGGGACTCGGATCGTTGGCCGGTGGAGTGTTCATACTTGAGCCCGCTACTGACAGCGAGGCGGTTGTCGATCGATTTTTCGGCGGAAATAGACCAGGAGGCTCATCCGCTCGAGCAAGAGGAGCGTCCGCTTTACTTGCCGGAGAGCGACGACGGACCGATTACCGTTACGATCGAAATCGAAGGCGCCCCGGAGAACCACATCCAGTTTTTCCGGCTCGTGAAAGAGGTCAGACTGGTCTTTTTGCGGAACGGAGTGGGGTGCTTAGCTTGCAGCCACGACGTTTGCCACGAGCAATACCACAGAGCGTGGCCCGGCCCGATAGGTGTTGCCCGAAATCGAAGAAGGGACCTGCCACTCGACGACGTCGTCGGGCGCATCCAGGGAGGTATCGATCCATCGCCGCCAGGGACTCCCGGCACGTTCGCCAGGCGTTGGCAGTTCGAAGTCGAGCGGCTCCCAATACGCATTGATAATGAGATGAAAAAAGACCCCTTCCCTTGGAACTTCTCCCGTTAATGCCACGCTATGTGAGTGGTCACTCCAGTCGGGCTGGTTGAGCTTGACCCCGTGCCATGCCTTGTTCGCCTCACGCATGAGTTGATTCAGACTCACTCGCTGGCGTTCATGTTCGACGTCTCGAAGCACTCGCCGAGCAACGAGCAACTTTACGAACCGGTGCAGCTCGGCATGCTTCGTGACCAAAGTCCAATCCAACCAGCTGGTTTCGTTATCCTGGCAGTAGGCGTTGTTGTTGCCATGCTGGCTTCGCCTCACTTCGTCACCCATGAGAATCATCGGGACGCCGAGTGAAAGCATCGTGATCGTCAAAAAGTTTTTGGCTTGCCGATTGCGCAGCTTCTCGACAGCCGGATCGTCGGTCGGACCCTCGACGCCGCAGTTCCAGCTCCGGTTATCGTTCGCGCCGTCGCGGTTGTTTTCCCCGTTGGCTTCATTGTGTTTCTCGTTGTAGGAGACGAGGTCGTTGAGGGTGAAACCGTCGTGACAAGTCACAAAGTTGATACTCTGTTCGGGCTCCCGCTCCTTCGTGACCATAAATTTCAGGACTGCCAAGAAGCCGATCGGCGAACCGCCCTGCCGAGCACTCTTCACCACGGAGAAAGCTGCGAACGTCATCGCGAAACCGACCGTTCCACTCTTTCCAGCTGTCCCCGATGAAGCTGCCCACTTGGTACAGACCCGCCGCGTCCCACGCCTCCGCGATGAGCTTTGTCCCCGCGAGTGCCGGATCCGATTCGATATCCCAGAGCACCGGCGGGTTCGGCATGACCTGCCCTGACGCGTCGCGAGAAAGAATCGAAGCCAGGTCGAATCGAAAGCCGTCGACGTGCATTTCTTTAACCCAATGGCGCAGACTATCAAGGATCATCCGGCGGACGATGGGATGATTAGCGTTAAGCGTATTGCCGGTGCCGCTGTAGTTCGCATACCGCGAGCGGTCATGTTCGAGGATGTAGTAGGTGCTGTTGTCCAGGCCACGGAAGCACAGCGTCGGGCCATTGTGATCGCCTTCCGCACTATGGTTGAAGACGACATCAAGAATGACTTCGATTCCTGCCCGGTGCAGCGCCTTAACCATATCGCGAAACTCATCCATCGGGCCGAGCCCATCCCGACGCGAGCTGTAGGCTTGGTGGGGCGCAAAGAAGGACACCGGCGAGTAACCCCAATAGTTGACGAGTCCAGGTGGGCAATCTTGCGCGTCGAACTGGAACACGGGCAACAGTTCGACGGCGGTAATGCCTAGTTGCCGGAGGTAGGGAATTTTCTCGATTAGACCTGCGTAAGTGCCACGCTTCTCATCCGAAATACCCGAACTTGGGTGGCGTGTAAACCCTCGCAGGTGCATTTCGTAGATGATCGTTCGCGACCACGGGTGGCCCAGACTGGTGTCCCCTTCCCAGTCGTAGGCGCGCGGATCGACCACGACACTTTTCATGGCGGTCGCGGCGTTGTCGCCCACCTGGCAGGCCGAAGCGCGACTGTAGTTGCCCGGTACAACCACACCGCGACCGTATGGATCGAGGAGTACCTTGGTGGGATCAAATCGCATTCCCTTCGAGGGATCTGAGACTCCCTGGACACGGTAGCCGTAAATTTGTCCTGGTTCCACACCGGGGACGAACACGTGCCAATAATGATAGGTGCGGTTTGCCGCAGGGTCGATCTGAATGACGCGTGATGGTCGAGTGTCGCTCTCGCTGTCAAAAAAAAGCAACTCGACGCCCGTGGCGCCCCGAGAGAAGAGGCTGAAATTGGCGCCTCCTTCAATAATCGTTGCACCCAGGAGAGAGCTCGAACCGATTCTTGCTGCAGAGTTCATGGATTTTTCCTTCTCGAGCAGCTCGCTCAGCGCCGAATTTGCCGGCTTCTGCTCTGTCCGAAAACAAGTCTACTACACTTTGGTCTATCTGAAAATCGCCCTGAAGGAGGCCTAATTTCGAAAAAATTGACTCTTGGACCTTTTCGGTTGGCCATCTCGTGAGCGGTGCGGGCGAACAACCTATCGCGGAGCTGAAACATCCAGCATTCCCTGTCTGGAAATTCTTGGCTGCCTTTTCGCATCACTGAGCCTTGCTTTCGATGTGTTCCCTAAGGATCCTAACGGCCTCGGCGATCCCTTTGGGATGCAGATTTGCGCCGTGACCCGAAGGCACAATCTTCTCGGATTTGGCTCCGCCGACATGCGAACTCCAATACGGAACGACACCATCGCTGCTGTTCGGCGTATCTCCGCGGCCAAGGTCACCGATGATAGAATGATAGGGCACGTCTTTTGCCAGTGGGAGCGCGTTCATGATTTTCACGAAAGGGTCGTTAGGCGAAAGTGTGTCGATGCTGTTTGGCATTCGGTTTAGTTTCATGACGCCTGGGTCCTCCTGAACAACGGTTGCCTGTAAAATCTCGTGGGCCGGTCTTGCAAATTGCACCGACTTGCGAATCATGCTCGATGCGATTCGACCGATCGGACTTCGTGCGATCAAGCTACCGCGATGTGGCGTAGAGATGAAAATAACCCGCGCCACATCGCGCCGACGTTTAAAGACCAAGGCCTCCCTGACCAACGCCTTGCTTTCCGGAGAGAGTTTGGTTTGCTCCGGCGATGTGCCGAAGAAGTAGCGCCACATTTTGTCACCGCCAGAGTCAGTGATCATAAGGCGGCTAAGAATGCCGCCCATGCTATGGCCGACCAAAACAATCTGGCGGTGATTGGGGAAGGTTTTGTTTAGGGCGTCGAGCTCGCGCCGGAGCAGCAACGCTGAGTACGGGATGGGATAGCCGCTTGGGTAGCTGAACACCCAGACCTGACAGTTCCGGCGCAGGACAGGATCAGCCCAGATCGTGTTCACCATTGGGACCCAAGTCACCGGCGTGCTCTGAAGACCGTGAACAAAGAGCACGGGGATCTTTTGAGGATCGTAGGGTTGGACTTGTATGAGGCGGGCCGTGCTGGCGAATCCCTCCGGGTCGAGCATTGCCGGCACACCGATCTTCTCAGGCCGTTCGCGGGACAGACCCAGGGCCAATGGGGCTGTAAAGTCCGCGCCGGACGGTAGACTTCGACCCGATAGGCTTGCGGTTTCCACGGAAAGTGGATCAATGAATTCGATTTCGTACTTGCGCCCGCTCAAATGGGCCAGCGCGGTCACAGCCAGGTAGATACGCGGCGGAACAAACCGTTGCTGAATCCTTGGAGCTTGCTGGGCGCGAACGGCGACCAATGACGCGCCGATGCCCTGACGCGTCACGCGTGGAACGACAAATTTGCCACGCACATTAAGTTCGTCGGCAGGAATCAGTTCGAAATCCTGGGGTTTCCAGAGCCGGTTCGCAGCTGGGCGCTGGGTGAGAACATATTCGCCCCCACCAGGTGCCGGCACGTGTAACGGATGGGTCCAAGGGTCGAGGTGAGCGTCTCGAATTATCGAAAACACGCGGGATAGGGCGAAGTTGTAATCACGCAGAGCCAGCCGATCCCCGGGGTTTTTCCGCAGTTCCCTCGCTGCTGCTTCAAGCCCACACAGATAAAGGCCAACTGCTCTATTTGGATCGGTGCGCTTTAACTTCTGGGCGTCGGCGATCGCCTGCTCAGCGCGGCGAAGCTCGGCAACTGTTCCATATTGCGCGCCTAGCTTTGGCTCAGTTTTGCTTACCTCCGCCAATGGCGCGCAAGCACCGAGCGCGGCGAGCGCGGCGGCAAGAAGAATATAAGTTTGCGCCGCGCTTTTCATTTGGGGTACAAGCAGTACACGTGCAGAAATTTACTCTAAGCCGCCTTCAAAATGGGCCTCTTGGAGTAATTTTTCGCTCGGAAAATTGCCAAAATGGGCATTTGGAGAGACCGCCTAAAGGTCGGAGGCAAGCCGCTGAGGGGGACCGCGGATACCATCGGCAGAATACCGCCTCGAGTTCATTGTTAAGCACCTTTGTTCGGGTCTGCAGCAGCAGATGTGCCCTGCGGGGTGTCCATTGCATTTGCTGCTTCTTTACCATGCGCTTGCTGATCAACTGGTTCACCGTCGATTCAACGAAGGCTGTGCTGTCTCGCCGTTTCGATAGCGTTCGCCGAAGTTCGGGATGAACTCCTCATTGTTGCGGATGTAGGTCTCGAAGAGGATTCCCAGACAGAGAGCGGAGAAAGATTTCTGGCGCGCCTCCGTCAAATCCGTTGCGTATGTCCTCATTCCTGTCTCCAAAATTTGGAGCGCAGCCTCACACTCGCCTGGTAACTGCCAGGAGTTTTCAAACAGCTCTAAGTTTGGCCGTTTCAAAGTACTCCTCGATTTCTTCCAGCGTCTTGCCTTTGGTTTCCGGCAGGAAGAACGCCGCGGTAACAAAGGAAATCACTGTGCAGCCTGCCCAGAGAAAGAACATCGCGCGAATAGCCAAAGTTACCAACCGTCGGCAGGAACACAGCGGCGATGCCGGTCCCGACGGCCTGATTCAGCACCAGCGCGGAGCCCATGCCGGTCGAACGGATGCGAGTCGGCATCAACTCGGAAAGAGCGAGCCAGGCGACAACGGCCGGTCCGGCCGAAAAAAACGCAATGAAGAGGCACAAGCACGCCATGACGAGCCAACCCGTTCCTTCTGTGGGCACGGGGCCATACATGGCGCGTTTGATAAGGAGCGGTGTGTTCAGGGCCTTCGGATCCGGCGCGATTTTGAGGACAGGGTCTGGATCATCGCTCCGCACTGTGTCTACCTTGTCACCGCCGCCGTAGGAATAGAACACCGTCAGCGCCATCGGCCGCCCTCCGACTGCTGCGCCGAGGTGGCACTCGTTGACCGGCAGAGTCAGCCCGCCACCGCTCACCGCAGCCTGCACCTTCTCCCTGACATCAACGCGTTTTGACTCAAATGCGAGGAAAACAAGCCCTGCAGCAGCCAGCGCGATGATGACACCGCCGGTTCCTATTTTGAGTAGAAACTTACGGCCTTTCTTGTCCACCAGAGCGACCCCCACGAGCGTCATCACGCAGTTGAGCACCTTCACGGCAACGTCGCCTCTCGTCGCGAGGCTGGCGCTCATGCCCGCCTGTTTTAATATTACGACCAGGAACCCAATGATCGAGTCGATGCCGGTCGCCCGGTTGCCGACCACAATGACGCACGCGATAATGAATGGAACCACATACTTACGCTGAAGCAGCGAATCCGAAGCAACAGACGCGGCTTTTTGATCTTTTTGATGGTGTACGAGGGTCTCCATTTCGCGGAGTTCCAATTGTGCCTCTTCTTCCGAACATGACTTGCGGAGCGCCGCCAAAGCCTGGTCATTTTTGCCACGGCGGAATAGCCAGCGGGGCGATTCGCTCACCACAAATCCGCCCAGGAAAAAAAGCAGGCCGGGATAAATCATCGACAAAAACATTCCTCGCCACGCGTGGTTCTGAGCGGCCTTGATGAGTTCCGCGTTGCCCGCTGCAGCTGCAATTGCGGACTCAGCCCGCTGGGTATAAAACAAGCCAACCAGTGACGCCGCGACGATGCCAAACGTGAGCATGAACGCAAAGATGGCCGTGCCTTGGCCGCGGTTTTTCGCGCTAAGGCATTCCGCAAGATAGAGCGGGACCACCACGGCGATTACGCCACCGCTCATGCCTTGCAATAAGCGACCCAAAAACAGCGGCAAAAACGCTTGGGAAATGACGATCAGCCCAACGCTCGCAACGAACATCAGGCCGCTGACAACCATCATCCTTTTGCGACCGAACCAATCGGCCAGAATGCCGCCAACGAGCGACGAAAACATGCCCCCGCACAACACGGCAGCGACGATGAATGAGGTCTCTTCTACCGTAAGGCTAATGGTCTTGCCTAGGTAAAGCAACGCTGCCGCGATGGACGGCCGAACGAATGGGTGGCGGTCGAACAGCTCGCGCGTTGCGAGAGGTTCATGCGCCGCCTCGCCGACCGGATCTGCAGGTCGTGACGGCGGCGACATCTTGGACGCGCCCCGCGGCTTCGCAGCGATGATCGACGGCCCCGAGTGGCCTCTGCCAACGATCGAGGTCTCCTTCCCGGATCTCGGCCGCTGGGCTGCGGGCAACACCGGCATCCCTTACGTCTGGACCCACGCTTCGAACCGGGCCGGCCCGCACGTGCTGCTGCAGGCGCTGACGCACGGCAACGAGGTCTGCGGCGCAATCGCCCTCGACTGGCTGCTCGGCACGGGCTTCCGCCCGCTGCGCGGGACGCTCTCCGTGTGCTTCGCGAACGTCGGCGCGTACCGGACGTTCGACGCCGCCGACCCGTTCGCGTCGCGCTGCGTCGACGAGGACTTCAACCGGCTGTGGACCACCGACGTGCTCGACGGCCCCCGCAAGAGCGCCGATCTGGATCGTGCGCGCGAACTGCGGACGCTCTACGACCGGATCGACTACCTGCTCGACCTCCACTCGATGACCGATTCCTGTCCGCCGCTCGCGATGGCGGGACGGCAGCGCAAAGGCGTCCTGCTTGCCCAGGCGCTCGGCGCCCCCGAATACATCGTCGTCGACGCGGGCCATGCAGCGGGACGGCGACTGCGTGATTACGCGTTCTTCGACGACGCCATGGACCCGCGCAATGCACTGCTCGTCGAATGCGGCCAGCACTGGGCGAGCGCCGCGTCCGAGGTCGCGAAGGACGCTGCGCTGCGCTTCCTGCGGCATTTTGGAATGGCCGACGCGGCGTTTCTCGACGCGCAGCTCGAACCGCTGCCGGCGCCCGCGCAGAAGGTGATCGAGGTCACCGCCGCGGTCACGATCGGCACCGACGATTTTGCCTTCGCGCTTCCCGTTCACGGCCTCGCGGTGATCGCCGAGAAGGGCACAGTGCTCGCGCGCGACGGCGACGCCGAGATCCGTACGCCCTACGCCGATTGCGTGCTGATCATGCCGACGCGCCGCCCGAAAAAGGGCGAAACTGCAGTGCGACTGGGGCGTTTCGTCAACATGCTCGGGTAACGGCGCAAAAAAGGGAACACGAAGAGCACGGAGAAAGCGTTTGCCAGATTTCCTCCGTGATCTCCATGTCCTCCGCGGTTCAGCTTGTTTGATTGACGGAGCGCATCACCGGGCCGCGGCCACCGCCGCTTCCGCCGCGCGCACGAGTTCATAGCCGGCCACTGCGGCCCATTTGTCGTAGACGGGGCGCGCCGCCGCCGACGCGGTCGAACCGGATGGCGTGAGCCGCACGATCGACACGCCGCGTTTGTGGAGCAGGGCCAGCGCGGCGGCGTTCTCGGCGCGTGCAAGCGCGGCAAGCTCGAGCGCTGCCTGCTGTGCAGCGGCGCGGACGATCGCACGTTCCTCGTCGGTCCACCCCTCCCAGACGCCGGGATTGACGGCGAAAATCGCCGCTTCGGCCACGGCGCCCCAAAGCGTGACGTGCCTGATACCGATGGCGTCGAGGCGCGCGGCGGCGAACGTTGCCGGTGCGCCCTCCTGGACATCGAGCTGGCCCGATTCAAATGCGGCCCGTGCGTCGGTGAACGACATGGCCTTGGGCCGCGCCGCCAATCCCGCGTAGAAGTCGACGAGATACGGCGTCGACGCGATGCGCACGGCCCGCCCCGCGAAGTCGTCGGGCGTGCGCACGGATGCGAGCGCCGCGAGCTCGCGATGACCGAGCGGCGCGAACGCGAGGGGCATCGCGCCGCCGGCCTGTACTGCTGCGGCAAGCTTCTCCGCGATGACGCCCGTCACCAGTGCATCGAGCTGCTTTTCCTCAGGGGCGATCCAGGGCAATCCGACGACACCGAGCTCGCGCACCTGTACCGACCAATACAGCGTCGAGCCGATCGCGAGATCGGCGGCGCCGCTGCGAAGCGCGGTGAACTCGCGCGCCGGATCGCGCTCGGCGAGCGTCGCGCCGGGACGCAGCACGACGGCGAGCTTGCCGCCGGAGTTTTCGGTGACGAGCGCAGCCCAGCGTTCGCCCGCCTTGCCGAGCGCAAACGCCGTCCCCACCGCCGTCGAGAGCTTCCACTCCTTCGCGTCGCGGCTCTGCGCGACCGCGACGATGGGCGTCGCGGCACCGAGCGCGGCGAGCGCGAGCAACGCGATCCATCCTCGACGCTCAAAGAGGCAGGAAAGACGCTCGATATCGCTCCGTCGCACGAGCGGAGTCTACGCGGCGCCGCCCGCGCGCGACAGCGGTGTCTACTGACAGAGCGTTCCGCCCGTGGCGGCGAACGGAAAGCGCGCGATCGCCTTCGACTGCGTGACGGTTCCCGTTGCGATGCCAGTCACCGTGTAGTCGAAGCTGGCGTGGTTGCCGTCGGCGAACGTCAGGATCGCCGAGCCGACCGGCTGGTTCGGCCCGAGGTCGCTCGTCCGGTAATTGTCGAATCGCGGTCCCGAGGTTCGCACCAGGTCGCCTTGATAGACATTGCTGGTGCCGGCGCGTTTCAGCAGCGCCGACAGCCACATGGGCGTGCCATCGACATCGTAGGTGTACCAGGTCGCGAACAGGGTGTTGCCCTGATGCGCGAAGTTGATGCCCCAGCCCGACTCCGCCCCGCTCGCCGCCCACCAGAGGTCCTGGTAGTTGGCCGCGGCGCCGAAGTTGAGCGCGGTGGCGCTGAACGCGCAGATCGGCTGCGCGCCGGTGCCGAGATCGTAGCGCGCGATCGCCTTGGATTGCGTCGTCGTGTTGACGGTGTAGTCGAACGTTGCGTTGTTCGCATCCGAAAATGCGAGCGTGCCCGTCCCTACCTGCGTGGGCTTGCCCGCGCCGACGAAATTCGCGAACGACGGGCCGCTGTCGACGTTGATGGGGCCGCGGTACGTGTTGCCGGTGATCCGGTCGGCAAGCATCGACAGCCACCAGGCTTTGCCCGTGGCGTCGTAGGTGTACCACGTGGCGAAGACCCGATCGCCCTGATGCGCGAAATTGATCCCCCACCCCGATTCCGTGCCGCCCGTCGCCCACCACAACCCTTGATAGTTGACGGCGGACAGGGCGGCGGTCGCGGCGTCCCGCGCGAAGTTCGTCGCGACATTCCGCCGCGTCGTTCCATCGCGGTAGAGCGCGTTGAGGCCGTCGGTCGGCAACGCCGCAAACGTCAGCGCATCGACCCCGGCGTAGTCGACCGTGCCACCGTCGATGGGAAGGAATCCGTTGGGAACGACGTAGTCCGGCGTGACGAGCCCGAGGGCGCTGAAGCCATCGGTGCCGATCAGCACGCGGGTGTTGGCAGTCGGACTCGGCATGCAGTTGTAATACCCGCACATCTCACCAGGAAGATCGCGCACGAAGCTGTAGGTCTTCTTCTGTCCCGCATGCGTGGCCGTCAGCGTATGCCCCGCGAGCAGATTCTGGCCGTTCATCCCGAGCGACTCGTGCAGCACCACGTACTGCACGGTGCCGTCGGCGTTGGAATAGAGCTCGTCGATCACGTACGTGTGGTAGCTCGCGCTGGCCGGCAGCGAGAAGAGCGCCGCCACAATCGCCGCCGAGACCCGGTGAAGTGCCATGATGGTGCCCTCCTCCAGCGACCACCTTCCATCGACCAAATTCTGGGCCGGAAGGCTCGCTCGGTAAACATCGCAGCTCTCGCGGCTATTCCCGCGCCGCGGAATAGATAGCGGGGAAAGAACGGTTTGTCCCACGAAGACCACTATATCGGACCCACGCACGCATGAATTCCTTACGATCGCACCGGCGCGCTGCAATCTCCGGCCTTGCAGGAGCAGGTCTGGCGATCGTCGCCACCACGGTATTCGCCGCGGCATTCGACGTCGACGGCGATCACCGCTCGATCTACTTCGCCGTCGCGCATCGCGACATTTCCTACGTTCGCGGCCGCTTCCTGAAGCTCGACGCCACCGTGACGTTCGATCCGGCGGCGAAGACCGGCAGCGTCGTCGCCAATGTCGATGCCGGCTCGGGTGGACACCGGCAACCGGACGCTCGACGACGTGCTCCGCTCGCCACAGTTTCTCGACACAGCGCAATATCCCGAAGTGCGCTATGTCGGCGACGATTTCGTGTTCGATGGCGACAGGCTGACGGCGATCGACGGCACGCTGTGGCTGCACGGCGTCCAGCGCCCGTTGCGCCTCGCGGTGGAGCGCTTCGGCTGCAAGGAGGTGCAGGCCGGGCTTTCCAAACGGTACACCTGCGGCGGCGCGTTCCGCGCGGCGTTCGATCGCTCGGCGTACGGACTCACCCGGTGGCTCCCGGACGTCGGCGACAAGGTCGAGCTCGAGATCAACATCGAGGCCACGCGCCGATAGCAGCGCCGACCGCGGGCGGCCTCCGTTCGGCTCGTGAGAATCGCGACGCAGTGGCGTCGGTCGCAGCGTCGACTCGCCCCGGTCGCACCCCACGCGCCGGGCGCGCAGTTCGGCCTCCGCACCGCCAAGGAATGCGCGACACCGCGTTGTCGGCCTCCGAACGCGACTCGCAATGGCTCGCATCCCCTGGCCTCCGGCACGGGGCCCCTGCTTCGCCGCTCGCGCGTTCCCCTGCTCCCAGGCTCGCGCCGCTAGTCGAGCGGGGAGCCGTCGCGCAGCGGCATGTCGCGCCAGTAGCGCCGATGGTGCTCGCGTTCGAGACGCGGCGCGCGCGATTCGCCGGGCGCGAAGGTGAAGGTGAGCGCGCCATCATGATCGGTCCGGTAGAGCGCGGCTCCGAACTCGGCGTAGCGCGCGACGACGTCCGGCCGCGGATGGCCGAAGCGATTCCGGTAGCCGGGCGTGAACACCGCGACCTCGGGCGCGACGGCGGCGATGAACGCGGAAGTCGACGAAGTCCGCGAGCCGTGATGCGGCACGACGAGGACATCGGCGGACAGCGCGCGCGCATCGCGGCGCAGGAGTTCCTGCTCGCTCCTCGCCTCGATGTCGCCGGTGACGAGTGCGCTGCCGTAAAGGGAATCGACGCGCAGCGTGCACGATAGATCGTTGGTCTTGCGCGCCGCTTGCCCATACGCTCGCGAATCGGGATGCAGGATCGTGAACTGCACGCCATCCCACGACCAGCTCTGGCCGGCGAGGCACCGCAATGCCGGAATCGTCGACGCTTCGCCGGCCTTTCCGGATTCGTCGCGGGCGAGAATCGGATGATCGACCGGCAGCGAGGAGGCGAGCCAATCGACCGGTACCGTCCGCAGGAGCGTCAGCGCGCCGCCGCTGTGGTCGCTGTCCTGATGCGAGACGATCAGGCCGTCGAGCTTCCGGATGCCGGCCCCGCGAAGATACGGCGCGACGATGCGCCCGCCGGCATCGGCGTCGTCGCTGTATCGCGGTCCCGTGTCGTAGAGGAGCGCCCGCGAGTGCGTCCGAAGCACGACCGCGAGGCCCTGGCCGACATCGAGGACGCTCATCGTGAACGTGCCCGCCGCGGGCGCCTCGGGCCGGACCACGAACAGCGGGACGAGCCAGACGAGTCCCAGCCATCGCCCGGGAACGGCGGCGGGCGCGGCCAGCCAGACGACGCCGAGCACCGCCGCGGCGATCGTCCACGGCAACGGCGCGTGCTGCTGCCACACCGCGGCGGGCGAGCGAGCGAGAAATTCCAGCACCAGCATGAGTGCCGCGAAGATCGCATGGGCAACGTGCCAGATGAAATCGAAGGGCAGCGCGATCCCCGAGAGTGCGAGCGGCACGACGCCGAAGGTGACCACCGGGATGGCGAGCGCGTTGGCGAGCGGCGCCACCAGCGACACCTGCTGGAAGATCGCCAGCGTGAGCGGCACCAGTCCGACGGTGACCAGCGTCTGCGCACGCGCGGCGTCCGCCAGCATCGCGATGATCCGCGCGGAACGCTCCCGCGGGCGCGCATCGCCGATGCGGCCTCCGCCGCCATACAGCAGCAAGCCGACGGCTCCGAAAGACAGCCAGAATCCGGGGGTGAGTCCGGCCCAGGGATCGAAGGCGACGACCGCGACCAGCGCCCAGAGCCAGACCATGAGCGCGGTCCCCGGACGGGCGAGCCAGATTCCGAGCGCCGCGACCGCGAGCATGATGAGCGTGCGCAGGGCGGGAATCTGCGCCCCCGCGAGCAGCACATAACAGGTCGCCGCAACCAGTCCGATCGCCGCCGCGAGCTTGCGCGCGGGCAGGCGCGAGGTGAACCACGGGAAGCGCCGGGTGATCGCGAACGCGAATCCGCCGGCCAGCGCCGCGAAAACGGTGACATGCAGCCCGGAGATGCTGACGAGATGGGTGATGCCGGTGCGATTGAAGACCTGCCATTGCGCTTCGCTGATCGCCCGCTGTTCGCCGATCGTGAGCGCGACGATGACCCCGGCATAGGGCGCGTCGGACAGCGCCGCCAGTATCCGCGCCTCTACCGCCGCGCGGGCGCGCCTCGATGTAGTCGCCGGGGCGCCCGGCAAAGGCATCCAGCCGCCGATTGCCGGGATCGGCGCGCACGTAGCCGGTCGCCCGCAGTTGTTCTCGAGCAGCCAGGCCTCGACGTCGAAGCCATCGGGATTCACGGTGCCGTGCGGGCGCTTCAGCGCACGACGAACTGCCAGCGCTCGCCGGCCGCCAGCCCGGGCACCGTGGCGATCGGGCCGTCTCTTCTGCCACTGCGCGTACCACGCGAGCGAGAGCCGGCCCGGGACGACGGCGTCGGCGTCTCGACTCGCTCGACGGCGAACACGAAACGCGTGCTGCGCGGCGAAGCCTGCGCAGCTCGTCGACCATGCCGACCAGCGCGATATCGACGCCCTCCCACATCGGCGGCAACTCATCGGCAAGCCGGATTTCCGCGCGCCATGCGGCATAGCCGAAGCCGAACGCACCCGCAACGACGCAGCGCGAAACGGTTGCGGCGATGCGCCCGAGCAGCACGCGCCGGCGCAATGCATGCACGCCGGCTGCAGCGGTCGCGGCGACGAATGCGCCGCCAAGCGAGGGCGCGACGGCGGGCAGCACCGGTTGCTATTGCAGCAGGACGACGCCGGCGGCGAACGCCATCAAGGCGAGCGGCAATGCGGGCACGGGGATCTCCGCTCGCGGGCTCTCGTTGTGGACGAACGATCGGGAACGTCACGGCGGCCGCACACGCGATCGACCACGCGTTGCTCCGACTCTAGGCGGACGCGGGCGGGCGCGCCATCGACCTGACGGACGAGGTCGC
The DNA here is from genome assembly GCA_963763735.1 of uncultured Verrucomicrobiae bacterium. GTDB lineage: Bacteria > Verrucomicrobiota > Verrucomicrobiia > Chthoniobacterales > Terrimicrobiaceae > DASTFP01. The sequence goes on along the minus strand of CAVXQK010000015.1, from coordinate 2,151 downwards.
GGCGTTGCGCCTTGCACGTGCGGCGGCGAAGCGGTCGCGAGCGGAATCAGGCCGACGTATCGCCGACGTACCGCGAGAGCTCGATCAGGTCGCCGTCAGGGTCGCGCACGTAGACCGACTCGATTGGACCGAGCGCGCCCGTACGCATGATCGGTCCCTGTTCGACCGGGACGCCGCACGCGGCGAGGTGCGCGACGATCGCCGGCACGGGCTCGGCGACGATGAGGCACAGGTCGACGGATCCCGGCGTCGGCCGTGCCGCGACCGCGGCGACACCACCGTCAGTCGCGCCGCCCGCCTGTCCGACGGGGTGGAGGTTGATCTTCTGGCGCCCGAACGAGAGCGCCTTGCGCCCGGCGCCGAAAGTCGCCTCGCGCATCCCCAGCACTTCGGTATAGAAACGGATCGTCGCCGCGACGTCGCGGCAGGTCAGCACCAGATGATCGATGCGCAGGATCGTCAGCACACCATTCAATCCTTGGACGCAAGAACCATCTGCGTGCAGCGGAAGAGCGCGATCGTGCCGCCGTCGGCGTGGCGCGTCACCGTCGCGTCCCAGACCTGCGTCGTGCGTCCGAGATGCGCGGGCTTCGCGATGCAGGTAAGCGTGCCGTCGCGCGCCGTGCCGATGAAATTGGCTCTTGAGCTCGATCGGTCGTGAAGTTGCCGGCGCCCTCGGGCAGATGCGCAATGCAACCGTAGCCGCACGCGGTGTCGGCAGGGGTGACGACGGTCGCTGCGTGCAGGAAGCCGTTCGGCGCGAGGAGCTCCGGTCGGATGTCGAGCTCGGCGACGAGCAGACCCTGCTCGACCGCCATCACGCGAAAGCCGAAGAGCGACGGCAAGCGACCCTGGCCGCGCTCGTTCATCAGCTCGACGGTGATGCCGGGACGCAGCGTCATTGCCGGCGCGGGAGAATCTCTAAGCCCATCGGCAGTCGGTCCGTCCTCGTCACAGCCGCTGCTCGACCCAGCCCGCGACCGAACGGAGCGCGGCGGGCAGCCCGGCAGGATCGGTGCCGCCCGCCTGCGCCATGTCGGCCCGGCCGCCCCCCTTGCCGCCGACCTGCTGCGCGACGTGGTTGACGAGCTCGCCCGCCTTCACTTTCGCCGTCAGATCCGGCGTGACGCCGGCGATCAGCGTGACCTTGCCGTCGGCGACGGCGGAAAGGACGATCGCCGCGCTCTTGAGCTTGTCGCTTGGAGCTTGTCCATCGTCTCGCGCAAGGCCCTTGACGTCGGCGCCGTCAACGGTGGCCGCCAGCACTTTCGTGCCCTTGACGTCGATCGCGCTGCCCGGCGAGATCGTCGCCCGCCGACGCCGCGAGCTTCGCCCTTGAGCTTCGCAAGCTCGCGCTCGGTTGCCTTCGCGCTTTCGATCAGCTGGGCGATCTTCGCCCCTTCGCATTTCCCGCTGTGGGTGCCTTCAGTGGGCCGCTGCGGCTGCGGCGATCTTCGCTCTCCCTGCGCCTGCACCCAACCGAGCGCGTTGTCGCCGGTGACGGCCTCGACACGGCGGATACCGGCCGCGACGCCACCTTCCGCGACGATCTTGAAAAAGCCGATGTCGCCGGTCCGCGTGATGTGCGCGCCGCCGCAGAGCTCGCGCGAAGTGCCGATGTCGAGCACGCGCACTTCGTCGCCGTATTTTTCGCCAAAGAGCATCATCGCGCCGGCTTTCTGCGCCGCCTCGATTGGCATCACGCGCGCCTGCGTCGCCACGTTCTCCAGGATCTCGCGGATTGACGATCGCCTCGACGCGGCGGATTTCGTCGTCGGTGAGCGGCGCGTTGTGCGCGAAGTCGAGCGTGTCTTGTCCGGATCGACGAGCGAGCCTTTCTGCTGGACGTGGGCGCCCAGAACTTCGCGCAGCGCCTTGTGCATCAGGTGCGTCGCCGAGTGGTTGCGCACCGTTCGCGCGCGCGCGGCCTGGAGATCGACCTCGTGCCGCGACGCGTATCGCCGACCCTGAGCTCGCCGGTCTTCACCTCGCCGAGGTGACCATAGACGTCGGCCTGGACTTTCTGCGTGTCGTGGACGGCGAAAAGCGTCAGACACGCGCCGCCCTTGCTGAGCTCGCCGCGATCGCCGACCTGACCGCCCGACTCCGCGTAGAACGGCGTTTCCGAGAGCACAACCACACCCGACTCGC
>CAVXQK010000014.1:0-94876 GCA_963763735.1 uncultured Verrucomicrobiae bacterium | reverse complement strand
ACTCAATACGGCTGGAAAGCTGACCAACCACATGCTGGAGCGCGATGAAACATAAAGTCTTTTGGCTGATCCTTATTTTGGTGGTCTGGGCTGGCGTGGCCTACCTGTTGGCCCCTCTGGTTTGGAAGCTGTATTTTCGGCGTCACTTCATCTACGCGCCCCGCATCACGCGGACCTCAGACGGCCATCCAGGCGACCCGATCAACCTTGCCATTGAGGGAAGCGAGGAGCAGTTGGTGAAAGCCATGATCGCCGCAGGATGGTATCCGGCGGACCCGATAACTCTCGCGAGCAGCATTCGCATCGCGGTGGACTCCGTCTTTCGGAAGCCCGATGCGGACGCTCCCGTGAGCGCCCTGTTTCTTTTCGGGCGCAAGCAGGATCTCGCCTTCGAATTGCCGGTGGGCGACAGTCCCCGCCAGCGGCATCACGTTCGGTTCTGGCTGTGGGACAAACTCAAAGACGGGCGACCCGTCTGGTTTGGCTCGGCCACGTTCGACGAGCGTGTCGGCCTCAGCCACACGACCGGTCAAATCACCCACCACACCGGCCCCGACGTGGACGCGGAGCGCAATCTGATCATGCAGGGCCTTCAAAAAGCGGGCCGGGTGCAGGACGAGTATTTTGTGGACGGCTTTCAGCAGCCGCCGGAAGGCCGCAACGGCGGCGGAGACCCCTGGCGCACCGACGGACGGCTGGGGGCCATTGTCCTCAAGAATCCGTAGGTGCGCACCCTGCATCGGACCAGCGCTACTCGCTCGGCACGAAGAACAAAAGTCTCAAAGACGACGTATGGATTCGCTTTGTCGGCATGCTGGCATCGATCATTGGTGGTTACTACATCCTTGTCGCGCGCGCTGGACTGGATCGGTTTATTCCCTGGACCGTACGCCGCTGCGTTCATGGTGCTGATTGTTGTGTTGGGCAAAATGGGGCCGGGGCCTGATATTCGACCCGTCATTCATGCCGCCATGTATTTGCCGCCGCGGGAGACCGAACGGGCTACCAGGTCCGCAGAACGGGGTATTCATCGAACACACCGGCGCCGGAGATGATCCCGAGCCTGCGCCGCGAGGCTTGGGCGATGAGCATGCGATCAAATGGGTCGCGGTGATGCAGCGGGAGATCTTCCATCTTCCGGTAGTCGGCTGCTTCCAAGTCAATCTTGAGCACGTCGCATCTCCGCAGTTCGCGCGGGAGGATGATGTCCCAATCGTCCTCGATCTCAAAGTCAAAGCCCTTGGAAGACCGCTTCAAGGCAATCTCCCAAAAGCTGACCGCCGAGTAGAGCAAGGGGAGTTCGCCGCCAATCAATACGCGGGCGGCACGCGAGAGCCTCTTGTCGCCATAAAGCATCCAGAGCAGGGCATGGGTGTCGAGGAGCCACCCTTGGACCGCCGTCGGCGTCATTTTTTGGGCACACTGAAATCGTCCGCCAGCGCCTTGCCCGCTTCCAGCGAGTCGAATCCGTCGCGCGATTCTACCTCGGAAACACGACCATGGTGGCGCCCGAGGACGGACGCATCATCAATCTCCAGGTGCGGCCCGGCATAGTGTCAGGCGAGTACCGCATCGGCGCCATTGCCTCCTTCATCTGCGAGGCGGACCGATACCTGCTCGCCAACGACAACCAGGAAAGCCTGAAATTCGTGGCCAGCGGCCAACCCGTGGAAGTCGCGCTCAACCTGTATCCTGGTCCGATCTTCAAAGCGAGCGTCGAGGCAATCTGGAAAGCCAGTGGCACGGGCCAGATGCTCCCGAGCGGCACGCAGGGCGCGGCGGCCATTTGCACCGGCGGCATGAAAGGCGGCTGGGCGGCGCTGCGCCGCATCGGCATCCGTACCTGCTCGTGGCTGAATTGCCTCTATCCGATCCGTTTTGATGAAACGCACTTCGCGGCCCTCCGCGCGGTGTCGCGCCGTCGCCATTGAACTCATGGCAGAGTATTGGGAAAAGCCACGATCGCGTCCCCTCGATCGTCAGATTGATTTCTTCGAGCCTCTTGACACTTTTGGGCTTGCGTGGGACAATCCCACCATGATCGTTACACTCGATGCCAAACGGCGCGTGAGCATCCCGGTCGCGCTGGCGCCCGCCGCGCCCGGCGACCAGTTCGACGCCAGTTTTGACGCGGAAGACGATGTCGTGATCCTGCGCCGGATTAAACGAAAGGCGAACTGGCTGGAGGTTTGGAAACAATGTCCGGTGGAAATGGATGATCTTCCGCCGCGCAGCCGGGAACTGCCTAAGAAGCTTTAAGCAGTGAGCTGGCTGTTGGATGCCGACGTGCTCAGTCAGCCGGCGAGGACGCAGGGAAACCGCGCTGTGATCGAATGGTTGGAGCGGGAACAGGATGCGTGCTATACGAGCACCATCGTAATCGCCCAAATCGCTTACTGGGTCCGAACGAAAGAAGGCCGCACGCGGACACGATTGCAGCAATGGCTGCGCCGAAGTGTCGAGGCCCTCGAAGGCAGAATCCTCAGCTTCAATGTGGCCACGGCGCATGTTTGGGCGGACCAGAGGTTTCTGCTGGAACAAGCCGGCCAGCTCATGCCAGTCGAAGACAGCTATATTGCCGCGACTGCCCGGCGCCACGATCTGACGATTGTAACGGGCAACGACAAGGATTTTCGACGGCCGGGGTTGAAGGTATTTAACCCGTTCAAGGAACTGGAGAACATCGACTCCTGAATTGGGCGAACACACATGGGACTGTGATAAGCCGACTGGCCGGGGTTCATACCGACGAGGTCTGGCCGATGTCGTCGATCTGGCGTTTGTGGGCAGCCTGGCACTCGCGCCGCCGATGAGAGTAAACGTCGTGTAGAGCTCCACCTGATCAAACAGTCCCTCGGAAACTCGCCCGGCCTGAAGCCTGCACGGATGTCATGAGCGACAACAGTTCGACGGCGACTCGGCCCCAACAACAATCTCAACACAAGCTGGGAAGGCAATCAACTCAGCTTCAAACCAAACCGATTCGTCGGTCGACATTACGAATACAACGCGGGCTATTCAAGGCTTTTGATTAACGGCTCGAACATAGGACGCTTCGTCAATGATCCGCACGAGGTCATGGCCTTCGTGGCACGGCCGCGTTCAGAGCCTGTGGGAATGCATACCTCCGTAGGCGGCTCGATAGACTCTTGCTACAGCGTGGGTCCGCAATCTGAATGCAACTTTGGTCGAGGCAGCACCGACCATGGCGGGCAGTTTAGTGGACCCATTCAGCAGGTCTACTCCTTTTACCAAAAGATGCTGAGCGTGTTCACAGAAGAATAGGCATGAAGTGGCGAACGGCTATCACTGCGCTTGTTGTCCTGGGCGCGCTTGCTTTAGGCACTTGGAACCTCGCATATCGCCGGGAGGTCGTCGGCGCTACCACACTCGCCTCGGAACCTTCGAGTGACTCGTCCATACTTGCAACCGCGATGCCCAAAGGGCCCTACAAAGGTTTGGATGATCCACGCTGGGCGATATACTGACAGCAACGAGAGCAAGACCCGAATTTTGAATGGAAAACTCCGATCGCATTCTACGGAAAGTTCGTTGACCAAGATCATAAGCCGGTTGCAGGTGTGAAGGTCACCATGAACTGGACAGATCTCTCGGCAAATGGAACCTCCAGCGCGGTCCGGATAACAGACGCCGAAGGCAACTTCTCGATAGAGAATATCCGGGGGAAAAACTTTGGAATTACTGCCCTGGAGAGGGCTGGCTATCAAGCGGCGCGAGCTACCAATCGAGCGAGCTTTGAATATGCAGGTTTTTGGGAGCCGACTTATCACGAACTCGACGCCAAACACCCTGTGATCCTCAAAATCCGGAAGAAAGGCGAAGCTGCAGCGCTATTGTCTGTTCGGGGGAAGACGATCGTGAATTTCGGAACTGCGGTGTGGTTGCCTATGCCAGGTGACAGCAACGGCAAGTTCCCGATTAAAGTGTCGGTGACCGAAAGTGACGCCAAAGGCCGCCGTTGGAAGGCGCAGATTAGTGTTGAGGGCGGCGGAATCTTGCCAGCGTTAGCCGAGTTTCCGGTCGAAGCCCCAAAGGACGGCCTTTCCATCTGTCATTTTCCCCCCGGCACCAGCAAATGGAACAAAATCAAACACCGGTTGTTTTCCTTCATCTCCTCAAATTGGCGTGGAGAACCGCAGCGGGATTATGAAACTGTCGTCAATCTCATAGCCAAAACAACCACGGCCAAGGGGTTGAAAGTAACCCGTCGATTAGATCGTCGCTAATATCCAACGGGCCGGATCATCACCGACAAGGAGATGAAACTGGTCTCTGTGGAACGAAAGACATTTCATGGCGACTGGAACTACGTGATTCGACCCAAAGCCAAGCATTGAGTTGCTACCCTTTATTTCTTTACACATCATTACCGGCGAAATGGACCTAGCGGACAGAAACTTTACAAATACCACATCGAAAGCATTCCTGACACACAAGGAGGGCAGGAGGAGGTCGTTGATTATTACATAACCGATCCCTACGAGGCCATGCCGTATGCCTGTCACACCTGGGGTAAGGCTCAAGGCGCGCAGAATACGGCAAGGGGTGTTATCGACGTCAATATCGACCTAAGCAGCCCGGCGTATGAGCTGCCCGGGGAAGCCGATCCCGGCTTCGGGGACGAGCACAGCGGCCAGTTCCAAGCCTGCATCCAGAATTTGCAGCTTTTTTATGACACGCTCCTGGATGAGTTTGAAATTGAGAGAAACCCGTGAACCTGAGAAGCATTATTACAATCTGTGGTTCGCTCGCCGCGATAGGCGCATTTATGTGGTTGTCCAAGCTCTCGCCTAGCGAAGCAGAACGTCCCGCTGGGGCGCCACGGGAGGATACTGTCACGACACCGAATCCGACCAGCGTGGCTCCACCACAGCGCAATCCGCCTTCGACAACCCAGAGCCGCGAGGAGCGTACGAAGGAAGCTGTCGAAGTAATTGAGCGTGCTCTGGCTACGCCTATCACGTTCTCCGGAAAGGTGGTCGATCAAAATGGCGAACATGTGGGCAATGCGAAGGTCGAGTTTAGCATGCTCGATAGCTTTAATTCTTCTGGATCGAATAGAGAAACATTTGCAGACGACAATGGTTACTTTATAATTAGCGAGGTTAAAGGAGCGGTCTTAGGGGTAAATGTGAGCAAAAGGGGATACTATCAGATCCACAATGTTTCCAATCAGAGGTTCGCTTACGGAGTAGGGCCCGACGGTTACACCAAGCCTCCTCCAACCAAGGACAATCCCGCTGTCTTTGTTCTACACAAAATGGGGAAGACCAGACCGCTGATACGAGTAAGTAGTCGCCAGATTGATCTTCCCCGGAACGGGAGTCCGCTTATAGTTGACCTAGCTAGCGGACGAACGGGTCGCGGCGACTTGCAAGTATCGTCGCAGATCGGAGACACTAGCCACCAACCATTCGATTGGCGCTATCAGCTGGTTGTTCCAAGTGGCGGTCTTGTTGAGCGTAGAGGACAGTTTGAATTTGAAGCTCCCGCCGATGGCTACAGATCGTCGGTCGAAGTGAGAATGGCTGCGAATGTTGAACGATGGACTTCACGATTAACGAAGGAGTACTTTGCGAAGCTATCGGATGGACGATACGCTCGCTTTTCTATTCGTTTTTATGCTGGCGACCGAAACTTCGTAGTCCTTGAAAGTTACGTCAATCCGGAGCCTGAAAGTCGAAACTTGGAGTTCGACCCCGCGAAAGTGGTTAAATCTCCGTGAGCTTTGATGCCATTCCAAAGGAACTGCCACGTTTGTCGCCACAGTTGCAATCCCGGGGGACGGAGATTTTGGTTGAGTTGTCTTGCTCGTGGGAAGCGAGCGCACCGCGAGCACTCCTGACGCTTTCAAGTTGAACGGCATTAATATTCACTGTGAAAAGCGGACCTCGCGGGACTCGGTGTCGTCACGAATGCGGCTTGGCACGCGCCTGATCGCGGTGACACAACGTAAAAAATATTTTTAGCTGTATCGGTCGCCCTTTTTGGGCTTTAGCCGGCCAGTGCTCCCTCGCGGAATTGGACGACTTGGACGCGCTCAACTGCAACTCGTCGCTTGCAGCCGCAATTTAAAGGGCCAGGCTCTTCGTGCCAGGACCGAGGAGGAATTCACCTACACGCTATATATCCCATGTGGATGAGGGAACGCGAGCCTATTGCGCATGCTGCACGAAAATCATAGATTTCCGCTTCTCGCGCTGGCGGCTTTTGCCTGCGCGTTTCTGCTGGTGAATTGGATGGCCACAAAGACCATCCTCTTCCTCCATGAGGCTCAGATGCGTTGAAAAGCGACTGGCAAAGTCAGTCCTTGTTTGCAGCGGATATATCGAACTTTGGATGTTGGATTCTGCGGCGAAGGTGCTTGAAGAGATTGCGCCAGAGGATAAGTCCCGCAATGAGGTCTTGGCGCGCCGTTGTTCTCTATGTGGCGGCCGAGAAGCGGAGACATGGCCGCAGCGGTTGCCAGCCACCTTGTGAAGGTTGAGCCTGAAAGCGAATCGTGGTGGATCAATCTCGCTTATTCAGTCAGGTCAGGCGGATCGAGGGTGTAGAGAAGGCGGAAGCCATTCTGCTGCGCGCGGAAACGTTACACCCCGAGGTTGCCATGATCACGTTCAACCTCGCTTGCTACGCGAGCGTCACGAGCCGGCTTGAAGAAGTTAAATCTGGCCTGCGCCTGAAAAGGACTTCCGGCTCTTGGCGCTAGACGACGAAGATCTGAAGCCGTATGGGATTCGATCGCGGGCTTGGAGCAGCCCGACCGGGCTTCGCAACTCCGATTCACTGAGTGCCAAGTCAATCGCAGGCCACAGGTTTTTCCAAGGTCCGTCATCTAAAAAGGCCAACCACAAACTCAGTCCTCAGTCGTAACTCTGGGGTCTGTCAACGCGAAGGTCCGCGTAGATCCCAGTGGGAGCCGGGAATCCTCATAGGCTGCGATGCAGATGTCATCGAGGTGTAGCTCGATGACCAAAGGAGGCCGGGTCCTCAAATAATGGCGGACGCTTTCACCGAGGGACGCGATACTCAAGGCCACGCTGAATACCAGCGTTTTCAGAATCGGTTGCGTCTTAATAAGTTGCTCGGTCTCAATTGAAATGACGCGTCTCCTGCTTCGCTTCATCTGCCTCCAGACGCGGCAAGCCTCCGACCTTTCAGCCTTTTAACCTCGTTTAACGCACGCACGACGGCGTATGCGGCCGCTTGCGACTTTCCGGTTGCGCGGTCGTTGCATGCCCCTGAAATTAGACGGTTTAGACACTTCACAACGTTCGACTGTGAGCACTATTCCCAACTATCTATAAAACCAAAATGAGCCAGAAATGTCACAAATCATTGCACGTGCTGGTCGGCGTATTGTCTCTGATGCTGGCCTCGCTTTCGAGGATGAACTGCACGCGGTTGCCCTCGCGCCCGAGAACCTGGCTCGTTGGTCTCCTGCTCCTGCTGTGCGCGGCTGGCGCCCAGGCCGCGCCAGCGTTTCCGGTCAAGTACAGTGCGGATAAACGCTATTTGGTCGACCAGGCCGGCACGCCATTCCCGATTCTCGGTCGTACCGCGTGGTTTGTCGTCTCCCTGCCGGTGATCGATTACAAGACCTTTATCGACGACACGGTTGCCCGGGGCTACACGGCCATCGAGTTCCACGTCCTCAATCACGATCCTCGCGGAAATCGTCCGCCATTCAATGGAAATGGCGACGCGCCCTTCCTGAAGCGGCTCGACGGAACGGCCTGGGACGGGACGCTCTCGGGGTATGCGCCCGACTTTACCACGCCCAACGAAGCATATTGGAGCTTCGTGGACGGACTGCTCGCCTATTGCGAGTCGAAGGGCGTTCTCGTCTTCATGTTCCCCGCTTATGTTGGGCTACCGGGTGGTGACCAGGGCTGGATGCAGGAGATGGTCGCGAACGGCTCTGCCAGAATGCGTTCGTATGGCGCCTGGATCGCTGCGCGGTACGCGAATCAGAAGAATCTGGTCTGGATGATGGGCGGGGATATGGGTTCTTTCAACAGCGCTCAGCAGAGCGCTGAGGACGGGCTGTTGGCGGGACTCAAGAGCGTAGCGGGCCAGCAATCGACGCTCTTCAGCGCGGAGTGGAGCTCGGAGATGATCGCCACCGATCAGGCGACCTTCGGGAGCAGCATGACCCTCAACGGCGTGTACTCCTTTTCCGGCGATGTGAACACCCATGGTCGCCGCGCGTATGGACATAGCCCGGTTGAACCGGCGTTCCTGCTGGAGGAGCCCTACGATCAAGAGGGTCCCGATGGTAATGGCGTCAATGGAAGCGCCACGCAACCCGTGCGCCGTTTCCAGTGGTGGGGCTGGCTCTCGACGATTGGGGGCTATATCTCGGGTAACGGGTACGTCTGGCCGTTCAATGCACCCGATTGGCGCAATCACCTCGATACGCAGGGTTCACGCGATATGGCCCGGCTCAATGCGTTCATTGTCTCCATTCCATGGTATTCGCTCGTCCCGTCCGGCCTCGGCGGGGTGCGCACGCTGATCACCGCCGGCGGTTCGACAGACAATGAGTATGCGAGCGACTATGTGGCTGCGTCGGCAACGCCGCAGGGGACCCTTCTCGTCGCCTATATCCCGCCGGATCACAGCGGATCGATTACCGTGGACATGGGCGCGATGGGTGGTCCGAGCCGGGCCCGATGGTTCGATCCCACGAGTGGGACCTATACCAGCATCGGCAGCGGTCTTGTGAATTCAGGGACACGCGCGTTCACGCCACCGGGAAACAACAGCGCCGGACAAAAAGACTGGACGCTCGTACTGGATACCGCAGGCAGTGCGTCTCCGCCAACACCCACCCCAACACCCACCCCAACACCTACCCCAACACCTACCCCAACACCTACCCCTGGGGGGATAAATATCGGCGAGACAACCGTCTTGTCTACTGCCGACAATGGCAACGGCAATCTCTTAGTCGCTCAGCAAGCCACGCTGCCAGTTACTTCCGTGCTACAAAGCATGTCGTTCTACGTCACGAACGCTGCGGGCAAACTGCGGCTTGGAGTCTATGATGCCGGCGGTCTAGGAGGAGGGCCTGGCAACAAAGTAGCAGAGACGGACGAAATCACCCCTACCGTGGGTTGGAACGAGGCAAATGTGATTGCTCCCGTGTATCTGCCTAGTGGGGCATACTGGCTTGCATACCTCGCGAGCGACAACAATCTGGAATTTGTCAAAACACTCTCCGGAAAGGCCAATTACTATACGTACTCCTATGGACCGATGCCGGAAAGATTTTCCTCATCGTCTGAAAGCGAAGTTGTCCACTGGTCTTTGTTCGCGAATCTCAGTACATTAGGGATTGAGTTCCCCACGCACGCGCTGACGGTCATCAACGGAACTGGGACTGGAAATTACACTGAGAGCACGCGGGTCACCGTGAGCGCCAACGCGCCAGCGGCAGGTCCAGCAGTTTGACCGTTGGACTGGGGACTATCAAATTCTTGACAATCCCCTCACCCCGACGACGACGGCCCTGATGTTATTCAGGGATTTGACGATCAGCGCCAGTTACCGCACAAGCGACACTATTCGATCTTACGACACTATCCGATATCTTCCGCGGGCCGGTTTCACCGCGAGAATGGTAGGCGGAGTCTTTGAAGGAACCGACGGGAATCCGGTAACGGGACCTTATACTCCGATTTACACGATCACGACAACTCCTCCGGAGGGGTGGTCGGAAGTCTCCTGTGAGTTTGGGCAGCTACCGGTATTTGCGCTATCGAGGTGCCCCTGGTTCCTATTGCAACGTGATGGAGATCGAGTTTTACCGCGCCGGAGTTAAGTTGGAAGGAACCGGATACGGCAGTCCAGGATCGTGGGCAAACAGGCGGCGTCTACACGTTCGACAAGGCGCTCGACGGGGATATCAATACACATTCTCTAACGGGCCGGCACCTGACGGAAACTACGTGGGCATCGACACTGCTGCGATCGCAAACAAGATTCGCTTTCTTCCGCGGGCCGGTTACACCGCGAGAATGGTAGGCGGAGTCTTTGAAGGGACCGACGGGAATCCGGTAACGGGACCTTATACTCCGATTTACACGATCACGACAACTCCCCCGGAGGGGTGGTCGGAAGTCCCTGTGAGTTTGGGCAGCTACCGGTATTTGCGTTATCGAGGCGCCCCTGGTTCCTATTGCAACGTGATGGAGATCGAGTTTTACCGCGCCGGAGTTAAGTTGGAAGGAACCGGATACGGGAGTCCAGGATCGTGGCCAAGCGGCGTCTACACGTTCGACAAGGCGCTCGATGGGGATATCAATACACATTCTCTAACGGGCCGACACCTGACGGAAACTACGTAGGCATCGACACTGCTGGTAGCATGCCTTAATTAAGGCCTGGATTGCCCCGTACAGTAGTGCGTACGTCATCGCCTCCATCTCTTCAGGTCAAAATCGACCTTTGTGCATTCGTCCTCCAGAAGCAACTGTGCAAGGCGGGAAGAAGCGTTCAAGGCAGATCCAACGGGGGCGAAAAGTCGCGATACTCGAGCCGCGTTGGAAATCCAGCGACAGCGAGTGCGCCGCAATAGTCCTCGGCAGGCCGGAATGCGACAAGGCGCCAGCTCGCGCCATGAATTTTTGCCTCCTCTTCCAGTTCCAGCGCAAGTCCGACGGTCGGTGGCATTCCAGTTGCGGCGGTGCTTGAGCAGGGTGTCCAGCGTGTCTTCTTAAGCAAGGGAGCCAGTCCGGCGCGGGCCAGGGCATGGACCTCCGCACGGCGGATCTTGTCGATAGCTTCGCCGAGGTTCTTGCGGATATGAAAGCGGTCGAGGATATGGAGCGCGGCTGGTAGGGCGTTTGCGATGACGCCCAGATAGGGCCTCCAGAGGTCCGAGCAAATGAAGCGCACCTGCTGGCAGCGCGAAGTTCCGAGGCGATGAAAAATCGTTTTCAGGCTGTGTCCGGTGCGGTCCTTGCCGCTGTCTCCTGTATCAGGCCAGTCCAATTCAGGTGCTGTTCCAATGGCTTCGGCAATCCGATCTGGATCGATCACATAATTCCCGAAACGATTGATGGTGCATGAGATCGACGATCGGCTCGCGCTTTGTCTGGCGGTCGTCTCGATCGGTCATATAGTTGACAGGGAAATGGTCGGAAAATGAAAAGACCTGCTTTCCACCACACTCGCTAATCGCCCTCTGCCGCCCCATGGAACTTCCCGAAGACGCCCTCCTGATACGAATTTTTATTGGTGAAAGCGACCGCTACGGTCGGCGGCCCCTTTATGAGGCTATTGTTTCCAAGGCTCGCGAAATGGGCATGGCCGGAGCAACCGTGCTGCGCGGACCGATGGGCTTCGGGGCCAGCAGCCGTATTCACAGCGCCAAGGTTCTTCAACTCTCCATGGATTTGCCCCTGATCGTGGAAATGGTGGACACGGAAGAGAAGATCAATGCTTTTCTTCCGTGTCTCGATGAGATGATGAATGGCGGGCTCGTGACCCTTGAAAAGGCGAGGGTGATTCACTACAAGCCCGGTCGGGCACGCCCAGCCTGAGGGTCTTGGCGAGAGTGATACGGCAAAGCAGGAAACGACGCAGGTTTCCAGGCGGAGGGACCAGGCAAGCGCCGATGCTAAAGCAAAACTCTCGGAGTCTCTTGGTTTCGGTCGCCCTTGCTCTTGCGTGCGGTCTTGCCTGCGATGTTCAGGCAGGAGAAACGTCAAGTCCGGAGCCGAAGCCGGCCAATTTGACGTTTGTGGATTGGTGGGATGGCAAATACGCGACGGGCAACTGGTTTGGCGTCCGCGATACCCTCGAAAGACCATGGCCTGGGCAACGTCCTTTGGAACGTCGATGCGGTCGCCAGCAACGTTTCGGCTATGACGACGAGTGGAAATTTTGGGCGATCTCGATTTTGCCAGACTCACGGGATGGGAACCGTTGCAGGGCCTTACGGTAAGTTCCGCGGTGCGCTATCGCGGCGGCGCAGGGGTGAACAAATGGGTCGGAGCCAGTCGCTACTTTGCGCCGAGCAACTTTCAAGGCGGCCGGCTCTGGCGCTTTCTCACGGCTTATCTGACCTACACGACGCCTCAGCTCTTTGGCGTCCTGAACGGCTTGTATTTCCTCGCGGAGACGGGCTTCACTCCAAGGATCGGACCGGCCAAACTTCCTGGCCGTTACGCGTCGGGTTTTGTCTACTTTGGTGTCGAGAACAAGTCGTTCATCAGCCACCAGACGAACGACGGGCGGTTCGCCTTTTAATGGCAGGCCGACCAAATGCTATACCGCGCACCGTCTCCGTATGAGCCTCCACCGCCGGGCGCGGAGCAGTTCGAGGGAAAATCCATCCGCGGCGACGAGAGCTTTGCGGGCGCTGTTTCTGAATCGAATTCCAGGTTGAGCGAAAAGGGCCTTTATCTCATCAGCCTGATCACCTTCGCGCCAAGCCATAACAATGCTCTTCCCTTCTATTTTCATACGGGTCTGATTTACATGGGGCTCATTCCCGCCCGCGACAAGGATCGGGTTGGCGTCGGAATCGCCTATGGCAACCTCAGCGCCGACAAGATCAAAGCGGAAGTCGACGGCGGGATCGGGGTTCATCACTTACGAAGCGGTTGTCGAATGCGATTACCGGATCCTGCTCAATGCTTGGTCATACGTCCAGCCCGTGGTGGAATACGTTGTCCGGCCAAACGGCACAGTACTGGTACAAAACGCGACCGTCCTGGGATTCCAGATCGGTATGACCTTCTGACCACGGCGCCTTCGCTCGGCCTCAGCTAAAGCGGGTGTTGCCAGATGCTCTGCAGCACGAGGAAGAGAAAAGCCGTCGAACACCCGAAGGTAAGCAGCCCGTTGATTGCGGAGATCGGACCAAGGCTCCTCCACGGTTTCCTGAGCACTACGTCACCGTAACCGAGCGTCGTGTGCGAAACACCCGCGAAATACCAGCCATCGCCAAACGAAGCCAGATGGCCCAATTTCCAGAAAAAGGCGGCCCAAATCGCGGTCTCCGCGATGTGCGCGGCGAAAAGACCGGAAATCGCCGTGATCACGCCGAGAACATCCGCCGGTTTCGCTCCCATCAAAGGCCTGGCCCATTCCCGGAGCGATCTCACGGAGTCCGCGAGGCCGAAGAGAACCCCGGCATGCAGAGCAGCGATAAACGTGGCGAGCAGCAGCGCCAGGGCATACACGCCCAGCAGGACGTGCAGTTCGTGGTGAGGAGTGTCTGATTCCTGCATCATGTCGAAAGTGCAGAGGGGATGGGGAGCTTGTCCATGGATATTGTCGCATTAAGTTCTTAACATTTTGCGGCGGGTCGAGGCCCGCGTAAATGTCCCTTTCGTAAGGGTCATGGAATGAGCGGGGCATTTCGGCGAGACGGTTCACTCAGATGAGCAATACAGTGACAACTGTCAGATTCCTGGATGCGAGGAGGCCGTAAGTGGTGTTCGGTATGGTGAGCCAGAAGATCAGGATTACGAGAAAGGGGATCTGCAGTGAATTCTGCTACGCCGCACGACGCAAAAACGTTGAGCGGCGCCGTGCTCGAACGAGTCGCGCACGTTTCGCTTCGAAAAGCACCCCGGCTTCACAAAGCAAAGCCTTGAATGAAACCCTCGCGGCACAGCAGAATCGACCGATATGAAGAAGGACAAGAAAAAAGCCAAGTCGAAGAAACAGCAGAAAGAGGCCCAGCCAAAACGGATTGGCGATCTCAAGCAAGGAACCTACAGCGATGGTCATCCTCTCGATGACGTTCAATACCTTGAATGCAAGATCATCCTGAAAGGCGACCGGTTCACCTCAGTCGACAGCTTTCATGACTTCGCGAAGATCGTAAAGCGAGCTGCGAAGAACGCCAACGTCGGCTTTTCCACTGAGGGCTTTAAGGATTTGCAGCCGCAAATCCGGGAGGTGCTCTTCCTTGATACCGAGGATTACAAGCTCTACAACAACGCCTTCATCCTGCGGCGGCGCATTCCCTACGAACACGGCTTTCTCGCGGGCGACCCGGAGATTGTTTTCAAGTTTCGCCATCCGGACATGCAGAAGACAGCAGACCTTGACGTGAGACCAAAGCTCATCGGTGACTACCGCATCAAGTTTAAGGCGGAAATGCTTCCGCTGAAAGAGGAGATCGGAGGGGTTCGCTTGTTGTATTCCCATAACGTCGAGTTCCCCCTAAGCCAGGTGCACGAAGCGGATCGTGCTGCGCTTTCCACCATTATGCGCGTGCTTCCACCCCTTCAGGCCCTCCAGCCGTCCGAGGGCGAAAAGGTAGACTTTGTCCACCACACGGCTGTGGCGGAAGTGCTCCTTGATATTGGCATGTTGGACTTTGGCAAGGGTGTCAAAGCCAAGGCCAACGTGGCCGTCTGGAGGACGCGCGGCGACGAGAAGCAGCTTGTGGGCGAATTTGCCTACCAGTGCAAGTTCAGGCGTCTCGACAAAGTCCACGCGGTGGCGATGAAGCGCTGCGAACAGTTCTTTTGTTCGCTGCAACTGGCCGCGAAGGATTGGATCTCCCTCACCACGACTAAGACCGGAGCGGTCTATCGGCTCAAAGGGAATCCGCCTCAGGCTCACGAATAAGCCTTCGACAGGATCGAATTCGCGATGAATTTAAAGAACCTCCTGAAGGGCGATTTGCTCGGCGTTCATCTTGCGGTGAACATTTTTATCGCAACGACGGTTCTCTGGCTGCTGCTGCGTTTTATTGCCGACACGAATCCAATCTGGGCGATCAGCGCGATGATCCCCGCGCTCGATCCGCAGATGAATGTGGCTGTAACCAACTTCAGGGGCCGCATTTTCAATGCGCTTCTCGGATGTGTCACTGGCCTCGCGTTCCTGCTCGTTGGCGGATCCAGAGAGGTGACGCTTCCACTCGCGTTGTCGGCAACCGTCCTGCTCTCCACCTATGTGGTCCGAATCCCGGCAATGTGGCGGCAGGCGCCCATTACCGCGGCAATCATCATAGCCGCGGGATTGACACATCACTCGAAGTTAAGCGGTGTCGAGATCGGCCTCAAAAGAGTTGCCGAGGTCATGCTGGGGTGCGTGATGGGCCTGCTTGTGACATGGCTTATGTCCAAAGCTTGGCCGCTGCCGGAAGCTGTGAAAGGGAAAGGTTCGACCACGCCAGGCGCCCCGTGATCCCCCTTTTCGCCATCAAAAAGTTTGCCGCCGTCGAAAGAAGTAGCCATCCACTTTTGGGACGTTTTCGTGCGACAGTTGCATGGGCCACTTGCATTTCGCCTTGTTGCGCGAAGGCTGGAGGGATGTGGGCAGGGTTTTCGTCTTCGCGCTGATCCTGGATGTGATCTGCCAGTTCGTTGTTTTTCGCTGGGTCTACCCTGGCGAGACGCTGTTGGTCGCGACCGTCCTTGGCAATGTTCCGTATCTGCTGGTTCGAGGCCCGGTCAACCGTATCGCAAGCTCTGGGAGTAAGGGTCGAGGCGGGCGGTAGACAAATCAATCTCGCGCCCGGTTGACAAGCCGGTTCTCTCGGGCTTGGTCGAGCCAACCTTGTGCTCCAGCTTTATGAAAGAGAATTGCCCTTTTCGCGGCTCTTGCCTGGTCTCTTTCTCACTGAAGGTAAAGCGGGTAACTGTGGTGATGTCGTTTCGTCGGTGCTTATTAAGTCGTCCAGTGAAACGGAGAAATCGTTCCAGGCCATCTGACGGAGGAGAGATCGTAACCGCCACTCCTTGCTCTCGTGAGCGTAAGTGATTATGGAGTTCTTCGTGATTCTTTTCATAAGCGCCCTCGTTGAGTGCGATGTCGTCGGTGACTGCCCAAAGATAGAACACTCCAGATCAAATCATATGGTACACGCAGACCAAATTTGAACTCATTTTACGACTGGTAAACTGAGCTACAGGTTTGGGAGGGCGGAGAAATACGGCTCACCGGGAGGGTTCGCCCTCCCGGATCAAGGCTATGGTGTTGGGGGGTCGAGCGAGCGCCAGAGATACCAACTGGCGA
Organism: uncultured Verrucomicrobiae bacterium; assembly: GCA_963763735.1. Classification (GTDB taxonomy): domain Bacteria; phylum Verrucomicrobiota; class Verrucomicrobiia; order Chthoniobacterales; family Terrimicrobiaceae; genus DASTFP01. Next base: position 78,862 of record CAVXQK010000014.1, on the reverse strand, counting down.
AGGAGCGGTACGGTTGCCAGCGCTTCGAGTGCCGAAGGATGGCTTCGGGCTTCACAGCGCGCCCGCGCCGATAGAGGAGGCTGAATGCCTTGCGAATCCCAAAATCCCCCGTGGGCAACACATCGGGGCGGCCCAGGTGAAAGATCATCAGCACGTGGACCGTCCAGGGTCCGATGCCGCGAACCTTCGTGAGGCGCTCGGTTAGCTCCTCATCACTCAGTTCCGCCAAAATGCCGGGCGCCGGCACTGTGGCGTCGAGCGTTCGCACGGCCAGATCGCGTACTGCGAGGAGCTTGTTCGCCGAGAGACCAGCCCCGCGAAGCGCGGCGTCAGGCAAGGACTGAAGCGCGGACGGACTCACGTCAGGCATCAGTGCGAGCACGCGCCCGTGAATCGCCGCCGCGGCATTGCCATGGAGTTGCTGATAAATGATCGCACGCAGCAGGGCTTGGAACAGATCGACCTCGGGCGCAGGCTCAAGAGAGCAGGGGCCCACGCGGTCGATCACGGCTGCCAGCACGGGATCCTTCGCGGCGAGTTCGCGAGCCGCCGTCCTGGCATCCGTCAGGAGTGGCGGCCTCATCCGAGCACCTTCGTTTTGGCGCGACCGGACGGACAAAATCCCTCGATCTCATCGGCTGCCCGAGCGATCGCAAAAGGGCCGATGGGCGTGTCGAAGCGGGTCGCTGGCATACGCATCATATCTCGCCTGGGCCACGAGGGAAGTCGAGCATGCGCCGCATCGAATCGCTGAACTGCCGGCTGGCATGCACCGCAACGTGATGCTTGGGAGAACCCCAACTCGTTTGAGGCAGAAGGGACTCCAGCACTAGAACTTGCCCTCGGCTTCGCGATTCGCATATAGACGCAGAAGGCGTCGCTGGCGCGCGCGGTCCTCATCCAAATCCCTTTATGTTTGACAGAGCATTTTCCGAGGTTTTTGCGACGCAATGGCATGTCTTTATCATCCTTGCCGCGTTGCTGCTCGTGGCGGGGGAAGCCGGCTATCGAGTTGGTCTGCGGCACTTCGAAAGGCCGGACAGGAAGCGGCGAGAGGGACAGGTGGGTACGCTCGAGGGCGCGTTGCTGGGGTTGTTGGGATTGTTGCTGGGCTTCACTTTCGCGATGGCCGTTTCGCGTTTTGACGCGCGCAAACAACTCATCGTCGGCGAAGCGAACGCCATCGGCACGACGTGGCTCCGCGCGGCGCTTCTTGACCCGAAAGCGTGCGAAGATGTTCGGATTCTTCTGCGCGGTTACGCACAGGCGCGCCTGGATCTCTTTGCGCGGAGTGCCTCCGAAGAGAGTCGAAAGACCGCGAGCGCCCGGTCAGCAGCCGGGCAGGCAGACTTGTGGAAAATAGCGGTTGCCTCAGCCCAAACAGCGTCGTCCCCGACCACGGCGCTCTTTGTTCAATCTCTGAACGAGATGATCGATCTGGATGCAAAGAGAATTGCAGGAGCGCGCAATCAAGTGCCGTCTTCCGTGTGGCTCCTGCTTATGATCGTTTCAGCCACGGTTTGCTGGTGCATTGGCTATGCGACGGGCGTTGGCGCCGGTGAGCGGTTGGCGATCTCGCTGGTGCTCATGCCGCTGCTTGTGACAGTGGTCATCACGATTATTGCGGATCTCGACCGTCCCCGGCAGGGCCTGATTACGGTGGGTCAGGAAAGCATGCGCGAAGTGCGGGACCTGATGGAAAGGAATCGTTAGTCGGAATGATTTTCCGGCTTCTGATTGGCCTTTCCGGGTCGCTCTTCTGGTTCTCGCCCCAGGCTTTCGCCACCGAACGGGAAGGTCCGGCCGAATGCCTGTTGATCTCGGACATCCATTTCAATCCATTCCTGAACCCGGAACTGTTCGTGGCTCTGGCGACAAGTCCCGCTTCGGAATGGGCACAGCTTTTTGAGTCGTCACTTTCGGGCGGGGTAAGCCAGTACGGAAGCGACAGCAATTCTCCCCTCTTGAAGAGCAGCCTCGACGCGGCCGCCAAAACCAGTCCGCATCCCGAGTTTATCTTGTACCTCGGAGATATCCTGGCACACAACTGGAGATCGCAATACGAGAAGCTTGCGCCGGCCCGTCCGGGTTCGATAGCGACACCTTGTCCGCGTACAGCTGCGCAATTCTCCATACCACTTTGGAGGAGTTCGAGAAGTGTCAGCGCTCCAACGCTATCCCGGAGAAGCCAGGCGGGAGGTAGCCACAAAGGCGGCCGGCATTGGTTCAGCTAGATGACAAGTCCCTTGCCCGGTTCGGGAATGATAACTTCCGTTTCGCCCAGTTCCCGATAGATCTTGAGTTGGAACCACTCGACAGCCGGTCGATCGCCGTGCAGGAGAATGATTTTTTTGGGGCGCAGGGCAATCGCGTACGTCAGCAGACTTTCGCGGTTGGCATGAGCGCTGAAGTTGAACTCCTCGATGTGGCAACGCAGCTTCACGGGCGGTTGTTTGGGATCGAGGATGACTTCATCGCCCGGCCGCGCGGCTCGAATGCGGCCGGCTGGAGACTCCGGATCGCAGTACCCGACGAAGAACAAGCTTTGATTTTCGTCGCCCAGGACACGGCGAGCAAAGAGATTGGACAGCGTGTTTTCGGTCATCATGCCACTGGAGAGCGCGAAGATGCATCTCTTCCGGGGGGACATACTGTAGACTTCGTTGCCCGAGAGAACGTAGGGTGCGAGTTCGTGGAGAAGTTGCAGTTCCGGATGGGCGCGCTGTGGGTCGTGTGACATGGCGTCGTACAGGCCGCTCAGCTTCGTGCTTAGCCCGCCGATGTAGATGGGAACGGGGGCGAGCATGCCGCGCAATCGCATCCGCCAGAGCATCGCGAGAAGCTCCTGCGTCTTTCCGAGCGCAAAAACAGGAATCGTCACGCTCCCGCCTCGATCAAAAGCTTCGCGAATGGCCCGTGTCAGGCGCTCTTCCTCGTTTGCGCGGGTGTATCCCGGGATAGTGGGAGAGTCTCCGCGCGTGGTTTCCATCAGGAGCACGTCCACGCCCTCTTCGGGAAAATTCGCGCCGCGTATGAGGGTTTGATTCTCGAAATTCACGTCACCCGTATAGAAGACGGTCCTGCCTTCGCCTCGGATGAGCACCCCCACAGCGCCCAGGATATGGCCGGAATGAAAAAACTCGAAGGTCGGGCCGTCGCCGCCTGCGCGTTCGCCGCCGAAGGTGTACGGGCGTTTGACGACACAAGGCTGCCAGGACTGCCGCGAGAACTCCACCCCGCGGTGCGTGAAGAGCGGATAGTCGGATATGTTGTGCTCTTCCTTTTGCCGCAGCATGACGTTTACCGAGTTGTGCAGCATGACATCCGCGATTCGCATCGTGGGCTCCGTCATGAACACGCGCGCCTTGGGTTCGCGGCGCGTGAGGTAGGGCAGCGAGCCGACGTGGTCTTGATGCGCGTGCGTGACAATAATGGAATCGACGGCTCCCTCGGTAACGGGCTGAAAATCCGGGGTCGCGGCGACGCCTTCTTTCTTGGGGTGCATCCCGCTATCGAGAATAATCGCGTTCCCCTTGGTGCGGAGAAGGTAGGAATTCGCCCCAATTTCCACGTCCCTAGTCAGATTCCAGAACTCCATCGGCTCACGCTATTCAGAGAAGATTACGTCAGGGAGCGCAATACTCATCTTTTGCGAAACTTTCGATTGCCGGGCGGCGATTCGACACAGCCTTCACCCTTCCGCTCCAAAGTTCCCGAAAACGGCATCGGTTTGCCATTGGTCCCCGGTCTTGATCGGAGCGCTGGCACCGGTTATCTTGGCCGTCTTTTCCCATGAGCACAAAGCCCGTCTCTCTCTACGACACGACTCTGCGTGATGGAACGCAGGGGACCGGAATCTCTTTCTCGGTGCTCGACAAGATTCGTGTGGCGGAGAAGCTGGATGGCTTTGGAATTGACTATATTGAGGGGGGCTGGCCCGGCTCGAATCCGAAAGACGCCGCGTTTTTCGATGAAGCGGCGCAACGCGAGTGGAAGCATGCAAAGATCGCAGCCTTCGGGATGACGCGCCGTGGCCGCATGCGGGTGGAGGACGATTCCCAGGTGCAAATGCTGCTCGACGCAAAGACCCCTGTCGTCACGATTGTTGGAAAGACCTGGCCCCTGCACGTCACGGAGGTCTTTGGAGTCAGCCTGGAAGAAAACCTCTCCATGATCGGCGACACCATCCGCTTTTTAAAGGAACACGGACGGGAAGTGTTCTATGACGCGGAACACTTTTTCGACAGTTTTCACGAGGATCCGGACTACTCCCTGGCGACAATCAAGGCAGCAAACGATGCCGGCGCTGATCTTGTTGTCCTCTGTGACACCAATGGCGGTTCACTGCCGGATTTCGTGGACGAAGTGACCCGGAGGGCCGTCGCGCATCTTGGAAAGCCCGTTGGCATTCATACGCACAATGATGGGGGCTTCGGCGTCGCGAATGCCCTGGTGGCGATCAGGGCGGGCGCTGTGCAGGCGCAGGGAACAATCAATGGCTACGGAGAACGAGTGGGCAACTGCAATCTCACAACCCTCATACCAACGTTGCAGCTGAAGCTTGGGATGGAGGTGGTTCCGAACCTCGGGATGCTGCGTGAGATTTCCATCTTTGTGGACGAGTTGGCAAACGTTCCTCACGATATCCGCGCGCCTTATGTCGGGCTGGCTGCGTTTACGCACAAGGGAGGTCTTCACGTGCACGCTGTGCAAAAGCTGGCCCGAACCTATGAGCATGTGGACCCTTCGCTCGTCGGCAATCGCCAAACCATCGTGGTCTCTGACATGTCCGGGCAGACGAATATCCTGATGAAGGCTCGCGAACTGGGGTTCGAATTGGACAAAGGCTCGCCTGAAGTCGCCCGCATTCTGCGCCAGATCAAGGATTCCGAGGCCCAGGGGTATGAATACGAGGCCGCTGAAGGATCCTTCGAGTTGCTGGTTCGCCGGGCGCTTGGCAAATACCAGCCCCTGTTCGATCTCAAGGAGTATCATTGCCACTACCGCTATTCGGGGCGAGCCGGGTCTGATCCCTGCGAAGCGACGGTGAAGCTGCTCGTCGGCGGCGTTCCGGAATACACCGTCGCGGAAGGCGACGGGCCCGTGAACGCTCTGGATGCCGCGCTGAGAAAGGCGCTCAAGCCGTTTTATGCGTGGACGGACGCGGTGCGTCTCGTCGATTACAAAGTGCGCATCATTGATGGAGCGCGCGGCACGGCGTCGCGAACGCGCGTGCTGATCGTCTCGACAAATGGCCGTGAGACCTGGGGCACCGTGGGCGTCTCCGATAATATCATCGAAGCGAGCTGGCGCGCCCTGGTGGACAGTTTCGAGCTGTACGGGTCGAGGTCTCCGCTGCAGTCCGGACCCTAACGGCAGGACAATTTGCGAATCTGTGGCGGCGGCGTCCTCCCGCCGTCGCTTAGCGCGGGAACCGGTGCGGCTTGGCAAGGGATTTGGGCAAGGCCTTCGAATCGTGAGAGTTTTCGGGATCAGCCAGTACGGGAGACGGCCCTTCCACCGAGTCTCGTTCGGAAAAATACACCTTCCAACTTCGTCGGGCAATCCGGGTCGTAAGCACCGTGACCGCGAATGTCGCGACCAGCCCCAGGCAGTAGAAAGTCCATATGACAGGGTCGTGGGGCGATGTGCCGGCGCTCGTGCGCAGCGCTTTGCCGACCACGGCTCCTACGTAGGTATAGGCGGCGCTTTGGGGAATAAATCCGAGGAAGGACGCCAGACTAAACTTCCATAACGAGATCCGGATGAGTCCCGCCGCATAGCTGACCAGGCTGTGCGGAACGATCGGCGACATGCGGCTGATCAGCATCATGCGCCAGCCTTCCGTGCTCACCGCCTTCTCCAACGCCCGGAATTTTGCACTGTGGCTGAGTTTTCTCCGCATCCAGTTCCGGGCCAGGTATCGGCTTGTAAGAAAATTGACCATGGCGCCCACCGTCGAACTTATCGTCACCAGAGCCGTGCTGAACCAGAAGCCGTAAACGGCACCCGCGCCAATGCTGAGCACCGAACCCGGGAGAAAAAATACGCACGTGAGCGTGTAAAGTACAATGAACCAAGCCACCCCGATCCACCCGCTCCGCTCGATCCACTCCATCGAGTGGTGGAGAAGTTCTGTGAGGCCCATTCTAACGCCCCATTCGGCCGAACGTCACTCTCTCCAGCCGCAAAAAACTTCGCGGTGAGCGGAAAGCACCCTTGCGAGGGGCATCTGAATTGCACTTACGATGCCCGCAGGATTGAGGAGGAGCAGCGCCTTGGCGAAGGGGATCCATATGCGGCATTCTATCGGAAGTCGGGCGCGACGTCGATATAGAGGCTTGGGAAAAAAGAGATAGGGAGGATGACTCTTGCGAATGCACGTTGGCGGATTTGGCAGCTTGCGCTTCCACGGGTTCCCATCTGCCCTGCCACGCTCTTTAGCCATGGAAAACGGCACGCGTGACGAGCTCTCCGAAAAAGCAAAGGCGGACGGGTTACCCGTCCGCCCTCGTTGTTTTCTGGTTGGGGAAATTATTGAGGCGACTTTGTCGCGCTTTCCTCGGTGACGGGCTTCGACGCCTTTTTTGAGCCCTTCTTTTCAGCTACGGCGGAGGGTTGTTCGGCCACGATGAGATCGACCCATTCGATGAAGGCCATCGGGGCGGAATCGCTGGGACGGGGTCCAAGTTTGACAACGCGGGTGTAGCCGCCATTGCGGGTGGCGCTGCGCGGAGCGATCTCCGAAAACAGCTTTCCGACAGCCTTGACGGTGCGGGTACTGTTATTGTGGAGCAAGGCGAGAGCACGCCGGCGGGCATGGAGACCGCCGCGCTTCGCAAGGGTAACCATCTTTTCGGCCAGGGGGCGGACAGCCTTTGCCTTGGCGAGAGTCGTCTTGATGCGCCCGTGCTCGATCAGGCTGCACGTCTGGTTGGCGAGCAGCGCGTTTCGATGCTCGGCTGTGCGGCCAAGCTTAACCGTTTTCTTGCGATGACGCATGGCAGTTTACTTGATTTCACCGGCCAGATCGACGAGGCCGGTTTCGAACTTCATGCCAAGACCCAAGCCGAGTTGCTGCAACTTGTCCTTGATTTCGTTCAGCGATTTCTTGCCGAAGTTACGATACTTGAGCATTTCAGCTTCTGTTTTCATGGCGAGCTGGCCCACGGTGGTGATGTTGGCATTGTTGAGGCAGTTCGCCGCACGCACGGAGAGTTCGATTTCGTTGACGCTCATGTTCAACAGCTTCTTGAGCCGTGTATTCTCCTGGCTGACTTCTTCCGGCGTCTCATCGAACTCCACCTTCTTGTCGTCGTATCCAACGAAAACGTCGAGATGGTGCCGAAGAATGGCCGAGGCCTGCAGCAGCGCTTCGTCCGGTGTGATGCGCCCGTCCGTCCAAACGTCGAGGATCAACTTGTCGTAGTCGGTGCGCTGGCCAACACGGGTGTTTTCGACAGCGTACTTGACACGGGTCACCGGCGAGAAAATCGAGTCGATGGCAATGACGCCAATCGGCTGTTCCGGATACTTGTTTTCGTCGCCGCTTGCGAAGCCGCGCCCCACTTTGATCTCGAATTCGGCGTCAAACTTTTGCTTTCGATCGAGCGTGCAGATGTGCTGCTCGGGATTGACGACGTCAACCCCCTGAACGCATTGAATATCGGCTGCTGTTATTGCGCCGTCCCTTGTGACCGAGATGGTCGCGGTGCGGGCATCGTGATCGGGTGCCTTGAATTTGACCTTTTTGAGATTGAGGATGATGTCCACCACGTCTTCGACCACGCCGGGCAGGCTGGTGAATTCGTGCGGGGCTCCTTCAATGCGCACGGAGGTAATCGCAGCGCCTTCCAGGGAGGAAAGGAGCACGCGGCGCAGGGAGTTCCCCAAGGTGTGTCCGTAACCGGCTTCAAAGGGCTCGGCGACGAATTTCGCGTAGGTATCTGTAGCCGTGGCCTCGTCTTTGGCGAGGGTCTTCGGCATCTCGAATCTTCCGAGACGAACTGGCATGTTTTTTTGGCAATCTATTCGCCGGGTTTCCCTGGGCGCTTACAGCGGAACATCGAAGATGCCCACTCCAGGACCAACGGCGCGGTTTTCAAGCGCGGGAGTGCACAAATAGTGCCAGCCTTCAGGATGTCAAGGACAAATCAGGCGGAAAGGCGGTCGCTGGCGTCCTTTTTCAATGCTTTCCAAAGACTATCAAGCGAGGCCGTGACACGGGCCTTTACCGGCTCAAGCTCGCTGGCGGAGAGCGTCTTGCCCTCGGCGAGGGGCTCGGCTGCAAACGTGTAGTACTTGATTTTGGGCTCAGTGCCTGAGGGGCGTACCGCGATTCGCCGGTTGTCGGCGAGGGTGATCATGAGCATGGATTCAGGGGGAATGCGATCGCCCTCAACGTCGAATATGGTCTCCGTGGCGAAGTTCACCGTGGAAGTCACAGCGGCCCCGTCGATCTCCGCTGGAGGCTTCGAAGCGTAGGATTCCACGAGATTCTTAATCTGCGCAGCCCCCTCGGCGCCTTCCAGCGTGAGCGACTCTCCGCGCTCGAGATAGAAGCCGAACTCGCAAAAGATGCGGTCGAGAAGGCCGATGAGGGTGGTTCCCTCGGCCTTGGCGTAAGCAGCGACCTCGGCTATCATCACGGCGGCGCTATTGCCGTCCTTGTCTCGAACGAAATCCGAGCCGCTATAGCCGTAGCTCTCTTCGCCGCCGAAGACATACAGCGACGAGTACTCGAGCCGCAGTTTGCGCGTAGCCTCTTCGGACAATTCGGCATAGTTTTTCCGGAGATCGGCAGGGATCGCGTCCGAATATTTGCGCAATTTCTCACCGATGTATTTGAAGCCGGTAAGCGTTTCGACGCAGCGGATCCCAGATTTTTGAGCGATGGCCTTCTGGAGGTCCGTGGTAACGAATGTCTTGATGATGACCCCCCGGGATCTGTTCGCTTCGTTGAGGATGCCTTTCTCGAAGTGCTTCATGGCGCGGTACCACGCCATAAGGGAGCCGATCTGATTGCCGGTGAGAAGGGTCATCTTGCCCGAGGCATCCCGCGCCGCAATGCCCATGCGATCGCAATCCGGGTCCGTGGCGGCGACGAGGTCGGCACCGGTTTCGTCGGCCAGCTTCATGGCCATCGTGAGCGCTTCAGCGTTTTCGGGGTTGGGGGACTTGACGGTCGGGAATCGACCGTCGGGGACGTCCTGTTCGGCCACCGTCTGGCAGTGGAAGCCAAGGCGGCCAAGCATCGGCTCGATAATGACGCCGCCCACACCGTGAAGAGCGGTGAAGACTACCTTGAAGGAGTTCTGGGATCGGATGAGCTCCGGATCAAGCGGCAGGGTCGCCAGCCGCTTCATATACGCTTCGTCGATATCGGCGCCCATCGCTATCACCTGGCCCTGGTCGGCGGCTGGAAGCGGCGCGTAAACATCGCTTTCCACCACGTTGACTTTCGCGATGATTCCGGAGGCGTAAGGCTCGACCACCTGGCCACCATCCTCGAAGTAAACTTTGTAACCGTTGTATTCCGGAGGATTGTGGCTTGCGGTAATGTTGATTCCCGCCTGCGATTTGGTGTAACGCACGGAAAACGAGAGTTCCGGAGTCGAGCGAGGACCTTCGAAAAGATAGGCATTGCAACCGTTCTCGGTGATGACCTTGGCCGCCAGTTCCGCAAACTCTCTCGAGAAAAAGCGGGTGTCATGGCAAATACAGATCGAGGGCTTTCCGCTGCGCCCGGATCGGCTAAAATAATCCTTCACGTAGGCGACGAGGCCCTGTGTGGCGCGGCTGATGTTGTAGTAATTCATCGCGTTCGTGCCGACACACGGGAATTCCGGGCGATCAAGCGCCTGGGGCACGCCCCGTTCGGCGCGTGTCAGAACGGCTCCTATGGTCTTGCCGCGAAGCCCGCCGGTCCCAAAGGCGAGTGTCCGGAAAAAGCGGTTATCGAGCTCTTTCCAGTCGGCTGCGTCGACGAGTTCGCGAACAGAAGCTTCGTCGATCGGGGACGAACTTTTCGCCAGCAGGGCGAGGAGGTTTTTGGCAGAGGACTCGAGGAGTTGCCCGCCAGCGGCGGCGGCTTGGATTTTGGCGGTAAGATCACTCATTTGGGGAAGGAGATTTCTCCGGCATAGCATCCGCACAGCCGCATGCAAAGGTGATTTCGATACTTGTTTACATGGGAATCGTTACGTCCCCTGGTCTTCCGGAGCGTCGCCAATTTGACAGGCACTCATTCCCATTTAGCGTCCAAGCCAGTACGATGTCCCAAGAACTGAAATCCACGCGGATTCACTTCGTTTCCCACGAGCCGCGTCAGGGCCATTCCGCACATAGAATTCGTTCGTATCGGCACGCGCGTGCCCATTTTTCTTCCGCAGCGAATCACGGCGGAGCTCTGCCAGACGTTAAAAAGGGTATCATCCGCTTTGGATGAGCGTGCATGTGAATCATCCGCGGGAATTGACTCGCGAAGTGCGCGAGGCTCTGGGTCGTCTTGCCGACAGCGGGATCCCTCTCGGCAACCAAAGCGTCCTGCTTGCCGGTGTCAACAACGACGTGGAAACCATGCGCGAGCTCGTTCACAAACTGCTGCTATGCCACGTTCGTCCCTATTACCTTTATCAGTGCGATTTGATCAAGGGGTCCTCTCACCTCCAAACAAGCGTGGCCAAGGGCATCGAGATCATCGAGGGTCTTCGTGGCCACACATCGGGCTATGCGGTGCCGCAATACGTTATTGATGCCCCCGGCGGCGGCGGCAAAGTCCCTGTCAATCCAGGCTACGTGCTCTACCACGATAAGGAAAAAGTCGTAGTTCGAAACTACGAAGGCAAGGTATTCGAATATCCCGAGGCGGGAGTGCCGGTGACGAATCACCACGCGACCGAGCTGTGTAGCGGTTGACCTCTAGCGGCGAAGTCCCCGTCGCCGGCCCCTGGTTCAGCGACCGATTTCCGAGGTGGTTGCACGACGACGAACTTCGAAGCGCAGCTTATCTCAGCGCGGCGATTTCCCCGGAGACATCGGTCGCTCTAAAAATGGACGTTCCCGCAACCATCACATTGGCGCCTGCTTCGCGCGAAGCCCGAGCCGTGGCGACATTGATTCCGCCGTCGACCTGGATGTGATAGTCGAGTTTGCGCTCGGCCCTCCATTTCGCCCCCGCGCGCACCTTATCCAGGCACTCTGAAATAAACGCCTGCCCGCCGAAGCCTGGATTCACGGTCAGCACCAGCAAAATGTCAAAAAGGTCCAGGAAGGGTTTGACCCGCTCGATGGCCGTGGGCGGGCTGATGGCCAGGCCCGCCTTGCAACCTGCGGAACGGATGCGTTGGAGAGTCTCGGCGACATCATGGTCCGCCTCGACGTGAACGGATATCGAATTGGCAAACGCGGTGAATCTCGGGAAAAACCTGTCAGGCTTCTCGATCATCAGATGAACATCGAGCGGCAAATCCGTATGACGCGAGGTGGCTTCCACGACATCCGGACCGAACGAAATGTTGTCCACAAAATGCCCGTCCATCACGTCGCAATGGATCCAATCGGCCCCGCCATCGGTTACACGCACAACTTCCTTGCCAAGTTGTGCAAAATCCGCTGCGAGAATCGAGGGGGCGACGATGGTTTTACGCGAATCCATGTGGTATCTGATAGCGTGCCATGAAGGATTTCACCAGTGATGAGTTTTATATGGGAGAAGCCTTGCGCATGGCACGCAGGGCATTCTCGTCCGACGAGGTCCCCATTGGCGCGGTCGTCGTTCGGAACAGTGAAATTATCGCGCGGGCGTGGAATCAGGTGGAGACGCTCAAGGACGCGACAGCCCATGCGGAAATGCTTGCCATCACGCAAGCTGAGAGCGCGGTGGGGGACTGGCGACTCACGGATTGCGATCTTTTCGTCACCAAGGAACCGTGCCCGATGTGTGCGGGGGCCATCGTTCATGCCCGTCTGCGCCGCGTGGTATTTGGCTGCCCCGATCCAAAGGGAGGCGCCGCGGGGGGATTGCTGAATATTCTTCAGATGCCGCAGCTCAATCACCGCTGCGAAATCACGGGGGAGATAAGGACTCACGAGTGCGCCCAGATCCTGAAGGATTTCTTTTTGGCCCGGCGTTCTCAAACGACCAACATGCAGTCGCCGTAGCTAAAGAAGCGGTAGCGCTCCCGGATCGCTTCGGCGTATGCGGCGAGCACGGTGTCGCGGCCGGAGAAGGCGCAGACCAGCATAAGCAGGGTTGATCTCGGCAAATGGAAATTCGTGAGCAGGGCGCCGACACGCCTGAACGTGAATGGGGGATGGATGAAAATGTCGGTGGAAGCCGAGCGCGCGCTGATCGGTCCCGCGGGCTGGCTTTCAAGAACGCGCGTCGCTGTCGTGCCGACGGCGAGGATCCGTGTGGCGGCATTTATCGCGCGCGCGGCTTCTTCCCCGATCGAATATTGTTCCGAGTGCATGCGATGGTCTGCGACACGCTCGACTTTGACCGGCAGGAAGGTGCCAATTCCAACGTGCAGTGTCACCAGCGCATGAGGGATCCGGGAGAGGAGTTCCGGCGTAAAATGAAGGCCCGCGGTAGGGGCTGCCACGGAACCGGAGGGTTCGGCGACAACAGTCTGGTAGCGGATCTCGTCCTCCTCGTCGGCCTCGCGACGGAAATACGGAGGAATCGGCATCCTGCCGAAACGCTCCAGATCCGGCTCCGAGTCGAATTCCACGATCCGCGATCCGTCTTCAAGAATCTCTCTGACGCGAGCCATGGTGCCAGCAATTGAGAACTCGAAACCGGGACGCATCTTGCGCCCTGGTTTCACCAGGCTCTTCCACGTTCTTGGCGTCAGGGACTCGACGAGGAGCAACTCGACGCGATGATCCTGGGAGAAGAGCCTGGCCTTGATGACTTTTGAGTTGTTCAGAACGGCAAGGTCGCCGGGCTCGAGGTAGTCGGGAAGTTCTCGAAAGTTGCGGTGTTCAATTTCGCCCGAGCGGCGACGCAAGACCAACATCCGTGAAGCGTCACGCTCAGCCAACGGGCGTGACGCGATGAGCTCCGCCGGAAGGGCGAAGTCGTAGTCGGCCAGGCGCTCACTCAAGCGTCACTTTGGCACGGCCTTCCGTCCGATGCGCACGAAGCCGCACCGTTGCGCCGCGGCGTCGACAAGTTCGGCGACCCTCCGTTTGAGGCGATAGGCGCGACTGGCGAGAATGCCAACCCCGATAACGTAAGGAATCCACAGCCATAAGTCGCTGCCGGGCACATAGAGCTGGCGGTAGCCCAAAACGGCGAGAAGCAGGAGGTTGATGAGGAGGGTCGTCGCAACCATATGTGTTTCGAGCTTGACGCGCGTCAGGCACTTCGGCCCGCCATGGTATTCGGTCACGCTGCGCAGCTTGATCCCCCACCAGAAGCTTCCGTAGACTTGGATATCCCAACTTTTCCAGCCCGTGTCGATGGAGTAGTTCCAACCCTCATTCTCCAGCGCCTTGATGATTTCCGGCAGCAAATGCTCGCGGCCCTGGCCGTTCTCTGTCCAAAAGTTCAGGTTGGAGATGCTTCCGCGGGTGGGGGTATAGTTTGCCTCGCGGGAGGCTATGACCGCGGGAGGAGTGCGTTTGAACTTCAGCCATGTGAAGTAGCGCGACCAGCCGCGCACCAGCGGTTGGGTGAGAGCGAGGAAGACAACGAGGAGGCGGGCGCGGGTCGTGTCGTGCTTTGGCTCGAGCTTCGCATGAATCATGTAGGACAGCGCCACGATCAAGGTGCCGCCGAACATGAGGTAGGGCACGATGCGCAACGCGGGCAGGGGAATCGAAAGACAGAAAACAAAAACCGTCAGCGCCACCCATTCGACACTGCTCAGATAAGCTGCGATGTCGGATTGCGGGGTGGGGTAAATGGACTGGAAAAGGCCCTCTCCAAATATGCCGTGATAGATCATCGGCTGGTTAATGAGCCATGTGAAGCGCGGCGCGCCGTAAATCTGGCCCTTCCATTTTGCGGTGCCCGTGGGACCGAAAAAGACCAAATGTTTGAAACGGAGAAGCGACTCCGCCTCCCCGTAGCCGGTCTGCTGTTTCCGGAATGCCGCGAGTGTAAGGCGCCGATAGTGCCAGACAATTGCCGAGGGGCTGAAAGCGATGATCTGTCCGTCCTGCTGCAAACGCCAGCAGAAGTCCACGTCATCGCCCGCCTTGCGATACTCGGGGTCGAAGCCGCCAACCCTCTCGAAGGCCCATTTGTAGAACGCCATGTTGCAGCCGGGAATGTGCTCGGCGACGACGTCGGTAAGGAGCACGTGGTTCGGACCTCCCGGTGCCGCGGATACGCAGGCCTGAATCCAGTTTTCGGCCGGCGGTGAAATGTTCGGGCCGCCCACGCCCGCGTAGCTGCCGCTGAGCAAGGTGCCGACCATGAAGTAAAGCCATTCCGGATCGGCCATGCAATCGCTGTCCGTATAGGCCAGAACCTCGCCGGTCGCGGCTTGTGCGCCCACATTGCGGGCCAGGCTCAGGCCCGAGTTTTCCTGCCGCACATTGATGATCCAGGGATGCCTGGCGGCGATTTCCTGCGTATTGTCCTTCGATCCATCGTCAACAAGAATGACTTCGTAGTCGGGATACTCGATGTGTTTGAGCGATTCGAGGCATCGGTCGAGAGTTTTTCCGCCATTGTAGGAGCAGACGATGACAGAAACCTTGGGATAGCGCGGCAGCTTGATCTTGCCAGTGACGGACTCGTTCCCGTTGAACAGTTGCCTGACCTTCGAGAGAGCCTTCTTCGGTTTGCGATCGCGCGTGGTGAGCCCGAATGCCCAGTCGGTGATGTCTTGTCCATTGCACCACCATTCGTCCGTCCACGTATAGAGAAAGGTTCCGGCAAGGCCGCCGCGAACGACGCTTTCGACGTGCCAGCCCAGGATTTCGGCCTGCTCCTCTTCGGGGTGGCGCAGCGTGTCCATGCCGAATTCGCCCATGATGAGCGGCCGATCTTCGGCGAGGTTCTGGAGCCGGGCGAGATAGCGGTCAAAATCGCTCCTTCGATGCAGATAAACATTGAAGGTATAAAAATCCATGTTCGTCGGCAGGAGATATTCCGTGGGCGGATAGCTCGCGTAGGAGAACAACACGTCGTCGTCCGCGTCCCGGCCAATATTGATCATGGTCTCGACGAACTCGGTCACGCGTCGTACGCCGTACCACCGGACCATCGTGCTCGATATCTCGTTGGCCACCAAGTAACCAAGGAGCCCGGGGTGACCGGCATTCAACCTGACATCGGACTCCACTTTCCCAAAGATCTCCCTGCGGCGCTTGCCCGAGCTGAGAAAGTCCACGTTTTGTCCCCACCAAAGGGTCACCATCACCCGGATCCCGAACTCGTACGCCAGGTCGAGAAACCATTTCGGGGGCGCGTGGTAGACCCGCACGCCATTGACTCCGATGTCGCGCATCATTGAGAGATCGATGCGAGCCTTCTCGGGAGGGCCAACGTAGTAGCCGTTGGCGTCGGGCGCGAACGTGCCGTAGGTGACACCTTTGAGGAAGAACTTGTGATCACCTTCGAAGAAAAACTTTGCGCGTGCGCGCACCCTGTGGTTCACGGCGATACCGGTACGGAAAGTACTATCACTTGTCCAGCGGGCAAATGACCGGCGCGGATCCGAAGGCATTCTTCATCGATCCGGGCAGGCAGGCGGCAGGCTCCTTGCGCCTCAATAGCCGGCGACCTTTAGTGCTTCGGCAGTCACTCGCGCGGTCTGTTCGATGTCAGCTTCCGTATGGGCGAGTGAAAGAAATCCCGCTTCGAATTGTGAGGGAGCGAAATAGACGCCGCGCTCGAGGCAGGCATGGAAATATCTGGAAAAGGCGGCCAGGTCGCTCCGCCGGGCATCTGCCAGGTTCCTGACAGGACCTTCGCAGAAGTAGAGGCAGAACATGGAACCTATGCGGTGAAAAGTGAGAGCTTTGCTTTTGATGCCCTGTTGCATCCGCTCTTCCAGATGCGCGCCAAGTTCCTCCAAGCGCGACCACCCCCCGCGTTGAATGAGCTCTCCGAGTTGAGCCAGTCCGGCCGCCAGGGCGATCGGGTTTCCCGAGAGAGTGCCCGCTTGATAGACGGGCCCATCCGGAGAGAGCATATCCATGATTGCGGCTCGTCCTCCGAAGGCGCCCACGGGCAACCCCCCGCCGATTACCTTGCCGAGAGCAGTGAGGTCGGGCAGAACGCCATAGAGTTCCTGTGCGCCGCCGGGCGCAATGCGAAATCCCGTCATGACTTCGTCGAAGATCAGCAAGGAACCCTCGGCATCGCACAGAGTGCGAAGCTCCTCGAGGAAGCCAGGCTCCGGAAGGTAGAGTCCCGCATTGGCGGGAATGGGCTCGACAATGATCGCGGCGATCTCGCCCCTGTTGGCCGCAAAGGCTTGCTGGACGGCCGTTGGCTCGTTGAAGGGCACGCTGATCGTCAGGTCCGCAAGAGACGCAGGAACCCCGGCGCTGTCCGGCTGACCATGCGTCAACGCGCCACTTCCCGCTTTGACCAGCAAGGAATCCACATGCCCATGATAACAGCCTTCAAACTTGATGATCTTATCCCGGCCCGTGAATCCGCGAGCGAGACGGATGCAACTCATGGTGGCCTCCGTCCCGCTATTGACCATGCGCACCTTTTCCACCGACGGGACGAGGTTGCAGATCGTTTGCGCCATATCCACTTCCAAGGGATTCGGTATTCCGAAGCTCAAACCCTTGGTAGCGGCGCGACAGACGGCGGCTATCACAGCGACGGGAGCGTGGCCGAGAATGGCGGGTCCCCATGTCCCCACATAGTCAATGAGCTCGCGGCCTTCGACGGTGAAGATATGCGAACCCTCGGCTCTCGCGACGAAGAACGGTTCGCCACCCACACTGCGAAAAGCACGAACCGGAGAATTCACCCCGCCGGGAATAACGCGCCTTGCGTTCTGGAAGAGGTCCTGTGAAGTCATTGGAGCGGATAAAAGCCTGCGCCGAGTCGTTAGGCAAACGGGAACGATGATTCCCATCCGCCTGCAACGGCAAAAGGGGCGCCATTAACCTCAACTTATCGATTTTGAAAGCGACCAGGCAACCGACGATGGAGGATCGCCTGCTTGCAAGAGGAAGACCGAAAACAAGGCCTGTCCTCCAAATGCAATGGAAGGAGCTTCTTTTTCTGCACTGGTCGTGGGAGGAACGCGAAATCCAGGCTAGCCTTCCGCCCGGCTTGTTCGTGGATACCTTCGAGGGCAAGGCTTGGCTGGCAATTGTGCCTTTTTTCATGAAAAAGGTTCACCCCGTGGCGTTGCCGTGTCTTCCGTGGCTTTCGAATTTTCTCGAGTTGAACGTGCGCACCTACGTTCACGATGGAGCGGGGCTGCCGGGGGTTTGGTTTTATTCCCTGGTCTGCAGCCAGCCGCTCGCCGTGGCAATCGCTCGGCGCTTTTTCCATCTCAATTACATCCACGCGCGCATGGAGGCCACCATCGATCCGAGCGGAAGGTGCTCCTACAAAGCGAGGCGGCGCGGCTTTGAGGAGGCCGCATTCCGTTACGGTTCGTCCGGGGCCAAGGCGGTTGCCGAACCCGGCTCGCTCGAGTTCTTTCTTGTCGAGCGTTATGTGCTTTTCTCGGCGGGACGAAAACAAGAGCTGCACGCGGGGCGGGTTCACCATGTTCCTTACAGGATCGGCCCTGCCGCGGTAGAGGAGTGGAGTTTTGCTCCAGCAACGGCTGACGGATTCAGGAGTCCTCTCCGGCCCGCCGACCACGCGATGGTCGCGGAGGACCTCGATGTGCTGGCCTGGCCCATCCGGCCGAGTTGAGAGTTGAGAGGGGAGGGCGAAGCTCCCGCTGAGCCGTAGAGGGAAATCGAGCGTTCAACCTTTTCCCCATTGCCGACTGTGAGGACACAGCCGCTACAATCGTGCCGCCATATTGTGTTTTCGACATGGCCGGATTCCACGCATATGCTCAAGTTCTATGGTAAAAAAACTGCTTCACACACGTTACCGCGTGACGGACTTGGAGAAGACGGTTCATTTCTATAGGGACGTGCTCGGTCTCGAAGAGGTGAGACGCCAGACCAGTGGACGCGGGTCCCAATTGGTTTTTTTCAAAGCGCCTGGAAGCGAGGAACTCATTGAGATTTGCAAATATGATGCCAGCGGGCCGGTGCAGGTGGGTCCGGACGTGACGCACCTGGCTTTTGAGGTAGACGACATCGAGGCGTTCGCCCGTCACTCGGCCTCGCTCGGCTATCCGCTCAGCGACGGACCGCACAAGAGCTCCGGCGGGGCAATTGCCTTCATCGACGCTCCCGAGGGCTATGAAGTCGAACTGATTCAGCCCGCCAAGGGCTCATGATCCGATTCCCGGATCTTGTTCATGGTAGGGACGGAATACCGGACCGCCCAACCCCGCTACCATTTGAAAGAACAAACAGCCCGGTCATTTTACCCTGTTGGAGGCATCCCCCATACCTCCAATTCCCCTGACCGGGCTGTTCACTTAATGTTACGAAAGCATTACCCGTGCCAAATGGGGGCCGATCTTTTCGTAAGCTGAAAATGAGCGATTTACCCAGCGCGTGATTTTTGCCCCCTCTGTCTGCGAATAATCAGGGCGTTACGAATGTTCCAATTTGCGCATTGAAGGCGACTTCTGGCCTCGGAGTCGGTGAGTCCGAGGCGGTCGGCGACGATGCGTGTGGCGCGGTCGCGCAGCTTCTTGTTTGACGGCTGCAGGCAGGCCATGAGGTTACCATCCACGAGACCGAGCCGGATCATTGAGCAGGACGAAAGGATGTTGAGAGCGACTTTGGTCGCGGTTCCAGCTTTCAGGCGGGTTGATCCAGTGATGAGTTCCGGTCCTGTGGGGAGATCCAATTCGACGTCGGCTTGAATGTAGCCCTTTTCGCGATTGGGATTGCACGTCAAAAGGATCGTTTCGGCACCGACGGATTGTGCGGCTTGCAATGCTCCGCGCACGAAAGGCGTGCGTCCGCTGGCCGTGATCCCGCAAACCGCGTCACCTTTGGCCACGCCGCGTTCTTGAATGGCGAGCAAACCCGCCGTGGCGTCGTCTTCGGCGCCTTCGACGCTCGCTTGAATCGCCGGGGCCCCGCCCGCGATGATCGCCTGCACGCGGTCGGGGGGCACGCCAAAGGTTGGAGGCATCTCGCTCGCGTCGAGCACTCCAAGGCGTCCGCTGGTTCCAGCGCCCGCGTAGAAGAGCCTGCCACCGTTTTCGAGCGATCTTGTGACCAACTCGACGGCCCGGGCCAGAGCGTCGACATTCGCTGCCAGAGCTTCTTCCACATGGCGTTCCTCGTGAACGAAGAGGGAGACGAGGTCGCGGGTGGACAATCGGTCGAGATAGCGCGATCGGGGATTGCCCTGTTCGGTGGCAGCCCGACGCAACGTTGTCTGATCGTCGGGTTGATCCTCGCCGGGCAGGATTTTCGAGGCGTCCGCTGCGAGAAAAGCCGCGCCAAGGCTGGCAGGGACTCTGCATACGGCGACTTCGGAGCCGGGCCACTCTCGCTCCAGCGCTTCGCTGAATAGGCGAACGTAAAGAGGCTGGTTGAGGAAGACTCCACCCATGAGTCGGACGGGAGGGCGATCAAAGGCAAGCCTCCGGCAAACGGACGCAGCCAGCAGCGCGAGGACTTCCGCTCCTTCCTGAAGGATCTCACTGGCCTCGGCCTCGCGTTCGAAAAGCAACGGCGTGAGACGAGCGAGGTCGTTCTTTTGCGCGGTCTGCGCCCAAGCGGTGAGCTCGCGCAGCGTGTTGAGGCCGAGAGTCCGAAGAATATCGCGCGCCAAGGCCGTGATCCGGCGGCCGGTATCAAAATCGAACAACACGCGCCGCAAGGCGCGAATGGCCAGGTCGTATCCGCCCCCACTGTCGCCGAGGAGATGGCCCCACCCGCCGGCGCGGTCTTCGTTTCCAGCCTTTCGGCCCGTCAATGCGGAGCCCGTTCCCGCGATAACAGCGATTCCATTACCGTTCCCAAAGGCGGCGGCGAAGCCCGACTCACGATCGCTTCCGACTCGGATGGTCGCCTCCGGCCAGATCGACGAGGCAACCTCACGGAGACGACGGCGATCCTGTTCCGTAGCGCAACCGGCCAGGAAAACTCCCACATGGGAAACCTGGCGGGGCAGGGCGGCAAGCAACCCGTTCAGGGCTTCGGGTTGAAGAAGCTTCATGCTTCCGGGACCGAGGCGTCCCTCTCCGACGGGATGCAAGGCATGGGATTTCATCTCGCAGAGCGCCCAATCCGTCTTTGTCGCTCCGCCGTCGATCCCCAAGATAAGTTGCTGCGACACGCGACCCACGACTACATTGTACCGCAAATGGCGAAGGGCACTTCTTTTTTCTCGGTTTTGCTTGGTTTGTTGTTTGGCGCATGGGTGGTGGCGCTGTGGATCTTCTCATCGCTCCCTGGCCAGTTGATTCACCTCCCGCCGTTTTCAGGGTCCGACAAAGTCGCCCATTTTGGATACTTCTTCATTGGAGGATTTCTTCTCGCAGGGATGTTGAGGAGCACTCTGGGCTGGCGCGGGCGGAAGCTGTTCTGTGCCGCGCTCTGTGCGATCGCTTTGATTGGAGCACTGGATGAGATTCATCAGCTCTACACTCGGAATCGCTCGGGCGGCGATCCAGCCGATTGGGCGACGGACTGTGCCGGTGGCGCTTTTGGCGCACTTGTGATTGGATGGATCTATGTCCGAGGAAGAGATCGAAGACTCCAGGCGCCGGGCGGAGCGGTTGCGCAGGGAGATTGAGCGGCATAACCGGCTCTATTACGAGGAAGCGGCGCAGGAGATTTCCGACCAGGAATTCGACCTGCTTTTTCGCGAACTGCAAGAGCTCGAGGAAAAGCATCCCGAACTCTCGACTGACGATTCCCCGACGCGACGGGTCGGCGGGAGGCCAAGTCAGGGATTTTTGCAGGTGCATCATGCGCTGCCGATGCTTTCGCTGGATAATCTCTTTGCGAAGGAAGGTCTCGAGGGATTGCGCAAGTTTGTCGCCAGCGTTGCTCGAGCCGTGCCAGGCGAGCCCTTGGAGTGGCTGGTCGAGCCGAAGGTCGACGGAGTCGCGATCAGCTTGCGCTATGAACACGGCTTGCTCGTCAGCGGAGCGACACGAGGGGACGGCGAAACAGGTGACGACATCACACAAAATCTAAAGACGGTGCGCGCCATTCCGTTGCGTTTGCGAGGCGATGTGGCCCCGTCTGTTCTGGAAGCGCGTGGAGAGGTTTACATGACCTCTTCAGGCTTTGCCAAGCTGCGTGACGATCTTCGTTCCGCCGGACAGGAACCCTTCGCCAATCCAAGGAACGCTGCCGCAGGTTCGCTCAAGCTTCTGGACTCGCGCCTTGTCGCGCGGCGCCCGCTTGAGTTTGTTGCATTTGGTCTCGGTGAGGTCAGCGAGGAGAACAACCTTCCCTCAACCCAGAAGGGCATTCTGGATTGGCTGAAATCGCTGGGTCACCGCACGCATCAATGGACGAAAATCTGCCGTTCGGCAGAGGAAATCTTTGCGGCGATCAACGAACTCGATGCGATTCGTGACGGATTCGGATTTGAAACCGACGGTGCCGTGATCAAACTCAATGATGTTGCTTTGCGGGAGCGGGTCGGGGATAACGCACGTGCGCCCAAATGGGCGCGCGCCTGGAAATACGCGGCCGAGCAGGCGGCGACGCGCTTGCGCGATATCACAGTGCAAGTCGGCCGCACCGGTGTGCTTACCCCCGTCGCGGAGCTCGAGCCCGTTTTTCTTCGCGGAAGCACGATCGCCCGGGCCACGCTGCATAACGAAGATGAGATTCGTCGCAAGGATATCCGCATTGGGGACACGGTGGTCATCGAAAAGGCCGGTGAAGTGATTCCCGCGGTGGTAAGCGTTGTCTTGGACAAGCGCCCTCCCGGCACGAAACCGTTCGATTTCTTCGCGCATATCGGCGGCCGTTGTCCGGCGTGCGGCAGTCCCATCGAGAGAGATCCGAAATTTGCCGTATGGGTTTGTGAAAATCCGCAGTGCCCCGCTCAGAAAACCCGCCGCCTCGAGTATTTCGGCAAGCGCGGGGCCCTCGACCTGGACGCGCTCGGCGGGATCGTCGCCGACAAACTTGTGGAGCGCGGGCTTGTGGCGGAGCCGCTGGACGTGTTTGCGCTTAGGCTGGACCAGCTTTCCACGCTCAATTTGGGCACAGACTCGGAGCCGCGCGTATTCGGGGAGAAGAATGCGCGCAAATTGCTGGAAGCGATCGAGCGCGCCCGCCACCTTCCTCTTTCGCGCTGGCTGCATGCGCTCGCGATCCCCGAGATTGGCGAAGAGACTGCGCATGATCTCGCAAAGTTCCACCATTCGTTGGACGCAGTGGCGAACTCGCAACTCCTCCAGGATGTCGTTGTGCTCGATCGGTTGCGCGGCGAGATAGCCGAAGCCAATCCGCGCGCCAAAAAGAATCGCGATAAGGACGAACTCGAACGCAGGGCTCTCGCTGAGAACCACCTCAAGCTCGTAAAGGAAGCGGAAGAGGTCGGCGAGAGGCTTATTTCGCAAGGCTTCGCGGAGAACGCCAAGCGGAAAGGATCCGGTAATTTGGATGCCGTCGTGAAAGTCGGACCCGTTGCTGCCCGGGCTGCGCTCAACTGGTTTTCAGGCGAGCGCGGAAAGGAGGTTTTGCGCAGACTTGGCGAGCTCGGCATTCGCCCACGGGGCGGCGGGCCTGCCAGCAGCGAAGATGCGTTCGCCGGCAAGACGTTTGTCCTCACGGGCTCGCTCGAGAAGATGACGCGCCCCGAGGCGCAAGAGCTCATAAGATCTCGAGGCGGCAATGTCAGTGGAAGCGTAAGCCGCAAGACCGACTACGTTGTCGCCGGGCCTGGAGCAGGCTCGAAACTGGCCGATGCAAGGGAACTTGGCGTGAGCGTGCTCTCGGAACAGGAGTTTGCTGCCCTGCTTGAAAACAAGCATTCGAACGCCTGAAGGACGTTTAGTGTTCTCGCGAAGGAAGGTACGCCTCGAAGAAGACATTGTCTGCGTGGCGCAGCGCATCAGCTTGTTCCCTGGCGCTTCGCACTGTCCAGGTGAGAAGTGGCATTCTGACCAGCCGATGGAGCAACGCGGGCACTATTGCTGGCAATTGTTTCCAGTGGTGTGAGATGAAGTGCGGGCGGCTCATCCAGTTCATTCCATAGTGCGCAAGGATGAACTTTTTCCAGCCAGCCATATCGTCCGTGTCGAACGAGCACGAAATCTGGCCGCGACAAAGGCCTGGATGGTTCCGGCGAAACCAGCCCAATGAAAACGGATTGAACGAGTGGATTGCGACATCTCCCCGATAGTTACGCAAGATCCCCGAAACGGCTGGCTCGAGAGCGCACGGGCGTTTGCGGTTCTTGATCTCAATGATAACAGCCTGTCGCCCTCGGATGAGATCAAGGACGTCTTCAAGCAACGGGACACGCTCGCTTCCGCCCGCGAGCCGCAGTTTTGCGATTTCCGCGGAAGTTATCGTCCTCACGCGGGCATTGAGACCAGTCAGCCGAAGCAGATTCCAGTCATGGAAAACCACGGCACGTCCGTCTGCACTCACCTGCACGTCGATCTCGACAGGAAGGCCGCGCTCGATGGCTGCCTCTATGGCACTGAGCGAATTTTCCGGGCGCGTTTCGTCATGGAGTCCGCGGTGAGCGATCGGCGTCGCAGTGAGCCAGGCTGGGGCGGGCACTGCACGAGCCTACTGCATCGGTTGCCCGGCCTCGTAGCGGGCGAGTTGTTCAATTCTGCCCGCGTGGCGGCCTCCTTCGAAGGTCGAGCTCAGCCAGATGTCAACGATGCGGAGAGCGATCTCGATGGAAATCATGCGTTGTCCAATCGAGAGGACGTTGGCGTTATTGTGCTGACGGGAGAGTTCGGCCGTTTCGTCATTCCAGCAAAGAGCGCACCGGGCGCCTTTGACCTTGTTTGCCGCGATCGCCTCGCCGTTTCCGGAGCCGCCGAGTACGATTCCCAGTTGCGCCTCGCCCCTGACGACCGCCTCGGCTGTCGGAATGATCCACAAGGGATAGTCAGTTGATTGGGGACTGTGTGTGCCGAAATCGGCCACCTCGTGTCCTTTCCCTTTGAGATGAGCGATAATCTGTTGCTTGTAGCTGTAGCCGGCGTGGTCCGAGCCAATGGCGATTTTCATACGGGTTGAGGAAGGTTGGAGAAGGGGGCCTGGGGCTGAAGGTCGAGAGTGCGGAGAAGATCCCTGTCCGCGTTTGAGGAGGGATTGGACGCGGTGAGAAGTTTGTCGCCGTAGAAAATGGAGTTGGCACCGGCGAAGTAGCAAAGCGCCTGGGCTTCGCGCGAAAGGCGGTTGCGGCCCGCCGAAAGACGCACCTTGGCATCGGGCAAGGCAACGCGCGTTGTGGCTATGAGCCGCACAAGCTCGAAGGTGTCAACGGGTTCACAATCTTCGAGGGGAGTGCCAGGCATGGGAACGAGGCAGTTGATGGGAACGCTCTCCGGCGGCGGATCGAAGGAACAGAGCACTTCGAGCATTCGCAAGCGGTCGTCCTCTGTCTCGCCCATTCCGATGATTCCCCCGCAACAGACGCTCATCCCGGCGCGCTGAACGGCGCCAATGGTATTCAAGCGATCCTCGAAGGTATGAGTGCTGACGATTTTCGGATAGTGCGCGGGCGATGTGTCGATATTGTGATTATAGGCCGTAACGCCGGCTTCCCTGAGCTTGCGCGCTTCGGTGTCGCCAAGTTGCCCGAGCGTCACACACACCTCCATGCCGAGCTTGCTCACGGCCCGCACCGTTTCGAGCATTTGGTCGAATTTCCGATCGCCGTCGCGAACTCCTTTCCAGGCCGCGCCCATGCAAAAGCGGGTTGATCCGTTCTCTTTCGCGCGCTCCGCGTGGGGAAGCACTTCTTCCGCGGTCATCAAGCTTTCGCGCGCGAGGCCGGTTTCGTAGCGCGCGCTTTGGGCGCAGTAGGCGCAATCCTCGCTGCATCCTCCGGTCTTCACGCTCAAAAGCGTGCAGAGCTGCATTTCGTTTTCCGGCCAATGCGCCGCGTGGACGCGACGGCTTTCCTGTAGCAGATCAAAAAGAGGGCGGCGATAAATCGCCTCGAGTTCGGAAAAGGTCTTTTTCACGCGGGGCTTTTACTTAAGCGCTCCCCTCCGTGCGCGTCAACGTTTCGCGGCGACCGATTGAGCCTCACCGTCCTGAAATCGGGTTCGGAGCAACATCCCAGCCTCAATTGCCTTTACGGAAGTCACCGGGCGCCCCGCCGCATCCATGGTGATGGTATACCCGCGGGTAAGGGTTGCCTTGGGATCAAGTGCTTGAAGAACTCCTGTTGCGCGCTCGAGGCGGGCTCGGCGCGCCGTCAGTTCTCTGGTCGCGAGGTCCGCTATCTGTTGCGTGAGCATTCGACAGCGGAGCTGGTTTTCCCCAATCATCCTGGCCGGAGATTGCCCGCGCAGACGATTTCCGAGCCGGTCGAATGCGCTCCGTTCGCGCTCGAGGCGCAGCATTGCGCTTTTCCGCAGGGCGTCTGTCTTGCGGTCCAGCGTTTGCAGGAGTTCCAGCACCCTCCGCGCGGGCTCCCGAAAGAGGGCGGACTGTCGGATCGAGTCCAGCCGCGCTGTCAGCAATTCCAGTCTGCTTCCGCACGCCTGGGTAAGCCGCGACACATCCCGTCTCAGCCTGGAGAGCACTTCGGTCCGGTCGGCGGCGAGAATCTCCGCCGCGGCGCTGGGAGTGGGCGCCCGCAAATCGGCGACAAAGTCTGCGATCGTGAAATCAATCTCGTGGCCAATGGCGCTCAATACCGGGACCGGTGACGCGGCGATGGCGCGTGCCACGATTTCCTCGTTGAACTCCCAGAGGTCTTCAATGCTTCCTCCACCGCGCGTGACGACAATGACGTCCACGTTTGGCAGGCCGATCTTATCGGACTCGCCAAAATCCCGGATAGCGCGAGCGATCTCGATACTCGCTCCGCGACCTTGAACCCGCACCGGATAGACGAGCACCTCGATGCCCGGGTGGCGACGGTGCAGCACGTTGAGAAAGTCGCGGATGGCCGCGCCCGTCGGCGAAGTCACCAGCCCGACACGCTTGGGGAAGCGCGGAAGGGAGCGCTTGCGTTCCGCAGCAAAGAGTCCCTCGCCGGCCAGCTTCTGCTTCAAGGCTTCGAACTTTGCCTGCAACAATCCCTGTCCACGGCCCTGAATCAGGCGAACGATCATTTGATATTGTCCGCGCGGCTCGTAGACGGACACAATTCCGAAGGCTCGCACGTGCTGGCCATCTGCGATCTTCACTCCGTGCAGTCCCGCCGCGGCGCTGCTGAAAAGGACGCAGGGAAGCTGGCAGGAATCGTCCTTGAGGGTGAAATACTGATGCCCCGAGGCCTGCCGGCGGTGGTTTGAAATTTCGCCCTCAACCCAAACTTCGCCGATCCCGCGTTCGATCAATTCCCGGACGCGTTTTGTCAACTCACTGACCGAGTGGACTTTCGGCTCGGAAGGTCCGGGTGCCCGTTGAAAGTCGAGATCGAGTTGCATTGGTCCGTGTAACAAAGAGCGGCAAACCGCGGGCGTCAATTCTTTCAGAGTAGAGTAGGCGACGACGTGAGGAGTCGACAAAATCAGGGGAAGCACCGGTTCTGGCCACCGTATCCTCACGAACGGCGATGGGGCATCGCCGCGACAGTTCGCGGCGAGCGCTGACTATTGCTCTGGCCGAGCGGGCCGGAGGAATGCTTGTCAGAAGGGCGCCTATCGGGTAACTTATCTCATAGGTGCAGCATTGACGAGATCAGGTTTTTTCTACCCTATGAATACGTTCCCCGAAACACAGGTCGGCTTGCTGGATCCGAACAACCGAGAGCAGGTCATCAGCATGGCGAGACAATTGCTGGCGGGCAGCAATCCGGGGATCCTGAGCACGGTTGATCAACGCGGCTTCCCTCAATCGCGCTGGATGTCCACCATGTCGTTCGACGATTTCCCGAACCTGTATACCTTGACATCCGCCACGAGTCGAAAAGTCGCTCACATTCAGGAGCACCCGACCGTCCATTGGATGTTTTCCAATCACGACTTGAGTTTCATTGTCAATCTGACGGGAACGGCGGAGATCTACTTGCGCGACGCGAAAACCATGAAGCAGATCTGGCATCAAATTGTGGACAAATCGCGCGCCTATTTTCTTGGCGAATCCGTAGACGGTCCCGGCTTCCTCGTGATTCACACGAAAGTCGAAATCATCGAATGCACCCTCCCTCGGAAGGTGCTCAAAGTCTCGATCGATCCCGAAGACATGAGGAGAGGGTTAACCACCGCCGAGCGCTAGAAAAAGGTCTCTCCTCCGAAGAGGAACGGGGTCGCTTCCCGTCGTTTTCCGAGCCAGTGTCTTCACCGAAGGGCCCGTTTCCCCCAGCAATCGGCGATAATATAGTGGCAGTAAATAGCGTATTAACTATTCACAAAATAAATGTAGTCAGGTACTAGTAGAAATCGCTTCTATAAACGAGCTGCCAGACTTCTTCAAGTGCTCTTCCAACCGTAGTGTGCAGGTGCAGTTGCTGCAAGCCCACGGTTCGGTGCCGTTCTCGTGCCGGCAATTGCGACGCGAATGGGCGTCCTGGACTCGGATCAATTCGAAGAACTCTTCCCAATAGGGACGTTCCTCCTGCAAGGGTGTTGCGCAATAGCACACTTCCACCCACTCGGTGGTTCCGTCTTCTTGGAGGCGGGCGTGTTCCATGTCCCAGAGGTATTCGTCACCAGCGATCGACCCGCGACCCAGACTACCCTCCTCGATGGCCTTTCGAAGAGCCTTCTCCATCCCGCGTTTTACCCGCGCTTTAACAAGGTAGCGCATAATTTGAAGATACACGAAAATGTGCCGCCGCGAAACCGCGCATTCTCCGACGGAGCTCGTTGCGTCGGGCTAGGAATCCAGCAGCCGCCGCGCCGCTATCGGCTCAACTCGAGCATCCGGCGCACCGAACGTTCGGCTTTCAGGCGAACGGGTTCGGGGATGATGATCTCGGGTTCGAGATAGTCGAGGCAATCGCGGAGCTTCTCGAGCGTGTTGAGCTTCATGTAGCGGCAATCATTGCAGGCACACAAATCTGTCGGCCCGGGGATAAACAGCTTCCCGGGCACTTCCTTTTTCAGGCGATGCAGCATGCCGCTCTCGGTGACGATTATGAACGCCTTGGCCGGGCTTTCGCGGCAATAGCTGACCATTTTCTCCGTCGAACAGACTTCATCGGCAAGCATGCGGACGGCGAATGTGCATTCCGGGTGCGCAACGACTTTTGCGTCCGGATGCTTTTCGCGGATGCCAGCGATGCTGTTGCGGGTGAACTCGACATGGACGTAACAATTGCCCTGCCAGAGATCCATTTTGCGCCCCGTCTTTTCCATCACCCACGCGCCGAGATTCTGATCGGGAACGAAAAGGATCGGGCGATCCCGCGGAGCGCTCTCGACGATCCTGACGGCATTTCCACTCGTGCAAATCACGTCCGCCAAGGCCTTCACCCCCGCGCTGCAGTTGATGTAGGCAACGACGTAGTAGTTCTTTTCGGGATGGGCCGCCAGAAAGGCGGCAAGGTCTTCAGGCGGACAGGAGTCGGAGAGGGAGCAGCCGGCGTCCATGTCGGGGATGACGACCGTTTTCGCCGGGTTGATGATCTTTGCGGTTTCGCCCATGAAGTGCACGCCGCAAAAGGCGATAACCTCTGCGTGCGTTTCGGAGGCCTTGTAGCTCAGACCCAGCGAATCGCCGACAAAATCCGCAAGATCCTGGATCGGGCCCACCTGGTAGTTGTGGGCGAGAATGACGGCGTTTCTTCTCTCCTTTAAGTCCAGAATCTCTTCGACAATGTCGGTGGCGACGGCGGTCATGAGAGACTTTCGCGAAAAAGCCTACCTGCTTCAAGTCGCATCACGGGATTCTCAATTCGATCGGACGCATGCGCGCAACTCCCGGTAAGTTTTAGCTTCAGTATGATGGCCAGCATGTTTGTCTATGGAAACGCCATGATCATTGTAATAATGGGGGTGTCTGGATCGGGCAAGTCGACCATTGGACGCGCACTCGCGGAGACGTTGCATTGGGGTTTTAGCGACGCGGACGACTTTCACAGTCCCGCCAATGTGGAAAAGATGAAAAACGGGATCGCGCTGACCGACGAGGATCGTGAGCCCTGGCTGTGGAGCATGAAAGCGGCCATCGAGAAGTGGAAGCGCGACGAGTCCGGCCATGTGCTCGCCTGCTCCGCGCTTAAGGCCAGCTACCGCGAGATCCTGGGCCAAAACGACCCGGACGTGAAATTCGTGTATCTCCAGGGAGGATTCGACCTACTTTGCCAGAGGCTAAAGCAGAGGAAGGGTCATTTCTTCAATCCGGCGCTTTTGCGCAGCCAGTTCGAAGCGCTGGAACCTCCGAAAGGCGCACTGGTCGTCGACGTTTCAAAGGAACCTCAAGAGATCGTTGGCGCGATCCTGGGGGCGATCAAGTCCGGCGTCCACGGAAGACCAAACCAATCCAGGGAGGGCGAGACTCCCGGCGAGCCGTAGAAATGCACTCCTACGGGGGCTCCCGGCCAGATCGGTCGCCAGCTCTTAAGGAAACCCGCCGACTCGTTCGCGAAGCTCTTGAGTCGCGCAGTTGGCGAAGGCGCCGCCGACAATGCGAAGCTCGGTGCGAGACGTCGCAACCGGGAGGACGATGCGCGAATCACAAGATGGGGCTCGACAAGAATCTGCTTCGCATGACCAGCCTCCTTTCCGCTGATAAACTCCAGCAGGAGCCGCGCGGCATCCTGCCCGATCCGAAAACGCTGTTGATCCACCGTGCTCAATGGCACCCGTAGATACTTGCTGTACCTGGTGACCACCGACGCCGATGAGCCCGAACCGTTCTGGAATTTGCAGTCCGGTATCATAATACTTTGACTCAATGATAAATTCCGGCACGAGCCTGAGCGAGAGCTTCTTGAGAGCTTTCAAATAGCCCTTCCGGCGGCCAATGGCTGTGAGTACATCGACAAAAACATCCATCGCATTGGGCTGCGACGAAGCAGCCTTTCGGCTGAAAGAAGCCATTCGGGCACATCTTGAAAAGCTAGGCCACTCCGTGGAGGACTTCGGAGTTTACAACACGGATCCGTCTCTCTACCCGGATATCGCAGAAAAAGTAGCCCGCTCCGTTGCGGACGGTAAGCACGCGCAGGCTATCTTAATGTGCGGAACCGGAATCGGAGTGGCGATTACTGCCAATAAGGTGCCGGGCGTGCGAGCCGCGGTTTGTCACGACGTCTATTCTGCCCAGCGGGCCCGCGGGAGCAATGACTGTCAGATCATGGCACTCGGGGCGCGCGTTGTGGGTGAGGAACTGGCAAAAGCGCTCGTTGATACGTGGCTCGCAGCCTCCTTCGAGGGTGGAAAGTCCACCGCAAAGGTCGAGCGCATCAAGGAGATAGAAAGCCGCTACACAAAAGGACAAGTAGGCGTGGGGTAGCTTTTAGTCGCGCCGGGACCAGATGCTCGAAGCGCAGGACACGCAGGTGCCTCTCCCTCGGCGTGACCTGCGCGGAAATCGTTCTCCTCCTTCAGTACATGGGCCATACCCCGGGGGTCAGCACTTCAAGCAAGTGGCCGTCCGGATCGCGAAAGTAGACGCTCGTGCCACCGCGCGGCCAGGTAAAGCTGCTCTCGATGGCGATACCCTGCTCGGCGAGGTGTGCCTTCCACGCCGCCAAACTCGCAGCCGAAATACGGAAACCGACATGCGCCCTTCCGGTGGCGTCGTGCGGGGGAATCATGCCGAAAGGCAACGTCGTGCCATTTGGGTCGCTGCCACGAACGAAGAGGATAAGAATTTGCCTCTCTCCGGCATCGAAAGCGCAGAAACGGTCGTCGGACGCAATAACAGGGTAGCCGAAAACGCGTGTATAGAAGTCACGTGCCTTTGGCAGGTCGGCCACGGTGAGGCAGGTTTCCAGAATCGCACTTGCCGGAGGAGCGGTGTTGTTCATGTTTGGGGATCCGGCGTCGAAACTTCACCTTCCGCTGCATGAATTCAAGACCCGAGAGGGGCCGCTTCCTTTTGGTCGAAAGGACATAGACTAGTTACGCCTCAAAGCTGACTTCTTCTGCGACTTCATCGTCAAGCCCCGGGCAACTCACCCGGCGTCTTTGCCATGCTCTGACCTATTTCTTGACCGATTGAGAAGAAGTCGCCTCCAGCGCGCTTTTCGAAATTCATTTACGAGAGATTCTCTATCCGCCCATTGCAAGAACCCCGGAGCGAGGTCCTCCACGAAAAGGGCCTCCTCGCTGCAGGGAAGTGCTATGCCAATGCCTTTACGGCCTCCGCAAGACTGGCGGAATTGGAAATCGAAATCACGGAAGTGCCTCTCCGGATGCGGCCCACCAGGCCAGCGAGGACGCCACCCGGTCCGAGTTCCAGAAAGCGGTCGCAATGGAGATGATCGAGCAGGTATTCGACGCTTTCCGTCCAGAGTACGCTGCCGGTCACCTGGTCGGCGAGAGCCCGCCGGATGGAGTCCGGATCGCTGACGGTTACCGCGTCCACATTGCAGACGACGGGGACATTCGGCGCCTTGATGGGAGTGGTTTTCAGGACCTCTTTGAGCTTGAGATAGGCGCTTTCCATCAGGCGGGAATGAAAGGCGCCCGCGACTTGAAGTTCCACCGCCTTGCGTGCACCGTATTCCTTGGCGATGGAGACGGCGAGGGCGATTTTGGACGTCTCGCCGGACAGCACAATCTGGCCCGGGCTGTTGAAATTGGCGACATCGACGTCGGCAGCCGCGGCGAGCTCACGGATGCGATTTTCCTCGCCTCCGATGACGGCGGCCATCCCGCCCTGAGTTTTCTCGCACGCGTCCTGCATGGCCTGCGAGCGCTTGGCGACAAGGCCCAGACCGGTTTCAAAATCGAACGTCCCGGCCGCGGCGTGGGCCGTAAACTCGCCAAGCGAAAGCCCGGCCGCTGCATGAAAAGTGAAGTTCGGAAGTTTTTCCTTAAGAACGGCGAGACAGGCGAGACCATGCACATAGAGCGCGGGCTGACAGATCGAGGTTTTTGTCAGTTCTTCCGCAGGACCCTCGAATACAGTCCGGGAGAGCGGAAAGCCGAGAATTTCGTCGGCCTGCTTGAAGAGATTTGCGGCGGCAATATTTGCCGCGGCCAGATCCTTGCCCATCCCGACCGCCTGGGCGCCCTGGCCGGAAAACAATAGTGCGATTTTATGACTCATAGGGTGATTTTCAAGAGGCGGGCAGTTCTCGCCGCCGCGGCGCGCAACAGTTCTGCCGCACGGCGACGGGATTCATCAAGCGTCAAAGGGCCGTTGGCGATTGGCACGCAGGCGTCGAGTTGCGGGAGGTCTTCCTCTACGAGTCCGGCAAATCCAATCACGGGCTTGCCATGACTTTGTGCGAGGCGTGCGATTTCAAAGGGAGCCTTTCCCTGCAAAGATTGCGCGTCGAGGCGGCCTTCGCCGGTGATCACGAGATCGGCGCCTGCCGCCTTGCTTTCCAAATCCGTCAGGCGGGCCACGGCTTGAAAGCCGGGTTCCAAGGACGCCTGGCAGAAGGTCAGCAATCCGAACCCGAGACCGCCCGCTGCGCCCGCGCCGGGTGACTCGCTGTAGTCGTTGCCGAGTTCGCGGCATAGATCTGCGATATGGCCCAGCGAGCGTTCCAGGTTGGTCATTATCTCGGGCGTCGCCCCCTTTTGCGGACCGAAGACGCGCGTCGCGCCACGCTCTCCGAGGAGGGGATTCCTGACGTCGCACAGCCCCGTTACAATGCAGGGGAGTCGAGGAGCCTGCGGGACGATACGGCGTATACGAAGGAAGTCTGCAGGGCGGGGGGCAACGGGCCGGTCTTGATCATCGAGAAACTTCCATCCGAGCGCCATGGCCATGCCGACTCCGGCATCGTTCGTCGCACTGCCGCCCAGGCCGATAACGAGGTTCTTCACGCCTCGCCCGATTGCGTCGGCCATCAACACGCCCGTGCCAAACGTGGAGGCTCGCAACGGATTGCGTTCGGCATCGGCAATACGCCAGAGTCCCGATGCGGAGCTCATATCGATCACGGCGAGCTCGCGTCCGGGGATCCAAGCGTAGGAAGCGGTGACCGGGCGCCCGAGCGCGTCCTGAGCAGTGATCTCGACCCATCGGCCGTCGAGCGCTTCGAGGAAGATTTCAGCAGTTCCCTCCCCTCCGTCAGCTATCGGCACAAGGTCGAAATCTGCCTCAGGAAAGACCAGACGAAAACCATCACGGATGGCGGAAGCCACCTCCTTCGCGGTAAGCGATTCCTTAAACTTGTCCGGGGCGATCAGAATCCGCATGAGTTGAAGGAGAACCCGACACGCATCATTGCGCAAAGTCCGGATCCGCCACCTGATTTAGCTAGGAGTCGATCGGGCCTTCGCCTCGCGCCGCGCCGTTCCGATGCAAAACGACCACCCGCTGACAATTATAAAGAGTGTCGCCGCCCCGGAGTGGACGTTGCGAGATTGCTTAGCCCTAACTACGTGGCAATGATCCCCTCCGCGATCAGCAAGACGACCCCGTTTTCCTGAAATTGCCATTCTTAGAAGGAGCTCAATTTCCCGCGCCTCCCCACGCGCTAATTGGCGCGGCAACGGATGCTTAGGAGGACACCGCAATCAAGAAAAGGAGATTCAACCGATCGCGTCCTACTTTGACTTCACCTCGACGCTGCCAGAGGATGCCGGGTGCTCCGCCGTGGCGGGATGTCCGGATGTTGGGTGTTGCTGCGCCTCCGAGGTTTCCTGCTTAACGTGCTCGCCAGCCTTTCGCTTCACCTCGTGCTGGAGATCTTTCTTGTGTTTTTCCTTCGGTGTTTTGTCGCCCATGGTTGAGCAGTCTAAGGCCGGTAAAGCCATTAACAAGTAGCAATGGCCCCCTGGCGTTTCGATCGGTCTGCGGCCCCATTCGTGATAGGGCTGGAAAATCGGCAGGGGCGGTGAGGGCCGCTGGACATCCGCGAGCATGAGACGATTTGCCCGAAAGAGATTCTTTCATTTGAGTAGGCGAGCGCTGAGCGCCATGGCTCCACGCTATCCGGCGAGGTTTTTTCTGTGCGGAACGGGTAGGCCGGGGCACGGCGGACCGCAAATTGTCTGAGAAGGCACTTGCCATGTGATTGTATTGGTGAATGCTTCGTTGACATCCGGGTGGTTAACGCCCGGATCGCGACTTCTTGCAGTTTCATGCGAGGCGTTTGCGTGAATTGGCAGCCCCCAGCGAAATGAGAACACAACTACTTCCGGCCGATTTTCGCGATTGGATCGTGGCGCCAACTTTCGAGATTGGCGCCGAAACAGCCGCGCGGCCTGATCTGCCCCGCATGGCGAATGGAACCCGGAGCTTTTGGCAATTGAATGGCTGCGGAACAGGCCCTTGCGTATCCCTATTTCAGCCTTACCGTTCGCAGGTGAGTTCCCCCCTCTTAACGATCCTCGCTCCCTCGCTGCAGATTTTGCCATTCGATTTCCGGCTCATCATTACTTTGGGTCCCGACACTCAAAGCAAATCGGTTCTCGCCAGTATTGTTTTGATCACGATTCGCGATGAGCCGACGGTTCGGATTCAGTCCTTCGGGTACGGATTCATAGGACCCATCGAGATTCGGGAGCTGCTTCGGTTCGTGACGGCGAACGCCCGGCGAAAGGCGATTGCCTATCTGAATGATTACATCGCCAGCTCGCATCCGGATTTGGCGGCCAACCTTGCGTTGATGGAGTTTTCCGATGGGCTTGCTGATTTCTCGGATTGGCTCACCTCGGCGTTAATTGGATGTTCCCGGGAGTGTTGGCAGTTGTTCTCTGACCTGAAAGAGAAGACTCAGTCTCAAGGTTTGGCCGATTTCATGGAGTCCGCTCTCCAGGCATCGCGGGAATCAACGATCTTCGATTGGAGTCTGCCATCGTGAAAGATTATGGCTTCTTCCGTCCACGGTAAGGGCGCCGGTCGCTTGGGTGCAGATAAATACCCTTCCGCGCCGCAATTGAGCGAATAGCCACCTCCGATCGACCCGTCTCCAGGGCGATCAAGCCGAGGGGAGTATTCGCATTTGCGAGTTTCTCCACTTGCCGGACTGCTTCCGGCGTCCACGGCTTTCCATTGTTCCTAGGGATCGCTTTCATCGGGGTGTGCTGGGTAGCAGATATCCCTCGGGATCTCCGTTCCAAACAATTTTGTGACAGATGAGCCCTGTAGCCTTTGAAATGCGCCCATTTCATGGGGCTACGCTCTGGGAAAAGTTCCCGGACCTGGCCGAATCTTCGCGTAAGCTAATTCGCTCTTTGGCAATTTACGCCTCTATGCTCGGATTCAGGCTCGAGTTTTCCTTCGCGCTCCGAGGGGATTATCGCGTTGGGCATGGCCCAGGCTCTCGACGGCGATGACGTCGACCTCCTCATTCGTTGGAGTGGCAGCGTGCTTCTGGGCCTCAACATCGCCCAACGCTTCATGCTCCTTGAAGGCAGGGCCGGCGGCGGAAAGGGAACTTTTGTCGAGGTTCTCGAGGCGATCATTGGAGAAGACAATTCGGTGCAGATGCGAACGGCGCTTCTCGACGAACGCTTCGAGGCAGGTCGCTATATGGGCAAACTTCTTCTTGGAGGCAAGGATGTGCCTGGAAATTTTCTTGAGGAGCGAGGTGCGAGTGTGATCAAGAGCCTGATCTGCGGCGACAGGCTGACCGGCGAGATCAAGGGCTCGATGGAGACGCCATCATTGAGTGGCCAGTTCGGCATGGTCATCACGTGCAACAGCCGCCTCCGTGTTCGCCTCGACCGAGATACCGAGGCCTGGCGTCGGCGCTTAATTCTGCTCCGCTATGACCGGCACAAACCCGAACATCTCGTCGCAGAATTTTCCGAGAAGCTTATTAAGGAGGAAGCCGATTCCGAACCGCGAGATCCGCGAAATCAGTGATCTGGCAAATGCAGTTGCTTCATCCGCGATGATTATCGATGGAGGCGTGCGTACCGCCGAAAACCATCTGCCTGACGAAATCATTGGTCAGGAAATCATGCGGGAAGCCGAGTTCGATTCTTGTGGCCTCGTCAAGCTTCGCCAACTGTTCATCGGTTAGCTTCCAGTCGAGAGACTTCAAGTTGTCCTCAATCTGCGCGGCGCGGCGAGCTCCAATAATCGGAATGACGACGGCCTTGCGCTGGCGCAGCCAGTTAAGCGACACTTGCGAGGCGGAATGTCCTATTTCCTTTGCCAACTGCGCTACCGTTTCTCCGATGCGCAGTTTGCGTTCATCCGGCGGATTATCTCCGCCGCTGTAGCGCGCGGTGTCGGATTTCGCCTTCGTTCCCTTGGCATACTTGCCGCTGAGAATCCCCCCGGCCAGGGGTGACCACGCGGTGACGCCAATATCAAACGCACGCGCCATCGGAAGCAGGTCGCGTTCCGGTTCGCGCTGTGCGAGGCTGTATTCGACTTGCAATCCGACGAACGGGATCCAGCCATGGACCTGCGCGAGTGTGTTCGCTTGCGACACAATCCACGCCGGCGTGTCGGAGATGCCCACATAAAGCACTTTTCCGGCGCGAACCATGTCATCAAGCCCTCGCATGACTTCCTCGACCGGAGTCATGAAATCCCAGGCGTGAACCCAATAGAGGTCGATGTAATCGGTCTTGAGCCGCTTGAGGCTGGCTTCAAGGGCACGGGCCATGTTTTTGCGGTGATTGCCGCAAGCATTGGGATCGCCTTCGCGGGTGAAGAGCGTGTATTTGGTGGCGACGACGAAGTGGTCCCGGTCGGATTCAATGAATTCGCCGAGCAGCCTCTCACTCCCGCCCTCGTTATATTTGTTGGCAGTGTCGATGAAATTGCCGCCGGCCTCCGCAAAACAGTCGAAGATCTTTTGAGACTCGTCTTTCGACGTGGCGAGGCCCCAGTCCTTCCAAGCATCGCCGAAAGTCATCGTGCCCAGGCAAAACTCCGAAACTCGCAGCCCGCTCTTTCCTAATAGTTTGTAACGCATAGTTGGTTCAATGTTCTCAATTCTTGGTGTCAATGCGACCCGCAAATTCCAAATTCACTTCCGGCCGCTGGTTTTCATAAATGACCAGCCGGACTCCTGTCCGATCGCGAAAGGTGTAGCAGGGGCCGTTCGGGATCTCGAATGGACCGCTTTCCGGTATCCAGCCTCGGGCACGCAATGCAGCGACGGTGCTTTCGAGTCGCTCGACTCGGTAGATCACGATGGGCGTGTCGCTGTGAAGATGATCCGCGAGCAAAACCAACGGCCCGGTTGGGGACAAGCGGACGGCAGAAACCCAGGCGTTGAACGCGTGAATCTTCCAAAGAAGTTCACCGCCCAGTTGCCTGGTGTAGTAACGCAAGGATGCCTCGATGCCCTTGGCCGGGACGTAGAGATGATCGAGCGAGAGAAACATAGCCGTTTGCAAAGTAGCGCCCGAAAGCTCACAAAGCTTCATGGGGAGCGCAGACCCCGGTCTGGCGAGTGCCCGGAGCGTCCCGTCGGAAAACTCTGCCGGCTTCGAAACTCCGCGGAGGACCGGGACATGTGCGTCGCTTGGTGCTGTTCTTGCAGAAACAGCGTAAGGGGGATACCGATAGCCTTGGAGAGGCAAAACCACGACTGTATGAAGGTTGGTTCCGGAATTATCCGCCTGTCAGCCAGTGATCTTAGCAATCATCTGGCTTGCCATCACTTGACATCGCTCGATCTCGCCGTGGCGATTGGCGTGCGACCGGCGCCGGACGGGCATTCCCCTGATGCCCGCGTGCTCCAGGAGCGCGGGATGGCGCATGAAAATGCCTATCTTGCGCATTTGGAAGTCCACGGAGTCTATCGCTGAACTTGTAGACGGCCTTATGCAATCGGGCGTGAATTGGATCGACGACAAAGGGCAAAGCCGTCCGCTGCGGTTGAAAGACGTGCTCATTGTCGCGCCTTACAATGCACAGGTCTCCGACCTGTCGAAGCGTATTCCCCACGCGCTGGTCGGCACGGTGGATAAGTTTCAGGGCCAGCAGGCACCGGTGGTGATCTACTCGATGACGACGTCAACGCCAGAGGATGCACCGCACGGAATGGAATTTCTTTACAGCCTGAATCGGCTCAACGTCGCGACGTCGCGCGCTCAGGCAGTAGTGGTCGTGGTCTGCAGCCCCCGTCTTCTGGAACCCGAGTGCCGCAGTCCGCGGCAAATGCAGCTGGCAAATGCGCTTTGCCGGTATGTGGAAATGGCTCAAATTGTCGAGAGCGCATAACCGAGGACATTGCTGTCCAGCATCACCTCAGCGGCGGGCATTCCTCCAAGGACATTCGCCAGTCTGTGAATCCGATCCGGATGCGGAAAACTCTACTTCAAGAGCGTCCCAAACGCTGAACAGGTGAATTTTCCAAAATGTCGCGCTCGCGCACGTGGCGGCTGAGCAGCCATTCTACCGCTTTCTGATGAAGGTCATCGCGCTCTTCCATCACGCTGGAAAAGCCGCTGGCGTCGAAGAAGACCTCATTGGTCATAGACGAGCGTGTCTATCTCGGCGTTCGTCAGCGCCCCGATCGGTTCAGCCAATTCGCCCAGGCGGAAAATCGGATCGTCTTCCTGGAGCGCCTGCTCCTCCTTGAGCGGCACGATGCGAGCCGGCGGCTTGCTGCGGTATGTGAGGGTCAGCGATCGGCCAGCTTTGACCGCTCGCAGGACACGCTCGAACTCGAACCGCATTTGATGGGTGGAGATCGTATCGGACGCTCCTCGGGCCCGGCGTCTGACGCGCAAAGTCAAAGCAAAGACTGTCAGCATCGCTCTCTCCGAACAACAAGTCCCCCTCTACAAAGCAGCCATCGCCGATCACCGAAAACTCCAAGCCGTCCTGCAGCAAATGCGCGAGATCAGTGATCGCGTACTCCAGCGATCCGTTCCAGGGGTCGGAAAGCGCCGCGAAGAAAAACATCCCAAAACCCCTTTATCTTAGTGCCATTCATGGCTGACCCCTATCACTGCCCTCTGAGCAGCCGCCGCAGCACGCCGGGGTTCTAGATTAGAACACGGCTGCGAGTTCGTACTGGTAGACTCGCCGGCCTAAGATGCCGCGGCAAAGTGACTCAAAGAACATCATCGGTCCTCGTCTCAAGCAGGCGCGCAAAGAGCACAGGCCGCCGCTGACACAGGATCAACTGTCCGGCCGTCTCGCAGTCGCTGGCGTTTCTCTCGACCGTGCCGCGATTGCGAAGATTGAGGGCGGAATCAGATACGTGCTCGACTACGAACTGAAGGCGCTCGCCTCGGTGCTGGATGTGAGCGTGGACTGGCTCCTGAACATTCGTTCGTAACCGGAATGGCCGCCTATTACCGGGGGATATTTTCGGAGTTCATTGCCGCTGATTCAGACGGCATCCTTGGCGCCCTGAATCGCGCGAGCGGCAACGATGTGTTCAGCACACAATTCACCAAGCAGATCAAGGCTTGGGAGCATGAGATCGCGAGCCTGAAGGCGGTATGCGCGCGATTCGTCGCCGATGACCCATCTTCCGCTGAATGGTCCGTGCTGCTCGAATACCGGATTCCGCGGCGACAGAAACGCATCGATGCCGTGCTGCTCGCGGGTGGCGTCATCGTCTGCATCGAATTCAAAACCGAAGACCCAATTCACGCCCGCCAGGCTCAGCGTCAGGTCGAGGACTACGCACTCGATTTACGGGACTTCCACGAACAGAGCCGCGACCGAATCATCGTTCCGGTCGTAGTTTCTGCCCGTGCGCCATCGGTCCCACACGAGGATAGAATCTCCACCGGCGATTTCGTTCGCCCGGTTAGACTTGCGAATCGCGATGACCTCGCTGCCGTGATTGCTGAAATCGTTGCTGCGGACCGAAATGCTCAACCAGCGCCGATCAACGCGGCTGCATGGGAGGCGTCTCCTTATCGCCCCGTGCCGACGATCATCGAAGCAGCCGAAGCACTTTACGCTGACCATGATGTGCGTGAGATCGCACACTCACACGCCGGAGCAATTAATCTCACACGCACTTCCGAGCGCCTTATCTCGGTTATCGGAGACGCCCAGCGAGATAGGCGAAAGGTAATTTGTGTTGTTACGGGCGTGCCCGGCGCGGGCAAAACGCTGGCGGGTTTGAATGTTGTCCATAACGCCGCGCTGCGAGGCGAAGACCGCCAGCCCGGCGTGTTTCTATCGGGCAATGGACCACTCGTGAAGATCGTTGCCGCCGCGATTGCCAGACGCCACCGCCTGCTTCGCGGAGGCGCCAGCGTGGCGCGCACGACGAGCACGTTCATTCAAAGCGTTCACGCGTTCGCGCGATTCGCTGTAGAACACCCGGACCTTCCGCCTGCTGAGAACGTAATTGTCTTCGACGAAGCGCAGCGTGCCTGGAATGAGGCGCAGAACGCGCTGAAAACGGGCCGGGCTGAATCCGAGCCGACGACCATGCTCTCGATCATGGATCGACATCCTGATTGGGCGGTTTTGGTCGCCCTTGTCGGAGGTGGCCAGGAAATCAACACAGGAGAAGCGGGGCTTGCTGAGTGGGGACGAAGTCTCGCTTCGCACTTCCGGCACTGGCACGTCCTCGTCTCGCCTCAAGCTCTGAATGGCGACGCAAGCGTCTCCGGACATAGGCTGTTCGAGAGCGACGCGATCGAGTTTCCGAGCGTGCAAATCGAACCTGCGCTGCATCTCGACGTGCCACTCCGCTCCTTCCGCGCAGTGCAGCTTACCAAGTGGGTCGAGGCGGTCTTGCGGGGTGATGCGCCGGCCGCTTCGGAGATCACTCAAGAAATGAAACGCTTCCCGATGCGAATGACTCGTTCGATCGAGACCGCGCGCGAATGGCTACGGAAGCAGACGCGCGGCCTCCGCCGCTGCGGACTGGTTGCGAGCGCCGGAGGGCTCCGTCTGCGCGCTGAGGGCATTGAGCTTTCGAGCGGGTTCCGGACGGGTAACAAGCATCTGTATGAGCACTGGTTTCTTGCTGAAGCCGGCGACGTGCGGTCGTCGAACCAACTTGAGATCGCGGCTTCGGAGTTTGAATGCCAGGGACTCGAACTCGATTGGGTCGGCGTTTGCTGGAGCGGCGATTTCACCTTTGACCCATCGAGCAACGCTTGGACATACCGCAATTTCAGCGGGTCTCGGTGGGGTGTAGTGCGAAGCTCCGAAGATCGCCAGTACCTTCTGAACACTTACCGCGTCCTTCTAACCCGGGCTCGCGAAGGACTGATTGTCTGGATTCCTCGCGGATCAACTTCGGACGCCACGCGCCCGCCGGAACCTCTCAACGCGACCGCCGACCACCTTGCCCTTTGTGGATTGAAGCTGATCTAACTAAAGCATCCGCCAGGTTCCCGCCTGGAGGTATTCGATCCTCACACATCCGACGTAGCCTTCACCGAACTCGTCCAACGGCTCGACGCCGCGTTCAGTTTGTCCTTCATTCGACAGTCCCTCGTAAAGAACCTCCGCATCGGAAAATGATGGGTTAGCTTGGAATGCTCGTCGCGAGAATAGTCCACTGAACAGCGGCCAACGTTCTTACCATCCTCGAAAAAGATCGCGGGTGATGATCCACATAGGTCAGTTCCGACAAAACGATATTGGCTGAGTAACAGCTTCGCCAACAAGTGGCGGCACGGCATTTCCGATGAACCGGCACTTATGTGTGGGCGTCACCGGAAACTCAAACCAGTCGGGGAAACTCTGCACGCGTGCTGCTTTCGCGTGGTGTGAGCGACCGGTTCTCCGTCGGGTGGACGAACATCAAGCCGTCTTTGCTTAGATGCGCGACAATGGTGGAGCACAGCTCTTCGCGGTGCTGCCGCTTGTAGCGATCTTTGAAAATGGTGCGGTCGTAAGTGAACTCCATTGCCTCCCCGCGAGCGATCGCTTCCGCGGAATGTTCGCCTTCCCGGAGTCTCGCAAAATCACGCAAGTCGCGGTCGGAATGTGGGCAGTGCGCTGTGAGAATCGGGGAGAACTCAATTTCCAACACCTCAGAGAGGTAATGCGCCGCCCGCGCTCCACGCTTCGCAAGGAACGTCCCGCGCCGAACGAGATCGTATTCGCATTCCTCAAACCAGTGCCGGCAGCCAGCCGAGGAAGTCTCCGATGGCGTGACCGAGCGTTGGCCCATCACCAAGATCGTCAGGATTGTGCCATGCACGGTCCCGCCGGCAGAAGCTGCGGCGGGAAGTAGACTGGAATATCTGTCCGCACGCCGATGTTGAGCTGGCGCCGGCGCTTCTGCGGGACCCCGAGCTTCCACGCCTCCTCAACCTGCGGACGCACCCAGTAGCCGAGGGCGCGCGCTTCGGCCTGCACCCGCGTGAAGAACTTACCTTTCGCCGCGCTCTGAATCCCAAGCACGTTTTCCATCACGAAAATCTTCGGTAGGAAGAACTCCACATACTTCAGGAACTCGCGATAAATAGCGTCGCTTGTCCCGCTTCACGCGCGAGCCGTGATTCGACAATCGACCTGCCGAACGGTGCTGAAGCCCTGGGTTGAGGGCGTAGCCGCAATGAAGCGCATCCCGTCGTCAGGGATTTACCGAGGTGCCTGTCCTCGTGTCAAAATCGAAAATCGCACGCAATCTCGGGAAAAACATTCGAGCATTTCAAGCGCGACCAGTAGAGTGAGCGATTTGCCGCTCCCGCCAGAGAAGAGCGCTGTCCTTCGGAAAATACCGCGGGTCGTGCGGAAGCAGGATGGATCGTCCGTCGAGCAAGATGAGATCGCGCTGCCCCTCGAGTCGGTCATCCAGGGACGACGTTATGTGCCATTTGCGGTCGGTGCCAGGCCCGATCAGATTCCTATCCATCGCCCAGTGGTGATTCTTGCAAAGCGCAATGCCGTTGCGCGGATCATCGTCGCGAGTTTCGGCAAACGGGATCAAGTGCGCCGCATCGACAATGTAAAGCCCGCCTTCCAGAACAACCCTCAAACCGCACGCCGCGCAGCGGTAGTCGTACGCCCGCCGGACCACGCGGCTGAATGCGGTGTCGCGCACGGCTTCGAAAACGTCAGTTCCTTCCGCGATGCGACCGCCTTCATCAAGCTGCCGCTGATACTGAGCGATTTTGGATTCGCGCTCAGCAAGCGCGATGACCTTCGCGCGCTGGTCGGCAAAGTAGCGGTTAATGAGGACGGCACGCAGCTGTGAGCGGGTTACGGGATCGCGCAGCAGGGCGAAGAGTTCATCATCCAGAAAAACGTAATCCGAGATGGCTTGAAATGCTCTGATCCCGGGCGGCGTACTGAGCGCGCGGAGTACAGCATCCTGGCCAGTGCACGGATGATGGTGCCAGAACCCGTCTCCGCGCAGGTAAAAGAACGGATTGATCGGAGTTGGCTGGTCGCGCTCGGAGCGCACCAAATCGAAATACTCGCCAAAAAGCTCCAGCAGTTCCGGGGAATACGTGATCCTGTTCTCCTTGATCACCCCTTGCTCAAAGAGGTCGAGGAGCGCGAGGAGCATTACCGGCTTGTGCGGGCGCTCGTGACCTCCAACCCGTCCAACATTGAGCTGGCTGAATTTGTCCTCGTAAGTGGCCAATGACATCGCCAAGAGTTAAACCTCAAGCGACCGAAAATGGAATCGCGGAACGCGGTGGATAGCCAACTGGTTCTCCGAATGAGAGCCCACATTTGCGAGCAATCGGTTTCCTCCTATATTGCGTTCGCTTGGGCGATTATTTGATCGGCGACCCGTGACTGGGTAGGCGGACCAAGTTTATTTTCACCGAATCTTATACAATCTTTGACACGCGGCCTCCTCCGGCTTATAATTCAATCTAAGCATTAGGAGTGATTCGGGAAACCGGATCCGGCTACCTGCCGTTGGAGACGGTAAGGTGCCTTGGCCCGCAAGGGTCGATGTGCGGGAGAGCTATCACCCGAACAAAAATCTCCACGGAAAATTCCGCCGCCTGATGAAGTCGGCGGATTTTTTGTGCTCCCGGTGCGTGATCTCGTAACCCGCATACCCGATGAGCACCCGAAAAACCCCCGCCAAATCCGCCGAACCGCCGCTCCCCTCCGCGCAGAGTCAATCGCCGCAAAATCCGTTCCCTGTTGACCCGCCCGCTCGGGCCTGCTCGGCTGGGAGCAGCTGGAGCCGGTGCTGCTGGCGGCCCTCGCCACCGAGGAACCATTGCTCCTGATCGGCAAACACGGCACGGCCAAGAGTTTTCTGCTGGAGCGGTTGGCCCGGGCCCTGGGTCTTGACCTACCGGTTCTACAACGCCTCGCTCATCAACTACGACGACCTGGTGGGCATCCCCGTGCCCGACGAGACGCAGAACGCGCTGCGTTACATCGCCACGCCGACGGCGATCTGGGATGCCGAGGTGGTCTTCGTCGATGAACTCAACCGCACGCGGCCCGAGCTCCAGAACAAGCTCTTCCCGATCATCCACGAGAAGCGCGTGCAGGGGGTGGAACTCGAGAAGCTGCGCTATCGCTGGGCGGCCATGAACCCGCTGACTGACGGCGACAATGACAAGGAGGAGCACTATCTCGGGGTCGAGCCGCTGGATCCGGCGCTGGCCGACCGCTTCGGCTTCCTCATCGAGGTGCCGGACTGGTGCGATCTGACCGAGGCCGAGCGCACCGAGGTCCTGCTCGACCAGTTTCGCGGTCCCCACGAGTTCCCCGTGCACGTCCC
This sequence comes from uncultured Verrucomicrobiae bacterium, assembly GCA_963763735.1. Classification (GTDB taxonomy): domain Bacteria; phylum Verrucomicrobiota; class Verrucomicrobiia; order Chthoniobacterales; family Terrimicrobiaceae; genus DASTFP01. Next base: position 34,038 of record CAVXQK010000014.1, on the reverse strand, counting down.
GGCCCTGGTGGAGCGGAGCGCCGCGACCTATCGGGAACTCTGCGCCAGGCCGCCGGCGCAACTCTGCGGTTACTTCCTGGCCCTCGAGTCGCAACTGCGCGGCTCGGGCACCCGGTTCTCCAGCCGGCGCATGACGACCCTCCTGCGGACCTCGCTCGGCATCCATGCCTCCCGCATCACGCCTGGCCCTCGAGTCCGGGCCGGTGTGCCCGAAACCGGAGTGGCAGGAATCGCTCTTCCTCGCCCTGGCCCACGGCCATCCGGGATTGGCGTCGGGCTCGCTGGACCGCGGGGCGTTGCTTGCCCTGCACCGGCAGGCCTGGAACATCGCCGGGCTGAGCGAGGAGGATCCCTGGAAGGAGCTTCTGCAGATCGCCGACCCGGTGGAGCGGGCGGCGGTGGCGAGCGCGGCGGTCTTCCCGCTTACGGAATCCGATCTCTCGAGCGTGATCCTGGAGGCGGTCGCCTCGCGGCCCACCGAAGCGCAACGAGCCGCCATCGCGCTGGTGCTCTACCTTGCGCTGCGGTCTACGAAACGCATGGCCGCCACGGCGGCGGAGACCCTGGCCAGTCAACTCTCGCGCGTGCTGCGTCCGCTCCAAACCACCCACGAGGTCTACGGCAGGCAGTTGCAGAGATGCCGCGAGGTGGCAGCGCTCTGCAGCGGCTTCAAGGACACTCCCCGCGAGAACTACACACGCAATCTCCTCAACGCCTTCCTGCCCGGTGGCTATGAGGATATCACCCCGCGCGAGTTGCAGGCCGAGTTCATCCGGCTGTGGGAGCGTTTCGGGGTGAAGAACGGATCGTGAGCGCCCTGCTCCACAACATGAGCGCCCCTCCGCGCACGGAGATGCGAACGGAGAAGCGCGCCATCGCGAAGCGAGTCGTCGCTTTCTCGCTCACCTACGCGCTGGTCGCAGGCGGCCATCTCGACTCCACGGCCGCGCTGGGAAATCGTCCCGAGGCAAAGGAACTGCAACGCGACGTGCTTCGAAAACTACCCGACCTGGCCGACGCGATCCGCGGAAACTGGCCCTCGCCGGGGGATCTTTTTGCAAGGATTGGCGAGCCGCAACCCCTGCTGATAGAAGCTGATTTTCTGATCGGCTGGCGGGCCACTGTCGACGCCGAGGAAAAGGCCGGCTGGCTTTTCTGTCTGGACCCGCAGCTGGCCGCCGGGGTGCAGGCCCGCTGCTCGGGCGTCCTCTATCTCTCCCGCCGCGCCCCCGACCTTACCTGGGAGAGGCTTCTCTCGCAGCCCATCGCCTTTGATGAACCAAGTCTCAATTCCCTGTTTTTATGAATATCCTCTTCAACCGTCCATCCAGTCCGGATGCGGCAGCCCTCCGGGACCGCATCTTCAATGTCATACCCGCCGCAAGCTACCAGATGGAGAAGCTCTTCGGGCTATTCGATATCGAGTTCAGCGATGCGACGGGAACGGCCTGCGTGGAATGCCGGACGACTCCCCGATTGCTGCTCAACAAGGAGTTTCTGAAGGAATACTGCCAGGATGACGGTGACCTCTTCCTGCTCATCCTGCACGAACTCTACCACGTGATCCTGGGACACACCCGGCTCTTCCCGCGGGTAGACCCCATCGACAACATCGTCTTTGACGCGGTGATCAATGCGATGCTCTCCCGGACGGTGGGGCGCACGGTGGGCACCGGGCTCTTCACCCGGATCAACGGATACGACTCGCTGCCCGAGCGCCTGCTGCGCCCGCCGCCGGGCTGGCCGGATGAGTTCGTCGTTGGGCTTGCCGGACTGCCTTCGGAGGAGCGTCGCGTGATCATGCTGCTCTACGGTGCGGCCGACTCCGGAGAAATTACCTACCACGACATCTACGAGGTCCTGTGCAAGGCAGTGGGTGGATGCGAAGTCCCCACCGTCCTGCTGCTCGGTTCCCATGGACCGGAGGAGAATGAAAACGGCCTTCTCAAAGCCGCTGTGCGTCGCCTCGTGGAGGGCTGGCCGCCGCCGCCTTTCCGGATCGGGGGTCGCGACCAGGGCCGCCGCGTCGAGGATTTTTGGCTGCGACCCGGCGACAAGCCCGGCACCGCATTTCGCAAGGCTTTTGAGCGAGTGCTGCGCAAGTGCGGCGTCCATGCCGGACGGGGTTCCACGGTTTACCGCCGGCAGCTTACGAGCAGCCTGCGCACGGTGGAGACGGTGCTGCCCAACGCCCGCGACAGGCGGATCCCCGCGCTGCGCGCGCTGTTCGGACAAGCGCCGCTCTTCTACCGCAGCGAGTTGCCGGAGCGCAAACCCAGGCCCCTGCGGGCGCCGGTTGTGCATCTCTATCTGGATGTCAGCGGATCGATGACCGACTGCCTGCCCCATCTCTCGGCCGCCTGCCGCGAGCCCTTCCTTCGCGGGGAGTTGCAGATCTTTGCGTTCTCCACCGTCGTGTCGAAACTGGATGGACGCGATATCACCGAGGTCTCGGTTCTGAATACCGGGGGCACCGACATCAACTCGGTGCTCGAGCACGTCACCGCCCTCCCTGCGCGACGCCGGCCGAAGGTGATCCTGATTGCCACCGACGGCTACGTCGGGCCGGCCCGACGCGACCTGATCGCCAAACTCGGCCGCACCCGGGCGGTGGCTGCCTTGACTCACGCCGGGCATACCGGGGACCTTCGACCCTGGACACACGAAATCATCCAACTGCGTAACCCGCATATGTCAAACTCGGGAGGCTCATCGTGCTAATCATTTGGCCGCCAGCGGACTCGTCCTCCCGCACCGTATCACCTTCGCTTCTCGCGCAAAGGACGCCAAGGACGCAAAGACTTTTGAAAGAACAAGTGGATTCCTTCGAGGATCTCCACAGCTTTTCCTTTGCGTCCTCCGCGTCCTTTGCGCGAACCCCCGGCCTCTATTTCTTCTATTCGTGATGCAAAGCCATGGCGGCCCCGATTACAACGCGAGTCTGTTTGTCCCTTTCTTCATCTGCGCTCATCTCGCGCAATCTGCGGATAAACCGTCTCATTTGAATTTGTCGACCACGAGCATCCCGGAGCTGTCTGAATCCCCAGATGATTCAGATCAAAGACCAAATAGCTCTGGTTAAGCCTACGCAATCTGAACCAATCCGACCGCGAGATTAACGGGTAACCATGAACCAACACGCCGAATACGTTTCGCCAGGACACCCCGATCGACTGGCCGATGCCATAGCAGAGGCCATCGTCACCGCCGCCGTGCGGCAGAAGCCCGACGCCCTGGTCGGAGTCGAAGTAGCCGTCCACACCGATTGCGTCTTCGTCGATGGGAGGATCGCCGCAGGACCGCACCCCGTCGATATCGAGAAGATCGTCCGCGATGTCTACTTTACTGCCGGCTACGGGGGCGCGTGGAATCCTATTTCAGGGAGCATTCGTGTAACAACCGACCTCTGCCAGGAGGCTTTGTCGGCCGAAGAATCCGACATCCGACCCTTCTCCGATGACCAGAACATCGTCATCGGCTACGCCTGCGGCGATGAGCGGACTAATGACCTCCCTATCGCACATTGGGTCTCCGGCGAACTCGGCCGTCGCCTCTTCGCGCGACTGCGAAGCGACGCGGATCTTTCCGGAATCTTCGGACCGGACTTCAAGATCCTGGCCTCGCTGCGGGCGCAGGGCGAGGTGCGGGTCGAATGGCATCGCCTCATTCTGAGCATCCAGCACGTTCCGAAGCTGCCTTACGAGCGGCAGCACCGGATTCTGGTACCTCTGCTGGAACAGATCCTCAGGGACTTGGAAGCAGAAGGGCTTGATGGAGCGATCTCGACGTTCAGCTCCGACAAGCTTGTTCTCAACGGGGCAGGGGAATTCGCTATCGGCGGCCCCCACGGAGACAACGGGCTCTCAGGAAAAAAGCTGGTTATCGACCATTACGGACCGGGGGTGGCCATTGGTGGAGGAGCGCTTGCCGGCAAGGACCCGCACAAGGTGGACAAATGCGGTGCGCTGCGAGCCCGCCAGTTAGCGAAGAAACTTGTTCGCGCGGGAGTCGACGAAGCTCGCGTAATCCTGGGCTGGGCGCCGGGAGGCGACGCGCCATTTCTCATCGAGGCGGCGACGAGCCATGGAGGCGTGAATCTGCAGCTGCCAAGGCAGGAATTGCCCCCAGATGAACGGTTCACCATCGCGGCAATCGTCCGCGATTTGGAGTTGGCGGGGCGGGATTGGGCGGCGGACTTGCGGGCGGGCTACTTCTGCCAGCCTTTGGCGCCATGGGAGCGGTGAGATGGGAGAGCGAACCTCCCGCGCGAGCGGCACGTTTCCGCAACGCGGTTGACTGTGCTGAGGCATCCTCCGTATTGGCGGCGCAAGCCGAGGGGGTCATCGCTGCAGCCAAAAATCAAGTGATAGCAAAGAGAACTTTCACGAGAAGTCTCCTTGGGACATTTTCAATCATGTATTCATTGATAAATGTCCCAAGTCCTGCATCTTCAAGAACCATGTATGGCGAATCTGGAGTGCTTCGCAATCGACGGTGTGCGCCTTTGGTTTTGGTCCAACGACCACAACCCGCCGCATTTCCATGCAAAACGCAGTGGAAAGTGGGAAGTGTCCGTCAATTTCTTGGAGTCTTCGACGGACAGGATGTTCGTGGTCGTGTGGCTCAAGGGCAAAGAAATACCGAGAGCCGACACGAAGATGCTGGAGGAGTTAGTGCAAGCGCACCGTGATGAACTCTTGAAGGAATGGGAAGAGAAGGTGCAACCAGAATGAAAACCAAGTTCAAAGACCTTCGAGTCATACCCTATGGGATGGCAAAGGGTCGTCTCGAATCGTTCAATCTTCAGGGGTTGCGTATTTCCCGGACATGGAGGCGTCCGGAACGGCAGGAAAAGCAAAAAGCATGGGATCTCCTCGTAACGTTCTCTCGCCTGATGGACGACGCGTTTGTGCAAGCATTTCAGGAAAAGGCTACCTCTGAGACAAGACTGCTAGTACTTAACGATAGCCCAGGCAGTGACAGACTTTTTTCGCGTCTTGTTGAGCTGCAGATTCGTTCGCCTCATCGGTTCTATGTGGCGGAGGCGAAATGGGGGACAGTCCACACAAACTGGGACGTCCTCCTGCAGTCTCTTCTCGGACGGCTAGTAGCTGCAGTGGAGTCGAAAGAGAGCCACCAACGGATCTTCGACGCCCGGCTCGAAGATGGAATTCTCCGCGTCATCTCGCCGGAATTTAGTCGTCTGGAGATTCCGATCTCCAGGATTCCGGCTCTTGCAAAGGTCCATAAGGAGTCAGCGGAAAGCTTCGAGATCGATGAGGATGGTTCGTTTATTTACTGGCCCGATCTAGACCTGCATCTCGGGTGGGAGCAGTTTCAGCAGATTGTCGATCCGATGGCCGTTCAGAAGGCGAAACGGAAGGACCGCGAGTTCAACATGCGCTACGGCGCCGCGATCCGAAAAGTTCGCGAAGCGAAGGGACTGAGCGTTAGCGAGCTTCCTGGACTGAGTAAGAAGCAGCTTGGACGGATTGAAAGCGGAGTCTGTCGCCTGACCTCGAATGCGGCCGACAAGTTGGCGGCAGCCCACGGGATGACACCAAACGAGTATCTCGAAAGCGTGGCAGCAGCGTTGACGTGACCGACAGCAATGACGCCTGGGATAGAATCAGGATCGGAGATGAAAGACAAAAGAGGCCATTATCAAATGAGGTCACCTCGCTTGAAGGGTGTCGAATGCGAGTTGTGCCATGAGCTTCCACTCCATTTTGTCCTTAGGTTCGAAAAGCTTGGCCCGCTGGTGCAGCGAAGTGGCCAGGCTTTTTAACGAATTGGAAGCGCCTGTCTTCGATTGGCTTTCGCTGGTTGATTTGTCTGTCCTCAGAAAATCCGCGTTACGATCCTTCTCCGCTTGAGGTGCTGGAAAAGATTGAACTCGACGACCTCTGCGAAAGGAAGCTGCCCCAAAACCCGACCGCTGAGGTTGAACGGATTGCGGCTATCGCATCCGCGGCGTATTCGAAACTAAAAGAGGATGGCGTCCTGATTCATTGCGCGGGAGGAAGGGAGCGCACGGGAACGGTCGTAGGCGCGATTCTGCGCCACTGTGGTCACGGTTGAGATCAGACAGTTCCTGAATGCCGTCTACCACAAAGCGAAAAATTCGGGTTGGGTCTGCTTCTCCCGCCGCAACCCCGATCTGAGCTGGGAGCGGCTGCTCTCGGCGCCGCTTGCCTTTGATGAACCGGCCGTCAGCGCCCTCCTCCCATGATCGAGTTCAGCGAGGAGACCAAAACTGCCTGCGTGGAATGCCGCACGACTCCGCGGCTGCTGCTCAACAAGGGGTTCCTGGACGAATATTGCGAGGGTGACGGAGACCTGTTTCTGCTCATCCTCCATGAGCTCTACCACGTCATCCTGGGCCACACGCGACTTTTCCCACGAGTCGCCCCGATCGACAATATCGTCTTCGACGCCGTGATCAATTCGATGCTCTGCCGCACGGTGGGGCGCACGGTCGGCACCAAACTCTTCACCCGGATCAACGGCTACGATTCGCTGCCCGAGCGCCTGCTGCGCCCGCCCCCGGGCTGGCCGGATGACTTCAAAGGCGCGCTGGCCGGTTGAGCTGCCTCAAGTTCAATCTTGCGGATTTCGAGGTAGTGTTCCGAATCCGATTCCTTAAAACTGGAAAATGAGCTGTATCATCCTTATACTCAACCAGAAATGTCACATGGCGGTGAGGGAGGGATTATCCTGTTGGGCATGGCCCAACACGCTCCACGCAAAGGCTTCGCTTGTGAGGTTGCGCTATTGCGCAGGGTGGTCGAACCCTCTTGTCGGGTTCGCATCCCTCCGATTCTTTGCGATGGTACGGCGATCGGCTCTCGTATTTCAACTTGAGTTGCAATGCCGGTGAGGGAGGGATTCGAACCCTCGGAGCCCTTTTGGAGCTCGGAGCTTTAGCAAAGCTCTGCTTTCGACCACTCAGCCACCTCACCTGGTTGAGCCAGAAGGGAAAACTATCCGGAGTTTTCACGAAGACGTCAAACGCCGATTCGTCCATCGAACGACGCTTCCCAGGGCAACAACGTCCTTTCCCGTCGAGGCGCGCCGCATTACAGATTCCAGGAGATGAGCGTCGTTCGCGTAAGAGTTCCTGCCTCAACGGCCAACCTTGGCCCGGGATTCGATTGCCTTGGGATCGCCCTCCAAATTTATAACTGGATCACCGTTCAACGCGACCCGTCCGGCCAATCAGACTGCATGGTGGACTCGGCGTCCGCGGTATTCTTTCGCCGCACGGCGGGGCGTCCGTTTTCCTTTCGTTGGAAAATCACGGGCGAGGTTCCGCGTTCGCGCGGATTGGGAAGCAGCGTGACGGTGCGCCTGGGCGTGCTGCACGGTCTGAACGAACTTGCCGGCTTGCCGTTGACGCGCGAAGAGGTGTTCGAGTTGTGCGCGGATCTTGAGGGCCACCCCGACAACGCCGCCCCCGCAGCGTTTGGAGGCTTCACCATCGCGCGCGGGGGCGGCTATTTTCAGCGCTATCGGGTGGACCGCGAATTGGGCTTTGCGTTGCTCATTCCGGATTTCGAAGTGTCGACGTCGGACGCACGCGGTGTGCTCCCGAAAACGCTTCCCCTCGGCGACGCTGTTGTCTCGGTATCGAATGCTTGCGCAATAGCCGGAGCGTTCGCGAGCCGGGATTACGAGAAACTCGCAGGATGCTTCGAAGATCGCCTGCACCAACCCTACCGTGAGAAACTGGTTCCGTTCCTGTCTGCGGTGATCGACGCCGGAAAGAAGGCGGGCGCCCTCGGGGGCTGGCTCAGCGGTTCGGGATCCACCGTGGCCTGTCTCACGCTGGGAAATGTGGAGCGTGTCGCAGGAGCGATGCTCGCGGCATGCGGAGGCGAGGGCGCGCGGGTTGTGACGACCCGCGCCGACAACAGGGGCGTGCGGATTTACCGGAACTGACTCATGCGGCGCTGGCTGGAAGCTCTCGAGACCTTCGCGATCGACGTCATTCTCGAACGTCGATATGGGCGGCGCGCCGACGTCATCCGCTGGATCCTGCACGGTTTGGCAGCGATCTACCGCGTCATCGTTCAGATTCGCCTTGCGCTCTACGCGAATCGCTACTTTCGGCCCCGCTCGCTGGGCTGCCTTGTCATTAGCGTGGGAAACCTGACCGTGGGAGGAACGGGAAAGACGCCTGTGGTGGAGATGCTTGCGCGGGCGCTGCAGGCGGGAGGGCGCCGCGTGGCGATCCTAAGCCGCGGCTACAAGAGCGTTCCGCGTCCGCTCCTGCTGCGACTGTGGGACGCGGCATTCAAGCAAAAGTCGGTATTCGAACCTCGCGTGGTTTCCGACGGGAATACATTGCTGCTGGATTCCCGAACTGCTGGAGACGAGCCCTTCATGCTCGCCAACAATCTGCGCGGAGTCGTCGTGCTCGTGGATGCCGACCGGGTAACGAGCGGCCAGTATGCGATCGAACATTTCGGGGCCGACACGCTGCTTCTCGACGACGGATTTCAGTATGTGCGCATGCGCCACGGCATCGAAGTCGTGCTCATCGACAACCAGGCGCCGTTCGGGAACGAATTTCTCCTTCCGCGCGGGACCCTTCGCGAGCCGCCTGGAAATCTTCGCCGCGCCACGCACATTTTTTTGACGAAATGCACGAGTCGCGATAACGCCGCGATGATCGCCCGGATTCGACAACATAATCGCACGGCGGACATCATTGAATGCGCACACCGTCCGCGCCATCTGCGCAATTTTGTGACCGGCGAAATCAAGCCGCTGGAATTCCTGGATGGCCTGGAGATCGGATCGATTTGCGGAATCGCAATGCCGGAGAGTTTTGAGAGCGCGTTGAACGGCTTGGGAGCTAAAATTTCCGTTTCCAAGTCCTATACGGACCATCACCGCTACAGCGTGCGGGAGATCGAGAACTTCATCCGACGGTGTGGTCGGCGCGGAATATCGGCCATCCTCACCACGGAAAAGGATGCGGTGCGCATTCCCAGGATTCTGGAGGCCGAAGTTCCCATCTACTATCTGCGCGTCGAGATCGAGATTCTGGCTGGCCAGGAGACCTGGGTGAGGTTTGTCGAACGGCTGACGACGAAGCAGCCGGTCGTCGCGCCGCTGAGATTTTAGACCGGCTTCAGCGCGCAGCAGCCGCAGTTGGAGCTCGTCGCCTGCTATTGCGAGACGTTTCCTGATTCAGTACCGCCCTTCCCGAGCACTTCGAGATACGTCCGGTTGAGGATTTTCCTGGTCTCGGGATCAAGTGTTTCCACGCGCATTTGCTTGAGCATCCACTGGCCGTCGATTTTCTGGGCGGAAATGACTTCAAAGCGACGGAGCAATTTGCCGTCCCTGTTGTAGCCTTCGATTCGCAGGAGGGCGCCGCTCTCCTGGTCGATCCAGAGCCGGGCGACGCCATACTGGGACGAGGCGCTGGCGGCCTGGAGTTCCAGTTTCCACGCCTTGCGCGAACGGATCGTTTCTTCGCCGAGAAGCTTCGGATTCTTCCAATAGAGAAATTTCAGCGAAAGGTCTTCATAGGTGATTCCGGCGCCCCGCACGGAGTCATCGAAGCGAGCCGGCCGGACGGGCGCCGTCTTGCCGCCGGCGCGTTCCGAAAGCGACGAGGAATCATCACGGAGTTCAAGAATCAGCTCCTGGGCGGGATTCTCGAAGCGATAGTGGACGGCATCATCCACCACAATTTCGAACGGCGTACTCTCGGAAGCGGTGCGCAATTGAGCCCTCAAAGAGACATTTTGACCCAGCGGATTGAGGCGGGCGGCGCGCAGAATGGCTTCGGCGTCCGGCTCCGCGCGGCAAATGGTCGCAAAGGAGAAAGCAATCAAAAGCGCAAGCGGCTTGCGAAATTGCGCGGAACGGAAAATCATCGGGGCACGCTAGCGACGGCGACGCATGGATCAACAGCTTCTTTTCCTCATCAACCATACCTGGGCGCATCCGGCTTTTGACCGGCTGATGGCCGTGATGTCGAGTTTGGACTTTTGGTTGCCGTTTTTGATTGGCCTGGTGGTCGTCGCGGTGATCCGGGGCGGCTTTCGAATGCGGATGATGCTGCTGGCGATCGGGCTGGCAATCGCGATAACGGACGGAGTTGTCGTGCGCACTCTGAAGTATGTCGTGGGCCGCCCGCGCCCGCACGAGGTGCTCGAGGGCGTGCGCACGCTCGATCTAGCCAACGCGAGGCCACGATTTCTTGCGCTTGGTTTGCCTCTCAAGGAGGAATATTCGGTGGCTCGTATTCGGCCCCCGCGCGGGAGTTCGTTCCCCTCTGCACACGCGGCGAACAACTTTGCCGTGGCCGTCGTTTGCGCGGTTTTCTACCGAAGATGGGGCTGGTTGTTGTTCCTGCCGGCGATTGTGGTTGCCTACAGCCGGGTTTACGTGGGCTCGCACTGGCCGCTGGATGTGATCGTTTCCTGTTTTCTGGGTGCGGGCGTGGGGCTGTTCGTGGTGGTGATCGTCGAGGCGTTCTGGCGCCGCTGGGGCGGACGCTGCATTCCCTTTTTGCACGAGAAACATCCCAGTCTGCTGGCCGCGTGACCCTGGTGAAAACACTCCTCGTGTTTGCGATCGTGGCAACCCTGGCCCGTGCGGCGGCCGTCTGGCTCACTGACCCGTCGCCGCAGGAAGCGTACTATTTCCTTTGCTCGCAAAGGCCGGCTCCCGCCTATTTTGACGGTCCCGGAGGCACGGCGTTTGTCACGGGCCTCGCGGGCGCCGACGGAAAATCAGATATCGTCTGGCGGCTGACCTCGCCATTCTGGGCGTTTTGCGCGACATTCGCCTGCTATGGCCTGGTGCGGGAGTTTGCAGGGACGGCTCGCGCCGTTTCGGTCGCCTTGGTGTTGAACATCATTCCGGCATTCAATTCAGCCGCTTTACGCTTGGGTCCTGAGCTTCCGGCTTTGACGTTCGTCCTGTTGGGCCTGCTCGCGGCGTGGGGGGCCACCAGGGCGAAGAGCGGCAAATTGGCCTGGTGGATCTGCGGGGGCCTTTTCTTTGGCACCGCTTCGTGGTTCGCCTATGCGGCCGTTGCGGTCCTGCCGGGCATCGTTTGCATTGCCTTTTACGACCCTAAAAACCGGCGACCCGCTGATTTCTTCGGCATATGCGCCTTGCTGGGCATTACCGCGCTTTGCCTGGCGTTTCCGCTCATGTGGAATGCCGGGCAGGACTGGATTCCCATAGCGGGCGGGACGTTCCGGACGATTTGGGAATTTGAGCCGGCCAGCTTTCTTCACTCGCTCTCCAGCCTGTTGCTGGGCCTTTCACCCCTCTTGTTCCCCGCGATTCTTCTCGGGTGGGCGCTGGCCTTTCTGGAGTCGCGCAAGGACGATTCACGCTTCATATTCTGGAGCACGCTGCCATGCGTCCTGACAGGCCTGTATTTCGTCCTGCGTGGCGGTTCGGCCATTCTCTATTTCCTGCTGGTCGCCCCTTTGCTGTTGTTCAAGGCGATGGACTTGTTTGCCACGCGGCCCCGTATCGCCGCGGGTTTGCGTTGGTCGGCGGCCGCTCTCGCCCTCATCTTTTCCATCCTTGCAATCTTCGATGCCCTGCAAGCCGGCCGGAACTGGCGCGAGACGGCGTCCGAACTGGGCCGCGCCTTCCTTGAAAAGTCCGCGGAAGGCCAGGATGATTTCTTCCTGGTTGCTGAGGATGCAGGGCTTGCGTCGGTGCTCGGCTACCATCTAAGGAACGACTTCGTTTCTCCTCCCGGCCACCCAACAGTCTATGTGCGCGAGTCGCAGGATATCTCGAACCAATTCGCCTTTTGGCCAAGTTATGCGGACTTTACTGAGACCGGCACGGTGAAGGACGAGTATTACACCGAGCAACAGGCTGAAAACGCCTTCCTGGGCCGCAGCGCGCTTTATATCACCCGCGAGAGTGCCGGCGATCTGCCGCAGGCGATCAAAGCCGCCTTTGACTCCGTGGTCCTGTTCCGTAAGCTGCCCAGCGCGGGAGACGATGCTCGCCCGCTTTACATCTATCTCTGCCTGGTTTACCAAACCCTGCCTCTGTGAACAGTCCGGATTTTTCTGTCGTGGTTCCGCTCTTCAATGAGGCCGAGAGCGTGCCGATGCTCCAAAGGGAGATTGTCCTTGCCCTCGAGGGACTCAATTATGAGCTGATCCTCGTTGATGACGGCTCAACGGACGGAACAATCCTGCGCATCGAGCGCAATCCAACGGTAAGGGTGCTCCAGTTCAAAAGGAATGCCGGACAAAGCGCGGCGATGCTGGCAGGGATGCGGGCGGCAAGGGGGAAGGCTGTTGTGCTGCTGGACGGGGATTTGCAAAATGATCCGCGGGATATCCCGAGGCTTCTTGATGAAGTCGAGCGCGGAGCTGATCTTGTCTGCGGCTATCGCGTGCTTCGCCGGGACACACTCCTCAAGAGGTTGAGCAGCCGGATAGCAAATTTCGTGCGCAGCCGCTTCGTGGGCGATGGGGTGCGCGACACAGGCTGCACGTTGAAGGCCATGCGCCGCATCTGCGTGCAGACCCTCGTGCCTTTCAAAGGCGTTCATCGATTTATTCCCGCGCTCGTCAAGAGCGCAGGCTTCAAAATCGTGGAGATTCCGGTCAATCATCGGCATCGCCAATTCGGGGTGAGCAAGTATGGTCTTGGGAACCGCGCGCTTCGCGCGACGCTCGACATGTTCGGAGTGCGGTGGCTGCAGTCCCGGCGGCTCGATCTCGTGTTCGTGGAATGTCAGGAACGCAAAACGTCCCCGGAAACCTTACGGTCCGGCGGCTAGCGGATCCACCGCGTCGGGATTGGGCGGCCGATCCCAGAAGTAACGTTTGAGCAACACTTTGAGTGTGGCGGTGAGCGGGACGGCAAGGAGGGCTCCGAGCAGGCCGCCGAGAATCAAGCTCCAGGCGAGAACGGAAATAATGACGGTAAGTGGATGCAGCCCAACGGATTCGCCCACGATTTTCGGTGCTATGATCATGCCGTCTATATTATTGGCCACGACGAAGATGATGGTGACCAGCAAGGGATGCCACCAGTCGCCAAACTGAGCGGCGGCGATGATCACCGCGGGAATCCAGCAGATCATCATGCCGAGATAGGGGATGAGTCCGAGAATGCCGACCATCAGGCCAATGAGCAGGGAGAACTCGAGTCGCACGAACACGAGGAGGCAGAAGCCAATGAGCAAACCGTCTATCAGGCTCACCAGAAGCTGGCCCCGGAAGAAATTGATGAGGTAATTGTTGATCTCGTTCAGAAGAGAAACGATCTCGTTCTTGAGCGGAGATGCCCGCAACGGAAGATAATTGCTCCAGTTCTCGGAGATGGAGTGGCCCTCCTTGAGAAAGAAAAACAGAAAAATGGGAACCAGGACGAGGCTGAGCAGGAATCCGAAGACGCCAAGAAATCCCCCCACGCTTTTCTGGAGGAACTTCCCCGCGGCTACCGCGATGTCGGGAAGTTGTTTTTGCACCCACGCGACGCCCTCATCAATGGCCGAGGCGATATAGCCGCTGAAAACGGTTGCGCGCGCCTCGGGAGATTCGGGCCTTTGGAAAATAGGCAGCTCACTCAGCCGCTTGGCGTTATCTATCGTATTATTGAAAAGCGTCTGGGCGCGCGCCGTGTATTCCGGCATGTGCGTCGCGAATTGCTGTCCCTGGTTTCCTACAGCGGGAATGATGTAGATGAGGATTCCCGCGACGATCGCGATCGAGACGCTGAAGACCACAATCACCGACATGGTCCGCGACAGGCGGCGGCTTTCGAGTTGCCTGACGGCGGGATCGAGCAAATAGGCGAGGATGGCCGCGATGGCGACCGGTATCAAAACGGGCTGGAGGTAGGAGAGCGCGCCGACGGTCAGCCATCCAACGAGTGTTGCCACGGCTCCCATCGCCACAAAGGAGACCGCTGTAACCGCCGCCCAGAATATCTTCTTCTGGAATGGCGTCGGTGACATGAAGGCAAATAGCCGAATAATCGGCGGGAATCCAAGAGAAAGCGGAGCGCCTTCGTCGGGCGTGCAATTGACGGTGCACGCTTTGGGAACTTCGGGTAGGCTCGGCGCCCGATGAGGTTCTCCGAATTCCTGTCAGCCGCGAGCGCATGAAAAGCTTGTTACGGTTCCTTGTCTTTGCGTTGATTGTGGCCGCGGTGGTCGCTGGAGTTTATCTCTGGAAAAACGCACGGCCGAAGGCGGTTGAAAGCACAAGTCCCTCGAATGCCGCGGCCAACCGCTCGATTCTGACCGCACTCGACCGTGAATTCACCACACTGGTCAACCAGGTGCTGCCTTCCGTCGTTAGCATTGAGGCAGTTCCCGGGGATACGATCGATCCGCGCATTCAAATGCTGCGCCTGCTCTTTGGCGGAAACGAACTGGACGCCCGGCCGAGTGGATCAGGCGTGATCGTGTCGGAGAACGGACACATCGTCACCAATCTCCACGTGGTCAGCAACGCGCGCTCCGTTCAAGTGCAACTCGCCGACGGGCGCACCTTGCCCGCGAAGTTTGTCGGGGCGGACGGTCCCTCCGATATCGCGCTGTTGAAGATCGAAGCCGGGGGTCTTCAGCCTTTGCCCTTTGGAGACTCGGACAGGGTGAACGTGGGGCAGATGGTATTCGCCGTTGGCAATCCGCTGGGACTGCAGGAAACCGTTACTCAGGGCATCATCAGCGCCAAGGGCCGGCGGGCATTGAGCGAGGCGGCCAATGAATTCTTTCAGACCGACGCCGCCGTGAACCCTGGCAACTCGGGCGGGCCGCTTGTGAATCTGGAAGGCGAGATCATCGGGATCAACAACTCCATTTCGCCGCAGGGGCAGGGGATTGGATTTGCTATTCCCTCCAATACGGTGAGACGGGTTTTCGAAAGCATCCGGGATCACGGGCGTTTCATTCGCCCATGGTTTGGCGCTTACATGCGCTCACTGACTCCTCAGTTGGCTCAGCAGCTCGGTCTCCCGGACGCAGCGGGCGTGCTGGTCATGCTCACTTACGAAGGATCGCCCGCGGAAAAAGGCGGTGTGAAATCCGGCGACGTGATCATCGAGTTCAATGGGAAACCCATTCGCGACCTTATCGATTTGAGGAACCGTGTGGCGGAGACGGATATCGGGCAGAAGGTTGCCATGCGAGTGAGGCGGGCGGGCAAGGAATTGACCCTGCAGACGGTCCTCGCCGCCGAGCCGACCCGGTAGCGCATCGGACTTTCCTTTTGACTGGCCTTTGTTAACGTTAGGTTTTGTGTCAAAGCCCATAGCGCAACCTCCGATTCCCAGGCAGCCGATCGGCACGACGTTCGTCGTTGCAATCAGCCTGTTGGGCGCTCTGGCGATCATCCAATTGTTTGCGGTGGCCTGGCACTATATTCCGCTTGTGCGCCAGCAGGTCGGCGCGACGGCGGAGCGGCAGGAGGCTCCCCAGCAAGTCGCGCCCACGCCCTCCCAACAAACGCAGCCGCCGCCGGTCCCTTCCGCGGAACTGCGAAAGGCGCAAAAGCTGCTTGCTGACGCGGATCGAAGCGCTCGCGTGGGGGATTTTGATGTGGCTCTGAAGACGTTGGAAGAATTGGGGAGGCTCTTGCCCGGTGATCCGAGCGTCCTGATGCGGAAGGCGCTGGTTCTCGAACGCCTTGAACAACCGGCAGACGCGGTGGTGGTTCTCGAGGAAATCCTGAAGTATCCCGGACTGCCTCCGGATGTTCGAAGTCAGGCCGAGGCGAAACGCGACCAGCTTGCGCAATCTCTCGCTTCGACCGGGAACGCGCCAAGAGATGTGGCCCCTGCGCTTCCGGGCTCGGCCGGCGCGGACATTCGGGATGAGGTCGGCTTGCAACCTGGGGCCAGCCTTGGAATCGTTGATGCCCGCCTCCGTGACGGCAAACCCGGAACCAAGGCTCTTCGCCTGGCCGTGAAGTCGCGTCCCGGATCATCGATCAACGTGCAGGATGTCAAGATTCACGTGTATTTTTACGAGCAGACAGAGGATGGCGAGGTGGTTCTTACCGAATCCAAAGTCGTCTCCCAATGGCTCAGTCCCCCGGTGGATTGGGCCGCAAACGAACCGGAATTGCTCGAGGTGCAATACACGCTGCCGGACAGTGAACTTCCCGGGAGCGCCGCGGCCAATGGGGCTCCGGGCAGGAAATACTTCGGTTACATCGTCGGTGTCTACTATAACAACGAGTTGCAGGACTTCCGGGCGGATCCCGGGAGCCTCGCCAAGGATTTTCCGCTCCAGCTTTATCTCAAAGAAAGCGGACAATGAATATCCTGATCGTCGATGACGAGCCGGGTCTCGCCGCCGGACTCGCCGGATGGCTCCAGGAAAACGGCTGGGGCGCACTTGGCGTCGCCACGACGAGCGATGAAGCGGTCGAGTGGATAAACCAGAACGGGCGCGTGGACGTGCTTGTGTGCGATGTCGCCCTGGAACCTGCCGATGGATTTACGCTTCGAGAGACGATTCAGCCGCATTTGCCAAAAATGCGGACGATCTTTATTTCCGCTTATGATCTTTCCGACTACTCCGCGCGCATGGAAGGGTGTCACTTTCTTCCCAAGCCGGTGACTGGAGAGGCGCTCGACGACGCCATCCGCAGCCTCTTCGAGCCGAAAGCGCCGAAACCGCTTGCGCCTCTCAGTGCGGTGCCGAGGAGCGCCCCCGCTCCCCGGGTGGTCGCCGCCTCCCCGAGAGTTGGCGCATCGCAGGGCGGTCCCAGAGCCGTCTCCGTTGCCGCAAAAGCAGGGCCGGGACCTACGGCCATTGCGAGGCCGGCGGCGAAACCCGCAGCCGGAAGCCCCAAGGCCGCGTCCCCCAGTGAGAAAGCACCCGGTCAACCCGGATGGGAGATGGAATTGCCGCCTGACGAGCTCGTGGGCAGCGCCGTCGGGGATTATCATATTGAGGCCCGTATCGAGCAGGGCGCCCAAGGTCCCATTTATCGGGCCGTGCAGACCAACATGGGTCGGAAGGTTCGTCTCTATACGCTTGATAAGACCCTCGCGCGGGAACCGCTGGAGATTGAGCGATTCATGTCCGATGCCAGCGTGAA
This sequence comes from uncultured Verrucomicrobiae bacterium, assembly GCA_963763735.1. Lineage (GTDB taxonomy): Bacteria > Verrucomicrobiota > Verrucomicrobiia > Chthoniobacterales > Terrimicrobiaceae > DASTFP01. Next base: position 16,969 of record CAVXQK010000014.1, on the reverse strand, counting down.
GGCCAATGTCCGGCATCCTTATATCCTGGCCGTCTACGAAGCCGGCGAGACCAACGGTGTCTCATTCTACTCCTGCGAATATGTTCCCTGCCGTTCCCTGCAATGGTTGCGCGAGGCGGGGATCTCCTCGGATGAACGGACGGCGCTCCAGGCGATGAAAGTGGCGGCCGAGGTGCTGGCGTATTTCTCGCGCGAAAATATCACTCACAATCTCCTCTCGGAGAACTCGGTGCTTATTGGTCCGAATAATCGGCCACGGATAGCAAATATCGCTGCGCGCGAAGTGCCCAAAAGCTTCGGTGTCGCCGAGCAAATGCGAGAACTCGGCAGGATCATAGCCGGGATGCTTCCCGAATCCTCTCAGGGGCTTGGCGTTCGCAAATTCGCGAACTCCCTGGCCACCGGGGAAACGGCCTTTCCGGACTGGGACTCCCTTTCGCAGAAGATCACGGTGATGGAGCCGCACATCGCTCCCGAAGACGCCTACGAGCTTGAAGCCCAGGAACGCGCGGCGAGGCGCATCGCGGAGTTGGCGAAGACGCGGCAACGAAGAAGCATGCTCATAAGCTCGGCCGTCTCGCTGTGTCTCTTCAGCGCGGCCCTTGGTTCTCTGTGGTGGTTTCTGTTCCGGCCGGAGGGTGCAGGCGTCCGCGCTTTCAATCGCATGATCGAGATCCCCGGCGGCGACTTTATTTACCAGGACGGCCAGAAACTGAGTTTGCCCACCTTCTTTATCGATGAGTACGAGGTGACCATTGGTCAATACGCCGAGTTCCTCAAATACCTCGAGCAGCATCCCGAAGAGGCCGCAAAATTCGATCATCCCGCGCAGCCCAAGGGCAAGTTGCATGTGCCCGCCAGATGGGCGGACGAAAATCTGGCAACCGGTCCGATGCCCGGCTACTACGCTCGGGCAAGGCGATGGGGAAAGTATCTTGACGCCCCGCTCGACGTGAATTCTCCGGTGTTCGGCGTGGATTGGTTTGATGCCTTTGCCTATGCAAATTGGAAAGGCCGCAGGCTGCCCACCGAACAGGAATGGGAAAAGGCCGCCCGTGGAACCCAGGGCTTCAAGTATCCTTGGGGAAATGAACCTGATGCGACCAAGGCCAATAGTGGAAGCGATTTCAATCCCGATCCGAAGCAAGGCGGCGAGCAGGACGGCTACAGGCGCTGGTCTCCCGTGGACGCCAGGAAAGGCGACAAAAGCCCCTTCGGCGTGATGGACATGGCGGGGAACGTTTCGGAATGGACGGCGTCGCTCGACGTCGATCCCCGCATGGCGAGTCAGAAAGTGCCGGTCATCCGTGGCGGGAACTGGAAGAATCCCGACTACAGCGTCACGCGCCGGGTTCTCCTGCTGACCGATCTGCAGGCCGACGAGGCGCTGGGTTTCCGGACGGCATCGGATGCCCCATCGAGTAACGCGGCGAAATGACAGGAAACGCTAAAGCGCCAAGCGCGCGCTCCCTTTGCAAACTCAGGCATCGGAAAGGAGCCTCACGCGGCCTCGATCTTTTGGTGCTTGCGGTTTTCGTCTTGCTTGGGCTGGCGACGTCCGGTCGCGCCCAGGTGCAGGTCGATATTGCTTTCAGGCGATCGCTTTACATGGTTTATGAGCCGCTCATTTGCACCGTGACGATCACGAACCTCAGCGGTGGCAAACTCAGCCTTGCTGACACCCTGCGCGAAAAGTGGTTTGGCTTTCAGATCGAGACGGTGGACGGCCGCCCGCTGCCGCCGGTGGATCCCAACTACAGCAATCAACCCGTCGAGGTAGAGCCAGGTCAGCGGTTGACCCGCCTCATCAACCTTACTCCCCTCTATCCGTTGAGCGAATTTGGAACGTACCGCGTCAAAGCCGCGATCTATTCCGCGCAGCTCGGCAAATATTTCGTGTCGCCTCAATTGAACGTGGAGATCACTGAAGGCCGCCAGCTCTGGCAGCAAACTGTCGGTGTTCCGGAGGGTTCCGGCCAGGGAACGACACGGACATTTTCGTTGCTTGCGCATCGTTTGCCTCGCACGACAATGCTTTACCTTCGGGTGGAGGACAAGGAGGCGGGAGTTATCTATTGCACGACGCAACTCGGGCGCTTCATCACTTTTGGGACTCCCGACATTCAAATCGACGGGGGAAATCAAATTCACATCCTTCAGAATACCGCGCCGAAGACCTTTCTCTATTCCCACTTTGACTCCAACGGCAAAGTGATCAAGCAACAGGCCTATCAGATTTACAATTCCCGGCCCTATCTCGTAAGAAAGCCGGATGCGTCGGTAGTCGTTGTCGGAGGAACGCCATACGATCCAAAAGCCACGCCGCCGGAGCAGCAGTTGCCGAAGCTCAGCGACCGCCCTGTGCCCCTTCCGACCCCGCAGATCAAGGCAGCCCCGGAGGATAAGCGGCCAGAAAATCTACTTTCGCGCTGAGTTCCGGGATCAGATAGCGATCGGGATTCTTGACCTGCACCTTGACCTGCAAGGTGCCCTTTTGACGGTTGGCTTCGGGGGCGATTTCGGCCACGTAGCCGTCGTAGACTTGCTCGGGATAGGCCTCCGGCGTAATGCGGCACGGCTGTGCGAGCGAAACTTTCGAGAGATCAGCCTCGTTGAGATCGACTTCGACCTGCAGGTCTTTGGGATCCGCCACTGCAAGCAAAGCGGTGCTGGGCCCCTTGTCGCCTCCGAAGCTTTGCGGCGATACCAGTTCGTTCTCGTCGGCAAGCTTTTCGAGGACAACGCCGTCGATGGGTGAGCGAATAATCGTCCACTCCAATTGCCATCTGGCAACATCCAGCAGGCCTTGGGCCTCCTGCAAGCCGGCTTCGGCGGCATTGAGTTCGGCAAAAGCGTCGTCGAGTTGCTGTTCGGACTCCACGCGTTGTTCGCGCAATGTCTTGAAGCGATTGAACCGGGTTTTTGCGATCTGCAAGGAAGCCTGGGCGCGCGAAAACCGTCCTTCCGCCTCAGTCACCCGTGCGCGTTGCTCGGAATCGTCGAGCAGAACCACGACCTGGCCTTTTTTCACGGGGTCTCCCTTTCTCACACCGATCCATCGGACCGTTCCGACAAATCGCGGGCTGAGCTCGATTCGTTCGCGATTGATAATGTAGCCGCTCGTGGTGAGCAACGTGCCGCCCGGCGGTGGCGCTGACGGCATGGGAGTTGATAATGGGGGAGGAGAGGCCGAATCAGCCGGGTGGGGTTTAGTCTGCGCGACCAGGCGCTTTGAGTCCGAGGCGCGTGGCCATGCAAACCAGGCGGCGATCAGCAGGACGATGGCAATGATGCCGTAGATCAGCGCCGCGTAGATCCCGCGGGAGGACCGCTGGCTTTGTGGAATCCTCAGCTTTTCGAGATCGTCGCGTTTCATGGTGTGGCGAGAAGCAAATTTTCATCCGCTTCAGATCGGGTCACGTTGCTTTCAGCGCGGAGATCACGGGAAGTCTGGCGGCGCGGATTGCCGGGAGCAAGCTCCCAACCAAGCCCACCACCACCGAGAAGGCCAGTCCCTTTGCGATCAGCATGGGCGTGATACGAAAATCGAAGACCGACTCGCTGAAGGTCTCGAAGCTGAGCGTTCCCACGCTCCAGCCGTTGAAGACGAAGGAAAGCGCGCAGCCCAGTGCGCCGCCAAGGAGCGCAAGGAACGCCCCTTCAAAGAGAAAGCCGGCGAGGATGGTCTTCCGCCGGTATCCGAGAACACGCAGGGTGCCGATCTCCCGCGTTCGAGCGCCAACGGCCGCATACATCGTGTTCATTGCTGCGAATACGGCCCCGATGGACATCGTGGTTGCCAGGAAGCTCCCGAGGATCTTGATGAGTTTGACCGCGCCGGTCTGCTCCGAATAGTAGTCCACTTCCGTCAGGCCACGGAGTTTGAAGCGCTTGTCATCGTCCAATTGGCGGATGATTTGCTCGCGGGCTCCCTCGCTTTCCGGCCGGAGCAGCACGCTGGAGTAGTTTTCCCTGTCAAAGATCGAGCGCGCTTCATTTGCGTCCATCCAGATCTCCGAATCGAACGCGCTTCGATCCGCAGCAAAATGACCGACAACGTTCAGGGTTGCGGGTCCGGTCTGGAAGGAGTTTCCCATCTGCATTCCGGCGAGGCGGCCGGCCAGGCGCTCACTGACAATAACTTCGCGCTTTCCCGGCGTGAACCAGCGGCCCTTTGTGAGACGGACTTGCGGTCGCAGTTTCGCCCCGAGCGGCGAAACGCCGCGCACAATCGCGTTGGCCTCGCCGCCTCCGGCTCGCGGCACGTTGATCACGAGGCTGATGTCGCTGGATGCCAACGGCTCGCCGGAGGGGTCGCGTTCGATGCCTTTGAAATAGCGGATGATGCGGTATTGCTCGGGCGTAATCTGGCTGGTCGATTCCGCCGTGGCGCCTCGCCGCACCACGAGCAAGTTGCGTGGGTCACCGGTATTGCGGCTGGACTTTTCCAATCCGACTGCCAGCGATTGGATGATCACATAAACGGCCACGACAAGGCTGGTGCAGAGCACCGTGGCAAGCGTGGAGCGCCAGCGCACAAGGACGCTGCGCATATTGTAGGTAAGGGGGAGCTTCATTTAGGGCGCTGTTGGAGTTGAATCACGTGTCGAACGAGCGGCCTGTGAGTCCGTGGAGCTTCGTTCGTCAGCGGTCTCTTCCATAAAGTGTGAGTTCTTTCCGGCAAGCTGTTTAGTCGAGGGTTTTGAGTCCTTCGGTGACGCTCATTCGGCAGACGGACCATGCGGGGGCAAGCATGGAGATGACCCCAAGCAAACCGCCAATCAGGAAGGCAAGCCCGGCGATGCGCGGGGTAAGCTCAAAGACGGGGAAAAAGCTGAATTTTCCTGAACGGAAGAGGATCGCCGCACCGCCCACGCCGGCAAGCGCTCCGGCAAACGCGAGGCCGAAGCTTTCCGCGAGGATGCAGGCGACGAGTTGGCGGCGGCGGAAGCCGAGGGTCTTCAGGACGGCGAGTTCGCGGAAGCGTTCCCGGATGGTCATGCTCATCGTGCTCGCCGTCACGAGCGCAAGGGTGAAAACGACGACGGTGCAAATCGAGTTGATCAGGAGGCTGATATTTCCCCACATCGAGACGAAGCTCATCTGGAAGGCGCGTTCCGTCTCGGCGCGCACTTCGGCGGAGGTGCTCGCGAACGCCGCGTTGATCCGGCGGAGAAGGTCGGGCACGACCTCGGCATTTTCGGCCTTCAACCACCACATTCCCACCTGGCCCCAGTTGTTCATGGCTTCGTCAAGGTACTTGTGGTGAAACCACATGTTTGTGTCGTCGATCGTGCCTTCGTAGATTCCCGCAATCTTCAACTCGAGATCGACGGGATAGATCGTTCCGACGAGGGTGACCCGGTCGCCTGGCTTCAGGCCGTAGCGTTTCGCGGTATCCTTGCCAACGATGCAGGAGTCCCGCGTGTGCTTCCAGTCTTCGAGTTGATCGGAAGGGATCTTCGCCTCGCCGAAGAGCTGCAAAAACTTCTCCGGATCGACGGCGAATTGCGCGAAGCCAAGGCTGTCGTCGTCCTTGAATTTCCCTCCGAAAAAGGTGAACGGTGTCACGGCTGCGACGCCGGGCATCCGCAGGATGGTCGGGAGTTGCCGAGCCGGCAGGGGATTGGCCAGGGAAATCTTGTTGCGGACGGCGATGCGCAGCGAGGCGCCTACATCCTCGGGCGGGATCGTCATCTCCCTCGTCGCCACCTGCAATGTCACAAACAAAAACAGGCTCACCGCAACGCTGCCGACGGTAAGACACGAGCGCCGCTTGTTGCGCACGGCATTCCTGAAGATGAAACCACCGAGGGACATCGCTCTTAGAAGGCGGGGCGGCTCCCTTCCTCCTCCGGCAGAAGGCGGCCCTTCTCCAAATGGAGAGCGCGCGTTCCCCGGCCGGCAGCGCGCGGGTCATGGGTGACCATGATGACCGTTTTTCCGACTTCGCAGCTCAGCGCGCGCAGGATCTCGAGGATGGACTCCGCGGAATGGGCGTCGAGATTGCCCGTGGGTTCGTCGGCGACGATCAGCTTGGGGTCGGTAACGATGGCGCGCGCGATGCCGACACGTTGCTCCTGGCCACCGGACAATTGGCGCGGCAAGTGACGCGCCCGATCCGAAAGGCCGACGAGGTCGAGCGCAGTGGCGACCATTTCCCTGCGCCTCGGAGGCGGAACAGCCGTCAGGAGCAGCGGAAGCTCGACATTCTCCGCCGCGGTCAGGACAGGAATGAGATTGAACGTCTGGAAGATGAAACCGACATTTTGATTCCGCCAGTCGGCGAGTTGCGACTCGTTAAGTTTCGCGACGTCGATTCCTTGCACATGGCACTCTCCCTTGGTGGGCCGATCAATGCCCGCAATAATGTGAAGCAAAGTGGACTTGCCGGATCCGGAGGGTCCCATCAGCGCGAGAAACTCTCCGGCTTCGATATCCAGACTCACGTCGTCCAAGGCGCGCACCTCCGTCTCTCCGGCGCCATAAATCTTGGAGAGTTGGCGAAGGGAAACAATCGCGTTCATTTGCTCTGGCCGGGTTGCCGGGCGAGCCGATTATGGGCCGGAGGCACGTCTCCGGTCGTGCGAAGGCCGCCCTTCCTTCTCTCCCTCCGCGTCAATCGGCGTCATCCGCGGATTTCACAACGCGGCCTTATTGGGACTTACGCTAGAGCGGCGGCTGAAGGATGCGTGCGTTTGGATTTTTTTGGCGTTCCAGCTGGTAGATGTTCGGCGGATTGGTTGATTTCACCTCGGCGCCGAGCAAGATGAACTCCGGATAGAAGCCGTTGCTTGCCGGTTCGTAAACAGTGTCGCCGGAGAAATAGCCGGTAAGTCGATATTCGGAATCGTTATCCGATCCAATCTTGTTCCGTGCCCGATCGGGTGCCAGCACGCGCTGCTCGTTGAGCATGACGAGCTTCGCCGTGCTCCAGGGTTTTCCCGGCTCGCGCACCCAGCCCCAGACTTTGTAGTCGACCTTGTACATGCGGCGTCCGACGAAGTAGTTGCCGGGCGGTTCCTTCCGGATGGTCTCGTTCATCGCGGCCCGCGAAGCCGCCCCCGTGTCGATGCTCTCGCACCCCGCCAGGGCGAAAACGCTGAGCACCAGGGCAAAAACGCGCAACTTCACAAGATGCCGGCCCTTCCGAGGAATGGAGTGATCCATTCGGCAAGGGCCTCTTCCGAGTCAATCTCGAGTTGCTCGGTGAGAGGGAAGAGGTGCCAGCTCTCGTTATGATTGGTCGTCTCGCCCGGTCGCAGCGTGACAAGAGGACCGAGAGACTCGATTTCGAGCATTTCCGTATTGGTGAACGTCTCAAAATTACAGCCGCCGTCAGGGTAAGCCCAGGAAGGATCTTGATCAAAAGTCTTCAGGAATAACGTGTCGCTCAAAACATACGCGATCCATCTCTCGCGATGGGCCAGTCCTATTTTAATCGGCGGGTAATCCGCGGCCTGCCGGAGCAACCAAAACCTTGTCCCCAGTGTCAACCTGGGATCGGCCATATCCGTGTAGGGCCAAAGAACGACACTGCGATTCGGCAGCAGGTCGCGCGGATGCTCGCCGAGCGGAGGCTGCGGGATGACTTCCAGGCCTTCCGGCTGCATGACAGTGAGTGCCCAGATGGCGAGCGTGACGGTTTGGTCGCTTTCATTGACGACGGTGTGGCGCAAGGAAACACGTGAGCCCTGGGCGGCGGAAAGAATCCCAAGCATCTTGCGGACACGGTAGGGCCTTTCCTGAACGCTTTCGACCACCACTTCTCCGGAAAAATTATCGTAGCGCCAGACTGCGGGACCATTGTCGATATGGTAGCTAAGCATCTCGTCCTCCGGAGCCAGCCACAGGCGGTGTCCACCCCGAATGCGCCACTCTTGCTCTCCGGAAAAACCGAGTTGCTCGTCGAAAGTCTTTAGAACGTTTTCGCCGAGTGGCGTTTTGTAAACGAGAATGCGCGGGCCGACATCCGTGGTGACGAGGAGCTCGACATCGTCATTCGCGAGGCGCAGGGTGTTGTTCCAGCCGCTGTAAGAGACGATTTCAGGATTCATTTACTGGTCATTTGCGACGACGCCGGCAGCAGTTCGCGTCGCGAAAGGGGGCGGGAGTTTTGCCAGCCATCAGGAGCGATTAGCCGCTTCCGCCGTCGTGTGTCAAGATCAGTCCGGCCACTTGCCTGTTATACCCGATGGTTGTCACCAGAGCGTCTCCGCCGCCTGCCTCGCGAAGTCCAAGAACACCGGCAACGACCTGCTGCACGGTTGAGCAGGCGAGCGCTTCGCCAACAACGGACTTCGGCGCGACGACCCTGGCGGTCGGAAGATGTCTCTCAAGGCAATGCTTCTCGGCCAAATCCAGGCGCGTACCGGAAGCGCACGACACGCAGAGGGTCACGTGCGAGCCCGGCAGGAGTTCCGTGAGGACCGCTTCGAGACGCGCTTCAACGTCTTTTTCCGTTGGGCAGGAATAGCCGGGATGTGTCGCCGACACCCGGCAGTTCCCGGTTTCGCGGGTAAGGACGATAGCCGCCGCGCCTTCTGAGAACACCGATGCATGGTTGGCGCCGAGCCGGATCAACCCCCACCGGGCATAGGCCTCGCAGGTTATCCAATCCACTTCCTGCGCCGCGGCAACGAGGCAAAAATCCGCCGCGCCGGTCGCGAGCATTTCGCAGCCGGTCCGGATCGCCGCGAGGCCGGCGGCGGCGTCGCCGACCAGCGTCAGAACGTCACCCTGGAGTCCCAGCCGGGCCGCGATGTGGCTTGCCGGAGCATTGTAGACTGTTTCGGGAAAAAGCAGCGGACTGCCCGCACCCCCTCCGCGCTCGACGATGTCGGCATAAAATCGCCTCGTGTAGATCACACCGCCGTCGGAGACGGCAAAAATCAGCGCTGTGCGAGCCAGCATGTCAGGGGTCATTCGGGCGGACGCCGCGGCATCCACCGCGGCGGCGACCGCAAAGTGCGAGATGAGGCTGGAACGCCGTAATCGGGGAAGAACCGCCGTGTCGTGCACGAGCTCTTCCGGCACGCGCAGAACCGGCACGGATCGTTTGGAAACGGGATTCTCGAGCCGGCTGGCGTCGGGGCTCGCGTTTTCGCGGATCGCCTTCCACACAGACGCGAGATCGCGTCCGAGGGGAGTGACCCACCCCATGCCGACGATGCTTGCTGCCATCATGAACGGCTTTCGAGCACCACCGCGGCGTTCGCGCCTCCGAAGCCCAGGGAGTTTGAAATCACCCGGCGTGGCCTGATCGGTCGGATCTCGTTGGCGACGATGTCCAGCGCAAACTCCGACTGCGCAAAATTGATGTTTGCGGGAAGAAATCCCTCTCTAAGCGCGAGGCCGCAAAAGGCAGCTTCGATCGCTCCCGCAGCGCCGAGCGCATGCCCAGTCATGCTCTTGGTGCTGCTGACGGCGGCATCGGGACAGAGTTCGAGGATGGCACGGGCCTCGCTGGAATCGTTAAGGGATGTGCCGGTTCCGTGGGCGTTGATATAGTCCACGCTCGCAGGATCGGCGCCGGCCGTTTCCAGTGCGCGGCGCATCGCGTTCAGGGGGCCGCAACCGGAGGGATGCGGTTGGGTGAGGTGATGGGTGTCCGCGGAACTCCCGTAACCGGTGATCAAAAGACCCGAATCGCCTCTTTCCAGACAGAAGACCGCAGCGCCCTCGCCAAGCGCGAGCCCGCTTCGCCTGACGTCAAAAGGCCGGCATTTTTCCGCCGTCGAAGCGCGCAGGCAATCGAAGCCCGCAAAGACGAGCTCTGACAAGGCATCGTAACCGCCCGCGAGCACACGGCGCGCCGTGCCGGCGCGGATCATCTGGCAGGCAAGTCCCAAGGCATTCGTTCCGGAGGCGCAGGCATTGGAGACAATGCGGACAGGAGAATCGAAATGGAAGACCGACATCGCCTGCATCACGGGTTCGTGTGGCACGTAGGCACGAACCCGCCTTGCAGCCGACCATGCAGGAGAGCCCGCCGCCAAAGCCCGGTAAAACTCTTCGCCCAGCAGCATTTCGCCACTCGTCGTGCCCATCACCACGCAATCGGGAACGAACCCCGGCCTGGCCGCCAGGGCCTCGTCCAACGCGGTGAGAATCATCTGCGCGGCGCGCGTCCATCGCCTTGATCGCCCGGCGATCGCAGTCGCCGTGTCGCGAAGGCTTTCGTCGATCTGTCCGGCGGTCTTCGCCTGGCACTTCGAAACCGAAAACAGCCGCACGGGCGCGATCCCATCCCGGGAATGGCGCAGGTTCTGCGCCGTTGACTGCAATCCTATGCCCAAAGGGCTTACACAGCCGAATCCGGTAATCTCAACATTAGGAAACGCCACGCGCATGAATGCTCTAGCTCTGGCTCCCGACAATGGATGAATTGGCTATCCGTCGAAAGGAATTTGTATGTGCGACACGCCGCCGGACGCGCGCCACAAGTGCCGCTGCCGCGAGCGCCAGCCCTGCGACAAAACCGAACCAGATTCCGGAGGGGCCGAACCCGAGTTTGAACGCGGCGAGATAAGAGACCGGAAGCGCGACAAGCCAGTAGGAGATAACGCCGATGACCATCGGCACACGTGTGTCTTCGAACCCTCTCAACGCGCCGGAGGAGGCAATTTGAAGTCTGTCGAAAATCTGAAATAGCCCCGCAATGAGCAGCAGGTGCGCCGCCAGCGTGGTGACGGTCACATTCGCGACGAACCACTCTGCGATCGCCGAGCCCGCGCTCAAGAAGGTCATTGCGAATATCGCCATGATTGAGACGGTCATTCCCAAAGCCCCGACGACGATCGGCGGAGTGCCGTCTCTCCTCTCCCGCTCCCCGAGCCTGCCCGATTCGGACGCTGACGGCCTGGGAAAGACCCAACGGAATCATGAATGTCGTGGCTGCGCAGGTGATCGCGATCTGATGAGCGGCGAGCGCTCCCGGCCCCAACCAGCCCATCATTAGCGATCCCAAGGCAAAGCCGCTCAACTCCGCGAGGTGCATTCCGCCCGTGGGAAGGCCGATCACCAGCAACCGACGCATCGGAAACGGATTGGACAAAAAGAGACATGGAGCGGCAGGCGGAGGCGAGAGACCGAAAAGGAGGCGCGGAACACGCGCGTTCCCTTAGGCTGACGGCAGTCCGCCGACCATTTGGAGCACGCGATCGCGGCTCTTGAAGAGGGAATTGAACACGGCAGATTGCACGAAAGGCACTCTAACCAGCGGGCTCTCGAAGTCAACCGGGGTCGAGGCGTTCCCGGGCGAGATTGGAAGATTGAATCCAGCGTCCCTTTCTTCGATCGCTGTTGCTTTTTCCCGCGGGGTCGCGAAGATCGCCAACGATGCCGCGTTGGATCCTTGTATCGTTGATGCCCTGTTTGCTGGCGGGATGCGGGCAGGTCGATTATCAGGGCTACAACTATCGACCTTACACCGTGCACGGGGTGCGGTACACGCCGATGTCACCGGGACAGGCGCCTGGATACGTCGAGGAAGGCATCGCTTCTCACTATACCGAGGGATGGCTATTTTTTCCGGGACCGACGTCGTTGGGGGAGAGTCTCTGGCCATGGAGCCGAGGCGGAGCACACAAGACGCTGCCGTTGCCGTGCCGCGTTCGTGTGACCAACCTGCGAAATGGCCGATCGACCATCGTCCGCTTGAATGATCGTGGCCCCTTTGTGGCGGGACGGACTCTGGACGTCACGGAGCCCGTTGCAAAAGAGCTGGGGTTTTATGACACCGGGTTGGCTCGCGTGCGAATCGAGGTGCTGAGCGTTGGCGACGCAAAATGGAAGGTGACCCGCCCCGTGATTCCGCGCGCCATCCCGGTGGCCGCGGCGTCGCAGCCGGCTTCGTCCTAGGCCAAAAAATTCGCTGCTCTCCCTCTACGTTCTCGGTGCTGTGAGCAGCTTCTTGGCCGCATCCAATTGATCTTCGCTGCCGATGAGGAGAATTTGGTCTCCGCTCTCCAATTCTTCATCCGGTCCGGGATTGACGATGCTGGTGCCATCACGTTCGATGCCTACGACGCTGGCTCCGGTCTGTGTTCGCAGTTTCAGCTCGACGATCATCTTTCCGGCGGCTTGCGTCTTTGGCCCTACTTCGACGGTTTCCAGCCGGGCCTCGCGCAACAGGGGCGGAAGGCTGGGGGCTTCCTGAAGCACAGGGGGATCGGCGGGCTGAGCGAAGGTTTCTCGCAAGGCAGATTGGGCGCGCGAATACAGCTTCACGGCTCCCCGGTAGAGCAGGACGCCCGCAATCACCATGATCAGCAACGTAATCAGCAGGGCATTCCCCGACGGAAGGAGAGTGGAGCTGAGAAGCGCTAACAGAAGAATAAGAACGACTGTACCGAATACGAGGATGGTGCCGGAGATGACGGCTTGAAGTCCGGAATCCTTGGAACCGGCCTTGCCGGGCCCCACCGCGGTCTCTGCAATGAGCATCGCGCCGGCCTCCAACTTGCGCCAGACGGCGACCAGCAAGGGAAAACTCACGAGCAACGCTGCAAGCCATGTGGCTGCCTTCGTTCCATCCACTCCACCAGGGAACGCGGGCCACCAAACCACGATTCGCCTATGCAAGAACATGGCTGCGATGAAAATTCCGGTAATGATCAACAGGTTCAGTGCGATCTGCGCTCCTAGCTTGACGAGAATCTTGCGCTCGACGCGCGCGCCGCTTTGTTTCCCGAGGTCGCCTACACGCTGGCTGTAGGCATCCATGGCCTGCAGCAAAGGCTTCGGTGCAACGCGGTCGAACCATTCGACCAGCCAGTCCGAACTCTTGATCAAGTAGGGAGTCAGCAACGTGGTAAGCGACGAGACGGCGACAGCGATGGGATAAATGAAGTCGCTTGTGACGTTCAGACTGAGTCCCAGCGCGGCGATGATGAAAGAAAACTCACCGATCTGGGCGAGTCCCATCCCGACGCGCAAAGAGGTGCGCATGTCATTCCCGGCGACGAAACATCCGAGCGAGCAGCTCAAGACTTTTCCGAGCACGACAACAACGGTGATGGCGAGAATAGGCACCACGTATTTTGACAGAAGGACCGGATCGATAAGCATGCCGATGGAGACGAAAAACACCGCGCTGAAAAGGTCTCGTACCGGGTGCATAAGAGTCTCAATCTTATAGATTTGACGGGCCTCCGCGATGATGGCCCCGATGAGAAAGGCCCCCAGCGCCACGCTGTATCCCAGCTTGACCGTGACGATGGAAATCCCGAAGCAAAGGCCCACCACCGTGACCAGCAGCATTTCATCGCTCTTGAAGCGGGCGACGTAGTCCAGGAGCCGTGGCACGACGATGAGGCCAGCCACGAGAAGGATGCCGAGGAAAGATCCCAGGCTCAAGATGGTCATTCCCACAGCCTCCGCCTCGAGCTGCCCGGTCCTCGCGAAACCGGAAAGCAGGGCGATCATGACGATCGCCAGGATGTCCTCAACGATAAGGATGCCAAAGATCAGGCTGGCAAAGCGCTCGCGGGTCTTGCCCAGGCCTTCGAGCGCCTTGATGATGATCGTGGTCGAGGAAATCGAGAGGATGGCGCCGAGAAAAATGCTGTCCATCTCGTTCCAGCCGAAAGAGCGTCCAAGCGCGTAGCCGGCCAAAATCATCAACAGGATCTCGAGTGAAGCGGCGATGAACGCGGTGGCGCCCACTTTTTGCAGCTTGCGCAGGCTGAACTCCAGCCCGAGCGCGAACATCAGAAAGATGATGCCAAGTTCGGCCAGCGTCTCGATGGCATGCTCGTCGGCAATCAGAGCGAAGGGCGGGGTGTGCGGGCCGATGAGCAAGCCGGCGAGGATGTATCCGAGGACCACCGGCTGTTTGAGCTGGCGAAAGACGAGCGTAGCCACCGCGGCCACGCTCATCACGATCGCCAGGTCCTGCAGGAAAGAAGTTTGGTGCATGTCCGAGGTTTTTCTTCGTTGAGACGCGCAAAAATGTCCAATCTGGAGAACGCGCCACGGGGCAAAATCGGGAGGGCGAGGCTCCTGCCGAGCCCTATCATTTGACGATGGCCCGGCAGGAGCCTCGCCCGGTATCGCGCTACTGATGCCTCCGCGAGTGCAGATTATCTTGCCCTCCGCCAGAGGCGAGGAAGGCTGTCACGGATCGATGAATTTCCACGGACATGACCGGCCAGAGATGCATCGGAACATCCGATCGCAGAACAATGCTGGCTTTTTGCCACCGGCCTGAAGAACCCGGGAATACCACCAGGTCGAAGGGGCACCACGTCGCAAGAGTAGGGTAGGTCCAAGGCGCCGCGTTGAGCTGCTTGAGGAAGGCGCTGCCGGGTCTCATTTCGCGACAGGCGGAGAGTGGGAGCAAGCAGGCCGACGCGCTTCCGTAGTTGGGGGAATTCAATAGCACGACACGGAGTACCTTCAGCGCAGGCGTCTGACGAAGCGCTTCGCGGACCACGAGTCCGCCCATGCTGTAACCGACCAGGTTGATGGGCGCGTTGACATGCTTGAGCTCCGAAGCGAGTTCGGCTCCAAGCGATTTGATGGATGCGCGCCCGCTGTTGTCGTAGCGCCAAATCCTGCTCGGGCCTACCTCGGCGGCGATCCGGCAGCGCAGGCGCTCCCAGCGCGAATGCGAACCCCAGATGCCATCGAGGATGAACGTTTGCGCGGGCGGCTGGCCGGACCCGGGTGGCGCGCTCGCTTTGGGGAAGGCGGACAAGCTTGAGGCGAAAAAAATCATGCAGGCGAAACGCAATCTCTCCGTGAATCTCATCGAGCGGCAGCTCACATTGTCACCCATCGACGGCGTTCTGCAAGGCCGGGATCCCTTTGTCCCGTCGAGGTTCCATAGGTCGATCTCAGTGATCAGTCCCCCTTCGTCTCTATTGGACCGAGCTTCGGAGCTGCGTCATGTTGCGGGCGTGCGTTGTTTCTATCATCCTGGCTACACGTTCCCGCTGCCGGAGGAACATCCATTCCCCATGGACAAGTTCTGGCGGGCGGAGGCGATGATTCGCGCCGAGTGTGCGGCGGCACGCATCACATCCGTGGCGCCCGCTTCGGTTGTCCAACTTCTACGGGTTCACACCTCCTCCTACCTGACGAGCATTCGCACGGGGACTCTAGGCCGCGATGGTCTGGTTCGGCTTGGATTGCCGCCGTGCGAGGGCTTGCTTACTCGCTCCCGGCGTGAAACGGCTGGTACGGTGGCGGCAATGTGGGCGGCGCTCGAAGAGGGATTGGCGTGCAACCTTGCCGGAGGCACTCATCACGCTTTCCCGGATCGCGGACTCGGCTACTGCGTGCTCAACGACGTCGCCATCGCCATCCGGGATCTGCACGCCATCCATCGGGAGCGGCTGATTTTTGTTATCGATACTGATGCCCATCAGGGCAACGGGAGCAACGGCATCTTCGCGAGCGATGAACGTGTCTTCACCTATTCGATTCACGTCGGGCGCAACTATCCAGCGGAAAAGACGGCGGGTTCGCTCGATGTTGAGCTCGAGCGATTTGCCGGGGGCGAGGAATATCTGGAGCGGCTCAACGCCACACTACCTGTTGCGTTTGAGCGCTTCGCGCCCGACCTCGCATTCTGGATCGCGGGCGCCGATCCGCATGAAAACGACCGGTTCGGTCAGATGAAGCTGAGCGACGCCGACATGGCTGCTCGCGACCGCGCCGTGCTGGATCTGGTCACAAAACTCGGTGTTCCCACGGCGGTCCTCTACGGCGGCGGCTACAATCGCGACCGCGTTCATACTGCCAGATTGCACGCGAACACGATTGCACTGGCGGAGAGCTATTGGCAGTGAGATACGCAGGCGCATGAGGCCAGACAATTGCTCTGTGAAGGATAAAATCATCTGCATCGGGCAAATTGGGATTCGCTTTTTGCTTGAAGCCGCCGAAACGAACGGTTCGGTGGCCATATTCGAATTCACCGTGCCGGTCCGGGCTAAAGTGCCGTTGCCCCATTCGCACAAACATTACGACGAAACCATATGCGGAGTGGCCGGAGTCATCACTTTTACGGTGGATGGTAAGGTTGTTGACATCGGACCGGGCGAATCTTTGTTCATTCCCCGCGGCGCGGTTCATGGTTTCAACAACCTCAAACAAACGGATGCCAAAGCGTTGGCCGTGGTGACTCCGGCGCTGATCGGTCCCGCCTTCTTCGAGGAGACGGCGGCCCTTGTGAACGCAGGTGGTCCGCCCGACGTCGAAAAGCTAAAGGCCGTCCTGGCAAAACACGGTCTGGTCGCCGCAGTGCCGCAACCGGCTTAACCGGCACCGTAAGTGGCGATCTCGATGGCATGCCTCCGGTCTTCAATCTGCGTCCATCCTGTTCATCTGCGGATAAATGCCTTCGTTTTTCTTCGCTTTCTTCTATGAGCTGAATCGCCGGAGCACCCTGAACCTGCCTCTCGCAGGGAAGGAGGTATTTGCTTCTCGCGCAGAGGACGCAAAGACTTTTGAAAGAACGAGGGAAAGCAGAAAACGTCGTGGTCGCTTTTTTCGGCATTTGGACGTCAACTCGCCAGCTTGTCAGTTTTTCAGTCTTCCTGTCGCCTCGGTGTCGATCTCCAAAATTGGGGGGACTGCCTTCGTCTGGGGGATTCCTCATCTGCGACAATCTGAGCGATCTGCGGATTGCTTCGAGGATCTCCACAGCTTTTCCTTTGCGTCCTCCGCGTCCTTTGCGCGAAACCCCGGCCTCTATTTCTTCTATATTACGACTGTCGGCTGGGTGGAACCGGCGTTCACAGGGTGGCGCTACAGCAAAATGAGCCACCGCCGCAGGGGCACTCCGATTGAAATGGGCATCCCATTGAGATTCTCGAAAGCAAACGGGCGTTCCGGCGCGAATTGGCTGCCCGGCCCATCGGGGAAAAGCTGCGGATGCTCGATGCCCTGCGCGAACGCGAACTGGCCATTCGTGGGCGCGCCGGTCAACGCGCCTTTCCGGCGGCGCTTCGTGAAGTGC
>CAVXQK010000013.1:0-150451 GCA_963763735.1 uncultured Verrucomicrobiae bacterium | reverse complement strand
AAGCCAACGTCATCCTCCTGGGGCTCGTCGGCCTCGGCAAAACCCACCTCGCCACCGCGCTCGGTTATGCCGCCTGCCAGCAAGGCGTGAGCGTTCTCTTCGCCAACGCCATCGAGGTCATTAACACCTTGAGCGCCGCCCAAACCAAAGGCGCCCTCAAATCCGAGTCGCGCAAATACCTCAGCCCATCGCTCCTGGTCCTCGACGAGGTCGGCTACCTCCCCATCGACCAGCACGGAGCCGACCTCCTCTTCCAGGTCATCAGCGCGCGCTACGAACGCGGATCCATAGTCCTGACCACCAACAAATCCTTCAAGCAGTGGACCACCATCTTCAACGGGGACTCCACCATCACCTCCGCCGTCCTCGACCGCCTCCTCCACCATGCCGAAACCGTCCTCATCGAAGGCTCAAGCTTCCGCATGAAAGACCGGATCGAAACCTAACCCAAACGCCATCCCTCAACGCCCCCTTCGCCAAGACTTTTGCCATCCGATTTTGAAACCGCCCATTTTATCCGACGTTCACGCCGCCGTCCGCACTATGCCTCTGTCCAAATTGCCACGTTCTTTTTGATGAGTTGTCGCTGTGGATCAATGAGGATGGCTCACTTGGAGGAAGGGATGGGTTTGTTCAGATAGTCCGCAACGCGTCCTCTCAGCTGACGCCCTTCGGTATCATCGCCGCATGTGCGGTCGCTAGCTGGGCTGCCGTTCGCACTGGTCAGCGAGTTTAGACCCGCTTTCGCAGCAAAGTTGCAGGCAACTCGCAAGCATCCAAGTTTCGGACACTTTCGGACACATGGTTTGCGAATATCCGCGCAATTTCTGCAACAGCCTCAATCGCCTGTAGAGCCGCTTATACGCTTATTCTCTGCGTTTTAGCTCGGTTTTTGCGCACTCCAAAACATTGATCAAAGCGGGTTCGATCCCCTCCGCCGGCAATACTCTGAGAGGGGGCTCAAATAAAAGGATCTACGGACGCTTCACCCAATTTGCGCCATGTGCCAGGAAGCCGAAGAGTGGCGGATTGCTTGGAACAGGGTCGCGGGAAAATTGTAAAGCCTTGGTGGCAAGGTCAGGGGAGTAGGTGCCAGAATTGCTTGGCGGCTTCTGGAGTAACTACGGCTTGGAAAAGCATTCTCAGGAGAGCGAAGAATTTCGTTGCGATGGGACGCGAAGCGGCAACAGCCGAAGGCTGTTCGTGCCGATTCGCCCGGAACGGGTGGTCAAACATCCAACTCGACAACCCGCTGCTCGCGCCATGAGAGTGTGGCTGCCTCGGCGAGTTCCAGCGCCTTAACGCCATCATAAATGTCTGTGCGGGCCGGCCTGCCGCCTCCAACAGCCTCGAAGAAGTATTTCATCTCTGCTGCAAAAGCAGCGCGGTAGCGGTCGAAGAAGAGCGGTTCTGGTACGTCGGTGCTGACGGACCCCTTTGTCGAAGCAGTTACTTCCGTGGGGCGCGGGTTTCCTGCCTGGAGCATGCCGGCGCTGCCCAGCACTTCGAAGCGCTGGTCATAGCCGTAGGCGGCACGTCGCGTGGTGTTGATCTGGCAGAGCCGGCCTTTGCGGGTTCGAATGGTTACTGCAGTGGTGTCAACATCTCCCGCCTCGCCGATGCCCGGATCCACCAGACAACTCCCGGTGGCATGGATACTGACGGCTTCATCCTCGAGAATCCAACGGAAGATATCGAAATCGTGGATGAGCATGTCCTTGTAAATCCCGCCGGAGACCTTGATGTAGGACACGGGAGGCGGTCCGGGATCTCTGCTGGTGATCAACAGAGTCTCCGGCTCGCCGATTTCTCCCGCATCGAGACGAGCTTTGAGGGCCGCAAAGGTGGGATCGAAGCGGCGTTGAAAACCGATGCCGCAGAGAACACCCGCCCGCGTCACAGCTTCCGCGCAGACGCGTGCTCGTTCCAGCGCGAGATCCACCGGTTTTTCACAAAAGATCGCCTTACCTGCAGCGGCGGCCCGCTGGATGAGATCCGCGTGGGTGTCGGTGCTCGTCGCAATGACCACGGCATGGACTTCAGGATCGCCGAGCGCTGCCTCGATCGTGGCAGGTTTTGCGCCGTAGGTCTCGGCGAGTTCGGACGCCGCAGCTGCGTTAACATCCACCACATAACGCAAGGTGACTCCCGGCAAGCCCGCTACGTTTTGGGTGTGGACTTTTCCGATTCGGCCCGCGCCGAAGACTGCTGCGTTGATCATATCATTGTTTCCAGGTTGGTCGGTTTGTTGCCTCACTTTTGGGTGAGTAAGCTAGAACCCTGAAACCCGCGCTTTCTATGGCTTTATCGCTTTTACTCTTTCAAGACCATCCTTTTAAAAAAAGAATGAAAAACACGTTCCATTTGCCTCGACCCTGTATCCCAGCCTCGTGACCCAAGATAAATTCCCCATCGCGCTGAGGCTGTCCATGATCAAGGGAATCACGTCCAATGTCCGCGCTTTATCAGGAGCTTGCGCCTCGGGATTGACATCGCCTGGCGAGGGGTTGAATGGGACGCATGGACTGGGATGAAATGTACCAAAAAGGCGAGGTGTTTTGGGATCGCGGTGGGTCGTCGCCGCCGATGAAGCAGTATCTGGAGCGTCATGTGGTGCGGGGGCGCGCGCTGGTGCCGGGCTGCGGTCGCGGGCATGAGGTGGCGCTGGCGGTGGAGCACGGGTTGGATGCGACAGGGTTGGACATCGCGCCTACGGGGGTGGCGGAGGCGCGCGCGCTGTATCCTCATCTGGCGGAGCGCTTCGTGATCGGGAGTTTGTTTGACCCGCCGGAGGAGATGCGCGGCGTCTATGATGTGGTGCTGGAGCACACATGCATGAGCGCATTGCCTCCGGCGATGCGCGCTGACTACCGGCGCGGCATCGACCTGACTCTGCGACCCGGGGGCTTGCTGATTGGCGTGTGGTTCATCGATCCAGCGCTCGATCCAGGTGAGGAGGGACCTCCTTACCCTTTTAGCGTGGCCGATCTGACGGCGCTTTTTGCGCAGGGCTACGAAATCGTGGATGATTATGTGCCGAATGTAGCCTTCGGCGGGCGCGAAGGCCAGGAGCGGGTGCGCGTGCTGCGGCGCGTGGCGTGATGAGGCGCGACTCAGGACCCTCTGCCATCTCGACTCCTCACGTCGTCGCCTACGATCTGCTCCGGAATGAAATGGAAATCTCCAAGCTCGCGAGCCTCATCGGAAGGAGAAGGCACCCCTGACGGCGCAGCTTTCTTTTCCTCGTCGCGCCGGAAAACCTCGACCGCGAGCGTCCCCCCCTGCTTAAAATTCCAGGGAAAATCCGGTGTTATGGATCGCACTTCAGCAGGTCAATCGTCAGCGGCTTCAAGACATTCGCATTCAGATCGCACTCCCGGACTCTTTACAGACGTGTCTCTCGCAACCAGAGAGATGGCTTTTCAACGCTGGTTGCTCGCCCGTCACATCAAATCGGCAGAGCGATGGGGAAGACTCGCCGCGCAGGCTCCCGCCATCGATGATCTGCGGAGCCTGTGCATTCAACGCGTTCCAGAGGTAGTGCTCAGATATTTTCTGAGTGGCTCCGGTGAGGAGATATCTCTCCATAGAAATCGAAAGGCCTTTACTGACGTAGAGCTCAACCCAACAAGCGGAGTCAGATTTGAATCGGTGGACCTGTCAACCACTGTGCTCGGTCGAACAATTTCCATGCCGATCATCACAGCTCCGGTCGGAAGCCAGCGAAGTCTGTGGCCGGAAGGAGAGGCGGTCGCAGCTCAAGCGGCTTGCGGTGCCGGTCTCATTTATTGTCTTTCGACCCTTACGGGCACTCGAATGGAACGCGTGAAAGAAGCTGCGGCAGGACCATGCTGGTTCCAACTCTATTTGGTAGGAGGACGGGAAGTCGCTGAACGAGGGATAAGACGAGCAAGAGCCGCGGGTTTCGAAGCTCTGATTCTTACTATTGATACCGCGGTCGCAGGAAATCGTTTGGGCGACAGGAGAAACCGATCTTCTCAACTGATTCGAGAAATGGTTGGGTCGATCACAAGCAACGCGTGGCCCCAGGCCAAACTCTTTCGCGGCCTTTATAATGAAAGGATTCGCCAGGCATTCAGCCTGGATACCTGGAGGCATCTTTCGTTCTTAATAAGTTTTCTCGCTGACGGCCAATTGATGGACTTTCCAAATATTGAACTTAAGGAAGGGAAACCTATGCCTTACACCCCGATTGGCGAACAACTAAAGCAGTCGGCTGCCACGTGGGCCGATTTGGAATGGATAAGAGATGCCTGGGGTGACCGGCCGATTATTATCAAAGGGGTTCACAATATTGAAGATGCTCGACGTGCCGAGCAGCATGGAGCGGCAGCCATTGTTGTTTCAAACCACGGTGGGCGGCAGGAGGATGGAACTCCGGCCACCCTCCATATGCTGCAAGAGATCGCTCCTCAACTCAAACAAGAGGGATCCAACATGGAAATATACCTGGATGGCGGAGTTCGAACCGGCAAAGATGTCGTGGTAGCGAGAGCATGTGGCGCGCGGGCTGTATTGATCGGTCGCGCTTTGGCCTATGCGCTTGGCGCCGGCGGACCGGTCGGCGCCGCCCGTTGCTTTGATATTTTCAGACAGGAAATCGAGGACGAAATCCGTCTTCTTGGAAAGGGCAATGGATCGATTGACGATATTGATGAGAAGATTTTCTATAAGTGTACGCACCGAATCACCTAGATGCGGAGGTGTGCGTTCAGAATGCAAGTTAGCTGATGCTTAGCCAGGGCCAGGGGAGGGCGAGGCTCCCGCCGAGCCGCAGCATCGTAGGCGACGACGTAAGGAGTCGAGATTGTCATGCGGCATCCCCTGGTAAACAGCTACGGCTCGGCGGAGCCTCGCCTCCCTCAAACACGCGGGCCTTCATCGGCGAATTCGAAAGGGCCCGCATGTCGCGAGGCTGATCGCTTCTGCTTCGTGAGAGGAAGCGTTACTTATCCAAGTCTTTTCTCGCGACCGATCAAAACGCCCGCCGGCGGCAAATCCGCATTGCCGACCAGGACTTCGAGACCTTCCAACGCTGGAACCCGAACGGTGAACGGATTGTAGTTGAAAAAGCAGCGCAGAGCGCCGATTCGGCGGGTTCGCACGCCTTTCGGAAGCTCGACGATCGGGAGGTTCTGCTGGCTTGCCACCATCTTCATCACGTCTTCAAGCCAGCGATCGTCCGGCAAGCCGGCCAGATAGAGAAACCGTTCGTGGCTGAACAGCGCGCCCTGGCCGTCCTCAAACCGTGCGACCGGCTCCAGACTGCCAGCCACCTGTTCCACCCAGGTTTCTGCTGAATAGGACTCTCCGTTCCATTGCAAGGATCTCGGCGCGAAGCGCGGCAGGCTATCGACTCTTAATACCCTCAGGGGAAGCAATTCTTGAAGCGGGCCGGGCGGCAGGTTTTCGGGAATCTGGAAGTTCGCGGTCTTCGAGCCAAGGCGAGGGCCGAAAACGACGAGTCCCGAGGAGCGACGCAACGCCTCCAAAAACTCGGGGCGTACAATCAGAAGCGGGGGAACCAGGATCAGTCGATAGCCGGCGAGATCTCCCTTCTGAGATACGACATCCACGTTTAGTCCCAACTGGCGAGCGGCTCGGTAAAACCTGAAGGCCTCCGTGATATATGCAAACTCACTGGATTGGGGCTGGATGGTGATCGCCCACGCTGCTTCATAATCAAATACGAGCGCGACATCGCCTCGCTGCGGCGCCTCTCCGTCAAATAAGGGAAGCTCTTCCTTCAGTTGGGCGATCTCGGCGCAAGCGACATCCGGTTCGCCGGTAGGGAGGTTAAGTCCGGAGTGATACTGTTCCTGCCCGAAGGGTGCCTGCCTCCAGCGGAAAAAGCTGACGACTTCGGCACCATGAGCGAAGGCCTCCAACGCCCAGAAACGCGCCATTCCGGGAAGAGGCGCTGGATTGTATGGAGCCCAATTGACTGGACCCGGTTGCTGTTCCATCACCCACCAGCGACCGCGGCCGCAGGCGCGATAAAGGTCATGATGGAGGGCGACATAGTCCGGGTCGCCGGAACGCAGGAAATGCTTGCGGTGCGTTTCAGAAAAAAGAGGAAAGGACGCCAGGAAGCCCAGGGGATAGGAATCCCAGCTCGCAAAATCCAGGTCGGCCGCCACGTCGAAGTGCTCGAAATCAGTGAAACCGGCCATGAAATTATGGGTGATCGGCCGCCCTGGAGAAAGCCGACGCAGAATGTCCACTTGAAGCCGTTGAAACTCGCGGATCATGTCCGAGCTGAAGCGCCTAAAATCCAGGCTGTGTGCCGGATTCGGGTCGGTGGGTGTGCGATTCGGCAAGTCGATCGCATCAAAGTCTCGGTATTCCATGCTCCAGAACACGTTGCACCAGGCCTTGTTCAAAGCCGCGATGTCCTCATAGTGCCCGCGCAACCACTCTCGAAAGCGCGACCGGGCTGCGGGAGAGTAGGAAATCGCTGTGTCATGGCAGCCGTATTCATTATCGATTTGCCAAGCGTAAACCGCCGGGTGAGCACCCACGGCTTCGGCCAGACGGGTCACGATTTGCCCGCATTTGACCCGGTAGCCCTGATGCGAAAAGCAGTAGTGGCGCCGTGATCCGAACGCCCGGGGAAGCCCGTCTTTATCAAGCGCAATCATATCGGGCATCGAATCAACCAGCCACTTTGGGGGGCTCGCAGTCGGCGTTCCGATCACCGCGCTAAGACCCTCCCTTTTGACGAGTTCTAGAAACCGCTCGAGCCAGCTAAAATCGAATTTTTCAGGTTCGGGCTCGAACCGGCTCCAGGCGAATTCGGCGACGCGCACGAATTTGATCCCCAAGCCGCGCATTCTCCGCAGATCCTCGGGCCAGTGAGTTTCGTCCCAATGTTCCGGGTAATAGCAGACACCCAGCGAGGGGATCGAACGCTTCTTTTCGGGCATCGTGAACCGCGGCGACAGTTACTTTTCCAAGTTGGTCCTGGCTTCCTTCAAGGCGGCTTCCGGGGTCGTTTCACCGTTGGTCGCAGTTTCGAATGCCGCTTTCATCGAACTCCAAAGCTTGCCCATCTGAGGAATGTTGGGCATCACGACCCCGTTCAGAGCGTTCTCATACGTTCCCTTGATCAGGGGATTCTTGGCGCTCATCTCGTCGGCGAGAGATTTTAGCGCGGGAACGCCGAGCGGTGCGTCGGCATCGATGCTCCTCAGACCCTCCGTTGTGCACACGAATTTTTCGAGAAATTGCACTGCGAAGTCGGCGTTCGGGCTCGAACGGTTTATGAACGCCGTTTGAACGCCCACGAACGGCCTCCCCGGATTTCCACCAATCCCCGGCAGGGGCGCGAGATCAAAGTCGACCCCGCTCTTGCGAATATTGGCCCAGGCCCACGGGCCGTTCACCATCGTGGCAAGTTCGCCCGCTGCCAATTTTTGTTCCCCTACGCTTTGGTTGGAGCCCTTCGGAAGCACGCCCGCGTTGATGAGGTCCACGATCGCCTTCAAACCTTCGATGGCGCCGGCATTGTCGACCCCGATGTCCTTGATGTCGTAACCACTCTCAGTTCTCTTAAATGTATAAGCCCCGGCGCTGGCAAGGAACGGAAAGCTAAAGTAGGGGGTTTTGTAGTCCCACATGATCGCGATCAGTTTGGGATCCTTCGCCTTCAGCTCTGTGGCAAACGCAGGAAGCTCCGAGAGCTGGGTCGGTGGTTTTCCCGAGACCAGCTTCTTGTTGACGATTAATGAGACACACTCCAGGGCCAGAGGATATCCCCAGGTCTGTTTGTTGTGCTTTACCGCGTCCCAGGACATGGGGATGAACGTTGCCTTGAAATCCTCGCTGATCTCCAGCGGCTTTAGCAGGCCCGCGTCAGCCCATTCTCCGATTCGGTCATGCGCCCACAAAAAGATATCGGGACCTTTGCCGCTTTGAGCGGCAGCCTGGAATTTTTCCGTGATTTGTTCCTGGGTTTCCACCCTCACGGGAACCCCCATCTCTTGTTCAAACTTCTTGCCAAGCTCAACCCAGGAGCGAAAGCCCCTGTTATCGCTTACCCAGATGAGGAGTTCGCCGTCGGTCCATGAAAATGCCCGAATGGCGGATAAGAATACGAATACTGCGCAAAGAAGCTTGTTTTTCATAAATTGAGAATTGCTGGGCAGAGTCGACGCGTCGTGACGCGTCGTGACGGGGTCCTGGGAAAGCTGCCGATCGTTTGTGACTTTATACTGCCAGGGCTTCGCCTGTCTAGTGACACTTGCAATCCCCCGGTTCAGAAAGGAGCGCTCCCTATTGTTTTCGGGAGTGCGTCAAGATCCTGGATCGGTTTGTGAGCCAGAGCCATCAGCCGCCACGAGTGGTTGGTGATCTGAGAGGCTTCGGAACCTCGCACATCCGCAACTCGTGCGTGACACGATACCACTGACAACACTCAACCTCACGCCCTATGATCGCATTCATCCCTGTTCTGGCCGCGGCTGGTTACTCTTTCTTGTATTTACTCTTGGGCGGGGGCTTTGGCGGAGCCGTTCTCATCTTTATCATAGCAAAAATGTTGGGTAAGTGACCCGTTGTAGCGAAGCCGCAAACCTAGATTCCCCGTCGCTTCGGCCACGGCGGACACTGGCGTGACTTTGGGATTTTGAAGTGCTCGGAAAGCGTGAGTGAGTTCTCGTCGGCCGATTGAGCCGTGAAGGGAAAACATTGATCCTGAGAAAACGAAGGCCATAGCCGCACTCGACCGCACGAGGGTCATTTTTTTCCTCATCCGCAATCCGTGCTATCCGCGCTTCGTTGCCGGCCGGCACCCGCCACAAAATGGACTACGCGATAGTGAAATTCAGGTGTAAAAGAGTCTTCCTATGCCCTCTCAAGGATTTCGCTTTCACGACGGCACGGAAATCCGCCGGCTTGGCTACGGCGCGATGCGCCTGACGGGCCAACCCGGAAACTTTGGGCCTTACGAGGCCTGGGACGCCGGGAAAAAGCTCCTGCGGCGCGCTGTCGAGCTTGGAATCAATTTTATTGACACCGCCAGAGCGTACGGACCGGGTTGGAACGAGAGACTCATTGCGGAAGCCCTCCACCCGTACCCCGAAGGGCTTTTCATCGCGACCAAGGGCGGTGTGGTGAAAAAGACGGCTAGCGAACGATACCTGGACGGAAGTCCGGACGGTCTGCGACGTGACTGCGAGGAAAGCCTCAAGAACCTGCGCGTGGAGCGCATCGACTTGTACCAGCTTCATTGGGCCGATCCGAGTGTTCCCTTGAGCGAGTCCGTGCTTGGTCTGACTCGACTCCAGCAGGAAGGCAAAATTCGGCTGATCGGCCTTTCCAATATCACGGTGCCGCAGCTCGAAGAGGCGCGGGCGATTACCGCGATCGCTTCGGTGCAGAACCGGTACAGCGTCGGCGAGCGCCAGGGAGATCCGATGGTGGATCATTGCGCTCGCGAAGGAATCGCGTTTGTGCCGTATGGTCCTTTGGGAGCCGACCCGATGAAACGCGGGGCGCCGCTCGCTTCCGCGGAAGGAACTCTCGCCGATATTGGCAAACACCTGGGAGCGACCGCGACACAAGTGGCCTTGAGCTGGCTGCTCCACCGCGCTCCGAACATCCTTCCAATCCCGGGGACAACTTCGATTGCCCATCTGGAGGAAAATTTGGCGTCAGCCGGACTGAACCTTGGCCCGGATGAATTGGACCTGCTTGCAAGCGTGGCCGGAGGGGCAAATTGAGTGCGCGAACCGCGAGAGTGCTGGTTTTCGTGGATGAATCCAACGTCGTCAGCTCCGTGCGGGCGCTGGGCAGGAAACTCGATTGGCTCAGGCTCCGCGATCATCTGGCGAGCGCCGACCGGGGGCGCGAGTTGATCGAGATGGTCATCTACGCCGGGTTGCCTCCTCCCATCCCGGAGTGGCAAACCGAACGGGAAAAGAAGAACAAGTTCCTGCATTGGCTTCGCTCCAACGGATTTCTCGTCGTGGCGAAAGACGGCTCTCCGGGAGACGGCAGGCATTACAAGGCAAACGTCGACGTTCTGATGGCGATCGATGCCGTCGAGCTTTCGGTGGAAATGCGTCCCGAAGTCGTCGTCCTTGTGACAGGAGACGCTGATTTTGCCCATCTCGCCTTGCAGCTTCGACGGCGCGGAATTCGCGTGGAGGTGGCGGCGACCGCTCAAACGCTGGGCGCGGGATTGAAGGGCGCGGCAAACGCCGTGATCGATCTGGTTCCCCTGTTTGAAACGTTTGAGGTCATGAAACCGGGCGACTAGACCGGCTTTTCGGGACATCCCGATCGAGCCTTGGCGTCAGGAAAGACTCGCCATCACCGGCCAGCCGGAGTTTTCATTTCGCGTAAGTGTATGCGGTTGGCGAGCTTTCAGAGAGGGAAAAAATGCGGGTGGCCGGGAAATTTGCTCCTCTAGTGAGCTTGGGCGATGATTTCACCAAGTGGACTCTGAATTAGCGATCAACGCGACCGACATTCCCGAGCTATCCCGCCGGGAGCAAAGTCTCTCCGGAACGCGCATTTCGCCCGGTCTTGCCATGGGGACGGCCTGGGTTGCCGGAGACATTCTGGAATGTAGCGGGCAAGCCATTCGGATCGGACCGGAGCAAATCGACGCTGAGATGGACCGAGTTCGCACGGCCTTCCTGGAGGTGGAAGGCGCACTGGAGGAATCGGCCCGCCTCATCAGCGAGCAGATTGATCCGCGGCTTGGCGAGATCTTCCACGCCCATCAGATGATGCTCGATAGTTTCCTCTCGTCGGGGCAAATTGAAACGGAACTTCGGGAATCCCTCGTATCCGCTTCCCAGGCGGTCAGACGAGTCTTCCGCAACTGGGAAGCGAAATTCGCTGCGCTGAAAAGCGAAGCGTTCCGCGTGCGCGCGGACGACATTCTCGACCTGGCACGACGCGTCCTCCGCCGGCTCGAGGGGGAGGGAGCCTTCGGGTTGCCTGCGATGCCGGGGGGTAGCGTGCTCGTTGCCAGGCGATTGTTGCCTTCGGACATTGTCTCCCTGTCACGGCAGGACGTTGCGGCAATTCTTGTGGAATCGCTGGGGCAGGGCTCGCACGCCGCTTTGCTCACGCGCGAGAAAAGCATACCCGCCGTCGCCGAGCTTCCCGGGCTGCTCAGTCATATTCGAGGCGGCGATACTTTGCTGGTCGATGCCTTTCGGGGCGTCGTTGTCGTTTCACCCGGCGAGGAGACGAGGCTTGCTTTCGAGCGGCGGCTTGCCGCCCACAACTCGCGCAAAGTGCGTTGCAAGGTCGAATGCAGCAAGCCGGCGACGACGCGTGACGGGCAAACCATCTCCGTCGAAGCGAATCTTGGCGCGCATGATGATATTGACGTCGTGATCGAGAACGGAGCCGACGGCATTGGCCTTTTCCGGATCGAGCAACTTTACTTTGCGCGCGAGTTGCCGCCTTCAGAGGATGAACTTTACGACGAACTTCAGGCGCTTGTCAGCCCATTCCGCGACAGGCCGGTAACGATCCGGCTGCTGGATATCGGCGGCGACAAGCCTCTGCGATCCCTCAACCTTCCGCTCGAGGCGAATCCGCTGCTCGGCAGGCGGGGAGTCCGCCTTTTGCTCGCCTTCCCCAAGCTCGTGCGAACGCAGCTGAGAGCCCTCCTGAGGCTTTCCCGGAATCAAGCCATTCGTATCCTGGTTCCGATGGTCGCCCTCGAACGCGACATTCAGAAAATTCGCGAACACTTTGAAATCGTTGCCAATGAAATGGGACTTCAACAATTGCCGCCATTTGGCGCAATGATCGAGACGCCGTCCGCCGCCTTGACGGTCGCCGATATCGCAAGGCACGCCGATTTTCTGTGTGTGGGAACGAACGATCTCACCCAATACACCCTTGCCGCGGGACGCGACGATGCAG
Organism: uncultured Verrucomicrobiae bacterium; assembly: GCA_963763735.1. GTDB lineage: Bacteria > Verrucomicrobiota > Verrucomicrobiia > Chthoniobacterales > Terrimicrobiaceae > DASTFP01. The sequence goes on along the minus strand of CAVXQK010000013.1, from coordinate 138,538 downwards.
CGGTTAGCGAGTACTATATCGATGACCATCCCGCCTTGCTTCGGCTCCTCGGAATTGTCGTCCGGGAGGCCGCCGGCAAGTCCCTTACGATCTGTGGCGAGCTAGGGGGCCGCGAGGAGGCAATTCCCAAGCTGCTGCGGATGGGCTTCCGCGCACTGAGCATCGCGCCGCCGCTGGTCCCGGCCACGAAGGACCTCATCAGATCGATATCCCTCGCTGACTCCGGAGCGGATGCCGGAACCCGCCTGCGGGAGAACGTCTAGACGTATGGAACGGCATCCCGAGATCCGGACGGCGCCGAAACCAAGCGAGAGGGGCCAATGAAGAGGTGTTCGTGGGCCCGGACTCCGCTCTCCGTGGCCTATCACGATCACGAATGGGGCGTGCCCCAGCACGATGATCGCATGTTGTTCGAGCTCTTAGTCCTCGAAGGGGCACAAGCCGGGCTCAGTTGGGAAACGATTCTAAGCAAGAGAGAGAATTATCGCGGGGCGTTCGACTATTTCGATCCCGCGCTGGTTGCGCGCTATGACGCGCGCAAGGTTGAAGAATTGCTGGCCAACGCGGGAATCGTTCGCCATCGACTCAAGATCCTGGCGGCGATCGCGAATGCCCGCGCATTCCTCGCCGTCCAGGAACAATTCGGCAGTTTCGACGCCTACGCCTGGAGATTCGTGAACGGCCACCCGATACGGAACGCCTGGCGATCTCGCCAGTTGCCTACGCATACCGCTGAATCAAACGCCATGAGCAAAGACTTGAAACTTCGGGGATTCAAGTTTGTGGGCAAAACGATCTGCTACGCGTTTATGCAAGCAGTTGGGATGGTCAACGACCACGAGAGAGATTGCTTTCTCTATGACCGGCTACTCTGAGATCCGCGCCCACTGTGTAATTTTGGAATGGCGGAATTCCCTCTTTCGGACAGATGATGGCGGTTGGAGAATTCGGTCATGAAACGTGCCTCCCTTTTCCTCTTTGCGGCGCTCCTTCTCGCCGCTTGCGATATGCAGCCCGTTGTGGAGAAGCGCTTCGGAAAGAAGGAAAACCCGCGGAGAGACACATCGGTCCTGCAGGCTGCAGACTTCGTGGGATATGACGGAACGAAGTTGAGAAAGAGCGCCGGGGCGCTGATCGATGCCAACGGGAAGCACAACAACGCGATCGAAAAGGCGATCGACAGCAAGTAACGCGATCTAAGGGACGATTCGCCAGGTGTGCAAGCCCCGAAGAGGCTGGAAAGCGGGGCGAAAACGGTTGCGGCATCTCCTCCGGCAGGTTATACATCTTGATGAACCGGAGGCAGATCACGGTGACTCCTGGACGCGTTGTCGCGTTTACCGTGGCTGCAATGGCGGTCTACGTGCTCTGGCGGGGGCCGGAGCGTTTCTACTATGAGTCGCTGGGCACATTGATTGTTTCGCCCGGCATCTACGTGCGTGTCCTTCCCTTTCCATTCAACGAGTGGCTTCTCGCTGGAATGCGAAGCTTTCGCCATTTGCCGACGATTCTCTGCATCGCGCCCCTGGTAATCCTGTTGCTGTCCTTTGCATTCGCGCTTTATTCGATCTGGAAGGAGTCTCTCCTTCACGCCTTTGTTTCGCTCGCCCTGGCGGCAACAGTATTTTCCGTCTATCACTGGGTACAGCCTCTCGGCATTACGTTGATTCGCTATTGATATCCGTGGCTTGTCCTTGCCATTTCCCTGTTGCGTGGCACGGGCAAGGCGGGCACTCTTTTCCCCATGGGACTCGTTTTGATCGTTCTGCTGGGGCTTGTATGCGGCGCCGGGCTATTGGCATTGTTTGCGATCGGCAAATATAACAGCCTTGTCACCCTCAGGAACCGGTACAAGAACGGGTTCTCGCAAATAGATGTCCAACTGAAACGCCGCTACGATCTGATTCCCAATTTGGTGGAGACCGCGAAGGGCTATCTCAAGCACGAGCGCGAGACGTTGGAGACGGTCATATCGGCGCGGAATTCCGCCTACTCCGCGGGCGCCAAGGCGGCAGCGAATCCGGGCGACCCGAAGGCGATGAGAGAACTCACGGGCGCGGAGGCGGGGCTGAGCGGCGCTCTCGGGCGGCTTTTTGCCGTGGCGGAGGCCTATCCTGATCTCAAGGCGAACCAAACCATGCTTCAGCTTTCCGAGGAGCTCACGTCGACGGAGAACAAAATTTCCTTCGCGCGGCAGGCTTACAACGATGCCGTCATGGCCTACAACACGCAGCGGGAGGTTTTCCCGGCCAACGTCCTTGCCAACATGTTTAGTTTCGCCTCCGCCGAACTTTTTCAGATTCAGGACTCCGCGGAGAAGGCGACGCCCCGAGCCTCCTTCCCATGATTCCCCTGAATCCGCCGCACTCCGTGTTCATGGAACAGGCGGCCGCGGCGAACGTGGTCCCGGTCTGGACGGAGATCGTCGCCGACGGGGATACGCCTGTCTCCGCCTTTGCAAAGCTGGGCGGAGAGGCGCCGTCGTTTCTTCTCGAATCCGCCGAGCAAAGTGATCATGTCGGACGCTATTCGTTTCTCGGAGCGGGTGCGCGGCTCATGATTTCCGCTCGGGGCAGGACCGTGGCCGTGACGGAGAACGGACAGACCCGCACGTTTGAGTCGTCGCGAGATCCGCTTTACGAATTGCAAAAGATCATGGCCCGCTACCGCATCGTGCGCGGGTCGAATCTCCCGGGCTTTCACGGAGGCTCGGTCGGCTACCTCGGCTACGATTGCGTTCGCTGGTTCGAGCCGACGATCGCGCCACCCCCAAAGGATGAGCTTGGCGTTCCGGACATGTTTTTCCTATTGGCCGGCACGGTCATTATTTTTGACCACCGTCGCCGCAGGTTGAAGATTGTTGCGAATGCCTTCATCGAGGAAGGCGACGCGGAGTCGGCTTACCAGGCCGCGGTAGGCGAGATTGAGGCGATCCTCGACAAGCTCAGAAAGCCCGTCTCTTTTCCGCCGATCTTTACCGAGCACGAACCTCGAAAGGGGAACGCCGAAAGCAACACCACTCGGGAGGAGTATCACGAGATGGTGAACCGCGCGGAAGAATATATCCGCGCCGGCGACATCTTTCAGATGGTGCCCGCGCAACGCTTCGAGACCGCGTTTGCGGCCGATGCGCTCGACCTCTACCGGACGCTGAGGTTCATCAATCCGTCCCCCTATATGTTTTGTCTGCGGTTTCCGGAGGGTTATTCGCTGGTCGGAAGCTCCCCGGAGGTGCACGTCAGGCTTACCGGCGACCTCGTGGAAATCCGGCCCATTGCGGGCACTCGCAAGCGTGGAGCGACCGAGCAGGAGGACGAGGACAACGCAAGCGATTTGCTGGCTGATCCCAAGGAACGGGCTGAACACTTGATGCTCGTGGACCTTGCGCGCAATGACGTGGGCCGCATCGCCGAATACGGCAGCGTGAAGGTCACAGATTTCATGACCATTGAACGCTATAGTCACGTGATGCACATCGTCTCGCACGTTTCCGGCAAACTGGCGGGCGGACGGACAGCGTATGACGTCATGCGCGCCACGTTTCCGGCGGGGACCGTCTCAGGGTCGCCAAAGGTCCGCGCCATGCAGATCATCAACGAACTCGAGAAAAGCAAGCGTTGCACCTACGCCGGGGCCGTGGGCTACTTTGGTTTTGATGGCAATCTCGACTCCTGCATCGCCTTGCGCACTGTCCTGCTCAAGGATGGCAAGGCGTATGTGCAAGCGGGTGGGGGAGTGGTTGCAGATTCGACGCCGGAGGGTGAATATCAGGAGAGCGTCAACAAGGCGATGGCTGCGATGCGAGCCATCGATCGGGCGCGCGAATTGGAAAACGATGCTTCTTGTCATAGATAACTACGACTCGTTCACCTACAACCTGGTGCAATACTTCGGCGAACTCGGGGCGGAGGTTCTGGTATTTCGAAACGATGAGGTGACCCTCGAGGAGATCGAAGCGGCCAGGCCGGAGCGCATCGTGGTTTCGCCGGGACCCTGCACTCCGAAGGAAGCGGGAATCAGTTGCAATGTCATCGCGCGCTTCGGGCCCAAGCTGCCTGTACTCGGCGTGTGTCTGGGCCATCAAAGCATCGGTCAAGTCTACGGCGGTGAGGTCGTTCGCGCCGATCGTCTCATGCATGGCAAGACATCGCCGATCCTTCATTCCGGGGAAAACGTGTTTGCTGGACTGCCAAGCCCCTTTGAGGCAACACGTTATCATTCACTGCTGGTCAGGCGAAGCACGCTGCCTGAGTGTTTGAAGATCACGGCATGGACCGAGGAGGGGGAGATCATGGGCCTAGCCCACGTGGGGCACCCCGTGTTTGGTGTGCAGTTTCACCCGGAATCCATCCTCACCTCCGAAGGGAAACATCTTCTGAGAAATTTCCTGAGCCTCTGATGATCATCACGCTGACGACGGATTTCGGGCTGCGGGATTCGTTCGTCGGGGCAATGAAGGGAGTGATCCTGGGCATCGCTCCGGCGGTTCAGATTGTCGACATTACCCATGGTGTCGCTGCCGGTGACATTCGCGGAGGCGCCTTCGCCTTGATGACCGCGGCGCCGTTCTTCCCGGCAAACACAATCCATGTAGCCGTGATCGACCCCGGCGTTGGAAGCGCTCGCAAAGCCATAGCAATTCGAACCCGGCGGGCGCTGTTCCTCGGTCCCGACAATGGCGTGCTGAGCTGGGCGGTGAGGGAGGAAGATCACCTGGAAATTCGCAGCGTGGAGAACTCTGAATTTTTCCTGCCGCACCTGAGCAGCACGTTTCACGGGCGCGATCTCTTTGCCCCTGCGGCCGCATGGCTTGCGGCAAAGCAAGAATTTTGCGAACTGGGACCCGGGCTTGACGATTTTCAACGAACAAACTGGCCGAGCCCTCTTCGCGTTCAAGAAGGATGGAAGACGGAGGTGATTCACGTGGATACCTACGGCAACGCCATCACGGCTTTTCCGGCGGAAAGAGCCCGCGCCGCGCACTCCGCGCTGCTCCCCGGAGGGACGCGAATTCCGTTCGGGCAATTCTACGGGGCCGTGCCTCGGGGCAGTCCTCTCGCGATCATTGGCTCATCAGGCTTTGTCGAGCTCGCCATCAATCAGGGCGATGCTGCCAGGGAATTGCGATTACTCGCGGGGAGCGAAGTGATAATCGCGTGACACGACTCAGGCGGGTTTGTTGGGGCGGGGGTGCTCGTTCCTTGAACGGGACCCCTCGGAGGTCTCAAAAGCCATGGGCCTGTCGCGCCCTGAGGTCGCCTGCGCGACGTGCAATCCAACCAGACGGGCCATCATCAGGACGATCAAGATCTGGCCAAGGATCGCTTCGAGCACAACCACGCTTCGGGCGCTATCCGTCGCGGGCATGATGTCGCCCAGGCTGACTGTCGTCAATGTGGTGAGGCTGAAGTAGATCAGCCATCCGGCGTGAACATCGCCGGAGCCCAACGCGGGCTGTCCAACGGCCTGGACGATGATGAAACTGCCGGGATTGAGCAGTTCGATCAAAGAATAGATGAAGCCGATCAGAACACCTATCATCAAATACAGCGAGGCGGCGCCGCAAAGAATATTGCCATCCACAATGGACGCGCGAAAGACGACCCTCACAACCACGACAATCACGTAGCTCAGGAACACCATCTGAGCCACGAGGTTTATGGCGGTGAGCGAGTTGTGACGAAAAAGCGTGCTAAGACACAGGAAAGCGACCCCGAGTCCGCCGAGAAAGACCGAGGTGGGGCGGCTGCGCGCGCTCGACGAAATTGCGTACGCGGCGGCGATCGTGAGCACGAGCACAAGAGGTGCGACCGCCGCCTGCCCATGAAGCCCAGGAATGAAAAAGGCAAACTTCGTTGCAAGCGGCGCCCCGACAATCGTCATCATCAGGGAGGCAAGCAGGACGCCGAATGGATATTTCTTCAGGAACCGAACCAGCCCATTTCGAGAATCGTGCACGCCGTTGAGCTTAGCGAAGAGACAAGTCCCGGCAACATCGGGTGAATTGTCCGTGACGTAGACACCGGCGAACGGCTATCGGATAAGCATGAAGCTCGACATTCCAGTCCGCCAATTCGGCGGTTACATTTTTGATTGCGATGGAACGATCGCGGACACCATGCCGATTCACTATCGCGCATGGAGTCTGGCGATGCGGGATTTTGGCGGCCAGTTTCCGGAGGATCTCTTTTATCAATGGGGCGGGAAACCCACCGCGGTTATCGTGGAGCATCTCAACGTGAAGTTTGGACTTTCGCTGGATGTGGACGAGACGGTACGTCGCAAGGAATCCTACTATCTTGCAGCTGTCCAGGACACGCGGCCCATCTTGCCGGTGCTCGAGATCGCCGTGGGCATGCGTGGCATAAAGCCGCTGGCAATCGCTTCGGGAGGGCATCGTGAGCCGGTGGAAGCGACTCTAAAGGCCATCGGTATTCTTGAAATGTTCGATGCCGTGGTGTGCGCGGAAGACTATGAGCGTGGCAAACCGTTTCCGGACCCTTTTCTCGAAGCGGCGCGGCGCATCGGAGTTGCGGCCGAGGACTGCCTTGTTTTCGAGGACAGTCCCACCGGAATCGAGGCGGCAAAGGCGGCTCGAATGCACTACGTCCTGGTGCCGACGCCCGAGCGCAAATAAGGGTCCCTCGGACAAGGGCCAGCGACTATCGGATAGCCTGGGTCAGGCTGCCATGACAACGGGGCCTCTCGCCGGCGAGAGCCGGCGCAGCTTCTCGATAATCTCGGGCACTGCCTCGGAGGCGAAGGCGACCTGTTCGTCCGTGTTGAAGCGTCCAAACGAGAAGCGCAGGCTGCTGCGTGCGCGATGGTTTGAGAAGCCCATTGCCTTCAGAACGTGCGACGGATGCACGGAACCGCTGGTGCAAGCAGAACCGGCGGAGCAACAGATACCTCGCTCATCAAGGAGCATGAGCGCGCCCTCGCTTTCTATGCCCTCGAAAGCGATGTTGGTCGTATTGGGCAACCTATTCGCACGATCGCCGTTGACCTCCGTGCCCGGCGCCGCTTTCAGAACGGCCTGTTCAAACCGGTCACGCAGGGTGCCGACTTTGCAAGCATCCTCGTGGAGATGGCCGGCAGCAAGTTCGGCCGCTTTGCCCAGTCCGACGATGGAGGCAACATTCTGCGTGCCCCCTCGGCGGCCATTTTCCTGGCTGCCGCGCAACCACGGCGTGAAGCGCATGCGCGCGTTGACGTAGAGGGCTCCCACGCCTTTCGGGCAATGCAGTTTGTGGCCGGAGAGGGAGAGGAACTGTATGCCGAGATCGTTGATTTTGAGGGGAAGTTTGCCGACGGCTTGAACGGCATCGACGTGCAGGGCGGCTTTTTTGCGATTTGCGATGCGGGCGATTTCGTGAACCGGGAAGAGCACGCCGGTCTCATTGTTGGCCCACAACAATGTGACCAGCGCGGTGTCCGGGCGAATCGCGCGTTCGAGCTTCTCGAGATCGAGCCTTCCGAGATTGTCCACGGGCAGCCATGTTATTTCATAACCTCGCCTTGCCAGATGCTCGCAAAGCTTGATCGTGGCGCTATGCTCGACAGCGGTCGTGACGATATGTGTCTTGTCGGGATCGACTGAGGCCGCCGAGAGAATTGCGGAGTTTATGGATTCCGAGCCGCAGCTCGTGAAGATGATCTCCTCTGGCGCACAACTGACGAGCGATGCCACCTGCTCCCTCGCGGTATCGAGAGCGGCAGCCGCGCGCTTGCCCAGCGCGTATATGCTGGAAGGATTGCCATAGTCATCACGCAACCACGGAACCATCGCCTCGAAAACCGCGGGATCAACTTGTGTGGTGGCGTTGTTGTCGAGATAGATGACGTGCTGGTGATTGGCGCTCATTTGGGCGATGGTCTATTCTATGCGGGAGGCCAGACTATGGCAATAGGCAGAGTCGTTTGCGCGGAGATGCTCGATCAGCTTCCAGCCGGTGACCCTTCTGCGTTGCGCGGGCGCCTCGATCTGCTGGCCATTAATTCCCTGATGGGCAACGTTCGCTGGGCGAGACGCGCCTTGCGCCGCGTCATCAGGAGGAACACCACAGAACCGGGCGCAACCCCATGGCACGGGATGCGCCTTATTGAAATCGGCGCCGGCGACGGCCGATTGTGCCGAAAGATTTTGGGCTGGTTTCCCGGGGCGGAGGTCACTGGACTGGACCTTGCACCTCGGCCGGGGGAATTGCCCGGGGCGATTTCCTGGAGACAGGGCGACCTGTCTGAGGAGCTTCCGAGCTGCGCGGGCGAAGCGCTCGTCGGCGTTTTCATTTTGCACCATTTTTCCGATGAAGATTTGATCAGGATCGGGAGAATGCTTCAGGGTTATCAGGTCGTGTGCTTTTGCGAACCGTGGCGGGCTCGATTCCCGCATTTTTTGGGTGCCATGCTGCGGCCTCTTTGCGGCACAGTGACCCGGCACGATCTGCCCGTCAGTATCGACGCGGGATTCGTGGCTGGAGAGCTGCCACAGCTGCTTGGCTTGGGACAATGGCATGTCGAGGAATCCGTGGACTGGCGCGGTTCATTGCGTCTGCTGGCATGGAAAGAATGATCACGATCATCGGCGGCGGCCTGGCCGGGCTTTCCCTTGGAATTGCCCTGAGGAAAAGGGGAGATGCCGTTAGCGTCCACGAAGCGGGAATCTATCCCCGGCATCGGGTTTGCGGTGAATTCATCAGCGGGGCCTCGCAAGGCACCTTCGATTCGCTGGGAATCGGAGACCTCTTCGATGATGCGACGAGGCATCGTTCGACGGCGTGGTTTTTTCGCGCTCGAAGGATCTTCTCGGCTCAACTCCCGGGCGGCGGTCTGGGAATCTCCCGGTTTACGTTGGATGAAAGACTTTCAAGGAAATTTCAGGAGACCGGCGGCGCCCTTTACCAACGTTCGCGGCGAAAACCCGTCAGCGAGGACGGGCTCGTCTGCTGCGCGGGACGAATGCCGGCAAAGGGCCGATGGATCGGGCTGAAGTGCCACGTGCCCGGGCTCGAAATGCACGCGGATCTCGAGATGCACCTTGCCTCCAACGGCTACGTGGGCCTGGCCAAGGTGGAGCAAGACAAGGTCAATGTTTGCGGCCTCTTCCGATTGGAACCCGGCCTTTCGGGCAAGGGAATTGAGACGCTCGAGCGCTATTTGCGCGCGGGCGGTCTCGATCTCCTCGCCGGGCGAATTTTCGGTGCCGGGGTCGATGCGGAGTCCTTTCTTGGCGTTGCGGGATTTCGCCTGGGCCGGCAGGAACACCGTGAAGGGATCGCTGCTTTGGGAGATGCCTGGGCGATGATCCCGCCCTTTACGGGTAACGGCATGTCCATGGCTTTCGAATCCGCCAGGATCGCCGCGGATCCCTTGCACGCCTGGCAAGCGGGGCGGGGGACCTGGGGAGAAACGCTTGCCCGGCTTCGCGATGAGTCGAAAAGGCGCTTCACAAAACGAATGTTTTGGGGGCGCCTTATGCATCCGTTCTTGACGACGGACGCCGGACAAGCGTTCTTCACGCTGGTGTCACGCTCCGGTTTTCTGCCATTCCAATCCTGTTTTCACGCTTTGCGGTAGGCATGTATTTGCAGGCTCTGGCAAGCGCTTTTCCCGACGCGCGCTACACGCAAAGCGAGTGCTGGCAGATCGCCAAGTCGAGCCCGTTCCTGGCTTCACTGACTCGCCGGGCCGTAAAGATTCTCGAGACGGTGCTTTCGGGTTCCTCCGGAATCGAAACGCGTCATTTTGCGGTTCCGACCGGTAAACTGTTTTCCGCGGACGCGGAGGATCTCAACAAGGCGTTCGAGCAGATGGCTCCCGCGCTTGCGGCGAGAGCGCTCAAAAAGGCGTGCGATCGCGCTGCCTTGGACCCCCGCACCATCGACGCCCTGTTTGTCTGCACGTGCACCGGTTACCTGTGTCCGGGCGTCTCCAGCCATCTCGCAGAGCAAGCCGGCATTCGACCGGATACGTTTCTCAACGATATGACAGGGCTCGGCTGCGGCGCGGCCCTTCCGACCATGCATGCCGCATCCTGTTTCCTCGCTGCGCATCCCGAGGCGACGGTTGCGACGGTTGCGGTCGAAATCTGTTCGGCGGCGTTCTATCTTGATAACGACGCGGGGGTCATTGTAAGCGCGTGTCTCTTCGGGGATGGCGCATCGGCCGCGCTGTGGCAATCCGCCGACACGGGCGGCCAATGGAGAGCTTCAAACTTCCGCTCCCTGCACCGCCCGGAGGAAAGGGAAAAGATCCGTTTTGTCAACGCCGGGGGAAGATTGAAAAACCAGCTTCATCGCGCGGTGCCGCAAGTCGCAGCGGAATCTGTCGAGGTGCTCTTTTCCTTCTGCAGCGGGAAGCCCGACCAGGTCATTGCGCATGCCGGCGGACGCGATGTCATCGAGGCGGTCGAGGAGCGGTTGCCTGGATATCAACTCGCTGAGACGCGTGAGGCGTTTCGAAAGTATGGGAACCTGAGCAGCCCTTCCGTGCTTTGTGCATTGGAGGAGCGCTTGTCCAAGGCCAACGGGGACCGATTTCTCTGGCTGACGACGTTTGGCGCCGGTTTCGCCGCGCACTCCTGCGAATTGAGTCGCGGATTGGATAGGGTCTAAGATCCCCAGGCGTGCTCGCGGTAGAGCCGCTCGGTGGTCCTGATGTCGTAGGCTGACAAATCCCGCTCATATCGTCGCCCCAGACTGAGATGCTGCCTTGCGGCGGCACGCACGGCCTGGATATCGCTGGTTCCGGCAAGCGTCACGCCAGGCAATGACTCGGCGTATCGGAAGGTCGCAATGTCTGAGGCGATGACGGGCGTGCCGGAAGCCAGCGCCTCGATCATGGCCACGCTGTGCGCTTCCCTCGTGGAGGGCATGAGATACAGATCCGATGCCGCCAGCAACTCCGGAACATCCGTGCGCGAGCCGAGCAACTCCACCTGGGCAGAGAGACCGTAGCCCGCGATCAGTTTTCTTAGCTCAGCTTCGTATTCGGCAGTCTCCGTGAGTCCGGCGAACCAAAGCCGCAGAGCGGGCTGCTCCCGGAGTAGCGGAACGAGTGCCTCAAGGCTGAGGGCCTGCTGCTTCGCGGAACTAAGCCGGCCGACTTGAAGTGCGAGCTTTTTGCCGGCGAGTCCGAGACGGATGCGCACCTCGTCCCGCCGCTTAGCCGCCTCATGGAAGCGCCCGAGATCCACGCTATTGCTGATGCGCATGAGCCCGGGATGCCTGCGCACGCGGCGGGCATAGTTCTCCATCGCCGCATCGCTCACGGTGACCACGCTGTCGGTGAAGTAGCTGAGAAACCTCTCCGGCCAAAGAAAGGCTCCGCTCGCGGCACGGAAGCCTGGGCTCTCGGGCCATCTCTGGAAATTCACTCATTCGAGCCCCCGGGCTGGAATTTCCTTGCATGCTGAGATAAGGTTTGCAGCCTGCACTTCCTCTAAAGCGTGTTCACGCCGGTGTCAATGCCGACATAGTTTCCGTAGTCAGACTGCCCGTCGAAGAAGGTGTTCACGTTCCCATCGAGTGCCATCGAAAAGGTGTTTCCGCTACTCTTCCATGATCCAGGCGTCCCGAACCCTGTGCCGTTGACTCTTACTCCATTCCGGTAAAATTCGATCTCTGCCACGTTTCCCCAGGACATGCCGGGTCCGCGGTAGCGTAGATACCTGTATCTTCCCAAGTTTGCGTTTAATTGCGTCCACGCCAGCGGCGGAGCCGTCGTTATCGTATAGATTTTGGTATAGGTTCCTGTCGTCGGATTCCCGTTGGTTCCCTCAAAAACTCCCCCGATCATGCGCGCCGTGAAACCCGACCGTGGATAGAAGCGGATCGTATCCGCCGCCTTGTACGCCGCAGTAATCGTGACATTCTGGAAGGGCATTGTCGCTGTCGTCGTCGCGATCAAAGGATTGGAGAGAATAACCCAATCGTCCATCCATCGATCGAACGTCTTGCCCGCCGGCGCCACGTTCGCGCTTACTGGGACGATCGTTCCCGCCACGTAATTCCCGCTGCCACTCCCCTGATTGACAGTCAAAACAAGCGCCGCGGAATTCGCTGTCTTATACGACACTTCATTTGATGGCGGACTCTGAAGTCCCACTGTGTTTACGGCCTTGACGGTAAAATAATAGGTGGTCGCATCGCTTAGGTTCGCGACCGTTACGCTCGTTGCGGAGCCGGCGTTCACGAACTGACTCTGACCTCCGCTTTGCGTGCCATAATAGAGTCTGTAGCTGGCGATACTGGTTTCCGCATTCCGGTCCCAGGCCAGGGTGACATTCTGCACAGCATGGCAAAGCGATAGTGCCGCTATGAGCAATAGCGCAATTTCGGCCGGCAGTTTGATCGGGTCAGCGGCGGTCCTGAAGCATCTGCTGGGATGTACCTCATTGCAGGAAGAGATGGGGGATAGATGGTTGATGCTCATCTGGGGGAGGACGTAAGAGTTAGTGTCTCGGGGGAGTGCTTAGGAGTCCTATTGTTAGGTTGGGGCTGCGCGATCTCTCGAAGCGGAACGAACACCCATTTGTGTCGGGACGGAATCGCGATTCGCTTTGCGTCGCTCTGTTTGGTGCGGGGCCACGGTCGTATGACGCATTGAGCTGAAGGTCATGATGTCCTAACGTCGTGTGCGAAGCGTTCCAACGCGAACCCTGCAATGTTAATATCTTTTTAGCGCTTAACGCAGTGTTACTAATACATGCGTGGGATCGTTTCGAGCACTTATCGGTTAGATGTACTCTTAACTCACTTTTTTACATCCGGGGCACAAAAGTGACAAGGCCTTCAATATTTCGCAGGAGCGAGCACTTGAGCCTTATGAGTGGACCCGAAACGTAAACTCGGGAGAACCGCCTTTTACGGAGCGACCGGAGAGAAAAAGATGAGCCGTCCTGCTTGCAACGCATGTTTCGCGCGGTCGGCGGACGCAATCGAGAGGTGATCGCCGCATGGGGCGCCCCCTGTAGCAGCAATGCCCGCCAGACCGTGAGGACACGGTCTCTAAAGTTCGAACCTAAGCTGCTGGCTACCCTCGACGGGCTGGAGGAGAATCCCGAAGGGATCCGGCGTGATCTGTGCGTCGCCGTGCACCTTGACCGTTTGCGCTCCGGCGAGCTGCAATTGCCAGCGCACGGAAATATTTCCCGATACACTGGCCGTCACGTGCTGTCCCGTACGCAGGAGCTTGAGTCGGACTGTTCCGTCATGTTCCGGCGTCGATACGGAGCACGTGAGCTCGCAGCCGTCGGAAAGCTCATAGACGCGGAATGTGACACCATCGATGTAGTTGTAATCGGGTCGATCATCAACCGGTCCGAGCGGAAGGATTGTTCCTGGACGCACCATGAGCGGAAGGCTCAGGAAGTCATGCTGCTCGCGGCGCCAGCCGGGGCCTGTCTGCACCTGGCCTGTCAGCAGGTTCGTCCAGCGACCGTCCGGCAAGTAATAATCCACTGTCCCGTCCTCCGTAAAGACCGGAGCGACGAGCAGCGAGTCCCCGAGCATGTATTGGCGGTCCAGGGTGTCACACGCAGGATCGCCTGGAAATTCGAGCAGCATGGCGCGCATCATTGGGATGCCTTCGCGATGCGCTTCGAGTGCGGCGGTCCAGAGATATGGCATGAGCCGGCATTTCAGTTTCGTGAACAGGCGGAGCACGTCACACGCTTCCTCGTCGTACGCCCAGGGAATGCGATAGCTCCCGCTGCCATGCAGGCGGCTGTGCGAGGAGAGCAGGCCAAAGGCGGTCCAGCGCTTATAGGTGGAGGCCGGCGCGGTGCCCTCGAAGCCGCCGATGTCGTGACTCCAGAAGCCAAAGCCACAGAGGCCGAGCGAAAGGCCGCCCCGCAGCGACTCGGCCATCGACTCGAAGGTCGACCAGCAATCGCCCCCCCAATGCACGGGAAACCGCTGGCCCGACGCATAGGACGAGCGCGCAAAAGCGACAGCTTCCCCACGGCCGCGCTTCGCCTCGATCGCGCGGAAAACGGTCTCGTTGTAGACAATCGGGTAGAAGTTGTGCATCTTCACCGGATCGGAGCCGTCGTGGTAAACGACGCCTTCGGAAGGAATCCGTTCGCCAAAGTCGGTCTTGATGGCGTCTACGCCCATCTCGAGGAGGCGGGTGATGTGACCCGCGAACCACTCGCGCGCGGCGGGGTTGGTGAAATCCACGATGGCCATGCCCGGCTGCCAAAGATCGGTTTGCCAGACGGATCCGTCGATGCGCCTTATCAAATAACCTCTGGCCGCACCCTCCGCGAAAAGCGGCGAGCGCTGGGCGATGTAGGAGTTGATCCACGCGCAGACCTTCAGACCACGAGCGTGGAGGCGCTGGAGCATGCCTGCCGGATCAGGGAATACTCGCGGATCCCACTCAAAATTTGTCCACTCGAACTCGCGCATCCAGAAACAATCGAAGTGGAAAACACTGCAGTGGGAGGTCGCGCTGCTTCATCCCCTCGATGAAGCCGGTGACCGTGGCCTCGTCATAGTTCGTCGTAAACGAAGTCGAGAGCCAGAGACCGAACGACCATGCGGGCGGCAACGCGGGCCGGCCGGTGAGGGCGGTGAGCTTGCGCAGGATCTCCTTCGGCGCAGGTCCGTATATGAGGAAGTATTCCAGACTTTCGCCTTCGAGCGAAAACTGGACGCGCGTAACTTTTTCGGACGCGACTTCGAAGGACACCGGGCCCGTCTCGTTGACGAGCACGCCGTATCCGCGATTGGTGAGGTAGAAGGGAACGTTCTTGTAAGCCTGCTCGCTTGCCGTGCCGCCATCCTTGTTGGTGATTTCGACGACCTGGCCGTTCTTGACAAAGGCCGTGAAGCGCTCGCCCAGTCCGTAAACGCACTCGCCCACTTGGAGCGAAAGCTGCTCGATCACATGGTTGCCCCGGTCAGCCGTCTGCATATAGCCCATAGCCCGCCACCCGCTCGTGGTAAGAACGGCTCCACCCGCTTCGAACAGGATCCCCCAGTTAGCCTTCATGACCCGCGCAGTGAGTTTGCCAGCTGTGAAGGTGGCGGAATCGTCGCCGTTGCGAATGTCCGTCACGGTGTCGGCTTCAGGCGCAAGCGGAATCTGCGGGCCGCGCGCGATTCCGCCCGTGAGATGCTCGATCCGCACGCGCACGATATCGGGAAGCGGAGAGCTAATCGTCACTGTCAAGACCGGGCCTTGAGTTGTGTCACCCCTTGTCTTGATCGGGCGCACCGGCGCGAGGACGACAAGTTTGCCGTCCTCGACGGCGATCGATCGCGCCTCAGCGGCGTAGTGCGCCGTCACGCCGCCTTGAAGCAGCCATTGGCCATCGGTAAACTTCATTCGGCTTCCTCCCTGGAAAGCGCTCCGTTCTCACGGAAAAAGACCGGCAAATGGTCGAGCGGGGCGGCTTCATCGACGATTTGGCCACCGTTGAAGATCTCTCCACTCCCGTGGCTGATCCAGCGGATTCCGGCAGGCAGGTAAACCTCACGAGCACGCTGCCCCTCGAACAGGATGGGTGCGACGAGCACATCGGGGCCGAACATGTAGGCATCCTCGACGGCCCAGGCTTGGTTGTCCGCGGGAAAGTCGTAGAACAATGGACGGATAATCGGTGAGCCGCGCGTGTGAGCGGCGGACATCAGGCCGCGAACGTAGGGACGCATCCATTCGCGCAGGCGCAGGTATTTTTTCAGGATGCCGTAAGCCTCCTCGCCGAAGCTCCAGAGTTCGTTCGGCGCGCCGCTCACGCATTTGCCACCGCCGGTCGTTGACAAGGGCACGCCGTGCGGCTCGCGATCACCATGCATTCGGAGCACTGGCGAAAACGTGGCGAACTGAAACCATCGGATAAGGCATTCGCGGAATGACGGATCGCTGTTCACCCCGCCATGGAATCCGCCGATATCCGTGGTCCACCAAGGGATTCCTGCCAACCCCATGTTCAGGCCGGCGGCGAGTTGATTGCGCAGTGACTCAAAGCTCGAATCGATATCGCCCGACCACACAAGCGCACCGTAACGCTGGCTGCCTGCCCACGCACAGCGGAGAAGATTGACGATATTCTCCTGCCCCTCGGCAGCCATCCCTTCGTAAAAACCCTGCGCGTACTTCAACGGAAAAATGTTGCCGACCTCCAGGTTGGGACCGAGGTGATAGCGGTAGTGATCAAAGTCGTACACGGCGTATTCGGGTTCCGCTTCATCCAGCCAGAAGATCCTGACACCCTTGTCGTAATAGTTCTGTTTAACGACCTTCCAAACGTGTTCCCGGGCCTTCGGGTTGGTGGGATCGTAAAACACCGTGTCACCCAGAAACTCCATCGTCGTCATGACACCACGCTCGGTCCTCACGAGCAATCCCTTCGCGTGCATCTCGGCGAATTGGGAGGAGTTGCGGTCGATGGTCGGCCAAACAGACACCATGAGCTTTATTCCCATGCCTTCGAGTTCAGCAATCATCGCTGCAGGGTCAGGCCAGTAATCCGGATCGAATTGGTATTCGCCTTGCATCGGCCAGTGAAAGAAATCCGCGACGATGACGTCAATTGGCAACCCCCGTCGCTTGTACTCACGCGCCACGCCAAGAAGTTCGTCCTGCGTCTGGTAGCGCAGCTTGCATTGCCAAAGACCCAATCCGTATTCCGGCATCATCGGGACCGTCCCAGCGACTTCCGCGTAGTTGGCGAGGATCTCAGCCGGCTCGTCGCCCGCGGTGACCCAGTAGTCCAGCTGTTTCGTTGAGAGCGCCGTCCATTCGGTGCAATTCTTTCCGAATGTCACCTTGCCAATCGCCGGGTTGTTCCACAGGAAGCCGTATCCGCGGTTCGACAGCGCGAAGGGAACCGACGCCTGCGAATTGCGTTGCGCCAGTTCCAGCACGCAGTTCTTTTGATTCAGGAAGCCATGCTGATACTGGCCCATCCCAAAGAGCTTCTCCTCCGGACGCGATTCGAACCGGACGGTCAGCGCGTAATCATCCGCACCCAGGATTGGTTTGAATTCGCGCGGGTAGAGGGACAGAGCACTGTTAAAGTATGTTACCGCTGCCTGGTCGATTTGCCCGTCACCGCTCGCCATATTGCCGAGCCGGACGCGCATGAACTCCTCCAATAAGGTTTCGCCCTTCTGGTTCAAGAAGGCGATCTGTCCTCTCAGATCGATGCGGGCAGTGATCCGGCCGTGAGTGATCGACGCCAATCCGTCACCTCGGATAGAGACAGCTGGTGCCTCCGAGCGCTCTTTCCGAAGCAGAGCCCAGTCTTCCTCTTCGAAGGCCCGACGCATTGTGCTTCGCACGCGCAGGCTGTCCCTCCCCCAGGGTTCGATCACCAGCTTCTCGCCAGCGAATTCACGGACTAGCGAGCCGTTTTGTCGATGGAACATCTCATTTCCCTGTAGGCGCGATCAGGCGGCTGCGCGTGACAGGACACTCCATCCTTCGGAGCCAGAAGGAAGGGCCTGCAATGTTTGCAGCGTGATCCCGCTCAACTTTCGCTTCTTACTTTTTGGCGAGGATCTCCTTTATCTTTGCGGCCGCGTCCTTCAACGCCGCTTCGGTGGTAGCTTCGCCCGTGAGCGCCCGCTGGATCGCCGTGCGAGTCGCGAGGGAGATCTCCGGGTACTTCGCTCCGCCGTCCTGCGATCTGGCACGGGCGGTGTCCATTTGGTCCACGAAGGGCAGCAAGGCGGCATTGGCCTCGCCCTGCTGCTTCGCGACTGTGCGGACCGATGAAATGTAATTGAACGTGTCGCAGATCTTGCGGAGACGCTCGGGCTCCTGCGTGAATTCGATGAACTTCATCGCTGCCTGCTCGACCTTGGCATCGCCCTTGAGGACGCACCAGACCTCGCCTCCAAGCGGGACGACGGGCTTCTCGCCTTCTTTCGGCACCGGAATGGTGACGATTCCGAAATCGATACCGCTCTTCTGGACATTGGCGAGCTGCCAGGGTCCCATCACCATCGTCGCCGCGCGCCCGCCGATGAATTGATTGGGCACGTCGCCTTGGTTCCAGTTGACCACTTCCTTGGAGGCTACGCCTTTCTTCACCCAATCAACCCAAAGCTGGAGCGCCTCCTTCGCGTTATTGGAACCAAGATCGGTCAAACTCCCGCCATTGCTCCAGAGGAACGGTTCAAACATCCATGTCGCCTCCTCCGTATTCACCGCCGAGAACGCAATTCCGTAGACCGGGCTTTTGGTCGTCTTGGTAGCGGCCTCGGTAAGCTCGGCCCACGTCTTAGGTGGCGCGGCCACGCCTGCGTCAGTCAGCATCTTCTTGTTATAGTAGAGCGCGAGGCTGTTGCTGCCGATCGGCACGCCGTAAACCTTGCTGCCGTCGGTGACGGCGCCCTTGGGTCCGGGGTAGATATCCCCCCACAACTTCAGCTTGGAGACGTCCGCTGAAATGTCCTTGAGGATGCCGGCTTTCGCGACCCTAAGCACATCGGGGTTGTCGATCGCCGAAATGCCTGGCGGCTTGCGTACGGCAGCCATTTGCAGCGTGCGGCTCACGAGTTCTCCAAACGGCACGTAGGTGAAACGCAGTTTGATGTCGGGATTGGCTGCCTCGAACTCTTTCTGTATTTCGCTCAAGGAGTCGAGTTGTCCTTGCACGTTGAAGTAGTGGACGACTTCCACGGTGACCTGGGCTCGCGCATTGACCAAGGCGAGACCCGCGAGCGCGCAGGCCAGCAGGACACGGCGGAGGAATTGTGATCTTCTGAGGGTAGTATTGGCTTTCATTTTTCCTTTTGTTTGGGTGAGGTTTTCAGAGCGGTTCACTTCTTCCTTCGTTGAAGGAGCAGTTGGACGAGGTTAAGCAAAAGTATTAGAAGGACCAAAAGGGTCGCAATGGCGGCGGCTTCCCCGAAATTTAGCACGGAGAATCCTACTTGGTAGGCATAAGTGGATAGCAGGTGCGTTCCGTTAGCGGGGCCACCCCCGGTCATGATCCACACCATATCAAATACCTTGACGGTGTAGATGGTGCCAAGCATGAGCACTGCCACCGAGACGGGCTTTAGCAGCGGCAGGGTAATGTAGGCGACGCGCTCCCAGAAGGTCGCGCCGTCAATTTTCGCCGCCTCATAAACATCCTCCGGAATGCTGCGCATTCCGGCATACAGCAAGATGAAATTGAATGGGAAACCAATCCAGATATTCGCTACGATTGTGGCGGGAAGTGCATAGTTCGGATCGGCAAGCCAGGGAAACGGACCGAGCCCGATGAGCTGGCCGAGCCGGTTTATCGGGCCAACTTCGTTGAAAAGCCCCTTGAAGATGTTCGCCGCCGTCAAAACGGGGGACACCCACGGAATAAGCAGCGCCGCCAGGCAGAGGTTCTTGAGCGGGAAGTTCGCCTGAAAGAGCAGCGCCAAAAGAAAGCCGATCGTGAACTGGAAGAGGATGCTGAAGAATGCGAAAAGAATGGTGTTCACCAACGCCCTCCAGAAAATCGGGTCCGCGAGAGCAGCCTGATATTGAGTGAGGCCGTTGAATGGCATCTCTCCACTGACAAACGTTTCGACGGTGGCGTCCCGGAAGCTCAGCGCCAGGCTGTAAACCACCGGGTAGAGGAGAAGGATCAGGCAAAAAATGACGAAAGGGAGAATGAACAAATAGGGAGAGGCGTCCAAAAGCAGCTTCCTTACCCTCGGCGGTGAGGAGTCAGCAGCTCTCATTTCATTGATGGTCACTTAATGGCGCCGCGAGTGACACCCGCCACGATGAAGCGGCTGGCGAGGATTACGAAGACGAGAGCCGGAACCGCGGTGAGGACACTTCCGGGCAACAGAAAAGCCCAATCGATTCCGTATTGGCCCATGGATTTGTAAAGCTCGAGCGTGAGGGGTTGCAAGCTGCTCTCGGTGACAAGGCTCAGGGCAAAAAGCAGGTCGCCCCAGGGCATCAGGAAGCTAAAAATCCCGACGGTGACCAGCCCGGGAAGCGTGATGGGCAGGACGACAACAAGGAACGCGCGGAAGGGACCCGCCCCGTCCACCATGGCGGCCTCGACCAGTTCGTAGGGCAGTTCCTTCATGTAGGCCGAGAGCATGATCAGCGCGAAAGGGACCGTGAAGGTCATGTCGGCCAGAATCAGCCCAAACAGCGTATTCACGAGGTTGATCTTGGAGAAAACGATAAACAGGGGGATTACGAAGACGATCCCTGGGAGCATCTGGGTTACGAGCATGAACGAGGAAAGCACGGTGCGTCCCCGGGGCTTCTTCCAGACGAGCCCGTAGGCGGCCGGTGCGCTGATGAGGAGCGTGCCGATCGATGTCGCCGCGCTGACAAGGAGGCTGTTCTGAACATGCGGCCAGAGGCGCTCCAGCGCGCTGGACCAATTCTCCACGACAAAATGTCTGGGCCACAAGCTCTGATTGACCCCGAAAAGCTCCGCCGGGGTCATAAAGCTCCCAACGAGCACCCAATAGAAGGGAGAAAGGAGGAGGGCCGTGACGATAACGACGACGGCGGTGAGCCACCAGCGTCCAGGGACTGTCATAGAGAATCGGTCGTTTGGGGGTAGTGTTACCTTGCGGCCCGGCGGATCCAGACCAGCATTTCGCCAGGGCCACGGTTATTCCAGGCGTAATAGGGTACCGCTGTCACCTTGATTTCCTGCGGCGCGGGAGGCTCGTTCGCATACAAGCTGTCGGTCTGCGCCCGTTCGCGAATTCCCGGACCGGTGAGCGCGAGAATACCTTCGGGCAGATCAGGCTGCTCCGTCGGTTCAAACGATCCATTCGAAGGCAAGGCTACGGCATCGAGTTCGGGCCCGTTATCCACCTGTTCCAGGCAGTAAACCAGGGGCCCTCGGGTCAACGCGAGGCGGCCACGGTTTGCATCCACTTCGTAGCGGCAAAATTTCATACGGACTGGCAGCTCAAAATTCAACTCGATGCGGTCCCCGGGCCTCCAGGTTCGCCTCGCTGTGACGTAGCCGCGATCCAACGGCAGTTCGAGCGCCTCCCCATTGACCTTGAGGGCGTAGTGGCCGGCCCAATCCGGAATACGGAAAGACAGGGTCTTCTCCACTGGCGCTTCTCCCTGCACCTCGAACGCGTTGTCTCCCTGATAAGGAAAACCGCTGCGGACGCGGAGAGTAAGCCCATTTGCTCGCGCTTCGCCGCCCACATAGTGGTGAATGGCGATTGCATCTTCTCTTTGCGAGTACAGGTATCCAGAGAGCGAGCTGACAAGCCGCGCAAGATTGGGCGGGCAACAGGGAGTCCACCATGGCCAGCTTACCCGACGGTGCGATCCAGAACTCGCCATCGGATTGTCATAAAAGAAGCGCCGGCCCTCCAGGGCAATTCCGGAGAGGATGTTGTTGTAGAGCGCCTGCTCCATGACGTCCCCGTACCGGTTGTCAAGTCTCGCCTGCAGCATGCGATGCCCGAACAAGAAGAGTCCGATCGAGGCACACGTCTCGGCGTACGAGTTCTCATTGGGAAGGTCGTAATCGCGGGTGAACCCTTCATTCTCCGACGCCGAACCGATTCCACCCGTGATATAGAGCTTCGTCGTAACGACATCCTGCCACAGGCGTTCACAGGTCGCGAGCAGGTCGGCGTCGCCATCCTCTAAGGCCAGTCCCGCCGCAGCCGTGAGCAGGTACATCGCGCGTACCGCGTGACCAACCACCTTCGTCTGCTTGCGAATCGGTTCGTGCGACTGCATGTAGGCGTAGGGGGAGCCGGGATGGTTCGGTCGGAAGGGCCGCACGTCCAGGCGCGCAACCGCTTCCTGATCGAAGTAATTTGGCGACTGTCCGCGTTCGTTGATAAAATACCGGCAAAGGTCCAGGTACCGGCGCTCCCTCGTGGCGTGATAAAGGCGTAGGAGCGCCAATTCGATCTCAGGATGTCCACAGTAACCTCGAAGCTGGCCCGGCTCGCGACCAAAACGCGCGGCGATATGATCTGCAAAGCGCCGCGCGACTTTTAAGAGCCGCTCCTTTCCGGTCGCCTCGAAGTGAACCACGGCGGCTTCGATCAAGTGGCCGGCGCAATAGAGTTCGTGCAGATCTCTGAGATTCTTAAATCGATGCTGCGGACGCCAGGTGAGAATATGGCTGTTGACGTAGCCGTCGGGCAACTGCGCCCGCTCGAAGAGGGCGATCACTTCGTCGACGCGCGCCTCAAGCGCGTCATCCCGCGTTTGCTCAAGGCGCGCGGAGGCGGCTTCAAGCCATTTCGCAAGGTCCGAATCCCAAAAGATGCTGCCCCCCCAATATCCCGCATCGGTCCAAGGGTCGGCGAGTTCGCGGCCTCGATGCTTCTTTCGATCCAAAAGCAACGCATCCATTTGGCCCTCTGCGCACATTTCCTCGAATTGGTGAGCCAGCGTGGTTTCGCCGATGAGATCGCGCCAAGGCTTCCAAAATCCATCTCCAATCGTTACCTGGCCGCGGGGGAGCGGCTGCCAACCAACATCCATGACCACCACCTATACTAGTAAGACGGAGAAAGGCTAGAAAAGGTAGAAGGAAGAATTAAGAATGAGGAAATGAAGAAGGGGGACGACCTCAGGGAGCGGACGAAAGCGTTTGCGCTACGAGTCATCCGCCTTTTCAGCAGCCTGCCTAAAACAACCGAATCCCATGTGCTTGGGAAACAATTGCTCCGTTCCGGAACGTCCGTGGGAGCCAACTACCGCGAAGCGTATCGCGCCCGCAGCAAGTCCGAATTCGTCGCCAAATGTGGGGACTCGCTTCGAGAACTCGAAGAATCCGGCTACTGGCTGGAACTCCTTGTCGATGGGGGCCTGGTTGCCGCCGACAAGCTGCAACCCCTGCGAACCGAATGTGACGAGCTGATTGCCATCTTCGTAACGATCATTAAGCAGGCGCGGGACCGTCCTCCTTCCTAATTCATCCTTCTGACTTCTTCCTTCGGACGCGGGCGGCGACCGTCCTCCTTCTTAATTCTTCCTTCTGACTTCTTCCTTCAGATCAGGCGCGGGAGCGCCTGATCAAAACGAGGTTTCGGACATAGATGATCCAGCCGGTCGCCTGACCGAGGATGCCGACGATATCACGACGCCAAATGAAATAGACGAGCAGCATGGTGGCCCCGACGAGACTCATCCACCAGAACGAGACAGGCACGACGGATCGTTTGCTTTTCTCGCTTGCGAACCACTGAATGATCATGCGACCGCTGAAGAGCAGTTGACCGGACAAGCCAATGGCAACCCAGACCAAGCCGATCGGACTCGTCACGTTGAAGACCGTGGAGAGCCAGCCTCGCGCCGTCTGCTGGTCGTAATAGAATCGCGAGAACTCGTCCGGCGTTAGCATTCGATCAGTGCCAGGACCCAACCGCTTGACGATGTAAACGAGCGATCCGTCCTTGAGCCGGGCAGCTTTCACGTTGTCCTTCGCGCCAGAGAGCGCCACCTTGAAACGAACCTCGGAGCCGGGAACCAATGAATCGTCTACGGGCCTTCCGATTTCATCGAGTGGCTCGGCGTGAAGCGTTGCGCAGCAAAAGAGGAGGGGAGCGAGGAAGCGGAGACTTCGCATGTTGGCGCGAGCTTATCGCACCAGGTCCGCGGGATCGCAAGGTGGCACAGGCTTTTGGGACGGCGTGCCTCCCGGCGGCACGCCCGGGGGGGCGGGAACGTTTCCGCCATCGCTGCCCCCTTCCTTTTCATGCGGATCAAAAAAAAGATCGAGCGCTAGAAACAGGGCTTTGGAGTGACGCGCAAACAGGAGATTGAAGAGAAAGACCGGGACAAGAACCGCCACGAGCAGTTGCTGGACCGACAAATCGAATTTCCATTCCAGCAAGCCGTAGATCGCCAGCCCGATGATGCTGCCGATGCCATAATTTATGGCCCAGATCGACATGAGATAGTACCCGGGTTCCCGTTCGTAGGGGTATCCACAGCGCGGACAACCATCCAGTGGGGTAAACCAATCGCGCATTCTCCGCATCCGCTTCCAAGGAATGAAGACCGGGCTGACCCCGCAAGCTGGACAGTGCAACCGCATGGCCCGCCAGAAGTAGCGCCAGGCAGTGGCCGCGGTGCGTGGCTCGTTCACATTTTCAGGATACGACTGCCGCCCCGCCGCGCAAAGCCAGTATTATTTATCTTGAGCGAGGTGGAAGCGGACGCCAATACTGGTGAGTTTTCGCGTTATGCCAAATACGATCCTAATCGGGGCTCAGTGGGGAGATGAAGGCAAGGGAAAGATCATCGATTTTCTCACCGACGAGGCCGATATCGTCGTTCGCAGCCAGGGCGGAAACAATGCGGGTCACACGGTGATCATTGGCGGCAAGAAGTACGTTCTCCATCTGATTCCCTCCGGGATTCTCCGTCCTGAAAAGACCTGCGTCATCGGCAATGGCGTGGTTATCGACCCGGTTGATTTGGTGCGGGAACTTGACGGATTGCACAAGCAAGGAATTCCGGTCACGAATAACCTTCTCATCAGCGATTGCGCGCACGTTGTTTTTCCCTATCACCGCCTGCTCGACGAATGTCGCGAGCGCGCCAAGGGCGACAAAAAAATCGGGACGACCAAACGGGGAATCGGCCCCTGTTATGGCGACAAAGTCGAGCGCACCGGCCTGCGAATGGGGGACCTTGTGCAACCAAAGGTCTTCTCGGAAAAGCTCCGCGCCAAGATCGAGGAAAACAACAAGTTCCTGCGAGCGTTTGGCGAGCAGCCGATCGATTTCGCAGAGGTGAACAAGGCGTATCTCTCCGCCGGGCGGAAACTTGCGCCATTTATTACGAACACCGTTGTCTATTTGCACAGGGCGATCAAGGCACGCCGCGAGATCCTGTTCGAGGGGGCTCAGGGCACGTTTCTCGACCTGGATCACGGGACCTATCCGTATGTCACTTCGTCCAATACCACGGCGGGGGGAGCGTGCACGGGCAGCGGAGTGCCGCCGCATCACATCAACCGCGTGATCGGCGTGATGAAGGCCTATACCACACGCGTGGGCGAGGGACCGTTTCCCACCGAAAACAAGGAGATTTCCGACATGCTCCACGAGATGGGCCGGGAATTCGGCGCGACCACGGGACGTCCGCGACGCTGCGGGTGGTTTGACGCTGTGGCGACCCGCTATTCCTCAATGATAAATGGTATTGATGAATTGGCGGTGACCAACCTTGACGGGCTCGACCATGTCGAACGCATCAAGGTCTGCGTGGGCTACAAGCTGGGCGGGAAAACCCTCTCGGTCCCGCCTTCGGACCTTCGCCAACTCAAGCGTTGCGTGCCGGTACTTATCGAGTTGCCCGGCTGGATGCAATTTACGGACGCGGCCAGGACGTTTGGCGCCCTTCCGGCAAACGCGAGAAACTACCTGAAAAAGATCGCTTCTCTGACGGGCCCGAAGCTCTCCCTGGTAAGTGTCGGAGCCGATCGCGAGCAAACAATCCGTCTTTAGCAACGTGAAATCTGTTCCACGTCACGTCGCGATCATCATGGACGGCAACGGCCGTTGGGCGCAACAGCGAGGTCTCCCAAGGCTGGCCGGCCATGAGCAGGGCGCCAAATCGATCCGCGAGTGCGTCGACGCGGCCATCGAGACCGGGGTCGAATATCTCACGCTTTACGCATTTTCCTCGGAGAATTGGAAACGCCCGCCGACGGAGGTCCAAGGTCTGATGAAGCTCCTCGTGCGCTTCCTGGAGGATAAGCTGAAAGAGATGCTCACGGAGGGGGTGCGCTTGCAGGCGATCGGGCGTGTGAGTGAACTGCCGGAGATTTGCCAGAAAAAGCTTTCCGAATCCATCGCGGCCACCTCTGCCAATAACCGGCTGACGCTCATTCTGGCCTTGAGCTACAGCGGTCGAACCGAAATTGTCGATGCCGTCAAAAGCATCGTGCGCGATGCACGGGCAGGAAAACTGGTCGAAGAGGATGTGACCCAGGCGCTCTTCAGTGAACGGCTCTATACAGCGAATATTCCGGACCCGGATATGCTCATACGGACGTCGGGCGAAATTCGACTGTCTAATTTTTTACTGTGGCAGCTCAGCTACACTGAAATTCATGTTACTTCCAAGTTGTGGCCCGACTTCCGGAAAGTAGATTTTCTTAATGCATTGAACGATTTTAGCCAGAGAAGCCGCCGCTACGGGGGTGTTTGAAGGCAAGTTTGTAGATTTTTGCGCTTTCCAGAGCCTTCAGGGGAGGTTTGCCCTTGACTTCCGCTCCCGCATCCCTTGCCTTTCAATTGCTGTATATTTTTAGACATCTGTAATTATGGCCAAACAAACCATCCTCCTTGTCGATCAGGAAACGGACTTTCTCGACTGGGCGAAGCATCTTCTTGAATCGACCGGGACGCGTGTGCTGATCGAGACTTCGGCCGACAGCGCTTACAAGAGTTTTTGCATGGAGACGCCCGAGTTGGTGATGGCCGAACTCAACCTGAGTCCTTTCTCGGGCATCGAGTTGCTCGCCCGTATCCGCAAGCATTCGCAAAATGCCATGGTGATCATTGTCAGCGCATTCGGAACCAACCAGAACGTCATCGAAGCAATGAAGATGGGCGCGTTCGATTTTGTGCGCAAGGAGCAGCTGCCGTTCAACCTGAAAATCGTGGTTGATTCCGCGCTCAAAGCCTCGGCTGAGCTCAAAGCGGCCAACACCTTCAAGCCAGTTCTGACCGTCGAGCAGCACCAGGACGAGATTGTCGGCCGATCGGATGCCATGCAGCAGGTTTTCAAGATGATCGGGCGCGTGGCGGCGAGCGATGCTCCGGTCATGATCACGGGGGAAAGTGGCTCGGGGAAGGAACTGGTGGCCCGGGCGATCCACAACTACAGCGCGCGGAGCAACAAGAGCTTTCTGGCCATCAACTGCGCGGCCATCCCGGAAAATCTGCTGGAAAGTGAGCTTTTCGGTCACGAGAAGGGCTCATTCACCGGGGCCCATACCCAGCGGATCGGGCGTTTTGAGCAGAGCGACAATGGAACCCTCTTCCTTGATGAGGTCGGAGAGATGCCGCTTCAGGTCCAGAGCAAGATCCTTCGCGTGCTGCAGGAGGGGGAATTTTCCCGCGTGGGCGGCAATCAAACGATCCGCGCCAATGTCCGCATCGTCTGCGCGACCAATAAGAACCTCGAAGAAGAAGTCGCTCAAAAGAAGTTCCGCGAGGATCTGTTTTATCGTTTGAACGTCGTACGGATTCATCTTCCGCCTTTACGCTCGAGACACGAAGATATCCGCCAACTGTCGGAGTACTTCCTTCAGAAAATTGCCCATCACAAACATCGCCCGCCTCTCAAGCTTTCCGAGGAAGCCGCTCGCGTCCTGGAGGCCTACCCCTGGCCTGGAAATGTGCGGGAATTGGAGAATACGATCCAGCGAGCCTCCGTGCTAGCTACGGCAGACGTGCTTCTGCCAAAGGACATCCCACTCGGCCAGGTTTCCTCGTCCCCATCAGAGTCCCTCACGAATAACGGGGAGCACTCCGTCGAAAATGCCGTCGAATCCCTCTTCAACGCGGCGTCGGCGAATTCTTCCATCGAGCTGCTACCCTGGCTTGAACGGGAATTCACTCTGCGCGCCATGCAAAAGACGAACAACAATCAGGTTCGGGCCGCCAAGCTTCTCGGAATCACCCGCGCGACGCTTCGCAAGCGGCTCGAACGCAATGGCGCACTCGGGGTTGCAGACGAGGAGTGAGCGTTCTTCGCGCCTGGACCCTCGTTGAAGGAGCGTTCCGCGAGGGGGCTGCGGTTCCTGTTACGGACCGCGGTTTCCGCTACGGGATGAGTGTCTTCGAAACCCTGGCGGTGCGGCAAGGAAAAATCCTCTTCCTCGATCAGCACCTCGCGTCCCTTGGAATTGCCTGCGCCGAGGCGGGATTTCGAATGGAAACGGCAGATTCTTTGAGTGCATTCGAAAACCTCCCCGACGGCATGCTTCGTATATATGTCACGGCCGGGGATGGCACCGCGCTTGCGTCCACAGGCGAATTCCGAACGCTCGCGTTTTTCGAGCCGGCCACCTTTCCGCGATCCGAGGACGAACTGCGGGGCGCGCGAATCGCAATCTCGCGGGCGCCCACAGTTTCCGTGCTTGGCGGGTGGAAGACGGGCAATTACTGGCCGCGCGTCCAGGCATTCGCCGCCGCGCGCGCCAACGGCTTCGACGAGACTCTCGTGCTCAATATTCAGGGTTCCGTGATTTCCGCATCCATGGCCAACGTCTTTTTCGAATTCGACGGAGTGTTGCGAACCCCGGCTGTCTGCGCCGGGGCGCGACGAGGAGTCGTCAGAGCTTGGATAAAGGAAATGACACAGGTTGAAGAGGCGTTGCTGTCCCTGGAAGACCTCAGCGCGGCGGACGAATGTTTTCTCACAAACAGCCGGCTCGGCGTGATGCCCGTGGCAGAGATTGAGGGGCGCTGCCTGCCTTCGCGAAAGAGTGGAGAAGCCCTGGCGGCGTTGTACCGTGAAAGAATCCTCGGCGAGTGAGGTCATTTTCGTCCGCGCGAGCACTGCGCTGAGCGCCGGATCGAGGCGGTGCTTCGGCGAAGTGGCCGAGGCCGCGCAGCCCTTCGTGGCCGCTCTCGTCGCGCGCGCCGCGGCCGGAAGCCGTGTCTGGATCGTCTGTTCAGACGTGCGGGCTCAGGAGGATTTTGCGGCGGAGTTAATGGCTTGGCTTCCGGAGGCGCGGCTTCTGCCAGAATTGGAGATTCCGATCGCGGAAAGCGTTCTGCCCAATCCCGAGACATCCGCCGAGCGTCTCGAGATTTTGGGCTTGCTGGCCCAGGAGAAATCGACCGGACCGCTTGTCGTTCACGCGGCGCAGTGGACACAGGAAGTGCCGTCGGCGCGCGCTCTCGCGAAATCGTTGCTGTCCTTCGCAAAGGGAGACACCGTCGCCTTGTCCGAAGCGGGTGAAACTTTGGCGGGTGCCGGCTATGAGCGCGTGGCACTGGTGACAGCGCGCGGGCAGTTCGCGATTCGCGGCGGTATCATGGACGTCTTTTCCTGGCAAGCGTCGCTGCCTATGCGCATAGAGTGGGATGACGAGGTCGTGGACTCCATCCGAAGGTTCGATCCGGACGCCCAGACTTCCGTCGGTGAATCGAGTTCATGCGAGATCCTGGTTGGAAAATTCGATGCAAAGCTCGTCCGGCTGCGGAGTTATGTTCGTAAGAAGGACCTGATCATCGACGTCGCGGGCGGCGAGGAGGGGGCCCAGGTGCAGATTTCGAGCGACGGGGAGGGGAGCGCGACGCCCTTTTATCCCCAGCCGTTTGGAAAATTCGACGCGGGCGATCTCGTTTTGGACGCCGTTCGGAGGGACCGCCTCTTCCGCCAGTTGGAGGAGTGGAAAGCTGCGGGCTGGCAGGTTTCGCTGGCGGCTGGCAGTGAAGGTGAAATCGAGCGCTTTCAGGAGGTGGCTACCGAGCAGCATTTCGACATTTCCGTGGTCAACTTCCTGCAAGCGCCCCTTTCCCGGGGGTTTGTCTTTCCCGCGGCGCGAATTGCCGTCCTATCCGATGCGGAGCTCTTCGGGCGCTCCTCGTCCCTGCGCCAGCGACGCATCTCGCATCGCCGCGAACGCATGCTGGCGGGCCGCGCGGCCATGGATTTCGCGGAGTTCGAAGCCGGCGACTATGTCGTGCACCTGGAGCATGGCATTGGCCGGTTTGCGGGGTTGCAGACGATGCCCGGTAACGGAGGGGGGGAGGCGCTCCTGCTCGAGTACGCGGGCGAGGCCCGGCTCTACGTGCCCCTGGATCACGCCTGGCAGGTTGCCCGGTACGTGGGCGTCGGGAAAGGACACCCCGAACTTTCCGAACTGGGCGACGGACGCTGGGCGCGGGCGCGAGAAAAAGCGCGGCAGTCGATCTTCGATTACGCCTCCAGCATGCTGCGGGTGCAGGCCGAGCGAGACATGAGCTCGGGATTTTCCTTTGGTCCGGACACACATTGGCAGGCGGAATTCGAGGACGCTTTTCCCTTCGAAGAAACCGCCGACCAGCTTCGGGCAATCGCCGATACCAAGCGCGATATGGAGTCGGAGCGCCCGATGGATCGTCTGATTTGTGGCGACGTCGGTTTTGGAAAGACCGAGGTGGCGATTCGGGCGATATTCAAGGCGGTGATGAGCGGGAAGCAGGCGGCCTTGATGGCTCCGACAACGGTGCTGGCCCAGCAGCACTATCAGACGCTTCGGGAGCGCATGAGCGACTATCCCGTGACAATCGAGCTGCTCAGCCGGTTTCGGACGGTCGCGGAGCAAAAACGCGTGCTTGTCGGGCTGGCTGACGGCAGCGTTGACGTGGTCGTTGGAACACATCGGCTGGTGTCGTCGGACGTTCACTTCAAGGATATCGGGCTTCTTGTGGTCGACGAAGAGCAACGCTTTGGCGTGAAGCACAAGGAGCTCCTCAAGGACCGATTCCGGCAGGTTGACGTGCTCACGCTCTCCGCCACGCCGATACCCCGCACCTTGTATCTTTCGTTGATGGGCGCGCGGGATATGTCGCTGATCGAAACATCTCCGCCGAACCGGCAACCGGTTGAGACCATCGTTAGCGCGTACGATGAGAGGATCTTTCGCGACGCCATCCAGCGGGAACTCTCCCGGGGCGGGCAGGTCTACTTTCTGCACAATCGCGTGCAAACGATCGAACGCGTCGCCAAGCGCATTTGCGAGCTGTGTCCCGGCGCGCGTGTCGTTATCGGGCACGGTCAAATGGGCGAGCACGAGCTCGAGGCGGTGATGCGGACCTTCGTGATGGGCGATGCGGATGTTCTTGTTTCGACGACGATCATCGAGAGCGGCTTGGATATTCCCAACGCCAACACGATCGTCATCGACCGCGCGGATCTCTTTGGTCTTGCCGATCTGTACCAACTTCGCGGGCGGGTGGGCCGATCACAAACCAAGGCCTACGCCTATCTGATGCTTCCCCGCGACCTCATGGGCGCTGCCCGCAAGCGTGTTTCCGCCATCAAACAATACTCCGAGCTGGGCTCGGGGTTCAAAGTCGCCATGCGCGATCTTGAAATTCGCGGCGCCGGGAACTTGCTCGGCACGGCCCAGAGCGGACACATCATCGCGGTGGGTTTCGATCTCTATTGCAAACTTCTCAAGCAGGCCGTGGCAACTTTATCCGGAAGCTCCCGCACCCATCGCCCACCCGCCGGCTTGCGGCTCGATTTCCTTTCCACCGAGGAAACGCTCTGGAGCCGCTCCCGCGAACTGGCCGGTGCCTTTCTCCCGGCGGCCTATATACCGGATTCCCGCACACGGATTGCTTGTTATCGCCGTCTTGCCGAGGCGGGGAATCCGGAGGCCATCGAGAAACTTCGCGTGGAATGGCGCGATCGCTTCGGACCCCTCCCGCCACAGGCCGAGAACGCGCTTCTCGTCGCGTTGATCCGTATCGAGGCTGCCCGACGGAGAATCACGATGGTTGAAGTCCGCGAGCGCAGACTGATGCTCACGCAACGGCGGGAGTTGCTGCAAAAGGAAGGAAGGTTTCCCCGCTTGACGGCCCCCGACCCCGATTCTAGTTTGCGCGAGGTCCTATCCACTCTCCAAACGTTTCCTTGCCCATGATTCGCATAGCAGTTTTCTCAGCCCTGGCGCTCGCTCTGGCCGGCAGCGCCCTGGCGCAGAGGACCGACGTGATCGACGGCATTGCCGCAATCGTCAACAAGGATGTCGTCACGATCTCACAGGTGCGTGAACTGGTCGGCGGTCGCGAGCGTTCGTTGCGAGAGATTTACCATGGTCAGGAGCTGGAGGACAAACTCAAGGAGATGCGGCTTTCCGCAATCAAGGATCTCGTCGATCGCCAGCTCATTCTTCAGGAGTTTAAGAAACTGCAGGAGAAAGGGGCCAGCATTCCCGAGTACGTCATTGACGACCGGGTACAGGCGGTGATTCGTGAAGAATTCGGCGGCGATCGCTCGGCGTTCGTCCGCACCTTGCAGGCTCAGGGTTTTTCCGTGACGCGATTTAAGGAGATCGAGCGGGACAAGATCATTGTCCAGGCGATGCGCCAGTCAAAGGTTGAAAACAATTTCGTCATTTCGCCCACGCAAATCCAGGCCTATTACGACAAGAACAAAGCGGCCTATGCGACGCCCGAACAGGTCAAGCTGCGAATGATCGTGATCCGAGAGGGCTCTTCCGGCGACGTGCCGGACGTGGGCAGCAAGAAGGACCTCGCCCAAGAGATCCGCCAGAAAATCTCGGCAGGCGCGGAATTCGACCGGATGGCGCAAATGTACTCGGAGGATCAGACCACGCAGCAGGTTGGGGGAGACTGGGGCTGGATTGAGCGAAACACGCTGAATGAACAG
Organism: uncultured Verrucomicrobiae bacterium; assembly: GCA_963763735.1. GTDB lineage: Bacteria > Verrucomicrobiota > Verrucomicrobiia > Chthoniobacterales > Terrimicrobiaceae > DASTFP01. The sequence goes on along the minus strand of CAVXQK010000013.1, from coordinate 106,222 downwards.
CTCACAAACGTGGCATTTTCGCTGCGGCCCGGCGAAGTCAGCCCCGTCATTGCGATCGAAAACACGTATTACATCATCATGGTCGAGGCGAAGAAAAGTGCCGCTGTGAAGCCGATTGTGGAGGTTCGCGATGAGATCGAAAAGAATCTCATTCAGCAGGAGAGGATCCGGGCCCAACAGCGCTGGATCGAAACCCTGCGGCAAAAGGCGTACATCAAAATCCTCTCCTAGGCGCGGTGAAGGTCGGGATCACCTCCGGCGATCCTGCCGGCATCGGACCCGAAATCGTCCGTGCCGCCTTGGGAAGTGGCAGGATTCCCAGCGACCACGACTACCATGTCATCGGTGCCACGGACGCGTTTGCCCCCGGGAAGCCGGAACGCTCTTCCGCCAAGCATGCCATTCGCGCATTGGAAGAGGCGGTTGCGCTGGCAAAAGCCGGCGAAATTCAGGCGGTTGTCACCGGACCGGTCTCCAAAAAGGCAATGCATGACGCGGGCTTTGCCTTTCCCGGCCAGACGGAGTTTTTCGCCGAGCGCTGCGGAGTCGCCGATTTTGCCATGTGCTTGACGGGCGGCAGGATTACCGTGGCGCTCGTCACGGCGCATGTTCCGCTGGCTGAGGTTCCAGGCCTTTTGAGCCAGGCGGAAATCGTGCGGATTGGCAGGCTTTTTGCGGACTTTCTCAGGCGCCGAGGGGTCTCTTGCCCGCGTCTCGCCGTGGCGGGTTTGAACCCACACGCCGGCGAGAGCGGCGACCTGGGCTCCGAGGAAATCCAGACCATTGCCCCGGCCGTGGAGTCGCTTCGCGTTTTCCTGTCCGGCGCGGCGGAGGTCTCGGGCCCGCATTCGCCGGACACGGTATTCAACCGCGCGACGGAGGGCGAATTTGACGGCGTTTTGTGCATGTATCATGACCAGGGTTTAATCCCACTCAAGCTCCATGCCTTCGACGAGGGAGTAAACGTCACTTTGGGCCTGCCGTTTCCTCGAACCAGTCCGGACCACGGGACAGCTTTCGAGATTGCCGGGAAGGGACTTGCGCGTCCCGAGAGCATGATTTCGGCAATACGGCTGGCTTGCGAGCTGGCCGCGAGACCGGGGAATGCGCTTCCCTAGTTTCAGCGGAGCGCGCCAAGTGTCGCAAAAGTGAGCGTTTCTCTGCGAGCGTGCAATCGAGTCTTGATTCCCGACCCCCAGCCGTTCGTATGGTGGGACGTGTTTCAGATGATATTTAATGCGATCAGCGCCGCGGAGATGGCGGCGCTGCCGAAGGAGCTTCAGCTCGACCTCCTCGCGGAATTTCACCTGCTTCCGGAGGAACTGGAAAATCTGGACGCGAGCCGCTTCGGTCAGGTGGAGCGTGACGGGCGCAAACTGCATCGCTGCCGGGCGAAGGATTACCGGATATACTTCGAGAAACACCCGGAGGGCATTCTCATCCATCGCGTGCTGCACAAGAACACGATCCGGGACTTCTTGTTTCGGTCAAACCTGCCGATGGATGAAGAGGACGAACAGCTTGCGGGCGCGAAGGGATTCTGGAAACTGATCGAGGAAGGCGAGAAAAAATCATGAGCCTGTTCTCCAGCGAGACCGAACGCCTCGAGCGCTTCCCTGTCGCGAAGCGACAGATTTTCGTTGCTCACGCCGGGGTGACGCCCCTGCCAAAATGCGCTGCGGATGCCATGATCTCGCACATCCGCGCGAGTTGCGAAGACCATCAGGAATTCGGCGAAGTCTTTCGCGACATTGATGCCACCCGAGGCGTATGCGCGAATTTGATTGGCGCGGAGAAGTCCGAGATAGCCCTTCTCGGGCCGACTTCGCTGGGGCTGAGCCTTTTCGCCAACGGAATTACCTGGCACGCTGGCGACGAGATCGTCTGTTATCAGGATGACTATCCCGCGAATGTCTATCCGTGGATGGCTTTGGCTTCACAAGGCGTTACGATTCGCCACCTGCGGCCGGAAAAACCCGGACACATCACTCCGGAGCTTGTCGAAGGCGAATTGTCTTCGCGTACGCGACTCGTCGCTCTGGCTTCGTGCCATTATCTCTCGGGCTGGCGCCTTGACGTCGATGCCATTGGCGAACTGCTCCACCAGCGCGGTGTCCTTTTTTCGGTCGATGCCATTCAGACTCTGGGCGCTTTTCCCTTTAGCGTGAAGTTTGTCGATTTTCTGAGTGCAGACGCTCACAAATGGATGCTGGGCCCGACGGCAATCGGCATTGTTTACGTCGCCCGGCGAAATTTCGAGTTGTGTCGCCCGACACTGCTCGGATCGTGGAACATCCATGCACCGCAGTTTCTCGCGCAAGAGACGATAAAGTTTCACGAAACCGCCCAGCGCTACGAACCCGGGGTTCTCAACCTAGCAGGCATTTATGGGATGCGAGCGAGTCTCGAGATGCTTCAGGCTACGGGGTTGGAAATCGTTTCGTTGGCGATCCTCGATGTGCGCGACCACCTGCACGCACTGCTCGAGCAGATGGGATTTGAGTTCCTCTCGCCGCCGCGCGAAGAGCCTTTGCGTTCGGGAATAGTCACGGCTCGACACCCGCGTGTTGCGTCTAGCGCGTTTTTCTCGGCCCTCGAGAAGGAAAAAATCACGGCATCGCTGCGCATGGCTCGCGCAAGCGGAGAGTGGTTGAGGTTCAGCCCGCACTTCTACAACACACGGGCCGAAATGGAACGGATTGCGGAGGTCCTGCGAGCAGCCTTGCCCGATTTGGGAGCTTGAACGCTTACCGGTTCATCGGCCTAAGCTCTTCGGGATGCTGGCGCAGGTTGGCGAGCAAGTGTCGCCTGCGCTCTGGACCGCGGGATTCCAACCCGCGCTCGCTCTCGGTCGACGGCAACAGTTTGTTGTCAAATTCCATGACGCGTTCGTAAACCGCTTGCCAACGCTGTTTCACTGTCGAGTGAGAGATTGCTAGCCGAGACGATTCCGCTTTTAGGTCTTTCGGTGGACACTTCCTCCGTTTAACGAGTGACCGAAGGCACTACAGCCATCCTGAACGCAGGAAACTTGAAAGCTGCCGTCCCAACTACGCCAACAGCTTGCCGCGTTCGTTAAAAAATTTGACGGGCAAAAACCATGACGATGCCGCCGCAATGGCAGCGCTCTTCACGGAGGACGCGATTGTTGTGACGGACACTGGACCGATTACGGTCGGGATGCGATCGAAAAATATCATGCGGATATGTTCAAACAATTTCATTTCAGCAACAGTCTGAGTTTGGCTGATGAGTATTCTCCTCACAGATAGGACAGCTGGCAACGAGAGATACAATACCGGAGAATGGAGTTTGACTCTTCAAGGCCAGACCGGCGATCCTATAAGACTCAAAGGATTCTTCTCGTGTATCGATATTCGTGAGGGCGATACTTGGAAGTGCCGTATGCAGACTTGGAACGTAAGCCCGGTACCGCCTCCACCTGCTCAGACGAAATAGATCCGAAGCAGCAAGTTCGACGAAAGCGCGAGACCGAAAAAACTCCCGATCGGCCAAAATCAAGCAGGGACATCATATAAGCCATAGGATGCACCTGCGGGCTGGTTCGTGCGGTGGATTGAACATCGTTTGGTTACTTGCTTACCATGCAAGCGCAGAATGGTCATTCTTGGAGCCAAGATCGGTAAAGCACGTTTCGGCAACGGGCCAGGCCGCCCTACGAAGCCATTACACCCGTTCCCCCGAAATCCATGCTCTCGTCTTGAGGGAAGTCCCGGCAATCGGACTGGCAACCGTTTTCCAGCGCTTGAATTCGGGCGAAAGACGGGCGCGTCGCCTGAGAGACTGCCCGGTGAGAGATGCGATGGCGCTCGGTCTCCTAGCGGGCAGGTTCGGGCGGCGTCTCTGGAACGGCGGGCCACGCCGCTTTGTCGATCAGTTCACGGATGCGTTTTTCAGCCTCGATCCGGGCTTCGGGAACGAAACTCGATTCGGCGAATGTCTTGCGCGCCTTTTCTTCGAGGGCACGAAACGCCTCCTCGCGATCCTGGGCGGTGAGCTTGTTCCAGAGACCATCTTCGTCCTGAAGGATGCGAACGTCGCCCATGCCGAGCGAGAGGAGTTTGGGAGGGGGAAGGTCCGCGCTGACGTAGCGTGTCCGCGGATCAATATTGATGCGAATGTTATCCCTGAGATCGAAGCCAGCCCTTGCGGTAAAGGTGGCCTCGAGTTCGAGATTTTTTGTGCTGTGAAGCCAGGTATGGGTCCATCGCGTGCGGACAAGCGTCTGTTTTTGGAGGGTGACCAGCTCGAGCACGGGAGTGTTTCCGGCAATAATCACAACGGAATCGACACTGATCTGAGGAGTGAAGTTCAGCGCCCGATCGAAACTGGCAGCGATCGATTCGGCCATCCGGCGGGAGTCTTGAGTGATTTCGAGGCTCGTTCTCCAAAACAGCAGCAGCGTGAGCGCGACTGTCAGAGCCGCCGCAGCAAGCACCCAGCCCAGAACCCTCAGGCAGCCGAATTTTTCGGCGCTCCGCGGCGTCAGTGAATTTGGGTCGGGCATTCTGGCAATGCACGGAGAAAGGCGCGTCCGTAGGGCTTGCTGAGAATTCGACTGTCGAGGATGATGATCGTGCCGGTGTCGGATTTTGCGCGGATGAGGCGCCCGACTCCCTGGCGGAGCTTTAAAATGGCTTCCGGCAGTGAATATTCCTCGAAGGGGCGGCCTCCCTCGGCCTCGATGCATTCGAGCCGCGCTTGAGTCAGGGGATGATCGGGCGTGGCGAACGGCAGCCGCGTGATGATGACGCTTGAGAGCGCCTCTCCAGGCACATCCACGCCGCTCCAAAAGCTGTCCACCCCGAAAAGGACACTCCGCGGATTTTCCCGAAATTCCTGCACCATCCTGTGCGCCGGCATCCCGCTTCCCTGCACGAGCAGAGTCCAGTTTTTGCCGGCGAAGTGCCTTTCGAGAGCCTGCGCGGCGGTACGCATGGTCTGGTAACTGGTAAACAGGACGAAGGCCCGCGCCTGGCTCTGATCGGCAAAGTGCGCGATCCATTTTTCCAGGGCCGAGTCGTAGCCGGGGTCTTTCGGCTCGGGCATTTTTTTCACCAGATGCAAGGTCATCTGCTTCGTGTAGTCGAAGGGGCTCCCGATTCGGACGGCACGACAGTCGCTCGCTCCGACCCGGTTTCGAAAATACGCGAGATCAGTGCTTCCAACCGAAAGCGTGGCGCTCGTGAGAACCGTGCACGCATTTTCGCGAAAGATCATGCGCCGGAGAGTCTCGGCAAGTTGAACGGGAGCGGCGTGGAGGGCGCAAAGCGTTTCCCGGCGGCCATATTGCTCGACCCAGTAGACGTGGTCGGGATGTTCGATTCGAAGAAAATCCTGGATCGTAAGCCGGGCCTGATTCAGGCGGCTTGCGAGTTCCCGCAGTTCGTTCGCCGGCTCGTCCTCGCTTTGCTTTGCAGCCTGGATCTTGAGGAGTTCCGTGATCCGGACAAGCCCGGCGCTCAGATCGGAGGCGTCGGCCATTCCGGCCTCCCGGACACGAAAGACGCGTCCGCGCTTGAAGGTGCAACCTGCGGCGATCCGGTCGAAAAAGGCGTCCGATTTCGGGATCAACTCCGCGACTGCGTTGCACGCGGCGCCATTCTTCATGACCTGGAAAAGACCTTTCCTCGCGCGCGGGTTGTAAAGGCGCTGCAGGGCGCGTCGCAAGCCGAGTTGCGAGATTTCCATTCCGATGTGGCGGGAGGCGACATCCTCCATCGTATGTGCCTCGTCAAAGATGACGAAATCCTTCGCGAAAAGAATGCCGTCCCCGCGCTCCTCGACCTCCGCCATGTTTCCGAGGAGGGTGAAGAAAAGGGCGTGATTGAGCACAACAAGGTCGGCGCGCAGCACCCGGCGGCGCATGGCCTGGTAAAAGCAGCGCGGGTTCGTTGCGCAACTCTTCTGCGTGCAGACATGAGGCTCGCTTCGCACCTCCTCCCACACCTCCGGGTCGGGCTGCACATCAAAATCGCTAAGAGAACCGTTTCTCGTCACCAGACTCCACTCCCGAACCCGCTCGAGTTCGCCGCGCTGCTCGGATGTAAAGAGATCGTTCGATTGGGCGAGCGCGCGCTCGAGTCGGGAGCCGCAAAGAAAATTGTGCCGTCCTTTCAAGAGAGCGGCCTCGAATTCGATGGGCAGCAGCTTTTGGACAAGAGGAATGTCCTTGTACATGAGCTGTTCCTGAAGGGCGATCGTGTGCGTCGAGATCACAGCCTTGGATTTCGTGCGCACCGCGTGCAGGGCGGCGGGAATCAGATAAGCAAGCGATTTTCCAACCCCCGTTCCGGCTTCAACGACCAGATGACCTCCGGACTGAAGGGCGCGCGCCACCTCGCACGCCATACGCTGCTGCTCGGGACGGTATTCGAAATTCGCCGCGGCGGAAAGGCGGCCCTTCGGCGAGAATATCTCTTCGATCTCTTCCTCGAAGGAGCTGCGCACGGCGTCTCCAGAATCGGTTCGAAGAGAGATCATATGAACAGCGGTGGTTTGTTGACGGAATGGAAGCTCGCCATTAATGATTGTGGGTTTTCGACTGATGAGAATACTCGACCGCTACGTGCTGCAAAAGTTTCTGCTGCCGTTCGCCTACTGCTTCGCAGGCTTTATCGCCATCTGGTTTATTTTCGACCTCAGCGACAATCTCCCGGATTTTCTTCAAGGCAAGGTGGGTTTTGACGTCCTGCTTGAATACTACCAATCGCAGATTCCACAAATTGTCGTCATCTCGCTTCCGATCGGCGCGCTGCTCGCGCTCCTGTATTCCCTGACGGCAATGTCGCGCTCGAACGAGATCATTTCCATGCTCGGAGCAGGTGTGAGCGTAACCCGCGTCCTCGTGCCACTCATATTTGTGGGCCTGGTGCTGACCGGGGTCACGGCCTTTTTCAACTATGAAGGCGCACCGCACGCCGAGATGATCAAAAAGCGGATGATCAGGGATATCAAACGGGGCAAGAGGACAGAGGTCGGTCTCACGGGCCATCTCTACCGAAATCGCGAAGACCTCCGCACCTGGTTCATCCGCAAGGTGTATGCGGACAGCAACAGGCTTACCGACGTGCAGATTCTTCAACAGGACGCTGACGGGGACATCATCAAGGAGTGGTACGCCAGGGAGGCCTTTCACAATGGCACCACGAAGAGCTGGAACCTGCAGCGGGCAAAATATGTCGAAATTAACAAGGAGGGGAGAATCACCAAGTCCGAGCTGTACGATGAGTTGGAGATCCCGGGCTGGCGGGAGACCCCGTGGCGCATTGCAAGCTCGGTCATGAACCCGGACTACCTTTCCGTGCCGGAGCTTAAGGACTACCTCGTCTTCAACAAGGACTTTCCCGAAGTTCGTCTTGCTCCTTATCGGACGCAGCTCCACTACCGCTGGGCGCTGCCTTGGGTGTGCTTGCTTGTGGTGTTCATCGCTTCACCGCTTGGCATCGTCTATAATCGCAGGGGGATTTTGGGCGGTGTGGCGGCCGCGATAGGATTATTCTTCTCCCTTGTGTTTTTCAGCAGTCTCTTCGTCGCCTTGGGGAAGGGCAATCGCATCGCACCCTGGCTCGCGACCTGGGGACCCATGGCTTTCTATTTCCTGATCGGTTTGGGCCTGATCTGGTTCCGGTCGACAAACCGGGACCTCCCGAAGCTCAGACTCCCCTGGATGACCTGACAATGGAGAGCGAGTGGGAAATCAAGTCCCGCGCGCACTGCTGCGCGCGCACGGGCAGGCAATTCGAACAGGGGGAATACTTTTACACGCTCCTTTTCCGGGAAGCAGAGGGATTCCGGCGCGAGGACATCAGCGAGGAAGCCTGGGCGAACCGTAACGAGAATATCGAGCCGTTTTCTTTCTGGCGTTCAAAGTATGAACCGCCCGCGCCGCCCGCGCCAGAGCCCTTTCCAAAGAACGACGCGGAAAGCCTGCTGCGGCGTCTTATGGCGGACCCGGACCCCGCCTCGGCAAACGCGCGCTATATCCTTGCATTGATGCTCGAAAGAAAGCGGATATTGCGCCCCGTGGAATCACGCGATGCCAGTCTGCTCGTCTATGAGCACGCCGCCACCGGAGAAACCTTTGTGGTCCCGAATCCTGGCCTCTCCCTGGAGAGCATTCCCGCAATCCAGAGCGAAGTATACGGGATGCTGGCACGCTCGTTCGGCTAGTCTTAGTCTAATCTTAGGAAGCTCGCGCCTGCACCTGCTCTGTGGAAGCCTCCAGGTATTTCCAAGGGCGGAGGCAGCCAGCCAAGGCACGTGACAAGGAATGATATCAGCAAGCTTCTCGAAGATATCAAAGTGCCAGCCCCTCACCGGAAAGCCAGACGTCGCGAAACGGAATTCGCAGCAAGATCTTGCCAACCAGGCGCATGAGAGCGGGAAACTTCTCGAGCGCTGACGTTTCGACTGGCTTGAAAGCCGACCCGACCAACCGTCCACCTGATTCAGTCCGAAGAGGAATCCTTGCGCGACAAAGGTCACCAATCGCGCCATGTTCACCGCATGTCCGAGAATTTCCCTTTGTTCCTCGCCCCGATGGCCGGTGTGACGAACACGGTTTTCCGGCGAATTTGCAAGGCGAGGGGCGCCGATGTTCTCACGACCGAATTTGTCTCGGCGGAGGGCATCCTTCATAGAAATGCCCGGACGAGCTATTACCTCGAGTTTCAGGAAGACGAGCGTCCTGTCGGAGTTCAACTGTTCGGCGCGGAGCCGGAACGGCTGGCAGAGGCGGCGCGAGCCGTGATCGATTGGGTGCGTCCGGATTTTCTCGATCTCAATTTTGGGTGTCCGGTCAACAAGGTCGTCTGCAGAAATGGCGGATCCGCGCTGCTGAAGGATTGTCCCTTGCTGGCGCGCGTGGCGGAGGCTGTCGTCCGTGCCGCTGACCCGGTGCCGGTCACAGCGAAGATCCGAATTGGATGGGATCAACGCTCGATCAACGCGGTTCAGACCGTGAGAGTTCTCGAGCAAAGCGGCGTGCGCCGCATAGCCGTGCACGGTCGCACGAAAGAGCAAGGCTATTCCGGTCGCGCCGACTGGTCGGTCATCGGCGAGGTCGCAGCCGCCGCCGGAGTTCCGGTCATTGGCAACGGAGACATCACCTGCGCGGAAGACGCCTTGAAACGGCGAAAGGAAACAGGAGTTGCGGGCTTGATGATCGGACGCGCCGCAATGGCCTCGCCATGGATCTTTTCCGAGATTCGCGCGCTGGACGCCGGTCGCGCCCTCGCACCGCCTTCCCTTGAGGAGAGGTGGCGGTTGATCTGCGATCATTGCTCGCAGGAAATCCTCTGGAGGCGCGACGAACGGATGGCCATGAAGGCGATGCGGTCGCGCCTCATGGCTTACACCCGCGGAATGCCCGGTGGCCCGCGCCTTCGCGATCGACTGGCCCACGTGGAAAGTCTAGCCGAGCTCGAAGGTCTTGCCGCGGGACATCTCGACCTGGCCGCCAGACTTCCCCAAGCGACGGTCGGAAGCTGACATCCGGCCGGAGCCCTGGCCGCTGGATTTGGTGTCGCACACGCGGTTTTTGGCCGTGAGTGAGGACACGGCCGCCAAGGGGCTTCGGCTTCGCCGCCCCCGACAAGGGCTCAGGAGGGGGAGGCCTCCGGCTCGCCGACGATCGGCGCCACTATGGGCTTCTTACTTGGGGCGAGCTTCCGAATCACGACGTAGAAGACCGGCGTCAGCACCAAGCCGAAAAAGGTCACTCCGAGCATGCCAAAGAATACGGCTGTGCCAAGGGATTGCCGCATCTCTGCGCCTGCGCCTTGCGCGAGGACCAGAGGCAGAACACCGAGAATGAACGCGAAACTTGTCATCAGGATCGGGCGAAGGCGAAGGCGGCAGGCCTCGGCAACCGCTTGAAACCGGTCGCTACCCTGGTCCTCACGCTGTTTGGCGAACTCGACGATGAGGATGGCGTTCTTGCAGGCGAGACCCACGAGCACGACAAAACCAATCTGCGTGAGAATGTTGTTGTCCATTCCGCGCAGCCAGACACCGCCGAGGGCCGCCAGCACGCACATCGGCACAACAAGAATGATGCTCAGAGGCAACGACCAGCTTTCGTACAGGGCGGACAGGATGAGAAAGACAAACAGAACGCAGAGCGGAAAAATAAAAACGGCGGTATTCCCGGCGAGGATTTGCTGGTAGGCCAGCGAAGTCCATTCAAAGCCAAATCCGTCGGGCAGGGCGGTCTGGGCGGCATCCGCCATCGCCGTAAGCGCCTGGCCGGAACTGAATCCAGGCGCGGTGTCCCCATCGATTGCAGCAGCGGGATAAAGATTGTATCGCTCGACGCGGGACGGTCCCGTGCGAGTTTCGATGGAAAGAATGCTACCCAGCGGGACGGAAGCCCCGCTGGCGCTGCGGGTGCGAAGCTTTGCGATGTCCTCCGGATCCTCACGATAGCGCGCGTCGGCCTGGGCAATGACACGGAATGTGCGCCCGTAGAGGTTGAGATCATTCACGTAAATCGATCCGAGCTGCGTTTGCAGGGTGGCAAAGATGTTTTCCATCGGGACGTGGAGCATCTGGGCCTTCGTGCGATCAATGTCGGCGTAGAGCTGAGGCGCGTTGGCGCGGAAACTGCTGAAAAGGCCGACCAGTGCAGGACTTTTCGTGCCTTCAGCGACGACTTCCTGGGCGGCCTGCTGGAGAGCCTGATATCCCCGGCCCCGGCGGTCCTCAACCATCATGCGGAAGCCGCCGACGTTGCCCATGCCGCGGACGGGGGGAGGGGGGAAAACAAGGACCAGGGCTTCGTCGATCGTCGCCAGCTTTGCGCGAAGAGCGCCCAGAATTTTCGGTCCGCTGAGGCCCTTGCTCACACGTTCGTCGAAGGGAGCGAGCCGTGTGAAGAGAGCGGCCTTGTTCGGCGAGTTGGTTCCCGACGCCGCGTCAAAGCCCGCAAACGCCACCACCGCCGTGACGCCTTCCACCTCGCTCGCGAGAGTCGTGATCTTGCGGACGACCTTGTCCGTTCGGGACAGCGAAGCGCCCTCCGGCAGTTGGACGACCACGATGAGGTAGCCTTGATCCTGGGCCGGGATAAACCCGGCCGGCACTTTGACAAAACCAAATACCGTGAGGGCAAGCAACCCGGCGTAAAGGATGAGAACAATGGCGCTCCGGCGGGTCACAACGGAAACGAGACTGCCGTAGTGCTTCGATGCCGCGCCGAAGGCGCGGTTGAACAGGCGAAAGAACCAGCCGAGAGCCAAATCCCACAGACGCGCAAACCAGTCCTTCTTCGCGCCGTGAGGCTGGAGCAGAATGCGACAAAGCGCGGGACTCAGCGTCAGGGAGACGAAGGCGGAAAAGACGGTTGCCACCGCGATGGTGAGCGCAAACTGCCGGTAAAACTGGCCCGAAATCCCGCTGATGAACGCCGTCGGCACAAAAACGGCGCTCAATACCAGCGCGATGGCCACGAGCGCGCCGCCCACCTCGTCCATGGCCTTGATCGCAGCCTCCCGCGGCGCGAGGCCTTCGGCGAGATTTCGCTCGACGTTCTCAACCACGACGATGGCGTCGTCCACCACAATGCCAATGGCGAGCACCAACCCGAAGAGCGAAAGATTGTTGAGCGAAAACCCAAGGGCCGCCATCACCGCGAACGTGCCGACAAGCGAGACGGGGATGGCGAGAATCGGAATGATCGAGGCCCGCCAGGACTGCAGAAAGACCATCACGACCACGATGACGAGCAGCGAGGCTTCAAAAATCGTGTGGATCACGGCGCGGACCGATTCGGCAATGAAGACGGTGGGATCATAAACGACGCGGTATTCAATCCCCTTCGGGAAATCCTGGCTCAACTCGCGCATCCGTTCGCGCACCCGCTCGGCCGTTGCCAGCGCGTTGGAGCCGGGACGCTGCTGGACCACCATCGCGACGGCGGCTTTGCCATCGAGGTAGCTGTTCACCACGTAATCCTGCGCGCCGAGTTCCACGCGGGCCACATCGCCCAGACGCACCACCCGTCCATCCTTGCCGGTCTTCACGATGATCTTCTCGAATTCCTCAGGCGCAACGAGCCGGCCCTGGGCGATGACGTTCAACTGAAAAGCCCTGTCGGTGTCGAGCGGCGGCTGGCCGATGACTCCCGCTGCGACCTGGACATTCTGATTCCGCAGGGCGTCGATGATCTCCGTGGTGGTGAGATTTTGGAACGTGAGCCGGCTCGGGTCGAGCCAGACGCGCATGCTGTATTCCCGCGCGCCATAGAGATTCACGTCTCCGACGCCTTCAAGCCGCTTGAGCTGCTCGCGCACGTGCAGGATGGCGTAGTTGCTGATATAGAGCTGGTCGTAGGAATCGTCGGGCGAAACCATGTGCACCACCATGAGCAAGTCCGGCGAACTCTTGAGCGTGGTGATGCCGACGCGGCGGACGTCTTCGGGCAATTTCGGCTCGGCGATGGCAACGCGATTCTGGACGAGCACCTGCGCCTTATCGAGATCGGTGCCAAGCTTGAAGGTGATCGTCACTGTCATCGCGCCGTCGCTCGTGCTCTGGCTCGACATGTAAAGCATGTCTTCGACGCCATTGATCTCCTGCTCGATGGGAGTCGCGACCGTTTCCGCGATGACCTGCGGGCTCGCGCCGGGATAGGAGGCGCGCACGACGATCGTAGGCGGGGCCACCTCGGGATACTGCGCAAGCGGGAGGGACTGGTAGGCTATCGATCCCACCAGCACGATCAGGATGGACAGGACCGCCGCAAAAATCGGTCGGTCGATGAAGATCTTGGAGAAATGCATGGCCGTGGAACGGATCAGCCCTTGGCCGGCGGGGCCGAGCCTTCCTTGACCTTGACAGGGCTTCCCGGACGGACTCGCATAAGCCCGCCAACGATGACCTTGTCTTCAGCAGTCAAGCCCTCGTCGATCACACGCAAACCGTCGTAGAGCCGTCCCGGCGTGACGAACCGACGCTGGGCCAATCCGCCCTTGTCCACCACCATGACGAACTTCTTCGATTGGTCGGTACCGATGGCTTCGTCCGGGATGAGCAGGGCCGGATACGGGCCGCGTCCCTTGAGTTGGAGACGCACGAACAAACCCGGCGTCAGCAAGCCGTCGGAATTATCGATGAGGGCGCGCGCGCGCAGGGTGGCGGTTTCCGGGTCCAGCCGGTTGTCGACGAAATCCATTTTCCCTTCGTGCGCGAATTCTGTCTCGTCCGCGAGCGCGATCCGCACGGGATTTGGCGTGTTTCGGGAAGACTTGCGCTGGCCGGAAAGATCGAGCCGGCTGTACTTGAGCACCAGGCGCTCGTCCGCGTCGAAGGTGGCGTAAAGCGGGTTGTAAGGCACAATGGTGGTGAGCAGCGTGGATTGCGTCGAGCCTCCCGCAATCAGATTGCCCTCGTCCGCGAAACGGCGGCTGATGCGACCGTCGATGGGAGCCTTCACTTGTGTGAACTCGAGATTGAGCTCCGCCGCCTTCGCCGACGCCTGGGCCTCGACCACATTGGCCGCGGCGATGTCGTATTCGTTGCGGCGCGCATCATATTGTTCGGGAGCAATCGTGTTGCCTTGCATGAGCCTTTGCGCGCGCTGGAGATTCTGCTGCGCGAGGTTGCGCTGCGCTTCCGCCCTCTTGAGGTCGGCCCGGGCGCGTTCCGCCTCGGCTTCGTACGGCCTCGGATCGATCACAAACAGCAGGTCGCCGACTTTCACCTCCTGCCCATCCTTGAAATGGATCGAATCGAGATATCCGCTGACTCGCGCGCGCACCTCGACCGATTTGATCGGCTCAAGCCTCGCGGTAAAATCATCCCATTCTGTCACGTCCTTCAACACCGGCTGCACCGTGGAGACCTCCGGAGGAGGCGGCGCGACCGGCTTCGGCTTGCAGCCGGAAAACAGGGCAAGAATCAAAACGCCTGTCGAAAAACTCCTGATCCATAGCTTAACGGGATTAGGCTTCATCCTTTGTGAAATACGTGCCACACTCTGAACGATATTTTGAAAGAGTCACCTCCAAGATTCCGGTACGGCAAAGGCGCGCCCGTGAAACGATGGACTTGACGAGAAGAGAGCCTGGAGGCGCCGCAACCAGCGAAGCAGGTTTGACCGGAAGGACCAACGGCTGATACTAAAGGGCGTTTATCCATGAGCAGCTACAAGGACACCCTTAACCTTCCCAGGACGGATTTCCCGATGAAGGCGGGCCTGACGGCCCGTGAGCCGGAAATTCTAGCGAAATGGGAAAGCGGGAAACTCTACGAGCGCATTCAGGAGGCGAGGAAAGGCGCCGCGGAGAGCTACATCCTTCACGACGGACCGCCCTTCGCCAACGGCGACGTGCATATGGGCACCGCGCTCAACAAGATCCTGAAGGACTTCGTGGTGAAAGCGCGCACGATGGCGGGCTATCGAGCCCCGTACGTTCCCGGCTGGGACTGCCACGGACTTCCCATCGAGTTCAAAGTGGTCAAGGAATCGAAAGGGCTGTCTCCCGTGGAAGTCCGCAAACGGTCGGAGGCCTACGCGCGAAAGTTTATTGACATCCAGAGGAGGCAATTTCGGCGGCTTGGAGTGCTCGGAGCCTGGGACAACCCGTACTTGACGCTCTCACCGGCCTACGAAGCCGAGATCATTCGCGCGTTTGCGACGTTCCTCGAAAAGGGACTCGTGTATCAATCGAAGAAGCCGGTCTATTGGAGCACAGGCGCACAGACGGCTCTTGCCGAAGCCGAAGTGGAATACGCAAATCGCGAAGACCCGGCGATCCTTGTCAAGTTTCCCATTGTGAGCGGGCCGCTCGCAGGAACGGCAAGCATGGTGATTTGGACGACGACTCCGTGGACGCTGCCGGCGAACGTCGCCATCGCGGTGAAGCAGGACTACACCTATTGGCTCAGGCGGTTTAAAAACGTAGAAACAGGCCGCGAAGAATATTTCGTGATAGCGAGAGAGCTGGTGCCCGCTTTCGAGCAGGCCACGAGGTGGAAACTTTTGGAGGAACCGCAACCTCGCTCCTTTCTTGGCCGGGAGCTTAAGGGCACCGAAACCCGGCATCCGTTCCTGGAGCGAAAATCCCCGGTGATTCTTGCCAACTTCGTGACCCTCGACTCGGGCACCGGTCAAGTTCATATCGCGCCCGGACATGGCGCCGATGATTATGCCGCCGGTGTTGAGAACGGCCTCCCAATCCTCTCGCCCGTCGACGATCACGGACGCTTTACCGAGGAAGTTGGTGTGCCCGTGTGGGCTGGCAAGTATGTTTTTGACACCAACAAGGAGGTGATCGAACACCTGCGCGAACGCGGAGCGCTGCTTGGCGAGCAAGTCTACAAGCACTCCTATCCGCACTGCTGGCGCTCAAAAACGCCCGTGGTGTTTCGTGCCGTCGAGCAGTTCTTCATCCGTGTCGACGCGCTGCGCGATCGCGCGCTGCAGGCCATCGATGAAGTAAACTGGCTGCCACACTGGGGCCGAAATCGAATCTACGGGACCGTCGAATCGCGGCCGGATTGGTGTATCTCCCGTCAGCGCTCATGGGGGGTGCCCCTGCCTGTTTTCTACGATGAGAACAAAAGACCCATCCTCGACAATCCGCGAGCGCCAGAAATAGCGCGGCGGGTGGCTGACCTGGTCGAGACCAGGGGCACAAATGCCTGGTTCGATCTTTCTGATGCCGAAATTCTCAAACAATTGGGCTATGAACAGCTCAATTGGACGCGTCGCAATGACACGCTGGACGTCTGGATCGATTCCGGGGTGAGTCACGAGGCGGTTCTGCGCCGGCGCGAAGAACTCGGCTTCCCTGCCGACCTGTATCTTGAAGCGACCGATCAGCACAGGGGCTGGTTCCAGAGCTCGCTGATGACTTCCATCGCGTTGAACGGCGTCGCACCCTACCGCGCCGTCCTTACGCACGGGTTTGTCGTGGACGTTGATACGAAGAAGAAGATCTCGAAATCCGCGCAGGGCGCATACAAAAAGCCGTCCGAGGCCGACCATTACGTGAACAAATACGGCGCCGATCTGCTGCGATTGTGGGTCAGCAGCGTGAATTTCACCGATGACGTTCCCTTCTCCGAGGAGATCTTCACGCGGCTCGCGGACGCCTACCGGCGCATTCGCAACTCGCTCCGCATTCTGCTCGCGAACTTGCACGATTACGATTCGGCCCGGGAACCCCGGCGCGAGAGCTTTACCCTGGTGGACCGGTGGATCCTGGCGAGGTTGCAGACTCTCATCGCCACGTGCCGCGACGCCTATCAGAAGCTTGAGTTTCATCGCGTTTATCATTCGGTGAACCAATTTTGCGCGGTGGACCTGAGCAGTCTCTACGTGGACATCACCAAGGACCGCCTCTACTGTGACATTCCGGATTCCCCGCGTCGCCGGGCGACCCAATTCGCGATGTGCACGGTCTTCGACACGCTGTGCCGGCTTCTCGCACCGATCCTGGCGTTTACCTCCGAAGAGGCCTGGGGGTATTTCCGGCCGGACGACTCGGTCCACTTGCAGCTCTTGCCCGAAACCGATCCCGATTGGGTGGACCCCCTCGTCCTTCAGGACTTTGACCTGCTGCTGAACTTAAGGGCCAAAGTCATGCAGGCCGTGGAAAGCGCACAAAAGGCGAAGGCCATAGGAGGAACGCTCGAGGCGAAAGTCGTCGCGCGCGTCAGCGAGAACAATGACGTTCAGGTCACCAGAAAATACCGGGCGGAGTTGGATGAGATCTTTGTGATCAGCGACCTGACGCTTGAAGAGTCCGAACGTTTTTCCGTGGAGGTTTCAAAGACGTCCAACATCCGTTGCGAGCGTTGCTGGAGACATCGGGAAGATGTCGGCCGCCACCCAGCGCATCCCACCCTCTGCGGTCGCTGCGCGAATGCGCTTGTCGAAGCCGTTGTCCCCACCGCTTGAGCGAATTTGATCCCGGCTTGCGCACGCGCTTTCGGCGGAACACTTGAACCATGAAACTCTGGCTGCTCGTTTCGCTGCCCCTTTATATTCTGGATCAGTTCACAAAGGCGCTGGTTCTCAGGCACATTGGACCCGAGGAGATAATCCCGATCATCCCGGGGTTCTTTAACCTTGTCCAGGTTCACAACACCGGCGCGGCCTTTGGAATGCTGAGGGACAACAATCTCTTTTTCGTTGTCCTTTCTTTTTCCGCCCTGATCATTCTTGCGATCCTCGCCTGGAAGGGGCTTTTCCTTGATTCGACTTCGCGATGGGCGTCCGCGCTGCTCGTCGCGGGAGTCGCCGGCAATCTGACCGACCGCATTCTGCACGGCCACGTTGTGGATTTTCTGGACTTCTTTCTTCCCTGGTTTGGCCGGTGGCCCGCATTCAATGTTGCCGATTCCTGCATATGCATCGCGGCGGGATTGTTCATCCTTGGCTCATTCCTGGATGGCAAACGGAGGAAAGCTCAGCCATCTTTGCCTTGATGAAATATCCCCGCAGCCCCTACGAAAAGGTAGGCGGAGTCGTTTATTTTGGACGCATGCTCGACAAGATCCGCCTCAAAGCCGCCGACGAGCTTCCTCCGGACCTTCACCAGAACCTTGGCACGGGGTTCGACAAAAGGTGCGTCGATTTTCTTCATGTATCCTACGAGGAAGTGGCGAAAAGAGTCGCGGAGGGACTGAGTGATACGGGCGCGTTGGAATGGTGCTTCGCCGCGGGCCGCACCCCCACGGAGGACGAGATCTACATCTGGAACGAATTCATGCGCAAGCGCGGCTGGAATGATGAGGCGACCGAGATCCTGAACCGGCGAAAGCGGGAAAGCGGCCTCTGGGATCGCGACGACATTCACGCCATGTTCGACTACATCGACGCGGACGAAGGGAGGTCCGTGAGAAAAGAGGAAGGCAGCGACTTCGACAGTGGCGCCGCCCGCCGCTAATCTCCCCATTCCCTTAAAAATTGATCGACACACGCCCGCCAATGACAAAGGCGTTGTTCAAATCCTGGGTGCCGCCGGGATTGATGATAAGTTGCGCGTCGGGTTGGATATAGAGCCACGGCGTAAGAATCGCCTTGTAGGTGAACTCGACAACCATCTCCGCGCCGACTGCGCTCGAGCCTTCAAGCTGCAACGTTTCCCTCGCGCCATCGGTCAACTGAGCGTAGCTGAAACCCACACCCAGCTGATCTTCATCCCGCGTAGGGATCAGACCGGTATAGACAAGACCCGTGTCAAAAAAGAAGCCGAGGAAATTGCGATCCTGCGGCTGGAAAGCGATGCGCCCGAACCATCCGAGACCCTGACTGGAGGGCTTTTCCTCACTTGGCTTGCTTTCCTTTGCCGAAGCGACCGATTTACCGTCCTTGCCGAGGCCGGCGACGACCGTGGACTCCGCGGGCTCACGGTAGAGCATTTGGTCCAGGATCCAGTAGAATCCGTAATCCCAAGGGTGAGTTTCGGGGTTTCCGCTGGAATCCGCGTCAGCCAGCGGCACACCGATATCGTCAAAAAAGGGATCGGCAAAATCAGCCGTCTGGAACCACGCGCCGAATTTTGCCTGGCCCGGAAGCGCGTGGGTGTCCTGGTTCCAGCGCACCTGAAGCTCGTTGATCCAGAAATAACCCAGATCGGGATTGAGATCCCATTTGAAACCGTGACGGTTGTCGTCTTGCGCGAAAACATTGCCCTGGAAAACGGCACTCTGCAAGGTCATCCATTTCCAGGGATGCACCGCGACGCGCACTCCAAGGGTGCCCATGGGATAGCCCGGACCGCCCTCGGGAATGTTCGTGTAGAGGAAAGCGGGCCATCCAAAGGTGCCGTTCGTGAAAAGAGAGCCATATTCGGAGATAACGAATTCGCTGTCGGCAGTGAGCTGGCCAACCCGAATGGAAAGGCCGGGAGGCTGGTCCTCTCCACGCTGAAAGAAATCCTGCTGGAACCAAAGCTCCAACATCCTCAAGGTATTGAATCCGGCGATGTTCGAAATGGTGAGAAAATTGCCGACGAGATCTTCCGAGGCATCCCGCCCGCTGAGCCAAAGCCATGTCGTGCTCACGCTGGCGCCCTTCCAACCAACCAGCTTTTCAAGGTCCACCGTTGCCCCAAAATCCAGCAGACCGGTGTAAACCGCCCCCTGCTTAAGACCCCCAGTCGTATTCCCCCAGACTTCCGCTGTATATCCGCCGGAAATTTCCACTCCCTTGTCCTTGAGAGCCGTGCGAACGCCGAGCCAGTCGCCCGTAGCGCTGTCCCACTTCCACCAAGGGTCGGCGTCGTTACTGATCTTTTCGGATGAGGAAGTACCCGCGAAGGCCGCGGAGAAACTCAGGCAAAGCAAAAGGAGGGCTTTTTTCATGGCAGCGTCGGCTCGTGAGAAATCCCTTCCAGCCCCAGAAAGTCAAGCGCAAATAACTTGCAATCTCATTAAGGTGGCCCCAGAGCAGCTCCTGCCGATTTTTCTAGTTTGCGCCATGGCTTCAAACATGGAAGATAAGCCCCATCATTAGAGCACTATTTAGTCAGGACAGGGGTCGTAAGCGCCGGGAGCACAAGGCGTTCTTTCTACGGTGGTGGTTTTACGGCCCCGTGGGATTGCTCGTCCTTGCCGGGCTGGTGGGATGGGGTGTGTGGGCGTATTTCAGCGCCCAATTTGAGCGCCGTGCCGCGGAGTTTGACCTGACGCAATTGGAGCGGATGGAAGCGGCATCGATGATTTACGATCGCGAGGGGAAGGAACTCGGGAAGATTTTCATCCAAAACCGCCATCCCGTTACGTTGGACAAGATTTCGCCGATGATGGTTAAGGCCGTTGTCGCGGCGGAGGATAACAAGTTTTTCGAGCATCACGGGGTGGACTACGTGGGCGTGATGCGCGCGGCGCTTACCAACTATCGACGGGGAAAGATTTCGCAGGGGGCGAGCACGGTGACGCAGCAGCTTGCGCGCAACTCCTTCGAACTGCGCGAGCGCACCTACCAGCGCAAGCTTGTCGAGATGTTTCTGGCGCTTCGCATCGAGAAGAGTTTCCCAAAGGCAAAGATCATGGAACTCTACCTCAACCGCGTCTATTTTGGCAGCGGATTTTACGGCGTGGAAGCGGCGTCGCGGGGATATTTCGGGCGGAGCGCCCAGGAGCTCTCCAGCGGTCAATGTGCAGTGCTTGCCGGTCTGCTCAAGAGCCCTCAACTGCTCTCGCCGTGGAATAACAAGGAGGGCGCCACGCTGGCCCGAAACTTCGTCCTCAAGCGCATGAATGAGCAGGGCTTCATTTCGGGCGCCGAATATAAGGAGCAGATTGCGCTGCCTCTTTACGTGATGAAGAGAACAAGCCCGTTCAAGGTCTCCTATGCCATCGATTACATTCGGCAGCAGGCGATCGCGGCCCTTGGATTTCGACGCGCGATGAACGGCGGATTCCGAGTTCACACGACCCTCGACTCGAAACTCCAGAGAGTGGCCGAGCAATCCGTCCGCGAGACACTCGCACGTGTGGAAAGCAGTCCGAACTACGGACACGTCACCTTTGAAGCCTTTCGCAAGGTTGTGCAACCCATCGAAGAGCAACTCAATCGCGGGAACATGACCGTGAAGATGCCCGAGCCGAAATATCTGCAGGGGGCCGTGATGGCCATGGAGAATTCTACGGGCGGTGTTTTGGCAATGGTGGGGGGGCGGGATTTCAAGCATAGCGAATACAACCGCGCGACACAGGCTCGCCGCCCCGCAGGGACGGCCTTTACGCCCTTTGTGTTTGCTGCGGCCTATGAAAAGGGAGTTTTTCCTGGCGAAGTCGTCGAGGACGCCTGCATCGATAACCGCCTCGTCATGGTCGGCGGGGATTCCGGCATTCTGGGCGAGTGGGGGATCGAACGCGCCGAAAACGAATATGAAGGTCCCATTCCCGCGCGCGAGGCGCTGGCCAAGGGAAAGAATGCCGCCACGGTGCGTCTGGGTTTGCGAATCGGCCTGGATCAGGTCAAGAAGATCGCGACAGCCGCCGGGATTACCTCCCCGCTGAGGAACTATGCCAACGCCTTTCTGGGGAGCAGCGAGGCCACTCTGGAGGAGCTCACTCTCGCCTACACGATCTTTCCGAATCAGGGGCAGCGCGCCAAACAGCCGCACATTATCGAAAAGATTGAGAATGCTGACGGCGTGGAAATCTTCAGGGCGGAGCCGCAGTTGGTGAAGGCCATCAGTCCGGAGGCGGCCTGGCAGGTGAATGAGGCGCTGGAAGATGTCCTGCGTGGAGGAATAGGGTCGATTGCCTTTACCGAATTCGGGTTGAAAGACCTGCCCTTCGCGGGCAAGACGGGAACGGCCTACAACTTCACTGATACCTATTTCTTTGGTTACGACAGTTCGGTTACGTGCGGTGTCTGGGTTGGTTTTGACCGACCGACGCAAATTTATCGCGGGGCTTTTGGCAAAAACCTTGCACTTCCGATCTGGACGAAGATCATGAACGCTCGCCGCCGAGCAATTGCCTGCCATAAAATTGCCCAAGCCGGATACTCTGACGGCCGTCGAGATCTGCCGGCGCTCCGGGTTGTTGGCGGCGCCGAGATGTGCGCGCGAAGGCGATCCCGATGGGAAGGGACAGGGAGCCTTCACAGAATATGGCACGGCTGAGCAGCTTCCGAAAATCCGTTGCGATCTTCACGGAGGCGGCGTTCGCAATTATGCACGCGAATATGATCAGGACGAATGGCCCAGGGCCGCGGCCGCGGTGGATCTCTCGACGGTCCGCCCCGTTGCGGTTGTAGCGCCCACTCTCCTCGGTCTGGGTGACGTCTATGCCTCCGTGCGGGCGGCAGGAGAGAAGTTTGACGATACGATTCCGGTCGCCCGGGCCATTGCTGTGAACCCCATCGCCGGACAAGAGGCCGATGGTGCTGTCGCGGACGCTTCCAGCAAGGTTCAAGCCGCGGCGGCAGCGCCCGCTCCCGCTCCCGCTGCGGAACCTGAAGTGCGCAAGGCGGAAGCCGTGAGCCCGTTGGACTCTCCGCTCGACACGCCATCGATCAAGGCGCCGACGCCCGAGCCGATCACTTTCTGAGCACTGCGCCCGTCAGCCTGACGTCCGGTCCAATGCGTCTGAACACGGGCTCGCCAAGACGAATCGCCCGCTGAACGTCAGGAGCGCCGCGGCCGCCGACGACGGGAACCGGACCGCCCGCAAGAACTGGCGCCAGGTAGAAGTAAACCTGGTCCACGAGAGACCGATCGAAGGCTTCGCCCAGAACGCGCGCGCCCCCTTCTATGAGAACGCTCGCAATCTCGCGACGCCCCAAGTCGCGCAGCACGGAGCGCAAGCTGACATTGCGGAAGACGAGCGTGCGATGCCGGTCTTCGTCGGTAAAAATCCGAGCGTTTTTTGGCAGGCGGCCGGATTTCGTCCAGATCACACGCAGGGGTTGGAGGGAGTTTTGAATTCCACGCACCGACAACTGGGGATCATCCACGCGTATGGTTTCACCGCCGACGAGAATCGCGTGAACACGGGATCGAAGCTTCATCACGTCCCGGCGTGAGGCCTCACTGGAAATCCAGCGGCCCTCAGGCGGCGAATTGATGCGCCCGTCCAGCGTCATTGCCGCCTTGGCAGTCACAAAAGGCATTCCGGTGGCAATCCACTTGTTCCATGCCGTGTTCAGCGCGACGCAGTGGCCTTCGAGTACGCCGGGGCAAACCTCAATGCCAGCGCGTGAAAGGATGGTCTTTGCGCGTCCGGAATGCTTGGGATTCGGATCGGTCGCCCCATAAACGACCCGTCCAAACCTTGCCTGAACGATCGCCTCCGTGCACGGAGGGGTGAAGCCGTGCGTCGAACAAGGCTCGAGCGTCACGTAGAGGGTCGCGCCGCTCGCCGCGTGCCCGGACTTCCGCAAAGCCTCGATTTCGGCATGAGAATGCCCCGCTCCCCGGTGCCAGCCCCGGGCAACGACACGTCCGCCGGAAACAATGACAGCGCCAACGGCCGGATTGGGATGTGTGCGGCCGACGCCCTTCCGCGCCTCGAGAACTGCCTCGCGCATAAACTCCTCGTCAACCGTCATTGGCACGCAAGGCTCGACATTATTCGCGCCGCGTTCAACGGAAAACTTGAGCTGCGAGCGCGCAGGGTTAACAGTCGCGCCCGTGGCCGCTTTGACATTCCGGCAGCAGGAGCAGCTTTTTCATGAACTGGCCCAACTCGCGCGCAGTGGAGTGCCGCTCAACTCCGCGTTTGAGATTCTCTCGCGCACCGCTCGCAGTCGAATCGGGGCTTGTCTAAGAGCCGTCCGAGACAACCTTCAGTCGTCCGGCCAGGCAGGACGGGCGTTCCGTGAAGCGGGGTTTTCCGAAAGCGATGCCGCCGTCATTGAAGCCGGTGAGGCCACCGGAAGGCTGGACGTCGTGTTCCTCGAGCTCGAGGACTATTACCGTCAGCTCGCAGACGCGCGGCGATCAATCATCTCCAAGTCGATCTACCCCGTGCTCGTGCTGCATCTGGGAGCCGTGCTGCTTGCGATCCCGCCGGCAATCACGGAGGGCGGGTGGCCCGCATTCCTGGCTCACGCCCTGCCGATTCTCGCCGCCTTTTACGCCGCACTCTTCGCTGCGTCGATCCTTTGGCGCCTTGGGCGCACGCTTCTCTCCGGGGACGCCGTGGCGGCTCTTTTTCTTGTGCGGATCCCTTTGTTCGGGGCCTTCCTGCGAGATTGGACGGCTTGGAGATACGCCTCGGTGCTTTCCCTTTACGTCGGTGCGGGCGGGAGCCTCCTCAGAGCGTTCGAGATTGCCGGTTCGTCTTGTGGCAACGCGCACCTCAACGCAGCAACTTCTTCCGCCATCGCTCTCGTCCAAGCGGGACAGGGTTTGTCCGAAGCATTCAGAAAACAACGCTGCATTCCGGAACTTCTCGAGCGGGCAATCGATGTCGGGGAGAATTCCGGGCGCCTTGACGAAGAATCCCGCAGGGTCGCTAAGGTCTTCAGGGAGAAAACCCTTGGGACACTCGATGCCCTTGCGCAATGGACCCCAAGGATTCTCTCTGTCGTGATCGTTCTGCTTTTGGGCTGGCGCATCCTTGGCGTTGCATCGGGCCTTGCGAACTCGGTAAACGAAGCCGTGAATAATGTGCCATAGCGGCTCATTGTTTGAGCAAAATCGACGTCTGATATAGTGACATAGTGACGCTCGATAAAAAGTGTGATTGATCCTTAAGATCATAACATATTGATGTCCTGGAAGATAAAAATTACGCCTCTCGGGAAGGCTGTCTGGGCACGCTTCTCGCTCAGTTTGAAGAAAGGAGAAAAAGATTTATGAACATTATTCGATACAGAACCCCTGAGTTGACAGCCTGGTCACCGTTTGACCGGTTATCCTCGCTGCGTGACCTTTTGGATTCCGCATTCCAGCTGGCGAGTTCCGCCCCCGGCTCCGTTCCGGGATGGGCGCCGCCGTTGGACATTTTTGAGGACACCGAGAGAGTGACGATCCAGGTTGAATTGCCTGGAATGAAGAAGGAAGACTTCGAGCTTTCTTTGCAGGATGGCGTGCTGACCATTTCCGGTGAGCGCAAATTCGAAGAGGAGAAGCGCGAGGGTGAGAGTTTTCGTCGCGAGCGCCTTTTCGGCGCTTTCAGCCGAAGTGTCACTTTGCCTTCAGCGGTGAAAGCCGAGGAAGTCAAGGCGACGTATGAAGATGGAGTATTGACGGTAACGTTGCCGAAGGCCGAGGAGGCCATACCGAAGAAAATTCAAGTTAACATTAACTGAGGAAGACGCCCGTTCGCTCCGCACGCGGGCGGGTAATTGAGAAAACATGAGTACATTGACGACATCTAAAACCCCGGCTGAGATCAGTCAGCGCGTGGAATACTTTACGCCTCTGGTAGACCTTCACCAGGATGCTGACGGCTACACTCTCGAAGTGGAGATGCCCGGGGTTAACAAGCAAGGCGTGGAAATCACCGTCGAGGACGGCAAACTGGTCCTGGGCGGCCACCGGCCGGTGGCGGGTGAGTTTGGGCGAGCGGTTCATCGGGAGCGAAAGGCCGGCGAATACCGGCGCGTTTTCGATCTGGATCCCAGCATCGATGCGACAAAAATAAGCGCGCGCATCGATCAAGGCCTGTTGACTGTCCACCTGCCCAAAGCGGAAGCAGTCAAGCCGCGGAAGATTTCCGTTGGTTGAAGCGTGGTCGCCGCCTGGCGACAGGCCGCAAAATCCCGCCCTTTTTCCCAAAGGGCGGGATTTTTTTTGCGCTCGTCGGACAAACCTTGCAGGTTGGGGGAATTTCCGTTCCGACAGTTGATGTCTTTTCTGCAATCGGGCTTGCGATTGGGTCTCGTTGGTTAGGGAACACTTCAAACCATGCGAAACCAGGAAAACCGATTTGCAAGCCGATCAGCCTTTCGAGTTCCGCATTGCGTCGCCCCTGAATGAACCGTCCTTTGCGCCAAGCTTCGATTTATATTCCTCTGGCGGTGGTGGTGTTTCTTCTTGCCGTCCGGTGTGTCGCGGTGTTCCAGCTCAAGACAGATTCCGACGAGGCGCAGCACCTGCACATGATTTACGGCTGGATCGGCGGCGAGCTTCCCTATCGCGACCGATTCGATAACCACACGCCGCTGCTCTATATGCTGTTTCTCCCGCTGGCAGCCCTTGCGGGCGAGACACCTCAGATCATTCTCCTGGCTCGATTGGCAGAGTTTCCCATCGGTCTGGTAATGCTGGGTCTTATCTACCTGATCGGACGGCGCTTTGTGGATCGGGAAGTCGCTCTTTGGGTTCTGGCGACGACTCTTGCGTTGGGCGATTGGTCCTTGAAATCCGTCGAGTTTCGCCCGGACGTTCTGTGGTCTTGCTGCTGGTTTCTTGCCATCTGGATCCTTGTCAGGAAACCGGGGCCGCCGGACATTGGGAGATCTCTTCTCGCCGGCGTCGTCCTGGGTACGGCGCTTTGCGTTTCAATCAAGACGACCTTTCTTGCGCCAGCTCTCGTTTTGGGCTGGGCCGGGGCGTGGCTCCTCTGCGGCGACCTCAGACGCACCCTTCCTTTGCCACAGGCAATTCAGTGCGTTCTTGCTGCCGGCGCCGGATTTCTTCTCGTGCCGGCGGCGATTTTCGGTTGGCTGATCTCCAAGGGAATAAGCATCGAGACGCTTCGGTTTTGTCTTTTTCAGGCGAATCGTGCGGATTTTGAACTGGGGAAGATCTTGATAAGTTTTGGTCTGGGTGCGGCCGTCGTTTGGCTGGCCTGGAGAATGAAGCTGCGGAGCGTATCGGGAGTCGCTGTCGCGATTTTTCTGAGCACAGCCATCTACGCGGTGGCGCTCGTTGGATTCAGTCCCGAACTCAGAAAGCAGACCCTGCTGCCAGTTTATCCGTTGCTTATTCTGTTCGGGTGGCAGTATGGCGCTGAATGGCTTCGCCAGCACCGGAAGGAAGCTGTCGGAGTCGCGGGCCTTGCCGTCTGCAGTGTGGCGTTCACTCATATGGCAATAGAAGGAAGACTGTGGGAAGACGGGCTTCGTGATCAAAGGGAACTTTTGAAGGACACCTTGAAGCTGACGCGTCCGGGGGATTTCCTGATGGACCGCAAGGGCGAGACGATTTTTCGCCGACGGCCAGTTTATCTTGTCTATCAGCATGCAACCGTCAGGGCCATTAAGGAAGGGCGACTGTCCGATCCTGATCCCGCCCTGCTCACGAAGACGGGAACAGCCGTCGCAATTGGAAACTCCGTGGGATTCACGGAGGCCATGCGAAAGTTCCTGGGGAAAAACTTCACGCCGGCCGGCGATGGCAGATTGCGAGTCGCCGGTCGAAGCCTTCTCTTTTACGAGGAAGGCGGGCACCTTGCCGCGCGGGCGCCTATCTTCATCGCAGGCGAATATGTGGTCCTCAAAGGTGGCAGGGTCGTGCGACAGACTCGGGTTTCCCAACCGGGCTGGCATGATGTCGACCTCGGTGGCGAACCGGGCCCGGCCAGCCTTTTCTGGAAGCCCGCGTGGGATGCTGGTTATACGCCACTCGAGAAAGTGAAATGAGAAAAATCGATTTTGAGGAGCCAGGAGGTCATGGCCGCTGAGCCCCACCTGGAAGTTACGTTGCTTATCGAACGTCTGGTCTTCGGCGGAGCGGGAATTGGCCGCCTGGCGGATGGAAAGATTTGCTTCGTACACGGCGTCATTCCCGGTGAGAGGGTCAAAGCGCGAATCCGCGCGAAGCACGCCAGCTATGTTGAAGCAGACCTCGAGGAAGTCATCGAGAGCTCGCCGGATCGCGTGAAGCCGGAGTGCCCCGTCTATGGCCGCTGCGGCGGTTGCCAATATCAGCACCTCGCCTACGCGAGGCAGCTTACAATCAAGGGCGAACAGGTCGCCGAAGTGCTGCGTCGACTCGGGGGAGTCCCCAATCCTCCCGTCGAGCCGATTGCGCCATCTCCGCTGCACTACCATTATCGGAACCGCATCACCGTTCACTCCAAATCGGGCCGCGTTGGCTTTTTCGGCCCGCGGAGCCACCGGATCATCGAGGTTGCCCAATGTCCAATAGCCAGCGAGCGCGTCAACGCCCTGCTTGCCGCCTTGCGCGCGTCGCACCCGCAGGACGGAGAGCATCCCTTGCGCGAGCCGTCGGAATTCCGCGGTTTCCGGCAAGTCAACGAGGCCGTTGCCGGGCAGCTCCTGGAACTCGTCGAAGGGATGGCGCAACCGGGCGGTCGACTGCTGGTGGACGCCTATTGCGGCGCCGGGTTCTTTGCGAGGCGGTTGAACAGCCTTTTCGAGTTGACCATCGGGATCGAGTGGAGCGCGGACGCCGTTCGGATGGCGCGCCTGGGGGCCCGTGCTCGCGAGATTTACTTGTTGGGAGACGTGAAACGCCATCTGGTTGCAGCGCTTGCGGCAGCGCCTGCGGAGAGCACCACGCTGCTGCTTGATCCCCCCGAGGAAGGTCTGGAGAAGGAAATTCTTGAAACGCTTGCTTTGCGTCAGCCCTCGCGGTTGATCTATGTGTCGTGCAACCCAGCAACCCTGGCTCGCGACATCAAGCATTTGAGCGGCCTTTATGCTCTGCGGCGGGCCTGTCCGGTTGACATGTTTCCGCAAACGGCCGGAATCGAAGTTGCCGCTCTTTTGGAGAAGGCCTGACGCTGCTGGCGCCGATCCGGGTGAAACGACCTCAGAGTCCTGAACGAAACGGAAGCGGCAAAAGCAAACCGGGCGACGGTTTGCGAAGGTCCCGGCTATTGCATGTCCGATTCTGTCACGCTCGTCTGTGGCCGTGAGGCGAGAACTTTGGCGTGGGCGATGATTTCCCCTTCGTCCAAATTAAACCGGTAACCGTGGCAGTTCGGACAGGTTGCAACCCGGCGAGTAACAATGGATTCGCATCCCTCGCAAACCTTGTATTTCTGGGGCGATTCGATGATTTTTTGCGCGCGAGCGAGGCGCTCGGCTAGATGGCCATCCGACATTCCTACCCTATACGTGAATGTCCCGTCTGGCTCAATGGTGTTTCATCCATAGCCAGGCTTTAGCTTGCACGGGCGTCCCGCCGCGTTATCTTTTTGCTTGATGAGAAGGCTCATCGCTCTCCTCAGTGGCCTTGCATTTGCCGCGACAGTTTTCGCCGGCGCCTTTCCGGACATCAGTACGGATTCGCTGAAAGAGGCTATCGCGGAAAAGAAAGTTACGATTCTGGGATGTCAACGGGGCGGAGGCCTACAAACGGGGTCACATTCCCGGAGCCATTGACTTTCTTTCGAGCAGGGCGGACATCGCTTCCAAACTTTCCTCCGACAAAAGCGCTCTCATCGTGGCATATTGCACAGACGAACGCTACGGCGCCTACGCCTGGGCCGCAGAGGCTGTGAGGAATCTCGGTTACGACAACGTGAAGCACTTCAGCCCGGGCCTTGCGGGCTGGAAGGCAGCCGGAGAACCGCTTCAGAAGGCCCCGTAAGCCGTTAGTCCCCTTCGTCGACGGTCTGAACATTCACCGAAAGAAACAGGGAATGTTCGCCGCCACCCGAGAGCGTTCCGCGAATCAGGCTAACGTCTCCATAGTCGCGTCCCAAAGCGAGCGTCACATAACCGGGACCCGCAAGTTGATCGTTGGTGGGATCCAGGTCGAACCACCCTTGACCCGGACAATAAACAGACACCCAGGCGTGAGACGCGTCGCCGCCAAAGAATTTTGGCTGGCCGTGGCGGGGCTCGGTTTGCAAATAGCCGCTCACGTACCGCGCAGGCAACCCCAACGCGCGCAAGCAGCCAATTTCCAGATGGGCGAAGTCCTGGCATACACCGCCACGGAAACGGAACACCTCCGCAAGGGGGGTCGAAACGTTCGTTGCCGTCTTGTCGAATCGGAAGTCCGCGTGAATGCGTGAGTTGAGTTCCAAGGCCGATTCGACCAGGGGGCGGTCGAGAGGAAAGCTGGACTCCGCGTAATCGCGCAACTCATCGAGGTAGGGCACGTAGGGCGATGGGTAGAGGAACTCCAAGGCCTCCGGATCGCACTCGCCCGTCGCGCAGGCGGCCGTGACGGACTGCCAGCAAGACGGGCATTCCGGGGGGGTGGAGCTCCTTTCGTCACAATCGATGCGGCTGCGGCTCTTGATGTGCATGCCAATATGCGGCTGGGCGATGATGAAAGAAGTGATCCGGTTTCCGAAATAGTCGCGGTGTTCCTGCAACGCCGTAGGCTCCGGCGCGAACTCCAGCGAGGCGGAAAGCACTCTTTGGCCGGGCAGGTCTCGGGGCAGCAAATGGAGTGCGTGTTCCGAAAGCGAAATCGATTCCGAATAACGATACTCTGTCCAATGAAAGATCTCGTAAGTCATATCGCGCCCCGAAGCTCGGTCGTCGCGCTGTCCCTGCCGAGTGAGGATGTTCGCAAATGCGTGAAAAAACGGAGGGTAATGAGCTCCGAGCACTCGGCAAGGAGTTGCTCGACTTGCGCGAGCGTTCCCAGAGCGTGAGCGCTTCCGAACTGGGCGACGGCCTCCGTTGCATCGAGCAATCGCAGGTCGCTTAGCCCCCTGAGCAGCCGGCGCTCCTCGGGGAGCTTGTAGCTATCCATGGACGCGCGAGGGAGTTGCCTCAGATGCTCCAGGCAGGAAG
Organism: uncultured Verrucomicrobiae bacterium; assembly: GCA_963763735.1. Lineage (GTDB taxonomy): Bacteria > Verrucomicrobiota > Verrucomicrobiia > Chthoniobacterales > Terrimicrobiaceae > DASTFP01. The sequence goes on along the minus strand of CAVXQK010000013.1, from coordinate 76,116 downwards.
CAAGCTGCGCGGCAAGAGAGCGGGGATTGCCTTCATCGCAGAGAATAAGATCGAGCACGGAAGCCGCTCGTAGCGAGGCATGCTTTTGACGGTAGGTCACCAAAGCATCGAGAGTTTCCAGAAGGAGTTCATAGGGCCCCAGACGCGGTTCCGGTTCTCTGCGAAGAATTTCAATTGTCAGCCGCGAAAGGTACGCTCCGCGCTCGATCCTGCGACCGAGGTCCACAAATCGCCACGCGTGACCATGGGGCATGATCTCGTTAAGCAGGCCCTGAAAAGCGGAAAGCGCCAGAATGACCTTGTTGAGATGCAGGGCGGCTTCGCTTGCGGACAGATCGTCAGGGAAGGCGATGTCCTCGGAAAGAATGTTTAAGACGCGCCAGGTATCATTGCTGATCTGGTCACGTGCCGCGGCGGCAAGCCCCCGAAGATTGAGAAGAGTGGATACCAGGCTGCCGGAACACGAACGATCGGCCATCTGGCGGGAGAGACTTTGGTCGAGCGGTTCCCCGGGGCGCGCGGCTGATAACTGCCCGAAGTGATGCAAGGTATCCAGCAGAGGCAGGACGTCCGCTTGTTCGACCCATCCGGGTTCTTCGGAGTAGTTCTCGAGCGCGCAACGCACAATGCGCGCGGTAAATTCGGCTCGATCGGCATAGCGCCCGAGCCAGAACAAGTTGTCGGCCACCCTGCTGGTCAGGTCGAGATGGGTTCGCTGGAGTTCGACGACGCGAACCGGCCCGGGTGGGTTGGAGGCCTCGTCTTCGGTGTCCACCCAGGTATCTTTGCTGCCTCCCGCCGGCAACATGAGCGCGCCGTAGCTGGACTCTTCTTCCACGACGCGCGTCAACCCGCCCGGCATCAGTTCGTAGTCGGCCCCCGATCGAACCGCGAAGACCCGCAGCACGATCGAGCGCGACTCGAGCCGCCCGTCGACGAAATCGGGGCACTGCGAGAGCCGTACAAACTCCTGGGCAGCGAAATAGGCCGGCCGGCGAAGGATCGCCCTGCGCAAGTCCGCAGGGGGAAGCTGGCGATTCGGACGGCTTCCAGGATAGTCGAAGGCGTCTTTGAGCACAAGACCGTGAAGGTTGTCCACAACGTAACGCAGAGCATCCTTCTCGCCGCACCACCACGTCGCTACCGAAGGCATTAAGAGTTCTTCACCAAAGACTTTTCGACAAAGTCCCGGCAGGAAGGCATTCAGCGCAGCGCACTCGACCAGTCCGCTTCCGAGCGCGTTCGCCAGGGTGACTGAACCGGCGCGGACTGCGTTGAGCAGACCCGGCACGCCGAGAAGCGAGTCGTCCCGAAGTTCGAGGGGATCGCAGTAGTCTTCGTCGACACGACGAAAAATCACGTCCACCTGGCGAAGCCCCTCCAGGGTCTTTATAAAAACGCGCCCTTGGCGCACGACCAAATCCTGGCCCTGAACCAGCGGATAGCCAAGATGGCGCGAGAGATACGCCTGCTCGAAATACGTCTCGTTGAGCGGTCCGGGGGTCAGGAGAACGACATTAGGTTCCATCCCGGAACGGGGCGAGAGCGCGGCGAGAGCGGAGCGCAATCTGTCGAAAAATCCCCCCACGCGAGCGATCCGAGCCTCCCGGAAAATGTTCGGAAAAATGCGGGAGAGCACCATGCGATTCTCCAATGTGTAACCCATTCCGGAAGGAGCCTGGGTGCGGTCGGAAACAACCCACCACGAACCGTTAGGTGCCCGCGCGATATCGGCGGCATACACGGCAAGCCGGACGTCATCTTTTACGGGATGTCCGCGGCAGGGTCGCAGGTAGGACGCGTTTCCGAGAACGAGCGCGGCGGGAAGGAGGCGATTCGCCAGGAGAGTCTGATCCCCATACAGGTCATTGAGGATGCAATTCAGAAGTCGAACCCGTTGGCGAATAGCTTTCGAGATGGTCTGCCATTCCCCCGAGGGGAGGCACAGGGGGACTGGATTCAGCTCCCAGGGTCGAAGCAGGCCTCGAGACTGCGCGTTGTAGGCCGCTCCGTTGTCGTGAAGAATCTTTCGTGCCTGGTTCCAGCGTCGCGTAATCTCCTCAGGTCCGAGACGCGCGAAGAATCCCGCGACGTCGCGCCAGTGCGCGCGGACGCTACCGTCCGGCCCGACCATCTCGTCGAACGGCATGCCCTTGGAGCCAAGGCGGAGCTGATAGCCCAGCAAGGAGGGACTCTTTAAATGATCTGTGAGCGGCGCGTCGGTCGCGGCCATGCCGGGATTAGGGCCTGGAATGCTCTCTCAGATCGAGAGTAAACGGAAATTCCTTCCCTTTTACTGCGGGGAGCGGTTGAAGAGATCCTGGAGTATGGCCGTAGGGCGAGAACCGCGAAAGCCGCCGGCTCTCGGCCTCATAGGCGTTGACGGGGAAGGTCGTCGGGTTCTGACCTCCGGGATTGGAGACGTGGTAAGCGCAGCCAGCTACGGTCTTGCTGTTCCAATTGTCGTAAATATCGAAGATCAAAGGTGTGTGCACGCCGATTGTCGGGTGCAGGCACGAGGGAGATTGCCATGCGCGATACCGAACGCCCGCCACGTATTCGCCGATCGTTCCGGTGGGATGCATCGGCACCGGAACTCCGTTGCAGAGGATTTGATAGCGCGGGCCCACCAGTCCCGACACCTTGACCTGAAGGCGTTCAAGCGATGAATCCACATAGCGAACCGTGCCTCCGATGTACCCTTCTTCCCCAAGAACATGCCACGGCTCGATCGCCCTCCGCAATTCGAGGCGGGACTCCCGATAGTTGGTTTCGCCGACGAAGGGGAAGCGAAATTCCAGGTGGGGCGAGAACCATTCGGCGCGGAACGGATGTCCTGCGTCGTTGAGGTCCGCGATCACGTCGCCGAAGTCCTGCCAGACAAAATGCGGGAGGAGAAACCGATCGTGCAGCTCCGTTCCCCATGGCACGAGCGGCTGCCGGTAGGGTTTGTCCCAGAATTCTGCGATGAGAGCGCGCAACAGGAGCTGCTGGACCAGGCTCATGCGCTCGTGCGGGGGCATTTCAAAGGCACGCAGCTCAAGAAGTCCCAGGCGCCCTGAGCCCCCTCCCGGAGCATAAAGCTTGTCGATGCAAAACTCCGCGCGATGCGCATTGCCAGTCACGTCCACCAGGACGTCGCGGAAGATCCGGTCGACCAGCCATGGAGGAACCGTGCCCTTCTCGGGAATCTGGTTGAACGCGATCTCCAGCTCAAAGAGCGAATCGTTGCGGGCCTCATCCACGCGGGGGCTCTGGCACGTGGGGCCTATGAAAAGACCGGAGAAGAGGTAGGAAAGCGAAGGGTGATTCTGCCAGTAGTTAACCAGGCTCCGCAACAAATCCGGCCTGCGCAGGAAAGGGCTGTCCGCGGGAGTCGAGCCTCCGACAACGAGGTGATTGCCGCCGCCCGTTCCGCTATGGCGCCCGTCCAGCATGAACTTCTCTGTCCCGAGCCGCGTGTGGTGCGCGTCCTCGTAGACACCCGTTGTAATATCGATCATCTCCTGCCAGGAGCTCGCGGGGTGCACATTCACTTCGATGACTCCGGGGTCCGGAGTCACTTTGATGACGTTCAAACGCGGATCGCCGGGCGGCGGGTAACCCTCCACCAACACAGGAACCCCAAGAAATTGGGCTGTTTCCTCGACCGCCGCGAGCAGATCCAGGTAGTCTTCCAGCTCGGCGATCGGCGGCATAAAGACGTTGAGCTTTCCATCGCGCGGCTCGACGGCCATCGCGGTCCGAATGATCCACGGAGCGGACTCTCCCGTCTGCGGAACGCGACCGGATGATGCCCTTCCCCTGGAAAGATCCGGACGGCCTTGTGGAATGAAACCCGGAAGCAGCGCCCCCTCGCTAAGGAAGCTGCGATAGTCTTCCGGGAGTCCCGAGCGTCGGAAGGCCTGGCGGTCGCCAGCCGGTCGCCCGGGAAGGGGAGCGCGCTCAGCCAATGGGTCCGGCTCATAATACCAGGGATACTCGGACGGCGTAAGCCACGGGAGGGAATCCAGCGGCAGCCGAAATCCAATGGGTGAATCGCCGGGAACAAGGTAGAGCGTTTCGGCGCGGAGGAACCAGGCGCCTGAAACCCATGCCGGCTCGCCGGCCTCGTGATCGCGCTTGATGGCAAGCACGTGCCCGACGACCCTGTTGAGCCCCTGCTCAAAAACACGGGCGAGTCGCGCCCGCTCCAGTTCGTCCTGCAGGCGAGACTTGAGCGGATCGACATTGGCGGGAAGTCTGCGCTCCTTCCAAAGATAGTACCAGGAGTCCTCAAAAGCCGGCATCACAAACTTCGTGTCGACGCCGAGGCGGCTCGCGAGCGCCTCAATGAAAAGAGCCGAATCGTCCGCTGAAACCCGGTAATCCGTATTTTCGTCTGCCACGAGATCGATGTTCTCCCACATGGGAACCCCATCCTTGCGCCAGAAGCAGCCAAAGGCCCATCGCGGTAATTGTTCGCCCGGATACCACTTGCCCTGGCCAAAATGCAAGAGCGCTCCCGGCGCGAAGCGCGTTCGCAAACGGCGAATGAGATCGCTGCCGAGCTTGCGTTTTCTCGGTCCGAGAGCCTCCGCGTTCCATTCGGCACCCTCCATGTCATCAACGGAAACGAATGTGGGCTCACCCCCCATTGTCAGGCGCACGTCACCGGCCCTGAGCTGTTCGTCGACACGATGACCGAGCAGAACGATTTGTTCCCAGTCCTTCTCCTCGTAGGGCTTGGTGACTCGCGGCGACTCGTAGATGCGTCGCAGCGACATCTCGAAATCGAATTGCGTTTCGCATTTTTCCGTCGTGCCGCTAATCGGCGCAGCCGAAGACGGCTCCGGCGTGCAGGCCAGGGGAATGTGACCCTCGCCGGCAAGCAACCCCGATGTGGGGTCGAAACCGATCCACCCGGCACCGGGCAGGAAGGCTTCGGTCCAGGCGTGCAGATCGGTAAAGTCCTTTTCCGGCCCCGAGGGACCGTCCAGCGACTTGACGTCCGGCTTGAGCTGGATCAGGTATCCGGAAACAAACCGCGCCGCGATCCCGCAAGAGCGCAGAACCTGGCACATCAGCCACGCCGAGTCGCGGCAGGAACCCGACGCCTTCGCCAGGGTTTCGTCAGGAGACTGAACCCCCGGCTCCATCCGAACCAGGTAACCGATTTCATTCTGGAGTTGCACATTGAGGCCAACCAGAAAATCAATGGTCCGCTGCTTGCTGCGATCCACCCTTGCGAGAAGCTTTTCGAAGAGCGGCCCATTCGCCCCGCGTTTCAAATAAGGCGCGAGATCGTGCCCGACTCCGGGATCATATTCGAAAGGATAGGACTCCGCGGATGGCTCGAGAAAAAAGTCGAACGGGTTGTAGACCGCCATCTCGGCGACGACCTCAACTTTCGCTTCCAAGTGATCGGTGGGACTGGAGAAAACGAAGCGCCCAAGATAGTTGGCGAAGGGATCCTGCTGCCAGTTGATGAAATGCTTCTCCGGCTCGACCTTCAGCGAATAACTCAAGATCGGCGTCCGGCAATGCGGTGCGGGTCTCAACCGGATGACCTGAGGTCCAAGGTTGACACTGCGGTCGTAGCGATAGGTTGTGCGATGGGAGAGGGCAACGTGGATGGCCATGCGAGCGAATCTTCGAGCAAGTTCTGTTCCACAGAAAGCCGTGAAAGTTGGCCAATTTCTGGCAGATTATCCCTCGTGGACCTGCTTTCACTCACACGGGATGAACTGGCGGCCGAGCTCAAACAGCTCGGAGAGCCAGCGTTTCGGGCGGCGCAGCTGTGCGGCTGGATTTATGAGCGCCGCGCGATTACGTTCGCAGAAATGACGGATCTGCCTGCGGCCTTGCGGACAGAATTCACGGGACGGTTCGCCTTGCGGCCGCTGATGAGAGTCAAGGAGACCGGATCGAAAGATACGACGCGAAAATTTCTCTTTCGCCTCCACGACGGGCAAATGATTGAAACCGTGCTTATTCCCGCGTCGCCTGCTCTGTTCGGGGAGCGGGCCGACCGCCGGACGATCTGCATCTCAAGCCAGGTCGGCTGCGCCTACGGGTGCAAGTTTTGCGCGAGCGGGCTCGACGGGCTGAAGCGCAATCTGACAGCCGGCGAGATCGTCGCCCAGTTACTAGCGGTTGAAGAGCTATCCGAAGAAAGAATCGACAACATCGTCTTCATGGGAATGGGCGAGCCTTTCGCCAACTATGACAACCTGATGCGGGCCATTCGGATCTTGAATGCCTCCTGGGGCGCCGGCCTGGGCGCAAGAAGCATGACGGTCTCGACAAGCGGCCTGGTTCCCCGCATCCGGGATTTCGCCGACCAACCGCTTCAGGTGCGGTTGGCCATCTCACTGCATGGCGCCACGGATGAGGTTCGAGGGAAGATCATGCCAGTCAATCGCAGGTATCCGCTCAGCGAGCTCCTGGATGCCTGCGAATACTACACCTCGCGCAAAAATCAGCGCCTGACCTTCGAATATATCTTGATAAGCGGCGTCAATGACACCGACGAGCAGGCGCTGGCCCTCGCAACGCATGCGCGCGGTCTCAGGGCCAAGGTGAACCTGATTCCCTATAACATCGTCGGCGGTCTGGATTGGCGCCGCCCAGCTCAGGCCGCGCAGGAACGGTTCCTGGGCCTCCTGCGAATGAAGGGCGTTTCGGCCACCCTCCGGCGGGAGAAGGGACACGATATCGCCGCCGCCTGCGGGCAGTTGCGACTGCAGGAAATGAGTGAAACCCCGTGAGGAATGCTTTCCCCCGTTTTTGGGCAAAAATCCGGCGTCTAAAAAATCCCGTTGCGTCTGAAACTGCGGTGCAGTAAGGGTTTTTGCGATGGCTGACGACGATTTCGAGACGCCGGAGATTTGGGACGAATACCAGTGGGAACGGTTTCTCCAGCAACAAGACCGCAATACAGAGAAGTATTTTGGCCTGCTGGAGAAATATCTCGATCATCCGGACAGGGATAACATCATCGCCAGAGAAATGGGGTGGGAGTCGTTCGACGAGGATCGGGACGCCGAGTGGGACGAAGTCGCCGAAAGCCTCTGCGAGGAAGAAATGACCCTCTCGCAGCAGGAGACGGAGTGCACGGAAGGCGATTTCGAGGAATTCGCGCGATCCCCCATTTACCAGGATACCCTCAAACTGCATACGTGGATAAATTCCTGGCTGGACCGCGAGCAGTCGTTAAAGGATCACCCCGAAGCCATTAGGCTGGCCACGCGCTCCGCGGTCTGCGGCGCAAAGCTTGCCGCCGCGCTTTGCGGTGATGATTGTACCGAATTGGGCATGACCATCGCTTATCTTAAACGCGGCCTCAAGGCGGCAAATGATGCGCTGGACGCGGCGGCTCGCCTGGCACAGGAGAAAAAGATGGCCGTCCGCCAGCGAATGGCGCTGAACAAGCTGCTGTTCAAGGTGCGGGACCGCATCGTTGATCTGATGAGTGAATATCGCGCCGAATGGCGCAAGCGCTACGGTAACTCCTGATCGTCGAATATTTTCCCGTTCCGCGCGTCATAGACGAATGGGTGATGATCCCGAGGAGGCCAGATTGCTGGCCCGCGCCCGAGACGGCGACACGGTGGCTTTCGACAGTTTGATCACCCGCCACAGGGAGAGAATTTACGTGCACACCTTTCAAATCGTCCGGAATGAAGAAGATGCTCTCGATCTTACGCAGGAGACGTTCATCCGGGCCTGGAGGTCGCTCGCGGGATTCGACGGAACGGCATCTCTTTCCAGCTGGTTGCACCGGATCGCGACAAATGCATCCATCGACTTGTGCCGCCGCCGCCGAATCCGTCCTCAGACCGAAATCGAGTCCGGGCCGATGGAGATCGATCCCGCGTCCCGAACGACCCCCTCAAAACCGGAGACGCCGGGGTCCGGACTTGACCGAGCCGAGATCAAGCGTCGCATCGAGGAGGCTTTTTCGACCTTGAGCCCCGAACATCGCACCGTAATCGTGCTCAGGGAGATCGAGGATCTTTCCTATGAGGAAATCGCCCGGCACCTTGGCTGTTCGCTGGGCACCGTGATGTCCCGGCTCTTTTACGCGCGCAAGAAACTCCAGACGCTCCTTCGCGATCTTCATGAAGAACTTTGACGAATCAGAATGGGCCAGGATACGGTCCCTTCTTCGCGAGCATCTAACCGCGCCGAAGCTTCAACATCCCGACTTCGTCAATCACCAGGTTCTCGCGGAGATCGAGCGATCGAGGAAGCATCCCCGGCCGGCGATGTTTCCGCTGCGCTGGCTTGCGTGGTTGGGAGCCACTTTCCTCTTCTGCGCGGGAATGTTGACCATGGTCTTTTTGCCGCGGGAGGGCGGCAGGCGAAGCGACTCCGATTTTATTTCCCAGGTCGTCTCGGCACGCGCGGAAATGCCGCAGCTTTCCGTGTCCGAGTTTCGTGTTCCGGACGAACGCGGCGTCGTGATTTGGATCGAGGGGGCTGACTACATTCCTGCAGAGAACTCCGTGAGATGAATCGAGCGCTTGCAGCCGCACTCCTCGTCCTGGTCTGCGGCGTGCAGGGAGCCCGTGCGGAGGGCGATCGCATTTGGGCTGCTCTCGTTCTCGCCACGAAGGACAATCCTCCCGCTCCGATTCCGGACGCCCTGGAGAAGTTCGCTCCGGCGATCCAGAAGATCTTCGGCTACAACAGCCTTTATCTTCTCGGAGACAAGAAGCGCGATCTCGTTTCCGGTGGCGAGGAATGGCTCGTTCCGAGCAAGGAGTTTTTCTTCCGAGTGCAATGCCTTTCGCAAGGAGCAACGTCCTACATGCTGCGCATCGAGTTATATCGCGACACAAGCCTTCTCCTCACAACGGAGGCGAATCTGGCGAAGAATGCGCCGCTTTATATCCGCGGCCCGGCCTGGGGAAGGGGACATCTGATCTTCCTGCTCGAGGTCCGATAACGGAAAGGAACTCCATCGACGCACGAATGCGGCGGGAGATTTGGCTTCAGCGCGAAACCGCGGGGATCTTTCACGTGGAGCTGGTCAGCGCGCTTCTTTCCGCGGCAGGAAGCTCGGCGGGAGCAATGCCTTTTCCACCGCGTTGCTTCCGGGCAAGGAAAAAGGAGCCGACAACCAGAAAGGCTGCGAGTGCTTGTCCGACGAGCGTCTCCACCGTTGGAAAAACGGCGAACCACATTCCCATCCAACTTGGGGTGTAGGGCTCCAACCACGGCAGGGTTGTCGTGGAAATCCATCCAGCGAGTTGCATCTCCTGGACCTGCTCACCAACCATGACAAGCAAAACCACGCCAAGTAGAATGCCGGTGATCTCGAGCATTCTCCGGTAAGGCAGTTTCTTTTCCAGGACAAAGGTGAGCAAGGCGACGATCCCTACGAGGATCATTCCAATTGCCGCCCCGGTCAGGGTAATCGCGCTGCCGAGTTTCAAATTGTAGGTCTGAAGAAAAAGAACAATTTCAAATCCCTCCCTGTAGAGCGAAGCGAAACCCAAAAGCGCCAATCCGCGCCAGAGGGCGGTTTTCGAGGCGTTCGAGTGGGCCGCCTCCTTGAGCAGGTGCCGCTTCCTCCGGGTGTGCATGCAAATCCAGCCGCCCCAATAAACCTTGTGAAAAAACCAGTTCATGATTACCAGCAGCACAATTATGGCAAGCAACCCCGTAGCGGCCTGGAGATTGAGTGCGGAAACGCTGTCGCCAAGGCTGCTCAGAATGCCAACGGCTATAAACCATGTAACGGCCGTGGCGGCCATGCCGATTCCAACCCCAGCGACGATGGGCCGGCGGTAAACCTGGTTGTCTCCGACCATTCCCGCCATGATCGCCGCCAGCACGAGCACGCATTCCAAGCCTTCCCGAAAAACGAGGACGGCGATATCGAACATCGCCGCAAGCTGGCTGGTGTCTTCAGCTGTCGGATTGGGGTTGCCTCCCGCCGTAATTCCCTGCCAAAAAAGCACTCCGACGACGAAAAGCGTGCCGATCACCAGAAAAGCCGGTAAAATCCGGCGCCCCAAAATGGCAAGAACGGGAGCTGGCTCCAGAGCGACGGTGGAAGAAGCCTTCAAAGCAGTCTGAACTTGAGACTTGATCTCACCTCAGTCAAGCGGAACTCAAAGAGCATTTTCGCCTTTGATCGAGCAATGCGCGATGCGCAGTGGCAAGAGCAAAACACCATGTGGATTTCCCAGGCAACACCCTGAAGGCATCTGCTGAGTCAGTAGCTGAACAGGAAACACAAGCTAAGAAGATTGCGAACTCGCGCAGGCGGCTCAATATGCGGTCGAGACAATCCGATATTGCGAAAAGGAAGATCCTTTATACGATGCGCGGCGCGAATATTCGATGGCACCATCTCAGCCTCCGCGAGCAATCAACAGGTCGGGTCGAGTACAACTGCCTAAATACGAATAATGGCTGACAGTGCCAAACCGCAATTCTGGGCCGAACGCTACGCGCAAGAGCGAACGTCATGGGATTTTGGCGGGGTCCCGATCGGACTACGGGCGTTTCTTTCGCGGGAGAGATCCAGCAGTGCTCTCACACCCGGTTGCGGCCTCGGCTACGAGGTCCGTGCCTTCGCACGTGCTGGCTGGCAGGTCGATGCGGTCGACTTTTCATACCACGGTAAGGAAAGCTGGCAGGTGTGGTGGAAGCTATGAAACTCTCCGCACTCTATTCCGTTACCGCGCGGGTCTGCCCGAACGGGGTAGCCACGATCTCTTTCGTATCGAGGGGAGGAATTGTACCCGTAAAATCAAGTCGGAATCACGGCATCGCCAGCGCGCTCGGAGCGGCGTTGCTTTTCGGAGCCAGCACGCCGCTAGCCAAGCTTGCGGTGTCGTCGGCGAGTCCAGTGCTGCTTGCAGGTCTGCTCTATCTGGGTTCGGGCGTCGGACTTGCTCTTCTGCGTATGATCCGTGATGCAGCCGACGTTCAGCAGATAGAGACCGCTCTTGGGGGAAAAGACCTGCCATGGCTGGCGGGGGCCATCCTTGCGGGTGGCGTGGCCGCGCCCGTGCTTTTGCTCCTTGGCTTGTTGAAGACCTCCGCCAGCGCCGCCTCCCTCCTGCTCAATCTTGAGGCTGTAGCGACCGGAGCTATTGCATGGGTCATTTTCAGGGAGAACGTGGACAAACGCGTTGGCGCGGGATTTTCGTTTATAATCTTGGGAGGCATCCTGCTCTCGCTTCCCCACGAAGGATTCTCCGTTTCAAGCGGATCGATGCTGATCGCCGCCGCCTGTGTCTGCTGGGGCGTTGACAATAATCTCACCCGAAAGATCTCAGGCAGCGATCCATCGCAAATCGCGATGTGGAAGGGACTCGGCGCAGGCTTCGTGAACACCGCGCTCGCGCTCGGCTTCGGCGCGAGGTTTCCATCGGCAGGCGTCGCACTCGGCGCAGCGATAATCGGTTTTTTTGGCTATGGCTTGAGTCTCGTTCTCTTTGTCGGTGCTCTCCGGCATCTCGGCGCCGCTCGAACAGGAGCTTACTTCGCGACCGCGCCGTTCGCGGGGGCCGCGCTCTCCTTCGCTCTCGGCCAAGGTCGCCTGGATTGGGCATTCTGCGCGGCGGGCATTCTCATGCTGGCGGGTGTCTGGCTTCACGCCACCGAACGACATGAACACCCGCATGCTCACGAGGCCTTGGAACACACACATGCTCACGTTCATGACGAGCATCACAAACATAAACATTGCCCCGACGACCCTCCCGGCGAACCGCATACTCATCGCCACCTGCACGAGCGGCTGGTCCACTCTCATCCGCACTACCCCGACATCGATCATCAACACAAACACTAAGCCGCACTCGTTCTTCCGCAGGAAAGCGCACGCGGGCAGCGGAGCGACTCGACGCGAAGCTCTTCAGGGCAGATGTGTCCAAACTAAGCGGGCGATAGAGTCGCCGGTTGTTCGCCTTCGACTGCTTCAGCTTGCGAGCAGTGTCTTCTCCAGACGCTTGCGCGCGCGATAGACGCGGGTCTCCACCGCCTTCGTGCTGATGCCCAGGAGTTCCGCGCACTCCAGCTGCGAATGACCTTCGACGGCAAAAAGAAGCAGCGCCGTGCGCAAATCGTGCGGAAGTTCCTGAATTGCCTTTTCCAAAGCCGTCAGCGTCTCGTGCGATTCTGCATTGGCCGCGGGATCGCGGTCTGCCGCCGGCATCTGGCGGTGCGTATCATCAGCGTCCAGCGATTCGGTAGCGCGGGACTGCCTGCGTTGCTTGCTCCGGGCGTAATCGTGACAGAGATTCATGGCGATCGCGTAGAGCCAGGTTGAGAATTTTGCGCGCGGTTTAAAGCGGCGAATCTCGAAGTAAAGCCGCACAAAAGTCTCTTGCAGGAGGTCTCGCGCGGTCTCCTCGTTACCGGTGTAGCGCCAGATGAACCGAAAAAGCGGCGCCTGATATTTGCGAATCAACTCATTGAGCGCGCTCTCATTGCCAGTCTGCAAAGCTCGAACCAGAGGCAAATCGAGATCTGTCTGTGAGGTGACCATGCGCAGCCTGGCTCCCGGCTCTTCACCTTGGTTCCGGAGCGTCTCTAAGGGCATGAGCGGTGAGTTGGATTAGTCGGTCGTATTGCTCCGGCATGAGGACCGGTCGCATGGCGAACACGTGCTCAAGCACGGCTTGTTGTAGCTCACCCTGCGCATGATGAATTCTCTGCACCGCGCCCTTGACTCGTTCAGAATCGCCTTTATCCGCCAAGAGGGCCTCGGCCAGTTCTCGATTGGCTTCACGAATCGACAGGACCAGTTCATCCCTGCGCCGAGCGAACTTCGTTTCGATCGGCTCCAGATCGCTCTCTTGCTTGACGCTAAGACCCAACTCGCTGTGAATCCAATAGTGGTAGTTGACAGAACCCTCCGTGGGCTTGCGCAAGAAGTGATTGCAGACGTAAAACGTAACCGTAGCGACAGCTCCAAGAAGGAGTACAAAAAGCAGGAGGCGAACCCAGACCTTCACGGCTGATCGTAATGATTGGTTAGGGGCAACGTTGGCGGTCGTTCGGAAAAGACCTGCAAGTTCAGCGCACGGGCAACCGGCTGCGCGGCGGTTGCATACTGACCGAACCACGCGAAGCCAGCGCCGAATATCATAGCAGCGACCACGAAAGCAGCCGCGGAATGCTTGTCCCAGACGCAAGCAGCCAACCAGTCCAGGCCGGATTCGCGCACAGGCGTCTCACGGCGAAGACGAATCTCCCGCGAGACGGCGGCCTGCAGATTGCGGGGGAGCCCGGGCACGGGCTTGTCCGCGTAGCTTCTCAGCAGCTCATCGAGATCAACCTTGTTCATAAGCTCTTTAACGAGACCCTAACGGCTTTCCCTCGAAGAAATGAGGGATTTTCCGCAATTCGTCGTTTCACTTGGTATGAAGTCGACTCTGTTTCCCCTTTTTCTTATTTTCCTCTTTACAGGGGCGATGGCGGGTACAAGCCCTCCGCAAAGTACTCCCCGCATCGCGGTTTCATCAGAAAGTCCACAGTTGTGGCTCAAAAATGTGCATATCGATCCCCGTGACGGCAAAGTCCGCGGCACCGCCTATCTGAATTTCGGTTACGCTGCCCCTCGTTTGCCGCACGTGCACGTCTATGCGTTGAACGCTTCTGGTAAGATTGTTTACCAGGGTTGCGACAAGCTCAGCAGAGATGTGCTCGCACCGCATCCGCGGCTTCACAAGGGCGGGGATTGGTTCTCAGCGAGCCTGCCTGAAAATCTGGAGGGAATTGTCACCATAAAAGTTGTGGCGAGCAGCGGGCACGACAAGTGCACGATGGATGACAACCGCCTTTTCAAACTTTTCCCTCTCTAAAGAGTGACTGCCGCAATACCAAAACGATTTCCCTCCGCGACCCGGACGTGATTGGCCCGACGAATACAGAATCCGGCGAGACTTGCTAAGGAATCATTCCTGGATAGGGTGACCTTGTGAAGGGTCGCGTTATCCCGGTGGACGGCTATGAGCGCGCGCGCGCCACAGGCGGCGGCGTGGGATGATCCGAGGGTAAGCGCGGATTTCAATGCCGCGCGCTTCGTCGAAGTCCCGGCGAACGCTTTCATGGACCAGACGATTACCCTCGAGCAAATGATTCCGATTTCCGGCAAGAACATGGCGCGGCGCCCAGAGATTCGCACGGCGGAGGCGCAGGTGGAGGCCGAGAAGGAGAAAGTGCGCCTCTCCCGCCGTGAGTGGATTCCAGATCCCGCGATCTCAGTACAGGCGCAACGATACAACGACACTCAGCATATACCGAGCGAACTCAACACCGGCGTCTCGTTTAGCATCCCGTGGGGACACTACGAAAAATATTCCGCGGGGACCAGAGAAGCCCGGAGCAATCTCGCTGCTGCGCAGGCCGAGTCGGACCGCGTTCAAAAGGAATCCCTCGGACTGCTCCGCGACCAATTGCAGAAGATCGAGGCGGCGCATCACCATGCAGAGCTCTTCGAAAAAGAGCTGCTCTCGCACGCCGAAAAGGCCGTCGCAGTCAGCCGGTCCGCCTACGAGTCCGGGAAGGGGGAATTTTCGGACTGGATCGCTGCGCAACGTCTGTTCCGGGACGCCCAGGCTACGGCACTCAATCATCTCACGGATCACCAAATAGCCATCGCGGAGTTGGAAGGAATCGTCGGGGCGGAAATCCGGCCGACGTCGTCGAAGACTCGGAAACCCAAATAGGATGAAATCTTTTAATCCTTCGAGCCCTTTCGTTGCTTCTTCTGCTGAGATTTCCCGCTTGCTCAAAATACCGACGTGATGAAACGCATCGCCGCCCCGATGACGTTGTCCAGGAACGCGCCTGATGTGCATCCCGTTGCGATCGCTTGTGAGAGCGCAACTCAATGAGACCGCCTTCTTCAACTCCTGAGATCATGAAGAATGAGGCCGGCAGGGGCTGGTTGAATCGCACCGTGCTTGGCATCGGGCTGGCAAGCCTGTTCTCCGATTGGTCCCATGAAATTGCCACGACGCTCATGCCCGCGTTCCTCGCCTCGATGGGCGTCGCCGCTGCGTGGCTTGGCATCATCGAGGGAGTCAGCGACGGCTTGTCGAGTTTCGCCAAAATGGGATCTGGTTACTACACTGATAGGCTGCCTCGCCGCAAATTCGTCGCCGTGCTCGGTTACGTCCTTACGGCATTCGGCACCGCGGCAATCGGACTCGCAGCAACAGCGTCGCATGTCTTGTTGGCGCGTGCCACCGCGTGGCTCGGACGGGGCGTGCGAACTCCCGTGCGCAAGGCGCTCCTCGCGGCTGCGGTCACACGGGGAGACCTATGGCCGGGCCTTTGGCTTCGAGAGAATGCTGGACACGATCGGCGCGATTGTCGGCCCTCTCACCGCATTCTGGCTGCTGGGTGTCTTTGACCACCACTATCCACGCCTGTTTGCTGTCACACTCGTTCCGGGTCTGCTCGCTACCGGTTTCATTATATTCCTTGTTGCGGAAAAGCGGCGCGCACCCATCCCACATATTTCCTACTCATTGAAGACACGTCTCACAACTCTCCTCACGGCTCTCTGCGCAACGCTCGTCCTGACTCCGCTCGGCGCCGGGGAAGCCAAAAAAGAACGCATCGAAGTCACGGTGCAAATACCGGACACTCCGGAGGCGCTGTGGTCACAGATCGACAAGGAGGCCAAGGCTCTGGCCGAACTCGTTGCCGCCGGCAAGAAGGACGAGGTCTACGCCATGGCCGAAACCGTCGAAGCACTAGTCAACGCCCTTCCTGAAAAATACCCGGATCTCGCCGCCGATAAAAAGAAACGCGTCGTGGGACAGGTAAAGAACACGGCACGCGTGCTCGACGATTTGCACGACTCCATGGACGCTGGGAAGACAGACGAGGCGACGAAGGAACTTGAACAGATCCAAACCGCACTGGCAATAATCCGCCATCAACTCGGCACCTGATCAAAAGAGAGTCATCTGCCAGAACAGTCCGACAAACAATCCCTGTCTACCAACTTTCAACGGCGGCATGCCGGAATCTCGCCGCAAATGCTGGCGGCGCCGAGGAGACTCTGGCAGGGGCGGGGAGGGGACCGTCTTCCCCCCCGTTTTCAGAGCAGGGGTGTGATTTCCCTTTCGAAGGTTTCCTTCGAAGCAAAGCCAACATGCCTCGCGACGACCTTTCCGCTCCGATTGATGATGAAGGTGCTCGGTACCCCCGCACCTCCGAAATACTCGGCGATGTTGGAGGCGCCCATGACGACGGGGTAATTTATCCCGAACTCTTTCATGAATTTCTTCACCGCCGCCGGCCCTTGCTCGTCGAGTAAAACGCCAACCACGACCAAACCCTTCTGACCATACTTTTCCTGCAACTCGATGAATCCGGGGATCTCCGCCGAACCAGGCGGACACCAGGTCGCCGAAACGTTAAGAATGACAACTTTGCTGTCGAAGTCGGAAGACTTCACCGGATTGCCGTCGGGATCCCTCAGCTCCCACGCCGGGGCTTTTGAGGAGCCGAGGCTGTCCGCACCAGACGGCGCAAAGGCGACGCGAAGGCCGGTGCGCACCAAAAAGAGAAGCGCTCCTGCAATCAGGACCGCTACGCCGATACTCACGAAGCTCCGGATCCCGAAATCCGTGGAACGTTGGGGCTTCCGTGGAATAAGGAAAGAGCAGTCCTCAGAGTTCCAGTTCATTACGCTTCGTGAAGTGCCACAAAAAGAGCCCTCGGGCATGATTTCGTCCGCTTCAAGGCGAATATCGCGTCGAAAGATGACAGTTTTGTCATAATCAAAAGGCGACATGCCCACCGATCCGCGGCTGACGACCAGTCGTCGATCCGCAGTGGGTATTGCAGTCGTGAGCACTCTTCGCGATCTCATCCCTCGACTCCCCCGAAATGCCATAGCCATTCGCCGGAAAAGCTAAGGGAGCGACCAGTCTAAGCAACACGTCAGGCAAGAGCATCCCCAAGAGTACAGCCGGTCAACCGAGCAGGTCTGCAAGGCGAGGCCTGATAATCGCGTCGGGCGAGATCCTACACGAATCTGTCGAAGGAGTCGAACGTTGGCTCCACAATCGCCCCTGTAACTTTAGCGAAGACCCGGGGCAACGATTTTCGGGCTAAGGCTTGGCAGCGTGAGGCGGAATGTCGTGCCGTTGGCATCCGATGACACAAGTTCCAAACTTCCATTGTGCGCCCATGCGATTTCGCGGCAGAGGCTCAGGCCAAGTCCGGCACCTCCTGACTGCCGGTCGCGTGAGTCACTCACTCGAAAGAAGCGTTCAAAGAGCCGTGGCCGCATTTCCACGGGAATTCCATCGCTGGAATTGGAGATCGAGAAAATTGCATTGCGGCCGTCGCGCTGCACGCTTGCACGGATCCAGCCGGCACTGACGTTATAGTTCACCGCGTTGTCGAAAAGATTGAGAAGCAGTTGCCGAAGCAGGGGTCTGTCGCCTGTGACAAGGATACCCGGATCGACCTGGCTCCGCAGGGACACGCCCTTGGCCTCCGCCAGAATGGAGATGTCCTCGGCGATTTCTTCAATCAAATCACTGAGATTTATCTCCTCCGAGCCAGCGATCAGTTTGCCGGCATCGGCTCGCGCCAGAAGGAGGAGCTTTTCCGCAATTGCGGCAAGGCGCTGGTTTTCCTCCAACAAACCGACAAGAAAAGGGGCCTCAGGCGCGGACGGATCAGCGTGGATCGCTTCCTCGATACTCCCGCGCATGATTGCCAGCGGAGTGCGCAGTTCGTGCGACGCGTCCGCGGCGAAGCGACTGGCCTGAGCGAAGCTCTTCTCAAGCCGCTCAAGCAGGCCGTTCAGGACGCCGGTGAGTCGCGCCAGTTCATCGTCGCCTCCGGTTTCAGGCAAACGTTCATGCAGTGTGCGGGCCTCCATCCCCTCGGCCGCAGCAGCGAGGCGGGTAAGCGGCTCGGTCAGTCGCCCCGCCATCGACCAGGCACCCACAGCCGCCACGGCGGCGACAACGGGCAGGGCCAGGAGGTAGGCCACCGTTAATTCCCAAACTTCAATGCGTGCCCGCACGATTTGTTGGGCGGATGCTTGAGTCCTGCCGCCGTCGTCGAACACATCGATTTGCTCGTGGTAAAATCGCCATGCCGAGATAACAGCAAAGAGCACGACAACGAGCGACGAAAGAGCACCCGCCGCCAAGGCAACTTTGGCCCGGATAGAGCGTATTTTCACGGCAGAGTCTGTGAAACGCAGTATCCGACCCCTCGAATCGTGTGAATGAGCCTGGGAGAAAAATCATCATCCAATTTTCGACGCAGACGCTGGACGTAAACGTCCACCAGGTTGGTTCCGGGATCGAAGTGATAGTTCCAAACCTTTTCACAAATTTGCGCGCGGGAGAAAACATGACCCGGCGAACGCAAAAGCAACTCAAGGAGGGAAAATTCACGGGTCGTCAATTCAATGGACCGTCCCGCGCGCAGAACGCGCCTGCGCGCCAGGTCCATCGACAGATCACCCACTTTGTAGATCGTCAGCAGTTCCCCGCTTTGTCTGCGCAGCACGGCGCGCACGCGCGCGATAAATTCCTCCACGGCAAATGGCTTGGAAAGGTAGTCATCCGCTCCAAGTTCCAGACCCTCGACCTTGTCGGAGACATCACCACGCGCCGTGAGCAAGAGAATCGGCACGGGATTGGATTCCGCCCGTAGACGGCGGAGCACTGCCAATCCGTCGAGCCCGGGCAGCATGATGTCGAGCACTGCCACGTCGTAGGGCGTTTCGCGCAGGGCATCGAGTGCCTCATCCCCGCGGAAGATCGCGTGCGCGACGTAACCCGCTTCGGTAAGCGCCTTGAGCAGAACCGCTGCGATCCTCCTTTCGTCTTCGACAACCAGAACGCGCATCTTTTCGTTTAACAAAATCGCCGGTTTAATCCGCCGCTGAGATACCTTGTCGGTCTATACTTCTCTCGATTGCTGTTCACGGTCGGTAACGTTATGAATTCTGGCAGCGGAATGTCGAACGCTCAGGCAAGTTTGCCATGCGATTTTTCCAAAATCGCCGGGTTAGTTTGACCGTCGGGCACCCCGCCAAGGCCAGGCTCCGACATTCGAACGTTGACTTCACTTGGGCGATGCGTTTAACGGGAAGTGAAGTGCCGTATGATATATGTGAACAAACACTTACCAATTGTATTTACTGCTGTTGTATACTACGGTGTTGAGGCTGGAATGCGACTCTCGGACCTTGGGATATGCTAAATTGAACGTTTGTTTGACAGGAAAGCATTTCAACGTGCTCGGCGCACGCATGGATGCTAATGTGAAACACACAAGCCATCATGAGCGAACGACCTTCTCCAGCAGAATACCTGGTAGTTTCCCGGGGACAGTGGGACGCGACACTCTCGCGGGATGAAATTCAGAGCGTAATCGACCGATTCTACATCTGGCTTGATCGTTTGGTTAACGAGGGAAAAATGAAACGGGGACAACGGCTCACGGATGAAGGCAAGACGATCGTCCGGAAAAACGTGATAACGGACGGCCCTTTTGGCGAATCCAAGGAGGTTATCGGCGGCTACTGGTTCATTCTCGCCAGCACCCTCGACGAAGCCGCGCAGATCGCCAACGGCAACCCCTGTCTGGATTGCGGCCTATTCTTCGAAATCAGGCCCATCGACCCGCAACTGGCAACCCCCGACAATACCCGCCAGTCCTGACGCCCGCGGGTCGGGGGTGATTCGGAGGGCCGCTCGGCGAGAGGCTTCCATCCAACGCCGGGCGACTTTCTGCCGAGCTCCCGGATCACCCCGGCCGCGAAAAGGCGGACGAAACCGCACGAAGGAAAAGGTTTTCGGAGAATATCTTTCGGTGCATGCTCCCTGTGATGATCCTCGATCCGATTCAGCAGGCAGCCCGGGATCAATTTCAAAGGCAAAGCGCCAACTACGGAAAGTCGCACATCCTCGCGAACACGGAAGACGTCGCCTCGGCGCTCTCCGGTATCGAAGTTCCGCCAGGGGCCACTGCGCTGGACGTGGCAACGGGCGGAGGTCACACGGCGATTTACCTGGCCAGCCGCGGGTTTTCCGTGACTGCCGCGGACATTTCGCAGGCGATGCTCGACAACGCGAGCAAACTGGCCGCGGAGAGCGGGTTTTCCATTGCAACCCGTCTGCACGAGGCGGAAAAATTGCCCTATTCCAGCGGATCCTTTGACCTCGTCAGCTGTCGAGTCGCGGCGCATCATTTCAGCGACAGGGACGCTTTCGTTTGTGAGGTGGCGCGTGTCCTGAAATCCGGCGCCCATTTTCTTCTCATCGATGGCAGCGTGCCGGATGGCGAGCCAGATGCGGAGGAGTGGATCCACCAGGTTGAAAAGCTGCGCGATCCGAGTCACGGGCGCTTCTTGTCTCCCGGCGCCTGGACTGCACTTTGCGAACGGCATGGGTTGCGAGTCCTGCGTTGCGAAACCGCCCCATTCAAACAACCGGATCTCGATTGGTATTTCCAGACCGCGGGAACGACAGCGGAAAACCGGGTAAAAGTCCGGGAACTGGTTCACAATGCGCCCGATCCGGCGAGGAGGGTTTTTCGCATCGCCCAAGAGGACGGCAAGACGGTCTGGTGGTGGCCACGTCTGAGCCTGGTCGCGCTAAGATGACGCTCGACTCGTGGGCGGAAGCCCTTCCCGGGACGGGCGACGTTCTTCCGTTACGGAAGGCGTAGAATAACGCGCGACGGCACGGGAGCGATTCCCAGTTCTTGCGCCATAGGTTTTCCGTGGCTTAAGCTTGCGGATTCAGGTTGGCGCACCGTTCATGAAATCTGGCAATCATTCCGTCATACGCATCAAGGGAGCGCGGCAGCACAACTTGAACAACCTCGACGTGGAAATTCCTCGGAACAAGCTTGTGGTCATCACAGGCCTGAGCGGATCGGGGAAATCCTCGCTGGCCTTCGACACGCTCTACGCGGAGGGGCAAAGGAAATACGTCGAGAGCCTCTCGGCCTACGCGCGCCAGTTTCTCGACCAGATGCAAAAGCCCGACGTCGATTACATCGAAGGCCTCTCGCCGGCCATCGCGATCGAGCAACGAACCTCGGCAGCGAACCCACGCTCAACGATCGCCACAACGACGGAAATATATGATTATCTCCGTCTTATGTACGCGGCGGTCGGACGTCCGCACGATCCTGTAACTGGGGAACCCGTGGTGCGTCAGACCCCTCAGCAAATCGCGGATGCGATTCTCGCCTCGTCGGAAGGTACCAAGCTCATGCTTCTCGCTCCGCTCGTGAGAGACCAGGTGGGGGAATTTCGCGACGTGATGGAAAAGGCCCGGCGCGAGGGTTTTGTACGCTTGCGGGTCGATGGAGAGATCATCGAACTCGGCGCGGCGAATTCTCCAAAGCTTGCCAAATCCAGTTCGCACACGATCGAGGCTGTCGTAGACCGTTTGTCCATTCGAGACGAAATCCGGCAGCGGCTGGCGGATTCGATCGAGACCTCGCTGCGCTGGGGAGGGGGGACGCTCACCGTCCTTCGTTTGGAACCGGGAGGCGAAAAATGGGCGGAGCAAAAGTTCTCCACAGACTACTGCAACCCTTCCACGGGGTTTACGATGCCGAAGCTGACACCGAAGCATTTCTCCTTCAACAGCCACCTCGGCGCCTGTCCGGCCTGCCACGGCATCGGAACGGAGCTTTTTTTTGATTCCGACCTGATGATCGACAACGCGAAAACGCTCGAGCAGGGAGCTATCAAGCCCTGGCGGGCGGGTCACAAGCGGATGCGACAGTATTACGGCGCGATCCTTCAGGGTCTCCTCGAGGACACGCCCGTTGCGGTCGATTTGCCCTTCAAAGATCTGCCGGCGCACTTCCGATCGTTGTTGCTTTTCGGAAGTGGAGATCGGGCGATCAACGTCAAATTGTCCGCTGAACGAAAGGTCTCGAAGCCCTTTGAGGGGCTGGTCGCGCAAATGCAGCGCTTGTTCGAGAGCAGCGAGAGCGAGTTCACCAAGAAACGCCTGCGCGCCTTTCAGGGTCGCCAGGTTTGCCGAGTCTGCGGTGGCGCGCGCTTGCGGCCGGAAATTCTGGCGGTGACAATTTCCGATACGGACGGACGCCAATACAACATCAACCAGTTCTGTGCCTTTCCGATTTCCGAGGCCGGGAGGGTTCTGACGCGCATCGCGCTGACCGGCGCGGAAGAAGAAATCGTTCGCGATGTGCTGCGGGAGATCCGGCAAAGGCTGGGGTTCCTGAACGAGGTCGGTCTTGGTTATCTGCAGCTCAATCGCGAAAGCGGAACGCTGAGCGGCGGAGAAGCCCAGCGGATCCGGCTCGCCACGCAAATCGGATCCGGCCTTGCCGGCGTGCTCTATGTGCTTGATGAGCCGAGCATCGGACTTCATCAGCGCGATAATGATCGTCTCATCGAAACGCTGCGCGCTCTGCGCGATCTTGGCAATTCGGTCATTGTCGTCGAGCACGACGAAGACACGATTCGTGCGGCGGATCACATTCTGGACCTCGGTCCCGGCGCAGGCCCGCGTGGCGGACGAATCGTTGCGCAGGGGCCATTGGAAGAGATTTTGCGAAGTGAAGATTCGCTGACGGCTCAGTATCTCAAGAAAACATTGAAGATCTCCGTGCCCCGGCATCGCGTTCCCCCGCGCAAGGATCGCAAGCTCGCCGGCGAAATTGGCGACGGTTGGCTGACCGTCTTTGGAGCCCGCGAAAACAACCTCAAGAACATCACTGCGGCGATTCCGGTCGGATGTTTGACCTGTGTGACGGGCGTATCCGGAAGCGGAAAGTCCACGTTGATAAACGACATTCTCCGCGCGGCTCTTTCCCAGAGCCTCAATGGCGCCAGGGAGCGCCCGGGCGCCTTCAACCGTATCGTCGGGATCGAGCAGTTCGACAAAGTCGTCGTGATCGATCAGACACCGGTTGGCCGCACGCCGCGCTCGAATCCCGCGACCTATTCCGGGGCGCTTGGGCCAATCCGGGATCTTTTCAGCGAACTGCCGGCGGCGCGCGTGCGCGGATACGACGCAAGCCGCTTTTCCTTCAACGCAAAAGGGGGACGATGCGAGCATTGCCAGGGTGACGGGTTCATAAAGATTGAGATGCATTTTCTCGCAGACGTCTACGTGGAATGCGAGATTTGCCGGGGACGACGATACAATCGGGAAACGCTGGAGATTACGTATAAAGGAAAGAACATCGCAGACGTCCTGGACATGACCGTCGACGAATCCGCCCGGTTTTTCCGGAACATTCCCGCGCTCTCTTCGAAACTCGAGACCCTGCAGGATGTCGGGCTCGGCTACCTGCGGCTTGGCCAATCCGCGACAACGCTTTCCGGTGGCGAGGCGCAACGGCTCAAACTGGCCTCGGAACTTGCCCGGCGCGCCACCGGCCGCACGATTTATCTCCTCGATGAGCCCACAACTGGCCTGCATTTTGCAGACATCCACAAGTTGCTGGAGGTGCTCATAAAACTGCGCGACGCTCACAACACCCTTATCGTCATCGAACATAACCTTGAAGTGATCAAGTGCGCCGACTGGATTATCGACCTCGGTCCGGAGGGCGGAGAGGGAGGCGGTCACGTGGTTTGCGACGGTCCACCCGAGCAAATCGCCCGGAATCCTTCGAGTTACACGGGCCGGTATCTTTCGCGGGCCCTTCGTCCATGAGAGCGCTTTGGCTTGGCATTGCGCTCGCCGTTCCCGCCGTGGCCGCCGATTCAAGACTCGAAGACGGGAGACAGGCCCTGAATGACGGTTTGCCGCAGGTCGCCATTTACAAGCTGCGCCAAGCCATAGGGCGAAAGCTTCCCAAGGAAGGCCAGAATGCCGCGGAGTTGTTGCTCGCGCGGGCACTCTTTGCCGCCGGGCGCTTCGAGGAAAGCGCTGCCCTGCTCGAAAAGCAGTCTGCTGCGGGTGGTGAGCCCAAATTCTGGCTTGCTGAGACCTATGCGGCGCTCAACAAGCCGTCCAAGGCGCTGCCACTTTATCAAAGTCTGAGTCAGGACGAGCGCTTTGCCACCCAAGCCATAGTTGGAGCGGCAAAGATGCTGGACGCATTGGGCCGAGCCTCCGAGGCGGCAAATGCGCTCTCCGAGTTCCTGGAGAAAAATCCCTCGTCGAGCGACGCCGCCCTGGAGCTTGCGGAGATCCGCCTGGAGGTTCGAGATGGGGCCGGAGCGATAGCCGCTCTTTCTTCAGTCGGGAGCTTCTCTCCGAGACAGCAGCAGGACGCTGCCTTCCTCAACGCCCGGGCCTTGCTCGAGTCCGGCGAACCCGCGAAAGCCGAGGAGAAACTCAGAACAATCAAGGATCCTCCCGCGCGGCTTGCCGCGAGCGTGGCGGTGGCATTGGCCGAAAGCCGTCTGCAGCAAAAGGATGCCGGCGAGGCGGAGAAAATCATGGAGTCATTCGTCGAAGAAAACGCTCCTCTCCCCGACCTGCCGGCGGCTTTCGCCGCGCTCGACCGCGTCTACGCCTACGAGGGAGCGGCGTCCAGCGCGGAGCTTCGCCGCTGGGCGGCGGACTCCAGGAATGGACAGCGCGCGGCTCTTGCTTTGTTCTATCTGGCCCGGAATGAGGCACGTTCAAGCAAGGCCGAGAAGAGCCGTCAGCTTTTCAGCGAATTCCTCGACCGATATCCGAGCCACTTTCTCGCGGATGAGGCGCGCGCCGAACTCTCGGCATCGCAAATAGCCGCGAACCGCCCGCAGGACGCGCTGCAGACCGCGCAGGCCGGCCGGGGCTTTCGCAACAGCTTCATGCGCGGGAAGGCTCAGGCCGCCCTCGGGCAGTACAAGGAGGCGGCCGCTTCCTTTCTGCAAGCCAGCGGAGCCTCTGAGTTGGAGATCGCGGCGCTTGAAAATTCGGCGGTGTGCGCATTGCTCTCCGGCGTTCCGGAGGCGGATAACGAAGCCATGCGCCGCCTGACCACACGTCCAGGTCTAGCGCCCAATGTCGAAAAGATCCGCTTCTTCGAGGCGATGCGCCAGGCCGCAAAGCGATCCGCCGGCGCTCCGGACCTTCTTCGAAAAATAGCGAACAGCCAGACTCCCTACGCTCAACGCGCGAGGCTGGCGCTCGCTGAATGGGCTTACCTTCAGGCCTCCTCGCAGGATGCTCAAACCGAATTGCGCCGGGTCTCCACAAATGATCCCTCAACGCAGGAAAGGACGGACTACCTTGCAATCTTTCTCGGCGACACGGCGGATGCGGAATCCGAGGTGCAGATCGCCAAGCTGGCGGAGGCCTTTCTCGCGCAATATCCGAATTCTCCGTTCGAGCCGCAAGTGCGAATGAAATTGGGAGAACTGCTTTACCGGCGGGGCGATTATTTGGGCGCCAGGGGCCAGTTCGGGATTATCACGGAGAAATTTTCGGACTCGCCACTTGCCGAAAAGGCCGTTTTTCTCACGGGACAAGCTATGGCGCGCTCGCTCGACCCCGCTGAGATGGAGGAGGCCATCGGTATTTTCGAGCAAGCGGTTAAGCCCGGGGGTTCGCTTTCCTTGCGCGCCCGGCTTGCTCAAGCCAGCCTCCTCAATGCTCTCAAGCGTCCGAAGGAAGCTCTCGGCGTGCTCGACCGCGTCCTCGAATCAAAGCCCGATCCGGAACTTCGCTACACGGTGCTCATCGAAAAGGGTGACACGCTTTTCTCCCAGGGAAATCAGGATGCCGAAAACTACCGCTTGGCCATCGCGGCGTGGAGGCAGATATCCGAGGACCCCGCCGCCCCGAAAATGTGGAGCCACCAGGCGCTCGCAAAAATGGGAGCCGCTTATGAAAAGCTTGGCAACTCCGACGCCGCGCTCGACTGCTATTATGGTGCATTTTCCCAGGGTCAGAAGGGCGGACCGGAATACTTCTGGTTCTACAAGGCCGGTTTCGACGCCGGGCGGCTTTTGGAGTCACAAAAGCTTTGGAAGGAAGCGATCGCCGTCTACGAAAAGATGGGTAGCGTTGATGGTCCCCGGGCCGAGGAAGCGCGTGATCGGGTCAATCGGTTGCGATTGGAGAATTTTATTTGGGACAACTAGCCATGCGAACGCCGCACATCAAACTCTTCATTCCCGGCCCCGTCGAAGTCTCCGAGAAGACTTATCTCGCCATGTGCGAGCCAATGATCGGTCATCGCAGCGCGGACTTCAAAGCGCTCTACGGTGGCCTGCAACCCAAGCTCAAGACGCTGTTCGGGACGCAGCGGCCCGTGTTCCTCTCCACCTCATCGGCGTGGGGTGTTATGGAGGGATCGATCCGCAATCTCGTCGCCCGTAAGGTTCTCAATTGCATGTGCGGGGCCTTTTCAGACAAGTGGCTTGATGTCAGCAAACGGTGCCAAAAAGAGGTCGATGCCCTTCAAGTGGAGTGGGGCGCGGCGATTTTGCCCGAGATGATCGAAGAAAAGCTCTCGACCGGCGCCTTTGACGCACTGACACTCATTCACAACGAAACTTCCTGCGGCGTGCGCAACCCTCTTCCGGCAATCGCTGATGTCATGCGCAGATTCCCCGAAGTGATGTTCATCGTCGACGCTGTCTCCTCCTTCTCGACCGAGCCTATCCCGATGGATGCCCTCGGAATCGATGTCCTTCTGACCGGCAGCCAAAAAGCGCTCGCTCTTCCTCCCGGCCTCGCGCTGTTTTCGCTTTCTGAACGCGCCTGCGAAAAGGCAAAGGGCGTTCCAGGTCGCGGCTATTATTTCGACTTTGTCGAGTTTATAAAAAACCAGGAACAGGACATGACGCCAAGCACGCCGGTGATTCCGCTCATTTATGCGCTCCGTTCAAAGCTCGACGAGATCGCGGCTGAAGGCATCGAGGCCCGCTATGGACGGCACCGCACGCTCAACGGCATCGTCCACGAGTGGGTGAAGGAGCGAGGTTTCGACTTTTTCGCCCAGGAGGGCTATCGATCCCTTTCCCTCACCTGTGTGAAGAATGTCAGGGGCGTTGATGTTGCTGCCTGGCTCAAGCGCCTGCGCGAAAAGCACCACATGGCGATCGACGGCGGCTATGGGAAGCTCAAAGGCAAGACCTTTCGGATTTCAAACATGGGCGACGAAACCGAGGACACCATGCGCAAACTTCTGGAGGCCATGGATGATACTCTGGAATGCTGAGTCAGCGAAAGCCCGCGATCTTGAATCGCCTTCAATACGTGTCATTGTCGGGACGTCGTTTGGAAATGATCCTATAGTTGTGATAGACCCATTGCGCATTCCATGACCCACAGCGATCCTAGCCGCCACGCCGCCTCGATCATGAATCCGATCGAGGGACGCCTGGGTTACAAGTTCCGCAACGGTCTTCTTCTGGCTGAGGCAATGACTCATCCCAGCATTTCGCTGGAACGGAAGAACTATCCCTTCGACAACCAGCGCCTGGAATTCCTGGGGGACGCGGTCATCCAGCTTGTCGTTACCGAGCATCTGTACCGCCTTTATCCGGATTTTAGCGAAGGCACGATGACGAAGCTGCGCACCCGCATCGTCTCCCGGGCAGCTCTCAAGACGCGCGCGCAAGAACTGGATCTTGGACGCTATCTCATGATGGGACGCGGGGAAGAAGCGAGCGGAGGACGCGAACGAGCCTCCACGCTTGCGGACGCCTTTGAAAGCGTGGTGGGAGCTGTCTATCTTGACGGCGGCTTCGACGCGGCCCGGAATTTTGTGCTGCGCGCGACCGAGGACGATTTCGAGCGCATCGCGCGTGATCCTGAAGAGGTCAATCCGAAGGGCGCTTTGCAGGAGATTCTTCAAGCCATCGAGCCTTGCGCGCCGATCTATGAAGTGCTCGAGCAAAGTGGTCCGGACCATTCCAAGCGCTTTGTCGCACGCGTTATCTGGAATGGCGCCGAACTGGGACGCGGCGAGGGTCTCAGCAAAAAGCAGGCGCAGGTGGCGGCGGCCAGCGATGCTCTCACGCGAAAGACCTGGGAAGTTACGAGGCGGAGACATCCTGCCGGCGCCGTTTTATGATTTATTCTCTCACTCTTCAAACGGCTGGCCTTGTAACGGGCGTCGCGCTTCTTATTGCCCATTTCATTGCATTGTGCCGCTCGGAAGAAACGCGGAAATGGCTTAAGCAGTTTCCGCGTTCGCGTTCGATGGGAACCCTCCTGATAGCCCTGGCTGCGATCTGGAGCTTTTTGTTAATCACCGGAATGGACCTTGGCGAGTTCACGCGCCTGCGCAATGTGATGCTTGTGGCCATTGTGGCCGGAGCTTTCCTCGCATGGAAGTATGTCGAGGAATTTCTGGCAGTGCGCGCAATCGGGATGCTGGCTTTGCTTGCGGCGGAGCCTCTCCTTGAGGCGGCCTTCATGCGTCCCGAAACGACAAGACTGCTCCTTGTACTGCTTGCCTATGTCTGGATCATCAATGGTCTCTTCTGGGTGGGGATGCCCTGGCTCATGCGGGACCAGATCGCATGGCTCACGGCCAGGACGCCGCGATTTCGTGCCGCAGTGTGGGCTGGGCTCCTCTATTCCGGCGCCTTGATCGTTTGCGCCGCGCTCCTTTGGAAATAGCTCCGACGGCCCGCAGCGGCTGCTGGGCTGGAATCCCCCTAGGTCTACGCGGCGACCGGTTGTTTCGCCCTGTGCTTTTCGACAAAGTACTTCATCGTGTGATACAGGACGGAATCGAGATCGTGCTTCGACGTCCAGTTCACCAGGCTGCGGGCCTTCGTAACGTCGGGGATGCGCCGGTCACAGTCCTCATACCCCTTGCCGTAAAACTCCTCGCTGGGAACGGAGACGATCTCCGGATAGGGATCCCCGGGCTGGCGGAAGTGCTTATCGAAGGTCGCACACATCTTGTTGGCGAGTTCCCTTATGGTAACTTCGTTCTCAGGCGTGCCGATATTGAAGATCTGCCTGTCACAAACGCCGCCGCGGTTTTCAATGATGCGCGCGATGCAATCCACCGCGTCGTCGATATAAGTGTAGGCGCGGTAGTTCATTCCGCCATCCACCAGCTTGATTGGCGTTCCGTAGAGAAGCGCATTCATGAAATGGCTAAAGACACGGGGATTGCCCGTCTGCTCGCTCGGAAGGTAGTCGATTCGGGGACCAATGAAATTGAAAGGCCGGATTATCGAGTAGTTCAGGCCCTCTTCGAGGCCGTAGGCATGCAGGACGCGCTCCAGGAGCTGCTTTGCGCACGCATAGATCCAACGGTGATTCTTTACCGGACCCATGATGAGAGGCGTCTCATCCTCGCTGAACGGCGTGGGATACTTTGAGGAGTCCTTGCCAAAGGCCCGCGCGGAAGTAATGCCATAGACCTCGCAGGTCGAAAACTGAACGATCCGCTTTTTGTGCTTAACGCAAAATTCGGCGATCTTCAGATTTTCCACGAAGTTGAGCTTGAACACATCAACAGGGTTGCTGACGTACAGGCTGGGATTGGCCATGGCCACCAGATCAACGATCAGATCGTGCTCGGCGGCCAAACGCTCCAGCTCCCTCTCGTTTCCGCGAATATCGAAATGGATGTAACGCAGCTCGCCGCCCTTCACAGTTTCATCAAGCTTCTCGCGCTCGATATCAAGGGCCGTGATCTCGTGTTCTCCGTCATTGACCAGGCGCTCAGCGAGATTCGCGCCAATGAACCCACCGGCGCCTAGGAGAAGGATCTTCATGAAAAACCTCCCATCTATGATCAGGGCGCCTGCAACGTCAACCGTTTTTGTCTTGGGGGATGGCAGAGGACTTTCCCTTGCCTGCCGCAAGCTTGCGATAGTGGCCTCCCAGATGTCGAGCCATCATCTTGAGCACGTTGATGCCATAGGGAATCGGGTCAAGGCTGGAGACCTCGTCGTCATAGCGGGTTGGAATCGGGATCTGCGCGCATTCCATGCCGAGAAGGTGCGCGAGAACGATCATTTCGGCGTCGAAGTTGTAGTTGTTCTGAAGTTGTTCAAAGGGCGCGCGTTCGAGCAACCTGCGCGAGTACAACATGTAGCCGCTGTGAAACTCGGCCATTCGAGTTCCGAAAACGATGTTCTCCAGGACCGTGAGGGCACGGTTCGGGATGTAGCGCAGATAGGGCATTCCGCCCCGAAGCGCTCCGCCGCCAATCATTCGCGAGCCTTGGACAATTTGCGCCTTTCCCTCAATGATCGGCTTCATCAGGTCGAGCACGACTTCCGGCGCGTATTGGCCGTCGGAATGGAGGACGGCGAATACGTTCGCACCCAAAGCGAGTCCGCGCTTGAGACCGCTTTTTTGGGCTCCGCCGTAGCCTCGGTTGGTCTCGTGATGAACCACCTCAAGACCTGGCCACTGCCTCTTGAGGGCTTCCGCCACCTCGCCGGTCCTGTCGGGACTCTTGTCGTTGACAATGATGGCTACTCCATTGTCCCAGAACGCCTCGGGAATGCGCGGCAGCACCGACGACAAGGTCTTTTCGGCACGATAGGAGGGGATCACAATGGCCTTCTTCATCGGAGTCTTTCTCCATCAACCGATGTTGCGCTCCCGGGTCAAGGCAAACATCCGGACAGCGATGGAAGAGAGCGGAACGCCTTCCGTTCTCCGGCCGCGAAACTTTTCATTGCCAGAATTCGTTGATGGGTTACTTTGGCTCCCCTTTTCCCATGCCAAAGCCCATCGCACGCAGCAAGACACGCAAATCGGTTGCCAAGCGTTTCAAGGTCACCGCCACAGGCAAGATCATGCGCACGCGCGGCGGCCGCCGGCACTTGCTCCAATGCAAGTCGTCGAAGCGCAAACGCAAACTCGCCAAGTCCGTGCTGGTGCACGAAGCGGACGCCGCGCGCATAAGGGCCAATCTGCCGTTCGCATAGGGAAAGCTGATCCGCCGGACTGCTTCGAGATCTCGAGGCTTACGGAACCGGTGAGACGGCGGATCAAGACAAACCAACAGCCAGTTCCACGGAGCCCCGCACAAAAAAGGCGGGGGACATGACATGCCACGTGCAACCAATTCGCCGGCGAGCCGCGCTCGTCGCAAGCGAGTAATCAAAGCCTCGAAAGGATATCGCGGCCGCCGATCCAAGCTCTTCCGCTACGCGAAGGATGCTCAGATGAAGGCTAAATACTGGGCCTACCGTGATCGCAAGACGCGCAAGCGCACCTTCCGCTCGCTCTGGATTACGCGGCTCAACGCCGCGGTCCGCGCGGAAGGGCTTACCTACAGCCGCTTCGTTGAAGGTCTCAAAGCGGCTGGAATTGCCCTTGACCGGAAGATTCTCTCAGATCTTGCCATTCAGGATCAAGCCGCCTTCAAGCAGCTCGTCGAAAAGGCGAAGGCGGCTTTCGAGGCAAAGGCTGCTTGAAAAACAGTCCGGCGCGAGGAACCATCCCGCGCCACGTTCTTCGATGGAGTCTCGGATCGAATCGTTGCGAACCGAAGCGCTGACGGCCATTGATGCCGTCAGCGATCCCAAGGCGCTCAGTTCCACCCGGGTCCGATACCTGGGCAAAACCGGGGAGATCAGCCGGCTCAGCGAGGGCATGCGGGAGGTTGCCAAGGAGGACCGCCCGCGGCTGGGGAAGCTCCTGAATCAGCTGCGCGAGGACGTCCTGGCTCGTCTCGAAGAGAAGGAAAAGACGCTGGAAGCCGCAGCGGGCGCGCGCGACCTTTCGACAATCGACGTCACGCTGCCGGGGACGCGTCGCGAACTCGGATCCATGCACCCGCTCACCCGATTGCTCGACAAGGCGGTGAGGATTTTTCGCAGGCTCGGGTTCGCGCTCGCCGACGGCCCGGATATTGAGACCGAATGGCATTGCTTCGACGCGCTCAATACGCCTCCGGATCATCCGGCGCGGAATGAACTGGATACCTTCTATCTCCCCGACGGCCGCCTGCTAAGAACGCATACGTCCACCGTACAGGTCCGCGTGATGGAATCGCAAGCTCCGCCGGTTCGTATTATTGCTCCCGGTGCGGCCTATCGGCGCGACGAGGTGGATGCCACGCACCTGGCCCAGTTCACACAAATGGAAGGGCTTTTTGTCGATCGCGAAGTTTCCGTGGGCGATCTTAAAGGGACGCTCGAGTTCTTCTTTCGCGAATTGCTCGGGCCCGAGACCAAAGTTCGGTTCCGCCCGCATTATTTTCCCTTCACCGAGCCGAGTTACGAAATCGACATTCGTACGGAGGCCCTCGGGGGAAATTGGATGGAACTCGCCGGATGCGGAATGGTCGACCCCGCGGTCTTTGAGCAGATCTGCAATCGGCGCGGCGACCGGGTATACGATCCGGAGCACGTCACTGGATTCGCCTTTGGTTTCGGATTGGATCGTCTCGCGATGAGTCTCGCCCATGTCCCGGACATCCGGATTCTGGTGGAAAATGACCTCAGGTTCCTGAAGCAATTCTGACGCCGTGCCAAGAAAAGAGTGCAGCCCCCAAAGGTCGCTACGATGAACATTTCTCTCAACTGGCTTCGCGATTTTGTCGATTGGAACGGATCCGTTTCCGAGTTGGACGACCTGCTCACGCGCGCGGGGATCAAGGTGGAAAGCGTCAGGAAAAGGGGAGCAGATTTTCCGCAAATCGTCATCGCCGCGATCCTCGAGTCTCTCCCGCATCCGAATGCGGACCGCCTAAGCGTCTGCCGCGTCGAGGACGGATCAGGCCAGCCGCGCCGGATCGTATGCGGGGCAAAGAATTACAAACCTGGGGACAAGGTGCCTCTGGCGCTGCCGGGGGCGGTGCTTCCGGGAGGGCTCAAGATCAAGGTCGGCAAACTGCGCGGGGTGGAAAGCGAGGGAATGCTTTGCAGCGCGACAGAACTTGGCCTGGCGGACGATGCGGAAGGTCTCCTGATCTTGCCGAAGGATGCGCCGGTTGGACGCCCGCTTTCCGAACTGTATCCTGCAGACACAGTTTTCGAACTGGAAATTACTCCAAATCGCCCCGACTGGCTGAGCCATGCCGGTGTAGCCCGTGAAGTTGCAGCGTTCTCCGGCGAGCGCTTTCGCCTGGCTCCCGTCGAGATTCCCAAGATTGCCGGCGCGCAGGACGGCATCGTGTCTCTTCAAGCGCCGGCACTCTGTCCGTTCTATTCCGTGCGGCGGATCAGGAACGTGCAGGTCGGGCCAAGCCCGCAATGGCTTTCCGAGCGACTGACAGCGATCGGCCTTCGATCGATCAACAATATTGTGGACATCACGAACTACGTGATGCTGGAGTTGGGACAGCCACTCCATGCTTTCGACGCCGGCAGGGTGCGCGGTGGGCTTATCGTCCGGCAGGCTCATTCCGGAGAAGAGTTCCTCGC
This sequence comes from uncultured Verrucomicrobiae bacterium, assembly GCA_963763735.1. Classification (GTDB taxonomy): domain Bacteria; phylum Verrucomicrobiota; class Verrucomicrobiia; order Chthoniobacterales; family Terrimicrobiaceae; genus DASTFP01. The sequence continues at coordinate 42,875 of CAVXQK010000013.1, read as the reverse complement.
CTTGGATGGGAGTAAATGCGTTCTTTCCACCGAGGATCTCGCTATTGCCGATTCCGACGGTCCCATCGCTCTCGCTGGAGTTATGGGCGGGGAGAGATCCAGCGTGACGGACGCGACCACCGAGGTCCTGCTGGAAAGCGCCTTCTTCGAGCCCTCTTCGGTGCGCCGTTCGGCTCGCTTTCACGACCTTCACAGCGAATCGAGTCAGCGATTCGAGCGGGGAGTGGACCCGAAGGGCGTGCTCGCAGCGTCGACCCGCGCCGCACGCCTGATCGAAGAGATCGCGGCCGGCCGCGGCGACGAGATGGTGATCGTGGCCGGAGCCGCACCAGCCGTGCCGGAGGGAGTTGTGCTTCGTCTGTCGCGGTGCCGTTCGCTTCTCGGCGCGGAAGTATCGGCCGAGGAAGTTCACGATGTGCTCACCAGATTGGGTCTCGCCCCGGCAACCAAGGGAGAAAATGCCGTCGAATGGAAAATTCCGAGCTACCGGCGCGATTTGTCCCGCGAGGTGGATTTGATCGAGGAAGTGGCTCGCTTCATTGGAATGGAAAGGATTGGCGCCCGAACGGCGGCGGCACCCGCCGCACCGGGGCGGCCCGATGAAGTCTACGACTTTCAAACGGCTCTACGCCAGCAGCTTTACGCTCTCGGCTTATCCGAGGCTCGCACCAGCACGCTTGTCTCAGAAAGAAGGCTCTGGCAGGAAGGAGCACCCTTGCGCCTGCGCAACCCGTTGGGAGAGGATCAGGCGTTCCTGCGCACAAGCCTCGTTCCTGGCCTGATTGCGGCTCTGGAGAGCAATATCCGCCATGGCGCGCGATCCATCGGCCTGTACGAAATCGGCCGAACCTATCGCGCAGGCATGCCCGAGGAGCAGGAAAAGCTGACCTTTTTGCTTTACGGAGAAGCCGCTCCAAAAACCTGGCGCGAAAACACGGTGAGGGAATTCGACTGGTATGACGCGAAGGGAATCGCGGAGGCGATCGTGCCGGCTCCCTTGGTCTGCGCCCGCAACGAAGGGGAGCCTCGGCTGGCTTTGTCCGCCGAACTCCTTGTGAACGGAAACCGAATCGGTTTTCTGGGTCAAATGAAACCCGACTTCGCTCGCACGCTCAACGCCACCAAACCGGTGCTCGTGGGAGAGATCGCTCTCGAACTGCTCCTAACCATCCCGCGCCCCGCAGCATTCCGTGACGTTCCAAAGTTCCCCGCGGTGGTGCGCGACATCGCAGTCGTAGGTCCAATCGACTTGCCCTACGGAGACATGGAAAGCGAACTCTGGAAGGCAGACGAAGATTTGCTCGTGCGGGTTGAGCCGTTTGACGTCTTTGCAGATCCGTCGGGAGAAAAACTGCCCGCCGATCGCAAATCGATCGCGATCTCCTTGACATTCCGCGCTCGGGAGCGGACGCTCAATAGCGAGGAAGTCAACGCCGGCTGCGAGCGGTTGAAGAGGCGGTTGACAGAAAAGCTGGCAGTGGATTTCCGCGAATAGTTCTTTCGAAAATTTTCTTGTTCGTCGAAAGGCGAACAGTACCCGATTTGCCCTGCGGTGCACGCGATTGAACGGCGCAAGCTCCCGAACCGATAAATAAAATCGTCCCGGAGGCTTGGCCGGGAGGCGCAATGACATGCCTTCACTGGAAGTCAGCGCGCCTTGCGGCGGTCATCCACCCTTACCTAGGGAACGGGATATGCGTCGGAACGGCACTCGCGGGGCAAAAATTCCAATGGCCTGCTTCGTTTGAAGCAGGCCATTTCTTCTTCCGGAGGCACGCCGATTTCTGAAACAAAGACGAAAAGGTTTTCGGTGTCGCATCCGCTTCTGCGCCATCGATGGTCCTCCAAGACGAATTCCGGTTGAGCAACGCGCAGGGGCCTCTATGATCCGCTTATGAACGCAATTCTTGCCCTTGAAGATGGGACCATCTTTCGCGGGGTTTCTTTTGGCGCAGCTCAGACGCAAGCCGGCGAGATTTGCTTTAACACGGCGATGACCGGGTATCAGGAGGTGCTCACCGATCCCTCGTATCGGGGCCAAATAGTGGCTATGACGTACCCGCTGGTTGGAAACTATGGCGTCAACCTTCTCGACGTTGAAAGCGCGGCGCCCCAGGTCCGCGGCTTCGTCATCGAAGAACTGAGTCCCCTCGCCAGTAACTGGCGTTCCCAGGGGACCCTCCATGAATTTCTCCTGCACCATGGAATCCCGGGCATTCAAGGCATCGATACCCGCGCACTGACGCGACGGCTGCGCAAGTCGGGCGCCATGCGTGCTTGCATCGCGATGGAGGGCGTGAGCGATGAAGACGCTGTGAGTCGCGCGAAAGCCGTTCCGTACGAAGGAGTGGATTTCGTGCAGGAGGTGACAACTCCGTCGCCGTATGATTGGGACGTTGAAAGCGAATTGAGCCGAAAATGGTCTGTCTCGCGGAGCGATCTTCCTCCTGATGCGGCCGGGTACGAAGCAGGAAATTTCTCCGAGGAATTGCCCCCCGCCTCGCACCGAATCGTCGCGTATGACTTCGGACTCAAGAGGAACATTCTGCGCTCGCTGCGTCGAAATGGGTTTGCCGTAAAGGTCGTCCCGGCCACCACGCCGGCGGCCGACGTCCTTGCGATGAACCCGGACGGCATCTTCCTTTCCAACGGACCTGGAGATCCCGCCGCGCTCTCGTATGCGCACGATGCGGTTCGAGGATTGATCGGAGAAAGGCCGCTTTTCGGGATCTGTCTCGGACATCAAATTCTCGCGCTCGCCCTTGGCGGCAAGACGTTCAAACTGAAATTCGGACATCGCGGCGCCAATCAGCCGGTCAAAGACCTTCGCACCGGAAAGATTGCCATTACATCTCAGAACCACGGTTACGCGGTGGACCCCGATTCATTGCCGAAGGATATCGAAGTGACGCACATCAACCTCAACGACGGCACAGTGGCCGGATTGCGACATCGGGATCACCCGGCGTTCAGCGTCCAATATCACCCGGAAGCCTCCCCAGGCCCCCACGATGCCTCGTATTTCTTCGCCGACTTCGCCAAAGAGGTTGAGGCGGCTGGCAAAAAGACCTAGAGAAATCGCCGTGATGCCTCAACTTCAGATTTTCCTTTCTAAGGATAACCCGATCAATTTTGACCTAGGCGAAGAAAGGGTAACCATCGGCCGGCTCGCGCACAATACGCTCCAGATCGACGAAGTGTCCGTGTCAAGCCACCACGCCGATATCTTCCTGAAGGACGGCAGATATCACCTTCACGATCCAGGCTCCACCAATGGAACCTTTGTCAACGGCGAGCAGGTAACCGATGCCATTCTTCGGAGCGGAGACGACGTGCGCTTCGGAAGCGTCGAGGGCCTTTTCGTGAGCCAGGACGAGGAGGCTCTCTCTCAGCCGCGTCCCGACTTTGTCACCGCCCCCCTGGAGGTTGCCACGTCGAGCGTCCGGCCGAAAAATTTTTCCAGCGCTTCCCCATCGCCGAAGAGCGGAAAGACGAAGGAACCCTTCGCCGCGGCGGTTTACTCCCTGGCCGCCCTTGCCCTGTTATCATTTGCAGCGGCGGTGTTTTTCATATTCACGATGTGAGCGGCGCGGGCACTCCGTTCCGGGGCAGCCTGCTACCCCAGCTCGACATTCCAGTAAGCCAGATCGAGGAAGTGCCTCCAACTATCGTGCTGATGACGCGAGAAGCTGATGTTGACGAACGGGCGCCATTTGGGACGCTTCGGCTTGCGGATCAGCTGGATCCCTGCTTCGTGGGGAAGCCTGTTGCCTTTCCTCGTGTTGCATGGAATGCATGAACAAACGATGTTTTCCCAGGTTGTTTCGCCCCCGCGATCTCTGGGCAGGACGTGATCTAGGTTCAGGTCGTTTCGCTCAAAAACCTTGCCGCAATATTGGCAGGTGTTCCTGTCGCGCTCGAATACGTTGTGCCTCGTAAACTTGACTTCCTTCTTTGGCAACCGCTCAAAAAGCAAGAGCACGATGATCCGGGGCACGCGGATGCTTACCGAAATCGTGCGAACCATTTCCGGTTCAGGATTGACCTGGGAAAAATCCCGCCAACTCAGAAAATCGTGCGCCAGAAAGTTATTCTTGCCGTCCGTCGATACCACCTGGGCGTGACCTTGATAGAGGAGCGTGAAGGCCCGCCGGACCGAGCAGGTGTTGACCGCCTGCCACAAGCGATTAAGCACCAGTACGGGTCGATCTAAGATGGCTTCCATATCGAATCTTCTCGCGGCTACGTCGCACAGCCGCTGAAATTGCGCGCAAACTAGCACTCGATTCTTGCCGTTGTCAACACTTGCGAACATTTTCCAGAAAGCGCAATGCGCTTATTACATGGCACTTATGATGCGGTATTTTGCGTCTTTCCGCCTTGCATTTGTCGGTGAACTTCAAGATATTAGCACTCCCTTTCAATAAATGCGCCAGTCGGGACTCTTTTTCTTCGTGCTAGGAGCATCGCTGGTGATGCTAAGCTCGGCGTTTTCCGAGGACTACTCCGATCTCTTCCTCAAGGCCTACAAGGCCTTCCAAAACGGGGAAAAGCTTGAGCGGGAGGCAAAACCCCAGGAAGCCTTGAAGGAGTATCGCTCCGCCCAGAAAGTCCTCCAGGAAATCAGCAAATCGGCGCCCGACTGGCAACCGCTTGTCGTCGAATACCGCCTGAGGAAGACGATGGAGAGTGTCGCGCGATTGGAAGAGAACCTGGCGAGCGTGCCGCAATCGACCGGGCAGCTTGATGGAAACCTGCCTGAACCCGATAGGAAACCTTCTTCGCCCGCTGCGCCTGCCGTCGAACCGATCGTAACAGTCAAGCCGCCTTCGGCTCCGAAGCGCGCACCCGCACGCACAGCCCCTCTCGAGGACAATCCTCCGATCGACCGCGGCGGACTCACTGTTGCAAACGAGCTGCGCGACTTGCGGCGCCAACTCACCCAGGCCCGCTCGGAAAATGAAAATTTGAATGAGCGGCTGTTGAAAAAATCGGCCGAACTCCAGAGCGCGCTGGTCGAAGTGGACAAGACAAAGGTGAGCGTCGTCGATTTGAAGGCGCAGCTTGCCCAGACGAACTCTTCGCTCGAGGACATGAAGAAGGACGGTGCTTCGTCTCCCAATGTTCAGGAGGGCCTTGAGAAAAATTACGCCGACATTTTCAAGCAATACACCGATCTGCAGACAGACAACGAGGTGCTTCAGGAGGAAAACCAACGCCTGCTTGCCAAGCTGGAGAGGGCGTCCAAATACATAGAGGCCAGCGATCAGATCCGGTCCGGTTTGCTCTCCGAGCGCGGAAAGCTTCATGAGGCCCGGGACGAGGCTTTGGCAAAGGTGAAGCGAACCAAAGACAACTCAGCGGAAATCGAGCGCATGGCCGGTGAAAACCGGCAGCTAAAGAGCAAACTGACGGAACTCTCGCAGAATACCGTGAACAAAAGCGATTTCGAGAAACTTGCCGCCGAGAAGCGGCTCCTTGCGACTAAGCTCGAGAAGAAAACTCCCGACGCCGTGGTGGAGAAGGATCGGGTCATCGCTTCGTTGCAAAGCGACCTAAGCGCAGCGAATGACCAATTGCTCGAAGCACAGTCGCGCATTCGCAAGGGAGATGATCAGCTGAAAACCGTGCGCAAGCAACTCGATGAAACGTCGGGCCTGCTCGCTCAACTGGAACAGAACCCGAGCGAGGAGAAGAAGTTGGCCATGGAGAACGAACTCCTGCGGGGGATCATCTTGCGTCAAATCAAGGAACAGACGAAGCGCGACGATGCAAGGAAGCTCATCGAGCAGGAGATCGCAACGCTCAATACGAATTCTGACGTCGTCAGGCAGCAGCTTGCCGTCCTCGGAGCGCCGGTGCTTCGATTAACATCCGAGGAACGCTCGGTTTTCAAGGAACCGGTGGCTCTCCTCACGGAAACCAAAGCCGAGAACCTTGAAGTGACCGTTGCCATTAGCAAACAACGTTCTCAGGAGGTGCAACCGACAGACGTGCAACCCAAGGAGGAGGTGCAACCCAAGGAGGAGGTGCAATCAGGCGTGCAACCGAGAAGGATCCTCCAGGAACCGGCGCAGGTCGACTCGCTCCCCGCGGACGTTCGCGGGCTCGTTCAAAAAGCGAAAAAGCTCTTCGAAGCCAAGAACTATCCGGAGGCTGAGAAGATCTATCGGCGAATCGTGGGCAAAAGTCCGAGAAGCTACTTCGCGCTATCCAATCTCGGCGCCGTGCAGATCGAAGGCGGCAAGCTTTCGGAGGCGGAAGTGGCGCTGAAAAAGGCTGTCGCAATTAACGGCAACGATTCCTATGCCTACACCAATCTGGGAATCGCATATAGCCGGCAAGGCAAGTTCGGCGAAGCGATAGGTGTTTTGCAAAAGGCGCTCGCCTTGAACGAGGCGGATGCAGTTGCACATAACTATCTCGGCGTCTGCCTCGGTCAAAAGGAACAGTGGCCCGAAGCGGAAACGCAGCTCAAAAAGGCGATCGAGCTCAAACCGGAATACTCGGACGCCCACTTTAATCTGGCGGTCCTCTACGCAACGACACAACCGCCCTCCCTTCAACTTGCCAAGGAGCACTATGTCAGGGCCACGGCGCTCGGAGCCGCCCCTGATACTTCGCTGGAGCGATTGATCCAGTAGACCCGAGTCGCCCGTAGAGTCCGGCGCTTTCACGCCGCGAACTGTCCCTTTTCTTTTCTGGTCTTCGCCTGACGTGGCGACTCTTCTACTCTTCTGAGTGAGCTTCTTTAGACTAAAGTAGAAAGGAGTGCGCGCTGACGATCATTGCAGATCAGAGGGAAGGGGATGAGCCGCTTTGTGAGGGCTAGACCTTCAGTCGATCCAGCGCATAGCTTGCCGCGCCGAGAAGCGCGGCTTGGTCGTTGAGCACGATTTTCACCGGCATCGTCTTCATGAGCCCGGAAAGGCGGCCCTTGTCGTTGAATGATTCAATGAAAACGGCGTTCCGGCTCTCGTTAAAGATCTTGGCGGGTATGCCGCCCCCCAGATAGACGCCGCCTGTGGCCATCGTCTTGAGAGCCATGTTGCCTGCTTCCGCGCCAAAAGCGGAGACGAACATCTCTATTGTTTGCACGCACATCTGGCACTCGCCGGAGTCCGCATACTTCGAAATGATCAAGCCCGCGTTGCCCGTCGTCATTTCCGCCGCGACCTCTGGAAGTTCGCGCCCGCGACCGGTGTCACGCAGAAACCTGTAGATGTTTTCAATCCCCATGCCGGACACGACGCGCTCGTAGCTGACGTGTCCATAGTCCTTGATCAGGTATTCAAGCAGGGCAATCTCAAGCTCGTTACGAGGACCGAAATCGGTATGGCCGCCTTCGCATGCCCAGACCCGGTATTTTTTGCGCTTGGCGTCCCAATACAGCCCGCCTTCCCCCAAACCGGTCCCCGGAGAAACCACACAGCGGTTCCCCTCGGGCTCGGGAGAGCTTTCCTGAAGGACTGTGAAATCGCTCGCGCCCAATTCACCGATTCCATAGGCGTTGGCTTCCAGGTCGTTCAGGAGGCTTACCTGGGGAATTGAAAATTCCTTTTCAATTTCGCTGGCATCGACGCCCCACGTGAGATTGGTGGTCTTCGCGCGCCCGTCTTTCACCGGGCCCGGCACGCCAAAGCATGCGGCCAGGATGTGACCTTTCTCGTCCTTTATGAATTCGCCGACGATGGCATTCAGGCTGGGATAGTCGGCACTCGGGAAGCGATAGTTTCGCTCGATCCTGAACGCATCGTCATGGACAGACAGTATCGCGAGGTTGCTCTTGGTGCCGCCGATGTCACCGGCGAGGATGATGTGGGGTTGATCGGACATTGGAGATGCGGGTGTGTGCGGGGAGGGGGAATCACAGAGAATCGAGCCCGCCTCTTACAGCCGGCGGCGCAGAGAACTCTGATTGCCTACCGCCTGAGCTGATAGTGGTGCCACTTGTGGCCGTTCTTCTCGATGAGATGGTCGGCGGACTCCGGCCCCCAGGTGCCCGCGGGATAATTGGGAAAATCGCGGGCGGGCAGCGCCTGCCAGACGTCAAGGATCGGGTTCACAATCCGCCAGGAAGCGTCCACGCTGTCGTAGCGATGGAAGAGAGTCGTGTCACCGACGGCGCAATCGTAGAGGAGCGTTTCGTAGCCTGTCGCGGCGGTATGTTCGCCGAAATCGGAGTAACTGAACTCCAAAGGCACGTTGGCAAGGTAGATGTGGGGGCCGGGCCGTTTGGCGTGAATATCGAGCGTGATCCCCTCATCGGGTTGAACGTGAATAACGAGGCGGTTGGGGGTGATGTTGCTCTGAACATCTTTGCCGAAGAGAAGCAACGGCGCGCGGCGAAAGCCGATGACGATCTGCGTGGTGTGGGCAGCCAGCCTCTTGCCGCTGCGAATGTAAAACGGCACTTCGGCCCAGCGCCAGTTTTCCACCTCCAGCTTCATGGCAACGAAAGTCTCCGTGTTCGATTTTGGGTTCACATCGGGTTCGGTGCGGTAGCCGGGCGCGCTCTTGCCGTCGATTTCGCCGGCCCCGTATTGGCCACGCACGGTGTTGGCGATGACCTCCTCCGGTTCCATCGGCCGGATCGCTTCGAGCACCTTCACTTTTTCGTTGCGCACACTATCGCCCGAAATGGAGCTGGGCGGCTCCATCGCGATCAGCGAAAGGACGGAGAGAATGTGATTTTGCACCATGTCGCGAACGACGCCGGAGTGGTCGTAGTAGCCGCCCCGCAATTCGACCCCGAGCTGTTCGGCGACGGTGATCTGAACGTATTCAATATAGCGCCGGTTCCAGATGGGCTCAAAGGTCGAATTCCCAAAGCGGAAGACCATGATGTTCTGCACGGTTTCCTTGCCGAGGTAATGATCGATGCGGTAGATCTGCGACTCCTCGACGTTCTTGCTCAGCGCAGAATTCAGCTCCCTTGCGCTTCCAAGGTCGTGACCAAACGGCTTCTCGATTATGATCCGGCGCCAGGCGTTGCTGGTTTGTGTGGTGAGGCCCACCGCGTTGAGTTGTTCGACGACTTTTGCAAAAAAGCTCGGCGCCACCGCGAGGTAGAAGAGGACATTCCCGGGCAGGTTCCAGGCCTTCTGCGCATCCGCAATTTTTGCCGCGAGATGTTTGAATGTCTCGATCGTATTAAAATCGCCCTTGATATAGTAGCTGCGACTGGCGAAATCGCTCCATTCCTTGTCGTCTACCGGCCGGGTTGCGAATTCCTTGATGTTTTGCGTGATCGTCTCCCGATACATCTCGTCATTTCCTTCGCTTACAGCGACACCAACGACAGCAAAATTGGCGGGAAGCAGTTTCAGGGCCTTCAGGTTGTAAAGGGCCGGAAGCAGTTTTCGTTTTGTGAGGTCGCCGGATGCACCGAAAATCACAATCGTGCAGGAGTCGCCGGGACACTCGTGGCCGGTCAGGGGTTGTTCTTCGGACATTTCGGCTCCTATTAAGCCCAAGGCCGCCGTCCGCTGCAAGGCCGAAGAATCTTTGCACTGTCACGCGCCTGTGAGCGCGCTAAAGCTGGATCACACGAGCGGAGAAGATATCGCCGCTCTCGAGAAGCTTGGAGAGCAACTCGCCGCCTGGAGCGCTATCGAGATTGAGCAGGGTAAGAGCCTTTCCTCCGGCTTCGTTTCGAGACAGGCTCATGCTGGCGATGTTCACGTTGTGAGTTCCCAAGATCGTGCCGATCCTGCCGACAATTCCCGGGACGTCGTGATTCTCCAGAAGCAAGATCACCCCGCTGGGCGTCGCCTCGACCGGCTTGCCGTTGACGCGAACAATCCGGGGTTCGTTCCTCGCGCCGAAAAAAGTGCCGCCAATGGAAACTTTGGTGTCCCCGCTCCAGACGGCGACATGCAGCCATTCATTGAAATCCGTTTGTTCGGTCGATTTGACTTCTTGCACAGCGATGCCCCGCGCGGCCGCGACGGAACGAACGTTGACGCTATTGACTTCCTCGCCGCCGGTGTGCTTGAGAAAGCCGGTAAGAATGGCGCGAGTTATGGCATCGTCGGCGGGCAGTTCGACGGCCTTTCCCCCGTAGGTGATCACGATGCGATCGTTGCGATTTGGCGCGAGCTGCGCAGCAAAGCGGCCCAGCTTGTCGCCAAGGGTAATGTAGGGCTTGACGATCGCTGCGGTCTTCGCGTCGATACTGGGCATATTAACCGCGTTGCGAATTTCGCCGTCGAGCAACGCGGCGCGGATCGCTTGGGCAATCTCAATGCCCACGTTTTCCTGCGCCTCCGCCGTACTCGCCCCGAGGTGAGGGGTAAAAACGATGTTTTCCAGACCTCTCAGAGCAAAGTCCGCCGGCGGAGGTTCGACCTCAAAAACGTCGAGCGCTGCCGCGGCAACATGCCGCGTTACCAGAGCCTTTCCGAGCGCGTTCTCGTCAATGAGACCGCCACGGGCACAGTTGATGATCCGGACCCCCTTTTTGCACAAAGAGAGCCGGCGCTCATCCAGGATATGGTGGGTCTCATCCGTAAGCGGCATGTGCAGGGAAAGAAAATCGCATAGCGGAAGAACCTCATCGATCTGCTCGACGAGTTCGACCTGCAGGCTGCGCGCCTTGCTGGCGGAAAGATACGGATCGTACGCCAGCACACGCATTCCGAAGGCTATGGCGCGCCGGGCGATCTCCGTTCCGATGCGCCCCATTCCAAGAATCCCGAGGGTCTTGTTGTAGAGTTCCACACCCTCGTATCTCTTGCGATCCCACTTGCCGGCCTTCACACTCGCGTCGGCCTGCGGTATCGCGCGCGCGATGGAGACGAGAAGGGAGAAAGCATGCTCGGCGGTGGAAATTGTGTTCCCGCCGGGCGTGTTCATCACGATGACTCCGCGCTTGGTCGCGGCGTCGATGTCGACGTTATCAACCCCGACACCCGCTCGGCCGACGACTTTGAGCATCTTGGCGGCTTCAAGAACCGCTGCGGTCACCTTCGTCTGACTGCGAACAACCAACGCGGCGAATTCCGGAATGATTTTGATGATCTCCGACTCGGACAAGCCCGTCTTGACAACGACCTCGAGTTCTCCTCCGGTGGCAATTTCGTCCAATCCGCGTTGAGACACGGGATCGGCGACCAGGACTTTCGGCACTTGCATAGAGCCTGCCAGAATATCCGGAGATCTCGGGATGTCAAAACCGCTCCCTAATTGCAATCGGGACCGGCGCGAGGTGCGAAAAGTCCGTCCTCCTCGGGATGCACGAGCCTTCGCCCCGAAAACACTTGCCTCGCTGGCTTGTTCGGCCATCGTGCCCAAAGCGTGAAATGGTCCTATCGCGTAGCAAGTGTTGCCGGAATTCAGGTGAGAATCCACCTCACGTTTCTGCTGCTTCTCGGTTTCTACGCTTGGATTTACTATACTGAAGGCGGCGCGAAAGCGGCGGTGGATGGAGTCGCCTTTACCTTGCTGATCTTCCTGTGCGTGCTGCTGCACGAGTTTGGGCATGCTTTCGCGGCTAAGGCTTTTGGGATCCGGACTCCGGACATCACGCTGCTGCCGATTGGCGGCGTGGCACGCCTGGAGAAAATGCCGGCCAATCCCTGGCAGGAGCTGATCATCGCTATCGCGGGACCTGCTGTAAATGTCGTGATCGCGATTTTCGTGTTTCTCGTCATCGGAGGGGTGCTGCCATTGCACGAGTTTCTCCTGATCGACACGGCGAGCGGGAGTCTGCTGGCAAAGCTCCTCTTCGTAAATGTCCTGCTCGTGGCCTTCAACTTGATTCCAGCTTTCCCGATGGATGGGGGACGTGTGCTACGCGCGTTGCTGGCCACCCAGATGCGCTATGCCGCCGCGACCCGATTGGCGGCAAGGGTGGGGCAAGTTATCGCCGGGCTCTTCATCGTCGTTAGTCTGACCGGGGGTCCGCCAATGCTCGGTTTCATTGCGCTTTTTGTTTTCCTGGGCGCGCAACAAGAACTGGCTTACGCGCGTTTGCGGGAAACGGCGCAAGGCTTGCGCGTGGGGCAGGCAATGATCACGCGCTTCCATACCTTGCCGACGACCTTGAAAGTGGCTGAAATTGCCGCCAGCCTCGCGGGAAGCACTCAAAAGATTTTCCCTTTCGTAGACGAACAGTTCCGCCTCCATGGCTTCGCAAACCGGGAGGAACTGGAAAAGGCCGCTCGCGAACTCCCAGCCCAGGCCCCGGCCAACTGCGTCGCAAGGAGGCTTCCCACCGTTAAGCCGGATACGGGGTTTGAAGAGGCTTTGGAGCTCATGCAACGGTCCTCGGAACCTCTGCTTCCCGTCGTCAATGCCTCCGGCCAAATTGTCGGCATCATCAGCGTTGGACACCTCGCCGAACTGTCGGCGCCCGCCTAAATATCATTGTCGACTACGCTTGACAGCGTGTGATGGCATTGGTGCTATGGGGTGAGCGACGAATGCTTCTCTCTCCCATGGACTCCTTTTTTCTAATCGCCGCCGGTTTAACGCTGAATGCCCCGAACTTCAGCGAGGAATACCTCGGCGTCAGCTACCTTGAATGGCTCACGAATTCGATCGTTGCAACGTTTCTCGTGGTCGGTGCCATTCTCCTTTGGGCGCGTCGGGCCACGCGAAGCGTAGAGCTTGTCCCCGGCCCGACGCAAAATCTCTTCGAGGCAATCATCGAGGCCCTTCATGACATGCTTGAAGGAATCGTCGGCAAACACATGGTCACGCGCGTGTTCAGCCTTCTCGCCACGCTATTCTTATTCATACTCCTTGGCAACTGGTTCTCGCTGCTGCCAGGCGTGGGCTCGATCGGGTGGGGACATCCGGGGCCGGAGGGTCATGGTTTCGAAGTCACCGTCCCCTTGCTGCGTCCCACCACGGCGGATCTTAACATGACTCTGGGCATGTCGGCCGTGTTCATGTTTATGTGGCTTTATTGGACGATCAGCGAAATCGGTGTCGGAGGATTCTTGAAGCACAACTTTGGCGTCAAAGGTGGCTTGAAAGGATTGATGGCATTGTTCCTCGCCCCGATTTTCTTCTTTGTGGGCATCGTTGAGATCATTTCCATTCTCTTTCGGCCGGTCTCGCTCTCCTTGCGACTTTTCGGCAATATCTATGCCGGCGAAACCCTTCTCTCGACGATGATCACTCTGGGCAACACGCTCGGCTTTCCAGGGTGGGTTGCCTACGTAAGCAGCGTAATTATTCCGGTTCCCTTCTACTTTCTGGAATTGCTTGTCGGCTTGCTGCAGGCCTTTGTTTTCACGCTGCTTTGCGCGGTATACATTCAACTCTCCACCTCCCACGACGAAGAAGAAGAGGAGCATTAATATTTTTCCGCCGGGACCGTGGCTGGACTGCGGGCGGCGGGGAAAACCAAAACAAACAAAACAAGACAAGATCATGATCCCACTACTCCTTGCAGAAGCCGCCGCCGCTGCGGCAAGCGGCGTCACCGGAAGCTTCACTCTCGGCATGGCCGGGGCGGGCGCCGGCATTGGCATCGGACTTATCGGAGCGAAGGCTTCCGAGGCCGTTGGCCGCAACCCCGGGGCCTTTGGCCGCGTACTAACCATCGGCATCATCGGCATGGCGCTGGCGGAAGCCATCGCTATTTACGCGCTCATCCGCGCGTTCGCCGGACAGTAGTATTCACTGCGAGGCCGCTGTGTAATGCGCGGCGGCCCCGCAAGCCCAATTGATTTCTCATGGACGCGATCACCCAGTTGTTAGACACTTTCGGAGTCACCTGGCCAAAGTTTATTGCCCAGATCATTCTGTTCCTGGTCGTTTACTGGATACTCAGCAAGTATGCATTCGGCCCGGTCCTGGCCGTTCTCAACGAGCGCCGTCGCAAGATTGAGGAAGGGCATAACAATGCCGAGAGGATCAAGAAGCAACTGGCGGAGGCGGAACTGCGCTATCAGGAGGTCCTGCGCAAAGCCAACGATGATGCGACCAGATTGCTCGAGGAGGCCCGCGCCAGCAGCAATGCGATCAGCCAAAAGCAGCTCCAGCAGGCGATCAAGGACGCCGAAGGAATCGTTGCCAAAGCTCAGGACACCATTGGGCAGGAGCGCAACAAGATGATTTACGAAGTGAAGAAGGAGATGGTTGGCCTCGTCGTCAATACCACCGCGAAGGTCGTCGGCAAGGTGCTTACGCCCGAGGACCAGAAGCGTCTCTCGGAGGAAACCGTCAAGGAACTCGCAGCCTGAGACCATGAAGATTAGCAGGGAAGCCCGCCGCATGGCCCGTGAGTTATATGGATTCAGCCTGGTGAACGGTCGGCTTGACGCGAATCGCGTCTCGGAGATCTCGGAACGCCTCGTCACTGAAAAGCCGCGCGCGTATCTTCAGACGCTCAGCGAGTTCAGCCGGCTTGTGCGGCTCGAGCTCGATCGGCGCCACGCGGTCATTGAAAGCGCATCTCCTCTCGATGAAACAAGTGCCGCAAGCATCGCGGACACCCTTAAATCAAAATTTGGAAGCGACATCACCACTGAGTTTCGCACCACGCCGTCCCTTCTTGGCGGACTGCGCATCAAGCTCGGCAGCGATGTTTGGGACGGCAGCGTGAACAGCCGCCTCATCACATTTTCCCAGCAACTCTAACCGGGTCCATCCATGAGCAACATTCTGCAAGAACTCGAAAGCAAAATTGAAAGCATCCACAGCGCTTCCACCAGCAAGGCCAACGTTGGCACCGTGCGGGAAATCGGCGATGGCATAGCAAAGATCGAGGGCCTCAGCGACGCGATGCTTAACGAAATGCTGGAATTTCCGGGTGGCGTCTATGGACTCGCGCTCAATCTCGAAGAAACGGAGGTCGGCGCGATCATCCTCGGCGATTATACGACCATCAGCGAAGGTGACGAGGTCAAAACCACGGGACGCCTGCTGCAGACCCCGGTTGGCAAAGGATTGCTTGGCCGTGTGGTGGATACCTTGGGAAAGCCCCTCGATGGCAAGGGGCCGATCGAGGCCACGGAGTTCTATCCCGTCGAGAACATCGCTTTCGGTATCATCGAGCGCAAAAGCGTAAGTCAGCCGGTCCAGACCGGAATCATGGCCGTCGACGCGATGATTCCGATTGGCCGGGGCCAGCGCGAGCTCATTATTGGTGATCGCGCGACCGGCAAGACCACCATCGCCATCGACTCAATTCTCAATCAGGCAAAAATCAACAAGGCGGCAGAGGAGACGGGAGATCCGAATTTCCGTCCGATGTATTCGATTTACGTCGCTGTCGGCCAGAAGAACTCCAACATTGCTCGCGTCGTCAATGTTCTTGAAGAGAACGACGCCCTCAAATACACGATCATCGTTGCGGCGGCGGCCTCCGACGCGGCGGCGGATCAGTATCTTGCTCCATTCACCGGCGCGGCGATGGGGGAGTGGTTTATGTCCAATGGCATGGACGCCTTGATCGTCTTTGACGATTTAACCAAGCATGCGGCCGCCTATCGGCAGGTCTCCCTTCTCCTCAAGCGTCCCTCGGGACGCGAAGCCTACCCTGGGGACGTCTTCTATCTCCACAGCCGCCTTCTTGAGCGGTCGGCCCGCCTCAACGAAAAATTCGGCAACGGCTCGCTTACGGCGCTGCCGATCATCGAGACTCAGGCCGGCGACGTCTCGGCCTACATCCCCACCAACGTCATTTCCATAACGGACGGGCAGATTTATCTGGAAACGGATCTGTTTTATCAGGGCGTTCGCCCCGCCATCTCCGTTGGCCTCTCGGTATCGCGTGTCGGGTCCGCCGCGCAAATCAAGGCGATGAAGCAGGTTGCCGGCAAGATGAAAGGCGACTTGGCGCAATACCGTGAACTGGCCGCGTTTGCTCAGTTTGGCTCGGACCTTGATGCGCGAACCAAAGCGACGCTCGATCGGGGACAGCGAATCGTCGAGCTCTTCAAACAGACGCAATACCAGCCAATGTACGTGCAGCTTCAGGCGGCAGTTCTCTGGTCGATGCAAAAGGGCTACTTCGATCCCATCCCCGTGGAGCGCGTCAAGGAATTCCAGTTGAAGCTCCAGGAATTCCTCAGCACCCGCAAGGAGGAAGTCCTCAACAAGATTCTCGCCAAGAAACAAATCGATGAGGAGATCGAGAAGGACCTCACCGCTGCTCTCGACGATTTTAAGCTCCTCTTCAAGTAATCTTCCATGGCGACTCTTCGAGACATCCGGCGGCGCATCAAGTCGGTCAAGAATACCGCGCAGATCACTAAGGCGATGCAAATGGTGGCCGCGTCAAAGATGCGAAAGGCCCAGGAAGCCGCCCTTAACGGGCGTCCTTATGCAATCTTGCTTAACCGCGTCCTCGTTTCGCTTCGCAACCGTCTTGACGAAAGGCTAAGTCCCCTGCTGGAAAAACGCGAGGTCAAGAACGAGTTGGTCATTCTTCTTAGCACCGACAAGGGTCTGTGCGGCGGCCTGAATTCGAACCTTTTTCGCGAGCTGATCAACTTTGATACGCGAACGACGCAGTTCATCTCGGTCGGTCGAAAAGGCACTCAGTTCCTCGCCCGCACAAAACGGAATATGATCGCCGACTTCCCGTTGAAGGAACACCCGACCTTCCTCGAGACCAAGGCGATTTCCAAATTCGTCATCGAAATGTTTCTGACCGGCGAGGTGGATAAAGTCACTGTGCTCTTCCCTCGCTTCGTCAATACGCTGACGCAAAAGCCGACGGCCTTGACCCTGCTGCCGATTACGAGCCTTGAGGAGGCGGGCCTGACGAGCGACGAGGCGCCGATTCCCGAGCCTGAAGGAGACATTCTGTTTGAACCCGGCCCGGAAAAGATTCTCGAGAATATCGTGCCCTACTACGTGCATTTCTCGCTTTTCCAGATGCTTCTCGGCACGCGCGCCTCAGAGCACAGCGCACGGATGATTGCAATGAAGAGCGCAACAGACAACGCCAAGGAGATCGTCAAAGACCTCACCCTCGAATACAACAAGGCCCGCCAGGCGAACATCACCAAGGAACTTCTCGAAATCTCCACCGCGCAACTCGCGCTCGGCTAACCCGTCACTATCATGAGCAACAAAGGAAAAATCGTCCAGGTCATCGGTCCCGTCGTGGACGTCGAATTCAACCCGCAGGAAGGGGGACTGCCCAAGATATTCGATGCGCTCGAAATCAACTTCACAGCGGCCAAAGGACCCGTGAAGCTGACGCTCGAGGTCCAGCAGCATCTTGGCGGAAACTGGGTGCGCGCGATTGCGATGAGTTCCACGGAGGGGCTTAAACGCGGAATTGAGGTGCTGAATACCGCCGAGCCGATTTCGGTTCCGGTTGGAGAGGGCGTGCTTGGCCGCATTTTCAACGTCGTCGGCGAGCCCACCGACCAGCGCGGTCCGGTCGAGTTTACCAAGAAGTATCCCATTCATCGTTCCGCTCCTCCGCTTATTGAGCAGGATACCAAGGCCAATATCCTCGAGACGGGCATCAAAGTCATCGACCTCATTTGTCCCTTTACCAAGGGGGGGAAAGTTGGAGCATTTGGCGGAGCCGGTGTTGGCAAGACGGTAGTTATCATGGAGCTAATCAATAACATTGCCAAGGGCCACGGCGGATACTCAGTCTTTGCCGGAGTGGGCGAGCGCACGCGCGAAGGAAATGACCTTTACGGCGAGATGAGCGAAGCGGGCGTCATCGATCTCAAAAACATTAAGAACTCCAAAGTGGCGCTCGTTTATGGCCAGATGAACGAGCCTCCGGGCGCCCGTCTGCGAGTCGCACTAACCGCCCTCTCGATGGCGGAATATTTCCGCGATGAGAAGAATCAGGACGTGCTGCTCTTTATCGATAATATTTTCCGGTTCTCGCAGGCAGGCTCCGAGGTCTCCGCGCTGCTCGGGCGCACCCCGAGCGCGGTGGGCTATCAACCGACGCTCGCCGCCGAAATGGGTGATCTGCAAGAACGCATCACATCGACGACCAAAGGTTCGATCACGTCTTTCCAGGCCGTTTACGTGCCTGCCGACGATCTCACCGATCCTGCTCCGGCGAACACGTTCGCGCATCTTGACTCGACGATCGTGCTGGAGCGCTCGATCGCAGAACTCGGAATTTATCCGGCGGTCGATCCCCTTGCTTCGACCTCCAAAGCCCTCGCCCCCGACATCGTGGGAGAGGAACACTACGCCGTCGCGCGCGGTGTTCAGAAAGTGCTCCAGCGCTACAAGGACCTTCAGGATATCATCGCCATTCTCGGGATGGACGAGCTATCTGCGGATGACAAGCTTACGGTCTTTCGAGCGCGGAAGATTCAACGTTTCCTGAGCCAGCCCTTCCACGTGGCCGAAGTCTTCACGGGAACGCCCGGCCAATACGTCTCGACCTCTGAAACGATTCGCGGCTTCAAGGAAATCCTCGACGGCACGCACGACGAGGTCCCCGAAGGCAACTTCTACATGAAGGGCGGCATCGACATGATCAAGGAGTAACGTTCGACGTTGACTCCTGAAAGCGGACTCTTGCTATGGCCACACTCCGACTGGAAATCGTTACTCCCGAAGCCAAGACCTATTCTGACGACGTGGAATCCGTTGTCATCCCGGGGGCTGAAGGAGAGTTTGGCGTACTCCCGCAACACGTCGCTTTGATGACGGAGATCGTGCCGGGAGAGCTTCGGATTGTGAAAGGCGGCCAGGAGACCCGGCTGGCCGTGGGAGCCGGCTTCGTCGAGGTCACACAGGAGACGGTTTCCGTGCTGACCGATATGGCCGTCCTCGAGCATGAGATCGACGAAACCGCCGCCGAAGAGGCTATTCGACGCGCCGAGGAAGCTATGAAAAGCAAACACTTGGATGAGGAGGGCTACGCTGCGGTGCAGGCGGCCATTCAAAAATCGTACGCCCAGCTTCGAGTCAAACGTCGTCGCGCCTGATTTCGCCGGGGATCGGCATGATCCCGCGCGAGTGCCCAAGCGGCCGCGAACCGCACGTTGTCAGTATGCCAGGTGAGATTCACGATTTCCTTGGCGGCTTCCTTTCGAATGGACCTTGCCTGATCGGACAGATCCGTGTGACACGAGACTGCTCCATGAGCCATCAGGAGGATGCAGGACAAACGGAGCTTGAGATTTTCGCCGACCCGCACGAAGCCGTGGAAATCGCCCGCTACGATGATGCGGGAAACTATCGGCCGCTCAAAACCGCGCCCAATTTGAGGCACGGTTGGCGACTTGATTTAAGAAATCTTCGTGAAGCTGCACTCGCACTGGATTTTCTCTATCCCGCCGCCTTGGGTACTGCCTTGGCCTTTGCGCGAGGCGACCTTCAACCCGTGGATCTGCGAGTTACGCTTGCTCGCCAGACCGGCATTTATGCCGTCGTGAAGAAAATCACCGACGAACAAGTGGAATCAGTAATTGAACTTACCTGCAACCATAAAGAGGGGTGCCTGCGCCACATCCTCTGGTCGATCTCACCCGGTCACCCTTCCACGTTGAGCCGCAGAGGAGCCGAAGTGGCGGGTTCGGAAAACGAAATACCCCTTTTCTGCGCAGAAGCCTGCAATCTGCTCGTTGCCGCGGGACGGAAGATCGTCAAGGCGCGGGCGGCGTGAGTTCCTGCTCGTTCTCGTGCGTTTCGGGCTCGATGTGAACGATAACGTCGGCCATGTGAAAATGGCTATCGAGAAGCCGGTTCTTCACCAGATGCGCAATATCATGGCCTTCGCGAACGGTGCATTCTCCCGCCACGCGCACATGAATGTCCGCGAACCGCATGAAGCCGCTCTTGCGCACACGGCATTTCTCGACGCTCGTGACGCCCGGCACCGCGCGAACGGCCGTCAGAATCTCCGAAACCAATTCCGGCGTGGCCTGAGCATCCAAAACTTCGCCAATGGACGCACGAAGCATACCGAGGCCGTTGAAAATGATCACCCCGCACGAAAACAGCGCCGCCCAGTCATCCGCTGGCGCCCAGGAGGGTCCGCCGATCAATGCCGCCGAAATACCCACAGCCGCTGCCAGTGACGTCATCGCATCAGAGCGATGGTGCCATGCATCCGTCTGAAGAGCTTTGCTTTCAATGGCTACGCTTCGCAAGTTAACCCATCGGAAGAGACCCTCCTTGAGAACGATGGTGGCCCCAAGAACCACCAGCGTGAAACCTGCCGGAGTCGTATCCAGGCCGACAGTGCTGTGCAGAAGAAAGAGTTCGCGAATGCTTCGCAGGCCAAGCGCCGCCCCGGCCATAATGAGGAGCAGTGAACCGGCGACTGCTGCCAGCGATTCCATCTTGCCATGACCGTAGGGATGATCATTGTCCGGCGGACGTTCTGCGTATTTGATCGCGCCCCACATCATGACGGAACTCAGCACGTCCAGCGACGACTCGATGCCGTCAGCGATGAGCGCATGTGAGCGACCAAGAACGCCGCCCGCGATCTTTGTGAAAGCAAGGACCAGGTTGACAGCAACGCCGGCCAACAAAAGCTTGCGGCTTTCCTTGGCCCGACTATCCACCGCATCCACGAAAGATTGCGCCTCCCTTTGAAGCCTAGAAATTTGTAAAGCTCATCCTGCCCGCGGCCGGCGCGAAATCGCCAGCTTCCGTTTTGACCAGATAGGCAACGGATCGCTCCTTCTCCTTTGGTATCGGCACCTCGCCCGGCCCGACCCAACCCGGAGGATGCTCCGTTACGGTATAAAGAATATTCAGAATTTCATTCGGCTTCAAACCGCTCGCCGTACGGAAAACCTCTGCAGTAAGAGCGACAACATGGATATTTTGCATTGTAGGAGATTCGCCGGGCTCCACCTCCACGCGCAGGATCTCAACCTTGAGGTACTCCGGTGCCTTTGCTTGCATGGACTCGTAGGCTGACGGGGGAAGCTCCGCATACAAGGCCGGCAGGAGCAAAAGAATGAGTAGTGGCCGAAAATTCATGCCCGTTCGCATCTAGCAGTTTTTTGCAATTGCGTAAATGACCGAATGCCGTTGCCATCTGCCCCGCGGAGCCAGATTCTCTACGCCGCCCGTGCGCCAGTTACTCAACTCCGGCCCGGGCCTCCTTTATGAATTCGGTAACCGCCGATTCAATTTGTGAAGCGAGGTTGGCCTTCGGCTGAACAAAACGTGGCTTGAACCAGGGAAACATTCCCAAGAGATCGTAGGTGACCAGAATCTGACCGTCGCAACCACGTCCGCTGCCAATTCCAATCGTGGGCACTCGAGTTTTCCGCGAAATCGCTTCCGCAACCGGCGGAGAAACCAATTCGAGCACCATGGCAAAGACTCCCGCACTATCCAAAGCCGTCGCGTCCTCCATAAGTCGCTCCGCTTGCTGCGGGGTCTTTCCCTTTACTCGATAACCACCTTCCTCCTTCACCTTCTGAGGCAGCATTCCAATGTGGCCAAGAACAGGGATTCCTTCATCGAGAATTGCTCTAATGACGGGCAGCAACTCCTCCCCGCCCTCCGCTTTCACCCCCTGCGCACCGGCCTCAATCAACTTTCGAGCGCTGAGCACTCCGATCGCTTCAGTCGCGATGCTATGGGCGGGCAGGTCCGCGATCAGTGGTGTCTTGCTAACGCCTCGCGCAACCGCCCTCGTGTGATGGAGCATATCATCCAAGGTAACCTTCGTAGTGTCTGGATGACCCAAGACCACCATGCCCAAAGAATCACCCACCAAGAGAAAATCCAGGCCCAAACCGTCGAGCAATCTCCCCATCGGATAGTCGTATGCGGTCAGCGCAGCGAACCTCCACGACTCGCGCTTCCGTGAACTAAACGATGTCACGAGGGAACAGATGTGCTCTTTATTAGTAACAATGTCTCCCATATAACTTCACATCAGTATAATACGTTACAGTACACCTCGACGCTCTCATCGCTTTCCAAGTCGGCGAGGAGTTCTTCGACCGTTTGTGTGAAATCCGGCAACCTGAGCTCGGGGCGGATATCCACCAAGGGCTGGAGAACGAAACGACGTCGGGCGATCCGGGGATGGGGCAGGACAAGGTCGGGTTCCGCGAGGGTGATGTCACCGCAGTAAAGCAAATCGATATCGATTGTGCGGGGACTGTTTCTCTCTTGAGTTGGGGACCGGCCAAGGTCCCGTTCGATACTTTTGAACCTGTCGAGCAGTTCCTCGGGCTGCATTTCGGTGGAAAATTCCAGCACGGCGTTGAGGAAAGGGGATGAGTCCGCCGGACAGTCAAGAGGAGAAGTCTCGTAGACCTTGGAGCAGAGAACCGGTTGCGTTCCCGAGTGAAGGCTGAAAAGGCGCCGGCGCGCTGCCTGGAGATAAACAAGGCGGGGTTCAATATTGGACCCAAGTGCGATTCCAGCCCGCATGATTTTCAGGGGGGTAAGGGGGAAAGAATTGGTTCAACCGGGCACCGCTCATTTCAATCCAAGAACATCTTGCATGTCATAGAGCCCCGGAGGCTGATGCTGCGCCCACTTGACTGCCCGAAGCGCGCCTTTTGCGAAGGTTTCCCGACTGGAAGCCCTGTGTGTGAGTTCGACCCGCTCACCAGAACTGGCAAAGACGACCGTGTGATCACCTACCACGTCGCCGCCACGCAGGGCATGCATTCCGATCTCCATCCTGGTTCGTTCGCCGATCATCCCCGCACGACCATGGCGCACGTCGGTCGCGTAAGTCAGTCCTCGAATTTCAGAGAGAATCTCGGCGAGACGCCTGGCCGTTCCGCTTGGAGCGTCCTTCTTTAGCCGGTGATGCATTTCAATGACTTCCAAATCAAAGTCAGGACCAAGAACCTCCGCGGCCTTGCGTGTAAGCCAGAACAGCGTGTTGACGCCGACGCTGAAATTGGGAGCGAAAACAATGGGAATTTTTCGAGCCGAATTTTCCACGCTTTGACGGCTCGGGCCGTCCTGGCCGGTTGTGCCAATGACCAGGATCTTGCCGGAGGACTCGCACATTTGCGCGATCGCGGCTGTGGAGTCGGCATGCGTAAAATCGATAACCGCCTGGCATGCGGGAAGCGCAGATACCATGTCATCACCCAAATCGAGCTGGGCCGTCACTTCGAGGTCCGGATCGGCCGCCGCGCAGGAAATGAGAGTTTGTCCCATACGTCCTTTGGCACCGTTGATGAGCAGTTTGAGTGGCGTCATAAGAAAGGTGTCGGATCGCCCAAGATTTCACAGGAGTCTCAACGCGGAGAGAGTCGAGCGCAATTTTTCCCTGTTGGAATCGCTCATCTCGCAGAGGGGCAGGCGAACCTCGGCCGTCATGACACCCTTGAGGGAGAGGGCATACTTTGTCGGAACGGGATTTGGCTCGATGAACAAATCCTTGAACAGTTGATAGTAGCGTCGGTGGGTGTCCACGGCCTCCTGGGTCCGGCCGATCCGCCAGGCATTCACCAGCGAAGCCACCTCGCCCGGTATCAAATTTGACGCGACGCTGATGACGCCGACGGCACCCGCGGAAAGGAATGGCAGCGTGAGCGAATCGTCTCCGGAAACGATTTCGAAGGGATCGGGTACCGCTTGCCGAAGCTGGCTAACCCGCTCCACGGTGCCGCCGGCTTCTTTGATGCACACAATGTTGGGGCAATCGTTTGCAAGCCGCGCCACGGTTTCCACTCCGATTTCAATCCCACAGCGGCCGGGAATACTGTAAAGGACAATCGGGATTTTGACCGCTTCTGCAATGGCGCGATAGTGCCGATAAAGGCCCTCCTGGGAAGGCTTGTTGTAGTAGGGAGCTACGAGCAAAGCGGCGTCGGCGCCGAGGCTTTCCGCCTCTTTCGTGAGGGAGACAGCTTCCGCTGTGGCGTTTGAACCGGTCCCCGCGATCACTCTGCAGCGGCCCTTGGCGGCCTCGATCGCGACACGGATCACTTCGGTGTGTTCCTCGTAGGTCAGGGTGGGAGACTCCCCGGTGGTGCCGACGGGAACGATCCCATCCACGCCTCCGGCTACCTGAGTTTCGATCAGGTTGCGAAAGGCCTCGCTATCGAAGGCGTCGTCGCGGAACGGCGTGACAAGGGCGGTGTATGTGCCTGCAAATGACATGGGAGTGGCAGAACTACAGCGAAATCGTTCCGTCGAAAACAAAATCCGCGGGACCAGTGAGCGTAACGTTACCAAGTGCGCCCTCTGTGACCTCGAAGGCGACCTGAAGTGTGTCTCCACCGCGAACCTTTACGTGAACGGGAGAGGGCGCAAGTGTGCGAAGATGGTGAAGCAGGGCGGCCGCGCACACGCCCGTGCCGCAAGCGAGAGTTTCGCCCTCCACGCCGCGCTCGTAGGTTCGAATCGCGATCGAGCCCGGCGAGAGCACTTGAACAAAATTGGCGTTGGTCCCCTTGGGGGCGAACGAGGGATGATAGCGAAGCGCAGCGCCATCCTTGGAGACGTCCACCGCCTCGACATCATCGGTGAAGATCACCGCGTGCGGCACCCCTGTGTTCAAGAAGTGAACCTCCAGGGTTCGCCCGTTGATATCGAGGCTCACCGGCGGCCGATGAGAGTGGGGCTCGCTCATGGCGACACGGACCTCGCCGTAGGGAAACGAAGCCCGGATGATCCCGGCCAGCGTTTCGAAACTGATTTCGGCTTTGCTGGCGCCGAGCTTCCGGGCAAAACGCGCGAAACAGCGCGCGCCATTGCCACACATTTCCGCCTCGCCACCGTCGGCATTGTAGTAGCGCATCCGAAAGTCCGCTCCCTGAGAAGGGAGCTCGACGGCAAGCACGCCGTCGGCCCCAACGCCGCGATGGCGGTCGCAGAGCAGCGCAATGCTGGTCGAGTCCAGCGCATGTTTTCCGTCCCGATTGTCGAGCAGGATGAAATCGTTGCCGGCACCGTTCATTTTGGTGAAGGGGAGTTGCATTGTCGAAAAAACTAGGCGGACTTTGTGGCCTGCACAAGGGGTCTGACGAAATCCCGGACATGCCTGGCCAAGTCCGAAGAATTCCCATTTTCCGCAATTTGCCGCACAAGGGCGCTTCCCACGACGATTGCGTCCGCCTGCCTGGCGACAGCGGCCGCCTGTTCGAGCGTGGAAATTCCGAATCCCACGGCGATCGGAAGCGCGGTGTGCTTCCGAAGCTCGGCGACTTGCGCGGATATGCCCTCTGAAAGCTGACTTTGCTCGCCGGTTACCCCTTCACGCGAGACGTAGTAAATGAACCCTCGGCCCGTCGCGACGATCTTCGCCATGCGCCCGGGAGGCGTCGTCGGGGCAATCAGGCGGATCGGATCCAAACCGCCCGAGGAAACGAGTTCGGAATTTTGCTCCGCCTCATCGGGAGGAAGATCCAAAATCAACAACCCATCCGCACCGGCCGCGACAGCATCGGAGAGAAACCTCTCGAACCCATAAGCGTAAATCGGATTGAGATAGGTGAAGAGAACCAGCGGAAGCTCCGAATCCACGCGGAAGCGCCGCACGAGCTCCAAAGCGCCCGACACCGTCATGCCGCCGGCAAGCGCCCGATTGGAAGCGGCCTGAATGGTCGGACCATCAGCAAGAGGATCCGAAAACGGGATGCCGAGCTCCAAAATGTCAACACCGGCTGATTCCAGAGCGTGCGCGACGGCAAGGCTCGCCTCGAGCGAAGGATCTCCGGCGGTGATATACGCAATAAAGCCGCTCGTTTGCTGAGCGCCGAGTTCCTCAAAGCGGCGGGAAATTCGTCGGGGATTCACTGCGGCTGCGAAGAATCTTCCGCCAACCGGCCCCTGGCAAGGCTATTCCCAACACCTTGTTAGCGAGCACAGTCGTTTGATGTTCAAAGAACAGAAGGGGTACCAAGTTCCGGAAATAAGAACCAAATCTAGGCGGTCGTGACATCCGCCCTTTGCGGAGCAGAAGTTTTTCTGAAGTTCTTCACAATGACCGAACCGTCTGTTGCGGAATAGAATATCTATAACATCATATAATATATGTCATATATAGTCACGCACGTCGAGTTCGGTCTTTTTGGGTGTGAAGTGTGAGTTCGGGCACAAATTGTCAGGAGCTTCCATTCCATCGGGAACTATTGAACCCCGCTCGGCGCCCACCCAGCGACGGGTTTGGCGTCCCGCGGTGTTTTTGATCTGCTCCCTGTGAGAGCTCTATGGTATGCAACAGAAGTTGTGTCTTGGAAAATTGCCGACGTTATCGACTTTGAATGGTTTCTGGCTGAAGACGGCGATCTTGACGATGCGGCCTTGAGGGCTCGCGATCGACAATTCTTGAAAAAGATTTCCGAGGCAATTGCGTCGAAGAATCGCAAAGAGATTTTCCGCGCCTGGCTGGAAATTCGTCGGAGTCAGACTCCCGGCGCTCCGCCGGGCGAATACTTTCTTGCTGCCTGGCAGACATTGAGCGTGTTGTCTGCAGTGGCCGGCGCCGTCATTGGAATGAGCATCGCTGCAGCAGTGCTCTTAACCTATCGGGGTGAAGAACCGGTGAACGTGGCCTCGTTCTTCGCCTGCACGGTAGGCATTCAATGGCTTATCCTGGCTGCCGCGCTGGGGATCTGGCTGCTGAGGCGGACGACGCGGCTCTTCGAGAATTTTCACCCCGTGCGCACCGTGCTTTCGGGGTTGCTTTGGTCCTTGAGCGCCGCGCTGCGCCGGCTTCCCGGCGAGCGGCGTGAGCGCATACGGGCAAGGTTCTCGGCCATTCGACGCAAAGGCGAGGTCTTCCAGCTGCTGGCGTGGCCGCTGTTGATGATCACCCAGATTTTCGGCATTTTTTTCAATGCGGGCGTGCTCGTTGCCCTCCTGCTGCCTTTTGGCAGGGACGTCGCTTTCGGGTGGCAATCAACCCTGAGGACGAGTCCGGAGACCGTTTACAGCCTGGTTTCCTCGATAGCCGCCCCCTGGTCGTTCCTGCCCAACGCGCATCCGAACTATCAGGAAATCGTGGAGAGCCGCTTTTCCTACAGCGAGGGAATAAAATCCCTTTCCCTCCCCGCGATGACCTCCTGGTGGCCCTTCCTTTTCTACGCCACATTCTTCTATGGATTTCTCATTCGGCTCGTTTTGTTGATCTGGTGTGGTCTCGGCTTGAGAGGTGCGCTGCGTCAATTTTCTTTCAGCCATGCGAGTTGCAGCGCCCTGTTTCGCAGACTGACGGGACCCTTCATTCAGGGCCATCCGGACGCGGCGGGGCCGGCGGTGCCCGAATCGTTTCGATTGGCCGGCCACAACGCCAATGGCTCCTGTCTCGCCCTGATTGCCAGCGAGCTCGAGATGCCGGAGAATGAAATTGAAACGGGATTGAGCGCGGGATTTGGCTGGCAGCTTTCCAAACCGGTGCTCTCCGTCCGGATTGATGATCCCAGTGGAAACGCCGCCGCGCTGGAGAGGATCGCCTCCGAGGCTCCGGTGCTGGCGGGTGTCGCGGTATTGATCGGTGCGCGCCGTGCGCCGATTCGCGCCATCGCCCTGGTCCTGCGAAGAATTGCGGAAGTGGCAGGCGGAAAAATCGAGGTCCTGGTCTTGCTCGCGGGCAGCCGGGAGTCGAATCCCCAGGAGGCTTCCGAGGAGTTCAAGAATTGGCGGAATTTCCTGGCCATTCACGACCTCCGGTTTGGCCTGGAAAAATGGCGGCCATGAGCGGGACGGTTCCCACTTTCGCGATTGTCGGGGCGGTGAATCATGGAAAGTCATCCCTCGTCTCGACGCTTGCCGAGAACGATCAGGTGCGTGTCAGTTCGATGCCGGGAGAAACGGTCACTTGCCAAAGATTCTGGCTGCGTGATCTCTTCGCTTTTTATGACACGCCCGGTTTTCAGAACGCCATTGAGGCCCTCCGCGAGCTGGAATCTGCGGCCCGGGCAAGCGAGCCATTGACGGTGTTTCGAAGTTTCCTGACGACGCATCGCGGGCAGCCGGACTTTGAGGCGGAATGCCGTCTTCTCGAACCGATCATCGAGGAAGACGCGGGAATCATCTATGTGGTCGATGGATCGGAACCGCTTCTGGAAATCCATATCGCCGAGATGGAGATTCTTCGGCTGACGGGTCAGCCGCGGCTTGCCGTGATCAATCGAACGAAGGCGGAAGATCATCTCGCGGAATGGAGGCGCCGACTTGGCCTGCACTTCAATGCGGTGCGCGAATTCAACGCCCACCATGCCACCTTTTCGGACCGCGTCGAATTGCTCGAGACACTGGCCGGAATCGAACAGCGATGGAAGCCCCAGCTTATGGATGCGGTGGCGATCTTCCGCGAGGAATGGGACAAGCGGCTCGACGATTGCGCGGAGATCATTTTCGATTTGCTCGCCGATGCGCTCACTCATTGCGAGATCGCGGCGGGATCCGAACTGGCCTCGCGGCGAAGGGCTGTGGGCGAAAAGCTGAAGGAACAATTCATGAATTCCGTGAGCCAGCGTGAAGCACGGGCGCACAAGGAGCTCATCCTGCTCTTTGAGCATCACCATGTGAAACCTGGGCTTGCGATCGATCAGGTCATCGATGCGGGGCTTTTCAGCGAGGAAACCTGGAGGATGTTTGGGCTCAACGAGAGACAGCTCATCGTCGCCGGCACGATTGGCGGCGCGGCGGCGGGAGCTCTCTTCGATCTCGCGACCGCGGGACACGCGATTGGCCTGCCCACGGTTCTCGGAGCCGCAAGCGGAGCGGTCGGGAGTTTTCTGATGGGAAAAAGACGTCCGGAGCTGAAGGCCAAATTGCCCGGAGCCTTTCCGCTTGCGCCAGGAAGGCACGTGCAACTCGGAGGAAGCACGATTTCGATCGGCCCGTGCCGGGCGGTCAACTTTCCGTGGATCCTGCTCGACCGCGCGATCGGCGTTTTCTGTTACCTCATCAACCGCACCCACGCCCGTCGCGACGAGGCCACTCTCGGGGCGTCTCAACTCAAGGCCGTGCTCGAACAGTACAACGCGGGTTCCTCGCACTGGAGCGACGAAAAGCGAAGAGCCTGTGAAAGGATATTCGAAGCGATTCGGCGCAACAAGTCTACCGCCCAACAGCGCGACGATCTCAACGGTCTGATCCGGGAATGCCTGGGTGAATTGGGCAAAGCACCGCAGACCCGGCGGTCGTGACGCATTCTCATCGCCGGCTTGGGATCAAACGATTCTGACAAGCTGCGGCAGAAGCTCCTCCAGTCCCTTTGCAAGCTGGACCTGCGCCGTTCTGGAGTTCTTCAGAAGCTTGTTGAACCCGGTAACGCTCGTGGGATGGCTGATCAGGTAGCGGAACAGCGCCAGCGGGTCCGGACGCCCTGTTTGAGGATTGAGGAGCACGTCCGCAGGCACTGGCAGATCGTCTTCCAAAGCATCACTAATGCATCGCACGCTGAGCATCGGAAGCCCGCGTTCAGCGCAGATCCTGGCGAGCTCTGCCGTCTCCAAATCGCCCGCCAGACAGCCGGTTTCCAGCCCGATCCGTCGTTTCTCCTCTGCCCGCTCAATAAGGGCTTTCTCCGTGCTGACACCGCCGACATGCCATCCGTCGCCCAAGGAGAGTTTCGAGACAATGCGAGGATCGGAATAGTTTTCGCCCAGAATCAGATCCCCCGCGTCCAACCCCGGCTGCAGGCCGCCCGCAAAGCCCGCGGAAATCAGGAGGGCCGGTAAACTGTCGTCAAGTTTCCGCTTCAGGCTTGTCGCAGCCGCCGCACCCATTGCTCCAAGCAACCAGACGCCTACACGCAGGCGCGGGTCATGGCGGGCGCGAAAACAGGCGCTCTCAAATTCCAGCGCGAAAGCGATCGCGATCATTGCGAGTGAGCCCTCTTAATCACAACTTCCACGAGACCGCCAGAGGGATCTCCGACCGTTCGCCCGTCCCTCCCCGGGCGGCAGGCAGCCAGGAACTCCTCAAGATGCTCGGCAGGAACGCGTACCAGGAGCCGAATCTCCGCTTCGCTCTCGAGCGTTGGAATCGCAATTCCACCGTAGGATTTGAGGAGCCCCTCAATTCGCGCTCTCTCCCCGCTCAATTCACCCGTTGTGAGCTCGATCTCGGCATGGCCGCCCAGGAGGTCCTCCGGAGCAAGTTTTCGGTCGGCGATTCCTTCCAACGTGCCTTGCAATGCCTCGGAAACGCCAGATCCGGCTTCCTGCGATGCCTGCGGTTCCCCGCTTTTGGCCAGCTTCTGCAATGTCAGGATCACGCCCGCGAGAGGCAGCGCCAGGGCGATAAGGCATACGCCGATCACCACACAGACCTGGCGATTGACGCGGAATTGTTGTTGTCCGTCAGTTTGCAATGTTGACCCGGCGGTTTCGGTCTAGGATATTCCCCCACCTTTCCTGATGTCCATCGAACGCACGCGCAATTTTTGCATCATCGCGCACATCGACCACGGCAAGACAACTTTGTCTGACCGCTTGCTCGAAAGCACGGGTACCATTGCCGAGCGTGACAAGCAGGACCAGTTGCTCGATTCGATGGATCTTGAGCGCGAACGGGGAATCACCATCAAGGCGCACCCCGTGGCCATGAAGTACCAGGCAAAGAACGGGCAGGATTACCGGCTCAATTTGCTCGACACTCCTGGACACGTCGATTTCGCCTACGAGGTTTCGCGCAGCCTGGCAGCCTGCGAAGGCGCGCTGCTCATTGTGGACGCCGCTCAAGGCGTCGAAGCCCAAACCGTCGCCAACGTGCACCTTGCCCTGAAGCAGGGCCTGACGATCATCCCGGTTATCAACAAGATCGACCTGCCAAACGCGGATATCCCGACGGTGAAAAGGCAGCTCGAAGACATTCTGGCAATCCCGGCCGACGAGGCCATCGAAGCCAGCGCAAAGGTCGGAATAGGCATAACCGAAATTCTGGAAGCCATCGTCCATCGCATCCCCCCTCCCCAGGCGCGGGATGAAACCCTCCGCGGCCTCGTATTTGATTCCGTCTTTGATGGATACCGCGGAGTGGTTGCGTATATCCGGGTTGCAAGCGGCAGCGTGAGCCCCGGCATGGCCGTCAAGCTCATGTCCACCGACCAGAACTACGAGATCAAAGAGGTCGGTGTCTTCATCCCAAAAATGTTTCCCCAGCCGCGGCTCAACGCCGGCGATGTCGGCTATTTCATCGCAAACATCAAGAGCACGGCCGAGATCAAGATCGGCGACACCCTGACCGATGCCCGGAAACCCGCTCAGGAACCCCTCCTCGGCTTCCAGGATGTCCATCCCATGGTCTTCAGCGGCATTTACCCCATCAACACCGCGGACTTCGAACACCTGAAAGCGGCCATGTCGAAGCTCCAGCTCAACGACTCCGCTTTTGTCTTCCAACCCGAAAGCTCCGTCGCCCTGGGCTTCGGATTCCGCTGTGGCTTCCTGGGTCTCCTTCATATGGAAATCATCCAGGAGCGCCTGCGGCGCGAGTACAACATGGACATTATCGCGACCTACCCCAGCGTCGTCTACGAAGTCGTCAAAACAAACGGCGAGCGGATCGAGGTCCACAATCCGGCCAGCCTCCCGGATATGAGCGTCGTCGAGGAAATCCGCGAGCCCATCGTCAAATGCTTCGTGATGGTGCCGAACGGCAACATTGGCGACATGATGCAGCTCATGCTCGACAAACGCGGCACCGTCGAGCACACAGAGTCCCTCGACTCCCGGCGCGTGATGATTACAGCCACCCTTCCCCTCAATGAAATCCTCGTGGACTTTCATGATAAAATCAAGACGCTCACCCGCGGCTATGGCTCCATGGACTATGAACCAACCGGCTACCGGGAGGCCGATCTTGTCAAACTTGAAATGCTCGTCAATGGCGAACCCGTCGACGCCTTCTCCTCGATTGTCCACCGCGATAAGGCTGACGCACGCGGCCGCTCCCTCGCAGCCAAACTTAAGGAAGTCATTCCTGCCCAACTCTACCTGGTCGCCATCCAGGCCGCGATCGGCGGGAAAATCATTGCAAGGGAGAGCGTTAGTGCACTGCGTAAGAATGTCACAGCAAAGTGTTACGGTGGGGATATTACCAGAAAAAGAAAACTATTGGAAAAGCAAAAAGAGGGCAAAAAACGCATGAAGGCCATAGGTACAGTAAATATTCCCCAAGAGGCGTTCATTCAAGTCCTTAGGACCACCTAGCCGATTGTCGGATTGAGAAGGAACATTCCACACGGGTTGCACGACCCGGCAGCCTGTTAGCTTCGATGTTCTTTACACCGCGGCACGTCAAAGAGGGCAAGCACTACAGGCATGCACTTAAGCGCCTGATCCACTACAAGGAAGATATCCTCGGGGAAAAGGATCTGACGCTCCTCCGCGGCCTGCTCGCCAAGCTCAAGCAAGCGCTCAAGAGTCGAAAACGGGAGGAGATTTACGGAGTTCGCGACGAGATTGAACGGGCCGTGGGGCGGATTGCTCCGCCGGCAAAGGACGCCGGCTGGCGGGAAAACGTGGAAGTTTTCCTTGTTGCCATAGTCATTGCCGCGGGAGTGCGGGCGTATTTCCTTCAGCCTTTCAAGATTCCCACGGGATCAATGCAGCCGACGCTTTTCGGAATTGTTGGCATCCCGACGGGAACTCCCCCGCCCAATCCGATCGCCCGCATTGTTCAACTCGTGTGGCTTGGCCGGAACTACATCGATGTCACGGCAAAGGAAGATGACGTCATTTTGGAGCTTCAAGAAGATACCCATCTGAACTTTTTCACGTTCACGACGATTATCGGAGAGCGATCGCGATACACGGTGTTTGCTCCCCGGGACACCCTTTATCGCGACTTCGGCGTGCAGCCGCGCAGAACGTATCGAAAGGGTGAAACAATCGCGCGCGGATATATTGAGACCGGCGATCAGGTGTTCGTCGACAAGATGTCCTATCACTTCGCAAGCCCGGGCCGGGGGGACGTTTTTGTTTTCAAGACCAACGGAATCCGGCGGATCGAAATCGGTCTCCCGCCGGGGGTTGAATCGCAACACTATATCAAAAGGCTCGCGGGCGTTCCAGGGGACGTCTTGCGTATTGACGCCCCCTTCCTGTTCGTGAACGGCAGCAAGGCCACTCAATGGGTTTTTGAGCGCGTTATGAGTGGCCGGAACGGATACCGAGGCTATTCGAACATGTATCAGTTTCCTTACCTCTCCAGCCCGGACCAAACATTCAAAGTGCCCGAGAAGAGTTACTTTGCCCTCGGCGACAACAGCTACTTTTCCAAGGATAGCCGTGATTTCGGCCCGGTTCCGGAACAAAACGTGACGGGAAAGGGCCTCTTGGTCTACTGGCCCTTCAGCAAACGCTGGGGCCTCATTCGTTGATATGAAGTAGAACGGATAAGAAACGTATTGTTAAGATATTACGTATCTATTTACTTGGGAACTGTAATGCGTTTCTGGCAGCGTGCTGGTGGACAAAAATTCAAGATCGGTCCCTCTTTTGTCTTTCCGGCGCGAACTTCTCCGGACTCTCCAATTGAAGCTCAGTGGTGAGTGTTTTGATGAACTTCTGTGCCTCCGTGAGATCGCACTCGGTGACCGAAATATACATGCTGGTCGCTCCGATTCTGTCACCCGCGGCAATGGCCCGGACGATTCTTCCCCGCTCTTCTTGTGTCGGCTCTCGTTTCATTGGGTTCACAGACTAAGCCACTTCTCGAGGCGTGCGTCGAGATCCTTGAAGATTTCTTCTTGATGACGCTGGACAGGAGTTTTTGCACGGCGCTGTCGGTGCTCTCCTTGCGCCGATCTTCAATCTCCGCTTCCCGACCGCGTCGGTAGGGGCCCTGAAAGCGATCGGCTGAAAATGGGGTGTTTACCGGCAGATTTTCGCGAGTGGCTCGATGCGCCGACGTTTACAATTGACGCCGGGGTGACTTTGCGTCCCGGTCCGCCGCAAGCTCGGTGGATTCTCGGTCAACTGGTCGGGCGTTTCACGTTCCGTGCTGATCTCTCAGCAAGGAAACTCGGTTCGATGGCAAGGGCGCTTTGAACACAAGGCAATATTCCCATAAGATGTGTATGGCAAATGTACTCTGAGACTTGTTACGTCTTTAAGATTCGAGCGCTTGTGGCGCATATTTATATGCATTCCGTGTGTTTTCTGGTGAATATCGCGACCGTACTTGGCCCGAAACTCAGTCACTCTCGTGGATAGCAAGAAAAAGCCCGAGTGAGTGTCTCGAATTCGCAGGCTGGTTCGTCGTAGAATTGAACTGAGTCGCGCGTTCGCTGGGACTTACCAGACGACTCAACCAGCCATCGCGTGACTCAAATCTTCACTTAATCGAACCGAACTCCGAATTCCCGACATGCCTACTAACACACTCGTCCACCCGAATTCTTTCTTTGGCGGCCGCCACGAGGAAGCTTCCGAATCCCACCGCGCCGCGCTGGGCGCCGAATTGACCATGCTCATGCGTTGCAAGGACAGCCCGGAGCCCCACGCTCCCGGCATCCAAACGTCACTATTCCAATGAGCAGTGTAACCGTAATGGTGGGCACAAGGAAGGGCGCATTCCTCCTCACATCCGATGGCAAGCGCGAGAAATGGGAGATCAGCGGCCCCCACTTTGCGGGCTGGGAGATTTATCACGTCAAGGCTTCGCCCATTGAACCGAATCGCCTGTTTGCGTCGCAGACGAGCAGCTGGTTTGGTCAGCAGATCCAATGCTCCAACGATGGCGGCGAGACCTGGCAGCCGGTCGGCAATGAGTTCCAGTACGATGGCACACCCGGCACCCACCAGTGGTATGACGGCACCCAGCACCCCTGGGACTTCAAGCGCATCTGGCATCTCGAACCCTCGCTGACCGATCCTGATACCGTCTATGCCGGTGCCGAAGACGCTGCCCTCTTCCGCACAGTGGACTGCGGCAAGACGTGGCAGGAGCTCCCGGGGCTGCGCAGCGCCAAAGGTCACCTCTGGCAGCCGGGCGCCGGTGGCATGTGCCTTCATACCATCCTTTTGGATCGGAGTAATACGCAGCGGATCTATGTCGCCATCTCTGCGGCGGGTGTTTTCCGCACGGACGACAATGGCGAGACGTGGCGTGCGATCAACCACGGGTTAAAGTCCCCGTATGAAATTCCCGACCCGGACGCGGACGTCGGCCATTGCGTCCATCGCATCTCCATGCATCCGTCCCGCCCCAGCGTCCTGTTCATGCAGAAGCATTGGGACGTCATGCGCACCGACGATGCCGGAGAGATGTGGCACGAGGTCAGCGGCAATCTTCCGTCCGACTTCGGCTTCCCGATCGACGTGCACGCTCACGAGCCGGAGACGATTTACGTCGTGCCCATCAAGAGCGACTCCGAGCATTTTCCGCCGGACGGAAAGTTGCGGGTCTATCGCAGCCGTACGGGCGGCAATGAATGGGAGGCGCTCACGAACGGACTGCCCCAGCAGGATTGCTACGTGAATGTGCTTCGCGACGCGATGTGCGTGGACTCACTCGATCCATGCGGCGTCTATTTTGGAACCACAGGCGGGCAGGTCTATGCCTCGGCCAACGGCGGCGACTCGTGGAATCCCATCGTCCGCGACCTGCCAGCGGTATTGTCGGTCGAGGTGCAAACTTTGCCGTGATCCGAGTGGTCCTTCCCTACCACCTTCGAAACCTCGCAGGCGTGGAGGGCGAAGTGGAGCTTGCGGTGAAAGGCCCAGCCACCCTGCGCTCAGTCCTCGAGGCTCTCGAAGCCAGCTATCCGGCGCTGCGTGGGACGATCCGTGACCGCGACAGCCTGCAGCGCCGGCCCTTCGTCCGCTTCTTCGCATGTAGGGAGGATCTTTCGCACGAACCGCCGGAAACTATACTACCCGACGCCGTCGCGAACGGCGCGGAGCCGTTCCTGATCGTCGGAGCCATGGCGGGCGGCTGAGTCAATCAACACCTGCGACCGGGGGTGCGGCTTCTGTCCATCCCCAACAAGCCCTTTGTCTTGGAGCCCATTCCGCATGCTTGCCACGCTTGGACGGCCGCGCGTGCCACGGGGATCGGAGAATGCCGCCAGCTGCGATCGGAGCTTGGCATATCAGCCGTCGACCCACTGAGAGAGTATGGCCGGAGAGTTGGAGAGTTTTGCTGGAGCCTGACAGCGACCGATGTGCATACCCAGTGGACGGAGACCCGCGCAGTGTTTAACCACGGAGGTGGCAAAGCGCATCGCCGAAATCGAGGCGGCGCTGCCCTTTGCCATCCTGCGTTTCGATACCGATAATGGGGGCGAGTTTCTCAATTGGCATCTGCTTAACTATTTCACACGCCGCCGGCACCCTGTGGGCTTCACCCGCTGGCGAGCCTATCGCAAAAATGACAACACGCGCGTCGATCAGAAAAATTGGACGCATGTGCGTCAGTTGGTGGGCTCTGATTCACATTGGCTGCCCGACATGGATTCGAACCATGAATAAAGGCTCCAAAGGCCTCTGTGTTACCGTTACACCATCGGGCAATGTAAATATATTAACACCAATGACTTATTGGATTATCCCAAAAGTGTCCGCGAAAACTGGTGACGAGCAATGGTGTATTTCAAGGATCCGACTTTACAAGAAGTATTTCCGAAGCGCGAGTTCTGCTACGGCCGCGAACGGATGCCACGAGCCAATCCTCGGCTTTTACACCTTCCGGTCTCGCACAAAGGGGGCGGACGCGATTAAAACCGTCCCACACATTTGTTTGAGCGGATCGAAATCAAATGATCCTGTCAATTTCCCTGAACAGATCCCGCTCGGCGTCGTCGTTGACGGGGCCGGTCACCTGCTTCACGATTCGACCGCCGCGGTCGATAACGTAGACGTTCGCCACGCCTTTCTCGCAGCCGAATCGCCTGACGATGGAACCACCCCAATCGAGCATTACGGAATAGGCGAGACGCTTCCTGAAGGCCGCCGAGACCATGCCGCGAAACGGCTTGGGGATCATCGACACGTCTGCAACACCATCGATGTCGATTCGCTTTTCATAGCGGCTGTAGATTTTCCGAATCCATGGCTCGAGTTGCTCGGCACCCTCACGATCAGCCACGATCATGGCCGTGACTTTTGCCTTCGGAAACCGATAACTTCGCGTCACGGCGTTTTGGTCAGTGAGTTCGAAATCGCCCATTTCAGATATTGCCTTTTCGCTCTCCCTGGTTCTTCGCATGCTTGAGTTTGCTATGAACATGCTCGGTGTTCGACGGCACCGAATTTCGGTCCAGCCATAGTAGGCGTCAATGGGGAGTTTGCCGCATTCCGTCGCAGTTTAGTCCGGGTTTAGTCCAACACTACCCAGACGGCAGCGCCGCCGACCGGAGGATTCTGAAACCGCTCCTGCATCGTCCGTCGATAAACGACATGTTTGGTCGTTTTTTATTGACGTTTTCACCACGACTACTATCGTCGTCGAAATGAAACGGGTTTACTTGCTGCTGTCTCTCCTTTCCATCGGCTCCCTGGCTGCCAAGGATATTACGCTGCTTAACGTCTCCTACGATCCGACGCGGGAGCTTTATGCGGAGTTTGACGGAGCTTTCGCGAAGCATTGGAAGGAGAAGACTGGTGCTACGGTAACGGTGGATCAATCGCACGGTGGGTCCGGAAAGCAGGCTCGTGCGATCATTGATGGTCTGGAGGCGGATGTGGCGACGCTCGCCCTGGCGGCCGACATCAACGCGCTTCACGAAAAGGGCGGTCTGGTCCCGGAAGACTGGCAGAAGCGCCTGCCGCATAACAGCACGCCATACACCTCTACCATTGTGTTTCTTGTTCGCAAGGGCAATCCGAAGGGCATCAAGGACTGGAACGATCTCATCAAGCCGGGCGTTGAAGTGATCACCCCCAATCCCAAGACTTCGGGCGGCGCGCAATGGAACTTTCTGGCCGCGTGGGCCTATGCGTTAAAGAACAACAACAACGATGCTGCGAAAGCGAAGGAATTCGTGACGGAGCTCTACAAGCACGTTCCTGTGCTGGATCCCGGCGCTCGCGGATCGACTGTTACATTCAGCCAGCGGGGGATAGGTGACGTTCTCCTGGCTTGGGAGAACGAGGCGTATCTCGCGCTGAAGGAATCCCCGGGGCAGTTTGAGATTGTCACCCCTTCGTTGAGCATTCTTGCGGAGCCTCCGGTGACGGTGGTGGACAAGGTGGTCGACAAGCGCGGAACGCGGGAAGTGGCTACCGAGTACCTGAACTTCCTTTATGGCGACGTGGGCCAGGAACTTGCGGCCAAGCACTTCTATCGGCCTACGAAACCGGAAATTGCGGCGAAATACGCGGACAAGTTTGCGAAACTGGACCTGGTCACGATTGACGACGTTTTCGGGGGCTGGGGCAAGGTGAGCAAGGAGTATTTCGGAGACGGAGGCGTCTTTGACGCGATCTACCAACCGGGTGCCCGGCGCTGAGCGCGACCTGACCGTTCTGATTCGCTCCCAAGCAGGCACGTGAAAAACAGGGACGTTGGGAACTCTCACCTTTCCTAAATTAGAAAACACAAAATCGAAGAATTCTTCACCATGAGCACATACGCCAGCCCCGAAAGCCTCGTCGAAACCTCCTGGCTCGCCGAGCATCTTAATGACCCTGACGTACGCATCGTCGAGAGCAACGAGGACATCCTGCTCTATTCCACCGGTCACATTGCGAATGCCGTTCATATCGATTGGCGCGCGGACCTCAATGATCCCGTGCAACGCGACTACATCACACCCGATGCGTTTGCGCAGCTCGCCGCCAGGAATGGCATCTCCCCCGAAACGACGGTCATCTTTTATGGTGACAAGGCCAATTGGTGGGCGGCCTACGCGCTCTGGGTCTTTCGGCTTTTCGGCCATGAAAAGGTGAAGCTGCTCAATGGCGGGCGTTCCAAATGGGAGGCTGAAGGCCGCGCCTACACGCGTGAGGTTCCGAAATTCGCTGCTGCGCGCTATCCCGTGCCGGCCGAGAGGCTGGATGCAAAGATCCGCGCTTTCAAGGAGGAGGCGCTCGCGCAGAGCAAGGCGCGCAAGCCGCTGATCGATGTGCGCTCGCCCGGGGAATTCAAGGGGGAGGTCACCCACATGCCCGAGTATCCGCAGGAGGGCGTCCTCCGTGGCGGCCATATTCCGGGAGCGCGCAGCATCCCGTGGAAAACGGCGGCGAACGACGATGGCACCTTCAAGTCCGCCGAGGAGCTTCGCAAGATCTATATCGAGAACCTGGGAGTGGATCCTCACGACGAGACGATTGTCTATTGCCGGATCGGCGAGCGATCGAGCCACACATGGTTCGTGCTCACCTACCTGCTCGGCTTCCCCAACGTGAAGAACTACGACGGCTCGTGGACGGAGTGGGGCAATTCCGTTCGAGTTCCCATTGAGAAAGGTTCATGAAACGCTGGTTTCTTGCTCTCCTCTTTGCGGGCTCGGGACTTGGGGCCCCGTCGAATATCCTGAACGTCTCTTACGATGTGACCCGGGAGTTCTACCAGGAGTACAATCTTGCCTTCGCGCTGGCCTACAAGAAAAAGAACGGCCTGGCGCCCACGGTGGATGTTTCCAATGGTGGATCGAGCAAACAAGCCCGCGCCGTAATCGACGGACTGGAAGCCGACGTCGTGACGATGAATCAGGAGACCGACATCGACGCCATCGCCAAGGTCGGCCTGATCGCAAACAACTGGCGGTCGCGCTTGCCAGACAACGCCGCCCCATATACGTCGACCATTGTCTTTCTCGTCCGCAAGGGAAATCCCAAGGGAATCAAGGATTGGAGCGATTTGGTAAACCCCGGCGTCTCAGTCATCGTGCCCAATCCGAAAACGTCGGGCAACGGCCGTTACAGTTACCTTGCGGCGTGGGCGTACGCGAAACGGCTCCCCGGTTCTAGCGACGAGTCCGCTGCGGAATTCGTCAAGGCGTTATTCAAGAACGTGCCCGTGCTTGAGACCGGGGGACGCGCCGCGACGAACACCTTTGTGCAAAAGGAAATCGGCGACGTGCTGCTCACATTCGAGAGCGAAGTGCTGCAAATCACCAAGGTCTTCAGTCCGGACAAGTTCGACGTGGTCTATCCGCCGTTGAGCATTCTTGCCGAGGCGCCGGTCAGCGTCGTGGACAAGGTGGTCGACAAGCGAGGCACACGAAAGCTTGCCACCGCCTACTTGGAATACCTTTGGTCGGACGACGGCCAGAAGCTTGCGGTGCAGTCCTATTTTCGGCCTCGTTCCGACAAGCTTCTCGCGGAGCATGCAGCTCTTTTTCCGCGGATCAAACTCGTGAGCGTGCAAGATGTTTTCGGCGGATGGGATGCGGCGCAGAAGGCCCACTTTGCCGACGGAGGATCGTTTGACCAAATCTACCAGGCAAAATAGAAATGCCAAGCCTTGTGTCCAAACCTCGCCGTCCATCCGTAAAAGAACGCCGTTCGCTGCGCTCGCTCTTGCATCCGCTCGACGAGTTGGCGCGCGGTTCGGAGCATCTTTTCGCGGCGCATTTGGGATACAACGATTCCCAGGGCGTCCCTCACGGTCTGCCGCGTTATCTTTTCGCGGGTCCCGGGGAGAAGGGCAGCTACCTCCGTGTCGGTCTTTTTGCCGGGGTTCATGGCGATGAGGAGAGCGGTGTGCTTGCTACCACGGAGTTCCTTGAGCGTCTGCATGCCGAACCGCAACGCGCCTGGGGCTACGAGCTCTTTGTCTATCCGGTGATCAACCCCTGGGGATATGTGGAAGGCTCTCGTTGGACACAGAGCGGGCTGGATTTGAATCGGCAGTTTTGGAAGGGCTCCGAAGAGGGCGAAGTTCAGATTTTGGAGCGCCAGCTTCGCAATCTCAATTTTAACGGCCTGATCGCCCTGCACAGCGACGACACGAGCGACGGACTCTACGGATTCGTCAAGGGCCACGAACTCACCCGCCATGTTCTGGAGCCCGCGCTGGAGGCGGCCGGGCGCATTCTGCCGCGCAATTTCGACAAGAGCATCGACAACTTCGAAGCGAACAATGGAATCATTGAAAAGGGCTACGACGGCATTCTGACTGCGCCGCCCGAACAGAGACCGAGGCCGTTTGAAATTGTTTTTGAAACCCCGCATCACGCGGCACTCGATAAGCAAGTTGAAGCCCACGTTGTGGCGGTGCAGACGATTCTGGACCGCTTCAAGGTGATGATCTCGGAGGCACAAGACATCTAATGGCAAAATCCCATCGCATTCTCCCGGGCTTCGGGCTCTCGCTTGGGTACACGGTGGTGTATCTGAGCATCCTGGTGCTGATTCCTTTTAGCGGACTGATTCTGAAGACGTTCACCGGCGGCTGGGAGCATTTCTTCAGGACCATCACTGAGCCGCGTGTCGTAGCCTCCTACTATGTGAGCTTCGGCATTTCCCTCGTCGCCGCGCTTCTCAACGGGGTCTTCGGCGTCGTTGCGGCGTGGGTTCTGGCGCGCTACGAGTTTCCCGGACGCAAGATCCTGGACGCGATCGTGGACCTTCCCTTCGCGTTGCCGACGGCAGTCGCAGGGATCGCGTTGACGACGATTTACGCCAAGAATGGCACAATCGGATCGCTGCTCGAGCCGTTGGGGATCAAAGTCGCCTACACCCAGCTCGGCATACTTGTCGCCCTGACGTTCATTGGTCTTCCCTTCGTGGTGCGCACGGTGCAGCCGGTCATTCAGGATCTTTCGGCGGATGTCGAGGAAGCTGCGGCAACGCTGGGCGCCAGCCGATGGCAGACCTTCCGGCGGGTGATCTTTCCCGCGCTGCTGCCCGCGATCTTTACGGGCATTACCCTGGCCTACGGGCGCGCGGTGGGCGAATTTGGCTCGGTGGTTTTCATTTCGGGCAATCTTCCATTCAAGACGGAGATTACCCCCCTTCTCATCATCACGAAGCTTGAGCAATACGACTACAGCGGCGCCGCGGCGCTCGGATTCGTCATGCTGGTGGTTTCCTTCGCGATTCTGCTGGTAACCAACGGTCTCCAGGCTTGGGACAATAAGAGGAAGGGGGTGGCGTAATGGCTGGTGCAATTACAACCTTCCCGACGAAAGTCGCGGCCGCGCCCCGCCGCGCCACCGCGGAATCGCCGCTGGTCAAGACGATCCTGGTGGGGGTGCTTCTTGTGTTCTTCGGCCTTTTTCTGGTGCTTCCCCTGTTCGTTGTCTTTCGCGAGGCTTTCTCCAAAGGCGTCGAGGTTTTCTTTAGAACCTTTGAAGATCGGGCGACCGCGCATGCTGTAAAGCTCACTCTTGTCACGGCGGCCATCGCCGTTCCCTTGAACGCGATCTTTGGTCTTTTCGCCGCCTGGGGGCTGACGCGTTTCGAATTTCGCGGCCGCTCCCTGCTCACCTCGCTCATTGATCTTCCGCTGTGGGTCTCCCCCGTCATCGGCGGCCTGATCTACGTGTTGATCTTTGGGCGGCAGGGCTGGCTTGGCCCCCTGTTTTTCCCGAGTCCGGAAGCCCTCAACAGCAACTTTCTGGCTCGGTTTATCTACGAACACAACATCAAGATCATCTTTGCCGAGCCGGGCATCATCCTGGCAACAATCTTTGTGACCTTCCCCTTCGTTGCGCGCGGCCTCATTCCTCTTATGCAGGCGCAGGGCCATAAGGAAGAGGAAGCCGCCATGACGCTGGGCGCCAGCGGATGGCAAATCTTTACCCGGGTAACCGTGCCCAAGATCAAGTGGGGCCTCATTTACGGGTTGATCCTTTGTAATGCCCGAGCCATGGGGGAGTTTGGGGCGGTCTCCGTGGTCTCCGGCCATATCCGCAACAAGACCAATACCATGCCCCTGCATATCGAAATCCTTTACAACGAATATCAATTTGCCCCGGCGTTCGCAGTGGCCTCCGTATTGTCCATCCTCGCGCTTCTCACACTCATCATCAAAACGTATGCCGAATGGCAGGCCGAGCGACAGCTCAAGGCCGCCGCCGAAACGGGAGAATAACACACCATGAGCATCCATATCCGCAACGTCACAAAAGCCTTCGGCAAGTTTGTCGCGCTGAATGATGTGCATTTTCCCGTCGACGGCGG
>CAVXQK010000012.1:0-97242 GCA_963763735.1 uncultured Verrucomicrobiae bacterium | reverse complement strand
ACGCCGCGCCGACTGCGGGGTGGCGCGGATCGCGCAGAGACGGCACCGGCTTGTTCGGAGAAGCCGGCGAGCGCGCCCACGATCGAGTTGGCGACGATGAAAGGCGGTCGCCGCGATGAACAGAAGCAGGGGCACGACCAGCCCCGCGAGACCGCAGAGCCGTGGCGGCATATGCCGATCAAAATGAAATTAGCATGGCAAAAATCCGGTTCGCGAGAGCCGCATCAAGAGAAGATGTGTGCGCTCTAGCGAGCGGCGGCCCCAAGCGAAAGGTCCGGCTTCTGAGCAGCGTCGACTCCCAATAGGGCCAATTTACTGGCTGTAAAGAGTGGTGGGCAGGACAGGATTCGAACCTGTGAAGGCGTAAGCCAGCGGATTTACAGTCCGCCCCGTTTGGCCACTTCGGTACCTACCCGTCTAGGAATTTTGCCAGTGCCGCGCTCGAGCTACTGGCTCGCCGTCTCGGCGAAACGCGGCTGGATTGTAATGGATTTTATCACGATTTTCGCCAAGGGAAAATCGTTACTGTCGGTCGGTTGGTTGCTGATGAAGTCCAGTACGTCCAAACCCTCGAGAACTTCCCCGAAAACTGTATACTTGCCGTCGAGCTTCGGCAACGGCGTCAAGGTCACATAAAACTGGCTTCCGCTGGAGGCCTTGGCCGGATTGGTGATGTCGGGCAGGCGCGACATGGCAACCGATCCGCGAACATGATTGCGCCCCAGTTCCGCCGGCACCGTATAGCCTGGACCACCCGTGCCGGAGCGGTCG
The DNA here is from genome assembly GCA_963763735.1 of uncultured Verrucomicrobiae bacterium. GTDB lineage: Bacteria > Verrucomicrobiota > Verrucomicrobiia > Chthoniobacterales > Terrimicrobiaceae > DASTFP01. Next base: position 96,471 of record CAVXQK010000012.1, on the reverse strand, counting down.
GCAACGCCGCGGCGGCTCATCGGGTCGCCGGTCTGGACGAGCGTGCTGGGAAATACGCGATGAAAGCGCATGCCGTTGTAAAACCGCTTTCTGCAGAGTTCCTTGAAGTTCGCTACCGTCGCCGGAGCAGCGTCGTCATAAAGCCCCAGGACGACCTGCTGGAATTGCTTTTCCTTGCCGATCTTGATTTGCATGACTGCGACCTCCGGACCGACGGTGGCGGCGGCGCCGCAGACAAGCGCTGCGAAAAATAGTCCGATTGATGCCAAAACGATCTTCATGAGGAAACGAGCGGAAATTCAGAACGTTCTACCTCGCCAAGGCAAGCACCACTTTCGTCGACGACGGAGAAAGATGGATCCGCAATTTGGCTTTGAACGTAGCCCAAGGAGACGGTTCGTTCCAGTTCAGGATGGTATGCGGCGCTCGTCAGCCGGCCGGCCTTGTGGCCTCCGGCGGCGAGAAGGGTCGCTCCGCGGGTTTCGGCGGGGTCAAAATCGCCAACAAATCCGCAGAGATGCCGATTCACCCGGCCAACACTCTCGATGCGCGAGACGACCTCCTGGCCCACGTAACAGCCCTTTTTGAAATCCACGGCAACCTGTTCGAGGCCGGCCTCCTGGGGAAGTGTATCCTCGGAGAGTTCGTTTCCCCAGCGCGGGATGCCGCGCTCAATTCGCAGCAACTCGACTTCCTCTTTCCCGGCCTCCATCAAATTCTCCGGCGCTCTGGCGAGATCGACTCCCTCAACGCCGAGCCGGCGAACGCGCACGCCCGCCTCGCCTGCGGAAACCGCGCCGAAGACATGGCACAACGGGAGGTCCCGCGGCATCAGCTCAAAAGTGACGTCGTCCGAGACCGCGTAACGCTCGAGTCGAGCGGGCAGGCTCTCCACGAGCGAAGCATCAGCCTCGACAACGAACGCGTCGCCGTCGATCCACACGAGGACGTCCGCACAGAGTTTACCTTTCCCGGTGAGAAGCAATGCAGCCATCGCCTCGCCCGGCGCCAACCGACGCAGATCGTTGCTCAGTTGGCCGTTGAGGTACCTAAGGCGGTCCGCACCGGTGACGCGAACGCGCGCGCGGGGGCCCGGGAAGAAGAACCCTCCCGTTCTCCGAAGCTGATCCAGTCGGCTTGTTAACGATCGCACGACAAACACTTTACTCGCGGCGTCCAAAGAAAAGAAACCGCCTCTTTTTTTCCCTCCGCGGCGAATCGATTCCGTTCTCTCCAGGGTGTGTCTTCACCGCCGCGAAAACGTCCTCAGGGAGCGCGTTTTCGTTGTTGGGAAAACCGTAATGCTGAGCAATGCAAGAGAAGTCGAGATCCGCCCAGCCCTGCTGGATTCCGGACATGGCCGATCCGGCGAAAGCCGCAGTCTCCGGCAAATCGATGTTATGTTCCTGTGCCATCGAAAGAGCGATCTGCAGATCCTTGAACATGTGTTTGAGCGAAAACCTGGGCTCGAAATCCCCCTTGATCATCGCGGGCACTTTGAGATCGACCAGGGGAGAGTGAGCGACGTGATTCTGAAGCGCCTCCCCAAGCTTATAGAGCGGAATGCCGCTTGCCTCGAGCAAGGACATCGCTTCGGCGTAGGAACCCACGGCCACAGCGATCATTAAATTGGTGGCGATTTTCATCGCAGCCGCCTGCCCAATCTCTCCGATGGGAAGAATCGCTTTGGCATTGACTTCAAGCTGCGGGCGGACCCTTTCCAGGACATCCGCTTCGCCGCCTATGAAAAACACAAGCTGCGCGGCCTCGGCGGCATCCCGGCTTCCAGTGAAGGGAGCGTCAAGATACTTTGCATGCCGGTCGTGAATCAAGCGAGCGGCCTCGAGGGTTTCCCTAGGCGCGATGGTCGAATGATTGAGGACGATGTGCTCAGGGCCGATGGAAGGAGCCATCGCCTCAATGGTCTCAATCAATGCCGGACCATCCGAGACGAAGATCTGAATGATCTTGGCCGACTCGGCCACTTCGGAGGCGGAGGACAGAAAATTGGGTTCGGGACGCGGCGTCCGATTCCATACCCACGTCTGGAAGCCCGCCCGGCGCAAATTCGCGGCGACCCGACTCCCGATGATGCCAAGGCCAATGACTCCCGCATTCTGTCTGACCGCGCGCGCCATCAGTTTCCTGCGGGCTCGCTTGGGGAGGGTGCCGGTGCCGGCGGAGGAAGCGTGCTTTCGATCTGCGCGGAACTGCGAAGGGATTTCAGCAGCGCCTGGGCGGCTGCCTCCTGCTTCTTGGACTTAAGATAAGCAATCAATTGCGCCTTGACTTCGTCATAAGGCAAAGTGCCGGCGGCTTTCTTGTCTGTCACCCTGATGATGTGCCAGCCAAACTGAGTGCGCACCGGATCGCTGATATCGCCGACCTTCTGGGCGAACGCGACTTCGGCAAACTCAGGAACCATGCGATCCTTGGGAAAGAAGCCGAGATCACCGCCGGATTCCTTGGCCCCGGGCTCTTCGGAGAGTTCCTTTGCAAGAGTCGTGAAGTCCTCGCCCTTCTTCGCGCGGGCTTCGGCCGCCTTCGCGGCTTCCAGCTTCTTGTTTACGACTTCCGGAGAGTCATCCTTATTCACCAGAAAAAGAATATGACTGGCTTTGACGGTGTCCGGCTGCTGAAATTCCGCTACATTTGCCTCGTAGAATTTCTTGGCCTCATCGTCCGTCACGTCCGTCTTGTCGGCGATCTGGCCTTCCAGCCAGTGCTGCTGTTGGAGGATCTTTTTGATCGTGTCGCTAAGCTGTGCGGGAGATTGCCCGAGTTGAGAAAGCTGCTTGCCAAAATCTTCCTCGGAGGGGAACTGTGACTTGATCTTCGCGATCTGCGCGTCAATTTCCGACTGTGGTACAGTGACGCCCGATGCAGCCTTAGTGACCAGCTTTTCGGTGATCAAGTCATCGAGAATCTCACGGTAGCCCTGGGCCTTCTCCTCCGAGGTAAGGTCCGCCACTTTTATTCCCCTCGCCTGCACAGCTTTATCAAAGGCTTCATCGAGCTGGGCTTTGGAAATCTTATCGCCATCAACCGTCGCTACGGGATCCTTCAGTTCGAAGGCTGCTGAGCCCCCGCCTGCCGCGGGCTTTGCGCTCGGTGCGGCGGGCGATTCCGCCGGCGTTCCGGCTGCCGGCGTCGCGGCCTCCGAGGCGTCCCCCGACTTCGAAGCCGGCGTTGCGGCGGGCTTTGGCGGCTCGGGCGGCGGAGCGGATTGGGAGGGCTTGCAGGTGGAAAAGAGAGCCACCGCAGCGGCCAAAAAGAGCACAAAGGAGGATGCTTTATTCATTATTGAGGAGGCTTTTCTTCGCACGGGCCGGAATTCAACGCCAGTGGAAATTTGTATTTTCCGATTTACACCCTCAGACACCAGAGTGATTGTAAGCGTTCAATCTGCTCACGTGGCGGAACTGGCAGACGCGTGCGCCTCAGGAGCGCATGGGGTGACCCTTGGAGGTTCGAATCCTCTCGTGAGCACGCCCGGCGCCACGATTTATTGGACTTTGGAGTTCAACTTATCCAAAAGGCATCGAAACGACCCTTCCACAACAGAATCCCGGTTTTGTCTGCCGCACGTTCGCAGCGATCGCGAAACGCTATGACCTCGCCAATCACCTTCTAAGCGGCGGTTTCGATTTCTTATGGCGCGCGAAAGCGGCGCGCGCAGTTGCCGCGGACGATCCCCGCCGCATCCTCGACCTGGCCACGGGGAGCGGAGACCTGGCCAGAGCCCTTCGCAAGGCCTGCCCGCGAGCCGTCGTCATCGGAGCGGACTTTTGTGTTCCCATGCTGGAGGTCGCGCGCGAGAAAAACGTGCCCCTGCTCGTGCAGGCGGACGCGCTTCGCCTGCCATTCCGGGACGGAGTCTTCGATGGGTTGACCGTCGCATTTGGCCTGCGCAACATGGCGTCCTGGGAAGACGCGCTCCACGAAATGGCCCGTGTGCTGCGCCCGGGCGGGTTGCTTTTGGTGATGGACTTCTCGCTGCCCGAATATGCACCGCTGCGGGAGCTTTACCGTCTCTACCTGCACAAAGTACTGCCACGCTTCGCGGCTGCGATCACCGGAAACAAAGAGGCCTACGAATATCTCGGCAGCTCGATCGAATCGTTTCCTCGCGGCCGGGAGATGCAAGGACTCGTGGAGCGCAGCGGATTTTCCGATTTCCGGCTGCAGCCTCTCTGCCTCGGAGTCGCCAGCATCTACGCGGCTCGAAAGAAGTTCTACAGATAGACGTCTTGACCGTTTGCGCGCCCCGCCCAGCGGCGCACGCGGAAGACATGTGCGGGACGTGTGTGGGGGTTGAGCGAAACGAAATTTCGGAAGCCTGTCCAAAGAAAGCGCTCTCCGGTGAGGAGGTCTTCCACTTGAAAGGTTTCGTGCTGACCGATTCCGAAGTCATCCAACGGGACGTGAACAAACGCGGTCTGGGGATTGTGAGGATCGACGGTGACCGCGCAGAGAATGAGGCTGTCCTGCGCCGCAGTCGTCTTGCTGTAGAACAGGATGTTGTCGTTCTCGGCCTGGTGAAAGCGAAGATTTGCGTATTCGTGAAAAGCCCGGTTTTCCTGGCGAATCGCATTCAGTTTGGTGATGTATTCCTTGATGTTTCCCGGCGCATCCCAATTGCGACCCTTGAACTGGTATTTTTCAGAATCGAGATATTCCTCCTTGCCGGGGATCGGCGTGCTTTCGCAGAGCTCGAATCCACTGTAGATGCCATAGACAGGAGAGAGCGTAGCCGCGAGAACCGCGCGGATGAGGAATGGAGGACGCCCGCCCAATTGGAGGAAGTGCGGCAGGATATCCGGCGTATTCGCGAAGAAATTCGCGCGGAAGTAGTCCTTCATCTCGGTCTGTGTGAGCTCGGTAAGATACGTGGAGAGTTCCCACTTCGTATCGCGCCAGGTGAAATAAGTATAACTTTGCGTGAATCCCGCTTTTGCAAGCACCGCCATCATCTTGGGTCGTGTGAAGGCTTCGCTCAGGAATTGGGCGTCGGGGTATTTCTCGTGGATCTCAGCGATGAGCCATTCCCAGAAGGAAACCGGCTTCGTGTGAGGATTGTCCACGCGGAAAATGCGGACGCCGAGATTGCACCAGAAGGCGATCACGTCATGCAACTCCCTCCAAAGGGCCTCCCAGTTGGGATTGTGAAAATTCAGGGGATAGACGTCCTGGTATTTCTTTGGCGGATTCTCGGCGTACTTGATCGTCCCGTCCGGGCGCTTGAAGAACCACTCGGGATGATCGCGAACGTAGGGATGATCCGGGGAGCAATTGATGGCGAAGTCGAGCGCGATCTCCATTCCGCGATTCTTGATCTCGCCAACGAGCCATTCAAAATCCTCGAGGGTTCCAAGTTCCGGCGCGACGTCCTTGTGGCCGCCTCCATTGACGCCCTGCCGATAGTTGCCGATTGCATACGGAACACCGGGTTCGCCCGGCTCGCAGTTCACCGAGTTGTTTCGTCCTTTGCGGTTCGAGATGCCGATAGGGTGGATCGGCGGGAAGTATATCACGTCAAAACCCATGGCCTTGGCGTCATCGATCCTTGGAAGGCAATCGCGAAACGTCGACCCGCTATCGTGCTTGCCTTCGGCCGAACGCGGGAAGAATTCGTACCAGGCGGCGAATACCGCGCGTTCCCCATCCACCCAAAGTGGCAGCAGAGGATGATAATCGGTGGAAAGCGAGCGGTCTGTCCAAACCGTCATGAGACCCGCCAACTCAGGTGACGACGCGACTGCGTAGGTTTCCTCGGCCCCGGCGGACTTCAACGTCGCGGCGAAGCCGTTGAGCAATTCGGCATCCGGGGTTCCCGCCGCGCGAGACGCGGCCCCCATCACGAAAGCGGCGCCTTCGAGCGACTCGCTGTGAAGGTCGTGTATGCCGCCCTCAAATTTCTTATGGATCTCCTCCTGCCAGGATTTGAACGTGTCGCCCCAGGCTTCGATGGTGTATTCCCACGGACCTGGCGCCGTGACGGTGAAGATACCGCGCCAGCGATCATTTACCAGCGGCTCCATGGGTGTCTCCAGCCAGGAGGTTTCGCCGACGCGGCGCCACTTGAGCAGCGCGGACACCACATCGTGGCCTTCCTTGAAGATATCGGCCTCCACCGCGAGGTCATGGCCGACGGCCCGCTTTATCGGGTACCGACCGCCGTCGAGTTGGGGGGAGATGTTTTCGACAATGACAGTTCCGGGGTCACTTATTTTCATGGTAGGAAATCGAGCAGGGCAACGAACTCATCTAATCCATCAATGCGGGCCGCCACTTCTCGGAGAGAGCGGCGAGCGGCCGGTATATGCGCGAGGAAATCGGGACGTCCCTTTTGAAGCCCAAGAAAGCCATAGGCGCCGAGCGCCTGCATGAGGCGTTGAAGCGCGCAAAAGTAAAAGCATTCGTCAAAGCCGGGAGAGATCTCCATGCCGAAGCGGCGGGCGACCGATTTGTAAAACTCGAGAAGCAGGATGCGCTCTCCGCCGGTCAGTTCGACGTAGGGATCGTATAAAAGCGAGGCGATGTCATATTGCGGCAGGCCCGGCCGCATCCCTTGGAAATCGATCAACCAGGCCGTGTCGTCGTGGATGAGAATATTCTGCGACTGAAAGTCCCGGTGAACAAGCACCCGCGGCAAGGAAGCAAGGCGCGCGGCAATGCCCCGCATCACGGGGAGTTCCGCGTAGCGGCGCACGGCTGACTCATTCAAACCAAAATGCGCGCGCAGGCAGTTGTCGAAAAAATACTGCTGTTCCCACAGATAGAGCTGTTCGCTAAACTCGCGCTCAAGCCGCAGGCCGGAGCCCTCAAGGCCTCTGGTGGCGGCGATATGCAATTTGCTGACTTCAAAAAGGGCGGACTCGTAAAGCAAGCGCCGCCGCTCCCAGGGAGCCTCGCGCCACGACCACAAGTCTTCATCGCCGAGATCCTGCATCCATATCAGACCTTCAGAGACATCATGAAAATATATCGCGGGAACATTAAGGCCCGAGGCGGCGAGAAACCTCGCGATTTCGACGTAGTGGCGATTCTCCTCCTTCTGGCTCGAATATTTGACCAGAATGACGGGATTCTCGCCCCCTGCGCGAATACGATAGAACTTTCGCTCCGATCCTCCTTTCTCCAGCGGAGAGATCTGCACATCGGAATCGTGATAACCAGGAAATCTTTCCTGTGTCTGAAGGAGCAATCTTTGCAAACTCATACAACCGCGGTGAAATCAACGTTTTCGTGACGGCCCGATATGACCAGACTTCCGGCCACGACGCAACCCCGGAGAATAGCCTGGCTCTTAATCGTTGCGCTTTCCCAAAGAACGGAGTCCTCGATGACCGCGTCGTTCTCGACGACGCAATTCGCACCAACGGAATAAAATCCCGAGAAACGCGCCGTCGTTTCGATCGTGGCGTTTTGGGCGACTTTGACCGGCCAATCGTCCGCCACAAGATAATCGGGTTTCCAGCGTCGCTCGCTGATGGTGTGATGGACGGCGAGGTATTCCGCGCGCGATCCGATATTGAACCACTCCCGCTCATTGAGCACGAGACCGCCGATCTTGCCGTTTCTTCCGATCCAGTCCGCGAGAACCGGAACAAAGGAAAGACTCCTGCCCGGTGGAATTCTTCGAAAGATTTCCGCGTTCCAGACCGATACGTTTGCAAAATCAAAACTTCCGGCGTGGCGGGATCCGGCCTTGATATCGGTCACCCGGCCGTCGGCGCTCAAGGTCAAGCCCGCGGCAAGCCCTGTCGTGCGAAGGGCGAGGGTCACATCATTTCCCTTGCGGAAATGCTCCTCGATGAGACTCTCCACGTCGAGATCGGTAAGGATGTCACCGCTGTAAACGATGAAGGGCTCTTTTCCGATCCACGGCTCGGCATTCTTGATACCGCCGCCGGTCTCCAGGAGATCGGGCTCATAGACCAGCTTCAGCCGTCGCCCGGCGTAGGCTTCCTCTCCGAAGAGATCCGCGAACTGGCTGGCGAGATGGTGGGTGTTGATGACGAAGGACTCCACTCCAACGGCACAGAGATGATCAAGCGCGAAAGTGATCAGCGGTTTGCCAAAAATCGGAATCAATGGCTTCGGTCGAACAAGCGTCAGGGGACGCAGCCTCTTTCCGAGTCCCGCGCCCAGGACAAACGCCGTTCGGATCCTTCCAGTCACGCCTCGAAAAGACCGGGGTTTCGATTTCAAACTACTGCTGCTCGACGATCTTGACGTCGTCGAAATACGCTTCACCGCCGGGCGGAACTGAGAAGCTGATCTCCAAAAGCGAGTGGGTCATCTCCTTCAAATCCTGCAGATTCTTATCCTTGAGCGCGACCCGAAATTCCTTCCGCACCTCGCTCCAGATCGGGCTCGGGTTGAACTTGATATTCTCATCGACCTTCTCTTCGACTTCATTTTTTTTGACTTCGGCGGACCCCCGCTCGCCCTGCACGACCTTTTCGTCGGTGAGCTTCTTGAAACCGCTCCAGGCGACGAAGGCCTGCGCGTCATTGATGCGACCCTTGACCTTGAAGGTGAGTACGTAGCTCGTATTTGCCTTGAGCCGGAACCGATCCGATTGCCGCAACATGAAGTAGCGGGCGGGAGCGTAGGTGAGGTCCGCGTTGGGCCGCTTGACTTCGAAGCCCGGAAAAGCCGGAGTGTAGACCGAAGGTGACGGCATGATCTTGTTTTGCGAGGGAACGTAACCCACCTTCAGGCAAGATTGCCCTTCCACGGGCTGCGCCCCGGAGTCCTCCGCGCCTTTGACGATACTCATGAAGCCGAAAAAGTTTCCGCGATTCACCCCGTAGTCGATTTCCCAGCCGGAGGGGACCTGAAACTGCGGCGTTCCCGCAACGCCCTTCAACTCGACGGGCGCGCCAAATTTCGGTTCGGTTTTAGTGCCTGTGTTGAAGGCTATCGCGATGCGTCCGCTCGTTTTGCCGACAACGAGGTCGAAGAGCCCGTCCCCGTTCAAATCCCCCGTGGCTACGGTGCAAATTCCTCCGAAGCTCATCGGACGCCCGTTGGCGCCCGCGATGAAGGAAGTGAAGGGAAGCTCCGGCGGAGGCGCTCCAGCCTTTGACGGCTCGCCCGGATTCAAATACACAGCGATTTTTCCCGACCGTTCGGCCACCAGGAGATCCGGCGCGCCATCGCCATTGTAGTCAACCACAGTCGGCGTGAGTTGTTCGAGCCCGTCGCCATAGGCAAGGACGGAACGATTGTTCTCATCAAACACCGGGCGGCCGCCTGAGCCCTGATTAATAAGCAGATGGATGTTGTTGGCCGAATAGGAACCCTCGCCCAGAAGCAGATCGTCCTTCCCATCCTTGTTCCAGTCCCATGTGCAGGGAGCGAAGACATTTCCCCAGCGCTTGTTGGCGTCCTTCATGGTGGGGATGACCAGTTGCGCAATGTTCGGGGGCTGCTTGAAATCGGGACTTTGCGCAGACCCGGCATTCGGCACGAGAAGCACCTCGCCAAGGTAATTTCCGACGATCAGGTCCTTCTTTCCTGCTTTCCTGATGTCCGTTACGAAAATTCTTGGCGCTATCCGGGCGTTTGGATAGTCGCGGCCGATGGTGGGATCTTTCGGCGGCGTTCGCGTAAGAAAAATCCCCGCGAGTTCACCGTGGGTGAACTTCGGTTCCTGCGGCGTTCCGCTGTTAAAGTAGATCCGCAGGTAGCCCAGGACATCCATCGTGACGATATCGAGCAGGCCGTCGCCGTTCATGTCCGCCACGCTCACCGAAATCGGCATCGGCGTATCGGCGATCGCCCCGCTCAAGGTCAAAACGGGCGCCTGACCGCGCTCTCCGGCAAGATTCCCGGCATTGTCGACCCCCTGCCAAAGATTCTCGCGCCGGGATGACGCCTCAAAACCACCGTTATTGACCAGATTCTTGGGGGCGGGTGGCGGCGTTTGGGCAAGAATCTTCGGGCTCGCGCAAAGAGCAAGCAAAGCGACCGCCAGAACCCGGAAAGAACGCTGCATGGTGCTCAGATACAAGCAACGTGCCGGGAAGGAAAACGGAATTTGAAAGAGAAGTGCGGACGAAGAGCTCAATCCGCCACGGCAATCGCATCCTTCGGCCGCATCACAAAGTAGAGCACGGCAATCAAACCTACGAGCAGCGTCGCGATGAGAGGCGCGCGTGTTTCGGTCGCAGCACTGCCCAGGCGCGAGACGATCAAGCCCGCACAGACCAGGCAGCCGAGAAAGGGCACGAATAGGGGAATTTCGAAGCGTCCCTTCGACTCGCCCTTGCGCAACTTGAGCACAATCAACGCCGAATTCATGAGGCCGAAGACGAGGAGCAAAAGCAGGCTCGTGGCGGAAGCCAGTTCGGAGATGTCACCGGAAAATGCCAGAATCGAAACGATCGCCGCCAGCGCAAGAATGGCAGTATACGGGGTCCGGCGGGTCTGGTGTACGGTGCCCAGAATCGCGGGCAACAAGCCCTGCCTGGACATTCCGTAGACGAGGCGCGAGCCCATGATGAAATTCATCAACGCGGTGTTTGCGACCGCGAAAAGCGTGATTCCCGTGTAGGTCTGGTGAGGCAGCCAGGGTGCGGCGATCTTGATGATCTGGGCCAGAGGAGCGCCCTTCTGCGAATTCGCGAGGTCCGTGTAGGCGACGACGGAGATGGCGGCAATACTCACGAGCACATAGATAAGAGTCACGCACGCAAGGGCGAGCACGATACCCCTCGGCATCGTTCGGTGCGGATCTTTGACTTCCTCCGCCAGGTTCAGCAGATCTTCGAAACCTACAAAAGCGTAGAACGTCAACACGGCACCCGACATCACAAGAGGAAAAGCGAGTCCCCCGGCGGCGGGCGGTGTTTCCAGATAGTTAACGCTTCCAAAATACGGCAGGCTCACAGCAATCACCAGGAGCAAGCCACCAACTTCGATCGTCGTGCAGACCATGTTCACCCAAACGCACTCCCGGATTCCGCGCAGATTGATCAGCGTCAGCACGCCGATGAATGTCAGGAAAATGCACCATAACGGGGGCGAGCCAACGATCGGCTGCAAGGTCGCCGCGAATACACGGCTGCCCGCCGCCATGGAAGTCAGTCCGGAGCAGGCAACCGCCAGGCCGACGACATACGAGAGAAACCGCCACCCGAAAGCGCGCTGCGTCACGAATGCGGCGCCCGCGGCTCTCGGATACCGTGACGCCAGCGAGGCGTAAGAAAGGCCGGTCAGAACCGCCGCGATCATCGAAACGACAAACGCAAGCCAGACGGCATTCCCCATCTTTCCCGCCGCCACGCCGATCGTGCCGTAGATCCCCGCGCCGATCATATCGCCCACACCGTAAACAACCAGCGCGAAAAGTCCGATCGATCGCGCAAGGTGCCCGTTTTCTTTCCCTTCGCTCATCGCAGCGATAATCTCCCAAGCGCTCCGATGGAAGGCACGAAAAAAAAGCAGCACGGGATAACCGTTGTCATCAGCATTCTCCTGCTCGCGACACTGGGCGCCGGGCTCACATGGCTGAGATACTCGGCGCAGGCGCCCTCCACGAAAAACGCGCGCCTCCTCTCCGATCGTGTGGTCGTCGCCACGTTCGGTGCGTCCGCCGCGCGAAACATTCGCGAAGGGAATCGGGCCATTGTCACGCTCGAGAACGCGCGCTGGAAAAAGCTCTCGGGCACTGTCCAATCTGTGCAAACGGACAATTCGGGAACCACGGTGATGATCAACCTGAAGGAGATTCCTCAAGACGCCCGGCCGCAGGCACAAGGCGATGTCACCGTGGATACCTCCGTGGTTTCGGAGGCATTGAACCCCGATTGAGGCTTGGCGCGGTGCGGCGGGACGTGTTTTCTCTCCGCCGCGATGAGACGTTTCTGGCCGTGGCTTTGCGCAATCCTAAGCGGCGCGCTTCTTGCGCTGTGTTACGCGCCCGCAAATCTTGGCGGGCTGTGCTGGATCGCTCTCACGCCACTCGTTTGCGCTGTGTGGTTCTCCGAACGCTGGAAAAAACAAGACGGCTTGCGCCTGCTTCTGCTCGGATACGTCACAGGGGTCGTTTACATGCTTGGCTGCCTGCACTGGTTGATCACAGTCACCTTCGCCGGCTGGATCGCGCTCTGCCTTTTTCTCGGCGTCTATACCGCCTTTTGGGCGCTTTTCGTGGGAACGGTGGCCAAACCGCGCCAGTCACCGCTGGAGGCCAAGCCGATCTGGTTGAAATCCTGGAACAATCTGCGCATCGCCGCGCTTGCCGCGGCCGCCTGGACAGCACTTGAGTGGCTGCGTGGCGTCCTCTTCTCGGGATTCGGTTGGAACGGTCTCGGAATCGCCCTCCACAAGAACATCGCTCTCATCCAGATTTGTGACATCACCGGAGTGGGTGGTCTCACGTTTCTTGTCGTGATGGTCAACATGATGATCGTTATCACGCTGACGCGTCTGAAAATGGAAATCGGGCGCGACAAGCTCAGGCCGCACTATGACTTCAACCTGACCGTCGCCATGGTCGCACTCGTCTTTGGTTACGGCGTACGGCAGCTCTTTCGCCCGGCGCCACCCGGCGAGTCCCTGAGCATTGCCGCCGTGCAGGCCAACGTGCCCGTCAATGAGAAGCGCGATCCCGAACACGAAAAGCGCATCCTTGATCTCCACGCGCGCCTGACGGAAACAGCCCTCGCAATCAAGCCCGACCTTCTCATCTGGCCCGAAGCCGCCACGCCGCGCCCCCTCTTCTCGGATCAAAACAGCTGGGATGTCGTCCGGGGCCTTGCGGAGAAACACGCAGGCGACTTCCTGCTGGGCACGGTCTATCTGGAGCAATCCGAGGGCTTTAATTCGGCGGTCCTCCTCACCGAGAACGCCAAAAACGCGCAGATCTATAATAAGATCCATCTCGTCCCCTTTGGCGAATACGTCCCCTTGCGGGATTCTTTTCCCCTGTTTGCGTGGATTGTCGGTGATCTGGTGCCGGACGATTTTGATTTCGGCAAAGAACCGGTGGTTCTGAAGATGTCGAGCAAGCCGATCAAGATCGCTCCCCTCATCTGCTTCGAGGACACCTTGGGCGACCTCACCCGCCAGTTCGCCCTGCGCGGCGCGCAGCTTCTCGTGACGCTGACAAACGACGGCTGGTTCCTTCAAAGCGCGGGCTCCGAGCAGCACGTCATTAATTCGCTTTTCCGCTGCGCGGAAACCAAGCTGCCGATGGTGCGCGCAGCCAACACGGGCGTGAGCTGCGTGATTGACCGATTCGGACGAATCGTCAGCCGGTTGCAAAACGACAAAGGAAGCACGTTTATCGAAGGCGTGCTTTTCGCGCGCCTCGACGTCCCCAGAGACCCCAAAAAAACGTTCTACACGCTTCACGGGGAAGTCTTGTCGATCGTGTGTTTCGCGACGAGCGCCGCGGCGTGCGCCTTCCACTTGCTGCGGAGAAAATCATAATCCGCTTGTGCGATGCGCGAGGACACGAAATCCTTTCCTCGTGAAAGCCATTGTCACCGTGATGCCCAAGCCCTCAGTGCTCGACCCGCAAGGCGCGGCAACCGCAGAGGCCATGAAACATCTCGGACTCGAAAATGTTGGCCGCGTCCGGGTCGGGAAGAGCATTGAAATCGAACTCCCGGGTGCTACCGACGAAACCAAGCTGCATGAAATTGCCCGCGATCTGCTCTCCAATCCAGTGATCGAAGACTATCAGCTCGAGATGGTCCCCTGACGCCTCTTGAGAACCGCGCGCTGGCTCCCATGAAATTTGCCGTTGTCCAATTCCCAGGGTCGAACTGCGACCAGGACTGCATTCACGCTCTTAATGCAATCAAGGGCGCGACCGCCGAATACGTTTGGCACAAGGACTCTTCGCTCGCCGGATTCGACGCGGTCGTCCTGCCTGGGGGCTTCTCGTATGGCGATTACCTGCGCTGTGGCGCCATCGCGCGATTTTCACCGATCATGGACGCCGTAAAGAGCTTCGCCGCAGCCGGCGGAATCGTCATGGGCATCTGCAATGGCTTTCAGATCCTCTGCGAATCCGGACTGCTTCCCGGCGCGCTCGTCCGAAATCGCGGATTGCATTTCATTTGCGAACACGTTCACGTCCGCGTCGAACGCCACAACAGTCCCTTCACCAATGCGGCACGGACAGGAGCCATCCTCCACCTCCCCATTGCTCATGGCGAGGGTTGCTATTTCGCGGACGACGCTATCCTTCACCGGCTCGAACTCGAAAGCCGCATCCTTCTTCGCTATTGCGATGCCCACGGACGCGTAACGGACGCCGCAAACCCCAACGGATCGCGAGACAACATTGCGGGAATTTGCAATGAAGGCCGCAACGTGTTCGGCCTCATGCCCCACCCCGAGCGCGCGTGCGACCCGCTTTTGGGCAGCACGGACGGGCTCCTCATTTTCCAAAGCATGCTCGACTGGCCGGCATCGCCGCTTCGTGACGCCGCGTGATCGAATGTTTACCACAGAGGACACTGAGGACACAGAGTTCCTCAATAAAGGATTACCGAAGAGCGATTATCGCGTCGGCCATCTGCGTTCACAAAAGCCTTGGTCCGGGCTTGCTTGACCCGCAAGTCCTGCCTGAAACTCACGGGAATAAAAACCGGTCTCCTCATCAACTTCAACGTCCCTTTACTCAAGGACGGCTTAGAGCGCATTTCCCTATGATCGTCCTCTATGTTCCCTGTGTCCTCTGTGGTTAAACTCATGACAGACCCCGCCATCACACCCGAACTGGTCGCCAGTCACGGACTCACGCGCGAGGAGTACGCGCGCATCCAGGGCATCCTGGGGCGCGAGCCGAATTTCACAGAGCTTGGCATTTTCTCTGTGATGTGGAGCGAGCACTGCTCGTATAAAAACTCAAAGCCCGAACTGAGAAAATTTCCGACCACGGGCGATCGGGTTCTGGTGAAAGCCGGAGAAGAGAACGCGGGCGTGATCGACATCGGCGACGGCTGGGCTGTCGCATTCAAGATGGAGAGTCACAACCATCCCAGCGCGGTGGAACCATTCCAGGGAGCGGCCACCGGAGTCGGCGGCATCATCCGTGACATTTTCACGATGGGGGCCAGGCCCGTTTTCAGCCTGAATTCCCTGCGCTTCGGACCTCTCAGCGACGCAGTCAACCGCAGGCTTTTCTCGGGCGTCGTCTCGGGCATCGCCCACTACGGAAACTGCATCGGCATTCCCACAATCGGCGGCGAAGTTTATTTCGATGAATCCTACGCGGGCAACCCCCTTGTGAATGTGTTCTGCCTCGGCATCCTGCGCCACGAACAAATCGCCCGAGGCGCCGCAACGGGTATCGGCAACCCGGTCTTTTATGTTGGCGCGGAAACCGGGCGCGACGGGCTCGCGGGGGCGGCCTTCGCGTCTCGCGACCTTACGGAGGAATCGAAGGAGGACCGTCCGGCTGTGCAGGTCGGGGATCCCTTCCGCGAAAAGCTGCTTTTGGAAGCCTGTCTCGAGTTGCTGGCCAGCGGGTGCGTGGCAGGCATTCAAGACATGGGCGCCGCGGGCCTTACCTGCTCGACATGCGAGACCGCGAGCCGTGGCGGCACAGGCGTCGAAATCGATCTTTCGCTTGTGCCGAAGCGCGAAACCGGCATGACGCCTTACGAGATCCTGTTGAGCGAATCGCAGGAACGCATGCTGGTGATCGTTAAGAAAGGCCAGGAACCTCGCGTAAAGGAAATCTTTGAAAAGTGGGACCTTCCCTATGCCCAGGTCGGCGAGGTGAAGGGCGACGGCAGCATGCGCGTCAAATTGAACGGCACAACGGTGGCCGAAATTCCGGCGCGCGCGCTCGCGGACGAAGCGCCGATTTATCATCGCCAGGCCGCAGAGCGGCGCCCTCCCGCGCCGCTTGATATCGGTTCCCTGCCGCGAAGAGATGTCAGGGCCTCGCTGACAACGCTTCTGGCGGACCCCAGTATCGCTTCGAAGCGCTGGGTCTGGCGTCAATACGACCACATGGTGCGCCTGGGCGGAGCGGTCCTGCCAGGTTCCGACGCCGCCGTTTTTCTCGTCCGCGAAGCCGGCAAGATCCTCGCCGCCACGTCGGACTGCAACGGAATCTATTGCCGCCAGGATCCCCGCGAAGGCGCGAAGATCGCCGTCGCCGAGGCCGCGCGGAATCTCGCCTGCTCGGGAGCTGTCCCTCTCGCCGTCACCGACAACCTCAACTTTGGAAATCCTCACAAACCGGAAAACTTTCTCCAACTTCGTGAAGCCGTTGAGGGCCTGGCCGAAGCGTGCCGCGCGTTCAACATACCGGTCACCGGAGGAAATGTCAGCCTCTACAATGAAAGCCCCGCCGGCGCGATCGATCCCACTCCGACCGTGGGAATGGTCGGCCTCATCGAAGACTCCAAGCACATCACCACGCAGTTTTTCAAACAGCCTGGTGACGCAATCCTCCTTATTGGTGAGCTCGGAGCCGAACTGGGCGCCTCGCATTTTCTCAAGGTCATCCACGGACGCAAAGAGGGTGCTCCCCCCACGCTCGATTTCGAGAAGGAGAAACAAGCGCACGACGCCGTCCGCGCCCTCATTCGAATGGGACTCGTCCAAAGCGCCCACGATTGTTCGGAAGGCGGGCTCGCTGTTGCGCTTGCAGAAGCGTGTTTGAGTGGACGGCAGGCGTTTGGCGCCGAGGTGGAGTTTGGCGAAACCGGCCTGCGCCCCGAGGTCTTGCTCTTCAACGAAACCCAATCGCGCATCCTCGTCTCGGTCGAAAAGCAAAACGCCGGCGCCGCGTTGGCGCTTCTCAAATTGCGGGAAGTCCCGGCGCGACGGCTCGGAGCCGTCACCGACACCTCCTCGCTGAAGATTTCCGCGGACGGACAAACCTTCGCGTGGCCGCTGCGTGAACTCGATGCGTCCTGGTCGCAAACAATCGGACGGTTGATGGAGTCAGGACACTAGCGGTTTTCGCCAGCGCGGCCGCACCTCACTCCACGATACAAGTGATGACGGCTTCAGCGGAAAGGTGCTAACATTACCCATGAGCAAGAGCATTCCCGCGGCGGTGCTTCTGGCCGCTTCTTCCCTATCCGCAGCGGATTCCTTCCGAACTGCGGCCTCGGCAGTCAATGACCTGGGTATCGATCTGCTGGCGCACGCGTCCAAACCGCAAGAAAACACGGCCCTCTCGCCGTACTCGATTCAGATCGCCCTGGCCATGACCTACGCGGGAGCCGAGGGAGAAACCCGCGAGCAAATGGCGAAGGTCCTGCACTATCCCGCCGGCGACTCGAACATTCCCCGCTCGTTCGCCGCGCTACAGAACGCGCTCGCCGAAATGACAAGCCGCACAGCCAGGCTCGCGACGGAGTCAAAGAAATCCGGAGGGCCCAGCGAACCCATTACACTCACAATCGCGAACCGGCTCTTTGGACAGAACGGATACGATTTTCGCCCGGACTACCTCAAGCTGCTCAAGGAGATTTTCGGCGCCCCGCTCGAGACCTTGGACTTTGTGAAGAGTCCTGCCGCCGCTACAAAGCGGATCAACGCCTGGGTGGAAAAGCAAACCCGCGAGCGGATCCGCAACCTCATTTCGGACAACGCGCTCAACAAGGAAACACGCCTCGTGCTCGCGAACGCGGTTTATCTGAAAGCCCCCTGGGCAAAGGAATTCAACGAGAACGCCACAAAGCCGGGCCCATTCCACCTGGCAGGCGGAGAAACCGTCGATGTGCCAACGATGACGCGCCAGGATTCCTTTGGCTACGCCAAACACGAGGGATTCGATGCAGTCGCACTCCCCTACAGCGGCGGCGATCTCCAACTTCTGATCCTGCTCCCGGACACGGCGGTCGGCCTGCCCAAGCTGGAAAGCAAACTGACTGCGGCCCTGCTGATGGAGTGCGCCGGCCTCAAGAGTCAGGACATCTTACTGTATTTGCCGAGGTTCAAGCTCGAGCCGCCTCTCTTCGCCCTACGCAAGATGCTGGAGGCTCTGGGGATGGAAAGCGCCTTCAACGTCCCCAAGGGAAGCGCCAATTTCAATGGCATCGCCCCGAAACGGCCGGACGACTACCTCTACATCTCCGATGTCTTTCACAAGACGTTCGTGGATGTCGACGAAAAGGGCACCGAAGCCGCTGCCGCCACCGCGGTCGTGATGATGATGGCAACCGGCCATTTCGAACAAAAGCCCAAGCCGATCGAAGTTCGCGTCGATCGGCCGTTCCTCTTCGCCATTCAACATCGTCCAAGCGGAGCCTGCCTCTTCCTCGGGCGCGTGGCGGACCCGCGTTAGATTCGACCGCTCGAAGCTGTCGTGCCGTTGGAGCAACAGGCGCTTCTGGTCGTAGCCGCGTCCCGGGTTTTCGTTTGCCATGCAGGCTGGCCGCTTTAACGTGAACTCATGGACACGTTATGGCCGATCCTCTCGCACCCATTCACCTGGGGGCTGGCTCTCGGATTGCTGATCGCCGGCTTCGTTCTGAAGAATGGCCTTACCTCCAAGGCCCATCAAAACCGGGAAATTAAGCGACTGAAGGACGAACTCGACCAGCTCCAAAAACACCTCAATACCCACCTCAAGATCACCGCGACAGGCAATGATCGACTCGAGAAGGACCTGGCGTCCTTGAAGGAGCAAAACGAGAACCTGCGGGTGAACATCGCTGCCCTTCAGCAAAGGCCCGGGCGCGCCGAAGCGCGTCAGTTGCAGATCCTGGAAACGGCCGTGGCACGAATGCGCGAACAGGCTCCGGGCTTCGCCCAGGCGTGGGAGCAAGCTGCCCGCCAAGCCACCGCGGATCAGGACGCCGCGGAGAGCGGACTATCCAAGCTCATTCGAAAGGTGCTCCCAAGCTCCGCGTCCCCCTCTGCCGCTCTCGGGGAGAGTTTGGCCCTCCCTCCGCCGGAGGAACGAGCGGGCAGCGCAGGCTCCTGAAGAGAAACCCGGCGCAGCACAGGGACAGAACCGGCTTTCAGGTGTAGGCTCTCTTTCGTGGGCAACCCTTCATCTTGCTCCGTCGTCTACGCCGCGCTGATGCCGCATGCGCCAGTCCTGATCCCGTCCGTCGGCCGTCGACCGCGCGGGAAGGATCGAGTCAACCGTCGCGGCGATGCGCGAAGCGGCGGGGAGCGGTGCGGCGACGAACGCCGACGCGGTGGTCGTGATTTCTCCGCATGCGCCGCGCGAGCCGGAAGCGTTCGGAATTTGGACCGGCGAACGACTGCGCGGAACGCTCGAGGCCTTTGGCGCGCCGGCGGAGGGTGTGGATTTCCAAAACGACGTAACGCTTCGCGGCTCAAATCGCGCATCACGCCGCGAAGCGCGGACATCCGGACAAGACCGATTGCCGATCTCGCCCTCGACCACGGGTCAGTGGTTCCGCTCTGGTTTTTCGCTGAGACGGGCTGGCGCGGACCGGTCGTGGCGGCGGGATTGAGCCTTGCGGACCATTTCAAAGTTGTGGAGTTTGGCGAGGCCATAGCCGACGCCGGGGCCTGCGCCGGCAGGTGCGTGGCACTCATCGCGAGCGGCGACATGAGCCATCGGTTGGGCGTCCGGCGCGAATTCGACCCGCGGGGAGCCGAATTTGATCACTGGTTGATCGGCGCCTTGCGCCGCGGCAGTTACCGCGAAGTCCTGGATTTCAGTCCGGATCTGGAGGAAGCCGCCGAGGAGGATGCGCTCGATACCCTCCTCGTCGCGCTCGGCGCAACCGGGTTCAGCGCGGATGGCAATGAATTCTTGAGCTACGAGGCGCCGTTTGGCGTCGGCTACGGAGTGGCTATATTACATTTCGAGGCCCCGCCTCATTTGGAGAAGCCATGGCTGCGCCAATAACACAGTCCGATCACCCGGGACGCTGGTGGACGATGCTGGCCGATGGACGCGTCGAGTGCCGGCTGTGCCCGCGCTTTTGCAAGCTCAACGAGGGCCAGCGTGGATTCTGCTTTGTCCGGAGGCGCGTGGGCGATGCGATGGAACTCGCGACCTACGGACGAAGCAGCGGGTTTTGCGTTGATCCGATCGAAAAGAAGCCTCTCAACCATTTCCTGCCAGGAAGCAGCGTCTTGTCATTCGGCACGGCCGGCTGCAATCTGGGCTGTCGCTTTTGCCAGAATTGGGACATCAGCAAGGCTCGCGAATGGGACAAGCTCGCCGATGCGGCCTCACCGGAACAGATTGCGCGCGCGGCACGACGGCTTGGCTGCCGGTCGGTCGCATTCACCTACAACGATCCGGTCATTTTCGCCGAGTATGCGATCGACGTCGCGCAGGCGTGTCACGAACTCGGCGTCCGGGCTGTCGCGGTCACGGCGGGCTACATCACCCCCGACGCGCGACCTGAATTCTACCGGCACATGGATGCCGCGAACGTTGATCTCAAAGCGTTTTCCGAAGAGTTCTACCACCGGCTTTGCTTCGCGAGCCTCGCGCCGGTGCTCGAGACGCTGAAATTCCTGCGCCAGACGGCCGTCTGGTTTGAAGTCACGACGCTTCTCATTCCCGGTGAAAACGACAGCGACGCGGAAATTCATCGGGCCGCCGAGTGGTTTGCCGAAAACCTTGGGCCGAATGTGCCCTGGCATTTCACGGCTTTTCATCCCGACTTCAAGATGCTCGACAAACCGCGCACGCCCGCGAAGACGCTTGCGCGCGCAAGAGAAATCGCGAGGTCCAAGGGGCTTAACTATGTATACACCGGCAATGTGCATGACTCGACCGGTGGCAGCACATGGTGCCCGGGCTGCGGCAATCTCCTTGTCGAGCGCGACGGGTACGAACTGGGCGAATGGAACCTTGCCGGCAATCTCTGCAATTTCTGCGGCTGTGAGATTGCAGGGGATCTTTGAAGCAAGGCCAGGGGCTTGGGGCGCAAACCGCCTTCCGGTCCGGCTCTCAGATTGAGCGACCGGTTCAACGCCCCGGTTGACTGCTTATTATTCCAAGCTAGAGACGGCGGCCTTTGCGGCGGCTGGGCTGTTTCTTCCGCATCGGCTGCTGGCTCTTGGAAGCTGCCGCGACGGCTCGCCGAGTTTCCTCGGCGTGCTGTTCGGCTTCCGTTTCAACTTCCTTTTCGGGGAGGTTAAATTCCGTGGACTTCATAGAGCTCAATTTCAACTCTCGACTCTCAACTTTCAACTCTCAACTCAGCCCTAGCCTACCGAAGGGACTCCACGAGTTGCTCGTATTTCACCCGGTCGGGGCTGTTCGGAGGGAGGGTGCGGCGAGCGGCTGCCACGAGTTGAAATGCCAGGCGTCGCGCCTCGATATCTTTGCGCTGATTCTTTCGAAGCAGGGCATATTCGTAAAGCACACGCAGGGTATCGGGATGAGCCGGACCCGACGCTTGGCGCAGGCCTTCCAAGGCTTGATCGTAAAGCGCCGCCGCGCTGGAGATATCCCCGTTGTCGCGCAAGATGTCCGCGAGGGTGGCCAGATTGCTGAAGGTATCGGGGTGTTTGGAGCCGAGCACCCGCTCGCGATCAGCAAGTCCGCTGCGCGCCAGGAGTTCGGCTTCATCGAGCTTGCCCGCTTTCCTCAGAGTCCGTGCCAGATTCTCCGTGCTGGCAAGGGTATCGGGATGGTCCGACCCCAGGGATTTTTGCCGGCTCTCCAAACAGCGACGGTAAAGATATTCGGCCTCCGAATAGTTGCCCGTTTCCAACTGAAACGCGGCGAAATTGTTGAGCGCCAGCAGGGTTTCGGGATGGTCGCGACCCTGGGTACGTTCGCGGACTTCGAGACAACGCTGATAAATCGGTCCGGCCGCCCAAGGATCGCCCTTTCGCAAGAGGAGGTTCGCCAGATTGCCCTGCCCGGCGAGCGTCGCCCGATTCTCCGGTCCAAACCTGTCTTCGAGCGACTGAACCAACTGTCGATACAACGGCTCGGCAGAGGCGTAATCTCCTTTGTCCGAGAGCAAGTTAGCCAGATTGTTCAGGCAGGAAAGCGTGTCGGAATCCTCGGGACCCGCAATGCGCCGCATCGATTCCCACGCCCGCCGGGAAAGCGGTTCCGCGGCGGCGTAATCGCCTTTTGCGGATAGAACGAGCGCCAAATTGGTCAAGCTGGCCAGGGTGTGGGGATGGTCCGGCCCAAGAGTGCGCTCCCGGGCTTCCAGGCACTGCTGGTGAAGGGACTTCGCCTCGGTATCGCTGCCGCGATCGTGCAGCAGATTGGCGAGGTTGTTCACAGCCGCAAGCGTGTCGATGTGCTCGCTTCCAAGCACCCTCTGGCGCTCCGCCAGGCATTTGCGAAACAGATCCTCCGCAGCCGCGAAGTCTCCCTTGTCCTGAAGAGCGAGCGCCTGTTCCTCCATCACATCAGGGCTCGGCGGGACGGGCGCCGCCGCAGCTTTCTGAGGCTGTTTGCTCGAAATGACTACGGGAAAAAATACAGATACGATGATTCCAAGGGTCAGGAGACTAAAGACCAGCAAGCGCCACGCCGAGGGACCTGGCCGCCTTGCCTGCCTGGACGATTTTGGGGAGGGATCGATTCCAGGAAACCTACCTGGAAATCTCGCGGTTCAGCGAGAGCGAACTTCAGGGGCCAACAAAGTGAATGCCATGCTCCGAGCTGATGGCGACAACGTGTTGCCTGTCGAGCCCGCCCGGCTTGGCAAATTCCTGGGCGCAACGCGCAAAAAACGTCTCGAATCCAGCCGGACTTGTCTCGACAAGCATCCGGCTTTTCCGGCGGTTTGCGCACCGGACAGATGAACGATAACTTCTTCACCAAAGGCATGCAATATATCACCTTCGCCATGCATCAGGATCACGGGAAGTGCTCCTGTGTTCATTTGCACGAAACTGCCGATCATGGGGAAATTTGACAAGCTAAGTTGTTCGGCACGAGGAGTTTGAATCAGCGTCAGAGCAAATGGAAGGCGCAATTCAATTCGAAGTCCTGCACGACTTGCCCTTCGCCCCGGAGGTGATCTGGCCCGCCCTGAGCAATACGGATTGGATGAACCGCGCGCTCGGACTCCCGGCCGTGCGCTATGAGTTCACCGCGAATCCCGAAGGCGGCAGCACGACCCACGCTCGAACGCGCCTGGCCGGCCTCGAGGCCGTCTGGCAGGAATTCCCCTTCGAGTGGCTCGAACCGGAGTTCTATCGCGTCCGGCGGGTCTTCGAAGGGGGTCCATTGCGCGAAGCCAACGGCGGGATCGACCTGATTCGGCAACCTGGCGGGACACGTGTGAAGGTCGTTGCCGAGATTTTTCCGCGGAATGCGCTCGGAAAATTCCTGGCGGAAAGAGTCCTTTTTCCAAAGATGCGGCTCGATATGCGCCGCATCACGGCCCATGTGACCGATTTTCTGCGCGGGCAGAAGCCGGTGGCCCTGCCGCGCTTGACCGTTCAACCCGTGGACGAAGCCGCGCTGCGAGCCGGCCTCGACAGGCTGCGGGGGGCCGGGCTCCCCACGGAGAATATCGATCGCCTGGAAAGGATGCTGCGCGAGGCGCCCGATGTGGAACTGACGCACATTCGCCCCTTGGCCGTCGCGAGACATTGGGGTGCCGATTCGTGGGAGGTCCTCTCCCTTTTCCTGCATGCCACGCGCAGCGGTCTGCTGGACTTCCGCTGGGAAATTCTGTGTCCGAACTGCCGTTCATCGCGGGAGCAGGTCAAATCCCTCAAGGGTCTGACTCAAACATCGCATTGCGACGTATGCCAGATCGAGTTTGACGCCGAGCTCGATAAATCCGTCGAGCTCAAGTTCGCGGTAAATCCGGCTGTTCGCAGGCGCGAAGAGCAAACGTTCTGTCTCGCCGGACCGGGAGGCAGACCGCACGTGATCAGCCAAACTTATTTGGAAGCCGGCCAGGAACGAACCTGGAAGCTGCCACCCATGACGCGAACGATGCGGTTGCGCTCGCCGCAAGTGAAGGGCTCCGTCACCCTCGATCCCGGTCAACTCCGCGAGGACTGCCCGGCCTTCATCCGCACAGACGCCTCCGGATTCCAGATCAAATACGAGCGCGGTTCCGAAGAGGGCAGCGTCGCTCGCGTCCACAATCCGAATCCTTTCCCTGTCTTGCTGAATCTTGATCAAATTGGATGGAGCGATGACATCCTGACCGCTGCCCGAGTAACGAATTGGCAGGAATTCCGCGATCTCTTTTCGAGTGAGGTTGTCTCTGCCGACGAAGATATCAAAGTCGGATCGCAAGTGATCCTGTTCACCGATTTGCGCGGCTCCACGGCGATCTACCGTGATATCGGCGACGCGCCCGCTTACGCATTGGTGCGGGACCATTTCAACGTCCTGACTTCGGCTGTCGGCCGCTATCACGGCACGGTCGTCAAGACGATCGGCGATGCCGTGATGGCGTGCTTTAGCCGTGTGGATGAAGCTTTGGAAGCCGTTCGCGACATGAACCGCGATCTCCCGCTGCCGCGCTCAAACGCCGCCGCCCTGATGTTGAAAGCCAGCCTCCATGTCGGAGCCTGCCTTGCCGTAAACGCAAACGAGCGGCTCGATTTCTTCGGCACAACGATCAACCTGGCGGCACGCATGGTGTCCTGTTGTCACGGCGGCGACCTCGCCGTCTCGGAGGAAATCTTCCAGCGCCCGGAAATGGCCGCATTCCTGAAAAGCTGGCCAACCCCACCGGAACCCCAACTCTCCGAGGTCCGCTTTCGAGGATTTGACGCGCCCCATCGTGTCTGGCGAATTCCGATGACGGCTACCCCGCTGGCCACCGAAAAATGAATTGGGCTCACACGCCCAACGTTCAAATAAAAAAGGAGCAAGGTCCGCTCACGCTGTTTCTTCTCTCCTCTTTTAAGAGAACCAATTTCACCTATCCAGCGAAACCAGTGGAGCTAACCTTGCCTGTGCACAATATGGCACAATTTCGCGAGAATTCAAGCGGCTGGAAACGGCTAAATTTGAAGTTCTGCACACTCTTTCGGGACATTTAGGAAATTTGTGTTATTTTAATCCATCAGCTCAAAATACAGTTCCTTTTCACGCCGCGGCCCCGACAACGTCACTGAAGAATTAGTGTCGGTGCTATCGGATTCAAGATCATACGAATTCAAAGCGCTTTTCCTTTTGGTGCATGCGGGTCTTCGGGCTCGAAATGTTGCCGGCGGCGGCGAGGAAATGCTGCGACTGCGCGCCTACGAGAAACTTCAGAATCTCGTGCAGCAGGGCCAGGTCCATAAGACCGGCAAGGAATACAAGGGAATACCCAAGGCGCTCGTTGCTCTTTCGAAGGACTTGAAAGTCATGCGAGAAAACGGCCGGGCCTTTGTTCCAAAGCCACCGGTTGTTTCTGCCAAGCCGCTTCGCGAGCGGAGTCAGAAGACAAAAGCCGAGTAGCACTGGTTGGCTTTTTAGACCTGTGGCGGTGATGGGGACATCGCCGAAGGGATTACCGTGTTGTCCACAGGAAGTCTCGAGCGAACGCAATGGGAGATCGCCCTCCAATCCGTCCAAATCAATTTCGGCGATGGGGACATCGCCGCTACAGCTAGAGCTGTTGACTGAAACAGGGCTCTTGCTCATGGTCCGAAGACCCGGCCAATCGGGGCTTTGTTATCATGACGCGACCCAACGGATCAGCCCAACTCTCGGAAAAGAGTTACTGGCTGACGCGCTTCGTCATTCTCCGGCTCCTGGGGGTGGTCTACGCCGTGGCGTTTCTGGCGGCCGCGAGGCAGCTTGTTCCTCTGGTGGGTGAACACGGGCTGACGCCCGCCGGCTCCTTTCTGGAACGAGCGCGCGATTACTTCGGCTCGACGTCTTCGGCGTTCGTTGCGTTACCCTCGCTTTTTTGGCTGGGCCACTCGGATTCCACGCTCATGGGGACGGCATGGGCGGGTCTCGCGCTGGCGTGCATCGTTGTTCTCGGCTACGCGAACGCCATTCTCATGGCCACATTGTGGGCGCTCTACCTCTCCATCGTTCACATCGGACAAGATTGGTATGGCTACGGATGGGAAATCCAGCTCATCGAAACAGGCTTTCTGGCGATCTTTCTCTGCCCTCTGTGGGATGGCCGGCCGTTTCCCAGGTGTGCACCGCCCTTGGTGGTGCTCTGGCTGTTTCGCTGGTTGATCTTTCGGATCATGCTCGGAGCAGGACTGATCAAGATGCGGGGTGATACGGCTTGGCGGGATCTCACGGCGTTGAACTATCACTTTGAGACGCAGCCAATTCCCAATCCACTTAGCCGTTGGTTTCACTTCCTGCCCAAAGCTGTCCTCAAGACAGGCGTCCTTTTCAGCCATATCGCCGAGCTCATCGCGCCCTGGCTTGTGTTCTGGCCTTGTCTTGCCCGGCGCCTAGCGGGAGGAGTAATTATCGCATTCCAACTCGCACTCATTGCCAGTGGAAATCTTTCCTTTTTGAACTGGTTGACCATCGTTCCCGCGCTGGCGTGCTTTGATGACGCCGTCTGGTCGAAAGTTCTTCCCAGCCAGCTCTTGCGGCGGGCCAATCTTGCGACGATTCACGCGACTCGAAGCCGGGCGATGGAAGCGAGCAGTTGGGCTGTCGCAGCGCTGGTCGGTATTCTCAGCATCCCGCCCGTGACAAACATGCTTTCCGCCCGCCAGATCATGAACACCTCCTTCGATCCTCTCAATCTGGTGAATACCTATGGGGCATTTGGAAGCGTGGGCCGCGAGCGTCTCAATGTGGTTTTCGAAGGAACCGACGCCGACACGCCGGATGACCCTCAAGCAGTCTGGAAGGCGTATCCGTATGTTGCATTGCCCACGGACCCAAGGAAAATGCCACCGCAAATTGCGCCCTATCAGCCGCGGCTCGATTGGCAAATGTGGTTCGCCTCCATGGCGACTGCCCAGGACTATCCCTGGGCTCTCCATCTCGTTTGGAAGCTGCTCCACAACGACCCCGGCGCCCTGGGCCTTTTCGCGGGCAATCCCTTTCCCGATAAACCACCCCGCTTCGTCCGCGCCACACTTTACCGCTACAAATTCGCCAATCCGGCGAACCCGGAGGGTCTCTGGTGGACCCGGGAGGAATTGGGACCGTGGCTGCCCGCCTTGTCAATCCACGATCCTCGCCTGCTGCGATTCCTGGAACAGGCTGGCTGGATCGAAGACCCCTGAGAAGCGACGCCCAAAATCGTCGCTCGTTGCAGGCAAAGACCTTCCGGAAATTTCGTGCGCGGTTCCGCCGCCCGGATTGACCTCTCAGCCGGCATGCGTTCTATTGACAGCGCTATGTCAAAATTCGTTCCCCTCATCAGCTCAGGCATCGCCGGGCCGCTCGGCGTTTTGCACCTTCCACGTCTCTGGCTAAAGGTCTCGCTCGACGCCCGCGATAAACTCGCAACGGGCTACCCAGCGGTTGGCCACGGCTTCGATCAGATGGTCATCGACGGTCTCGGTCTGGATCGCGACGCGGTGGTCTCTTTCATCGCCGGGAAACGTCCGACCTATCCGCAGTTCGAACAGTGGGTTCGCGAGCAGCCCGGCGCCAGGATCGATAAGGAGTCGATCGAAAAGCTCAACGGATCGATCACCGGCTATATTCATGACGACGAGACGCGACGCACAGTCCTCGGCGCAGCGGGCCTCCCGGACGGCGCTCCGCGCGACGCCGTCAACCTCAACAATCTGGACGACTGGACAGAATTCTATAACGCGGAATTGAAGTAGAGGCGGCCAAACACGCGCGCATCTCACTCCAGTTCGATCGCCTGCCTTAGGTTGATTCGACGGGAGGAAACTCCTACTTCCAGGAGAAATTGCCCTGGTTCGACGACCCAGTCGCCCTTCGCATTGCTCCAAAAAGCAAATGCCCGTCGAGGAAGATCAAATTGCACCCGCCTCGATTCACCCGGCGCAAGAGCAATCTTGGCAAACTCCTTGAGTTCGCGAGGCGGACGTTCAACCGAACAAACGAACTGGCCAACATACAGTTGGACGACCTCCGCACCGGCGCGATCGCTTGTATTTTTCACGACGAGAGACACGCGAACGCCCTCATCGGTCGTTTCGACGGAAAGCGCAGCCAATTCGAATTCGCTGTAGCTGAGACCGTGACCGAAAGGAAACAATGGCTCGATTCCTCTTGCGTCAAACCAGCGGTAGCCAACAAAGATTCCTTCCTCGTACCGGCAAACCGCGGCGTTGTAATCGCCTAAAGCGTGCGCGGGGGAATCCCCCAGCGCTTTGGGGAAAGTCATCGGCAGCTTTCCGGACGGATTAGTGTTTCCGACCAGGACATCAGCGATCGCATTGCCTCCCTCCATCCCCGCATACCACATTTGAACAATCGCCGGAACCTCGCTGACCCACGGCATTTCGACGGGCGAACCACTCACCAGCACGATCACGGTCTTCGGATTCAAGCCCGCGATGCGAGCTATCAGCTCGTTCTGGCCTTCGTGAAGCGCCATATCACGGCGATCCGTGCCCTCGAGGTCGTACTGATGATTGAGTCCACCGAAAAAGAGAACGGCATCGGCCGACTTGACCGCCTGCACGAACTGGCCCTCGTCGTCCGGATCCCGGCGTTTCCAAGGCGGAATCCAGCCCACCTTGATCCTGACCGCTGAATGGCCCGGCCTCAACTCAACGCGTAACTCATAATTGCGCCCGCCCTGGAGATCGACGGACTTGAAAACGGTTCCAGTTCCCTGATCGAAACGATGAATCACCGGAATTCCGTCGATCAAGAAACTCGCGTGACAGGCTCCGACCAAAACAAACTCATAGGCGCCCGACTCGGGAGGGACCAGGGTCGTTACCCAATTCACCGAATACTGCCCGGGCGCAGTGCCGGGAAGCGGGGTTGACTGCGTCCAATCGAAATCGATCGCCACGTCCGCCCTCGACAGCCGTTCCCCGCGGCCATCTCGCTGGCTCCAGTAGACAGCCTTCCACCCGCGTGTGCCGGCTCCCTCGTCCGCCAGCCCGAGGAACGCGGGATCGATGGGTTCGAAATCGGCGCCTTGAGCTGGATAACCCTGGAAAAAATCGATCGCAACCGCATCCCCGAGTCTGTCACGCAATCCTTCCAAAGGCGTCACTTCGTAAAGAGCTTTGACCCCCGAGCTATGCCCTCCCTGAGCGTGGCGGGCCACAGCGTTGTCGCCAACCACGACCACGCGCGACAGGCGATTCCTATCGAGCGGCAGAACATCTCCTTCGTTCTTGAGCAGAACGATCGCCTCACGGGCGATTTCGAGCGCGGCACGATGATGCCCGGCCGAATTGCGCTCGCCCCGCGCCCGGTTGGGATCGAACATTCCAACCTGGAACATAACCCGCAAGTTGCGGCGCGCTTTCTCATCCACCAGGGCCTCGTCCAGATCGCCGCGCTGGATGGCCTCCCGAAACGGACGGGCCAGATAATACTCATCATAGGGCTTGTCGGTGCCCATCTCCAGATCAAGTCCAAAACGCGCCGCTTCAAAGGTGTCCTCAACAGCGGCCCAATCCGAGACATAACAGCCCTCGAAACTCCACTCCCCTTTGAGGATACGGTTCACGAGATGCTCATTGTGCGAGCAATACTGGCCGCGAAACTTGTTGTATGCCCCCATCACTGCGAGGCACCCACCCTGAACCACGGCTGCTTCGAACCCCGGGAGATAAATCTCGCGCAGCGTGCGCTCGTCCATCCGGGCGTCAACTCCCTGACGGTTGAGCTCCTGGCTGTTCGCGGCGTAGTGCTTCACACAGGCGGCGACCTGCTGGCTCTGAATTCCCTGGACAACGGGAACAACCATCTTCCCGATTTGAAAGGGGTCTTCCCCATAATATTCGAAGGTCCGGCCGCAAATCGGCGTGCGAACGATGTTGATTCCCGGCCCCAGGATCATGTCCTTGCCGCGATGCCGCGACTCTGCGCCAAGCACTTCGCCAAACCTGCGAGCCAAAGCGGAATTCCAAGTCGCCGCCAAAGCCGTTCCGGTGGGCAAATAGGTCGAACGGTCTTCTTCGGTCTCCACCGGGTCCCAACTGTCACGACAGATTTCATGCCTGACGCCGTGCGGGCCATCCGACATCCAGAACTCAGGGATTCCCAATCGGGGAATCGCCGAAACGGCGAACTTGGACCCCGCATGACAAAGGCTCACTTTCTCCTTCAAAGTCATCTGTGCCAGAAGATCATCGATCCGATCCTCGATGTTCGCCTCGGGAGCAGTCTGCAACACAGACGTGGGAAAGGTGATCGGGTCGAGCGCCACTTTTCTCAGCTCGCCAGCTTCTCGCTGAAGAAGCGCAGAAGAAGAGTCATGCAAACATGTGCCAGCGCCGGATTGTAGCGCGGCCCTTCGTCGCGCAGAAACGCGTGGGCGGCATCGAACTCATGCCATTCAAAGTCCACCCCGGTTTCATTGAGCCGCTGCGCAATCTTGAGCCGGCCCTCGAGCGGCACGTGCGGGTCCTGTCTTCCCCAGACGAAGAGCAAAGGTTTTTGGATTCCTCCAAGCCTCTCCAGCGTGTCGTCTTTTCTGCCAGCGCCCAGCGAACCGCAGTGGATATCCGTGGGATAAAAGGCGGCCACGGCGCTGACATCCGGATGAAAACCTGCCCTCACCGCAAGATGCCCGCCAAGACAAACCCCGTAGCTTCCGACCCGGCCTGTGCATCTCTCATGTCCACGGAGAAAATTCACGATAACGTCGGTATCCTCATCATAGGAAGCCAGCTCCTTGGTGTATTTGAGCTCATTTCCCCGATCGGAACCCGCCTGGTCGTAGGCCAGCACGGTGCCGGCCGGCTCAAACTCATGATATACCTCCGGAACCGCGACGAGATATCCGTGGCCGCTCAGGGCGGAAGCCATCCGCCGAATCGGCCCGGTAACCTGGAAAATTTCAGAATAGAAGATGACTCCGGGATGGCGTCCACTCCCCTGGGGGATGAACAGATGCACCCGCATTGGTCCGCGCCAGGTGGCGATGTCGACGAAGGTGTCCGCAAGAATGGTCATTGGCTGGCCTGAATATATGCCCAGGCGACCGGCCACTTTCCAGGAGATCGTTTGATTATTTGTCAACCGGGCGGCTCTTGTAAAGTGAGGGCCGATTTGACAAGTGCGGCGCCCCGGGCGTAATTTACTGCGCCGTGAATCCCCTCAGGCTGGATAAATCCTGGTTGGTCGCAACCTTGCTAATGGGCTTTTGCGTCGGGGATCTTCTTGCGTTGACGGGGTGCGTCTACCCATACCCCGGAAGCGAAGTCGTGGTTGGCCCGCCGCCCGTCCCCGGACCCTCGTTGAACATCGGCTTCTACGGCACCCCCGCCGGCTACTATTACCGGAATTATCCTGTCTACATTTATCGGGGACGGCCAGCCTATTACTACGGGGGAAGGCGCTACTATTACCGGCCCGGCCATCGGTATCATTATCGCAGCGGTTACCGTTATTATTATTGAAATCCTCGGCAAAATCCTTCAGCCAACTTACAGACTATGAGCCTTTTTGATACCGTCCTTGCCTCCCTGAACGACCCGTCCCGCGCAACCCAAGAGAACGATCTCGTGAACCTGGCCTCCGCCTTCGGCGGCGGCGGCGCCTCGTCTGCGAATGCCGATCAAATCGCCGGTCTCATCGGCGGGTTTCTGAAGCCCGCGCTTCAAGAGCAGCATGCCGCCGGTGGAACGCAGGGCGTTGAAAACTTCCTGCAAAACATCAAGCAGAGTGCCAATTCGCCCGATCAGCTCCGGCAGGTCTTGGGAGCCGGTCGCATGGATCAAATGGTCGGAGGTGCCCAGCAAAAGACCGGCCTCGATGCGAACGCCATTTTTCGTCTCCTGCCTATTGTGCTTCCGGCCGTGATCGGCCTGTTGCAGTCCGGGCGGACAACCGCCGCGCCTGCGGGCACGGCAGCGACGCCCGCGATGGGCGCGACAGCCGGCGGCCATACAAATCCTATTCTTGCGCAATTTCTCGACTCCGACGGAGATGGCGACGTGGATCTGGCAGACATGGTCCGTCTTACCTCGAGATTCTTGCAAAAATAGGTCTCACTGCGAAGAGGCCGGCCCTCGCTGCGAGTCCCGCTCACTCCTGGTCACGGTAGATCACCGCGTTTTCCCAATCCCGCTGTAGCCCGACAGCAGCCCAGCCCCTCCCGGAGCGGGATCGCGCTGCGCCGCCGGAGTTCCAAAGCGCGCAGAAGCTGCGAACCAGAGGCGATCAGATATTCGGTGGAATGGATCCCGGCGGTGCGCGGGAACCTCCGAGACATCCACGCCCGCGATAAATACCCGACCCTCATCGGGTAGTTCGAAACCGCCGGCAACGCGCCAGCTATGATTGCCTGCGCCAAGTCATTTCGCATCGGCGGCTATTGCGCCTTGAATTCGTTCCAAAGCGTAACCCTCCCAGCCGATGACGCGCAACACCTTGTCCTTTGCGACCGTCGTGTGGATCCAGCCAAAACAAAGAAGACGAGTAACAAGGAAGATCTTGCCATGCGAAGGCAAGAGAACGGGGGGATTTTCATAACGTTCCTTCGGAAGCTGCCTCCGCGGAGCCTAACCCTTGGAATTATTTCGCGATCAAGCCAATTGCTGCCGCGATGGCGGCCGGCCGGGGCCTGTTTCTTCCCCTCTCAAGAGTCACCTCCCTCTCAAAAAGCCGTGTCCGTGGTGGATTCCATTGTCACTGGAGGAATCTTTTTTCTATTTTGCCGGCATGGCAAGTGAGGCGCCTCCTTACGGGCAAGGTTCGGACGAACCCAAGGGCCTTCGAAACCGCCATCCCAGGGACATTGCCGAAGAGATGCGCGATCTTCCCCTGGCTCGCGTCCGGGATTTCCTGCGCAAGCTTCCGGATGCTTTGGCCGCGGAAGTCATCTCGGAACTGCCCCAGGAAGTGCAGGTGCGGCTCTTCGAGTCCATGCAAGTCTCCAGCCTCTCCGGGATCGTCGGCGAAATGTTCAGCGATGACGTCGCGGACGTGCTTGGCCACGTATCGAGTGCGCGCCTTCGGGAGATCATGAGCGGGATGCCCGCCGAAGAGGCCAGACAGTTGAGCGATCTCCTGGAATACCCGGAGGACACGGCGGGGGGCATCATGCAGACGGAGGTTATTTCCGTCTCCGAAGACCTTAGCATCGCCGAGGCTCTCGAGAGGCTTCGACGTGAAGAGGAGGAGCTCCCCAACGGCATCTTTTACATTTATGTGACCGACTCCGAAAAGAGGCTTCGCGGCGTGCTTCGCGTGCGCGACCTGCTCTTTCGCCCGTCCCATCTCAAGATCCGGGACATCATGGTCCCCGAGGTTCGGGCTGTGTCGGTGCATGCGGACCAGGAGGAGATCGCGCGCTTGTTCCGCGCCTATGGATTCAGCGCCATCCCGGTGGTGGACGATTTTCAACGGCTGAGCGGGGTGGTGACCGCGGACGACGTTCTCGAAATCGTCGAGGAGGAGGCTACCGAGGACATGCAGCGCATGGTTGGACTCTCCGGCGAGGAAACGGCGGAGACCCCCTGGAGCCATTCCGTTCGCAATCGCCTGCCTTGGCTCTACGTCAATCTCGCCACCGCGTTCCTGGCGGGTTGGGTTGTTTCACTGTTCGAAACAACGATCGCAAAGTACGCGGTGCTGGCCATTTTCCTGCCCATCATCGCGGGACAGGGCGGAAACGCCGGCACTCAAACACTGACGATCATCGTCCGCTCCATGGCGTTGGGGCACGTTCCGGACAAGCACCACCATTCCATCCTGATGAAGGAAATACTGGTGGGTCTGCTCAATGGTCTGGCAATAGGTCTCGTCGTCGGGGGAGTTTCGTGGCTCTGGAAGAAGGACCTTGTCCTGGGCGTGATCACTTTCGCCGCAATGGTTCTGAACATGGTTACCGCGGGAATAGCAGGCGTCTTGATTCCGTTCGGATTGAAGGCGCTTCGGATCGACCCCGCTCTCGCTTCGGCAATCATGCTGACGACAGTCACAGACGTCGTCGGGTTCTTTCTGTTCCTCGGTCTTGCAGCCCTTGTGCTCAGCTACTTTCCCAACGCGCTGTAGTCTCCCCTAACCGCTCGGCAACGCACCGTTTGCAGAAGAGTCCGCGAGAGGCTAATTTGAGTGGTGAAAGTGTTCATTATGGGATGTTTGCTAGTGGCTGCGAGCTCGGCGGGCATGGGACAGTCAATGTTCATTTCGCCGCCGCCCGCAATTTCCGCTCAAGCGCAAGGACCTGTCGCGACCACGGCCGCTTCCAATCAGGCGACCATGAGCCAGATCATCAATCAGCTCAATCAACGGCAGTTTCAGCTCAGCGTCGCTGCGGCTCAGACCGCCGCTCAGCGGACCGTTTTCGTGCCTCAGAGGATCACCGTCAAAAGCACGAAATAAAGAAGATTTCCCGAGTCGGCCGCCGGGCAATCTGCAAAGATCCTTGAATGCAGGAATCAGTTCGCATCGCCTTGGTAAGCGGAAGCTTGAATCCCGAGAGCTTGAGCCGCCAGATGGCCCAATATGCAGCAAACTCGCTGAACGCCCTTGGAGCGCAAGTCGACTTTATCGATCTCCAGAAGGTGAAGCTTCCCATGTGCGATGGCGACACAGCCTACTCCGACCCCGAAGTCGAACGAACCCGGGCGCGTATTGAAGCGGTCGCGGGAATTCTCGTCGCCGCACCCGTGTACAATTTCGATATGAACGCCGCTTTGAAGAACCTCGTGGAGCTGACTGGCAGCGCCTGGGAAGGAAAGGTTGTCGGATTCCTCAATGCCGCGGGCGGCGACACCAGCTACATGTCGGTGATGAGCATGGCAAGCAGCCTGATGCTGGACTTCCGATGCGTCATCGTGCCGCGCTTCGTCTACGCGACAGGGTCGGCTTTTCGGGACGGCGTCGTTTCGGACCGCAAAGTCGCCGGTCGAATCGATGAACTCGCGCAGGAGTTGGTTCGCTTCGCAAAGTCGCTCGCGAAACCCTGAGTCTTGGCGAATTCCCAACCAGGAAGGCCACGTCGCGGGAAAAATCGTATGACAATGCGCCGAATGTGTGTTATGCTGACCGCTCATGCTTATGCAAAGAAAAAGTGCGTTCTCTCGTCGTCTTCCGGATTTGGTGACTGAAGAGTTGGTTGCCGCTCTCTCGAAGAAAGGCTCTTCGTTTGAGTTCAAGCAACTCTTTGACGTCGTCCATGAACGCCTGCGTGCCCGCAATGCGGCAAGTGGGGGTGAGGAGATGCTTCGCCTTCGCGCTTACGAAAAACTTCAGAATCTTGTATCCCGCGGCATGGTCAAGAAGAGCGGTAAGAAATACCGTGGCCTGGCGTCGCTCGCCAAGGCCTTGACGCCGCCTGCGGAGCTTGCAGGGATCGGAAAGTAAGCCCTTCGGTTCTCTCGAAGCGCGCCTGATCGTCAGCAGTCAGGAACATTTCGTTCCGCCTTTCGGGCCCGTGATATGTGGCGCCTTGAGGTAGAGGGGTTCCGGCCGATTGGGTTGCCAGTCTGCCGCGAGACGAGCCAGTCTGGCTGCGCTCGGGGTTCGTACCACGACGCCCTGAAGAAACTCGATAGGCGCGGGCGCGAGGATCGGAATATCGGGTGTCTGGCTGAGCAAAACCACGAGCTGGGCTTTCTGCAACAGTTCCGGCTCCACGACGAATCTTCCGCCGCTGACCCGGGCAAAGTAGTACTGCCCGCGCCGGGCGTCGCCTACGGCGCAATAGCTGCCTTCATCAAGCCCCAGGAGCGAAGAAATGCCCACGAGCGGGATGCCGCGCGCCGTGGCGATACCCCATGCCACCGCAAGGGCCGAGCGGATTCCATTGTAGCTTCCGGGCCCCACTCCGACGATAACGCGCTCGATGTCGGCCGCCTCGCCCACGATCTTCTCGAGGGCGGAGAAGAGCGCGCCTCCGCGACCGCGAGGGGAATCAATGAAAATCTCCCGCAGAGGCTCATGGTCGCTGACCAGAGCCACCGATCCGCGCGTCGTTGAAGCGTCCAGTGCAAGGATCATGGCGCGCGCAGACCGCGAATGCGACGACCGCCTTCGGGCAGGATTTCAAAAAACAACCGAATGGACCCGGCGGGCAGCGCCTCGGGAAACTTATCGCCCCATTCCACCACGATGCCACCCGCGGCAAGGCAGTCTTCGTAGCCGGTTCCGTCAAGCTCTTCCACACGCTCGAGTCGATAGAAATCGAAGTGATGGACGGGAAAGCGTCCCCCGGAATACTCGTGGGCGAGCGTGAAGCTGGGGCTTGAGGCTTCATCGACGCATCCGAGGGCCGCGGCAACGCCTTTCGTAAACTGGGTCTTTCCCGCGCCGAGGGGTCCCTCGAGGCTGATGACGATGCCCGGCTCCAGCAAGGCAGAAACCTCTTTGCCCAGGCAGACCGTTTCTTCCGGAGTCCGGCAGAGCACGCCCTCTCGGGAGAACAGTTCGTCGAGCAGCGGTTTTCGGTTTGCCATGGAAAGGTGAATCTAGTTCGCTGCCAAGAACGTGCTCAACCTCCATTTGGAACCGATCTCAGAAACCTTGTCTTCGTTGTGCGGGCCACGGGCCGAGTGCGGAGGCCGGGAAAAGGGCGGTTGCGGAGACCGCATTTCGGCCCCTATGAAGCGCGCCCTTGCAGTTCTCGTCTTTGGCGCCGCGCTGTTGGCCGGCTGCGACAATCCGCAGAGAACTGTCGATTCGATCCGGAAGGAACTTGCGGAATTCAAGGCAGCCCCTGACCAGACGAAGCAGGCGAAAATCGAAGCGGGCTTCGCGAAATTGGAAAACCAGATCGCGGTGCTCCAGCAGCGAGGCAATCCGAAAGCCGACGAATTGAAGAGGCAGCTCGCTTCGTTGCGCGATGACTATCAAACCGCTAAAATGGCCAGGGCTTTGCAGGACGCCAGGAATGCCATTCAGGGTTTCGGGGAAGCTTTGAAGGATACGGCAAAGAGCGTCGAAGACGCTTTCAAAAGTTCCCAAACAAACAAGGACTAGGGACCGAAACGGGGGCGCATCGCACGGGCGATGTTTTCATCGACGGACCTGTCAGGAATCAGCGCGCGCGCCGGAGACGGGCGGAAAAATCAATGCCTGCAGGCCTTCCACGCTGACCTCCTCGA
This sequence comes from uncultured Verrucomicrobiae bacterium, assembly GCA_963763735.1. Lineage (GTDB taxonomy): Bacteria > Verrucomicrobiota > Verrucomicrobiia > Chthoniobacterales > Terrimicrobiaceae > DASTFP01. Next base: position 59,448 of record CAVXQK010000012.1, on the reverse strand, counting down.
GGCTCTCGACCGCCCAGTCCGCGTGCCGCAGGAGCTCCAGCGGATTGGTCGTCGCCACAGCGACGACCTTCATTCCTGCGCGCTGGGCGGCTTCGATGCCGAACAGGGCGTCTTCCAGGACAACGCATCGTTGCGCTGGAACGCCGAGAAGCGAGGCGGCCTTCAGGAAGACGTCCGGCGCGGGCTTGCCGTTCACAACGTCGTCCGCGCTGACGACGGCGTCGAAGAATTCGCCCAAGCCGGTTGACGCGAAAATGGAGTCCAGATTGGCGCGGGGTGTTGATGAGCCGACGGCCCGGGGAATTCCGGAAGTTCTCAATGCGGCAAGCAACCCCCTGGCTCCGGGCAGGACCGCCACCCCGCCCTGCCTTATCAATTCGCGGTACAGCTCCTCCTTGCGATCCCCAAGGCTGTCAATCTCCTCCCGATCGTGACTCCAACCGAGAATGTTCTGAATGATTACCTGGTTCTTTTTTCCGAAGCCCTTCTTGAAGTGGCCGGCCGGAAGCGACTTGCCCGTTTCCGCGGCAAGGAGATCCCAGGATTTTTCATGCTGCGCAGAGGAGTCGATCACTACACCGTCCCAGTCGAAAATCGCCGCGAATTTGCTCATGATCGGAGGATCTTGCTGATGGCTGTTTCATCAGGCGCGGGCCCAACAATCGCCGCGGTCGCGGTGCGGGGATTCAAAAAGTCCTTCGCCGCCGCCTGTACTTCCTCGCAGGTCACAGCGCGCAGCTTGGAATGGATTTCCTCGGGATCGACGATTTTCCCGTAGACCAGGACCGAACCACCGAGACGCATGTTTTGAGTCGAGGTTCGTTCAAGGGACATCCGGCTCGTTCCCACGGTATATTCCTTTGCGCGCTTCAGCTCGGCGGAACGAACAGGACGCCTCTGCAAATCCTCAAATATGGAGAGAATCAAACGCAGCGACTTTTCCACGTTCCGTTGCTCCAGCCCCATCGAGATGTTGAGCATCCCCGTATCCCTGAAACTTGAGGGATGCGCGCTGACGGAGTAGCACAGCCCCCGCTTTTCACGCAACTCCTGGAAAAGTCGCGAACTGGCATTGCCCCCGAGGATCACGTTCAGGATCTGCATGGCATAACGCCTCGGATCGTGATGGCTGGGACCAGGCAAACCCAGCGCAAGCTGCGTTTGCTGGACGTCACGCCTCTCGGAAGCGACGCGCGGTTCACGGGCTTGGCCGGGCGCCTTCGCGTTGCGGATCGGCCTTCGCGGCGGAATCTTTTCCAAGAGCCGGGAAGCATACTCGATCACCTCTTCGTGGCGTATCTTTCCCGCGGCGGAAACCACGGTGCTCCCCGCATGATAATGGGTCGCACGATAGGAAAGAAAATCATCGCGCCGAATACTCTCGACGGTGTCGGGCGTGCCCGTGAGAGGACGGCCCAGCGGGTGATTGGGCCAAAAATGACCGTTAAGGATCTCCTGCACGTGCGAGGACGGTTCGTCATGATACATCAGGATCTCTTCGCAAATGACCCCGCGCTCACGCTCGATATCGGTCACCGCGAATTTCGGATTCATGTACAGATCGCAGAGGACATCGCAGAGGCGCGGAAAGAACTCGGCGGGAGCGGCTGCGTAATAACACGTGCGCTCCTCTGCCGTGTACGCGTTCATGTCTCCGCCCACGCCTTCCACCTCCTCCATGATGCGGCGGGCGGATCGCCGAGAGGTTCCCTTGAAGAGCATGTGCTCAATGAAATGGGAGATGCCATTAAGATTGGCTGGCTCATGCCGGCCGCCAACGCCCGCCCATATTCCCATCGCAGACGTCTGCGCATGGGACAACTCGCAGGTGGCAATGCGGAGGCCGCTCGGAAGGGTCGTCAATTGGGATTTCATTGAATCGAAGACTGCATCGTACGGATGAATGGGCACAGGGACGCAGCCGCTAGCCCGCGGACTTTTTCCTGCGCCGTTCCAGGATCATTTCCGCAAGCTCGAGATCGCGCGGATAAGTGACCTTGATATTCCAATCCGGATTCTCCACCACCCTCGCCTTGCCGCCCGAGCGAATGAGAAGGGAGATCTCGTCTGTGATCGTTCCTCCTGCCTCGCGAACGTCTTGAAGAAGCGACTCGAGGACAGCCAGCTCGAGAATCTGCGGCGTCTGCATCCCCCAAAGATTCTTCCGGGAAACCGTTTCGACGGTAAGCAATTGGTTGTTCACGCGGTGGACTGTGTCCGTGACAGGTTCGGCGCTCACCGACGCGCCAAACTCCCTGGCTGCTTGATAACAAGCCGAAACAGCCTCCGGCGTGATCAACGGCCGCGCCCCATCGTGAACGGCGACAAATATCGGCCGCGGCTCCGCAAACGCCGCCGTGCCCGCCAAGACGGATTGCACGCGCTCTTTGCCGCCGGGAACGATCTGGCGAACTTTTGGAAATTCAGCCGCATGCGCGCGAAATTCCTCGATTCGCTCGGCGGCGCAAACTAGCACGATATGATCGACATCCGGGCAGTCGCTGAATGCGGCGAGGCTGTGGACGATGAGCGGACGCCCGCCAAGCGGGGCCGAGAGTTTGTCGAAACCCATCCGCCGGCTCACTCCCGCGGCGACGACGATGGCTGCCAGGTCTGAAGATGCGGTATTCAAGGGAGGAGTTTCTGCACTGCCACGCTCAAGGTCTTACCATCGGCCCGGCCGGCCGCCTTGGCGGTGACGATTTTCATCACGGCTCCCATCTGCCGTTTCGAGGTCGCTCCGGATTCAGCAATAGCCTCCGTAACCAACGCTGTGATTTCATCCGGTGACAAACTCTGGGGCAGATAGGCGGAGAGCACGGCAATCTCGGAAGTTTCCGCCGCCGCAAGCTCCAGACGCCCTCCCTTCTCAAATCCCTCAACGGAGTCCTGCCTCTGTTTGATCTGCTTCCGGATTACGGCCGTGGCCTCGGAATCTTCAAGCACGGCCTCGGCGCCCCCCTTTTCGATGGCCGCGTTTTTCATGGCCGCCTTGAGCATTCTCAACGCATTGAGCCGCACCGTTTCTCTGGCCCGCATCGCGTCCTTGATATCACTGTCAACTTGGGATTGGAGAGTCATCAAGGAAATCAATAGACAGGATTCGCAGGATTTACAGGATTAAGAAATGTCTGTCCGCACTCGATTCGCTCCGTCACCTACCGGTTATCTCCACGTCGGCGGCGCGCGTACCGCGCTCTTCAACTGGCTTTTCGCGCGCAAGAACAAAGGAACGTTCGTCCTCCGCATCGAGGATACCGATGAGAAAAGGAACACCGCGGAGGCCATGCAAGCGATCTACGAGGGATTGAACTGGCTTGATCTTGACTGGGACGAAGGCCCGGACAAAGGGGGCCACTTCGGGCCCTACATGCAAAGCCAGAGGAACGCGATCTACGAAAAGCATCTCGCGCAATTGGAGGCGGAGGGTCACACCTACGTGGATGAGGGGGCAATCCGCTTCCGTTCGCCGCGCAAGACTGTCGTGGTCGAGGATCTCGTTTGCGGGCGCATCGAGTTCGACATGTCGAATCCCGGCACGCATCCCGATATGACTCTCCGGCGTCCCGACGGCTCATGGATCTTTCATTTCGTCAACGTCGTTGACGATCTGGAGATGAAGATAACGCACGTCATCCGCGGCGAAGATCATCTCTCCAATACGCCGAAGCACATTGAACTTTACCGTGCCCTTGGTGCTGAACCGCCGCGATTCGCCCACATTCCCCTCATCTTGAATCACGAAGGCAAGAAGCTCAGCAAGAGGGACGGGGGATCGAGCGTGGCCTACTTCCTGGAGGCAGGCTACGCGCCGGAGGCGGTGCTCAACTATCTTTGTCTGCTTGGCTGGTCTCCCAAAGACAACCGCGAGATGCTCCCGCTCGAGGAAATTCGCGAACTGTTCGAGTTGGGATCGATCAACCGGCGCAATGCCATTTTCGACCTCGACAAATGTTTTTGGCTCAACGGCCAGTACATTCTCCAGATGAGCTTGGAGCGCTTCTACAAGCTTTCCCTTCCCTTCGTGGAAAAAGCGGGAATTGCGTACGGATCGCACGGCGCGCTGCTCCGCGCGCTGGCCATCGTCAAACCCAAGGTCAAGCACCTCAGTGATGTGCCGGAGTGGATCGCTTTTCTCTTCACCGAAAACTACGCTTTCGAAGAGGCCTCCCTCGAGAAGGCATTGAGAAAACCGGGAGCCGCGGACCGGTTGAGAGCGCTCGGCGAAGCGCTCGGCGGCCTTGCTGACTGGACCCATGCCGCAATCGAGTCGAACTTAAAAGAAACCGCGGCGACGCTCGGCGTCAAAGTCGGGGACCTTGTCCACCCTGCGCGAGTCGCAGTGAGCGGCAAATCCGTCGGCCCCGGGCTTTATGAAATGCTTGAAGTCCTCGGCAAGGAACGCGTCCTGGCGCGCTTTGCGAGAGCCGAAGCCCTCGTCCAGGGGAAACGCAACATCGGATGAATGACACAATTTACGAGGCAAACCAGCTCATCAGGAACGGGGAGAGTTTCCGATCGCTGATCCCGCCGGCACGTCTTTCGGTTTTTGGCGATCCGGTCGCTCACTCCAGATCTCCGGCGTTTCAGAATGCCGCTCTCCGCTCCTGCGGAATCGACGCGCAATACGTCAAAATCCACGCGCACCCGGACGAGCTCTCCGCCGCCTTGCGCGCGCTCCCGGCGGCGGGGTTTCTCGGTACCAACGTCACCATTCCGCACAAGGCGGGCGCGCTCGCAACCGTGGACGAGGCTGATGACTACGCCCGTAAATCGGGCGCCGTAAATACCGTCGTTGTGGACGGCCGGAAACTCATCGGATTCAACACCGATGGCCCCGGCCTTCTGCGAGCCCTAAGGGAGGAATTTTACGCGGACCTGCGCGATCTGCGGGTGATGCTGCTCGGCGCCGGAGGCGGCGCGGGGCGCGCCATCGCGCTCCAGTGTGCCCTCGAAGGCTGCGAACGTCTTGTCCTTGTCAACCGTACCTTCGAGAAGGCCCGCACGCTGGCACAGGAGCTCTCGCCCTATTTTCAAAGCGACCGGCTGGTCGGTCCCGCCGAACGCCTCGAAGCCATCCCGCATCAAGAGCGCGCCCTGCGGGAACACCTCGCGAAGTCCGACCTTGTTATCAACGCCACCTCCGTCGGAATGAAGCGCACGGATCCCGCGCTGGTTCCCGCCGGATTGCTCACGCCGAACCTCATGGTGTATGATACGGTCTACGCAGCCGGCAAAACCCGCTTGATCGAGGACGCCGAGGCAGCCGGTGCCCGGGTAGCCAATGGCCTTTCCATGCTGCTGCATCAGGGCGCGCTCTCCTTCGAAATCTGGTTCGGTCGGGCCGCGCCGCTGGAGGTCATGCGTGCGGCATTGAGGGCTGCAAACTGAGAACCTGGCGCGCCTGAATCGCGTCGCGAGCAATTTGCGCTCGCAATTCCTCGATCGAGGAAAACTTTACCTCGGCACGGAGAAAGCGCTCGAACTTCACTTCGAGATCCTGTCCGTAACAATCGCCGGAGTAGTCAAAAATATGGACTTCGAGAAGGCGCTCTGCGGCGCCTCCCACGGTGGGTCTCACCCCGACGTTGGCCACACCTTCGAGCCATCGGGAACTCACCGAAACACGCACCGCATAGACACCGTTTGGCGGAAATCGTTCGTTGTGCGCGGAAAGATTCGCCGTGGGAAAGCCGATTCCACGTCCCAGTCCGGCCCCGGGCCGGACGGTGCCAAGTATTGTATAGTCCCTGCCCAGAAGGCGCCGGGCCGTTTCAAAATCCCCCTCCTCGACCGCCTTCCGGATCCGTGTGCTGCTGACCAACTCTCCGTCGATCTCCACCGGCTCGATCTCCACCGTCTCGAAGCCGAACCTGCCGCCAAGTGCGGTGAGCAACGTGACATTTCCCGAACGCCCTTTCCCAAAGGCCCAGTTGTGCCCGACGCAAATCATGCGCAGCGAACCCGCGGAGCGCACGAGCTGTTCGACGAAAACTTCGGGAGGCTGGGCGGCAAACGCCATGTCAAAGGTTGCTTGCAAGAGATACGGGCACCCCAGTTCCTCGATGAGACGCACCTTGTGCGGGGTCGATGTCAGAAGACGTGGAGCCGAATCCGGTCGCAGGACGCGCGCTGGATGGGGGTGGAAGGTCAGGACCAAAGCTGACCCTCGCATGCGGGCCGCTTCGTTCATCGCCCGCCGCAAAAGCGCCTGATGGCCGAGGTGCACTCCGTCGAATACCCCTATCGCCACGCAAAGCGGACCGGGAATCTCAGAGAGTTCCGACAGGGAATGAAAGACTTTCATCGTTGCTCTTAGGCGCCGCGAAGGCGCGAGACCGTCGGCAGGCTCAAAATACGGGGCACCAACTGTTCACGAGGAAGCGTTTTGAGCTCCTCAACGTTCACCGCCTTGTCGACACTGAAGCGCCCGGACTTCGTGCGGCGCAGCCCCATAAGGTGTGCGCCGCATCCGAGTTCCCGACCGATGTCATTGACATACGTGCGCACGTAAAACCCCTTGCTGCACACAACCTGAAAATCGATCTCGGGAAGACGAATCGCCCGGATCTCTTGGGCATAGACGCGCACGAAGCGTGGCTCCCGCTCGACGTGCTTGCCCTGGCGGGCGAGCTTGTAAAGGGGAACGCCATCCTTCTTGATCGCGCTAACCATCGGTGGCGTCTGGTAAAAGTCGCCTTTGAATTTGGCGAATGCCTCCTCGATCTGTTGCCGGGACAATTCCGGCACCGGGCACGTTTCGATCACCAGTCCGTCGGCATCCTGGCTGTCGGTCACCTCGCCAAGCCGCATGGTGCCCACATATTCCTTGTCCTCGCTCATCAGCAAGTCCTGGATCTTCGTGCCGCGGCCGATTGTGATGAGCAGAAGACCGGTGGCAAGGGGATCAAGCGTTCCACAGTGTCCCACCTTCTTCGTGCCGAGCGCGCGCCGCGCAATCGCCACGACGTCGTGCGAGGTCATGCCACGCGCCTTGTCCACCAGCAGCACACCGTCAATTTCGGTTACGGATCTCATGGCAGACAGCCTGCAGAAATTTCTCTTCGACTTCCTCGATCGTTCCGCGAATGCGCGCACCGGCGGCCCGCGGATGTCCTCCGCCGCCAAAGAGCGCGCAGATCTCGCAAACGTCCACTCGCGGGTCCTTCGAACGCGCGCTCACTCGAACGCTGCCCTCTGGCAACTCCTCGAAAAAGACCGCAGCGACCACCCCCTCGACCGAACGCAAATGATCGATCACGCCCTCGTTGTCCTCGGGCAGGAGTTCCAACTCCTCGACCGCCGCAAGCGACAACGAGAAGCTCGCGATGTGCCCGTCGCAGGAAAACCGAGCCTGGTTCAACGCATGGCGCAGCAGGTCCAGCCGGCGGCGCGGCTGCGTGTCATACATCTCCTGGGAAAGGGCGGCGACGTCCACTCCAGCGGCGACGAGGGCCGATGCCGCATCGAAGGTGCGTGAGTTCGTGCCGGCGTATTGAAATGATCCGGTATCCGTCGAAATGGCTACGAAGAGGTTCGTGGCAATGTCCCGGCAAAGCGACACCTTTCTTTCCCTGAAAAATTCGTAAACGATCTGGCCTGTCGCGGGCGCGCTGGGGTCGATATAGTTCAAGTCGCCGTACAGTTCATTGCTGACGTGGTGGTCGATGTTGATGAGGGTCCCGATGGAAGCCACGCTGTCGAGCGCGCTACCCAGGCGCTTCTTGACCGAGTTATCCAAGGCGACAACCACGTCAAAGGCGCGCGGAAGAGAATCCGGCAGACCAATGAGCTCACGGCGTGGCAGGTAGCGGTATTTGTGCGTCACGCCATGTTCGTTCCACGCGGTAACGGTCTTGCCCAGCGACAGGAGCCACAACGCGAAGGCGAGGGTCGAGCCCAGCGCATCACCATCGGGTCGTAGGTGGCTCACCACAAGGATATTATCTGCGCTCTCAAGGGACGCGGCGATCTCGGAGAAGGAGGCGTTCATCTCGACTCGTCCAAACCCAAATCATCCAGAATATTCAATACGCGCGATCCGCGCGCGATCGAATCGTCGAGCTTGAAATTCAGGTGAGGCGTATGCTTGAGTACAACGCGCTTCGAGACCAGCGCCTGAAGCGTCCCTCGATTCTGCTCAAGCAGGGTTATCACTTCCAGCCTCTGGGCGTCGTTCCCAAGTGCGCTCACGTAAACGAAAGCCTGCTTGAGATCGGGCGTGATGTCGACGGCGCTGACAGTGACCAGCGGGGTCGGGAACGTCAGCTCTCGCAGGATGATAAGCCCCAGCTCGCGCTTGAGAACTTCACACACCCGTTGGAGTCGGTGTTTCATGGCAAAATGGGAGTCGGGAGCCTACCGCTTTCCGACGGTTGGTCTAGTCAATTTCGCCGCTCCCAATCCCGCGAACAAGCAAGCGTTCGCAAAAGGCTTGCAGGACGATCGCGGGGTCCGGCAGGAAGACCCGGAATTTGACAGGGACTTCGCGTTGCGATCATTGAAGCGCACCGATCTCCGGTGCATACCCTGGGATCTCGCGGGAGCCGCCGCGATCGCCGACTGATGATAACGCTTTGGTTGAGGACACGGAACGTAAGATGAGTAAATCTAGCAGAGACGCAAACATTGAAACGCTACACCCTAATATTCCTTGCCGCCATTTTCGTTCCCAGTCTCGTCCCGGGCTGGCTGGCGCTTCGCACAGCCGGCGAACAGCGCGTCCTCATCGAGCGCCAGGCCGCCGACCTTCCGAACCCCGGCACCTGCTGACCGTCCACGGCCTCGGCTACCGACTCGAACTGTAAGAATCCAGCCCGGGAGGGCGAGGCTCCCGCCGAGCCGAAGAAACCGCCCGACCTTTCGTCTCCCCTCTCAACCCTTCCGGCGAAAGGCGCATCCGTCTCCGGCCGAATTCGCGCAAATTTGCTTTGGAAATCACGGCGCGGCGCGGATACTCCCTCGGCTCAACATGAATCAGTCCATCGGCATCGGCCTTGCAGGCTTTGGCACCGTGGGCGCCGGGGTGTTCAGGAACCTCGCGCTCAACGGCGACCTGCTCGCGCAGCGGCTCGGCGCTCGTTTCGAAGTGCTTCGCATTGCAGTCCGGGACCCGGGAAAATCGCGTGACGTTGCCGCTCCCGCCGAACTCTTCACGGCAGACATCGACGATTTGATTGCCGACACGAATATTCGGATCGTCGTCGAATTGATCGGCGGGATTGACACTCCTCTCGCGTTCATAAAGAAGGCCATCAAAGCGGGAAAGAGCGTCGTGACGGGCAATAAGGCCTTGCTTGCCGAACACGGTCAGGAAATTTTTCACCTTGCTCGCGAGCATCGCGTCCCGGTGTTCTACGAAGCCGCCGTGGCGGGCGGCATCCCGATTATCAAGGTGGTTCGCGAATCGTTTATCGGCAACCGGTTCGAGAGCATTCACGGCATCCTGAACGGCACGAGCAACTACATCCTGACCCGGATGACCGACACGGGAATGGATTTCGCCCCGGCGCTCGCCGAAGCCCAGCAGTTGGGCTACGCGGAAGCGGACCCGGCCCTCGACATCAATGGATGGGATGCCGCCCACAAGGCCGTTATTTTGGCCTCCCTGGCCTACGGCTTCTGGCTGGACCCTTCGAGGATCTTCGTCGCGGGCATCGACAACCTGACGGCTTCGGATATTCGATTTGCCGATGAATTGGGCTACAGAATCAAACTGCTGGCCACCATTCGAGCGGCTGCGGGCAATGCCATCCAGGTGCGCGTCTGCCCCACCCTGATCCCGAAGAGCCATGTCCTTGCCTCAGTAAATGGCGTCTTCAATGCCATTGCCGTCCGCGGAGACATCGTTGGCGAAACCCTTTTTTACGGGCGCGGTGCAGGCCGTGATCCGACTTCGAGTTCGGTGCTGGCCGACCTTGCCGAAGCCGCTGTCGGCCTCGAGAGTTCGCGCTCCTCTTATGGATTCACGTCCCACGACCTTTACGGGAAATGCCAGCCCGTCGAGCAGGCCGTCTCCAAATATTACCTTCGCCTGTCTGTCGAAGACCGGCCCGGCGTGCTCGCGCAGATTGCGGGCGCTCTCGGCGAATCGGAAATCGGCATTCTTTCCGTCATCCAGCCGGAAAGCCAGGCCGAGGAATCGGCAATACTCGTCTTGATGCTCCATGACGCACCTTTCGGCGCGATGCGGAGCGCGGTGGAGAAAATCGCAGCGCTCGCCTGTGTAAGGGGGACCCCGGTGCTCCTTCACGTCGAGTCTTTTTCGTAACAGCTGCCGGACTTGAAATGACGTCACCCTCTCTGACAGGCTGCTAACGCCACGATCAAATGCCCGGACCGCTCCACGATCACGGCGTCATTAGCCGGTTCCGCCAATACCTTCCGATTACGGACGCGACGCCCGTAATTTCGCTCAACGAGGGCTCGACGCCCCTTATCCATTCCTCGCGCCTCAGCGAACGCGCAGAGGCCGAGGTTTTCATCAAGTACGAAGGTCTCAACCCGACGGGTTCCTTCAAGGATCGCGGGATGACGGTCGCCGTTTCGAAAGCCCTCGAGCGAGGAGCGCGCACGGTCATCTGCGCTTCCACCGGCAACACCTCGGCCTCGGCTGCCGCCTACGCTGCTCGTGCGGGCATCCTCTGCGCCGTCCTTTTGCCGGCGGGGAAGATCGCAAGCGGCAAGCTCGTGCAGGCCTACCTCTACGGCGCAAAGGTGATCGCGCTGCGGGGAAATTTCGATGACGCCCTGCGCCTTGTTCGCGAACTCGGCGGATTGGACGGCATCGCGATTGTCAATTCCATCAATCCCGACCGCATCGAAGGGCAGAAGACGGCTGCTTTCGAGATCATCGAAGAGCTCGGAGACGCCCCGGACCTCCACGTCCTCCCCGTCGGAAATGCCGGCAACATCACCGCCTACTGGCAGGGCTACCGGGAATTTCGCGCGCTGAACCGCGCGACGGTGCTTCCGCGCATGATAGGCTTTCAGGCAGCCGGTTCGGCGCCCATCTTTCACAACCGAATCATCGAATCCCCTAACACCGTCGCCACCGCAATTCGCATCGGGAACCCTGCGAGTTGGATCGGCGCAAACTCCGCCGTCGCTGAAAGCCGCGGCCAAATCGGCACAGTCACCGATGAGGAGATTTTGGCCGCCCAGGGCTGGCTTGCCAGGAGTGAGGGGATCTTTGTTGAGCCCGCAAGCGCAGCCTCCGTCGCGGGACTCTTCCAGCTGGGAAAGACCGGCGCGCGCCGGATAGTGCTCACCGTGACCGGCCACGGACTCAAGGATCCCGATACCGCGCTGACGACGGGCGATTATCGCCCGATCGAAGCCGCGGCGGATCTCACGGCGATCCGCCGCGTCCTCGAGAGCGCCTGATCACAACCAACGATTAACCTCCCGATCCGCGACTCATGCCCCTTGTCGTTCAAAAATATGGAGGAACCTCCGTCGGCACGCCCGAGCGCATCCAAAATGTCGCCCGGCGCGTGCTGGAAACCCAGCGAGCAGGCAACGCTGTTGTCGTTGTCGTCTCCGCGATGTCTGGCGTCACGGACAACCTCATCAAACTGGCCAGGCAGCTGGCGCCTTCCCCAACCGAGCGCGAACTCGACGTCCTTCTCGCCACCGGCGAGCAGACCACCATCGCCCTCACCGCGATGACCCTGAACGCGATAGGGGGAAAGGCGGTCTCCCTTACCGGCGCCCAGGCTGGCATCCTCACCGACGGTCTCCATACGAAAGCTAAAATCGCCAACATCTCCCCGCGCCAGATCCGCAGATATTTGGCCGATGGATTCATCTGCATCGTCGCCGGCTTTCAAGGCCAGACCTTGCAGGGACAGATCACCACGCTGGGACGGGGCGGCAGCGACCTGACCGCCATCGCAATCGCCGCGGCTCTCAAGGCCGACAATTGCGAAATTTACACCGACGTCGATGGCGTCTATTCCTGCGATCCGCGCATCGTGCCCGCGGCCCGGAAAATCGACGTCATCACCTACGACGAACTTCTCGAAATGGCTGCTTCCGGTTCGAAGGTCATGCAATCGCGCTCCGTCGAATTCGCCAAGAAGTTTAAAGTCCCCTTTGAAGTTCGCAGCAGCTTTAACACCCACAGAGGAACCATCGTGAAAGAAGAAACCCCCGGATTGGAAAAAGTCGTCGTCCGCGGCATCTCGGTTGAACGCAACCAGGCCAAGGTCACAATCACCAACGCGCCTGACCACCCGGGCGTCGCTTCCCGCGTTTTCACAGCATTGGCCGAGGCCAACGTGATCGTTGACGTCATCGTGCAAAATGTCTCCATCAGCGGCGCCACGGACATCTCCTTCACCATGAACCGCGAAGAACTCGACAAGATGGGGGATATGCTTGACCAGGTCGTCAAGGAGATCGGCGCGGGGGAGATCGTCAAGCGCGACGGCATCGCAAAGCTCAGTGTCGTCGGCATCGGCATGCGCTCGCACTCGGGCGTCGCGGCGCGCCTTTTCGAAGCCCTCGGCAAAGGCGGCGTCAACATCCAAATGATCTCGACATCCGAAATCAAAATCGCCGTGATTATCGACGAAGCCAAGATCGTCGAGGCTGCCAATCTCGCCCACGAAGCCTTCGGGTTGGCGGGCGGGGAAGCGGCTTGAGGCCCTTTGCGAAGGGCCGATCGGGCAACCGCCGTGTCGCGGGGCGTCCGCCAACCATGAGTTGCCAAGCGCCGCAACACCGACTATGTAGCGTTTTTGTAAACGGATGGGTGGCAGAGCGGTCGAATGCGCACGCTTGGAAAGCGTGTGTTCCTTAACCGGAACCCAGGGTTCGAATCCCTGCCCATCCGCCAGTCCCGCTACCGCCGCAGTTCCCTTGCAAAGGCCGACACCGATAACACGCCACGGCAGGGATGAGAACCTCGGTTCGACTGCCTCGCGCAAAGCGCGAAAGTCTTTGGGCGAAGCCACTCCGCAGAGCGTGCTGAGCTACAAGCTCAACAGGATAATCCCCCTTTACGCTCTCGACTCCTCGTAACACCGGACGAACTTATCGTTCGAGTGCTTCCCTGGGACGGCTTATGCGCCGGACGCGATAATCTGAGTTTATGTGATTTACCACATAATATCTATATTATGCGCCATTTCCGATATTGACGCTTTATCGGATTTGGCGCATAATGGGGAAATGAATGATCCGGCCCGCGATCCCAGGCAAATTGGCGCCCTCGTCCGGCGTGCCCGCAAGCGACACTCCCTCAGCCAGCAGCAGCTCGGCGACAAGGTCGGCCTGCGCCAGGAAACCATTTCCTTGATTGAGACCGGCAATTCGGCGACCAGGATTGAGACCCTGCTGGCTGTCCTCTCCGCCCTTGATCTGGAGTTTCAGATTGCTCCCCGCTCGAAAGGCTGGGGCCGTGACATAGAAAGTGACTTCTGATGGCCCGCAAACGCCAATACGCGCCCCTGCGCGTCCTCCTCAATAATCGCCCCGTCGGACACCTCTCGAAAGAGACCGGTGGCGGGATTGATTTTCGCTATGATGTAAGCTGGCTCGCATGGGAACGGGCGATCCCCGTGTCGCTTTCCCTTCCGCTGCGGGAAGATGCTTATAAAGGCGCACCCGTCATTGCTGTCTTCGAGAACCTGTTGCCCGATTCCGAAGCGCTCCGGCGGCGGGTCGCCGAGAAAGTTGCCGCTGATGGAACAGATTCTTACAGTCTGTTATCCCGGATCGGGCGCGACTGCGTCGGCGCTTTGCAATTCATTCCCGATGACGACGATGCCGTTTATGATACTTCGAGCATTGAGGGTCAGGCCGTCAGTGAAGAAGACATTGAGAAGCTTCTCCAGAACCTAGCCCAAGCCCCCTTGGGTCTTGATCGAGACCAGGAGTTCCGCATTTCCGTTGCCGGGGCGCAGGAAAAGACAGCGCTCCTGTTCCATAAAGATAAATGGTGGAAGCCTCACGGGACGACGCCGACAACCCACATTTTCAAGACGCAAATCGGCACTCTTCCGAACGGCATCGACCTTTCGAACAGCGTTGAAAATGAATACTATTGCCTAAAGCTCATGGCGGCTTTCGGGCCGCCCGTAAACGCCGCCGGCATCCACATTTTTGGAAAGACGAAAGCTCTCGTGATCGAGCGCTTTGACCGGACATGGACAAAGGATGGACGGTTGCTCCGCGTTCCCCAGGAAGATTGCTGCCAGGCGCTTTCCACGCCGCCGACCCGAAAATATCAAACCGAGGGCGGGCCAGGAATGGTGGATATTCTCACTCTCCTAAAAGGCAGCGATACCCCCGCTGACGACCAGAAGAATTTTTTGAAGGCGCAAATTCTCTATTGGCTGATCGGCGCGACCGACGGCCACGCCAAGAACTTCAGCATCTTTCTCGGTCCGGGCGGACGCTTCAACATGACGCCGCTTTATGATGTTCTCACGGCGCAGCCCAGCCTTGACGCTCACCACATCGTCAAAAAGCAAATGAAGCTGGCAATGTCGGCGGGAAATAGCCGGCACTACACGATGGAGTCCATTCAGGGACGGCATTTCGTGCAGAATGTTGAGCGAGCCGGCTTGCCGGCCGCCATTGCGCAGAACGCGTTAGAGGAAATTGCGAGGGACGTAGAAACGGCGTTAAAGGCAGTGGTAAAGCAGCTTCCCGCCGGATTTCCCGAAGAGATTCATTCTTCCGTGCAAAAGGGTCTCATAGCTCGGCTAAGCAAAATATAGCAATTTTGTGACACTCTCCCTTGGATTCACTGGTTGTCACATCCCCAACGCGCAGGATGCCGCTCAGCTTCCGCAGGCGCGCGCCATCGAAGCGAGGCCCCGGCGTCGGAGAGGAGGCTGTATCAAGCTTTTCAAAAGCGTCCGACGATGCCGATTCCAGCCTCTGCCTTTCGCACCTGATTGCGATCCTGGGGGTTCACTCCTAGGTCAAGGCTGGTCTCGAGCTTCAGTCCACGGCCAATGTCGAACTGAAAATCGAGTACGATTTCGCCGTCCTTCACGAAATTCAGTCCCTTGAAAAGGATGCCCGTTCCAAGGGCAAGACGGCTCGCAGTGCTCTCATCGAGACCCAGGAAACGGAAACCGGTGTCGAGCACGTTTTTGCCCAGCGCATAGCGGCCAAAGGCTTGCTGCAGCAGTTCCGGTTGATCGGGAAAGAGGGTCGCCAGGCGGTAAAACTGGTGCCCGTAATCGAACAGGTTTTGCCCAATGTCGTCTTCAAGCTTCAACGCGAAATTCGGAAAATCGGGGAACACCGGAGGCGCCGTGTCCGTCTTCGGCTGCCGTTGAATGGTGCCGGGCTGGGATTGCGCCGCCCCTCCCTCCTGTTGCACGACGTGAGTCAGTTCGTGCGCCACCAGTTCCCGCCCGCGACTCGTGCCGGGCGCGAACTCTCCCGCGCCAAAGACAACATCCCGTCCAATTGCAAGCGCTCTCGCTCTCACTGACTCGGCCAGCCCGGCCGCCTGTGCGTCCGCGTGGATGCGGACATGGCCGAAGTCGCGACCGAACCGCGACTCGAAGAATCCGCGCAAAGGCTGCGCCAGCGGCTGGCCATGACCGCAGAGCTTCTCGAAGTCCATCCCCGCTCCGACCGAAGCCCCGGGCATCTCACCCGGCAGGGTCCGCGGACTGTCGGCGAGGCCCGAGCGATGCGCCCCGGTGGGACGCGGTGCAGCCACGACAGCGCGGCCGACCCGATTCGCCTCCTGCTCGAAACGGTCATGGGGAGCGCCTATGCGCAGCCTGGCTTGGATTACCGGCGCAATCGACGCGTTTTGCCCGGGGGCGCGCCGGATGGGACTGGCTGGAATCCGCCCCGAATTCCTTCCCGGTCTCTTTGATTTTTGAAGTTGGGCTAGGGACATGATCTTCTTGAAACTAATCACGCGCCACGCATTTTGCTAGTGCCCGCCCGCGGTGGCTGCCTGCGGCGGCCCGAAGAGCTTCAGCGCGTCGATGTGCCCCTTTTGGATGGTGCCGCTGACGCTTCGCGGGATGAGGCCGTCGAAAGTGACCCGAACCTGCCCCTGATCGATCACCACCCCTTGCGCGGAGGACACAAACAAATTCCACACCACGGTATCGAGGCTGAGCGCGCCGAGGGAGAAGCCGGCCTGGAGATCTCTCGCCGTGTTTCCGGAAAGAACCAATGACACCTGAGGCGCATTCTGCCGGGCCGCGCGCAGGTAGCCGAGCGTCCCGATGGGAATGGTCTCGAGCCGCACTTCCAGATGGCCGTTGATGTCCCGAAACTCGGTCTTCTGCAGCACGCGCACCAACAGGACTTCCGCCATGCTCGGGGCGCCGGCCGGTTGCGGAGCGACCCTTCCACTCAATTTATCCGCGAAGGCTTTTCCCAACGTCGCCGAGTCGAGCAGGGTCACAAGGTCCCACTGAAAGGGAATGGGATCCGGAGCTGGAATCGGAGACGAAAAGAACGTGTCGAAAAGCCGGCCGCTGGCCAGGCCGTCCGTCACGGTCGCTTCGAGATTGGCGTAAGCCGCATCCTCGTCGGTGACGACCCTGCCGGAGAGTTCGCCGCTCGCACCCCGGGCGAGCGCCTTGAAACCTTCCAGGCGGCTCGGATCCAAGGGGTTGCCGGCCCCTGGCAGCGACCACACGTCTCGAATGAGAATCGTAGCCGACTCGAGGTCGATTCCAAGAAGGGTGCCGATGCCTCTGGCTTCCATTGCCGCGAGGAGTGGCGGGGAAAGGAGACGATAAGCGTCCAGGGCAAGTGCTCCCTTCGAAAACGCGGCGTCGACCTTCATAATCTGAAAGTTGATCTGCAGGTTGCCGTCGTCATAGGTGCCGGGCCCCAGCAGGATTCCCCGCGCGCTCCCCTCGATACCTTCCGGACTCAGTTCGCCTTCGATCGTCCGGACAGATCCCGCAACGAGCACGAACCTGCCTGGATTGCCGGTCGCAATCGTCACATTTCCATCTGCCTCCACGGTAATGTCCTTGGCGCCAAACTTTACCTGCTGGTCGCTGAAGAACTGGACTGTCACGGCGCCCGTGCCTGCGCTGGCCCTTCCGGACAGCAGATTCGCCACCTGCACTTTCGCGCCGCCGGCCTGGGTGTGATTGATCGTCACGGTTCCGTCTTCGAGAGTGAAGCCCTGCGGCGTGAGCACCGCCTCGATCCCGGCGAGGGTCACGCCTTCGAGCACGCCAGGATGATCCAGCAGCGACCCATGCACGCCGAGCCTCAGGAGATCAAATTCCAGTCCCTCGACATGCACAAGCGGCGCCTCCGCTTGCTCGAGGGTGATCTGCAACGGAGTCGCGCCGCCGGAGGGCGCCTTGCCCGCCGCCGCTCGCACCTTCAGCAGGACGTCGGGCGCCGAGGCACCGGTGCATTTCACGTGGACCCCGGCATATGTGAAGTCGAGTGGACCAAGATCGAGGCTTCCGGCGGGAACATTCGCCTCGACACCCGTTTTCGTGACGGCGCCCTCGACAGCGTCGGCCGTGAAGGCCTCCAGCACGAAGGCTCCCCTCTGACCGTTCTTCACCTGCACCCAGCCGTTCGAATCGACTTCCAGATCCTCGACCCGAAACTGTCCGCCGGTGCCGTCGGAGAAAAATTGGAAGCTCAGTTTTCCAGTGCTCGCCGAGGTTCGCGCAAAGGCGACATCCCGCACCCACGTCTCGAGTTCCGTCAATCGCGTGCGGTCGGCAGTGACCGTTCCACCCTTCGTCGTGATGCCCTTCGCGTCCAGGGTCAGGCCGACGTCGCGAATCGCCAGCCCCTCGAGAATACCCGGCTGGCTGTCCAACCGACCGCGAACACCCACGGTCGGGATCTCGAAGCCGATGCCCTCCGCTGCGACCACCGGCGCATCGACCGCCTCGATGGTGACACCGAGCGACTCGGTCGCGTCGCCCGCCCCCAGATTCTCGACAGTGGCCCTGGCGGTAGCCGAGAACGACGGCAGGGTCGCGGATCGGGCAGTGACTCCGCCCCACGGGAAATCGAAATCGAGAGCGCCGAGATCCATGCTTCCGCCCGCGATCGAAAGCTCGCCGCCCTGGAACTCTCCGGTCTCGAGATCGAGCCCCAGCTCGCCTTCGACTTCCTTGCTGTCGAAGCGCACGACGCGAACGGACTGGTCGCCGGCCTCCACCCGCACCTGATTCGCATCCAGGTCCGAGATCGTAAACCCGTGTCTCTTGTAGGGCACGATCTCCTCGATATCGATGGCCCCGAAGCTCAACGTCTCCCGGGAACTCGCCTTGAGCAAGGTCCCGAGTGAGGCCTCGAGTCCGGAGACCTGACCGGGGCCGACGTGCAGCGTCTCTGCCACCAGCTTCCCGTCGATGAGTCCCGCCGTGAGCTTCAGCCCGTTGAGAACAGGATCGAAAACCTGCACGCTCCATGCCCCTGGGCGCTCCACGACGACCTCCTTCGCCGTCACGGCTTCGACAAAGACGGCACAATTGTCAATTTGCAGGATTCCGAGCCGGCGAGTCGGGTCCATTACCAGGTCGGCGACAAGGTGGACGCCCTGCGCGACGCCTTCCTGCGCGTCGACCGTGATCGCCGAGCGCACGCCTTCAAAACCCACCCTCGGCAGGACAACCTCGAGGCTCACGACGCCGCCTTCGCGGACGATGGCTTCGCCCGTCGCGCCTTCAACCGTGATCGGGCCAAGCGGCGGCAGACCGGCGACCCCGAGATCGCGCGACGTCTGGAGCGTGCCGGGCGCATCGAGCTCCAGGGTGAACAGGATGCGTCCCTGATCATCCGAATCGGCGCCGGGTGGAATCTGAACGCTCTCTCCCGGAAACCGAAGCTCGATCGTGGCCCGGTCCGGGGAAATCGTGCCCGGGGACTGCACCACGCCCGGTATGTTCATGCCGGCAACCGAGAGCGCCTCTTCGCTGTCCGGGCTGTCCAGTTTAAGGCGCAACTCCACGGCATCCGGATCCATGCCCATCGCTGCGATGCGCTCGCGAGCCTCCGTCGGATCGGACGCCTCGACCCGCATCAGTTCGTCCAACCTCATTTTTTCCTCTGGAGTGAGGTCGCGATCCGCCGCCCCCTCTTCGATCCGGGCCATCTCGAGGCTCGCCAGCGCCCGGGGACCGGCCGCAATGGTCAGATCGAGGGAGGTTGCGACCCGGTCAAGAGACTCGCCACTGGCGAAAACGACATTCTCGGCGGCCAGCGACCCTACGCTCAGGTGACTCAGAAGGGCGTCGTCGAACTCGGTCGCCATTGTTTCGCGCAACACGTTCGTAAACCAGGCGGCATCGCGCACCTCAGTTTCGTCGGGCGATTGCTGCTGCCCCAATCCGGTCGTCACCACGGCGAAAAGCGCGCTCTGGACGACGGAAATGACCGCGGCGAGCTGGCTTTGAAGATTTCCGACGAACTGCTTCATCCGGAACCGGCCGTTTTCGCTTGCGGCGGAGAGGGAGGCGTCGAACTCCAGATTCTGCAACCGGAGGTGATCCGCTCCGACGAGCAGATTTCCGGAAGAAAGAACGACGGTGCTCAGGCCGAGCCAGCCGACCCGCACCCGCAAATCGGGGAGTTGGGTCGGATTCTCCTCGGCGGGCCAGCGCGCCTCGACATGAAGATCGCCGAAGCTGCCGTTCATCGCGGTCACCGTGAGCGTCGCGCCCGCTTCCCCTTTTCCCGTCAGATCGACCGTTGGAATCGCGGCCGCCGTGACGTCCAGAATGAACAAGCCTTCCCGCTTATCGATCGAGACAGTGGCGAGACCCGAATCCTCGATGCCAGGAATCTCCTCGAGGTCGATGCCGGACAGCGATCCCCCGAGGCCGCGAAGCAAAGAACCCAACGGCAGACTGGCCACAGGCACGCCCTCGACGTGGCTTCGTTTGCCTCCCACGAATTGCAGGCCGAGTTGGATGGTTCCAGGGGCGTCGGCCCAGAGGCCCGTCAAGCCAACCTTCGTGAACCACCCGAGCCAGCGGGGATTCGGCGTATCGTGCAATTCTTCGGGGGTGATTTCTCCCTGCCCGGTAAATCCCAGCCCGGCGAAAAACTCCGGATCGAGCTCCCAATTGTGCCGGACGAATTGCACCACGCGCGGGTCTCCGGCGTGACCGCCCTGAACAATCATCGCCAAGACCGTGCGCAACCAGCCCCGCTGGTCTTCGCTCCAGGTTTCCAGCTTTTCGAGCTCGGCCAGGAGGGCCTCGACATCGGCATCGTAGAACCCGAACTCCCGCGAGATCCGGAGCTCCGAGCTGGCTCTTTCGCCCACCTTTTCAAATGCCTGCCGTCCTTCGGGAGTCTGCAGGAACCGCGCGCGATCGGCTTCACTCATGGCCTTGAAAACTTCGTAGGCCAGGTGCGCCTCGTCCGCGCTCACGCCTAAGTCGAGTTTGAGCAGGCCCGTGTCGACCTCGTTCTGGATGGCCTCGACGTTGCGCTTGGCGGTACGCAACGGCAGGATGGCAAGCAGGCTTTTGCGGTTCTCCGGCCGCCAGGCGTCGGGTCCGAGCACCTTCAGGAGATGTCCGAGGGCGTCATCGTCCCCGTCTAGCCGGGCAACCGCCTCCGGGAGCGGATTGAAGGCGGCAATTTTCGCGAGCACTTCGGGGGCATTCTGGCGCCCGACGGCCAGGGCGTCGGCCGCGAGCGCCTCGATTTCGTTTGTGGATCCGGCCTCCTCGTCAATCTCTTCCGACGACTCCTGCTCCTCCTCGGCCGCTGGGGGTGCCTCCTCAACCGGCTGGCGCTGAATGGCTCGTGGCGCCATCGCCGGGCGCCCGAGGCGCCCGGTCTGCTGCAGCACGTGCGTCAACTCGTGAGCGAGCAACCGCCGCCCATCGGCACGTTCCGTCGCGTGCTGGCCGGCACCGAAGAAAATATCCCGCCCCACCGCAAACGCCCGGGCATGCAGGCTGCGCGCCGCCGCGGCGGCGCTTTCGTCCGCATGCAGCCGCACCCGGCCGAAGTCGTGGCCGAAGCGGGATTCCATGAATGTCCGGGTGGTGGGGTCCAGACGCTGGTTTTGGGAAGAGGCAAGATCCTCACCCAGTTCCGTTAGGGGGCGGTCGGCGCCCGGATCCGCCTGCACGGGACAGGAGTCGGCCGCCGCGTTCTTCGAAGCATCCGGCCTCCGCATCACCTCGCCGGCCACACGATCGGCTTCCTGCTCGTAAGGGTCGTTCCGCGCGCCGACGCGAAGTTTCGCCCGGACGACCGGATGAAGCGACTCGTTCCGTTCGTGACTGGCCGGGGCGCGCTGTCGACCCGGCCGCGTTGGCGAACGGGCGTCCACTCTCAGGACGCGGGCGTGGGTAACGGGCATGGCACGTTCAATGGCGCGCCTCGAAGTGGGCCGCTCCGGCGATGGTAACAAATCGGGGGCGGCAAGCCGACGAAGCAACGCAAGGGGTGGCGCGGCGCGACGACTCCGGCGATCGCCTTTAGCGTGGATCCATGCAGCAATCGGCGGTTCCGCCGGTTGTGGCCAGAGTCCCGCCGGTGCGGGCGCGTGTGCAAACGTCCTTGGAGACGGCAGTGGAATTCGGTACGTTATGGGCGCCGGTCGGCTTCATGACAGTCGGGTTTCCATCGTGCCCGCCGAAACCGGTGGCGTGCCCG
The DNA here is from genome assembly GCA_963763735.1 of uncultured Verrucomicrobiae bacterium. GTDB lineage: Bacteria > Verrucomicrobiota > Verrucomicrobiia > Chthoniobacterales > Terrimicrobiaceae > DASTFP01. The sequence continues at coordinate 37,845 of CAVXQK010000012.1, read as the reverse complement.
AGCTCGTGTGCGACGACTTCCGACACCGTGCCCTCCACCACTACGACCTTGGCGTTGGCGGCGCCACCGTCGTACGTTGCGCCGCCACCTGAGATCGCCTTGCTGATGACGCCGCCCTGCTCGAAGGTCTCCGGCACGAACACCTGGATGCACCGGCTCGCTCCTGCCGCCGTAAACAGAGCAGTCTCCTCGGCCGTGGGTATGTTGTTCGGAGATTCGTCGAGCACCTTGAAGTCCGACTTGTTCACCGTTTGAGTGGGAAGCACGGAGTAGTTGATGCAGCATTTCTCCCAGATGCGCTGAGCCACCTCGAACGGGGGCGACGCGGTGGGATTCGAGCCGTCGTCCTCGGCGATGACCACCGGCTGGATGCACGCGGTGAGCCGCTCCGCCTTGTTGGCCGCGGGACAGTCGGTTCTCGCAAAGTCGGCCTCCCTGATGTCCAGCCCGGCGGTGGCGAGTCGCTTGGCAATGCCGCCGATGAGACCGCCCCGTTCTTCTCCAAACTGGAGCACGCCCTTGTTGAAGAGATGGCTGTCCAGCAGCCCCAAAGTCTGATCGCCAACGATACCGTCCACGTCGAGCCGCCATCGCTGCTGGAACATGCGCACCGCCTTCGCCGTCTCGGGTCCGAAAATGCCGTCGGCGCCGAATTTCGGCAGCGGATAACCCTCGCTCAGGAGAGCCTCCTGCACACGGCGAACCGCGTCTCCCTTGCTCCCCTGCCGGAGAACGGATCGATCGTTTATCACATCCTCGAGGATCGCATCTCCGGCCAGGATTGGGGAGACAAGCTGCGTGGGAACCGCAGCGGGCGGCTTCCTGCGCTGGATCACCCCCGGGGAGGCTCCGCCGCGCGCGGCTCCCTGCTGGACGACGTGGACAAGTTCATGCGCCAGCAATTCCCGGCTGCGGGAAGTCGGCTCCCCCTGATATTCACCCGCCCCGAAGACAATGTCCGAGCCTGTCGTGAAGGCTCGCGCCTGAATCGCGGCGGCGGTCTCGGCAGCCGGCGTATTGGTGTGGATGCGAACCTGCGAAAAATCCGCCCCCAGACGCGGCTCGAAAAAGGCTCGTTCGCCCTGCGGTAAAGGCCGGCCACCTCCCTGAAATCCACGAATCCTGGCTTCGACTCCGCGGCTCAGTCGCGGCACGGCTCCCGGCGATTCTCTGGCCTGAAGCAATTGATGGTCGCCCGGCTTCCGACGCACTTTCTCCTCCTCCTCCGCGCACTCCGGGCAGAGGTGCCCGCCGCTGGAGCAGGCCGCGCATTTCCGCTGCACGGCGTCGTCCGCGATACCGGCCGGGAGAGCTGGCGCGCTTTCGGTATCCGGCATGCGCATGACTCTCTCCGCAACACGATCGGCCTCCTGCTCGAAGCGATCATTCGGAGCGCCGACGCGGAGCCTGGCCTGGATGATCGGATGCGAGAGCGCGGACGGAGCCATCGAACGCGGCGGCTCGCGAGTGCGTGCGGTTCGAGGTGGACAGCGGGAAGCGGGGCTTACGGTTTTGCAGCGGCACGCATTTCATTGCGGAAAGGGGCTCAGACGGCGAGCGGATTCGAGTGGCGCGATTTGGATCAATGCGATGGCCAGGACTAGTTCATTTGAACCACTTGGTCTCGTCAAACGAACCGCTGAATTGGAACCCGGAAACCAGGCGCACTTTCTCGTCCCGATCCGATACGTAAGGCGGCAAAAGGAGGTCCGTCCGGACAGGCGTATTGCCCGTGCCCGGCAGGTAGAGCATGTGCCCGATGGTCAGGAATTTTCCTTCGCCCAGGGGGAACGAGAACGAGGTGCCCAGGCCGATCGCCTTCATCGCGGAAAATCGCGTGGCTTCAATATTTCGCAGCGGGCTTGCCGGTGTCTGATTGACGGTGACCGGCGTTTGCATTTTGCAACGCTTGAATTTTCCGACGCATCACGCCCCGGTCGTCCGCTTGCAGTGTTTCCCACCATTTATCGCTTTCACTTTCGACTCCTGGAGCGAGGCCAGTTTCATGACTCGGACTATCCGCTCAACGTGGATCGGGAGCGCCACGAATTGCTTCGAGTCGCCGGGTGGCGGGAGGGAAGTCGGACGATTCGAGAAGAGCAAAGTGACATCGAACGAGGCCGATAAGTCACCGCGGCTCTCCCGGGCGCTTCGGAGCCGCGACCGGCGGAGGATTCGCCGGAGGGTTGGCCGGAGTCGGCGCGGCCGGACGACTTCCCGGCGGCTGGGGCCGGTGCCGCCGCGGGGACGGGAGCATTCGCAGGGACGTAAGCCTTTAATCCAGCCGCAATGTCCGTCTCCCAAGCCCGTTGTTTGGCCGCGTTCGAGCTGTGCATGGTTTGGCCGTCATAGTCCTGTTGCGCCCGATCCTTGGCGGCCAGCCAATCATTGCTCAACTGTCGCAGCACCGACTTCACAGTGCTGTCGTAGGTTCCTCTGGCGGCGTCGCGGGCGGCGTCCTCACCGCAGCCCGTTTCCTTCACCGACAGACCCGCAGCCTTTAGTTTGATGCTCTCCCGGGCATTTCGTGCCATGACGTTGGTGATGTCGAAATGTCCCTGCTCATGCCTCAAAAGGCGTGCCCGCTCGTGACCTCGCTCGTCAGACATTGGCGAAAGTAGGTACGCTGGCAATCCTCCTTCGTTCGGACGATGGTTGAGCCGATCGACACCGTTGCCGCCTTGGAAGTTATCTCCTGGCACCTTGTCAGAAACGTGGTTCGGCAATCGGCTTTGCGGGTCACCCGAACGGAATCGCGGCCAAGGGCGATCCCAAAGGCCTTTTCTCCCCGATCGAAAGCTTGCTCGCATTCCGCTGGCGCTCCGCTCGCAATTTGTCCGCACCGAGGCCCGGACGCTGTCGAACTGGTTTTCGCACCGGGTCACCTCGCTCGCGCAAAAGTCGTTGCCGTTGCCCGTGTAGCGCGGCAGCGCCCACGACTGGTCCTGATCCATGACCGCCTCGGGCTTGTTGAAATCGGCGGGATCGGGCGCGGCGGTCGCTTCAACTTCCTCGGCGCGAATCCGGCCCGCGCGGCACGGCTTTTTCGTTGGCTTGGCTGTGATCACCGGGGTGTAGGACGGAATCAGGTCGAATCTGGAAAGAATTCCGGCGCCCTCGGCCGGGTTCTGACCGGCCGGAGGAGCAGCCAGAAAGTCGGCCCAGGTGATTGGCCGGTAGGGGATGATTGCCCGCTGGACGCGCACATCTCCGGTCGCTTGCTGAATCGTGTGCGCCAGCTCGTGCGCGAGCAATCCCCGGCCGGCCACGCTGTTGGGCGCGTACTCTCCGGCATTGAAGAAAATATCGGAGCCGCAGGTAAAGGCCGCGGCGCGAAGCGCCCGTGCAAGAGATATCGCGGCGGGGTTCGTGTGGAGGCGCACGTGGCTGAAGTCGCGACCGAAGCGTGGCTCGAAAATAACCCGTGCGGATTTCTGCATGGGCATGCCGCCCGCAACTTTCCTGATTCCGAATTCCACCTGCCCGTTGACTTCTTCGATCCGCTCGGCAGCCAGCGCCTCTTCGGCCAGTTCGCGGCCTTGCCGTCGGGGACGGGCCCGACGTGCTCCCTGCCCTCGTTTCGACTCCTCGCGCACTCTCCGCCGGAGGAGCGGGGCCGTCGCAGGCCCGGGTCTGTCGGGCGCCTCCCATCTTGAGAAAACCGATCCGACTCCCGTTCACAATCACTCGGAAGGCGCGTCCTCAATCTGGCTTGGATGACGGGATGCAAGGCGCTGGACGACGATCCTGCGGCGCGGCGGCCGGGCGATTCCGCTTTGCGAGATCGCGGGCGCATGGAGGCTTCGCGCGGCGCGCGATGCGGACAGATGCCAAGCTTCATTCGATGCCTGCCTCCTTGGGGTTCGTACGAGGGAACCGTCAGTTATTTTCCGAATCGAAAGCCCAGCCCAACCAGGAGCTTGTTGGGTCCGCACGTCCCTGGACTGAACGTTCAGCACTTCGTAAAGAACTTCCAGCTGCGTTCGGCCAAAATCGAAGCCGAGACCAGCGCCAACCGTTGTGTCGGGCAAAGCACCGCCAGGCGGCAAGGGCACCGACAAGCCGCCGTACAGCCTGCCGTAGAGGGAACCGAGGAGCTGGAAGTTCGACCCTACCTCGAGCCCCGCTCGCACAAATGAGTCGCGGTCGGTCAGCGGCACATCCAAATGAAGGCCCAGAGAAAACGCGGTTCCCGTCCAGCTCCTGAGAACCTCATAGCCGATCCGGCCGAAAGGACCACGGCCGCCGGCCAGGCTCGCACCCAGGGCAACGCGAGGTCCATGGAGCACGAGCGTCTTTTCGTCGCACTTCGCCGGGTCACCGCTCCCCCAGCCAAAACACGAAGCTTCGCAGGCGTCTGCCAGATCGCCGTGCTCGATGAGCCGCAATTCCGTAAGGTGCACGACTTCGTGCAGGATGGTCGATTCCAAAGGCCCGCAACTGCCGCCGGCCAGCGCCTTGGGATAGATGTTCACCGTGTGGCTTAGGAACCGCCAGGCCATGCCGCAGGGCGAACTGCCGCTCCCCTGCTCGCAATCGATCGTCAGGTCGGCGAATTCGCTCAATATCTCGTCCCGTAGCTCCGTGCTTTTTATGCAATTGCTGCCGACGACCTTATTGTATGCCGCGAGAGCAGCCGCCTCGACCACCGGCTGGGTGAACGGCGCCTTTCCACAACCCTTGTATTTCACCGACAACGACGGGGCTCCGGCCGCAGGAGGCCCGCCTGCGGGTCCGCCTCCGCCTGCCTGGCGCTGCACGATCGACGGCGCGGATGCCTTCGTTTGCTGCACCACATGCGTCAACTCGTGCGCGAGCAGCTTTCGCCCGCCAGTCGATTCCAGCGCGGGCGGATCAACACCAAACACAATGCTTTGCCCAACCGTGTAGGCGTCGGCATTCAAGTCTCTGGCTGATTGTCCAGCAATGCCGCCGAAATACACCCGGACCGGGGAAAAGTCATGGCCGAAGCGCCTCTCCATGTCCCGCCTGAGCGGCGGATCCAAAGGTCGACCGGCACCGGCTAACGTCCGCTCCACGCCGGCTAAAGCCGAATTCGTCTGCTTGATCGATCCTTCGGAAAATCCCGGGAGGGACAGTGGCATCCCGCCGACGACGGTGGATGGCGTGGCATTCGCTGAATTGGCGACCCGATCCGCTCCTCGTTCCAAGGCGTTGTTGCTCGCGCCCACGACAGGTTTAGTTTGGAGGCGCTCCTCTTCGGCGCACTCGGTGCAAAGCCCGTGCCCGCTGGCGCAGGCCGCGCATTTCCGCTGTACGGCGTCCCCGGCATAACCGGCCGGGTGAGCCGGGGCACTTGCGGTATCCGGCATGCGCATAACTCTCTCCGCGACTCGATCGGCTTCCTGCTCGAAGCGGTCGTTCGGCGTGCCAACCCGAAGTTTCGCCTGCACGAACGGCGCAAGAGAAACGCCGGCCCGCACCATTCCCCGGGTTGCCGCGGACCTTGCGTGAGGGTGCTGCGATTGCGCAGGCCTCCTCTTACTTTGATGCGCGATCAACGCTGGCATTTCCATTCTACCTGTTGCATCTCGAGTGTTGAGTTTCCCCGTCGCTGCCGCCTCCGCCGCCGGGCCTCGCGGTGAATCCGGACCCGGCCAAAATCCTAACCAAAGCGGCCCCCCATCGATGCCGACGTGGCGGGACCAAGAGATTGCCGCCGCGCTCCATTCGGCGAAATTCAGCAGCTACCGGGCCCATTCTTCCGCGCTTTAACGACGTTTGATCACGCGGAGCAGGATTTCCTTCAGGGCACGGGCCTGGTCGAGGTTGCGCAATTTGAAGCGATCACGCACTTCGGCGTCTTCGGTGGTGTCGACGATTTTCTGCAGGTCGTTCTCGCTTTGCAGGCCCTGCTCTTCGGCGATTCGCAGCAGCTTCGCTTCGGTGGCTCCGGTCTTCTCGAAATCCGGCTCGCGGGCGACGAGCTTGATCGTCTCGGCGGCGGTTCGTGACGGTATCGGGCTGTCACCCTCCTTTTCGCCGATCACGATTGCGACCACGCTTTGCGGGGCCACCTGGCTCCCGGCTTTCGGATTTTGGCTGAGGACGCGCCCGACCTGGTTGCCGGCCGTTGGCGCGGTCGTAACCACGCCGAGTTTCAACTTCTGCGATTCGAGCTTTTCGCGGGCTTCGTCCGGCGCCAGGCGTGTGAGATCGGGGACTTCCACCGTCGGCAGTTCGGTGACCTTCGGCTGGAGTTTCAAGTTCACAAACGAGCCGCGCGCGACCTGAGACCCGGCTTTTGGCGATTGGTCGAGCACGGGGGCATCGGCGCCGGGATTGGGCGGTTCGACCGTGCCAACCAACAACCGGACTCGCTTGAGGGCGGCTGAGGCCTCGCCAAAAACGCTACCCACCACGTCGGGAACCACAACGCTTTCCGAGGCGATGCCGACGGAAATCGCGACCGCCGAGCCAGCTTGCGCCGAGGTGCCGGGCTTCGGGTCCTGCGCCACGACCAGTCCCACTTTGTCGTCATCGACCTTCTCGGCTTTTTCCTCCGCCAGGAGACCGGTGCGTTTCAGCACCGCGATCGCGGTGGAGCGCTCCGCCCCAACCACGTTGGGCACGAGGACTTGCTCGGATACCGGCGGTGGGGGTTGGGGCGTCGGCTTGCCGGGTTCGTCTCCAAGAACAATCTCTCGGTAGATGACCTTGTTGCCTTCCACCGGAAAGACTTCGGTGCCGCGGTACCGGATTGCCTGCTGTGAATCGCTGACGAGTAACGTGACGACCGGCCGCGCGCTGGAACTCGAGAGTTGGTTGGCCGGCACGTCGAGCCGAAAGTTGCCGTTCGTATCCGTGCAGCCGAAAACGAGAGCGCGCCCTTCGGCACCCGTCGCGCTGACGACGAGTCCGGCCTGCCCGATACGCCTCCCGTCGACGACCCGCCCGAACAGAACGAGAGCGGCTGGGTTGCGCGCAGGTGCCTCAACCTCGCCGCGTTGAATTTCGACGGCCGCCAGGCTCTCGAATCGCTGCTGCGACTCGACTCGCCGCGCCGCCTCCGCAATGCTGGCGGTGTCGTCTGGAGCGAGCACCTGCACGATCCGCAACTCGCGCTGGAGGCTCTTCGTTTTCGCCGCGGCGAGCGACCGGGTGCGGTCGAGCGCGACCAGTCGCAAGCGGTCGGCGGCGGGGAGAATTTGCGCGATCTCCTCGTTCAGTTCGTCGTCGTTGAGAATACGTTCGGTGGCCATGGGAATCGGGACGGGTTGGGAGCCGCTCAGCCCTGCTTGAAGTCATTTCGCGGGCAGGGCGTGTCCGGGTTGAGTTGCACGAGACTGCGATTGCCCTCGATGTGCGAGATCGCAAACCTTCCGACAGGGAAGAAGCAATGGGTGCCCTGGTTGTCGGTCGTTGTGTTCATCGGCGCGAGCGACACGCCCGAGAGCAAGGCGTTCACCAGGCCTTCCTTGAAGCGGTTCCCGGCCATGCGTTGCGACCAACCGAAGGTGAGGGCGTTGGTGATCACCGCGTCCTGCGCGAGGTCGCAGTCGCACTGGTTGGCATTCAGGGAGACGTCGTCGAGGCTGCCAAGAAAGACTGAGCTCACGCTGAAGGTCGCGACCGGCCCGAGCGCGTCGAACACGACCTGGTTGCCGTTGAAGAGCACGTTGCCCCCCACGAAAAGCCGCGTGTCGTCGTTCCCCTCGACTGCTTCCTCGGTCGGAAGATCGTCCAGCAGGAAAAGCCCGCTCAGGCCGAAGAGCTGCAGGTAGATTTCATTCGAAACTCCCAGGTTGAAAATCCAGACTGCCGAGCCTCCAAGCACGTCAAGAAAGGCAAGGAGCGGGTTGCTCGTCGCGGCACGATTCTTGATCGGCACCTTCGCGGCCAGCCCGACGGTAGTGCCGGCCGTGGTCGTGGTCGTCGTCGTGACGCTGCCTGGCACCGGTATCTGGCGCTGGAAGGCGCTGCCTTTCGCCGTGAGCTGATTCGCCACCACCGAGACCGGTCCCAGCGCCAGAATCTCCAGGGCCCGTCCCTGTTGCGCGACCACGATATTGTCATGGATTCGCGCGGCGGGAACGCCATCCTGCCTCCGACCACTGAACTCCAGCCGGCCCAGCGCGACGTTCAACTCCTCGTCGGCGCGAGCCCGGGCGAAGGCCAGCACAATGCCGCCCCGCCGGCCCGGCCGCGGCAGTTGGTCGTCCGTCGCGGCGGTCACGCCATTGTGCAGAATGCGATTGCCGTCGATGGCAATGCCCGCCCCGTGCAGCACGAAAACACCGCAGATCGGGTCCCGACTCGAGCTGCCATTTTTGACGATCAGGTTTTCCCGAATGACGAGATATTCGACATCGGCCAGGGCGATACCGCCAAATCCGATCACGTCGCGCAGGGGAAAAGGGATCGTGCCGACCTCGAGACGCATGCAGCCCGTGATGCGGTTTTGCTCGATGAGCAAATCCTCCACGCTGATGAAGTCGGGATTCTCCTCCATGTCGAAAAACCGCTCCACGGAAATGCCGCACCGGCCCATGTCCTCGATCCGGTTGTCCACGATCCGAATGTCGCGCAGCGCCGGGCCGGCCTCAAGCACGGTGCCCTCTCCGCCGTCGGGCGGCTGGCCGGGAGGAAACGGGTCGATGACGATGCACCCTTTGTCATCGATGAAAATGCGCGCTCCGCCCGGCGACTTGACGCCGACCGTAAAGTCGTCGTTCTCGTTGGGAATCCGAACGCGGCGAAGAATCGTGTGACCCAGCGTGATCCCGTTGTTGTTGCCTCCGCGAATGAGGTTCCGGCGAATCTCGACGCGCGAGGAGCCGCCCGCGATTTGCAGCCCGCCGTAGCCGAGCAGCGCGGCGCGTTTGCCCTCGGCGAGGATGCGATTGGCCTCGATCCGCATGTCCTGGCCTTGAAGGAACACAGCGGGCTCCTGGCCGAGGGTTCCCTCCCGGCCCGGCGCCACGCGCACCTCGCTATAAGCCAGGGTGATGAATCGCCCGCGCAGGACGGCAACCGAGACGTGGTCGCGCGAGAGGACTCGCAGCCAGGTCAGGACGATGTTCTCCACCGCACCGGCGCGGCTGATCCGTTCGCTGATCGCATGGCAGAAGATGCCGGGCGCATCGAGGGCTTCAATGGCCAGCGTGGTAATTTCGATCCGCTGCGAATTGACGATCTCGATTACCGGCGCGTTGCCCTCCCCGACGACCAGCGTGTCCGGCCCGCAGCCTCGAATCCGGATGTTGGCGCGATTCACGACGCGCACGTGTTCCTCGTACCTTCCGCGCAGCACGCAGATTTCCCCGCCAGCCGGAGGCAGGGCGTCCACCGCATCCTGGATGGACGTGAACTCCCCGTCGCTTTGCGAGCCATCCCCGACGATGATCGTGCAGCAACCCTTGATCTGGCAGAGCGGCCGGAAGCGCGAGCGACAATCCTGAACCTTGCCGACGACACCCTCGCCCGTCGCGTCGACGCTCCAGCGAATCAAGGCCAGGGACGCGAAAAATTGCCGCGGTCCGAACGCGGGAGCCTGGTCGGTCAGAATCCACGGCACGACTTCGTCCGGCGTGTTGGGCCGGGCGGCAATGACCCAATAGGAGCCGGGAAGGCCAAAGTCGCTGAAGGTGACTTCGAGGCCGGTGCCGGCCAGCGGAACCGCCGTGCCGGGGACATACGAGTGATCGGGCTGAGCGGCGTCGCCGGAGCCGCCGGTCCAGACACGGAGATAAAAAAATCGTTGCGCCGCGGGCTCGTCGCGGTCGTTGAGGAAGGTCGCGTGCTCCGGGTCGTTCAGCCAGTCGACCATGGCCTGCGGAACGGGCGTCTCTATGGTGATGCGAGCCGTATCCGGATCGAAACTTGTCGCGACGGTCGTGAGATGACCCTGCAATTCCCCGACTTTTTCCTGATTGGGCAGGAGCGCGCCCCAAGGGAGAATTTCGACCGCCTGCCCGGCAACCGGTTGCGCGACTTCATCCCGTGGCAGCGTCAGGAACTGGATGACATTCAACCCCTGCTCTTCGACCACCTGCACCCGGTAGAGAGGCGCGGCATTGTCGAAGCCCCAGATGAAGCGGTTCGTCGAGGTGAGCTGCACTCGAATCGCCTGATTCTCCGCTCCCAGATAACCGCCCAGCACGGGCGGCTGGCACAGATCATCGCTCGGTGGACCGCCCGTGAAACCCACCGTGAGTCGGCCCTTCGACCCCAGTTCGCAGCTCCCTTCGTCGAACCGATGCGGATCCCCCGAGGTATCGCCGGGGAGCGGTGCGGTCAGTGAGTCGATCAAATCGACGGACGCCGCCGTGCAGTCTTCCCCGACATCGGTCAGCACCTCGATGCGGCGCTGGCGGCGACGGAACACCGACGTGTCGGGACCGCCCAGCGCATATTCGAGCACCTCACGGTCTTCGACCGCGCTCACGCAGTGCTCCCAGCCTCGCAGATAAACGAGGTCGACGCGCTCGGCGGTCGTGCCGTCATTCGGGTTGGTGAGGTCCGCCACGCTTGGAATGGTCGGAAGCGCCGCCGGGTCGGCGTCGATTTGCAGCCAGTCGCGCTGCGTCAGGAACGTCTCCGGCTGCCCCGCGAGCGCCTCGAAACGCAGGCCTCCAATATAAAAACTGCCGTGGGCGACGGGGAAGTCATAGGCACTGCGGTCGAGGTTCAGGTTCACCGGCGTCGGAGCACCGATGCGGAAGCCATGATTCGGGCTTCCCTTCGAGCAGATGATGTCGCGAAACGTCAGTCGCTCATCCTCGGCATCCAGACGACGATGGGCGTTGAGATCCTCGTCGGTGACGACGCGGCCCTGTTGCATGAAAGTGCCGACGTAACGCTTCTCCGGCTGGAAAAGCTGGCGGGAAATATCAGGGGTGGCCATGGGAATTCCTCGGGGTGGGTTAGGTTTCGAAAATGAACTGCGGGATGAGGCCAAACGGCATGAACTCGATGACCTTTCGTTCGAGATCGCGGGACTTGATGGAATTCAGCAGCCCGCCGAAGGCGCCAATTTCCGATCCGTTCTCCGCGCCCGTCAGGATCGCGTCGGGTGCGGTTTTGCTGAGTTGCGCGAAGGACGCATCACCAAAACGCCGGGAGGCGAAGAAGTGATTCGGGACCCCGGGTGCAAACAGATGGGATTCGAACTGGCGCGGCAGGCGACGGTCGGGATGCCGGTCCGTTGCGCTGAAGCGGAAGCAGCCGTGCTGATTGTCGAGAACGAGCACAAGCCCCTGGATAAGCGATTCGCTGGCATCCAGGCGATTGACCGTGACGCCGCCAAAAACCGTCACCCGCTCGAGCTCGACCGCGCCGACTCGCGTGGCGATGGCGGGTATGTCCGGCAGCAGGCTTTGCACGACGGAGTCGCGAATGACGATGCGCCCGACCGAGCACGGGTCGGTGTCGTCGGTCACTTCGCGAATCGCACCGACAATCGAGGACTCGATGACGAGCTCTTTCACCTGCCCGCGGATTTCGAGCACCACGGACGCGATGGGCGTGCACGTACCCGCGACGAGCCGTGCGCGTTCCCCCCCCGGATCGAGCGTGCAATGCCGAATCACGACGCGGTCGAACTCACCGTTGATGGCGAGCACCGCTTCGACGGGGGTGCAGGCGTCATCCGGGTTTGCCAGCACCTCGTCCGGTATGCCGTCCGGGTTCAAGCCGATCCACAGTCCTTCCAGCGTGAGACAGCGTTGGTCCTCGTCGGCCACCTTGGGCGCGGCCTCGACGATCCATTCGCGCGCGTTATTGCCCGGGACGAGCGAAACATACGGACGCTCCCGGTCGTCCCCTTGAAGCCAGAGGTCCTCGATGCCCGAGAGCCGGTTGCCGGGCGGCGTGTCGGGGCGATACGTCTTGCTGTTCACGAAACTGTGGGTGCCGTCGACCGGCAAAGCGAAGCCGGTCACGGTTCCGGGCGCGTTGCCGCCGTCGGGAAACGACGTCACTGCTTCCGTGCGAACGCTCGCCGAGCGGTCGTAAGTGCCCGCACCAAGACGAGCGGAAAAGCCGTAGTGATACCGGGGAATGAACAGCCGGTCGTTGCCGGCGAGCGGGTTTACGAGCACGAGCCGCGCCGTGTGCGGATCGACCACCGCCTCGAAGTGCAGGCCGGACGGCAGCGTCCACGTCGAAAGATTGGCGGCGTGGAGCTGCGTTTCATCGAGGGGCGGATCCTGCGGCCCCGTTCCGATCGTAACGGCGAGCGCGTCCGGAACCAGGTGATCTTTTTCGACGTTGAAAAGGCGGCACGGGATCGCAGCCGGGAGCTGCCATTCCTCCACCGGCGTCCACTCAACGTCCGGCCCGCGGCGGCTCGGACGAAAGAGCGCCACATCACGCCCCGAGGGATCGATGGAAAACCGCCCGTTCCCGAAGTCGAAGGGCGTCGCCAGATTCACCTCGAAAACACCCAGCCGATAGAGATGAAAGTTGAGTTTGGGAATGTTGTAGCGGCCGCGGAACCCGCGCAGCCGCCGAAAATCGGCCGTGTGCGCAAGATCGTCGAAGGCCCCGTCGAGGATTTCACTGACCCTTGCGCGGCGAAGATTGGCGGTGCCGCCAGGCGGCGACTGCGTGATGGCTCCCGCGAACGGCCCCGGCTCCGGATCGAGGCGGTGTCGCGCGCGCCCGAGGCGTTTGAAACTTTCGACGACCGCGCCTTCCCAACCCGTGATGTCCTGGATGAGCGCCTCCATCACGACCGGCGTCCCCTTCCTTCGCCGGTAGAATACCGTCTTCGCCACGTCCGCGCGCCTTCCGCGCCGGTTGGCGCTGCCTAAAAGCCGCGTGCCGAGCAGCGCGCCGATATAGGGGACCGCCCAATCGTCGCAGGTCTGGATGAATGAGTCGTCCCAGAGCCGGTCCGTGCTTCGCCGCGCGACCGCAGCCTGACAGGCCAGAATCTCCACCAGCGCGCGCAGCACATGGGGCTGCTCCGCCAGCCCGTCCTCCTGCCGGTAGATGGGCGGAATCCATTCCCAAAGCTTCTCGGCGTAGTAACGCTCAAACTCGTCGCGAGCCGGGTTGATGATCGTGAGGACGTCTTCAGCCATAAACTCTCAGGTGGCGGAAAACAGAACGTCTCCCGCCGCGGTGTTGCCGACGACGAGGCCGGACAGAAAGTTGTGATACTCACCCTCGCCCGCCACGATGCCAAAGGGCGCTTCCGTTCCATTGAACCGAAGCGCCCGCACCGAGGTGACTCCCGGGACGGCGTGAATCTGCGCGAGGATGGCGCTGCGAAACAGCGGAAGTCCTATTGGAATATTCGTCAACGCGAGCAGCCCCTTTTCCGGTTCGGTCAGGGCCGTGACGACGGCCTGCTCGACGTCATCCGAGCGGAATCGCGGATCGACGATCAGATCGACTGTCAGGCTCGAATCCAGCGGGATCGCCTCGCTCACGGCGACAGGCGTGTTTGGATCGGACTGCCCGAGGAGAAACTTCCGCAGGTCCGGAGCGATCGAACCGCCGTCGGAGATGAACCAGATTTTCACGACTGCGCGCTGCATCATGGCATCCCAGGCCCATGATGCCCGGGCGTTCACCACTCCGCCAAACTCCCGGGCGAGAGCCTCGAAATCCGGCAGCGAGACTGCGCGACCCAACAGCAGGGCGCTCTCGGGCGCGTTGCGTTGGAGGTCCTTCGGAGCATCGGCATCCGCTCCGCCGCCGGCACCGACGGGATTCACCACGCGACGAATGCCCGGCACGGGCCGAGACATTTGCGTGATCAGATTTGCCGGTGGCTTCGCCGCGCCCGCGCCGAACCGGTAGGTTGCGGTCACGTTCTTTACTCCGCTCGGGAGCCGTGCGCCGGTCTGGCCGTCGCCAAACGTGACGATGCTTTCGCCGTCCTCGTTTTGCCGCACGATGTAGACTTCGTCCTGGGGGCCGGTCCCGAAGAAACTCCCCACCTCGCTCCAAAGAATCGCGTTCACCCGCACCGCCAGCGTCGAGCGCCGGCCATTGGGCGCCGACTCGTCGGTAAGATAGGTGAGCGGCTTTTTCTTCAGCTTGAAGGATTGGAATGCAATCGTGGCGTCTCCGCTGCCAAGCACTTCGTTCGGCACGGATTCGCCGCGCGTGGCGTGGATGAGATTTCCGTAGACGGTGACGGGCGTACGCAAATCCGTGGCGAATGGTGCGGCGCTCTGCTGAGGCGTAAGCGAGCCCGTTCCCGCGTCCGGATCGATCGACACGCTGGCGGTGAGATTCGCGCCACCGCCGTCTGCGCCGGCCAGCAGCACGGTGCCGGGCGGCTCGAGCATCGGAGGCTCGACCGGCATCACGAAGGTCGCGCTCGGAAGGAGATCGTCGACACCCAGCCGGGTCTTCGCCGGCGCCGTGAGCGAGCCGGCCCGAACCATGCCAAAATGGACGGTCAGCTTGCTCACCGGGCTCGCCCAGCCCGCCGGCAACGCGGGACTCACCGTCAGCCTGGTCACCTGCAAAAAAGGACGGACTGCGCGAGGGGATATCGAATTGAGATTCGGCGTGGCAAAGCCGAGAAGGGTCGCCTGCGGAGAGAGTTGCGCGGCGCGCGCAGCCGCCGATGTCGAGTCGAGATACAGCGTGCCCGGACCCAAATCGGTCACCTGGAACGGAAGCAGGCCGTCATCCCGCTCGATGACAAGGCGATCTCCCACGCGAATACCGCCCTGAAGCGAGTCGAGTTGAATGGTGGACCGGGAGCTCGTCACCTCCGAGACGCCGGAGAGTGCTGTCGGCTTGAAAACCGAGATGTCTCGGGGCGCAACACCGGCGCCGATGGCCGGGGGCGGTAGGAGCGCAAGATCGAGGTAGGTTTTGCCATCGAGCCGTCGCATCGGGGTCACGCTTTGGACGCGCGCCGACGCCGATGAATTGCCCCAGGTGAAAAGCGCGACGTCGTCGCGAGCCAGCCGGGCGTCGCCGGGAGGCATCGTGAAGCGTCCATCGAAAGCGGCGCCGACAATGGGCGCGAGGGTCCATTCGTTGAGAGCGGGATCGACGGTGCCGTCCGCGGAGGCTTCGAAAACTTGTGGCTTCTCGCCCGCAAACGCACCGGACCGGAAGCCCGTGCCAGCCGGCACCCGGATGAGCCCCTTGCCGGTGTCTGCAACGAGCGCGAGCATTACTTCGGCGCCGACGGCCGGGCGCGGCAGGTAGCCGATCAGGGCAACGAGTTCCTGCAAGGAAGCGGGTCGGACCGCCGTCGGGAGGTAGCTCTCGTTCGCGATCCGTTCCTCGTAGAAAGCGAGCAGGTCGAGCACGTAGGCCCACATCTCCACGAGCATGATGCCGAGGTCGCTTCCCTCCCGCGCGCGCCAGTCCCGGAGCGGACGCTGCAGGGTTGCTGGGATCTCCGCCGCGTCCAGGAGCTGATGCGCCGGGATTTGCCGGAGCATCGCCAGACGGAACTCCGGAAAGCCCGCGAGCTGGCGGGGAAGCGCGCTCAGGCCGGCCGGAATGCGCGGCTTCTGCGGAAGGTCCAGCCGGTCGCAGCGGCAGCCGGCGATCGAGGAAGTGAGAGACATGGCTCAGCGGATTGGCAAATTTTTAATGAGGCCCCAGGGTCGCGGGCCGGCGCAGGCGGAACGTTCGCGCTTCATGGCATGGCGGTGTTCGTCATTCCCTGGTGGACCCGGACCATCAGGGAGCCGCGATCGGGAAAGCGCGGGTCGTTCTGCAATCGCAGAATCTGGTCGTCGCTCACCACGAACACGTTTTCTTCGAAGACCCTCCAGTCGGTGACACCGCGGGCGCGCAGACGGATTTCCTCGACCGCGCGCACGCCCGGCACGGCCTGCACCGCGGCTTCGAGGGCTGCCCGGTAGAGCGGCGTTCCGAAGGTAAAGTTGTCCGGGTGAAAGAACGGATTGCGCTCGTACAGACCGGGCCGCCGAATCACCAGCGCCTCGATGACGCGTTCCTGCACCTGCCCCGGGTACGCCGACGACTGCACGCAAATGTCGATCTCGAGGTCGAGGCTGAGATAACGCGGATCGCGCACGAACACCTCGCGGCCGACCTGCCGGACGCAGTCCAGCACCCGCTGCACTTCCGCCCGCAATTCCCCGCTCAGCGAAAACGCCCCCGCGGGATCGACGGTGACAAACTCGGACAACCAACTTCCCGTCCAGCGCGCCTTCGCGCCCGCCTGCTGGACACCGGGAATGCGCTCGGCATGGGCGCGGTAGTCCTCATCGCGCACGGCGCGAAGCGTCTCGGCCCGGAAGGCTTCGGGCGCGAGCTGCCTCACGGATTCCGCGCTCTCGGGATCGATGCCCGTGGTGATCGCAAACGGGTTCGTCACCCCGTCGGCGATGCCGGCGAGCGTGGGCGCCGGTGGAATCGCGGGATTCGGATCGACGATCAGCGTGACGGTGTCCTTGGGGAGGTTGCCGACGGTTCCGGACCCGGTGCGGTAGCGGACCCGGAAAACCGTCTGCTCGGGCGGCGGCATCCCGAACTCCCCGTCGCCAAAGCGCACGGTAAATCCGGACTGGCTCGCGTAGTCCTCGTGCCGTACAAACCGGCCAAATCGCTCGACTTCGAATATGGTTTTCCACGTTCCATTTTCCAGCGTGAATGCGAAGCTCCTGACTGGCGGCATCGAGCAGACTCGGAAAGAAAATCCATTCGCGAGCCGGCGAGATGGGAAGCCGGGTGACCGGGTCGGCTTCGAGCAATTCGATTTCGGGCGCCGCCGTGCGCAATTCGCCCCGCCAGCCGAGCCCGAGTGTCTCCGTGGCGGCCAGGGAGTGGAGGAACGTAACGGCGCGCTCCTCGGTCAGCTCGTTGCAAATGCCTTCGCGCTCGACGGCGGGCGTTGCATCCCCGGACGAAGCGCCGTTGCGCCCGATGGCAAAAAATTCGGTGAATGTCTCCCCCGCCGTGGCCGGAGCGATGTTGGCGAGCGCGACCGTGCTCGGCAGATGCAGCTCGAAGGGCAACGCTTCCGAGGCATCCCAAGCGATTCGCGTATAGGGAGTCGGCGCCCCGCTCGTGAGCAGCAACTCGTCGTCGAGCGGCTGCACCTCGGTGACGCGGACCAGGTGATTCCGCTCCGGAAGGGACGGATCATCCGGCAGCGACCGCAGCACGAGGAGCCGTCCCACCCAGTCACCGTCATCATCGTTCGCCTGCACGTCTGCCGGGAGGGGTTGCTGCGCCACCTCGGGAAAGTGGCCGAGCAGGAACATCCCGGTGCTGCCAATGGGAAGGCACGGCTGCGAGCCATCGGGCAGATAGGCCGGGATCGCGTTCCAGGCCTCGTTTGCCCAGAATCGACGGACATCCCGCAGACCTTCTCCAATTTCAAACGGGATCGCGCTCCCGTCGTCCGCGCTGCCCCAGACGCGCATACCGGCACTGATAAAATGGCCACCATCGATCGCCTCGATCGACAGGAGCGTCGTCGCGGACAGTCCGTCGTGGATCGGGTAATCGACGAGCGAAGTGTGCCAGCGAAGCGAGCGACGCTGCGTCGCGCTTTCAAAGTGGGATTCGCGCGCGTGACGATCCTGAACGTAGGCAAACTCGTCGCCGAGGGCCGCCATCACCTCCGACAGCATCACGCCCGCGTCCGCTTCCAGACGCTCTCGCCAGCCGGGATATCGCTGCGCCGCGAAATCCAGCAACGCCAGGCGGATACTCGTGAAATCGCGCGCGAGGTAGTCGACAGGAAAATCGACCAGCGCCTCGTCGGGACAGGGCGGATCCTTTTGCCGGCAATCGAACCGGCTCGGGCACCCCTGCTTGAAGCTGAACTCGATGTCGTTGAAGAACGGATCGAGCTGGTCCGAGTCGATGTGCAGCGTGTAGATCGAGAAGTCGCCGGGCTGCGCCGTCTCGATCTCGAGCACCACCCGCTCCTGACCGGCAAACAGACCCCGGACGAACCGCGCGGCGGTCGCGTCGACCTCGGCGACAGAGTCACCCCCGCCGACACTCACGATGCGAATGGCGGCCGTATTGAACGGCGCCTCCTGCGGCGCGGGCAGCGGCGGAATGACGATCCACGGCAGAACGAGACGATCGGGATCGATGAGGAAGAAGACTCTCAACAGCGTCTGCGTCTCCGGGTCGACGATCTGGATGAAGTCGATCCCCGTGAGCGCATTCTGCTCGCAGAGAGCCGTAAGCCTGTCAGTGCCGGGCATGAATCAGAGGGTGGCTTCGAGGTTGAGAAAGCGTTGCTCGCCCTTTTGGAGAATGGTGTAGCTCACATCGATCAGGAGCTTCTCCGCCTCAGCCGCGACTTCGACGCGATCCACGCGGATGAGAGTTCCTAGCCAGGTGTTGAGGGCTTGAAAGACCACGGTCTGTGCAAGCGAGGCCGTCCCGATCGAGTTCGGTGCGAAGAGCAGGCGCCGCACGCCCGCGCCAAACTGCGGGCGATTGATACGCTCCCCCGCGCCGGTGAAAATCACCTGTTTGATCAGCTGCACAATGTAGGCGTCGTAGTCGGGCTCCTGTCGCAATCGGCCGACACTGCCATTGATGCCAAAAGGAAAACGAATGCGTTGAACGGCGGAGGCCATGCTCAGGCGGTGGTTTGCTGGGTGGAAATCTCGGCGATCGAGGCGGGGTGCGAGTGGCTGCCGTCGGAATGGGAATGCGAGCCGTCGCCATGAACGTGCGCCCCGCCGGAATGGCTGTGGGTGGTGTTCGTTACCGCAAGCTTGAAAGCATCCGGATTATCACGGAGGTGTTGCACGATACCCTGCGCGACCGCGACGAAGAAAAGCCGCATCGGCACGAGCTGCTCCTCATCCGGGAGCGGGAGGTCGGGATTGAAAAGCTGCCATTGGTTCTTGAACGCCGCTTCGATCGCTCCCGCCATCGTCGAGGCTGAAGTGTCGTTGAATTTTCCGGGATGAAGCATGCGATTTCAGCCAGCCTTGACCCGGGTGGAAAGCAGCGCCGGGGTCGGCGGCGGCATCGGCGGAACCGGCGGCGCCGGCGTGACCGGGATGAATCCGGCTGCGAGCTCCCCGGGATGCAGATGGGTCTGATAGATCTGTACGATCTGCGTGAGGTAGTTCAGGAGCTCGTCGCCGAACACGACCGGGTGAGTGGCGTTCTCGACGAGCTCGATCTGGGGCGCTTCGACGACGGCTTTGGTGGCGCCCTTGATCGTGATCTGTCCGCGTTGCACTTCGATCGTGAGCAGGTTGGAGCCATCCTGGTCGCTGACCGAGATGACCTGGCTCGTGTCGTCCATCGTCACCATCAGCCCCTCCTTCGAGCGGATGACTTTCAGCGTGGGCGAGGCGGTCTGGCCGCGCTCGCTTTCGGGCGCCTGACCGTCGCCCCAGAAGCATCCCGTCCAGACCGGATACGAAGGATCGCCGGCCTCGAATTCGACCCACACGCCGGCGCCGACTTCCGGGATGAGATAGGTGCCCATCCCCGGTCCGGCATAGGGCAGGCACGGCATCGCCCACACGGGCTCCTCCCCCATTACCGCGTTGACGGTTACCTGGAGCCGGGCGCGTTGCGTGGGATCTTCGTTGTCCACCACCAGTCCGCGATACTTTCCGTAGAAGTGACTGGCGGTGCTCTCCAGCACCCCACTGAGCATTGCGTCATCCATGAGCATCTACTTTCCCAATGAGTTCCGGCGGAGCCGCACCTCCATATGGTGATCCGCCGAATTGATGATGTGGGTCACGGCGCTCACCTGGTAGTCACCGCTATCCCGCGTGCCGAGACCTTCGACCGGCACGACGTCGTGCGGCTGGACGACCCCCTCCAGCATGTGCGCGGTGGTATGGGCCGTGGCCGTCACGAACCAGCCTGCGTCCGTCAGAGCCGCCTGGGAACGGGTCTGCAATTCCTCCTGGTTCCCGGCCACCGTGAGGCACGCGATCCGTTCGGAGGGTGCGAGGCTGGGCAGCGGATCTCCACCCTGAAAAATCGGCGGCTGCGTGTCCTCCGCCGAAGCGGTCTCGGTCCGCACGGACCGATCGTCAACCGCGCTCCCGCTGAATTGGGACGCGCGTTCCGTGTCGACGTTGAGGTCGAAGCTCGAAACCGTCTGGCAGCGACCCGGTTCGACATTGACTCGAAAGGCGACGTCGGTCGACGCGACGAGAGGAATCGGCGGGAGAGGCACGTCGAGTCCACCTTCGGGCCGTGGAGGCGACGACGTGAAATTGGCGATTTCCTCGATGGTCAGAGAGCTGGGACCCAGCGGGTTCAGGCCGCCGGACTGGCTCTGGTAGGAGACCCAGAAACTGAGATTGTTGGTCCGCGCGAGCTGCCGGATAAAGTCGAGGTCGCTGCCGCGCTGGTTGAGTGTGCCCGTACTTTCCTCGTACACTCGCGTCGTCTCCTGGGTCTCGGGCGTAAACGCGTGCGAAGAGAGGATCGACTCGGCGACTTCCGAAGCGCGGCCGATCCAGGCGCGGCGGGCGCAGACACGGCTCATCTCGATGCGGCGATCCTGGCCGCGCACTTCGTACCACGAGCCCGGGCCGCCCAGCGTGGTCGAGCCTTTCGTCTCGGTGATCGGTCCCCGCACCAGGCACTTGATTTCGTCCCTTGTCTCCACGGCGATAGCGATGATCTGTTCCGCTTGCAACTCCGGCGTCTGGCGGACTCGCGGCTCGCCATCCTGAAGGTCTTCCTGAAAACGGATCGCGAAGCGAATCGGCTGATCGAGCGTCTGCTCGACCCGCACCTCGGTGATGCAGTCGAATAGTTCGTTCGAGAGCAGTTCGTTCTCCTCTCCGGATGCGATGATGGCGCCAAGGCCCATGGGATTTCAGCTTTTGCGCGGTATCTTCAGGCTGGCTCCGCCCAGCGCGGCATCGGGGAGAACCGCGTCGTTGATCTCCGCGATCTGCCAGAAGCCTTCGGGGTTGCCGAGGTAGTGGGACGCCAGGTGGTCGAGCCGCTGCCCCTGCCGCAGCAGATGCTCGCCCAGCAGCGCGGGCGCTGGCGGGACCGCCGGTGTGAAACATTGCACGGTGCGCCCGCGCCTGTCGGTCGCCTCGAACAGGGAGGCGAAGCGGACATAGCGGCTTTTTTTGTTGAATTCGGCCATGAGTCAGAAGGGGAGAATGCCCTTTACGGCATCGACGGCCCTGGCAATGTGGGCGACGGCCAGCGCATCTTCCTGGAGTTTGGTTAAATTGTAAGCCGCGACCGCCAGATCACTGCTGATGCCGCTTTGGCATTTGAAAACGTCCGGCGTAAGCACTTCGAGGCCGAGTGAGACGGTGGCCTGCAGGGGATGGAGCGTGGGCGAGAAGAGCATCTCTTCGACGGAAAAACTGCTAACGCGCACGGGCAGAATGCGACTCGGTCCCCAGACGAAAAATGCCACCGGAACCGTCGGCCGGCTGGCCTGCGCGCTGGCGCCACCAACCAGGGCCTGCACGCTCCCGACCAGGTCACCGAGCAGGCCCTTCGTCGGCAGGATGAGCTTCTTCAACGCGGCCATGCGATCGGCGACACCGAACACCGAGGCGACGGGATCGCCGTCCTCCAGATCGTCCGCGGCGTCCAGCTCGAGCTCGAGAGTGATGCTGTGCTTCGGCTCGAACGGCTGGACGTTCGGGGCCTGCGCGCCGCGCTGCGTCTGGTCCACCTCGAAGGGATTCCACGGGGTGATCGTGTGGGAAAGTTTCGTGGGATTGTATTGGAACGGGATGACATTCGGCAAAACGCCGATGATGTCCTCGATGAGCTGCACGATCGCGCCCTTCACGAGGTTCGGGCTGTTGGCGAGGCCGGTGTCAGGCATCGGATGGGGATTTCAGGCGATCGAGGATGGCGCGACTCACCGCGCGGGCGATGTCCGCCTCACTGGCTCCGGGAGCCGCCGGCACGCGCAGGCGCATCGCTCCGAGGTGCCGGCCCGCGAGACCCGCGGAGCCGGCCGCCAGCAACTCGCCGGTTTGTTGGGCAATGCGATGGCCGGCCCCGGCGTCGCCGCCGGGAACCCGGAGGCTCATCTGGCCGATTCTGAGACCGGGGGATCGCGGAGAGTTTTCCATAATTTCAGTAAAGCTCGTTGCGCACATGCTGGCCGGAGGAGCGCCCTTCCTTGGCCAGCTCGCGGTCCAACCCCAGCACGAGGTGGCTCGGTTGCACCTCGCAGCCATTCCGCCGCGCGATGAAAATGCTGGCGAGCAGCGCGTTTTTGATCTGCGCCGCTGAGGCTTCCACCTGCCGCGCGAGCAGGGCTGAAGCCGGTTCGAGCCGCCCGGCCGTTTCGTCTCCCAGCAGTCCGGTCATGATGCGTCGCCAGATTTGCCGCCGCTCCTCGGGGCCGGGCTTGGGAAAGTCGAAGACGTAACGCAGGCGGCGAAAGAACGCGGGGTCCACATTGCCGCGCTTGTTCGTCGTGAGAATGGCCAGGCCGCGATACTCCTCGATGAGTTGAAGCAGGTAGCTCGTGTCCGCATTCGCGTAGCGGTCGTGGGAGTCGCGGACGTCGGTGCGCTTCGTGAACAGTGCGTCCGCTTCGTCGAAGAGCAGAATCGCCGACATCTCGGCAGCCCGCGTGAAGACTTCTCGCAGGTGTTTGGCGGTCTCGCCGATGTATTTGCTGACGACTCGCGCGAGGTCGATGCGGTAGAGGTCGAGCTCCAGAGCGGCAGCGATGATTTGCGCCGCCATGGTCTTGCCGCCGCCGGGATCTCCGGTAAAGAGCGCGCTGAGGCCGGTGCCGCGTGGGAAGAGACGCCGGGCCTCCGGGTTCTCCCAGAACTCCGCGCGCTCCTGCGCCTCGTAGGCAAGATCGCGGAGTGCCGCGAGGGCCTGTGGCTTGAGCACGATATCGTCCCAGCGAAAACTGCACCGCAGGAGCTGGCCCAGCTCGCCGAGATCGCTGCGGGTGGCTTCACGAGCCAGCTCTGCGGCCTCGCCCGCCGTGGCCGCCCCGCGCGTGCCGATCGCGACGATGTGGCCGGCGTGCAGACGGTAACTGCCGGCCAGCCGCCGCTGCTCCGCCACATCCCAGCCGGCAAACCCGGGACAGTTTTCCTGCCATAAGCGCTTCCGGTCCGCGAGCGAAAGGCGCGGCTGTTCGATGAAGTGATCCACCGTGCCGTCGCGGTTCGCGATCTTCTGGTCGCGTTCGCGGACGATGATTTGAACCGGCGACGGCTCGACCGCCGGCGGCCATGGACGGTCGAGACGCGTTCCCCGCCAGATGAGCGCCAGCCCGGCCCAGCGCGCGAATCTCTGGATGCGCAGGAAGATTTCCGGCCAGTCGTGATCCTCGATGAGATCGGTGTCGGCCTGCGCTCCGACCCAGCCGAGCCGTTGGAGAGCGCACGCGGCCAGGGTGGCGCGCCCGCTTTGCTTCGGACCGGTGATCACGACGCGCATCGGGACACGGCGGGAAAGCGTCTGCCCGATGAATGCGGCCAGCGACTCGTCCGGCCAGTTGCCCAACGGCGGGCGGGGAATCGCGTTTCGGAGAATTCCTCCGAGTGCGGCATCGGGGATTGCCTCGCCGGAAAGCCATAGCGGCAGGATCGGGTCGCTGACGAGCGGCTCGGCTTCTCCGGTGGACGATTCGCCCGCTCGCACGAAGCGCCAGGTGTCGAGCGACCAGCCCGGACGCCACGGCAGCGGATTTTCGTTTTCGCCGAAGAGCCGCGACGCCAGCGGAGCGGTGAGGAACGTCCGCTGGCTGCTGCCTTGCAAATACCCGAAAACCGGCCCGAGCGCGGAATCGAGACGCAGGGCGACCGATGCCTGGAGCAGATCGACTTCGCTGTCCGAGAGGCGAAAGACCCTCGCGAGTCGTCGCAGCGGGGCGGCGGCTTCCGACGTGAGCCACTGGTCGGCCGCGGATATGGCATCGCTCCAGACGCGGCCCGGGCCGCTTTGCTGCCAGGTACGCTCGGCATTCGTGGCGTCCGGATCATTGAAAAACTCCTCCCGCGAAAGCTCGCCCGCCGGCTGGTTCAGCGAATCCAGCCAGGCTTTGCGTCGCCTCGCCCGGAGCCAGATGCGTTGCAACATTCCCGCGAGCGGATCAACAACGGATGCGGGATCCTCGGGCGCCTCGAACGCTGGCTCGTTGGCGGATGGCGGCTCCATGAATTCGGTCGGCATCGGAATCAGGGCAATTCGACCCAGAAGGGCGGCGACTCGGCGCCATTGACGATCAATCGGAAGGAATGTGCAGCGGGCGTAGCTGGCGCCACGTCCAAGCCGGCATGGGGGCGAAGGGTAATCAGATTGGGACCGGAAACGCGGAATTCACCGACATGGGGGATCGGGTCCACCGTGGTCCGCGAATAGGCGACGCCAGCGAGGCTGACACTGAGGCGGTCCGAGTTCAGCGTGAGAGTTGTCAGGTCAAACTCCGGTCCCAGATTGATTTGGATGTTTCCGGCGGCGAGCGCGAACGACTCGATGCGCGGCACGATCGCCAGGCCGGTCTCATTACTGGCGGAAACGATCTGCTTCACCTGGCCGAGCAGGACGGTCTGCTCGGTGACGGCCTGCACCCGCGCGGAGTAAATGCCGGGGAGCATGTCGAGCGTCTGGATGCCGGCCGGCGTGCGCACGTCGAGCGTCGAACGAAACTCGACTTCGACGACATCCGTCGAAAAGCGCACCAACCAGTTCGGGTTGATCGAAAGATCGACTGGCGCCTCCTGGACCGGCGAGGGTTGCACCTGCCAGCGGCTGTTGCGCAGAATCAGCGTTTGCGAACGGCCGATTGCGAGGTTGGTGCCGAGCAGGCGAAACCGTCGATTCTCCGCGGGAGGGTTGGGCCGATCATCGAGCACCGCGCGGGCCGGCGCCGTCTCCAGCGGTGGCGGCTGACCGCCACCGGCGATGGCCGGCAGCGTGAAGCGCGTCGTGCTTGCGCTGGTGCGCAAATCCGGCGAGCCTAGCTGCTGGAGATACGCGCCGAGGCTGAGCACGATTCCTGGAACCGTGCGGGGCCGTTCGGGCTCCAGGAAGATGACTCGCACTTCGTAGTATGCGGAAAGCGTCGTGAGCTGCTGGTCCTCCGTCGCCCAAAAGCCGACCGCGTCCTCCGGCGAAACGGGCCGCAGAATGACCTGAATCGAGTTGCCCCGATTGCGAAGATTCGCCGGGAGAATCTGGATGCCCGGGCCATTGCTCTGAGGGATCGTGGTGCGATCCGTAATCACCGGGTTGTCGTGCAACGTTTTCAGCGCCATGCCCATCATTTCCTGCTGCCGCAAGGCGTCCACCGCGGTCTGACCGTCGTTGTGATGCGCCGTGAGAATGTAAAAGAGGCAAAGGCTCATCGGCGCCTTCGCGATGTTTGGAACATCGTTCCCTTCGCCGGCCGCGTTCTTGTAATAGGGGTCTTCGGTGACGTGATAGAGGTGCAGGCTCAGCCGGTTCTGCACTCCCGGCTCGATACGATCGGGCCGCACCGGGAGGGCGGTCACGTCCGGTCCGAGCGCCTCCTGGAGGTGACCATTGATGTTGGCCTCGAGCAGGGTGACGAGCGTGCTCGTCACGTCGGCGAGATTTCCGAATGCCATCGTGAATCAGCTGTGGCGGACTGCGAAAGCGAGATGTTTGGCCACTCCGCCCAAGGGACCAATCTGCGAAATCGGACCGGACCGCACAGGCTGGCGCGGCGCAGTTTTGGCGACGGCCTTTTCCTTGGTTAGTGGAACGACCTCGACTTCGATCCGGCCGATGACCACACCGGACGGCGCCGGATCCAACGAGGTTTTGACGGGTGCCATTTCGCCGTGGCCGGCGGGCGCTTTCCCAAGTGACTCCGAGGAACGCGCGGGAACGGAGTGCCGAGCCGGGGAACGAACGTCGATTGCAGTTGCCGGTTCGTCAAGGCGACGAGGCTTGCTCTGAAAAACGGCAGGCTCCGTGGGGTCCGTTTCGCCAGCGGCGACAACTTCCGGCCGGCGGTCGACGTTGGCCTCGGTCACCGTGAATCCGGGAGGCTTGTTCCCGGAATCCGTGCGCGGGCTGGCGGCGTGAGGTGCCGGCTCATGACGAGCCGCTTCCGGCCGGCGCGGGTCGATGTTTGCGTACCCGCTTTTCAGCCGTTCCCGAGCCGATGCAGGAACTTCCGATGCGGCCGGCTCCGGTGCATCCCTGGAGATTTCGATCGGCGACGGAGAAGCGCCAACACGATTCTCCGGCGCCTGGTGCGGCAATGGCGGCGGCTGTCCGCGAGGCGCTGGCGTTTCGCGCCCCGGAGACGCCACGGCGCCGGGTGCCGTCATTTCCCCGAATGCCGCCTCACCGGCGGGGAACGACTCATCGAAACCCCAATCCGCGTCGGTCAGTCGGAGGCGCTGGTCGCGCTCCGCAATCGGCGAACGACTACGAATTACCGGCGACAGACTCGGACGGAGCGTGGCGGCAGCCGTCGCCGCGGTTGCAATCTGAGACAGATAGGCAGGCATCGAAATGGGCGGGGGTCAGTCCGCGGGCAGGACCAGCTTCGCATGCAATCGCCGGTCGTCGCGCGTCATCCCGAGGATCTCCGTCCGGCTCCAGCCATAACTTCGGGCGAGCCAGTGGATTTCGTAGTTCAGGAAGCGGCGCTCGGAGGCCAGCGCGTGGAGGAGGAACGGGCGCACCTGAAAACGCGTCGTGTGATTCGCCCGACAGTGCGGGCAGCTCGCGGACAGATCCTGCGACACGAGCGGGCCGCAGGCTTCCATGGCTGCGTCGAGCACGTCGGGATCAGCTTCAAAGTCACCGTGGATGACGCAACGCGAGCGCAGTTCCCGGGTCGCGTCGGCGAGGCCGAGATCGGCTACGGCGAGTTCGTCGGCTCCGGTTGGCAGGCGAAATTGCCGGCCGTCGCGCAGAGTGAAGACCCCGTTCTCGTCCGGACCAAAGATCGAGGTGTCGCGCTGCCCGCCAAGCCCTCGGAGGACCGCGCCCAAGTCGAACGAAACATCGAACCCGCGCCCGCAGCGGTCACACTTCAATAGGCTCTCGACCCGCTCGCCATAGCACGCGCCATGGAGCACCGCGGCGATCGTCTCGAGGTCGCTCACCGGCAGCTCACGGGCCCGGCCTGGCAGGAGGTAACCCTCCGCGGCTTTCACCGCGAGCGCGTCCACAAAATCGCAGAAGCTCGTCCGCCCGTGCGGATCGAGATTCAGCTCGTCGCGGCCCTCCAGCGTGCGCAACCGGAGTCGGCGCGCACCCGGCACCCCGGGATTCAAGGAGATCTCCAGCACAAGGCGGCTCAGGTTTCCGGAACCTCGACGACCGCCAGGTCGCGCTCGAAGCCTTCGTTCTGAAGCATGATAGACTCGAAGGCGATGGCGTTCGCGTTCGCGTCCAGTTCGGGCTGGGCGGTGTATTCGGAGACCCAGCATCGAAAGACGTGATAGGCGCGCACGACCGTTCCCTGAAGATTGAGGAGCTCGATCGTGATGTCCTTGCGGAAATTCTTCAGCGAGACGGCACCGTCGCCCTCGTGGTTGTAGACGAGTTTGGCCCACTCCTGGAACTCCGGCGCGAAGCTGATGCCGCGCTCGAGCGTGATCGGCTCGAATTTCGAGCTCGCGGGAGAATGACGCGGCGTGCTGAGGTCGCCGCCCTCGCGATGGCTGACGACTTCCGTCGTGCGCTTGAGAGCGCCGACTTTGCTGACGCCGGCGACGGTCTGACCGTCCCACTTCACACGGAATTTGAAGTTCTTGTACGGGTCGATCCGGCTGGTGTTTACGGTAAATTGAGGCATGGCGTGTTTTGCTGGTTGGAGTTGAATTCCGGCGGAACGGCGGTCAGACCTGCACCTGTCCGGCCAGTTGCTGGAGGGTAATGATGACGAACTCGGCGGGCTTCAGCGGCGCGAAGCCGACGACGACGTTGACGATGCCCAGGTTGATGTCGTTCTGAGTCGTGGTCTCGCTGTCCACCTTCACGAAGTAGGCGTCGCTCGACTTCTGCCCCTGAAAGGCTCCGCGCCGGAAGAGGCCGTTCATGAACGCCCCTGCGGCCAGTCGAATCTGCGCCCAGAGCGGCTCGTCGTTTGGCTCGAAAACGGCGAACTTCAGTCCGCGGTAAAGGCTTTCCTCGATGAAAAGCGCGAGCCGCCGAACCGGCACGTATTTGTAGTCGTCGTTTCCCGAATTGTCGAAGCCGACCATGGTCCGCGCGCCCCACGAGACGACCCCGTTCGGGAAGACACGAATCGCGTTTACCGCGAGCGGGTTGATGACGCCGTTCTCGTCGTCCGACAGGGCGTGCTCGACGCCGCGCACATTTCGAATCGTCGCTTCCGTCCCGGCAGGCGCTTTCCAGACGCCGCGATTGGAATCGGTCCGGGCCATCAGGCCGGCGATCGATCCGCTGGGAGCAATCGCGCGCGTGCTGGCGCCATTCGGAATCTGGACCTGCGGCCAGTAAACCGCGGCGTAGTCCGTGGCCACGCCGATGCGGAAATTCGCGACCGTGCTGCTCACGTCCGCGATGGAGTTCCAGCCGCTGCCCGGATCTCTCGGCGGGTCGACGAGCAGGAAGGCCCGCCGCCGCTGGCAGAACCCGCTCGCGGCACCCCAGAGATTTTGCATCGCGTTGTCATTTTGCCCGGCCGCGCGGGGCAGGATCACCAGGTTGAAGAGATCCACCTGGCTGTCCAGGAGCAGGTAGGCCGCATCGTAATTGGCCGGCGTCGGCGTGTTGCCGTTGCTGCCGTTGTTCCCGGCGGTGGTCTGGTATTCTCCGAGGGCGTTGTTATCAAGGCTGTAGTAGCGCGTATTGTTGCGGTTGGCGCCGACGTCGAGGCCGGCGTTGGCTCCGCCGAGGTCGAAGACCGCGCCGGTGGAGAACGCGGTGGCCCGCGAGTTGGCATCGCCGGCCGTGGGAGCGAGCACCAGTCTGACGCCCTGCAACGACGCCTGCCAGTGGAAATCCGTGGCGGCACTGGAGGCGTTGTTGACAGCATCCCTGATTTGCCGAAGACGGGCGGTGAGATTGTTCAGGGAAACCGTCGGGCCGTCGATCAACACCCCGCCGGCGACGGTCGCCGCAGTCAGGGCAAACGGCGCTGCCGGCACGTGGGTTCCGGCCGCATCGGTCAGCGAAAACGTGGTGATATCGCCGGGCACCCGGGCCGCCAGGCCGGTTAAGGCGCCAAACCACCCGCCCGAGGACGAATCGAGAGCGCCCGGTCGAAAGACGAGGCCGCTGGCGGCGGGCCGAAGCGCGGCGAAGCCATCGACCGCGATGGCCCCGCGTTCGGTCGTCAGCTCCAGCACGGAGGCGATGTCGTCCCGCGCGCCGGGGCTGAAGACCACCGCGCCACTCGCGGAATTGGTGCGGACGCGGAGATACGCCGTTGGGCTGCCACCGTTCGCCGGGCCGACCGGTGTTTCCACCGTGACGTCGAGGCCGAGCCCCAGCGAGCTCAGCCGGTTGTCGATCGCCTGTTCCAGCGCTGTCGCCGGATTCGTCGCCGCCGGGATGGTGAAAAGGCTGACGTCGATAAACGGACCTCCATCCACGCTCACCCGGAATTGCCCGCCATTGGCCGCCCCGGTGGGAGTCGCCGCGATCGCCGCATTGATGCTCGCGCGCAGGTCGTCCAGCGGGGCATCCACTGCATTCCCGAAAATCCGGCCGGCCACGGCATAACCGCTGAAGGGAGCCGGCACGCCCGCCACCGGTTCCGCTTTCACGAGCAGGGATTGCTGCGTCAGCACATTGACGGCGTAACGGCCGCTGGCGGGGTTCATCGTCAGACCCGTGTGCTGCTCCTGATCGACCTCCACGAGCGTTCCGCTGGCGTCGGCAAACTGACGGAAAAGCCGCACATTGAACGTGCTTTCCGGCGAGTTCGTCGCGTAGGTGACCTCCGCGCGAATATTCTGCCCGACGACGCCCTCCTCCTTCGCGATCAGCGTCAGCACGGGAGCCCCGGACTCGCTCTCGATCGTGGCCCGCGCCGCGAGCGCCCCGTCCGCGATGCGCAGGATGAACGCCTGCTGCCCGCCGTTGAAGAAGAACTGCCGCACTTGATCGGTCATTTCGCTGACGGCCGTTTCGTTTCCGAAATTCCGCTCAAACTCGGTGAAGCTCAGGACGCGGGTCGGAATGTTCACGCGTCCGCGATTGGTCATCCCGACGAACGCGGCGATCGAAGTGGACACGCCGGTGATTGTCCGAACGCCCGAGGACAGTTCCTGAACGTAGACGCCGGGATAGGTTGGCTGGATTGGCATAGGATTGGGTGCCTGTCTGGTGGTTCGTGTTACTCAGCGCCGACCCGCGCAGTCAGGCCTTCCAACGGGTCGAACTTGAAAATCTCGGCAGGCTCCGCACGTCCGGCCGTTTCCGGACTTGCCGCAAAAAAATGTCGTCGCCGGGTCAGTCCGCTTTCGCGAGACAATCGCTGTCGATCACCACGCGGGCGGTGTGCAGAGTTTCCAGCAAAATGGTCACGCGAGTCCGGTCGTCCGACTCGCGTTCAAGGACTCCGAAGAGGCCTTCCAGGGGACCAGCCTCAATGCGCACCCGGTTTCCCGCCCGCAGCGGCGGCGGGCCGATTTCCACCAATCCCTCCGTGTCCGTGCGCGCTTCGATCGCTTCGATGACAGCGTCTTCCACCGGCAGGGCCATGCGCCCCGAACTGACAATCCGCAAAACGCCCCGCGCGTAACGAACCTGGCTCAGCCGCGCCGCGGGTGCAAAGCGCGCAAAAAAATAGCCCGTAAACAGGGGCTTGATGCCAATCCCCCACCCACCGGCACGACGCGACCGTCTTCGGATTTTGGGCAGGAGCACGGGGATTCCGAGACGGCCGACATTCGTCGCCGCAAACGACTCCCGGCTGGGCTTCGACTGGACAGCATACCAGTGCAAGGCATACCAGCGCAATTGCCGCCATGGATCCTCGCGACGGAGACCATCCGTCGACAAAACGTCCTCGCTTTTCCGGGTCACTCTCTTCCCCGCTTAGCAACGGACATGCCATCAATTCACAACTCGCCGACGGAGTTCCCTCCCGGGCTGCCGAGCATCGGTTGCAACTCGTTCCCCTTCTTCAGCATACCTCCCAGCGTCACCGACGGTACCGGACAAGATTTTTCTCGCGACGCCGCTCGAACGTCGACTGCGATGAAGATCCCAATCGTGACGTTTTTGTCCGAGTTGCGAAATCAGACGACCGGCCGCCTTTAAGAGAAGCGAGCACTTCCTTGGGCTTTACACTCAAAGAAAGTCCGGTAGGACAAAAATGTCGCACTTCGCGCGCGTGAATGTCCTAGGGGTAAATCGTGCCGGCATCACTTTTCGCCGGCCTCTTCCCGGTACTTTTCGACGGTGATTCCATGCTTGCGAATCAACTCCCAGAATGCTCGCCGATTCTTTCCGGCCGCCCGCGCGGCGCGCGAGATATTGCCGTGATAAACGACGAGCAAGTCTTCGACATAGGAGCGTTCGAAATGGGAAACGATCCGTAACTTGGCGGCGCGAAATTCCCTGGGCGGCGTCTCCTCGGCCGTCTGCGGAAGCGCGACGTCCGGCCCGCGCATTTTGCTGCTCGATGACAGAACGATCGACCGTTCCACGACGTGCTCGAGCTCGCGCACGTTGCCCGGCCAGTCGTAACGCTGCAGCTTCTCGAACGCGTCCTCGCTGAACGTGGCTTCCCCGCTGAACCGGCGCAAAAAATAGCGCGCAAGCAGCGGGATGTCTTCCGGTCGTTCGCGCAGGGGCGGCAGACAAATCGGGATCGTGTTGAGGCGATAATAGAGATCCCGGCGGAAGCGCCCATCGCGCACTTCGCCGTCGATTCCGCGGTCGGCGGCCGCGATGACCCGCACGTTGACGTGGTGCAACGAACCGTTTCCCAGCGGCCGCACCTCCTTCTCCTGGAGAAAACGGAGCAGCTTCACCTGCAGAGACGCCGGGAGCGACGTCACTTCATCCAAAAAGAGGGTGCCCCCGTCGGCCTCGCGAATCATTCCGCGCGAGCGCGCGTGCGCGCCGGTGAAGGCCCCTCGCTCGTGGCCGAAGAGCTCGCTTTCCGCGAGCTCCGCCGGAATCGCCCCGCAGTTCAGCGGCACGAACGGCCGGCTCGCCCGCGAACTCAGGTCGTGGATGGCCCGCGCGAACAGCTCCTTGCCGGTGCCGGTCTCGCCGCTGATCAGGACGCTCGCGTCGCACCCCGCGATCCGTGGCAGCCGCTCGATTTCGCGCCGGAAGGCCGGACTTTTCCCGATGATTCCCGACGCGTTCGAGAACTCTACATCCGCCGTCGCGGACCGCCGGCGCGTTTTCCGGTCCAGCACACAGCGCACGCGGGTGAGGATTTCACTGGTTCGCAGCGGCGGCAGAATGAAATCGTCCGCGCCGGCGCGCAAGACCGCCCGGGCCTCCTCCTGCCCGCCTTCGGCGATCAGCCCGATCACCGGAGGCCTCGCCGATAGGCTCTCAGCGAAATCGACTATCGCTCCCGTTCGCGCGAAGGCGCTTCCGCCAAGCATCAGCAAAATGACATCCGGCTGGAACGCGGTGATCACCGCCCTTGCGTCTCCCACTCCTCTCCTGAAGCACATCTCCATGTCCGCGCCGTTCTTTGAGCAAAGGCGGTCCTTCCCATCTTCTATCGCCGCCATCAACGAATCCACGCATTCGTTCGGCGGTTCCGCGTCACAGACGAGTATCCTCTGCCTTTTCATTAGAGTCGCTATAGGGTTACCCTTGGAGAGTCGGCGATCCGGCAGGAATTGTGAAGGAAAGAGATGACAGCGTCTTCGCGGGAACGGGCATCGGGATGAAGTGAGGAGAGCGCCGGAACGGCAGCGCGCATTACAACACGCAGTTCGCCCAGGTCGATTTCTTCAGCACACTGGTCAGCGCGAGCGTCGGGTATCATTTATATCAACTTCTTACGTCTTCGCCCACGAAGCCAGCTACGGCTCGGCGGGAGTCTCGCCCCGCTGGGCAAGAATTTCTGGACCTTCGAGCCGTTCGTCGCCCTCACCTACGTTTACAGGGCAGCGTGGATTCCCTGATCGCGTCGTGGACGTTTTAAGCTGGTTGCGTGTGGCCTGACCCCGGAGGCGAGAGCCTTCGCAACTGATTTTTTGCGAATCCTTGGCGCTTCCACAGAGAGCCGTAGAGAAGATCGGTGAAGCCCCCGCATCTGAGCCTCTGGCGAAATGTGGCTCTTCATCGCCTTGGTTGCTGCGATCGTTTCGCAGCCGCGCGCGGTGTGGCGGCGTTGTCTTCACCGTCGAGGGAGGGCGAAGCTCCCGCTGAGCCGTAGATTCCTCGTATGTTTTCCTTCGAAATCAGGGTTGCACTGGCCATCCGCCCCTCCCAAGGAGGACCTGGATGATGAATCGGAACTCATCGTCGGACAAAAAGAACTTCAAGCTCCTGGCGTTTCGTCCTGATGGGAACCGAGGTAATTCCGCCACCAAGCGAGCGAATCATTCGTGCGATTTTGCAGGTCTTCCTGAGCTTCCTTGCGAACTTCGTCTATGGGATGGCCCGTGGTATTTGCCCGAAGAGCCAAAACTTGCTCGAAAATGACTTCCTGACGGGCATCCATCATTGCGAGGGCCCGCGCCAGAACCTCCATCGAGCGTTCGGCGCTCGGTGGACGCTGAGGGTCCAGGGCAACGTAATGTGCTTCATGGTCGGGGTGTGGCATGCCTTGTATCTTGCTCCCTTTCCCTCCTCGCTGCAAGACGCTCATTTTCCTCAATTCGCGCGTAACCGAGCAAGCTACGGCTCAGCAAGGAGCGATCCATCAACTCTCAACTCTCAACCATCAGCCATAACCCTCATCCCCTCCCTACGATTCCGTTGTCACGAAATTGAAATCCAGGTCGCTCTTCTTCGCGAAAGCACGGAACTCGCTCTCATGTCCCATCAAAACGGCCCGCAAGACCAACGAATCGTCCACAAGGCCCACATTCGGAACCGAATCGGGGATGATATCCACCTCTTTTAGCAAATAGCCCAGGGCGAAAACGGTCTCGGCGATCGCCTGGAGATCCGAGCAGGGATAGACTCCGTCGAGCACATCCTCCGCATAACGCACGAGAAAATTGGTCTGGGACTTCAAGTGCGGAAGCTCTGGCACGTCGGTCAATTCCGCCTTCACCTTCAGGAAGGGTAACTTGCGGCGGAACGCATCCATCTGACCGGCGGTCACCGTCTGCCCTCCGCGAATCACAAACTCATGAAAACCACTCATCAGGCGAAGCCTACCGGTCTGACCCGACGGACACAAGAGCGTCCGTTGCCGCTGGCAAGTTTGGGCTGGAGCATGTAGTTTCTCTTCATGAAACTGCTTCCGCGGTTTGTCGTGTTTCTCTTTTTGCTCGCGGGGGAAATTGATGCCGGGCCGATCGTCCGGGAGACCGGAGCAATCTACCTGTCGGATTTCGGTCAGAAGCCGCTTCGATTGAAAATCCTTCGTCCCGCCCCGTGCTATTTCGACATCGGCATGACGCGCTACGCCGGCACGCTGCGCTTTCCGCAGATCGTCCAAGTGGAAGCCTTTGCCGAAAACGGATGCCGGATCCGCGGCAACGCCCGGCAAGGCGGTGTCGCCGCATGGATTCCCTACGCCGAACTCGAACCGCTCCCTGAAGGGCTTCTGGCAAATCTGAAAATGAGCGAGGAGCGAAGGAAAGTCGTCGATGAGCTCATCGCAAGAAACGAAGTCGCCATCGGAATGACCATTGACGAAGTCGGCCGCAGCCTTGGCAAGCCGCAGAAAGTCACCAATCGCGCGGACAAGCACGGAACCCAGCAGGTGTGGGAGTTCATCAAATACACTCTCGTTCCCCAGACGACCTATGCCCCGGGTTATGGCCAAACCATTGTGACCCACCCGGGAATGCCCAACAAGCCGCAGACGACGATCGTTCAAGGCGGGGGCTACTATCCCTCTACCATCTACGTCAAGGTTCCCGTCGGCACGCTGAAGGTATCCTTCAAGGACGGCATTGTGGATGCGCTCGACCAGAGCGAAGGCACCCTGGTCGGCGCGGGGCAGGTTTCCGTTGTCACCCCGCCGATCAACGTGTATTGGTGACGCTTTCTCGCGGCGGGGTAGCCAAGTGGTAAGGCCGGGCTCTGCAAAAGCCCCATGCGTCGGTTCGATTCCGACCCCCGCCTCTTTTCATAACTGCATGTGCAGTAGCGTGTTACGACGCGGCGGTTCCGAAAACGGACACCAAATGGACACCAAAATTCCTACTCTCGGGGCACTTTGCGGGAACACGGGCGGACTCGTCCGCTACTCGCTAACGCCTCGGAAGCCGGCTCGTCTAGGGTTGCGATCGTACCTATCAAATGAAAACGCGCTACCGTCTCATCCGCCGCGGACGCGGCAACGGGATCTTCTATTGCGTGGACTCCAAAACGGGAAAACGCACCAGCCTCGGCAAGGTAAACAAGGAGGAAGGCCGGCAAGTCGTCGATGCCAAGAATCAGGCCGAGCGTCAGCCGATGCTCAATCTCCAACTCGCGAAAGCTTACCTTGCCGGCACAGACGCCGAGATGCCCAAGCGGACCTGGCAGCATGCCTTGGAGGTGCTCACGGAAACCAAGCGAGGCGCGAATAAGGAACGCTGGAGGAGAGTCGCCACGGACAGGGCACTTTCCCTTCTATGGGGCAAGGTGATTGTTGAGACTGAGGCGGAACTGATGCTGAAGGTTCTGCGGATTGGCACGGTCTCCACCAACGTCTATCTGCGGCGCCTCTATAACTTCTGCGTGGATATGAACTGGCTGCTGTGGCCGATCGTTCCCAAAAGGCAATGGCCAATCGTCCGTTTTCAAGAGAAACGGGCGATCACCTGGGAAGAGCACTGCAGAATTGTCGAGCGGGAAAAGAATCCGGAGCGCAAGGCGTTCTATCAGTTGGCGTGGCACTTGGGGGCTTCCCAGTCTGATCTGGCTCACCTCCAGGCAGAGGACGTCGACTGGCCCAACCGGATCATCAGCTTCTTCCGGATGAAGACTCGCTGGCGGAGCGTGCAGCCGCCGCAAATCCGTTTTGGAAAGGAGGTGGAAGCAATCCTGGCGACACTCCCCAAGGTCGGCCAGTTGTTCCCGTCACTTGCAAATGTGCGCCCTGGCGATCGCGCCACGGAGTTCAAACAACGATGCGACGGCCTCGGCATTCGCGGAATCTCCTTGCACTCCTATCGCTACGCATGGGCGGAACGGGCGAAGATCGTCGGGTATCCGGAACGATTCGCCCAACTGGCCTTAGGCCACAACAGTAAAGCCGTCCACCGGGCCTATGCCAGAAAAGCGCAGGTGACATTGCCTCCCCTAGAGGACTACGAGAAAAAGATCGTGCCGTTTGCCGCTGACGGGGCTGTCGTTCCGCTGACTCAAACCGTCGCGACAGGCTCTTGAAAAGTGATACAAAGTAACATATATTCGGCCCTGGAATTTGTCGAACTTCCTCGCTTCACGGCCATCGTCACCGCGTTGGTTAGCGATGAGGATTATCGCCGATTCCAAAACGAACTCATTGAAAATCCCGAAAAAGGTGACGTTATTCAAGGAACAGGAGGGTTTCGGAAAGCGCGGATGCGTTTGGCCGGCGGAGGCAAGAGCGGCGGCGCCCGGGTCATTTACCTCTACCTCGCCGGCCATGACGTAATCTTCCTTGCCACCCTATACAAAAAATCCAAACGCGACGCTTTAACTTACAATGAAAAGCAAAACCTCAAAGAGGCCGCTCATCGAATCAAAACCCATATCAAGCTGGGATGACGCGGTCTTTGATCCTGCCGATCTCGTACAGGATATGCAGGACCTTGCCGACCACTACGAAGGGGCGAAGCAGTTGACTTTGCGCACCTTCACCCTCTTGGCTCCCGCGCCCGAGTTTTCCCCAACAGAGATCGTTGAACTTCGCGAGGCCCACAAGTTTAGCCGGCCCTTGTTTGCTGGAATCCTCAACGTTCCTGTAGTGACCGTTCGTAAATGGGAGTCTGGGGAACGCATTCCGTCCGGGGCTGCTCTGCGGTTGCTGGAAGTGATGCGGTCGCGACCCGAGGCACTCTTTCAAGTAACCGCCCTTTTGAAGAAAGCCACGAGAACCGGAAAAAGCGCCAGAGATCGAATTCTTAGGTAATGAATTTGTATCCGCCGTGCAGGATACGCTGGAACTTAGCCCGCATTTTTCATACGCCTTGCGTTGAGATGGGGGAGGGACGGTGGAGATAGTCATAGAGCTAGCGTTTAGTGCCATGAGTCGCGGCGACGGCATCGACGACTCCGGCCTCGGCGTCACTTTGGCCCTTGGAGGGGTTTCTGGCGGCGCCAAGACACAATTTGGGATCTTCTTTCGCCGTTTGCGGACATGCTGCGGGGTCCGCGTGCGCGCGCAAGCGGTGATCGAGTACGAGAAGCGACGCGGCGCTACGCCGCTCCTTGGGGCAAGGCTCGCAGCGCCCGCAGCACTTGCTCAAAGAGCTCCTTGAAGGGAAACCCGCTGGCCAGCCGGACATACACCCGTCGCACGCTTACGGTGATCAAAGCCCCGATCTTGAGCAACCGCAGTCGGATCGTGCCCGCTGTCGCCCGCGCCAGAACCGTGTTTGGCAGCGCCAGGGTGCGCAAGCGTTCCAGCAGCAAATAGGCGAAGGTGCTCAGCCAGAGCCGCAATTGGTTGGAGGCCATGAAATGGGTGCTCGTGCGATCGGCGTGCAGATCCAAAAGCTGCTGCTTGATCTCATTCTCCATATTGGCGCGCGGACAGTAAAACCCTTCATAGCAGTTGGCGGGCGCGAAGCGTTCGGGCACATCGCTCTGGAAGCCTTCCCTGGGCAGGTTGGTGACGATGAAGCGCGGGTTGTTCTTCTCCTGGAGCACTTCGGCTTTGCCGATGACCCGGCGTGCCCGGCTCCAGCTCTCGCGCGTCTGATA
>CAVXQK010000011.1:0-127833 GCA_963763735.1 uncultured Verrucomicrobiae bacterium | reverse complement strand
GTGTAATTAAAAGTGGGTGAGGTTGGGAAAAAAAGTTGAGGGGAAGCGCAGAAAAAGCTGTACTTTTTGCAAGTCATTTTCAATCAGGGCTATTTACGTGACTCCGGTGCCACAAGATGTAGTATTGTTCGCATGCCTGAGGTTTATCCTCGAAACCAGCCGGAACTCGAAAAGCAGTTTGAAAACGAGGCTGATTGCCGCTCGTATCTTGAGACGCTGCGGTGGCCCGACGGATATCGGTGCCCGAAGTGCGCGGGCTCCGCGTGTTGGCGGCGAAAAAGGGGACTCATCGAATGTTTGGGATGCGGTTACGAAACCTCTGTCATTGCAGGCACGGTCTTTCAGGATACGAAACTTCCTCTCAAAACCTGGTTTCGAGCAATGTGGCTCATGGCGGGACAAAAAAGTGGCATGAGTGCTTTGACCTTGCAGCGCGATTTGGGCTTGGGCAGTTACAAAACAGCATGGAGCATGCTTCACAAGATGCGACTGGCCATGGTGCGGCCCGGCAGGGAACGATTGAGTGGAAATGTCGAGGTCGATGAAACCTACTCGGGAGCAGCAGAAAGCGGAGGGGCGGTTGGACGACTCACCCACAGCAAAAGTCTTATCGCGGTAGCCGCCCAATGCGATGGTGCAGGGATCGGGCGTATCCGCCTGGCTCGCATACCCGATACGTCCCGTGCAACTCTGCACCAATTTATTGCCGAGTCCATTGAGCCGGGCAGCACGGTCATCACTGACGGTCTTCACGCTTACCGCCAACTTGAGGGCTATCACCATGAACGACTGATCCAGAGGCGAGAGGCTTCGGATGTCCATCTTCTCCCTCGTGTTCACCGGGTGGTGTCTCTGCTCAAGCGATGGCTGCTGGGAACTCACCAAGGGGCCGTTTCCGATGCTCACCTCAATACCTATCTCGGAGAGTTCACCTTTCGCTTCAATCGCAGGACGTCCGCTTCCAGGGGCAAATTATTTTATCGACTTGCCCAACAGGCAGTTCAAATCGGCCCGACCATATTTTCCGACATTGTTAAACCACAAGATATGGGACTACCGGAGTCACGTAAATAGCCCTATTTTCAATTAAGCTTGGGATGGCAAAGAAAAAAATCTCACTGACCGAGCAGGAAACCCAGATGATCGAGCGCTTGCGGAGTAGCCCTGGGCTGAGAAAGCGCTTTGAAGCGATCCTTGAATTGAGTGAGAGCGAACAGGGAGTGGTGAAAACGGCCGATGAGATCGAAGCGATGCTGATAGAGGAAATCAGGGGTTTGGGACACACGACCATGGAGCAATGGGCACTCGGGGCCGAGAAGCGGATTGGGACGGAACACAAAGAGAGTCATCCGGGGAGCTACTGCGCAAAAAAAAACGGCTGAACTGGTGGTGTGTCTTCGGGCGGATCGAGATAGAGGAGAGGATATGGCGCACTGCGGCCAGCAGCTATGAGCGGGTGTTCGCCCCGCGCATCGCGGTGAGCAATCGGGGGCGCTCGAAACCACTGGATCGGGTGCTTAGCGATTTTGGCGCTGAGCATTCTTTTGCCAAAGCCGCCCAACAGTGCAAGGAGCACTACGGATTTGAAATCCCTCCCAGCGCAGCACGGACGGCGACTTTGAAACAGGCCGAACGGGCGCGCTTAAAGTTGGAAGCCCAATACAAGGAAGCATTTCGCCTGCTGCCAGTCCGAGGCAGCGAGCATGTGGTGGCCGAAGCCGACGGTACGATGATCTGCACGGTGGAACCCGGAAAACGAAAAGCCAAACGTCCGCGCTTCTGGCAAGAAATGCGCCTGGTCGCCGCCCAGGCTCATGGTTGCAGCCAAAGCCACTACGCGGCCAGCTTCGGCAAAGTCCAGGAGGTCGGACGCCGATGGGCACACTGCGCCAAATCCGCCGGCTGGGGGCTCGACAGCCAGATCCATGTGGTCGCCGATGGCGCGGAATGGATCCGCCTCCAAAGTCGCGAGATCTTCAGCGATCAGGAACACTTCCTGTGCGACTTCTACCATGTCAGTGAATATCTGGCCGATGCCTCCAAAAGCTGCCGGGCAGAGTCGCCCGGGCGGTGGCGCAAGACCCAGCAAAAGCGGCTCAAAAACGGGGCTGCAGCAAAGGTCATCCAAGAGTTGGCTCAGCACATCGAGCCGCCCGGCACCCCCGAAGAAGAAGCGCCCGTCTTCTGCGCTTTCCGCTACATGAACAACCGCCGCGATACCTTCGACTATCCCAGAGCGTTGAAACACCAACTCCCTATCGGTTCCGGCCTCATTGAATCCGGCCACCGTCACGTGCTCCAAGCACGCCTCAAAGCCGCCGGAACCTCCTGGTTGCCTGACAACGCAGAACGCATGGCCCAACTCCGCGTCCTTCGCGCCAACCATCAATGGGAATCCCTCTGGAACTGATCCTCTTTTTCTCACCCACTTTTAATCACACCCCAAAGATAACTTGTGTGATTTTGCCTCTTGCGGTACGTAAAGCGATCTGTTACTCGTCCGTTTCCACTGCGGTTCCTGCATCTACCTCCGGTTATGGGAAAATCCCTTGTCCTTGTTATTCTTTCAATAGTTCTGACGGCTACGTCAGCCGTTCTGGGCTTTCTGAATCAAGACAAACTCAAGGAGACGAGGAAGAGTCTCGTCGAGACGCAGATAGCGGTCAACCAGGCCAAAACCCAATTGGCCAAGACGGAGAGCGATCTTAAGGCTTCGCAAAAAAACACGGACACGGCCGTGGCCGAGAAGGATCAGGTTGCGTCGAAACTTTCGGGAACCGTAAGCGAGCTGGAAAAGGCAAAAGGACAGGCGGCGGCACTTGGAACCGAGAAGACGTCGCTTGAGGCTCAGATCACCCAGCTCACCGCAGACCTCCAGGCGAAAACTCAGGAACTGCAACAAAAGGGCACCGCTGGCGGTACATCGGCACGGCCGGAACCCTCTTCAGATCAGGAGGCTCAGCTCGCCGAACAGCAAACCCTCATCACGAAACTTCAGAGTGAGCTCGACTCGTCGCGCTCTCAGCTTTCGGTCCTCACAAAGGAGAAACAGGATCGCCTTCATCAGAGAATGCGCAACGGGCTCGAAGGCAGAGTTCTTGCCGTCAATCCCGCGTGGAACTTTGTCGTCCTAAGCCTCGGAGACAAGAACGGTGTTGTGAGCAACGCGGAACTCCTCGTCAAACGCGGCACTCAACTCATCGGGAAGGTTCGCGTAACTTCTGTTGAACCGTCGACTTCCATCGCCGATATTGTCGCCAACAGCGTTCCGCAGGGCGCGACGATCTCGCCCGGCGACAACGTGATCTACCAGTCCGTGAAGGAATAAGCCAACTCATGCGTCGAATCGCTCTCGCGACATTCTGCCTGATAGCCCTGTGTCTTGGCGCTTGCGCGCCTCGCGATGAAGAGACGCGCGCCACGATGGAGGCGGGGGGAACCCTCCCTTGGAACAAGCCTGCCTCTTGGGAAGGTCAGGGCGCGCTCGGCGGGGGATTTCAGGGGACCCGGTAGACTTTGATCTGGCCAAATGCCGGGTCGCATTCTCGTAATCCGGGGCGGGGCCCTGGGCGATTTCATCCTGACTTTGCCTGCCATTGGACTGCTTCGGGAAGGCTTTCCGGACTGCCGTCTTGAGATCCTCGGTTACCGCCATATCGCCGCCCTGGCCGAAGGGAGGTATTACGCCAATGCGACGCGTTCGATCGAATACGGACCGCTCGCTGGCTTTTTCCATCCCAACGGGTCGCTTGATTCCACGCTATGCGAATATTTCGCAAGCTTCGAGCAGGTCATCAGCTACCTCTACGACCCGGACGGGCTCTTTGCGGGCGCATTGCGGCGGGCGGGAGTCCAAAATTTGATTTCCGCGTCGCCGAAAATCACCGGGGACGAACATGCGGCGTGCCAGCTCGCCCGGCCCCTCGAGCAACTTGCCGTTTGGCTCGACGACCCGGCTGCCCACCTCTTTCCTTCAGCCGCGGACCATCTTGCGGCGCAAGCCATCCTCACAAACCTGCCCCAGCCGCACGTCGCAATCCATCCGGGCAGCGGAAGCGAAACAAAGAATTGGCCCCTTGAGCGATGGCTGGAAGTCCAACGGCAACTGCTCGACGATACCCGGGTGGGCCAGTTGCTTGTCATTGGCGGAGAGAGCGACTCCCGGCAGCTTTCCCGCATGAAGCTGAGAAAGCCCGCGGAACGTCAGACGATTCTGGAAAGCCTCCCTCTGCCGGTCCTTGGCGCGGTTCTCTCCCGATGCGCATTGTTCGTCGGACACGACAGCGGAATTTCCCACCTCGCGGCGGCAGCCGGAGTCCCTTGTCTGCTGCTTTTCGGCCCGACAAAACCCGATGTTTGGGCGCCTGCCAACGACGCGGTCGTCGTGCTTAAATCTCCTGACGGGCAGCTTTCGAATCTGGAAACCCGAATCGTTGTCGCAGGAATCAATGAAATGCTCGCCAATGTCCCTCGAAACCATCGTCGCCGTTGACCCGGCGCTACGCGCGGCCGGTTATGCTGTGCTTACGAGAGAGAAGCAAAAGCTTTCTTGTTCCGCCTTTGGAGTGATTCGAAACGGCGCAAAAGCGCAGGCTTCCGGCTGCCTTCTTGCGCTTTACGATGAACTCACCGATATCATCCGGAAGCACGAGCCGCAGGCCATGGCGGTTGAGGGCGTTATTTATGTTCAAAGCTATCAGACTGCCATCACCCTCGGTGCGGCTCGTGGAGCGGTGATATTGGCTGCGGCAAGGCTTGGTTTGCCCATTCATGAGTATGCACCCCGGCGCGTCAAGCAGGCGGTGGTGGGCCGTGGGGCTGCGGACAAGCGACAGGTCGCCTTCATGGTCCGGGTGTTGCTCGGAATGCGCGAGACGCCGC
The DNA here is from genome assembly GCA_963763735.1 of uncultured Verrucomicrobiae bacterium. Classification (GTDB taxonomy): domain Bacteria; phylum Verrucomicrobiota; class Verrucomicrobiia; order Chthoniobacterales; family Terrimicrobiaceae; genus DASTFP01. The sequence continues at coordinate 122,952 of CAVXQK010000011.1, read as the reverse complement.
CGGCCGACGCCGCGGACGCCATTGCAATCGGCATCACTCACTTTCACGCTCTCGACGCCGCGCGAGCCAGGAAAGCGAATCTCTGCACGATCTAACGCCCGGAATTAAGCAAGGTGCCAGAGAGAGCGGACAAATGAGAAACATCGAGGTCCAGTGGCTTGGCCGCGTCGAATACGAGGAAGCGCTAAGCTTGCAGAACAGGCTGGTCAGCGAATATCTCGCCGGCACCGGAGCCGAAAGGCTCCTGCTGCTCGAGCATGAGCCGGTCTACACGATTGGCCGAACCCGTGATCAATCCAGCCTCCGCAGCCCGCAAGCCCTCCCCCATCCCGTTTTCGAGATCAATCGCGGGGGGCAGGCCACATGGCACGGCCCCGGTCAACTCGTGGCCTATCCCATCCTCGACTTGGAACGCCATGGCCGCGACCTTCATCGCTACATGCGATTCCTGGAGGAAGTCGTTATTCTCACGTGCGGCGAACTGGGAGTGGCGAGCAGCCGCCGCGGGGAACTCACCGGCGTTTGGGTCGGCCCCAGGAAAATCGCTTCGATCGGAGTCGGCGTGCGGCGATGGGTGGCCATGCACGGGCTTGCTCTCAACGTCATGAAGTCCTCGCTGGAGGCGTTTCGCCACATTACTCCCTGCGGAATCGCCGACGTCGAAATGACATGTATCGAGACGGAATCCGGTCGAACCGTGGACGTCGAAAATACCGCTCAAATCCTGGCCGAAGTCTTTTCGCGGGAGATCTCCTCTCCATCCCCCAAGGAAAATTGCGGGACGCCCGCCAGTAACGTCGGGAGATCGACGACTCAGCCGTAAATGACGAGTTGAATGTTGTCCGGCAGGCTCGCCGCGACTTCCGAGACGACGCTTCCACGGAGCAACTTGCTCATCGCGCCCCGGTGCGTGGCGCCGACCATGAGGAAATCCGCGCCGAGCGTCGCTGCCATATCCACGATGATCGACGCGGCGTCCGGCGCGCTCACGAAGAGGGGGATCGTTGTCACGCCGCGATGTTTTCCGATCTGGAGAGCCGTACCCAGAATGGCGCTCGCTTCAGGATCCTCCCTCCAATTTACAGTGGGAACCGCACCGCCGGTGTAAAGCACGGCAATTTCGCGAATGTACAAAACGTAGAGGGCGGCATCGCGCATTTTGGCCTCGTCGAAGGCAAACCGGAGCACGGGCGTCAACCCCCGCACGCAAACAAGAATCTTCTGCGTCGCGCTGGACATTTGCGACATTTCCTCGACGACGTCCGGCTTGACGATGTCGGCAAATTCCTTGGTGACCGTCAGTGTTCGCGTCCCGCTCAACCGCTGCGAGTAAGCCCAGAGGAACAAGCCGACCACCAGCACGCAGGTAACGAAAAAGAGGGCCTCATGTTTGGTTTTGGCCAGCGTCAGTTCCACCGCTATGAGAATCAAAAACGTCGCAACCATCATTGCGCGCTCGAGCCAATGCATCTCAATCTTGGGGTTGAATGAGCAGGAACCGAGATTCACACAAATCGCGCCGACAACGCCAATGGCGTAGAGACCCGCCAAGGCTTCGAAATTGTCGGTGAGTATCAGGACCACGATGGGCATTCCGACGGAGATGGCCAGCGGAACCACCGGAACACCATGCGAGTTCAACCTCGCAAATGAACGGGGCATATCGCCCTCGCGCGACATCATGAAAAGCAAACCGATCAATGCCGCGATCGCCGTGTTGACCGCGCTCAAGAGAAGAAACGCGAAGACGACTCCCACCACGAACCCGAAGATGTGGCCGAAAGCGACACCGAAATTCATGGTGCCATACTGTTCCGCAAGGAAACGCAGCATGTCCTCCTTGCGTTCGATCATCTCGGGAGTGAGGCTTTTGGGCAACGAAAGCATCGCCCATCCAAGGAGAGCTGTCCCGAGACTTACTTCAATCGCCACGGGCAGTATCGCCTTAAACGCCGACCTGCCAACCTTTGGACGTCCAAAAACCGAGCCGGAATCAGGCTTCAACGTTCCCGTCAAATTCGCGATGGCTTCGACACCGCTCAAAGCAAGGATCACCCCCACGAAGGATACCCATACATGCCCGAAATCCTCGTGCAGAGGTTCAAGGTGCGTGAGGGTCAGATGGGGCACGGCCAGGAGGACGATCACTATGACGACCGCCAGCGTTGGAATCGCGAGAGCCACCGCAACGCTGCCACTGTGGCGCGGCCCAAAATAATTCAACGCCCCCACGAGCAGAATGCAGACGATGGTCGAGATCATCACATAGTTCTCGGGAACCCCCAGGTAGCTTAGCGCCGCCCACCCGCTCAGCGCCGCGGTGACAGTGAGATCCGCCACCAGCAGCAGCGCGCCGACCACTGCCAGCAGACGGCCCTGGGATTTCGCCGCCGAATACACGCCGCCTCCCTCCGGAAACGCGCGGCATACGACCATGTAGTTGAGCCCGACAAGTCCTGTCAGAACACACACGGCGAGGATGATCGGGAGTGAGGAATACCCCGCCGCAACAAACGCCAGGCCGATGACATAGGCTTTGCTTGTGCCCCAATCGCCATAAAGCAGCGCTGAAGCCCGCTGCCAGTCCAGATTTCGGGGTCGATGAATTTCCGGGCTCTCCAAGTCGACAGGATGTTGAACCCGCACGCTCACTGGCCAAGTGCCGCGAGTCAATCCCTACTTGCACGGAAGAGGTTCTGCCGCAGCACGCCGGCGTCATTCCCCTTTCCGCCCGATGCCTCACGATCAGCGTCTTGAAAGACCCCGGTTCTCAAGTATGTTTGCAATCGATGGCGGACGGTCGCTTCGGCTCCGAAAGGAAACCGCCGAAGAGGAAAGTCCGGACACCATAAGGCAGCACGCCCCGTGAAAACGGGGGCGCGCTGAACGTAAGTTCATTGCGACGGAAAGTGTCACAGAAAACAAACCGCTTCATTCTCCTCAGCTCCGGCGAAGGGGGATGAAGCAAGGGTGAAAAGGCGGGGTAAGAGCCCACCGCCCCGAGCGAAAGCAAGGGGGCACGATAAACCCCATGCGGTGCAAGACAAAACAGGAGGAAGGCCGCCTGCCTGGTCTCTCAAATAAGAGAGCATCCTCCGGGTATTAGTCGCAGCCCCGAAAGGCTGCTCCGGCACGATTGCCGGAGCAAGATAAATGACCGTTGATCCGAATCGCTTCGGCGCTAGGAAAACAAAATCCGGCTTACAGCCATCAAAAAGCGGAGGCGATTCCGACCGGAATCGCCTCCGTCCGCTCTCAATAAGTAATAACGGTCTTTACATTAATAATAGCTTTATATAGCTAATGAGAAATAGCTTACGACTTTAGCTTACAGCCTAGTGGGATGAGGAAGGAACTGCCAGGGAAGCCCGAATTTCACTTGGAGTGATTTTGCGAGTTCCTGTACTCCGAAGACTTCCGTTGCATAGTGCCCGGCGTAAAAGACGTTGATATGGAGTTCTTCGGCTGCGGTAAATGACCAGTGCGGTCCTTCGCCTGTAATGAAGGTATCAACGCCTGCGGCCGCCGCCTTGAAGATTGCTCCGCCGGCCCCGCCGGTAACCACTCCGATTCTGCGCGCGACCGTTGGCCCGCCGGGAGCAAGGTGCACGTTTCCGCCAACCGCCTGCTCGATGAGGCGGCGAAGAGTCTCGCGATCAATCTCCACCTCGACTTGCAAGCCAATCTCCAGGAAGGGTTGCCGTGGTTCCGGCAGACCAAGGGCGTTGCACAACAAGACATTGTTTCCGCATCGGGGATGTGCGTCGAGAGGCAGGTGAGCGCTGTAGACGGCAAGATTGTTTTCCATCGCGAACTTCAGCTTGCGATAGTGAGCACCGGTAACCGTCTGCAAGCCCCCCCAAAACAACCCGTGATGCACTATCAAGAGATCTGCGCCCGCTTCGACTGTCATTCGGAGAACGGCCTCGCACGCATCGACGGCCGCCGCCACCCTGGAGACAGTTCCGGAATTTTCCAACTGCAGGCCATTGAGCGCATTCGGGTAGTCCTCAAACTCTGAGACACGGAGCAGATCATTCTGATATTTCACGACTTCTTCGAGCTTCATCGCCTCAGTATCACATATCTTCCGACGGCGGCGCCACATCGGTCGCACTTGCCTCTTCTCCACGATTGGGTAGCTTACCCCGCCTTATGCTCAAAGCAGGTATCGTCGGGTTGCCTAACGTCGGCAAGTCCACCCTTTTCAATGCCGTCACCCGAACCCGCAAAGCCCACGCGGCGAATTTCCCCTTTTGCACTATCGAACCCAACATTGGCATCGTGAGTGTCCCCGACGAACGTCTGGACAAGCTTGCCGCGCTCTCGAAATCTCAAAAAGTTATCCCGGCTGCCATCGAATTCGTCGACATTGCCGGCCTCGTGAAGGGGGCAAGCCAGGGAGAAGGACTCGGCAACCAGTTTCTCAGCCATATTCGGGAAGTCGATGCGGTCGTGCAGGTTGTACGCTGTTTTGAGAGCGGAGACATTCACCACGTGTCTGGCTCGATTGATCCCGTGCGGGACATCGAGGTCATCACCACAGAGCTGATTCTTGCGGACCTTGCGAGCGTTAAGAAGCGCGCCGAGCGCGTGCAGAAGGGCGCCCGCTCCGGCGACAAGCTCGCGAAAGCCGAATTGGCCCTCTGCGAAAAGATCCAACCCCACCTCGATGCCGGTAAGACGGCGTTGACGGCCAGGCTCTCCGAGGACGAAAGAAGCGTTCTCAAGGGATTTTTCCTTCTGACTTCCAAACCGACCATTCTTGCCTGCAACGTCGCCGAAAACGAGCTCTCTCAGACGGACAATCCGCACATCCGCGCGGTTCGCGAGTTTGCCGCCGTCCAGAATGCGGATGGAGTCGAATCCGCTCACCTTCGCGTCGAGGCCGTGGTCATCAGCGCCCAAATTGAGAGCGAACTCGCCGAATTGCCGCCCGAGGAGGCCCGCGAATTCCTTGCAGATCTCGGCGTGACCGATAGCGGAGCAAGCCAGCTGATTCGTGCGGTTTATCACCTGCTCGGCCTTCGAACCTATCTTACGACCGGCCCGAAGGAAACGCGGGCGTGGACAATCCATGCCGGCGACAAGGCGCCTGCCGCGGCCGGGGTGATTCACAGCGATTTCGAGCGCGGATTCATAGCCGCTCAAACCATCGCGTTTGAGGACCTTGTTGCCTTGGGCTCCGAAGCCAAGGCCCGGGAGGCAGGCAGGCTGCGCGTCGAAGGGAAAGACTATGTGGTGCAGGACGGCGACGTCATGGAGTTCCGCTTCAACGTTTAGGAGAACCTGACGGCTGGAGCAAATGCCAGGCTGCCCGTTATTCGCATGCATCGCATTTCCTCTGTCCTCGCTGGTTGGATCGTTCGGAAACCCCTGGCGATCGCGCTGGCTGGAGTGCTCCTGACGGCAGCTTCCACGTTGATTATCTCCTCCAGGAACGCTTTCGACTCTGACATTCTTAATCTGCTCCCTGCTGGAGACCCCGCGGTCCAGGGGCTCAAGATGTTCAACAGGGAATTCACCCAGACACGCGAACTCGCCTTTCTTCTGACTTGGAAGGAACCGCCCACGGATGCGGAGTCGTATCGGGAAGCCTTCCTCGCCCGTCTTCGCAAGCAGGCCTGGGTGCGTCGAATACTGGATGCGCCTCCGTTGGAGTCCACTGGCGGCCGCAAGACTATGCACGAGATTCTGGTCCCTCTCTTGCTGAATCTCCCGCCCGAACAGTTCACGGCTGCGCTGGACGATTTGTCACCCGAAATCCTCCGGGCCCGGATCGCTCGCCTTGCCGCACAAACTGCCGCCGGCTCTCCGAAGGCACGATTCGAACTCGAAAACGACCCTCTCGGACTCGCAGCCCGGGCGGCCCGGCCCGTGTGGGAAACTGTCGCCATCTCCGAGACTTTCAATCTCACATCGCCCGACGGCACGGCGATGATCGTCCCGGTCATCACGAATCAGGCCGATCTCTCTGCCGGGGCCTGCCGGGCAACGATGCAGGAGGTGCGCCGCTTCGTCAAAGAGGCACTCGACGAGCTCGGCCCAGGGGGCCCGGAAATCGGTGTTACCGGCCGATCGGCCTATGTCGAGGAGATCGAGCAGAGCATGCAGCGCGATATCGCCATGACCTCTGTGGTTTCGCTCTTTTGCGTGACCGCGCTGTTCTGGGTCGGCTTTCGCCGTCTACTCCCATTGGTTGGCATGGCGCTTCTCCTCGGTCTGACCGCTGTCATGACCATGGCGGGCGGGGCGCTTTACTTTGACAAGCTGAATATCATTGCGATCAGCTTTTGCTCGATCCTCTTCGGGCTCGGCGATGATTTTAGCCTGCTTCTTTGCCAGCGGTTTTTCCAATCGCGCAATGCGGGGATGAATCGGGAGACCGCGATCGCGGATTCCATTGCCCACTGCGCACCGGGGATACTTTGGGTTGCCTTCACAACTGGCGTCGGCTTTCTTGCGCTCTGCTTCAGCGGCTCCAGCGGATTCGCTCAACTTGGAGTTCTGGTCGCACTGGGCGTGCTGCTCTGTGCGGTTTTGATGCCGGTTTTTCTCTTTCTGTTTGTGAGGGATGCGCCTTTCGCCGCGGCGGCGACCGGACCGGCGCGCTCGTTCGTCCGGCATTGCTTTCAGTCTCCCAGTCGCATCCTGGGCGGCGCGACGGTGGTTTTCGTTGCTGCGGCGATTCTCAGCGTCGTTCCGTGGCGAACTCTTCAGTTTGACATTTCACCAGCCTCCTTGGAGCCCCGCAACATCCCGGCGGCGAAGACATTGGAGTTGATGATGAAAAAATTCCCGGCCACGTTCGATCCGGTGATGGTGGTGCTGCCGCATCCGGATTCCCATCAGCTTGCGGCGCTGGATGAGGTTCTCCAGCGGCTCAAGGCCGAAAAACTGATCGAAGCAAGCTCCTCTCCTTCGGCTCTTGTCCTTGATCCGGCACGCATGCAAGCGAACAGGCAAGCCGCAACGCACCACGATCTGACCGCTTCCCGCGCGGCAGTGGAGCAGGCTCTCGGATCCTCTGGTGTAAATCTCTCCCTTTTCAACGAGACATTCGGCATCATCGATGGTCTTCGAAAGGAGATCGGCGCCACCAACTGGGCGGGATTCCTTTCGGCGGCTTCGCCATGGTGGTTCCTGTTCGACCGGATGGTCTCGCCAGAATCCGAGGCAGCCATCGCCTACGCAAGAACTCCACGGGAAATCGCGGGGAACCAGCGAGAAAAGATCGAGGAAATCGTGACGGCCGCCATTCCCGGGGCGCTCGTCACCGGCTGGAGTCAGGCGCTTGCCAGTCTGACTGCCTGGGCGTACAGGGAACTGATCGTCTTCGGGGGGGCAGTATCTCTCATTATCCTTCTCATTCTCGCGTTTGTATATCGGGATGCACGCTTTTGGCTGCTTCATACAGCCTCCCTTCTCGCAGCAGCCGCGGGAACAATCGCGACGCTCAAACTCCTGCATGTCCCGATCAATCTGCTGAACGTGCTTGCCTTTCCTTTGATGCTCGGCGTTGGCGTTGACTACGGCACGCACATCATTCTGGCTGCCAAGGAAGAGGGAGACTCCATGGGAAATATTTCCGACGTACTGAAACCAATCGCCTTGAGCGGGCTGACAACTGCCACGGGCTTTGGTTCGCTCATCCTGGCTCAAAACCCGGCGCTCGCCGGTCTCGGCACAATTTGCGCCATTGGCGTGGCATGGTGCCTTTTGGCAACGCTGTTGATCGTGACTCCGGTGACGGTGATTCTTCGCGGGCGGCGATGATCTTGAGCCGCATCTCCCGGCGGCTTGCACAGCCATCAAGCCGCGGTTAGTAAACCCTGTATGAAGATGCTCATGCGCGTGTTGTTCTGCCTTGCAGTTGCCTCGATGACCAGCGTTCGTGCCGACGACGTGGTCCTGAGCGCCCAGAGGAAACTCAAGCAGCTCGGATTCTACGATGGAGTGATCGACGGCCAGATGGGCAGCCAGACGGCGGCCGCAATCCGGCGCTACCAGATCGCCGAGAAACTGAACGTAACCGGCGAAATGAATCCCGCGACGCTTCGCCGCCTGGGAATCTCGACCCCGCAGACGTTCGGTCCCCCGAGAGCCCCCGCTCCACCCCCGCCACCTCCAGCCTATGTCGCTCTTGCGGACATTTTTAGAGGAGGACCTTTCATAACGGTGGGGCCTGAAATGCAAGTCGCCGCCATCCGCCAGGCGCAGAAGAACCTGCGGCTGCTTGGCTACTACAACGGCCCGGTCGACGGAGCCCCGAGTCCGTCTCTGGTGGCATCTCTCAGAGCGTGGCAAGCAAGCGCCGGTTTTCGCCAGACGGGGCGTTTCGATGAAAACACGCTCAAGGGCCTCTCTTTGATGCCAAACTAGCCGGCGTCCCTTGACCGCCTCTCGATTCCTGGTCCGCACAGTTTCAAGTGAAGCGCTCTTCAAGGCGGTCGCATTGCTGGGGTGGGGCGTGCTGGCGCTTCTCGTTGCCGCGGCCGCCCTGGCGAGATTTCGAATCGCTCCGGTGGCAATTTCGGAATGGGACAGCTGGGGCTGGCTGAATCCGGCTCTGAGCTGGCTGGGAGGGCCGGGCTTCCGGGAACATTTTGAAAGGGAGTGGCTCTACGGAGCATTCATTGCGACTTGCCTGCGATTCACGGGCTCCTTCTCCGGCTACGTCGTCATCCAGCAAGTTCTTGGGCTTCTGGCCGGGGTCTTGATGTGGCTGACGTGGAGAACATGGACGACTCTTTTCCCCAGGCACCTTCTCTTCGAGATCGGCTCCGCCATCACCGGTCTCGCCGTTGTCGCCGTCTACCTCTTCAGCCCGATCGCGCTCCTGCTCGAGCTTTCGATTCGCCCGGAGGGAATCATGGCCTTCGTGGCGTTTCTCCAACTCTATTGCGTCACGAGCTATTGCAAATTTCGCTGGCATGAGCCCCGGCCCGCGGCCTCTGCGATCTTTGGAGCTCTGGCGATTCCGTTCGCCTACGCCCTGTTTGTACTTAAGCCCAACTGGCTTCTGGCCGTTCCGGCGACGACGTTACCTGTTTTTATTGGCGTCTTCGGAAAGGCCGCCCCGCTGGCGGTCCGGCTCCTCACGCCATTCGCAGGCATTTTTCTGATCCTCGTGACGTTGCTTCTCCCCGAGAAGATCTTCTTCATTCCCATGAAGGACGCTCGCGTCGTCCTGCCGATGACGCTATTTACCGTCCACGCCGACGTGATCTACGAGGATATGGCGCGCGAGCTGGCAGCGCCGGGAACGCCGGAAGAAAAGCTAAGCTTTCTACAGGTCTTCCTCCCGGTTTTTGACCGGGAAATGCAGACCGCCCGAACGCTGGCGAAATATTACCCGAGGCTCGGATTTGACCCGGACTACCTGATGTATCGCTCATCGATGTTTCCGTTCCTGGAAAACAGCTATGGAATGTCGCGCAAGGATATCGCGGCCTTCTGCCGCGCGAGCTTCCTTTCCGCGGTCTGGAACCAACCGTCGAGCTACGCGAGAAAGGTCTTCACGCAGCTGGGCTATTTCGTTTTCCCCGATGACGGGACGTTCTTTCGCACGCGCGTTCAAATGGGAAAAATGTACGAGTATGCTCTCACAACCGTGCCCGATTCACTCGACGACACCATCAGCAGGCCGGTCGATGCGGTGTACGAAACGTATCATCAGAGCCTCGTGCGGCAGGCTGGCCAGCTTGGGACCCTCGAGGTTTTCCGTCCGTTCCGGAGTCTCCTAAGACTGGTGAAGACGGCCGCTTTTTGGATTGAAATCGCGTTCTTTTTCTCTCTGGCTGCCTGCCTGCTGATCAGACCGCTTTCACGGCTCCGGCTCCCCGGATTCGTCGCGCTCGTGTTTTTCCTGGCCCCTGCCTGCAACGCGCTCACCGTGGCGTTGGTTCATGCGCTGGACAATTCTCGCTATCGCGGAAGCTACGGTCCCCTCCTCCTCTTCGCTCTGGCGGGGCTTTTCTTGTTCTTCCTGACAACCCTTGCCTGCGCGGTGACAATGGCCTGCCGCAAACAGAACCGTGTCCGAATTGCCCCTCCTCATTGACCGTGTGACGCGAGCTCTGCTTGGCCCGTGGCGAAAGGCGTCGCTGCTCTGCTATATCGCGGCGCTTGTTCTGCTCTGCCTTGCCCTCGGAATCATCGGCTTTCGAATCACGGACCAGACCAATCACGATGTCGAACCTTTCGATCAAAGCGCCTACGTAGCGATGTCGATGAGGATGGAAGGCGCGTGGTATCCGTGGTATTCGGACGGAACGCGCAATCCCCTCTTTCCGTGGCTGGCCGCCGCATTTCTCGACGCAAGCGACCCGGCATTTTTTGAGAAGGGCAAGAAGTTGAATGTCCTTTTCGCGGTTTGCGGAACGGCAGTTGTCGGAGCGTTTTTCTCCCGGCGAATGGGTCCGCTCTCCGCTTTTAATGCCACCGCCCTCGCATCGCTCGCCGCGCTGTTGCCGATCTCCACGTTTTTCGGCGCAGAGGCAATTTTTCTCGTGGCTTTCCTTTTGGTCTGCGCCTGCGGCATGCGTTTGCTGAACGAAAATCCGGTGCGCCTTTACCTTCTCCTTGGCGTCCTTACCGCGTTGGCCTGGCTGGCAAAATCGTCGACAACGCCTTTCCTCGGATTGTTCGTTGTCTTTAGCCTCGGCCGCTGGCTCTTGAATCTCGTATGGAAGGAGCGGCTCCCGTGGCATTTGCGCGCCCCCGGCTGGAGCGCGCGGCGTCTCGGGATGGGGCTCGCCTTGGCGATGGTGGCATACCTGGCGCTCATCTCTCCCCGGCTCGTTCACGCACAGAGGACCTGGGGAAGCGCATTTTACAGCCTGCCCAGTTTTTGGTTCTGGGCGGACGACTGGCAAACTTGCGTGAATAAATACGCAGACTGCAGGAAGGAAACCCTGGCGAAGCTCCCGATCGAAGAGCAACCCACGATGAAGGGCTATTTCAAACGCCACGGCATGAGCGACGCCCTGCTGCGCTTGGAAAAGGGAGCCGCCGTGCGCCTGGGCCAGCTTTTTCATCCCGAAGGCAGGTGGCGATCGCTTGAGAGGAAAGGCAAACCCAAACGCGTCGTGCTCCCGCATCGCGGCCTCTACCTGATCGGCCTTGGCGGGCTCGCCGTCGCGATGAGCGCACTCGCGATCGCGCAAAAGCGGCTAAAACTGGTGGGACCTGTCACGTTGCCCGCCTTGCTCGGCCTGGCAACATTCGCCTTGTATGTTTTGGCCACAGGATGGTACTTGCCGACCGGTCCCGGCCCTCGCTTTGTCATGACTCTTTACTTGCCCCTCCTTTGGATCCTCGCCCAAGGTGGCGAGCAGCTTCGGCTTGCGGCAAGCTCGCGATCCGCGAACGCGCTGTCCCTCGCCGGGCATCTCGCCATCTGCGTTTTGCTCGCCTCCAGAGTTTTTGCCCTGCTACAGAGCACCCAATTTGAGAAGCTTTCCTACGCATTTTGAAGGCGGTGGCCATGGGTTTGAGTCCCACCCAGCCCACCCTCTTTAAAAGCCACTAAACCGTACGGGTACAAGCTAACGAAGCATCTGCAACTATGCATGGAGAGGCAGGGAACCGCACGAAAAAGCACCGTTTAGTCGGTTTTATTGGCACCAACTGGGCACCGGGGAATGTTCATTTGTTGCGTCTGTGCCCCGCGTTCCAGACACGTGCGACGAGCATGGACTCTTATTGCAACGAGCTCAACTGAAGCGTATAACACCGGAAATGAGACGTAAAGACGGATATCGCTTCCTTGAGCAGGCCTGGTTGCGGTCTCAACACAAGGGCGGCGCGATGGCGTTCGTCTGATCGAGTTAGGACCTTGGTCCGATAGCCTGCGTCACCGCGTCCCGTGATGATGTTGGGTCACAGAATTACCCGCCATGAACACGACAACTCCCGCATCTTTCGAGCACACGTCCCAAATCAACCGACAGCGCGCGCTCGACGACTTTCGAGAATTGACCGTGCGCGCAGTATTTGCCCTCTCACGGCTCTAACGCGCATCTCTTCCATGTAGACCTTCACGATCGTCCCCTTCTTATGAAGACACCCACTCTTGGCGAACCTCGCTTCATTTCATCGCGCAGCCACACCGTTAGTGACGAAATCCGGATCCCGGAGCGCATCGAAATCGGTGCCGAGCTCGGCCTCCAGTTCGAACTCGCTGGCCCGCGCGAGCGGCTCTTTTTCGATCCCAAGCAAACGCGCGCCGGCATCGTGACCTGCGGGGGCCTGTGCCCGGGCCTCAACGACGTCATCCGTTCGCTTTTTTTTGAATTAAGTTACGGCTATGGCATCGCCGAAGTTGTTGGGTTCCGCGGTGGATACAGTGGGCTCGACCCATCGCCCGGCCTCGAACCAGTCACCATCACGCCGGGGTTCGTTGAGGACATTCATCAAAAGGGCGGCACGATCCTTGGAACCTCGCGCGGCCCTGTCGACATCGGTAGGGCCGTGGATAACCTTATCTCCCGCGGTATAAACATTCTTTTTACCGTCGGCGGTGATGGGACACAGCGCGGTGCCAACGCCCTCTACCAGGAAGCGCGCCACCGCGGGCACGCTCTCTCCGTCGTCGGCGTGCCGAAGACGATTGACAACGACGTTGGCTTCGTCTCGCACACCTTCGGATTCTCCACCGCCGTTGAGGAGTCCGCACGCGTCCTCGATTGCGCGCACACGGAGGCTCGAAGCGTTCCAGGCGGCGTCGGACTCGTCAAACTCATGGGTCGCCATGCCGGGTTTGTTACCGCAGGCGCGACGATCGCGAGCCAGGATGTAAACTTCGCCTTCATTCCTGAGGTTCCGTTTTCGCTCGACGCGTTCCTTGCCGCATTGAAAAAGCGGATGCTGGCGAAATCGCACGCCCTCATCGCCGTCGCGGAAGGTGCCGGACAGGACTTGCTGCAAACAGAGTCGGCACAGCGCGACGCCTCCGGCAACGTGAAACTGAAAGACATCGGCCTGTTCTTGCGCGAACGCATCGAGGCCTACTTCAAGGGCCAGAGCACTCCCATTGTAATACGCTACTTCGATCCGAGCTACCAAGTCAGAAGCCGGCCCGCGAACTGCGAGGACTCCGTGCTTTGCGACCTCTTCGCACGCCACGCTGCCCACGCCGCGATGGCAGGCAAGACCGGCCTCGTCATTGGCTTCCTGCACGACCGCTTTATCCATGTCCCCATCGAACTCCTTGCCGGACACACAAAGCGTCTTGATCCCGCGAGCGGCTGGTGGCGTTCCGTCCTTGCAACTACCGGACAGCCCGAGCGTTTCGCATAGGTGCGAAACTGCCGGGAAATCTGGGAAACAAATCGAACGGTCTCTGATCTCAAGCTTTCAAGTTGCCGAAAGGATGGGGTTCAGGGGCGATCAGTGGGAGTATCTCCTGCGGATCGGAAAGAATGGCGCCGGATCGAGAGCGCGGACCTGTTCCGGCAGAAAGCGCAAGACGGAATCCGGCGCGGCACACATGGTGCGGATAATTTCCTCACAACGCCCATCGCGCTCGGATGGCAGAAAAAAAGCTTCTCGCAAGGCCCCGGCTAACCGCACGCGGAAATCAAGGAGATGCAGGGAAAAGCACGAGAAAGCACCCATTCAGCGGCTTTTACTGGCACTGAAAACTGAAATTCCCGCGGACAAACCGAGCCTTCCGTCTCTTTTTTGGTTTCAAAAAACTTCGTTCCCCTCGCCGCTTTACTCTGGCATCGCAGAGATACACAGTTTTGCCATGATTCACGACTTGCCTAATCTGCGGCCGCGGCTCCCGACCTCTTAGCTTTCTTGTTCGACCTGTTAACGGCCGGAAAATTGGCAGCATAATCAAGCTTACTCTGTAAAGCACCCTTTGAAGGCACCGAAATTTTCGCCGATCATCTGGACGATCTTGCTCTGCGGCCTTGGGGCCGCCGGTATCGGTATTTTTCTCCTGGCCAGCAAAAAGCCTTGGAATGTCGACTTGAAGCCCGGCGCGGCGCTCAGAATTCACGATTTCGTGGTGATCTACGAATGGTGGGCCGCGGCGATCAATCTGTTGCTGCTCGTTCTTCTTGCCCTGAGTGCACGATGGTGGCTCAGGCCGTCTCATCCATCTGCCGCCGCGTGGCTGCCTGAACAAACGACGCCACGATGGTTCTGGCCCTTGGTCATTGCCGCGATGGCACTGACGGCGTTCTGGGGGGTTCAACGCATCTCGCAGAGTCTGTGGGACGACGAGGATTCCAGCCTGCACCGGGCGGTTCTTGGCCAGTACCGGCGCGATCAAAGTGGCGAGCTCAAATTGCGGAAAACAACGTGGGAGATCGCGCTCTGGAACTATTGGAAACCGGCAAACCATCAGCTGCAGTCGATTCTTTCCAAAGCTTGCCTGGACTGTTGGCAAGCGGTCGCCCAGCCCGCGGGTCTCCAATTCAGCGAGCCGGTGGTTCGCCTCCCTTGCCTGCTCGCCGGGATCTTTTCCGTCGGGGCCCTCGCCCTTCTGCTCAAACGTCTGGGCTTTTCAAGCGCAGGCGTGATCGCCGCCTTTCTGCTTGCGGCGCACCCATGGCATGTGCGTTACGCCATCGAGCTTCGAGGCTACATCTTTACCCTCCTTTTCGGACCCTTGATGATCTACTGTTTGATTCAGGCGATCGACTCGGGTCGCTGGCGCTGGTGGGCGGGTTTTGCCGCGTCCGAATTCGCGTTGCTCTACGCCTACCCCGGATGTCTTTACATGGTTGTGACCGCCAATCTTTGCGGGGCAGTTGCGTTGATGCTGCGGCATCCGCATTGGGAAGCCCGCGCGCAACATTTCCCCCGCCTGCTTGTGGCCAGCACAGGGGCCGGAATGGTCTACTTTCAACTGATGCTGCCTTGCGTCCCGCAGCTGATCAACTACTTCAAGACGGAGCGGGCTCTCGGCGAGATCGGCGTGCGCTGGCACCGAAACATGGGCGCTCATCTTCTCGCCGGAATCCCATGGAACAATTCAGACATCCCATCCGCCGGCTATCAGGAACTCCAATGGGCAGCCGAGGCGCACCCTCATCTCTTCGTTTTTCTGCGCCTGGCGGCCCTCACGTTTCTCGTTCTTGGAGCTCTGCGCCTGGGACTATCGCGTCCGGCAGGATGGATCGCCCTGGCCGTGCTGCTCGTGCCGGGTCCGCTCATTTACATGATATCGCGCGCCAGGAATTACTACCTCTACGAGTGGTATTTGCTTTTCGCGCTTTCCGGCCTTGTCGGATTTGTCGCGCTCGGCTTGGATTGGGTAACCGCACTGGCTCGCCGCGCGCACCGCTTTGCTCCTCCCCTCCTCGCGAGCCTGGCAGTCATCACCTTCATGATTGTCACCCAACCGCAACGTCACTGGCTCGCGACACATTCCCTCCAGCCCATGAGGGAAGCGGTGCTGCTGACGCGGCCAAGCCTCGATCCGTACGATCCGCGTCAAAAGTCCATCGTGACACTTTCCGTCACGGGAGTTCCCTGGTCGTACGACCCGAATATTACGGTCATCTCCAACGTGGAGCAGCTTTTGCAAAAACTGGAGGAAGCCGACAGCACGGGCAAAACGCTGTATGTGAACTTCGCCAACGCATGGACCGCCTCCGCCAGCGCGCCAAAGCTCTTCGCCATGATTGAGGATGATCGCCTCTTCGAGAAAACCGCCCATATTCAGGGCTTCGACCCGACGCTCACCACCTTTGTGAGGAGATATAAGCCGGGATCGATCGCGGGATATCCGCTTCCGAGGTAATTTTCGAGATTGCTGGAAGCACTCAAGTGCGGATACATGTTAAGGAAGATGCTTGAGGATTACGTTCCGGTTCTGCTCCATGTGATCGTCGCGGTGGGTTTCGCGACGTTCACGCTCCTGGCCAACCTTGTCCTTGGACGTGCAGGAAAACGAACGGCCACCAAAGATACCGCTTACGAGTGCGGAGTAGTGCCTCAAGCAGGACCCCAGCCGCGCTTTAGCGTGAAGTTCTATCTGGTGGCGATGCTGTTCATTCTTTTCGACATAGAAATCGTCTTCATGTACCCATGGGCGGTTGCCTTCAGGGCATTCATTGCCGAGTTTGGGCCGACGGTGATTCTCAGCAGCATGTTCAGTTTTATCGTCATTCTCCTGTTCGGATACCTTTATGCCATTAAGAAGGGCGCCTTGGACTGGAGCTGATTTCCGTCTCCGAATCGATTCATGATCTATCACCTTGTTCTCTTCAAACTCAAGCCGGAGGTGGACGGAGAGAAGATCGAGTGGATGATGCGGGAGACCCGTATCCAGCTCCTCAGGATCCCCGAGGTCCTTAGCATCCGATGCGGCAAGCACGTTGATCCGAAGGCAGAGTGGCCGTTCTTTCTCTCCATCGAGTTGGACTCGATCGACAAGCTGCCGCTCTACCTGGAGGATCCGAACCACGTGAAGTTCGTCGAGGAGGTCATTAAGCCGAACATTGCGGAGCGGCTTTCCCTCGACTACGAAATGGAACCAGGAAGAAAGGCGAGATAGTCTTCGAGCTTCGTCGCGAGGAATTCGATTTCAGCGTCGGAGACGGCAAACGGCGGCGCGAAGGAAAGTACATTGCCGTTCTGTCCGCCTCCGAGCAGGATAAGCCCATCCTGCAGGCCCTTGCGCATAACGGCCGCGGCCAGCGACCCGAACGGCGAGCCGTCCTCCTTGACAAGCTCGACCCCCACCAAGGCACCGAGACCGCGCACGTCGCCGACGCAGGGGGCTTTCAATGCGAGCAGGCATTGCTTGAGTTTCCGGCCTGTGCTTCGCGCCAGTTGACGTGTATCTTCCTTGAGGTGTTGGGCAATGGAAGCCAACGCCATGGCACAACCCAGCGGATTGCCGAGTGTCGTGCTTGTATGCAAGGCCTCCCCGCGCGACGCCGGCCACGCGTCCATGATATCGGCGCGACCCACGCAGGCCGAGAGCGGAAATCCTCCGGTCAACGCTTTTCCCAGGCAGATGAGATCCGGCGTGATCCCGAAATGCTCGCAGGCGAATAGCTTCCCTGTTCGATTGAAGCCCGTATAGATCTCGTCCAGTATCAGGAGGAGTTTCTCGCTGTCGCAAATCCGCCGCAGCATCGTCAAAAAATCGCGCGGCGGCACAATCTCGCCGCCGCGCCCTTGGATCGGTTCGACGAGGATGCACCCGATTTCCCGCTGCCGGAGGATCACGACAATCTGCTTTCGCAGTTCTTCCAGACAACTCGTCGAACAATTCGGAAAAGGATTGCCTTCCAGCCGAAATCCTTCCCTGCGTCCAAACGGACAGCGAAAGCAACTCGGATACGGCAACCTCACCCCAAATCGCCCGAGCTGGCTTTGAAAGGGCTCGCGAAACGCCGGAATCCCGATCGTCTCCAGGGCTCCGAAACCGAGGCCATGGTATCCCCCTGTAAACGAAATGACACCCGGCCTGCCGCTGTGGAGCAGGGCGGTTTTCAGCGCCGCTTCGACGGCCTCGGATCCCGAGTTGCAAAGGATCGTCTTTCCTCTGCCGATTGCCCATCGCTCAAACGTAATCCGGCTGAGAAGTTCGCACAGATCAGCCTTTGCTGCCGCGGGATGCACGTCGCCCATTGCATGGAGGAGCTTGCCGGCTTGAATTTCCAGCGCCCCGCGAATCGGCTTGGCCCCATGGCCAAGACCTGTCACCGCGAAAGCCGACGCGAAATCCAGGAAGCGATTGCCGTCAACGTCCCAGACGTTCACTCCTTGGGCGCTCTCCCAAAAAACCGGAAAATCCTCGGCCAGCCAGGTCACCTCCCTGGCCTCGAAGAGCGAAAGCTTTTCGGCGCAGGCCCGGGATCGCGGCCCGGGGATGGGCGTCACAATTTCAGGCAGCATCGGATTTCACACACAGAGTACGACCAAAGAAACAAACCGCATTCCGGCCCCGACTTCAGTAATCATTTGAGCACTCCCGCTACCAAGAACACCGAGGTCCGTCAGACGGATAACAAGCGACGCAGACCAAGGGACGCCGGGCGCTGAGGCGAAGAGGAGATAAAAGATCCGGATTCGCGATTGTCACGCAGCACGGGAGGTTTTCCTGCCGCCGAGAAGACGCTCGAAGAGCCCGATATGGGCTCGCGCTGCGGCCTCGAGGGAAAAATCCGCGCTCAGGCATCGCTTGCGCAGCGTCTCCCGATGCGCCGCGTCGTCCATGGTCCTCAGCGCCTTCCGGCACCCGTCCAGCAGCCCCTCCACACTGCGGGCAAAAAAGACGAAACCATTCGTTTCACCTCCGGATTGCTCCCAGTCACGAACGAATTGAAACAGACCGGGACATTGCATGGCCAGGGGAACAGCCCCTGAGAGCATGGCGCGCCGCAACCATGTCGCTTCTGGCTCAACCGGACCGGGAACCAAAAACAAATCGGCGCCGGCCAATGCCTTTCGCGCAAAGGCCTCGTCAACCGCCGGGACATGGGCGAAACGTCCCCGATGCTTGCGCTCGGCGATTTCCAGCGCCGTGATGTTATCCGCGCCAACGGGCCCGGCGAGCACCAGGCGCACGTTATCGGCAAGAAGACGATCCAGGGCCGGAAACAGCAAGTCGAGGCCTTTGCCCTCGCTGCTCTCCGAGAAGGTCAAGAAGACGGCGCGCGGCGGGTCCGTTTCCATTCCAAGCGACTCGAGAAGGGCTGCGCGGCTCTTTTCAAAATTCTCGCCCGCAGCGGGCTTCCAGCCCTTGAGTTCAGCGTTGAACGGAATGCCGTAAAGCTTGTGTTGATGTTCACGGAGGACGCTCTCCAGCCCGCATCCGTGTTCCGGTGTCTGCGCCTCGCAAACGAATCGCTCGCCGGGAAGAACCACCGCATCCGCAAACAAGATGCCGCCCTTAAGGCAATTCATGCTTCCGTAGTATTCCACACCGCGCGCGGAGAAGTAGTCCCCGGGCAGATTTGTCAAAGCAAAGTCGTAACTCCAAAAATTCCCCTGATAGGCGAGCGTGTGCGGCGTGAGCACGGTGCGGAAAGGAAGCCGATGCTCCGACACGAACACGGGGAGAAGCGCCGTTTGCCAGCCGTTCGCATGCAGGATTTCCGGCGCAGGATCCATCCTGGAAGCCAGTTCGATAACGCTCTTTGTGAAGTAAATGAAACGCGCGGCATTGTCCTGGTAGTCACGCCCATCCACCCCGTAGAATCCGGATCGATCGAAATACTCGTCCCGGGCAACAAGGAACACCTGGACGCCTTCCGGCGTTTTTGTCTCAAAAATTTCGCTGGGTATCCCCGCGTTGCCAACCTGGACGTTGAAGCGAATGCGCGTTTTTTTTGTCTTGGCAATTTTGCCTTCTCGAATCGTGCGGTAATACGGGATCGCGACGCTCACCTCGTGCCCTAACCGGACGAGTTCTGCGGTGAGTGCCGAAACGGCGTCGGCGAGTCCGCCGGTCCGGGCGAAGGGTGTCATCTCGCTGGAGGCAACAAGAATTTTCATCCCTCCCTCATATCATCTCGGCAGACGTCTGTCACTTGAGAGTTGAGCGCCGCGTCCTCAAGGTGGACAATTTGAAATGCCCATCGCTCTAGTGACCTGCGGACCGGCCAGCGAGCCCATCGACGAAGTGCGGCGCATTACCAACCAGTCCACGGGGGAACTCGGAACCGTCCTCTCGGAAACCCTGTCCGCCTCCGGCTTCGAGGTCCTCTGCTTGCGCGGGGAAATGGCCGCGTATCCCCCGCCCGGCAAGGCGAGGGTCGTCGCGTTTTCCACAAACGCCTCGCTGATGACCATTCTGGAAGAACTTCCGGTTCAGCCCGCGGCCGTTTTTCACGCGGCGGCGCTCTGTGATTTTGTGGTGGACAGGGTCGAGGGGACCGATGGGGCTCGAAAAATCCGCAGCACCGCCGCGGAACTTCACGTCATCCTTCGCCCCGCGGAGAAAGTCCTGCCACGCCTGAGAAGCCTCTTCGCCAACGCGGTAATCGTAGGCTGGAAGTATGAGCTTGACGGATCGCGCTCGGACGCCATCGCCCGCGCGCGGGCACAGATCAATGCGTCAAGCACCGATGCCTGCGTCGTCAATGGCGGCGCTTACGGCGCGGGCTTCGGATTCCTTCCCCGTGAAAACGACGCCTTGCGGCACTTGGGAGATAAAGCAGGGCTTTGCGAGTTTCTTGCCGGGTGGACGCGGGAAGCGCTCACGCGTCTTCCAGCATTCGCCAAAGGTGGTCAACCCCCGCCTTTCCCAGCAGGCCAATCAGCGTGACGTAGATCGCCGAAATGGCGGTCAGCACATGGCCGCACACTATGAGAGCTCCGTCCCTCTCCATGATTCCCAGAGACAGCAGGATAATTGCAAAGCCGGGAATCGTGTTCGTCAACGGAAAGGGCGGCGGAATCGGCAGGCTCAGGAAGATTCCCGAGAAGGCGATCGCCAGGCCAACAAGCATCCCCATACCCGGACCGACGAGAAAGAACGCGAGCCGTGGACGGATCACCTTTTCGATCTTTCCGTAAATCCTGCAGCCGAAGTGCACCATTTTTTCCAGCACGGAATGGGAAATGCGCCTGTTCAGAATGAAGGCGGGCAGCCACGGCTTGTGGCCGAAAGCGATCCGAAATCCACAAAGCGCGATCGCAGCTCCAAAAGGCATCGAAATGCCGGGCAGCGTAACCGGCGTCAAGAAAGGCAGGCAGAGCAGGATCACGACGAGCTGCAACCCTCGTCCGCGCAGGATTTCAATCATTTCACGGATCATCAGCGGACGCCCGTCCGCCTCGTTCAACAAGCGCCGCAAGGCGTCTGAAAGACGCTCATTGGCGTCGGTTGGAGCAACAACATCGTGCATGGCGACGGCAATTTGTCACGCGCCTCCCAGCCGGGCAAATACTCTTGGCCTTGCAGCGCGGGGCAATACAGTCGAAAACAATCACATGAACGAAGAACTCCAACAAGCAGTCGATGCGGGAAAACTCACGCTTCAAGCCGCTGAGACCCTTTCCCATCTTGAGCCGGGCGCCTGTTGTCTGCACAAGAGCTGGGGGTTTGGGCGCGTGGCCGAGTGGAGTCTGCTGACCGGTCAGATCCTGATCGATTTCGAATCCAAGAAGGGCCATCTCATGCAGGCTCAATATGCGGCGGAAACTCTCCAGCCAATTCCGGAGGATCACATTCTTGCCAGAAAAATTGCCGATCCGGCCGCGCTCAAGACGCAAGCCCAGGAAGATCCCGCCTCTCTCCTTCGCGGCATCCTTCGCGATCACGGTGGACAGGCAACTGTCGATCAGATTGCCGCGGCACTCGCCCCGCAGATCTTCAATTCCGCGACCTTCAAGAAGTGGTGGGATGCTGCCAAGAAAAAGCTGAGGGCCGACGGACATTTTCAGCTTCCCGCGAAGAAGAGCGAGCCGGTGGTGCTGCTCGCCACGCCCTCCACGCCCGGCAGCGGCCTGATCGAGAAGTTTCGAGGAGCGCGCCATCTCAAGGATCAGGTGGCCGCTCTTGATCAGATTACCAAGGCGCTCGACGACCTGGCCCACGAGGTGGAGGAGCTCCAGACGCTCGCCGCGCAGATCGAGGATGC
This sequence comes from uncultured Verrucomicrobiae bacterium, assembly GCA_963763735.1. Lineage (GTDB taxonomy): Bacteria > Verrucomicrobiota > Verrucomicrobiia > Chthoniobacterales > Terrimicrobiaceae > DASTFP01. The sequence continues at coordinate 101,389 of CAVXQK010000011.1, read as the reverse complement.
CGCTCACAAGGGCCGGAAGTTGCAATCCGCTCAAGCCGTCGAACTTCTGCTCGCCCGGGACGAAATACTCGCCCGGCACCAGGCGCTCAAACCGGGCAAGGACGCTCCAGGAGTCGCCGATATTCTGCGAGGCGAACAGGCCCGTTTGCCCGAACTCTTCGCAGCGCTTCCCGCCGCCAAGCAGCGGCGTTCCATCGAGCAATTTCCCGAGGCCTTTGGTGACCGCTGGCTGGAAGTGATTTTGCGCCTTGCGCAAAGCGTGCCCGCCCGGCTCGTTGTCGAAATCGTTCGCCTCGTGGAAAAGGAGGGGCGAACCGAGGAGCTGCGCGCAGCTCTCGCGCGATGGATCAGCGAACGCTCGGCATCCTCGGAAATTCTTGTGTGGCTTTGCAAGGAACGGGGCGGCGCCTTCGCGGAGCTTTTCAGCGTCGACCTCTTTGGCGCTGTTCTAAGCGCGTTGGAACGCGATCAACTGGCGGAAAGACGCGGTGCGCGCCTTCATGATCTTCTCCTCGAAGACCGCAGCCTTGTCGGGGACCTCCTTCAATCCGCGGAGCCCGACCAGGTGCGAGACGCCATGCGACGCCTCCTGCTGACGCCCGTTTTCGACGACCTCAACAAACGTTCGCTTCTGGCCCGCATCGTCAAAATTTACCCCGAGATTCAGAACATGATCACCGGCGACTCCGCCGAAAGGGAGGAGACCCTGACTGTTTCGTGGGCGAGCCTCGAAAAGCGGAAGGAAGAGTTCGAAGACCTCGTGAATCGACAAATCCCGCAAAATACAAAGGACATCGCCACAGCACGCTCCTACGGCGATCTCCGCGAGAATTTCGAGTTCAAATCCGCCAAGGAGCAGCAGCGCGTGCTCATGCGTCGCCGCGCAGAAGCTGAACGCGACCTCTCCAACGCTCGCGGCACGAACTTTGAGAACCCGGAAACCAGCCAGGTCTCCATAGGGACGGTTGTCACTTTGCGAGATTCGACGGGTTCCGAAGAGACGTACAGCATTCTCGGCGCATGGGACAGCGCGCCCGAACTGGGGATCGTCTCCTACAAGGCCGTTATCGGTCAGGCCCTCCTCGGAAAGGCGCCCGGCGAGAGCGTGGAACTGCCGACGGAGTCCGGAAGCCGCACCGTGACGATCGCGCGAATTGAGCCGTTCACAAATTTGGACGGCCTCCGCGAAAGGGTTCATCTCCTTTCGGAGCCCGCCCCGGCCTAAAAACCAAGAAATCTGCTTGCAACCGGCCACACGAAAGGGTTTCTGGAATCCACCACGATCAACTTCTCATTGCCATGTCCGATACTCTCATCACTGCCATCACAGCCCGCTCAATCATTGACTCCCGGGGTAATCCCACCGTAGAAACCGACGTCGAACTTGCCGGGGGCGCCGTGGGGCGCGCCGCCGTTCCCAGCGGAGCCTCCACCGGAGAGCACGAGGCCTGGGAGTTGCGCGATGGCGTTAAGGGAGTTTATCTGGGAAAGGGCGTTAACAAAGCCGTCGCCAACGTTCAGAAAATACTCGCTCCCGAGCTCGTGGGTATGGATGCGCTCGACCAGGTGGCTGTCGACAAGACGATGATCGGGCTCGATGGAACGGAAAATAAGAAGAAGGTGGGCGCAAATGCCATCCTGGCCGTTTCGCTCGCCACTGCAAAAGCCGCCGCGCAGCAGGTTGGTGTACCTCTCTACAAATACTTGGGCGGGCCCAATGCCAAAGTGCTTCCCGTTCCGATGATGAACATAGTCAACGGCGGGGCACATAGCGACGCGCCGATCGATTTCCAGGAGTTCATGATCATGCCGAAGGATTTTCCCACCTTCTCGGAAGCCCTCCGGGCCGGCGTAGAAATCTTCCATGCCCTCAAGGGCGAGCTGAAAAAACGCGGCCTCTCGACCGCCATCGGCGATGAAGGCGGATTCGCCCCCGCTTTCACCTCCGTCGAGGATGCCCTCGACTCAATCGCCAATTCCGTCAAAGCCGCCGGCTACAAGTTTGGCAAGCAGGTCTTTATCGCTCTTGATAGCGCCTCCAGCGAGTTCTACGACGCAGCGAAGAAAAGTTACGTCTTCAAAAAATCCGATCAATCGAAACGCTCCGCCGAGGAGCTTGTGGAGTTTTACAAGAATCTTTGCGCCAAGTATCCGATCATTTCCATCGAGGACGGATGTTCCGAGAATGACTGGGACGGCTGGAAGCTCTTGACTGATGCGCTCGGCGATAAGGTGCAACTCGTCGGTGACGACCTGTTTGTCACAAACGTCTCCTTCCTGCGCAAAGGCATCGAAAAGGGCGTCGGCAACTCGATTCTCGTCAAGGTCAATCAGATCGGCTCGCTCACCGAGACGCTTGACGCCATAGAGCTCGCCAAGGAAAACAGCTACACCGCCGTCATCAGCCATCGTTCCGGTGAAACCGAGGATACCACGATCTCGGATATCGCCGTCGCAACGAATGCCGGCCAGATCAAGACGGGCTCGCTGTGTCGAACCGATCGCGTCGCAAAATACAATCAGCTCATCCGCATCGAGGAGCAACTCGGCGCCGATGCCGTTTACGGCGGCAAGATGCGTTGAAACTTCAAAAAAAGTTTTCGCCACTCTCCCAAAAGTCCCGCGCAATTCGGGTCTGCGCGGACGGACCAGAAGAATAAATCTGTGCCGTCAGCCTGCTTCGTGCTAATATCATCGGATGAGGCCATTCGGAGAAGCGCGGCGCACGAGCGATCCCTACTTCTGGAATGCGCTCAATCGCGTGCTCCTGGCCCTCGTCATCGCGGGGGGGATTGCGGGAATCGTCCTGTGGTTCTATCCCGAGGTCGCCCGGAGAGATCAGATGGCCCGCAATCTCCTCAAGGATCAGGAAGAGTTGGTCGCCCAGCAATCGCTGCGCAAACAACGCGAACGGGAAGTCTACCTCCTGGAGAACGACAAGGAATACATCGAAACGATCGCCCGCGATAAGCTTGACATGATGAAGGAAGGAGAAACCATCTTCCGACTCGATCCGACGAAAACTTCCAAGCCGGCGGAAAAAGCCAAATGATTGAAGAACTCGAAACCGTCGACACCTCCGCCATCTCCGCGCGCCTCGCCGAGTTGCGGAGGTTTCTTTGACTTCCCCTCTCTCGCCCGCCGCCTTGATGAAGTCGAGGCTCGAATGGCATCGCCGGAGTTTTGGAACGACAAAGAGAGTGCGCAGAGCGACGTCGAGCAGGTTTCCGAATTGCGCGGCAAAATCCAGCCCTTTCTGGCTCTGGAATCCCGCGCGGCGGATCTTGAGATCTTCAAGGAACTCGCCGCGGAGGAATCCGGCCACCAGGCCGGCGCCATCGCTGAGGTCCGTTCTGAATACAATGCGCTCTTGCGCGATCTCGAGAAATTCGAGTTCCAACAATTGTTGTCCGGTGAGTTCGACAGCAGCCCGGCATTCCTGACGATCCATGCGGGCGCCGGGGGCACGGAATCGTGCGATTGGGCGGACATGCTCTTGCGGATGTACTCGCGATGGATCGAGCGCAACCAACTGCAGTCTGAAACGGTTGACATTCAAGTCGGCGACGAGGCGGGCATTAAGTCGGCCACCTTGCGTGTCTCAGGCGATCACGCCTACGGCTATCTGAAAAACGAGATCGGCGTTCACCGCCTCGTCCGAATCTCTCCCTTCGATTCCAACAAGCGCCGCCACACCTCGTTCGCCAGCGTGGATGTGGTCCCGGAGATTGAAGATGTTCCGATCGAGATCAATGAGGCCGACCTCAAGCTCGATACCTACCGGTCCGGCGGAAAAGGGGGTCAGAACGTAAACAAGGTCGAGACCGCCGTCCGCATCACCCATGTCCCCTCCGGCATCGTCGTCGCCTGCCAAGCCGAACGCAGCCAGGGCCGCAATCGCGAACTGGCCATGAAGATGCTGAAGGCTAAGCTCTATCAAATCGAGGCGGACAAAAAGCGGGCCGAAGTCGAACGCCAATATGGAGAAAAGGGCGACATCGCCTGGGGCAACCAGATCCGCTCCTATGTCTTTCAGCCCTATCAAATGGTGAAGGACCTCAGGACCGGCGTCCAAACCAGCGACATTCCGGGCGTCATGGACGGCGCTATCGACGCCTTCATCGAGGGCAAGCTCCGCGGGCTCACCTATAAGAAGGGGGCGCAGGACGACCTGGACGCTCCTTGAAGGAAGCCCTCCTCACGAGCATGTACCCCTGCGACCCTGCCGGATCCCAAGCTGCTGGAAATGAGGGCTGCACGGCGATTCCTTTGCCTGCCCTTCGCGCCGCCCTTCCCGTGTTTTTTCAAAGCCCGCAGTCGAGTTTTGCGTTGACCCGAACCGTCCAAACGTTCAACTTCCCGTCCTATCATGTTCACCAAATTCACGATCGAATTCGTACCGCGATGCCGAATGACCATTTAAACCAGAACAACAAGAACCACCAAATCGTTCCATGAAAATCCCCCATACCCTCAAGACTCCCCTCTGCCTTCTCGTGGGAGCAGCGCTCATTGTGCCTCTTCGCGCCGCTGAGAAAGAGCTCAAATCCGCGGCCGTAACTGTCGGCGACCTTGGAAATCCCGTTTTTCGTTCAGATCGCTCGCGGCGCTGAGACGAAGGCGAAAGAGATAAATCCCGGCGTCAAATTCACCGCGCTTTCGAGCAATTACGACGTAAATAACCAAACCAACCAGATCGATAACCTGGTTTCGTCTGGAGCTAACCTCGTTCTCCTTGGCGCGGCAGATAGCAAAGGCATCGCACCTGCTGTGAAAAGAGCCAAAGCGGCAGGGACCGTAGTGATCGCAGTCGACGTTGGTGCCGAGGGCGGTGTGGATGCCACGGTGATGTCGGACAATCGTCAGGCTGGTCAACAAGCGGCTCAGTACATCGTGGATAAATTGAAAGGCAAAGGACAGATCGTCATCGTGAACGGGCCTCCGGTCACCTCGGTTCAGGACCGGGTCGCCGGCGCGTTGGATGTCTTTAAGAAGAACCCTGACATCAAGATTCTTGTCGCAGGATCAGAATGCCGGCGGCAGCCGCGACGGTGGCCTGCGAGTGATGACCGATCTCCTGACCGCAAATCCGAAGCTTGACGCGGTCTTTGCTATCAATGATCCGACAGGTATCGGCTGCGATCTTGCGGCCAAGCAAGCGAATCGCAGTGAATTCTTCATCGTGGGCGTGGACGGTTCTCCCGATGGGGCCGCCGCACTCAAGAGCAAGGGAAGCTTGTTCGAGGCGACTCCCGCCCAGGATCCCTACGCCATGGCGCAAAAGGCAGTCGAAGTTGGAGCGGAAATCCTCAAGGGTAATAAACCCGAGAGCGACACGATCTTGATTCCCGTGAAGTTGATCACCCGCGACAATGTCAACGACTACCAAGGCTGGACCAAGTAGTCGCGTGGGGAAACCGCTCCTCACGGTACGCGGGGTAACCAAGAGTTTCCCCGGTGTGAAGGCGCTCAAGGGCGTGGATCTTACGGTATGGCCGGGGGAGGTTCACGCTTTGGTTGGAGAGAACGGTGCGGGCAAGAGCACGTTGATGAAGATCCTGGCGGGCGCGCAGCGCCCGGATGGAGGCGAAATCACGCTGGACGGAAAACCCGTGCAATTCAACACCCCGCATCAGGCTCGCGCGGCAGGCATCGGGATCATCTATCAGGAGCTCTCCATCGCCCCGAATCTGACGGTTGCGGGAAACGTGTTCCTCGGATCCGAGAAACGCCGGCTCGGCTTCCTTACGGATACCCCCGGAATGGTGCGCGAAACGCAGCAGGTGCTTGACCGGCTCGGGGCGAGGTTCAAAGCCGCGCAGCGCGCGGCCCATCTTTCGATCGCGGAGCAGCAGCAAGTGGAGATCGCACGGGCGCTCTTCTACAAGAGCCGGATCATGGTCATGGACGAGCCAACGACGGCCTTGTCCGACCGCGAAACGGACCGCCTTTTTGAGGTCGTCAGACAGCTTCGCTCCGAAGGCATGGCGATCATCTACATCAGCCATCGAATGGCCGAAATCTACAGCCTGGCTGACCGTCTTTCGGTCTTCAGGGACGGCGAATATGTCGGTGAGCTGACGCGGGCGGAATTTTCTTCAGAGCGCGTCATTGAAATGATGGTGGGAAGAAAGCTTGAGGACCTTTATCCGGAAAAAACCAGCGCGCCCGGTGAGGTGGTCCTCCGAGTGAGCAACATGTCCGACAAGGAACTGGTCAAGAACGCCAGCTTTGAAATCCGAAGCGGCGAGGTCCTGGGTTTGTCCGGATTGGTTGGAGCGGGCCGGACGGAGTTGGCTCGGATGATTTTTGGGGCGGATCCCAAGGTAAGCGGCGAAGTCTATCTCAACGGCAAGCTGGTGAACATCAAGCATCCTATCGATGCGGTTTACAACGGGATCGGCTATGTCCCCGAAGATCGGAAGAACGCGGGGGTCTTCCTGCAAATGTCGTGTCGCGATAACATCGCGATGAACATTTTCAACCGAAGCGCAACCGCGGGCGTCATCAACTTCAATGACGTCAATGAACGTTCGAAGGCGCAGGCCAAAGCCCTTCGTCTGCGCGCGGCTTCGCTCTGGGTTCGCGCCGGCGGGCTTTCGGGTGGCAACCAGCAAAAGTTGCTCCTGGCGCGATGGCTGGAGATTAATCCGAAGGTGCTCATCCTCGACGAGCCCACCCGGGGGGTGGATATCGGCGCGAAAGCGGAGATCTACTCGGTGATCCAAGAACTCGCCAGCAGAGGCATGGCCGTGCTTTTCATCTCGAGCGAGTTGCCCGAGATCATCGGCGTCTGCAAGCGCGTCATCGTCATGCGCGAAGGCGTCATGATGGGTGAGGTTGGCGGGGAAACAGGAATCGAAGTCACCCAGCAGAATATCATGAAGTTTGCAACCGGCTCTTAGGAGACTCTTGAAAAACCCTATTCATCATGGCTAACCCTCCTCCCTCTCAGAATACCCTTAATACCGTGGCGCGAAAAGAACTCATGCGCAGCCTGGTTCAAGTCGCAGGGATGCTGCCGGTGCTTATCGTCATTTGCATTCTCTTCGCTTTTCTCACCGAAAGCTTCCTCACGACCAACAATCTAATCAATGTGGTCCGGCAGGCATCGATTAACATCGTGCTCGCCTCGGGAATGACGTTTGTAATCCTGACCGGAGGCATAGACCTCGCCGTTGGCTCCGTTCTGGGAATGACCGCCGTCCTCTCGCTGCTGTTTTCCCTCAACCCGTCGCTGAGCTGGGTGGGGATTCCGGTCGCGCTCTTGAGCGGAGCGATAGTCGGGGTGGGGACAGGAGCCATCGTCCACTACTTTGGACTGCCTCCCTTTATCGTCACCCTGGGCACTTACACGGCCCTTCGTGGAGCCGCGTACCTGTTCGCCGGGGGCACCACTCTCATCAACAACGATCTTTCGTTCGCCTGGATCGGCAACAGCTATTTGGGCCCGATCCCCTGGCTGGTTGTCATTGCATTGGTCGTCATCTTGATCAGCGCTTTCATCCTGCATAGAACCGTACTCGGTGTGCACATTTACGCGGTGGGAGGCAACCCGCTGGCCGCTCGGCTCACCGGCATCCCGGTCGCCTCTGTCCTGATCTTTGTGTATGGCATCAGCGGCTTGTTGGCGGGCCTGGGTGGCGTAATGACGGCCAGCCGTCTCTACAGCGCCCAAGGACGTTTGGGAGAGGGCTACGAACTGGACGCCATCGCCGCGGTTATCCTCGGCGGCACCAGTTTCTCCGGCGGCATTGGAACTGTCTTTGGCACGTTGATTGGCGCTCTCATCGTTGCCGTTCTCAACAATGGCCTCACCCTGATGAACGTGTCCTTCTACTGGCAACTGGTAATCAAAGGCGCTGTGATTATTCTGGCCGTACTGCTCGACAAGTTGCGCACGCGGGGCCAGGCGGCTCATTAGCCTGAGACCCTATTCGGCGAGGAGCTATTACTGTTCGGGACTCATCAGTGCCGCGAGCCTGCATTTGAGCCGGAACAGGAATTTGCCTTTTTCAAACTTTTGGAGGTTCTCCGCCTCGCTTCGCGCGAAATCTTTCTCGAGCATTTTCTCCACACTCTTGGCGAATGCCAGATCTTGAACGACAGCTGAAAGCTCGAAATTAAGCATGAAGGAACGAAAATCGAGATTCACGGAGCCGACGATGGCCAAGTCGTCATCCGCCAGAAGAACCTTCTGGTGCATGAAGCCTCTCTGATAGCGCCAGATCTTCACCCCCGCTTCACGCATCAGGGGGTAAAACGTATACGACGACAGCCACGGGAGCAGGTGATCCGGCCTTTGAGGCAGGATGATCCGCACATCGACGCCCCGCAGCGCCGCATGGCCGATCGCTGTCCGCAACGCGGGATCGGGCACGAAATAGGGACTCGCGATCCAAAGTCTGTTGCGGACGTCGTGAATTATCTCGTTGTAAACCGCCGCGCTAACATTCCAGTTTTCCGCGGGACCCGAGGCAAACGCGAAGACCTTTTGGTCGCCCGCCACGCGCGGCTCGAACGGAATGTCCGGCACCTCTTTACACGCGTAGTGCCAGTCTTCCAAAAACGACACCTGGAGGGCCATGACGGTGGGACCCTCGATCTGGAGGTGAGTATCTCGCCAGGAGCCGAGAGCACCCAACCCGAGACACTCGTCTCCGGCATTCAATCCCCCGAAAAACGCGGTTTTCCCATCGACGACTACCAACTTTCGATGGTTGCGAAAGTTGATCTGGAAATGCCGGCCAAACTGGCGGTTCGTGACAAAAGCCTGAACATACACGCCTGCGTCGCGCAACTCGCTGAGATAGGATCCCTTGAGACCCTTGGATCCCACGTTGTCGTAAAGAAACCAGCATCGCACTCCGCGACGGGCGGCCGCAAGAAGCCTCTCTTTGAGCTCGCCTCCCAATCCGTCGTCGTGAACAATATAAAACTGCACGATCACGTAGCTCCGGGCGCTCTGAATCGCTTCGAAAATCGCCCGGAAAGTTTCCTTTCCGTCGATAAGGAGCCGGCACGTGTTTCCGCGCGTCGGGGGAAGCCCCCGCAGGCTGACCCCCAGGCGCTCGGCGTCGGAATACTTCTCGAGAAAGGCTGACCGGAATGGCGCAAGGACGCGCTGCGCCTGCCTCAGGCCCGCGTCAAGTTCAGCGTGTCCCTGCGCCCCTGCAAGCGTGTAACCCGAGAACCGGGATTCGCCGAAGACAAGAAAGACCGGGATCGCAAGATACGGGCAGAAGACCAGCGCCAGGGCCCACCCAATCGCCGCCTGCGGCGTGCGCGAAATCAATACCGCTTGAATCCCAAAGTAGAGGCCTGCCGCGTGAACCATCACGACCAACAGAAAGACCAAGGCGACCAGAATCCCCGTGACCATGCGCTAGTGTTCCGATCGGTACGCTTCGGCCAAGAGGCTGATCGGATGCTGCACGGTCACTCGTATGGAAAACTTTTGGACCCCGCTTTTGAGCTGCAAGAGGCAGCCGGGATTCGCCGTGGCGACTATTGAGGCGCCGGTTTCCGCGACATGGCGAATCTTTCGTTCCTGGAGCTTTGCCGCCATTTCCGGCTGGGTGATATTGTAGATTCCCGCGCTTCCGCAGCACCACGTGGATTCGGCCAACTCGACGAGCTCAAGACCGGGAATCGCGCTAAGAATCTCCCTCGGCTGCCTTGTGATCTTCTGCCCATGGCACAAATGGCAAGCCTCGTGATAGGTGATTGAGCGTTTCTCCCATTCGGGTCCTTCGCCGGCATTCTTCGGCCTTCGGAAGCCGATTTGACAAAGCCATTCGTGAATGTCCCTAACTTTTGCGGACCATGCGCGCGCCTTTGCGGAATACTGAGGATCGTCAGCCAGGAGGGTGCCGTAGCTCTTAAGATGCGAGCCGCAGCCCGCGGCATTTGTGATGATCGCGTCGAGTCCATCCGCTTCCAACGCATCAATCTGCCTGCGGGCGAGCTCTTTCGCCGCCTCAATCTCTCCGTTGTGCGCATGCAGCGAGCCGCAACGGTCCTGAACGCCAGGAGTATGGACTTCGCATCCGTTGACGAGCAGGACGTCCACCGTGTCACGATTGATTCCAGAAAACACAATGTCCTGCACGCAGCCGGTGAGCATGCCGACGCGGTGCGCAATCCTGCCCGCGGGACGCTCCACCGCCTTGATGAGCTGTCCCGAGAATTTCGTGCTCGCCGCGGGCGTCATCCTTTCCAACTCCCGATAGCGATAGGGCAGTATCCTATTCAATCGAAGAAGCCGAAGCAGGTATTGCGTGCCGCTCGCGCGATAGAGCCACAGCAGGCGTCCGACGAACCTCAGCAGGCGCGGCCGGGTGAAAAGTCCCTTCAGGATGAGCGACCGGATCACGTCCCGTTTCGGATTCCGCAACAACCCGGATCCTTCAGCCTCCTCGCGGGCGGCCTCGAACAGCTGCGAATATTTGACTCCGGCCGGACACGCGGTCTCGCATGCCAGGCATCCGAGGCAAAAATACATCTCCTCGCCAAAGATTCTGGTTGGCTCCAGCCGTCCGTCGGCGATCGCACGCACGAGCGCTATGCGACCTCGAGGGCTGTTCCGTTCGACTTTCGTAGCGTCGTAGGTCGGGCATGTCGGCAGGCACATTCCGCAGTGAATGCACTGCTGCAAAAGCGCATAGTCCAATTTGCGAATTGGACTATGCGCTTTTGCAGAACGCTCAACGCTCAACTCTGAACTCTCAACGCTCACGGTTGGCCTCCTTCCGCTCTCGCGGAAACGCTCAACGCTCAGCTCTGAACTCTCAACGCTCACGGTTGCCTCCTTTTCGGTGCCTTTCGGCAGTTTGGATACTTCGGGCGAAGATTCTTACGAGCTCGTCAGATTCGTTGATTAGACCCTCAAGGAGTTCCGGTTTATCGATCAATTCTGCCCGCTGAATGAGCTTTAGCCAGCGCCGCGATTCGCGCAGCTCCTTGAAGCAGACACGAAGTTTATGAATAAAATCATCGCGGGACTCGGCGCCCTCGGCCTCCCCGTGATTGCCATAGGGCGAAGTCCCGGATCGAAGCAATTGGTCCGCAATATGCTGGCCAGCCGCGCAGCGTTTCATCGACTCCGCGACACGGATGATACGAACCGCGTATTCCAGCAACCGATCCTCCAAATCGTAAGCGCCGTTCGCTCTCGCCGAAGGCTCAACGCTCAACGCCGAACGCTCAACGCTCAAGTTTGATCTCCTTTCTCAAAGATTCCGAGCGGTTTGACACTCGCGTCATTCAGCAACCGATCATTCAAATCGTAAGCGCAGTGGGCAATTGAGCGTTGAACGTTGAATGTTGCGTGTTGAGCGTTCATCAAAAAATCTTCCCAGGATTCAATATGCCATTGGGGTCGAAAGATTTTTTGATGCGTTTCATCACCTCGAGGTTCAGCTCGCCGAGAGCGTCCTTGAGGAATGGCTTCTTAGCAAGTCCGACTCCGTGCTCGCCTGTGATCGTTCCGCCAAGCGCCAGCGCGCGATCGAAAATTTCTTTCATAGCCAGCTCGACCCGATGCATCTCTTCGAGATTCTTTTCGTTTGTCAGAAAGGTCGGATGCAGATTGCCATCGCCCATATGTCCGAACGTGCCAATTCTTAGCTGATACTTTTCAGCAATATGCTGGATGTGTTCCACCATCCGTGCCAATTCGCTCCGTGGGACAGTGGCATCTTCGAGAATGGTCGTGGGAGCGATACGCGCCAGGGAGGAGAATGCCGCGCGTCGCGCCGAGGCCAATCGCAGGGCTTCTTCGGCTGTCTGGGCGACCCGCACGTCCCGCGCGCGAAAGGTCCGCGCGATTTCCGCCATACGGTGCGCTTCCTCTTCGACAGCTGCCGGATGCCCGTCTGTTTCCATCAGAAGGACAGCCGAAGCGTCGCGCGGCAGGCCGATAGCCGCGTAATCCTCCACGCAGTTGAGGGTCACCCGGTCTAGAAACTCCAGCGTGCAGGGAATAATCTTCGCGGCGATGATTGCAGACACCGTGTTCGCTGCGTCCTCCATGCTGTCAAAAGTCGCAAGCAGCGTCCTGCCGGCCGCGGGTTTGGGAATCAAGCTGAGCAGCACCTTGGTGACGATGCCCAAGGTTCCCTCCGAACCAATAAAAAGATCCCGAAGCGAGTAGCCGGCTACGTCCTTCACGCATTTGTTCCCTGTAAAGAGGACCTCCCCTGAAGGCAGGACGACTTCCAGACCCATCACATAGTCGCGCGTAACGCCATACTTAAGCCCGCGCAGTCCCCCCGAGTTCTCGGCCACATTCCCTCCAATGGTCGAAATCTTCATGGATCCGGGATCGGGAGGATAGAACAAGCCGGCCCGATCCGCGGCCTCCGCGATCAAGAGAGTCGTGGCGCCTGCTTCCGCAAGAAGCGTGAGATTCCGGGGATCGACTTCGATAACGCGGTTCATTTGCGTAAGACAGAGGACGACGCTTCCTTCCACGGGTACGCTGCCCCCGCTCAATCCCGTCCCCGAGCCCCTCGGGACGACTACGAGACCCTTTGCGTTGGCAGCCTCCAGCAACCTGGAAACCTCTTCAACTGTCCTCGCAAAGGCAACCGCGGCGGGCATTTGTTGAAGCATGGCCGTCCCGTCAAACGAGTACGGCAGAAGATCCTCGCGACTCGTAAGAATCGCGTCCGCAGAAAAAATCTTTGCGAGAACTTCGGCGATTTCGGCCTGAGTTGGCATCCTGCAGTTATTGCCACCTCCGCGTCCCCCTACAAAGGAATATTTTTTCCTCTTGAGCCCTCACTCTTGAAGCAGGCAGGGCCTCGCCGCACGCCAGCTATCTCAGCAGCTTGAACGCGTGGGACCACTGATTGCGCGCGAAGCCCGGGATGCACCAAAGCATGCAAAGAGGCTCAATCGCACGGGCAGCTTCCGCCTTCCCCATATCGGCGGTTTCCCAGCCGAACTGGCCAAGGATTTTGCTCACCGTTTCTCTGGCTGGTTCGTCGTTGCCGCAGATGAACATCGTTGGCTTCCCGCCTTCGAACTGCGGGTTCACCATGCGCCCCGCACCCACCGAATTGAAGGCCTTGACAAAGCGTGCCTCCGGAAACTCGCGCTGAAGCCGCTCCATCAGGGACTCGTCAAGATTTGTAAAGAACCTCAACACGCCGTTTACAGGCGGCAGATCCGCGATCGGATTGGTGGCGTCAATGACCGGCTTTCCCGCCAGGTTCGCGGCGGTTGCGAGACGCAACGCATCGGCGGCGACAGCTCCCTTGACCGCCAGGACGACCAGATCCGCAAACGCCGCCGCGTCCGCAAAACCGCCGATCCGGCCTTCGGGATTCTGCGCCGCCCAATCTTCAAGCTTCGATCGGTCGCGCGTTCCCACCGTCACAGAATGACCATGCTTGAGAAAACCGCCCGCCAGCACCTTCGCCACATCGCCCGATCCGATGATTCCAATTTTCATAGTCTGCGCAAAATAGATCGTATCGCCTTATTGACAAGTAGGCAGCGGCGATGTCCCCATCGCCGAAACCGTGAGCGTATCGATCCCCCATTGGCGACAGTGGAGACACGGTCGCTGCACCTGCGGCGCTGACCGCGCGCCATTGCGCGGAAGCCTCAGGCGGCTTAAAGTGCAATCCTATGCCCCTGCAATCTCCCCTGGTGGTCCTGGTTACTGGTGCCACGGGCTATGTCGGCGGGCGATTGGTGCCGCGATTGATCGAAGCCGGGCATCGCGTGCGCTGCCTGGTGCGGGATCCCTCGCGCCTTCAAGGCCGCGCGTGGATCAACCTGGTGGAACTCGTGCAGGGCGACGTCCTGGATCCCGGTTCGCTCGCGGACGCCATGCGCGACGTCGACGTGGTTTTCTATCTCATCCACAGCCTGGGCGAGGGCGCCGGCTTTGCGCAACTCGATCTGACGGCGGCGCGAAACTGCTCCGCGGCGGCAAAGTCCGCGGGAGTGACCAGAATCATTTATCTTGGCGGTCTTGGCGACTCGAGCGCGGATTTGTCGCCCCACCTGCGTTCGCGGCAGGAGACAGGCGCGGCGCTCCGCGAGGCCGGGGTGCCAGTGACCGAATTCCGCGCCGCGGTCATCGTTGGTTCAGGAAGTTTGTCCTTCGAGATGGTGCGCTATCTGACTGAACGGCTCCCAGTGATGATCTGCCCAAAATGGGTGTTCACGCGGGTTCAGCCGATAGCGATTCGAAATGTGCTCGACTACCTGGTGGCCGCCATCGAGTCGCCGGAAAGTTCCGGCAGGATCATCGAACTGGGTGGTCAGGATGTTCTGACCTACGCGGAAATGATGACACGCTACGCGCACGTCCGAGGATTGAAACGTTTGCTGATTGCCGTGCCTGTGCTTACTCCGAGGCTCTCGTCCTATTGGGTGCATCTCATCACGCCCATTCCCGCGAATATCGCGCGTCCTCTCATCAAGGGACTGGTGAATGAAGTGATTGTTCACGATGATACCGCGCGACGGCTCTTTCCCAAAATCTTGCCGCTCGACTACGAAACGGCAGTGCGCTTCGCGTTCGAAAAAATCAAGCAAGCTGCGGTAGAATCCTCCTGGACCGACGCCCTCACCTCAAGCCAGCGCGGGAAGGCGCCTGTCGCCCTGCTTACGAGCGAAGGAATGATCATTGAGCGCCGCGAATTGACCGTGGCGGCTCCGGCGGATGCCGTCTATCGGGCCTTCGCGCGTTTGGGGGGACGAAGGGGATGGCTTTACATGGACTGGACGTGGCAGGTGCGGGGAATCGCCGATCGGCTATGCGGTGGCGTCGGGATGCGGCGTGGGCGGCGCCATCCCGAGGATGTGCGTGCTGGCGATGCGCTGGATTTCTGGCGCGTGGAGGCTGTCGAAGCAGGGAAAATGATGCGCCTTCGGGCGGAAATGAAAGTCCCGGGCCGCGCCTGGCTGGAATTTCAGGCCGTGCATCAATCGCAGCCGGGAACTCTGCTTACCCAGACCGCGTTCTTCGAGCCGAAGGGACTTCCCGGATTGGCCTATTGGTACCTTCTTTACCCGGTCCACAGCCTGATTTTCAGCGGGCTGATTCACAGGTTGGCGCAAGAGGCGCGGTCGATCGCCACGGCCAATCCGCCCAACCCGGCCATCGGGCGCCCGCACCCAAGCCTTTGAGTACCGAGTAGGAAGGCCCTCGAAGTCTCGCCCCATTTTGCGCGAGACGCTTCCCTCTTATGTTTCGACGTGCTATCGGCGGATCCGGTGAAGACTCTCGCTCTGCCCCTATGCCTGGTCGCCTTGGTATTCTCGCTTGCAGCATCGTAATCGACAGAGGGCAACTCGTCGAGGCAAAGCGCTACGTGGATGCCCGGCAGATCTTCAACCAGAAGAACTTCATCAACCTCGCAAGGGTCCGGGGTAGACTCAGCCGAGGCTTTTCAAATCGCGAGAGACTCTCTTGGGCCCGCCGGACAGAAAATGGTGAGCGCCAGCTATCAGCTCACTCAGACCGGACCGGCAGCCGATCCCATATGGGACGTCTGGGCTTACGGAAAGTCCAGCCACTATATCGGCCTCGTCAAACTTTCCGCGAAGTCCGGCGGGGTGATTTCATCCAAAAAAGCAGGATTTCCGAGTCTTTGATTGCGGGCCCTGCCGGCGGCTGCATTGGCCGCGGTACAATGCGATCCCTCGCTTCCAGGGGCGCTCAACGCTTCGGGTGCTTTTTGTCCTCGCGGGGCATACAATCCGATCAGTCCACCGAGCACAAGAAATGCCGTGCCCGGCTCAATCTCCGCGCGCAGCAAAGCGGGGAAAACACGATTCACAGTTCGCATTCGGCGTCGCACGTGCCATGGTCGTTACTTTGCGCCTGGTGGTGATGGGAGATAGCTTGAGATGGAAAGAATGGAACTTCGCGTGCCCGCCACCTATCGGCTTGTCGCCCCATTAAGAACTCAAATGTGACACACCCTTCGAATTCTTGCGTGAGCGAGCGCCCAGGGTGAGGAATGGGCCTCACGAAAGAATCGCGAAAAATCGCGGCTTCCCGCGGGCTCCGACGATGGATCGACCAGCTTGCAGAGCGACCGTCACTCGGGACGACCCCCACAAAGAACAAAAGCCGCCAGCCTGTCTTTCTGCGGGTCTGCCTTACCACAAAGCCGACACCCTCATCTTCCAAATCCGGCTGGTGCGGTGTTATCGTTGAACGACGCCTTTTCATGATGCTCCCTTCACTTCCTGCCGGGACGTTGGCTAAATAAGCGAGCCCGTTGCAAAGGGGGTCTCTGGGGCGGCCCGTCGCTGTTCGGAGGAAGGATATGTTTCAATTCCAAGGATATATTCCGAGAGGCCTCCAGGCAAATCGACAGTGACCGGCGAATCAATATTTTACTTGGACGGTGCCCCTGAACTTCGAATGGCTATCGTTAGCTCTTGCCTGTACATCCAGAAAAGCAGACCCTCACTCCCCCGGGATCCTCTGTGGCGAATCCTCCAAAACCAGCGCCCGCAGGCTCGAGCGCAAAAACGTTTCACGCAAAGTCGCGACGTCCTCGGCCGGCAAGCCCTCCAGCACCGCGGGAACCTCTCGGCCCGCCACGAAATAACGCAGCGCCGTCAGGAAAATCTCCGGCTGTTCCTCTTCGGCGACGCCCAGTTCTTCAGGAAACCCCGCGTCAAGAATCCACGTCCCGGCCTCCGAATCCTCGCGCAGTTCGTTCGCCCAGCGCAGCACCGTTTCGATCGGCTGGCCGGGATATCGCCGCCCGACCATTTCCAAGACGCCGGCACGGCACGGCACGTTGAGCAACAGCGCGAGGAAAAACCGATGCTCGACCTCCTCGATGGAGCCGCGTAACGCCGCGATGGCGTCCCGCCGGATGATTTCTTCCAGCGTCGGCGCCACGAAGCGTGCGAGCGCGCCGTGCTTTTGCGCGAAAGCGTCCAGAGTCTCCTCCCAGGCTCCGAGACTTCGGAGGGCGCCGATGCCATTCTGCAAAATGAAAAACCCTCGCTCGAAATCCAGCTCGCCGACCATGGCGAGGACCAGTTCCGCATAATCGGGATCACTGATTCGCTCCAGCACGTCGAGGAGATGCTTCCGGCGCATGGTAAGGGCGTCGTTGTGGTCGGGATCCACCGCCACGTGCGGCGGCAAATAGGTGAATTGCGGACCCGTTCCGGGATCCGAATGCGTGCGCACCACTACCGTTACCGAAGGGGTGTCAAGATGGAAGAGCGAATGGATGCAACTTCGCCCCGAAACGATTGGCACCGTGCAGCCGGTCTCCAGCAGCCGGGTGTCCTTCAGGCGCAGATCGCCCACCTGGAGATGCGCCGTGATCGG
The DNA here is from genome assembly GCA_963763735.1 of uncultured Verrucomicrobiae bacterium. Classification (GTDB taxonomy): domain Bacteria; phylum Verrucomicrobiota; class Verrucomicrobiia; order Chthoniobacterales; family Terrimicrobiaceae; genus DASTFP01. The sequence goes on along the minus strand of CAVXQK010000011.1, from coordinate 84,063 downwards.
TTGCGCGTTTTCAAACTCGAAATGCGAGTGAATGCTTGACCCTGCGAGGACATGAAACGCGCCGGAAAACTCGTGCTGGTGGATGTCCGTCGTCCCGTCGAGCCAGAACAGGAGCTGGATGTAAAAGCGCGGATTGTCATAAACGATCAATTCCGGCTGCCCGAAGCCCGACAGAGTCTGCAACGGCTGCTCGTCCTCCAGCAGGAACTCCCGGATAAGCCCGGCCAGATCGACGTTGCTCGCCGGAGGTCGCTCGTCGAGTGCGCCCTGCGCGATCCTTGGGAAAGCCGTCGAAGCGAAGTTCTCCTGTTTCCATAGGGCCAGAACCGTCCGCCCAAGCTCCGCAAAAAAGGAATTCATTCGCCGACCTTCCCGCAACCCCTTCAGGGCGGCAAGAACCATTCGACCGGACCCGCGGCACGATCTCAAGCCAGGCCTGCCAACGCTTCTCCTCGCCAAAAAAGCACCGCTATCCCTGAATCAGGGACCCTCGATGAGGTAAGTCGCTCGCCCATATACACAGATGGATACGTTGCTTTCAAATAGGGAGCGCATAGCAGGCGATACTCAGGCAGATGAACCGTATTTTCCCCACCCCGTTCTCCACGGAAAAGAAGCCCGGAATGGGTATCAGAGCGTCACAGGAACGCGTCAGGTGCCTGCCTGAAAATCAGCCTGTCGAAGCGCCGTGCTTAGCGCCTTTGGAAAATATCCGCTTCGTCTTGGGGAGACCTTGCCAAGTCCTCACCATTTTCTTCCTCCTGCTCGTAAGAGACGAGACGAAAACCGCAGAAGAAGCATTCAGCAATTCCAATAGAATCGTGGTTTGATTCGTCCATTAGGGAATTGCATTTGGGACATTTCATAATACCTGGACCCTTCAACTGCTTCACACGGGGAAACGACACCGCGCGATCCGGCGGGCCGGGTGTTTGGCGCAGTCTTGGCTCATGGGTAGAATATAAAGGGCAGCGACCGTATTCTTCCAATGGCTTCAATTCATAACGGTGATAACTTCACGTTCATGTAACAGCACCAGCTCGAAACAAATATCCATCGGCAAAAGTGGAGTCACGCGGCCTCCCCGACGCATGTCTCCCAAGCGCGAACAAGGCGTCAGCATGGAAGCGCGGCCATTCGCGAACTTGCCGCCGCAGCACAAATCCCATGCGTTCATAGAGGCGCTTGGCCGTCTGCATCAGGTCGGTGGTATGCAGGCAGACAGTTGAGAGTTGCCCGCAGGGCCGTGGTTCAACCGGCGGAGGCGAAGATGACTCAAGAATCTTTTGTCCACTTCCATCCGTCGCTCGAAGATCCGTCGGAATACAAACTGCGGGCGCGCTGGAATCCGTATCTTTCCAAGATCTCTCCAATCAATGGGTTCCAGTCCTCCCAAATGGCAATCGTTGAGAATGCTTCTTTTGCGGAGGCTATGAATCGCCTGAATTGCCCGCACCCGGGAGCACTCGCCTCAACGGAAAGGATGTCCAGTCTATCGCCGGAGACACAAGCAAGGCCCCTGACCCCCTGCGGCGTCTCGAACCTCTTGTAGCCGATCTCAAATATCAGGCCCGTCGGATCGGGCTCAAACCACGAGAAGAAGGAAGCATGCGGGTCGCTGCCAGCCTCACGCTCTCCGCGGGGCCGGTTGGACTTTATCGCAACGTATCGGTTCATGGAATAAGTGTGACAGAGATCCAGTCATACCTCTCATGGCATATTTTCATAGCTCTGATAACTTATGGTTATGGCCTGCGGACCTTCTTAACCGACCGTGTCGCAAATGAGTCTGACCGATATGACGGACTCGCAGCATCTGCCAACCATGGCTCATCTCCATGCCTTTTCCACAACCGTGCGACCCACTCCCGCGGAGCCGGCCTGCAGCACCCGTGACAAGAATAGGGCCAATATTATTCACAATGGTAACTCCCTAGTGAATGGGGAAACGAGCGACTTTCGCGATGAAACGGAGGGAACTCGCAGTTTCCTGAGCTCAGCCCGGATTCGAACCCGAAGGCCGTGCGCGCGCGATCGTACTAATTCCCGGTGGTAAGCACCACGCGAAATCGTGCTTTGCCGCTAAGCATGCGCTCATAAGCTTCCGTGACCTGATCGATCGGATAGACTTCATTCATCGCCCGCACGCCGGAAAGAACGCTGAAGGAGAGCGTATCCTCCGAATCGATCGCCGTGCCTGAATACCAACCCTTGACCGACTGGCGACCGTTTAGGAGCTGAAGGGGAGAAACCTGGAGCGTTGGAACTGCTCCTATGATCATCAACGTCCCATTTGCGGACAGGCCGCCGGAGGCCGCACTCATGGCCTCCCCGTTTGTCACCGTAGCCAGGATGACCTTGGCACCACCCAACTTGAGAAGTTCGGCTGCCGGATCCTGACTCTGACTGTCGATGTAATGGTGCGCCCCGAGTTTCCTTGCGAGCGGTTCCTTATCTGTTCCTCGCGCGATGCCGATCGTTCTAAAGCCCATCTTCGCGGCGAACTGAACCCCGAGATGCCCGAGTCCGCCCAATCCGAGCACGGCGACGACATCACCCGCCCGGGCACCGCTATTTCGAAGACAATTGAACGTTGTGATTCCGGCACACATCAGAGGTGCGGCCTCTACGGCTGACAATTCTTCGGGGACCGAGGCAATGGCTTCCGAGGGAGCAATCATGTAATCCGCGTAACCACCGTCATAAGTGACGCCGCATATCAAGGTGGAGGTCTGACAGGCAAAAAAGTCCCCTCGACTACAACAATCGCAGTAGCCGCAGTGGCCTCCATGCCAGCCGACTCCGACACGCTGGCCGGGCTTCCATCGGCCGACGCCCTGACCAACGGCATCCACGAGTCCGACGATTTCATGCCCCGGAACTCGCGGGTACTGGATGAAAGGACTAAGCCCCTCCTTTGTCATCGAATCGCTGTGACACACTCCACAAGCCTGCACTTTGATTCGTACCGATCCAGGAAGTGGCTCCGGGATGTCACGTTCCACAATTTCAAAGGGTCCCTTCGGTCGAGGGACCTGAACCGCGCGCATTTTTGGCATAATTTTCCTGGGGTTGTTTTGGTGTTACGTCACACTAGATCCGCCGGATGCGGGCGCTCAAGCGAAGATTGAAATTTCAGACCGGTCTGTCAGCAAACTGGTCGCGAATCATTTCAAATCCACCTTATTCAATCGCCGGCCGACGCGCCGGACTGTTCGGGCTGTGGCCCTGCTTTTCCACAGTCGTCCGCATTCGCGTCGGCCTCGGTGCCATCGTCGTTGGAGGAAACCCACATTTTTTCTCTCCGGGAAGTCTTCGCAATCCACAAAAACGATCGCCATGCGACAGACGGATGGTGGAGTCTCCCAAATGCCCCATACCACCTCCGCCTTACCGATTGCCCACAGACGGCTTGCCGGCGGCTTGTTGTCCGAGCCACTGAAGGAAACCTCCGGGGCTCCAACAGCTGGACGTTTTCAGGGGAAGCGTTCGATTTATGCATGACCTTTTGAACTTCGGTGCCGGCGACAATTTCGCGCAAAAGACTGACGGCGACACGGTCGCTATTGCGGAGCCTGTGATACGCTGAGAGCCCCTTTTATGTCCGTCGGAGAGCCAATCGCTTACTCGTCGCAGCGCGACAGACAGCTTGCGCCTCTTTTGAATGCCGGCTTCCTTTTGGTCGGCATCGTCGGCACGTTACTTGGTCCGATGCTGCCGCTGCTCGCCTCGCGGTGGCGTCTTGATGATGCGGAAGCGGGATCGCTGTTTATTGCGCAGTTCGCCGGCGCGATGATCGGTTCCGCGCTATCGAGCCTGATGATCGAACGGTGGGGAACGTTGCGCCTGATGGCGTGCAGCTACGCGGCGATGGCCGCGGCCGTCGTTTGTCTGGGAGTCGACTCTTGGGAGATTGGCCTCCTGTCGGTTTTCAGCGCCGGCTTCGCACTGGGATTGATTGCTCCTGCGACCAATCTGCTTGTTGCGGAGATCAATGCGGAACGTCGCGCGGCCGCGCTCAATATCCTCAACGTCTCGTGGGCGCTGGGCGCGGTCGCCGGCCCACCGCTGATCGCGGCGTTCGTGCGCGACGGGCGCCTGCTCCCACCGCTAATTGGACTCGCGGCGCTGCTGTTCGGTGTTGCCATTTTGATTGTACGCCGCCTTTTAGCGGATTCATGGCTCGGACCGCATCAGCCGAAGCCGTACAAGAAAGATCCAGCGCGATTCGGACGATCGGCCTTGCACGCCTGGGCCAGTCCCTATGCGTTGCTGACCGGCGGGCTGATCTTCATTTACGTGGGAACGGAGACGGCCACCGGCGGATGGATCGCCTCCTATGCGCAGCGTCTTGACGCGTCAGCGACCGGATTTGGGACGATGACGCCGTCATTTTTCTGGGCGGGTTTGCTGATTGGCAGGGCCGCCGCACCGGCGGTTTTGAGACGCATGAGCGAGGCGGCTGTGGTGTTGGTCAGCCTGTTCGTAGCGGGCACCGGTCTGGCGATCATCCTGGCGGGAAGCGGCCTGATGGCCGTCTCATCCGGTGCCGGTCTGACAGGACTGGGACTGGCCACCGTCTTTCCCACCACTTTTGCGATCTTCACCCGGCATTTCGGCACACAAACGTCCCAACTGACTGGATTGCTCTTCGTATTGGCCGGCCTGGGTGGAGCGCTTTTTCCCTGGCTGGTGGGAGTCATTTCGAACCGGTTTGGCGATCTGCGCATCGGGCTTCTCATTCCCTCGTTGGGCGTGGTGGCTATGATTGTGTTGCAAATTGTCATTATCCGGACGCTGGCTCCGAAAAAAATCGAATAGTCGCCTGCGCGCGCTCAAGAAATGCTCCGGCCATCAATGCTTGCGCACGGTCACCACTACGCCGAATGCCGCGGACATTGGCCTCGCGCGCTCTCCCGACAGACGGCTCCCTTTCCGCGTTGGTCTCGGTTTCGTGCGCGCTATCAGGCTCAATGCCAGGGATTCGCTCCAGTTGTCCGCCAGGGGGGTTGGCCTTTCGAATTGCGCCCGGCATGCGGCGACCCACCTCATCAGACAGGGAGTGTCGCCAGCACCGGCGCGTGATCGCTCGTGCCTACGTCCGCCTCGACACGGCAGGAGACCGCCACCCGCGCGAGTGGCTCGGTGGCGAGAACATAATCGAGTCGCCACCCAATGTTGCGTTGGCGCAGGTTCCGCCAAGGCGCCCACCAGCTGAACATGCGATCGTTGTCCGGGTCGAGTTGCCGACCGAGGTCTACCAGACCGCGGCTCAGGAGTCGCTCGAAGAGAGCGCGTTCCTCGGGAAGCTGGCCAATCGCGCGGGGGTTTCGCTCCTTCGGATGGACGTCGATCTCCGCCCGCGCGATATTCAAATCCCCGCAGAGCAGCAGCGGCGCGCCCGTTGCCTGGAACTCATCGGCGTATGATTCCAATTCGTGCAGGAAACGCAGTTTTGCCGGGTAATCCTTACCGCCGTTCGGCACATAGATCGAGGCGATCGTCAAATCACCCACCTTGGTTAGGACGATTCGATTCTCAAAGTCGAACGAAGGGTGTGAAAACAGCGGTCGTTCCGCGCATACGTCCTTTCGCACATGCAGAGCAACCCCCGAGTAGCCCTTTGCGCCGTGCCAGTAGCACCAATAACCTTCCATCTCGCTCAAGGCCGCGGGAACTTGCTCGGGCGCTGCCTTGATCTCCTGCAGACATAAGACGTCAGGGCGCTCACGCTCAACCCACTCGCACACTTGCGCCTGCCGTGCCCGGATGCCGTTGACGTTCCACGTAGCGATTTTCATTTCTCCCAATCCCGGAATCCCGGGGAGAAAAGAATAAGGTGGTTGCCCAGATTTGCATAGCGGGCATTGGCGAACTCGGGGAATTCGGCGTTGAAGCCGGCGCTACGTGCCCGAAGCCACCCTCGACCCACCAAGGCGCTGCGACCCCGAAGCTTTAAGATACGCCCCGAGGCGAAAGTCCAAACAGGACGAACGCCGCAAGCCAGGAGCTTGACCAGATGAAGCGAACCGTTGACACATTGGAGGGAGCCACCAGGATCTGCCGGTGAGTTGAATTCGGCGGGGATTTGGATAGGCTCGCCTTAGCCTGCTGGCTCAGTTAATCGAACATGATCCATTCAAATAGAGCATATTTAGCCGCGGGCTTTAAACCTCTAAGGAGCATCCAGTGAGTGGCAAGAGCGAGAGCGAATCTGAGACCCAACCGGTCTACGTGATCGAAACCATCCCCACTGGGGGTGAGCATGAAGTGACGCCGCATGAAATCGAATCCGAGGCAATCCCAATACCTGCGCACCTGCGCGTTTACCGCGAACTCGGTCGCGGAGGCATGGGCCACGTTCACCCCGCGACGGATCGCAACTTGTTGCGCCGCGTCGCCCTTAAGCGGCTGGACAAGGAGCTCGCCCGCGAGCCGATGTACCGCGATGGCTTCATCGCGGAAGCGCAGATGACCGGGCAACTCGAACATCCCAACATCCTGCCGGTGCACGAGCTCGCCGTGTCGAACAAAGGGATTCCTTACTTCACGATGAAGCTGGTGCAGGGCATTGGCCTCGACGAATGGCTGCGGGATCCCTCTCGCGGACCCGGCACACCCGATCGCTTGCAGGATGGGCTCGATATTTTTCTTAAGGTCTGCGATGCGGTGGCCTACGCGCACTATCGTGGCGTGATTCATCGCGACTTGAAGCCGGAGAATATCATGATGGCTTCCTTCGGCCAGGTCTACGTCATTGATTGGGGCCTCGCGCGCCTCACAAAAACGCGCCCGGCATCCGGCGCTTCTTCGCAAATGGAAGCTCCCGGGGAGGTGGGAGCGCCGGCGTACATGGCGCCGGAGCAGGCGCGAGGAAACCCAGCCGATATGGACGAAAGAAGCGACATTTTCGGCCTCGGCGCGGTGCTCTATGAAATTGTCTGCGGCCGGGTGCCGTACGGCGGTGATCGCGATCCCGATGCCACTCTGGAAAAGGCGCGCAACGGTCAGGTGATAGCGATTGATCGGATCGCCGAGCGTTACGGCATTCCCAAGCGTTTGCGTGAAATCGTGAACAAGGCGGTCGCGCCACTACCCGCCAACCGCTATCAACGGGTGGTGGATTTGCAAAAGGACGTGCGCGAATTCTTGCGGGGCGGCTTGTACCTGCCACACAAGACCTTCCCTCCGGGAAGTTTGATCATTCGCGAGGGGGATCGCGGCGAGAGCGCTTACGTGATCGTGAGCGGTCAATGTCGCGCCTTCCGCGCCGTCGGCTCTGGGCAAGGCAGCGCCTCAGGGCAGGAAACGCTCGCCACCATGGGCGCGGGTGATGTATTCGGCGAGATGGCCCTTATTCTCGATGAGCCACGGGCCGCGAGTGTGGAAGCCGTGGATCAAGTGACCGTGCTCGTGCTCGACAAGAAAACGATGGTCGAGGGACTTGGCGTTGACGGCTGGACGGGTTCCTTGGTGCGCGCTCTCGCCCAGCGCTTCCGCACGCTCGAACAACAAATGCGCGCTTCGGGCATCCGGCGGGGATAAGACGTTCGAAGTTCCGCTGCCCGACTGCGCCGTAGCCGTCGCTCGGCTCGGCGGGAGCCTCGCCCTCCCCTTATCTTCGATATCGCCGTTTCGGAAATTCTTTTCGGCATTTGCTCTAAACTAAGAGGTGGGTCGTCAGGAGTCAGTACGAACCCCAGCAACCCGGCGAAATAGACCTACTTCAAAGCGGCCTCGCGACGATATTGGATGTAGAGTACTGCGTGCTGCGAGATAGCGGTCCAGGGCGTTTTTGGTGGCCGCATCGTATTTGCTAAACTGGCCGGGCAGGGAGCGCAGGGTATTGGCCGAAGGAAACGCAATGGCCCAGGCGGAGCCTCCATACACGATCGTCACCCAGTTTACCGGATTCAAGGCATAATCCCCCGCCAATCCAACGGTATCACGCAACGTGTTCGGCCCCAGCAACGGCAGCACAATGTATACCCCGTTGCCGATGCCCCATTTGGCGAATGTCTGGCCAGTGTCCGCGGGAGGCACATCGGCCAGCGCCGGAAAGCGTTCGGATACGCGCAGGATCCCTCCGATACCGAGGACGCTGTTTACGAGAAACCTGCCAGTTTCCTGCCCGACGCGCTTGAAATTTCCCTGCAAGGCGTTGTTAACGAAACGAACAGGGAACTTCACGTTCTCGAATGCGTTGTCGATCCCCTGACGCACCGGTTTGGGCAACACGATCTCATAGCCTTTGGAAATGGGGCGTAAAACGACCGTGTAGATTCCATCGTTAAGCCAGAAGGTGGCGCGGTTGAGCGGCTCCAAGGGATCTGCGACCGACGTCGCGCTGTATTCATCCACGTCGTGATCCTCAACTTTGACCGGCTTGTCATGGGGCTTATTCTCCCCCACTGCGGCGGAAGAAGAGGGGGGGGTCTGCTTTCGCGAGGCGGAAGAGCAGTTGGTCAGGAGCGGGACGGAGGATACCAAAAGCAGAAGCGGGAGGAGAGATGCGCGGCGTTTCATTGGGGGTGGTCCACAGCTTGAGATAGTGCGCTTATTACCGCGTTCGAGCCACCTTTCTTAAATTGAGCATCAAATTGGGTCCTGTAATTTGCTATCAGGCTCACTCCTTCGATCACGACATCGGTAATACGCCAGCCTTCGGCCTCCTCCAAGCGATAAGTAACATTGTAACGACTTCCCTGATAAAGCAGGGTGGTCGGCACCTCGACACGACCGGCTGCGGGAGTCGACGCAGCTTTGAATTTGATGACCGGGTGCTCGCCTGGCGTGAACTTGCTGCTGTAGTTGCGGATGATCAATGTGGTGAAGAGCTCCGTAGCCTTATCTTGCTGATCCTCCGTAAACTCGCGCCATCCCGGCCCGACGGCTCGGCGGGTCATGGCATTAAAGCTGACATACTTTTGCAGAACAGGACGCAGACTCCCCGCCAACGCGGTGGTATTGGAGGCACGATAGGCGGCGCCGAGGACCTCATCCACGGCGACTTGCAGGCGTTTTTCCGCTTCGGCAGCCGATGCGGAGGCGGTGCCATGCAGGAGAATCAAGGGGGCGAGCAGGAGAAGGGGGCGTAGATTCACGGTGCGGGTTTCTTGTCTGTTTCCTTATCGACATTGCCGAAAGCCATCTTTCCTATCAAGGACTCAATGTCGATAGACGACTCCGTCATCGTGATCCTTGTTCCAGGCTCCAAATAAGTCTCTTCCGCCCCCGGAGAAAGGGACACATACTTGTCGCCGATCAGACCGGTGGTTTTGATGGAGGCCATGGAATCCGTCGGAAGCCGGAGCCCCGTCAGGATTCGAAGCGTCGCGATGGCGCTGTAATCCGCTGGGTCCACCCGCACCCCGTCCACGCGTCCGACGGTTACGCCAGCCACGAGCACGCTGCTGCCGGCGTGCAAGCCACCGGCATTGGCAAAGCGGGCCTCAACAAGATACGTGTCGCCGCCGATCAGCGATCCCGTCCCGAGTCTCATTGTAAGGTAGGCAACCGCGGCGATTCCCAGCACCACAAAGATCCCAACAAAAAGCTCGAGCCTGGTTTGTTTCATGAGTCGTCGGATTGAATGTTCTCCCCGCGACGGATAGCAGCAAGGGAGCTGCCAAGCACATCAGCACTGTCGCGGAATCCGCATACAACGGGGTGGGTGGAAGCGGAGAATTCGGCGGGCGTGCCTTCAAAGCATATCCGGCCCCGGTCAAGCAGCGCGACGCGGTCGCTGGCGACGAGCGCCTCGACGACGTCATGGGTCACGATGAGCGCCGTAAAGCCGAACTGGCGCTGGTATTTGGCGATCATGGCAAATACGGCGTTGCGGCGCAGCGGATCAAGGCCGGCGGTCGGTTCGTCAAAAAATACGAGTTCCGGACGGGTAACGATCGCGCGGGCAAGCGCGAGGCGCTTTTGCATGCCGCCGGAAAGCTGGCCGGGGTAATGATCGCCATGCTCATCAATTTCAAGTTGTCGCAAAGCTTCAAGGCTGCGCTCACGGATCTCATTGTCTGTGAGGTCCGTCGTCTGTTCAAGCGGGAGCGCCACATTCTCCAAAGCCGTCAGCGAATCGAAGAGGGCATTGCTTTGAAAGAGGAAACTGCACCGCCGGCGAAACTCCGCGCGCGCGGCAGGATCGGTGAAACTCAGGGGACGTCCGTCAAAACGGATCCGTCCTGCGTCAGGCTGAATAACGTCTGCCAGGCACTTGAGGAACACGGACTTGCCGGCTCCGCTGGGGCCGAGCAAGCTAAAAACGCTGCCGCGCAGCACTTCGAGTCCGACTCCCGCCAGGACAACATGATCGTCGAAGCGCTTGTGCAGGTCCTCGACATGAAGCAGGAGATCTTGCTGAACGGTAAACATGATCAGACCAGAAACGAGGTAATCACGTAATCGGCCGCCAGGACAATAATGCTGGAATGCACCACCGCCCGGGTGGTGGACGCACTGACGGCCCGGGCGCCTGTTGCCGAGCGACAGCGATGCGCGTTGAAGCCGTGATAGGCGCAAATACTGATGGTCAAAAGGCCAAAGGTGGCCGCCTTCATGAAACATTCCCTCACATCCCGCGATTCCACGGCCCGCTCCACCGACGACCAGTAGACTCCCGGCTCCACGCCGAGCAGCAGGGAGCCGGACAGACTGCCGCCCCACAAACCAATCGCCACGAAAAGGGCCGTTTGGATCGGAAAAACCAGAACAGCGGCAATCACACGAGGGGCCACCAGGTAACCATGGCTGCTCACCCCCATCGTCTCAAGCGCCACGATCTGCTCCGAGTTGCGCTGAATGCCAAGTTCCGCCGCCAGGGCGGAACCCGCCTGCCCCACAAGGATCAGAGCAGCCAGGACCGGTGCCATCTCCCGCACCAGACTGAGCGAAACCAGCGCCCCCAGCAACCCTTCCGAACCAAAGCGATTGAGGACATAATAACCCTGCAATCCCAGCACCAAACCGGTAAACATTCCCACGATTAACACCACAGGCAAACAAAGCGCGCCTTGCTCGTAAAAAGCGCGGGCGATCCGCCGCAGCAGCCTTCTGGATTTCACCGCAGAGCTGAACGACGTCCCGGTAAACAGAGCGAAATCGCCAAGTCCGGAAACAACGTAAAGGGTCTGCCTGCCAAGCAATTTCAGCATTTTGTCGATTGATGGCAGGAAGGAAAAGGTTGTGCAATGCCGCGGTTGCTTTGCAACCGGCGCAGCGCGCCGCACCTCCAGACGCATTCTTGCGTGACGGCGCGCAGATGAGCTGACCAGGGGCATCCCGGCGTTGGCGCGGCACTTTGGTTTCCCGACAAAGCGTTCGAGCTGGAGTTTTCAAGCATGCAGCACGCGTTCGCGAAGCGCCTTGAGTAGAGATCCGGCTCCCGTTGCCGATCCAGAGAGGTTTCGGAGCTGACGCGAAGACGCAAATCCGGGGACTCACTCGCCTCGCAAGCAGCGAGGTTCGGTGGGTTACCCAGGAACTCAACTTGGGCCATCGAAGCGACGTGAGTCGCCCGATGAGCGAGGCGGAAACGGGAAAAATCTTCTTTGTTTGTCCCATTACGGAGACAGCCGCAAGGGTATTGCTCCAGAGCTCGACTTCGGCGACGGGGCTTTCTTGATGCCGGATCGCCCTACAGATCAGAATCACAACGAAGGTTACCTATCCTCCGAAAGCGTCAATGTGGGTCGCAGCGCCTCGATCCATGAGCCGAACGGATCACCAATCGTAGACATCTTCGCCCTTGCATTGCGTCCAGTTGGTCACGTGGGGAGGCCAGGGCGATGCCTCGTCGTCGCCTGGAGGATCGGCGGCTACCTTCATTGGGCGCCGCCGCGCGGCTCGGACGACCCATGCGCTCCGATGGGCGGGTTGGCGGACGGAACTTCAGGGTTGCGTTCCGCGCGATCACGGTAGAGTGCCGCGCGGCCGAGCAGCATCAGCGTCACCGGCGTGGTTACCGTCACGAAGATGCCGATCAGGATCTCATGGACGACCGGCCGCGACTGCACCATCGTGAAAAGAATCATGGACGCTGTGACGATGCCGGCCGTTCCCCAGCTGGCGCCCAGGGTCGGGGCGTGGATGCGGTCGTAGAAGCTGCGCAGCCGCACCAGGCCGAAGGAGCCGAGCAGCGTCAGCCCCGCGCCCAGGAACAAGAAGGCTGCTACGAGGAGCGCAGCCCAGACAGGAAGTTCTGCAGCGTCGCTCATTCGATCACCTCGCCGCGCATCAGGAACTTGGCGAGCGCCACGGTCGCCACGAATCCAAGCACCGCGATCACCAGCGAGGCCTCGAAATAGAGCGTACTGCCGGTGCGGATGCCGAAGACAAGGAGCTGGAGCATGGAGTTCACGTACAACGTATCGAGGCCAAGAACGCGATCCTGCGCCCGGGGTCCGCGCAGCATCCGGTATAGTGCCAGCGCCATTGCGACGGTCAGCGCCACCTGCGCGAAGGTGACAGCCCATAGAAGGATGACGGTACTCATTCGAAAATCTCCAGCAGGAGGTGCTCGTAACGGGTCTTGATCAGCGTCAGCCAGGCGTTCTCGTCGACAAGATCGAGCACGTGCAGCAGGAGCGTGCCGCGCGCCGAATTGTAGTCAAGCCAAGCGGTTCCCGGCGTGGCCGTGAGGATGATCCCCAGGACCGCCAGCCCCATCTGGCTGCGCAGTTCGAGCGGGATGGTCATGAAGCCCGAAACGCGCCTGTTGTTCCCTTCACGCAGGATCAGCCACGCAACTGCGATGTTGGAGCGGACAATATCGTAAAGGACGATCGCGACCAGCTTGGGCAGCAGGTTCCACCGCCTGACTCCCGGTTTGGCCGGATGAAGAGCAGTCATCCCATGCGCAGCCGCGAGCGCAACAGCCGTTCCGACGATGAACTGGCCGAGCGAGAAGCCGCTCAGCAGGAGCCACATCACGATCAGCGACACGATGAGCAGCGGATAAGGAAACACTCGGCTCATTGCGCCGCCTCCCGCCTAGGTGCGACGCGCGGCGCCTCCATCACGCCATCCACATAGGCGCTTGGGGAGCGCAGGTTGGCCTCCGTAGCTTCCATGAAACGCATTATCGGCCCCGCTTCCAGCGTGAACGCGAGGGTCAGGGCGAGCAAGGTGGCCACCGGCGCCATCTCGACGAGGAGCACGCGCGGCGGCGACGGCTCGACCGGCGTCCAGAAGGCGCGGATGCCCGCGCGGCTCATGGCGATCAGCGCAGACAGGCCGGACAGGATGATGAGCGTCACAAGCCACCACGATACCGGCGAGATCGTCCCGTCCCGGGCGAGCCCTTCGGGATTGAGAATGGCGGAGAGGATCGCGAACTTGGCGACGAAGCCAGAAAGCGGCGGCAAACCGGCGAGCAGGATACCGCAGGCGGCAAAGCTGATGCCGAGCGCGGCGATCGTGCCGGGAAAAGCTATGCCAACCTCCTCGTCCTCTTCATCGCTTTCGTCACCCTCGCCGTAGGCTTCCACAGTGACGGCGAGCGCCTTCGCGGTGGCGTCCTGGCCGCGCTCGACGAGTTCGATCAGCAGGAAGAACGCGCCCATCGTGAGGGTGGAGCTGACCAGATAGAACAGCGCGCCCGCCATGACGCCGGTCTGCGAAATGCTTATCGAGGCGAGCAGAGTTCCCGAGGACACAAGCACCGAGAAGCCTGCAATTTGGCCGAGCCTCTGCGAGGAAAGCACGCCAATCGCTCCGAAGGCGATCGTCGCCATTCCGCCGAACAGCAGAACCTCCGATCCGAAACCGGCGGACGGTCCTGCTCGCTCTCCGAAGAACAGCAGCGAAAGGCGCAGCAGCACGTAGATGCCGACCTTGCTCATAATGGCGAATGTGGCCGCGACCGGGGCGGCGGCTGCCGTGTAGGCGCTCGGCAGCCAGAAGCTCAGCGGCCACATGCCCGCCTTCATGAGGAAGGCGACACCCAGAACGGCGGCGCCGGCCTCCAGCATCATCCGGTTCTCTTCGGGCACGTTCGGGATGTGCTGTGCCAGGTCAGCCATGTTGAGCGTGCCGGTAACGCCGTAGATGAGCGCCACGCCGATCAGGAATAGCAGCGAGGCGGCGAGGTTCATCGCGATGTAGTGCATGCCAGCCCCGACACGGAACGGACCCGAGCCGTACAGCACCAGGCCATATGATGCCGCCAGCATTACCTCGAAGAAGACGAAGAGGTTGAACAAGTCCCCGGTCAGGAAAGCGCCGTTCAGCCCCATGAGCAGGAACAGAAACAGCGTGTGGAAATGCGGCCCGGCTTTGTGCCACCGCGCGAGGGAAAAGATCAGCGCGGGGATGGCAAGCGCGGCCGTCAGCGTCAGCATCATCGCCGACAACCGGTCGAGCACCAGCACGATTGCGAAGGGCGGGGGCCAGTTGCCGAGCAGGTAGACCGCGACCCGACCCTCGCCGGCGTGGGCGATCCGAAGGAGCGAGATCGACACTGCGAGCAGCACGACTACCGCCACGACAGACGCCGCAGCCTTCAGCCGGCGCGCCCGATCATCCAAGAAAAGCAGCACCGCGCCGGCGACCAGTGGGACCACGATCGGGGCAATGACGAGGTGCTCGGGGGCAGGGATCATCGTTCGGGCTCCCTCCCGTCGACGTGGTCGGTCCCCGTGAGGCCGCGCGAGGCAAGCAGCACGACAAGGAAGAGCGCGGTCGTCGCAAAGCTGATAACAATCGCGGTCAGGACCAGCGCTTGAGGCACGGGATCAGCGAATGCGGTGGGGTCGATCGTGTCGCCGGGCTTCACCACGGCGGGAGCGTTTACCTTGAGACGTCCCATGCTCAGGATGAACAGATTGACGGCATAGGAAAGCAACGCAAGCCCGACGATGACCTGATAGGTGCGCGGCCGCAGCAGCAGCCATACGCCGGATCCGACTAGGAAGCCTATTCCGAGCGAGAGAACAGGTTCCATCAGGCACGCTCCTCCACTTTCGTGGTCCTGGCTGGGCGAACACGATGGCTGCGGATCGACTGATGGGCTATCGCGACGAGCATCAACACGGTTGCGCCGACCACGAGCGAGAAGACTCCGAGATCGAACAGCAATGCTGTCGCCGCGGGAACTTTCCCGACCAGAGGCAATTCCAGGTACTGGAAATACGATGTGAGGAAAGGAAAGCCGAGCAACCACGAACCTATCCCGGTAAGGGCCGACAACAGCAGGCCGGCGCCGATCCAGCGCACGGGTAGGATGCGAAGTCGGTCCTCCACCCAGCGCGTTCCGCCGGCCAGGTACTGCAACAGGAAGCCGATCGACAGCGCGACGCCGGCCGCGAAGCCTCCGCCGGGCAGATCGTGTCCGCGCAGGAAGAGATAGGCCGCGAGCACGATGATGACCGGGAACATCCATTGCATGATGACCGATGGGACCTTCAGATAATCGTGCAGCGTTTCGCCGATTTCACGATCGGGCTCGGCATTGTCGTACCTGTTCTGCACGCGCTGCTGTTCGGGAATCCCGATGCTGTCCGGAGCGGGGCGGAAGCGACGCAGGAGTGCGAAGACAGTCAGCGCGACGATGGCGAGAACGGTGATCTCGCCCATCGTGTCGAAACCACGGAAATCGACCAGGATGACATTCACCACGTTCGTGCCGCCGCCTTCGGAATAGGCCCGCTGGAGGAAGAAGTCGCCTATCGTCTGCGGAACGGGGCTCGTCATCATCGAATAGGAAATTATGGCGATACCGGATCCGCAGGCGACGGCGATGAGGGCGTCCAGGCACCTGCGCGTCCCAGCCGCGATACCGACGGCAGTGTCGACTTTTTCCAGCCGTTTCGGCAGCCAGCGCAGACCAAGCAGTATGAGAATCGTTGTGACGATCTCGACGAGCAACTGCGTAACAGCAAGGTCGGGCGCCGAAAGCCAGACGAAGGTGACGCAGGTGATAAGTCCCGCACCACCCACCAGGATCAGTGCAACAAGCCGGTGGTACTTTGCCTGCAAGGCCGCGCCGACAGCGCAGACGATGCCCACGGCCCAAATCATCGCGAAGAGAGGATCGAACCCGGCACCGGCAGGCGGCCGCAGCTCCAAGCCGGTCCCTAGGATCGGCCAGAGCGCAGCGAAGAACGCCGCCGCGACCAGCAAACGCAACTGCTGCTGCAGGCGGCGGGTGCCGAGATGCGTCTCAACCCAGCGCGCCCAGCGCCAGCACACCGTCTGCAGAATGCGCTCGAAGATGCGCCGACCCCTCAGCCAGCGCAGCCCGGGAGGGCCTTCCTCGCAGCGCTCCAGATAGCGCCGAAGGAGCATGTAGAGAATCAGGCCGGCGACCATCGCGATGACGCTCATCAACAGCGGATAATTGAACCCATGCCAGACGGCGAGGCTATAGACCGGTGTCCGGTCTCCCAAGACCGACATCGCCGCCACATGCAGGTAGGGGCCAATGGAAATGCCAGGAACGATGCCCACGATGAGGCAGGCCAAAACCAGAAGCTCGATGGGAACCCGCATCCAGTGCGGCGGCTCGTGCGGCACGCGCGGCAGGTTCACAGGCTTCGGCCCGAAGAAAACCGTGTGGATGAAGCGTACGGAATAGGTGACGGCGAACGCCCCGGCGATGGTGGCGACGTATGGTGCGGCGCTGTCGAGCAGGGAGACCCGGTGTGTTTCTATCGCTTGAGCGAAGAACATCTCCTTCGAAAGGAAGCCGTTGAGGAGCGGCACGCCGGCCATGGCAGCGCTCGCCACCATCGCGAGTGTCGCGGTGATGGGCAGATCGCTGAAAAGACCGCTGAGCCTGCGCATATCGCGTGTTCCCGCCTCATGGTCGATGATGCCGGCCGCCATGAAAAGCGATGCCTTGAACGTTGCATGGTTCATCATGTGGAAGATTGCGGCCACCGCGGCCAGCGGACTGCCGAAGCTGAGCAGCATGGTGATCAGGCCAAGATGGCTGATGGTGGAATAGGCCAGAAGCCCTTTGAGATCCTGCTGGAAGATCGCGAAATAGGCGCCGAGCACCAGTGTGCACATGCCCGCCAGGCCGAGCAGGAAGAACCACGCGTCCGTTCCCGACAGCACCGGCCAAAATCGCGCGAGAAGGAAGACGCCGGCCTTAACCATCGTAGCCGAATGCAGGTAGGCCGACGCGGGTGTGGGCGCGGCCATGGCGTTGGGCAGCCAGAAGTGGAACGGGAACTGAGCGCTCTTGGTCAGGGCGCCCGCGAGGATGAGCACGAGCGCGGGAACGTAAAGATCGTGCGAGCGGATGCGGTCGCCAGCCGCGAGCACCGCGTCGAGGTCGTAGCTTCCGACGATATGGCCGACGATGATGAGGCCGACCAGCAGGCAGAGACCGCCGATCCCGGTGATGATCAGCGCCATGTGCGCTCCGTCGCGCGCTGAAGCCTTGTGATACCAGTAGCCGACCAGCAGGAACGAGAAGATGCTGGTCAGTTCCCAGAAGATCGCCAGCAGGATAAGGTTGCCGGCGATCACGACACCCAGCATTGCGCCCATGAAGGCCAGCAGGAAGGAGAAAAAGCGCGGCACGGGGTCCTTGGGGGACATGTAGTAGCGCGCGTAGAGCACAACGAGAGAGCCGATCCCGGTGACGAGCATCGAGAACAACCGGCGAAACCATCCATGCGCAGCGAAGCATTCAGCCAGAGTTCAGGCAGCCATTCGACGTTACTGCGCACCACCGTTCCGGCGGCGACTGCGGGATAGAGGAAGCCGGCGACGGCGAAAGCAAGGACCGATATGGATCCCGAAAGCCAGGCCTCGGCGTTGCGCGCATTGGCCGGCAGCATCGCGGCGACGGCGCTTCCCAGGAAGGGAAGGAGGATCAGCAGCAGAAGAAGATCATTATCGGTCATTCTTCGCGAAAGCAGTCCGGTTTCTGTGCACGTGGTGCTGCGGCAGCAGGGAAAAGACGCGCAGCCTCGCTCTCGTTCCGGTCAAGCCAAGTGCTTGATGCAAGTCGTCAGCAGTTAAACGCATGCGACACCGATTTCTATCGGCATTTCAGAAATCGCCATCACGATTGCATTAAACTCAGGCGGACCGCGCTCGTCAACAGGAGTAGCTTGCTGAGGGGGCGGGCCGCCGGCTGTCTCGACGCCAGGAGAAAACCACGAATAAAGTTGACGCGGACCTCTTCCAGGCATCACTGCCGCGTCGGCAAGGCAGATCTGCAGGCTGGATCGCGCGCTTTCCCTTTCGGCGATGCGCCTGACAAATCAGGAAGAGCGAAGGAGTTTACCGCCGGGAGCGGCGTGCGGAAGGTGATGCCTGCGCTCCCGGCGAGATCGGCGATCGTGCACGCAACCCTTGAGGATCCGATAATAAGCCCTGGCGCTACCCAGGAACTCAACATGGGTCGTCTGAGCAACGCGAGTCGCGCGATGAGCGCTTTCCGCCCAAAAGATCTCGTACAATTCGACGCAACCCTCCCGCTCTGACAATACATCTCGCCTGGTCTGAGGCCCGCCTCGTTAGATATTTTTGTCGATGCTCAAGAGAGCGTCACTAAATTATATAGACATCGTATTGCGAACGGCGCCGGCGAGATGTTACAGTACATTCAGGTGAGTTTTGACCGTGTGTGACACCTTGCACCCTATTTCAAAACGCAGCAGCCGCTATCGCGGAGCCGTATCGCGTAATGCGCAAGGGAGGGGAGTTCCGCTCCTGCGGTGTGGTATAGCGCCGTGCATGGGCAAGGAAGTCCTAACCTTCGCGTTTCTCTTGACGTTTGCTGTTAGCGACGACCCACAGATACTGAAAAAGCAACACTGAAACGATATGAAAGAAAAGCACATCATCCTGCGCAGCCCGCGCCTAGCGACCCGCGACGTATTCCGAGGAGGGACAGCCGTTTTTAGAGACCTTGAGACGCCTCCCGTTGAGGTTTCAATCGAAGTGGAAAACATCGGCAAGAATGAGATCAAAGCACTCGCCAATGACGCGGATGTCGTCGCCATTGCCCGGCCGATGCCAATGAAGCTGATCGAACCGTTCAGTGTCGACGCCCAGGAGCAGCCAGCCGCCGGAAGTTCCACCTGGGGCGTCGCTGCTGTCGGCGCCGACACCTCGCCGTTTACGGGCGACGGCGTTGTTGTGGCGGTCCTTGATACCGGCATCGACCCGACACACCCGGCGTTCTCCGGCGTGACGCTCGTCCAGAAGAATTTCACTGCAGCCGAACCCGATGACCAACATGGCCACGGCACACACTGCGCCGGCACCATCTTCGGACGGGACGTTGGCGGGACTCGCATCGGTGTCGCTCCGGGCGTGAATAAGGCGCTGATCGGGAAAGTCCTCGGTCCGGGAGGGGGCTCGAGCGACGATATTGCCAACGCTATCAATTGGGCGGTCGAGAACGGCGCGCACGTAATCTCCATGTCGCTGGGGATTGACTTTCCGGGTTTCGTCAAAATTCTGAAGAACAACGGCCTTCCGACAGAGGCGGCGGTCACCCAGGCGCTCGAGGGCTATCGGGCGAACGTGCTCCTCTTTGAAAGACTCGCATCGCTCATTCGGGCTCGCGGACTTTTCGGCCAGATGACGCTTATCGTCGCGGCAGCGGGCAACGAAAGCCGGAGGACTGGAAATCCCCCGTACGAGATTGCCGCAGCCCCTCCCGCTGTGGCTGAGGGCGTAATCTCAGTCGCCGCCCTCGGTGAATCCAGTAACGGTCTGACCGTGGCGTCTTTCTCGAATACTTTCGCCAATGTTTCCGGACCTGGCGTGGGCGTAATTTCCGCCAAACTCAACGGAGGGCTCATCGGCATGAGCGGCACCAGCATGGCTACGCCGCACGTTGCAGGGGTGGCTGCCTTGTGGGCGGAAAAGATCATGAAGGCGGGCCCATTGAACGGCGTTGAGTGGACCGGCCGTCTGATCGGTTCGGCCACAAGGAACGGCTTGGCCACGGGTTTCGATCCGGCGGACATCGGCGCTGGGCTGGTCCGCGCGCCTCAGCCTTGAAACTCGACGGAGGAGGCGTGTTTGGAGCGCAGATTTGACGAGCTTGCACAAATAAAAAACGGGCTCTCAGGTTCTTAGTAGAGTCTTGCGTCGGCACTTCAAAAGCTGGTGCAGGCGGCTGGAGGCGCGACATCGAGCATAACGGTGCTACGAATCTTCCCTTCCCGTCAAGAGAGCCCCGGCGACCCGTCATGCTCCGGTCGCCCCCTGTGAGGCGGCTCCCCGGATTGAGCGCTTGGGGCAACCCCATTCTGCCCAGACTTCGAGGAAATACTCTCGCCTTGCCCCCATCTCAGGCCCGTTCGGGCGAGTTGCACGACAGGTCCCACCGAGCATCCAGGCGCCAACTGCGCGACCGGTTCGTGGACTCTGCTCTTGGCGCAGCCTCCATTCCGGTTTTGCGCGTTCCGGCGCAACGTTCCTATTCGGCGTCGACTCTGCGTGAGCAGGCAGACGCCGCTTTTTCGTTTCGACCCACTCTGGCGGAATAGAATGCACAACGGTAAATTCCGCATTGATCTCGCTTCACTCCAGGCTTCACTGCCCAGTAGGGCGGACTCTCGTCGCACCCACAGTCCGCTCAAGTTACTTTGCCCAGCCCACGTAAAGGTTGCCACTCAGCTCATTGAATCTGCGCAATTCGAAGCCATGGCCTTTCAAGGGATCAAACACACTGAAGAATTCGTTTGATGGATCGCCGACTCCATACACGATTCGTGTATGCCCCATTGCATTACCAGCGGACCCTGACAGCAGCACGAGATGACCCTTTGATTTCAGCTTTTCGAGGACATAACAGTAAGTGAAATCCGCCGCGGGAATTATTTTCAGGGAGATCCCTATGTCGAGGAAGACTTCAATCACGTTTTCTTCAGGCAACGCGTCGCCGCTGTCGAGTTTGCCGCGCTCCTTATACTTCTTTACCAAGTCGGCGACGGTGGCGTTGCCACGCTTTGTGCCTGCCAGCCATGAGGCTGAACCCGCAGCCCAACAAAGAAGGCCAGTCTGATAGATCTCCCCGGGCTCGGCTAATTTGAACGGCCCCTCCGTCGAGAATCCGGGGCATAAGGGCTTTTCGATCTTATATTGCCCCCGGTAGTAGCTCGACTCATACCAGGTCTTGTTGAGGGGAGGCGTGGGCGTCAGCGGTCGTATCCAGCTTTCGCGGGTCGCCGAGTCCTTCCACCAGATATTCACCAGCTTCGAGTTCGCGGCCCATGTCCCAGAGCCTTTCTCCGCGCTCTTCAGATCCTGCCAGGTCACGCGTCCATCAGGATGGAACTCATACTCCCAAGTCCAAGGCTCGGCCCTGCCGGATGGCCGTACCTTGACGATCCATTTGCCGATCAGCAAATCCAGATCGCCGGCCATTTCCCGCCTCCGTTACTGAATCGCTTTGGGCCCTCCGAGGCGCTTGCCCGGAGTCTGAAGCCTGAAAGCGTGCGATCCAAGGGCGCAGATTGACAAAAGTGAGCCCGGAAGTCAAACACGGACGGGGGACGGGGCCGCTGAGGAGCGCGAGAGGCGCATTCGGGCGCTGCCGGACCTTTTTAGGTGGAGGTTTGGCGGGTTACCCAGGAACTCGCCATGGGCCAGCGAAGCAACGTGAGTCGCGCGATGAGCGCTTTCCGCACGGACATCAAAGAGATCCTCGTGGAATCGACCCTCGCGGGCCCACTACCAGGGACGATGCCATCGCTGTTGGGAACCTGCGAGCAGCGGAATTGGCATCCGCCATCTAAGCTAATGCCACAAATTGCGGTCCAGCGTCCGGTATTGGATCGCCTCCAGGAGATGCGGCGGCTGGATCGCTGCACTCCCGGCGAGATCGGCGATCGTCCGCGCGACCTTGAGGATGCGATCATAAGCCCTGGCGCTCAAATGGAGTTCTTCCATGGCATGGCGCAGAAGTTCCCTGCCCTCGGAGTCCAGTTTGCAATGGATCTTGAGCTGACCATGGGGCATCTCGGCGTTGGCGCGGCACTTTGATTTTCCGACAAAGCGTTCGAGCTGGAGTTTTCGAGCACGCAGCACGCGTTCGCGAATCGCCTTCGAAGCTTCGGCGTGGTCCTCGCTGCTGAGTTCCTTGTATTCGACCGCAGGCGCCTCGACGTGGATGTCGATTCGATCAAGAAGCGGCCCGGAAATCCGATTGCGATAGTTCTCGACCTGTTTCGGCGAGCAGCGGCATTCCCGTTTGGGATCTCCGAAATATCCGCACGCGCAGGGGTTCATCGCGGCAACCAGCATCACATTGGCGGGAAAAGTCACCGTCCCGGCCGCGCGGCTGACCGTCACCTTGCGGTCCTCCAGCGGCTGCCGCAGGACCTCGAGGGTGGAACGCCTGAACTCGGGGAGCTCGTCAAGAAAGAGCACGCCATTGTGGGCAAGGCTCACTTCGCCGGGGCTCGGAGTCGTCGAGCCCCCAATGAGCCCGACATCGGAAATCGTATGATGCGGCGCGCGGAAGGGCCTGTGCGTGCAAAAGGCGTTGCCCTCGTCGAGCAACCCGCAAATGCTGTGAATCTTGGTGGTCTCGATCGCCTCCTCGATGGTCATTGGAGGCATGATTGTTGCGATGCGCTTGGAAAGCATGGACTTCCCGCTTCCCGGAGGTCCGATCAGCAGCAGGGCATGATTTCCAGCGACGGCAACCTCAATGGCACGCTTGACGAGGTGCTGGCCTTTGACTTCGGAGAAGTCCAGATCGTCGATCCCGTTCGCGGCAAAAACGAAATCCTGCCTGGTCGCCTCCAATTCGCGCTGCTGCGCAAGGAACTCAAAGGTCTCGCGCAAGTTCGACACGCCGTAAACCTCGATCCCCTCGACCACCGCGGCTTCGCGCGCATTGAGTTTGGGAAGGAGCACCGCCTTCTTGCGCTGCCTGCGGGCCTCGATGGCAATGGGCAGCGCGCCCTTGATCGGTCGAACTTCCCCGTTGAGCGCGAGTTCTCCCGCCATTAAACAGCGACCCAACCGAGGCACTTCGGCGCCTTGCGCAACCGAGATCATTCCCACCGCGATCGGGAGATCGAAGCTCGGCCCCTCTTTCCTCAAGTCTGCGGGCGCGAGATTGACCGTCGTCCGCGACCGTGGCCAGCGAAAGCCACTGTTGGCGATCGCTGTCGTCACGCGATCCTTGCTCTCCCGCACCGCGGCGTCCGGCAATCCCACAAGCACAATCATCGGATCCCCGGAGCCTGCGTTAACCTCGATCTCGACCTGAATCGCATCGACTCCGTGGATCGCTGCGGAAAAAACACGGGTGAGCATCACAAAACGCTACCAAGGATGAGAGTCGTTGTCGAACCTCTCCCAAAACTCGGAAAATGAAATCCGCGAGGCCAAAACTGCGACCCGCCTGGAAACCTTCAAGGCCTCCATGATCCGCTCGGGAGTTTTCTCCGTCACTACGGCCTGCTCCCTGACTTGCCACACGGTGAGGTCGATCCCCCTCGCCTACTCTTGTGCTTCCGAAAGAACGGCCTGCAGTGCGGGCTTCGGCTGAAGATCCCGCGACCAGAGCAAAGGATAATTGGTGCGCTTGCTGGGCCAGTTGTTCAGCCAGCTCCTGCCATCGTCGAGGCCCCAAAACGTCACGCGAGAAACTTTGTCGGCGTGTTTCTGGAAAATGGCAAAGAGCGCGGCGTACTGCTGCGCCTGTCGTTGAAGCACTTCGGGCGGACATCCCTGGGCGTAGGGATTGCTGCCCCCAGCCGTATCACCCCCGCTGACATCCGCTCCAGAACGGCGCGGCACCACGTCGATGTCGAGTTCGGTGATCATGACTTTCAATCCCTCGTCGTGAAAGGCGACGATCGCGTCCTCGATCTCCTTGAACGGCACATTGTCAAGGATCCAATGCCCCTGGATGCCGATCCCGTCTATGGGGACGTTCCGCGCCTTCAGCTCCCGGATGAGTCTCAGCACCTTCGCGCGCTTTTCCGGCAGTTCAATGTTGTAGTCGTTGTAGTACAGTTCCGCCTTGGGATCCGCGGCGCGCGCCGCTCGGAACGCTTCCCCAATGAAATCTTCACCGATGCTATTGAGCCATTTCGATTGTCTCAAGTAACCCTGGTCGTCTGCGATGGCCTCGTTAACTACGTCCCAACTAAACACTTTGCCGCGGAAATGGGCCATCACGGCATGGATGTGCTCGCGCATTCGTTTCAACACCAAGTCGCCTGAGGCTGGTTGCCCGGCATCGGAGAAAAACCAGTCCGGACACTGCGAATGCCACACGAGCGTATGTCCGTTAACCTTGAGTTTGCTTCCTTGGGCAAGTTTGACCGCTTCGTCCGCTTCCCGAAAGTCATACCTATCTTCCTCCGGATGAATCGCATCAGCCTTCATGCTGTTCTCGGGTGTTACGGCGGTGAAGTTAGCAACAAGAATCCCTTGCTCTGCGTCGCTTAGCCTCCCGGAGGGAACGGCGACGCCAACATCGAATCGCTCACCATAAGCCTCCTTAAGGCTCGCGGGTGCTCCCGCTGCAGTCGGTCTGAATGGCACAAGAAGAAAGAGCGCGGCGCACAAGGCAAAACATCTAAACGCAGGCCGATGCAGGTTTCTCAGCAGGATATCCATTTCCACTTCAATGCGACGCCAGCCCGCACTCCCAATCAAGGACTCCTTTCTCCAATCGGCGCACGGAGCATGTCAAGCAATAGCCAAGTATCCGGTGAAGTTCGGCCCCTCCCAGATCTGGTCATCGGCAAACGGCACTCTCCAGCTTCAGGCGCCCACGTCGCAGCGATCATAGCGCACTTTTCACGATTGTGGAATCAATCGCGCCAAGACGTCGGAAAGTTCCAACATCGGAAGCCCTTTCAGCCAACACGTACGACGCCCTCGGATTCATGCCAGCGCCAACAGGCCTCGCAGACACCTCGGCTTTCACGGATTGGCGATGCCCAGGTTCGGGGACGGAAGGTGACGGCATTCTGGCTCTCTCTTACTTTTTACCGGCCACGTCCTAAAAGCAAACACTTCCCACGCGCCTTACGAGCTTCGAAACGCTCCCCGCCCGGGTCTGTCCGCCACTCAAACGCTCTGTCTCTCTGTAACGCTGAAATGCTAATAGCTATCGGCTATTCTTCTCGTATCCTAGTGCGGTCTATCGCCAAACGCCGCACAATTGTGACGTGCAGGTCGAAATTGGGGACGAATGGCCATTTCGATGGATGAATGGGTCTTGATCCATCAAATTGCGTCCTCGTCGACCGGCAGCAAACCCTTCTCAAGCACGGGACCCAGAAAGTTACTGCAAACCGACGTTTTACTATCTATACTACGCTTAGCTTTAGAGAGAATGGAAGCCTCCGAGTTACACCCCTCACAAGTCAGGCAAGATAACCGGCTGAAATGGCAATCATTTCTCTTGAGTAGGAGCGTCCGGTTGGGTGTTTTCGGCGCCTTTCTGTTCATGGTATTTATTGCGCTGGGTCTTCGCATTCTTACAACCTCCAGTATCAAGGGGGTTGTCAACGCCCCAATTCTGCTTATCCGATCGCCTATTGACGGGACCATTACGATGGTTGCACTCAGACCAGGAGAGACGATCAGCCAAGGCCAAAGTCTCTTCCAAATAGAAAACGCACGCTTTGACACCAGCAACTTGGATCGGCTGCGCTCGGAGAAGGAGCGATCCAAAGCCGCGACGAGCGGGTTGAAGATCCTGCTGCAAGAGTACACGCAAAAGCGCGACGCCCTGGAGTCCCGACTAGAAGATCACCTGGAAGCCACAAAGAACAGTATTGCGCGAAAACTTAACGAGGCCACGCAACAACAAACACAGGCCGCAGAGGCGGAGACACAGGCTTCGCGCGACATGCCACGCCAAAAAACTCTGGCCGAAAAGGGAGCCAACGCGAGAATGCGATGGACCCAAGCTCGAAATGAAAAGAATGCGTGGCAAGCCGTCGCAGAAAGGAACGTTGCAGAACTCGATGCAAATGGCGAGGGAATTTTGCTCGCCGGTTATTCGGAAACACCGTACGCGCGACAACGGATGGATGAACTGGACATAAGATTGTCCGAGACGAAGGCAAAGCTCGACCAAGAGCAAAACCTGCAGGCTGCGTTGGAGAAGGAACTCGAAGGGGAACAGTCTAGGACCATCAAGCTCTCGGAAGCTACGATCGTCTCTCCTTCTCTGAGTTTAGTCCAATCGCTCCGGGTGTCCAAGGGATCCGACGTGGTAAAGGGAGCAGTTCTCTGCGAGCTGATAGATTGTAACAACTCTTACGTGGAAGCTTCTATTCCCGAGAAGGACTTTGACAGGGTGAAGCTCGGACAGAAAGCGGCTGTCTATCTCTACGGAAATCACAATCCCATTCCGGGAGTCGTCATCTCAGTTCGCGGCGCCGGGGCTTACAATGCGAGCAACGCCGAGGAGTCGGCGGCCATGCTCAACCGGACGACGCCGGACTCGATGATTGTCAGCGTGAGTATCAACGCCGAGGACCTGATCAAAACGTTTGGGAGTGCCAACCAAGTAGGGAGAACGGCCAGAATAGTTCTCTCTAAGAACTAGGCGAAACGTGAACTTTCTCGACCCGGTTGTCGGTATTATTCTGCTCGTTAATGCCGTCGTCATACTGACAGTCTTTTTCGGGCGCAGGGGCAACACCGCGTGGCGGACGACCATGTGCGTCGCGTGCGCAACGGGCGTCATATCTTATCTGGGCTGGAGACTCCACTACATCCTCTACGGAGGAGGACTCAGTACAGTCGAGGGGTTCTGGACCAAAGTCCTCTTTGGCATGGAGGTGGTCTGCTTTGCGGACTTCTTTATTTTCTTGCTCTGTTTGTCTCGATACAAGGACCGGACGCAAGAAGCCGATGCGGGGCAGGAATACCTCGAACAACTGACGCCCGATCAGTTGCCAGAAGTAGATATTCTGGTTGCCACCTACAATGAGGACTGGGAAATTCTCGAAAAGACCATTCTGTCCATCAACGCGATCGATTACCCTAAGAAGAAGGGTTATCTCCTTGATGACGGAAAGCGTGACTGGCTAAAGGCCAAATGCGAGGCGATTGGCTTCGGGTATATACGTCGCGCAGGCAGTGCGCACAAAAAGCCTGGCAATCATAACTACGCACTCTCCCAAACATCCGCTCCATTCATTGCGGTATTTGACGCGGACTTCATTGCCATGCCGAGTTTCATTCGCAGGACGCTGGGGATCCTGCTGACAAATCCCGATATCGGCATTATTCAAAGCCCTCAAAGCTTTTACAACTACGATCCCATGCGGCAAAATCTGAAACTTGAGGAAGCCTTGCCGGATGACACTGCGATGTTTTTTACCGTAATGGAACCGTGCCGGGATGCCTGGGGATGCGCGTTCTATGTGGGATCGAGTGCTCTGATGCGCAGAGAAGCCATCAACAAGATCGGCGGCATCGTGATGGGTTATGATACAGAGGACCAAATCACCTCGATCGCTATGCTGCAACAGGGGTTTCGCACCGTGTTCTTGAATGAAACCTTATCCATCGGACTCGCTCCGGAGTCTCTCAAAGCGCTGTTTGAGCAACGCAAGCGCTGGGCCCGCGGGAGCATTCAGATCCTCTTTTCGAAACACGGCCCATTCGGACCCAACCTCAGTCCCCTCCAACGGATTCTCTTCGGGCAAACGTTCTGGCTCGTTGGATTTATCAGCCCGATCGTTTACGCCTTCGTCCCACCCTCTCTCTGGCTTTTCCAAATACGCCTGTTCCCATACATGCCGCCGGAGGAGGTCTTTTTGATTCCGGTCTTACTTTTCCTTTGTGTCAACCTGTCCATCTGGTGGCTCTCACATGGCCTGTGGTATCCCATCGTTTCGCCGGCTTTGCAGTTGCTGCTCTCTTTTGAAGTGCTTCCCACCATTCTCACCACATTGATCAAGCCTTTTGGAAGGCCGCTTCTTAAGTTCGTGCACGTTACACCCAAGGGCAGGGAGGCCCAGGACAATGGCAAGGTAAACTGGAAAACCCTCAAATGGCTGCTGGCGATTATCTTCGGGACCGGCGTAGGCATTGCACTCTACCTTTCGGATGACTACAAGTTTATTACTCATCCAGACGAACTCAAGGCCGCCCTCTTCTGGACATTCATGAGTTTATTGGTGGTCGTGGTTGCTTCCATAAGCTGCATCAGCCCAATCTACAAACGAAGCAGCGAACGTTTCGCTCTCTGCATCAAGGTTAAGCTGAGCGGGGGCGCAATTGGTTCTCCCCTTGAGGGAGTTACCAAGGATATTAGTCTGCACGGTTGCAGAGTATGGTTCGACCGGCCCGTGCCCCAAGACGCTTCGGGGAAGCTTTTTCTTGAGTTTCAAGGTTTGGGGTACACAGAAGCTCGGGAGGTTCGCCGCTCCAGCGGGTGTGAAGTGTCCTTTAAAATGCTCAATGTGCCCAAAGCTACAGAGAGCGCGCTCTTCGCGAAACTCTTTCTCAACCCCGAACACCATGCCAAGGAACTGCTTGGGGCCGTTAGCCTATATATCGGATGCATGAAACGCTTGATC
The DNA here is from genome assembly GCA_963763735.1 of uncultured Verrucomicrobiae bacterium. Lineage (GTDB taxonomy): Bacteria > Verrucomicrobiota > Verrucomicrobiia > Chthoniobacterales > Terrimicrobiaceae > DASTFP01. The sequence continues at coordinate 55,564 of CAVXQK010000011.1, read as the reverse complement.
GGAAAGTTGGAATGACGCGAGCCCGCTCGGTCTCACCGGGAACGGAAAAGGACCCTTCTGGAGGGTCGGCAATTTCTAGACTGCGATTAGTTGAGACCACTCTGCCCCCATGTCGGAGTCAATGGGTGACTGGAGATCAGTCGCTCACGATTCAGGATCCTTTATCGGACGTTGTCCTGTTGTTCCCGCTGCCATGAAAGTTCTTGTCGTTGAAGATGACCCGGCGGCGCGCCTGATCCTTGGTCGTCTCCTAATGGATCGCGCCTACGATGTCACCGCCAGTGTGTCTGCGGTTGAGGCAATGAAGGTCTGCAGGAATACCTTCTACCCTTTGATATTCCTGGATCTCTTTCTGCCGGACATGGACGGATTCTCCTTCTGCCAATGGATCCGCAGTCAACCCGACGGTGATCGACATCTGATTCTAATAACAACCGGGAGCGATCGCAGAGAGGATTTGCACAAGATTCTCGAGGCGGGGGCGGATGACTATATCGTAAAACCGTACCAAGCGGACGTCCTGGATGTACGATTGGCAATCGCACGGCAGAGAGTTAAGAACATCGAGATTCGGAAGACGCTCGAGGCAAATCTGCGGCGGGAACGGGAGCGTCTGAAATTTCTCGCGTCTCATGACCCGCTTACAAAACTGGCGAATCGAGCGGTTTTTATGGAAACTTTGCACAGTGCGGTCCAAGCGGCGCGTGACGGCACCCGCAGCGCTCTGCTTTATGTCGACTTGGACAATTTCAAGTTGGTCAACGATTCCCTGGGCCATGCCGCCGGGGACAAGGTCCTGGCGAAGATCGCGGCTGTTCTGAAAGAGTCTGTCCGAAGCCAAGATGTGCCATTCAGACTCGGCGGGGATGAATTTGCTATTCTGCTTCGAGACCTCCAATTGTCAGAAGCCAAAGAGATCGCAGAGCGAATTCGCTCACGGATCGAAGCGTTCATCTCGTCGGATTCAGGAAATAAATTCAACGTTGGCGCGTCAACGGGTATCGCCATCATCGAAGGCACGGTTTCTGAAGAGGATGTCATGGCCTTCGCCGACTCAGCGTGCTACAGCGCCAAAGCGCATGGGCGAAACCGCATCGAGGTGTACGACGTCAATGCCGGATTGATAGCCGAGCTGCACCGCCAGAAACCGCGCGTAGCCGAAATCAACGAGGCTCTTCAGGCGCAACGCTTCGAGATCGTGTTCCAGCCCGTCGTTGATCTGAAGACGACTATTCCCGCTCATTTTGAAGTGCTGATTCGCCTTCCTAGCAATGGAACGCTGCTTTTGCCGGGAACCTTCCTACCGACCGCCGAGCGTTTCCACCTCATGCCGAAAATAGATCGCCAAGTAATCGCCAAAGCACTGCCTCATCTTGAAGCGAACTCTGAATTGAACCTCGCCATTAACCTTTCCGGGCAATCCTTTGGAGACGAGACCCTGCCGGACTTCATCGAGGTTTCCTTCAAAAACGCCAGAATAGCGCCCGAGCGCGTAATTTTCGAGATTACCGAAACGGCGGTAATCTCCAACATGCCAGCCGCTCAAACAATGATGCGCCAACTTCGCGCCGCAGGCTTTCGCTTTTCGCTCGACGACTTTGGAGCTGGCTTTTCCTCGTTCAGCTACTTGAAAGATCTAATGGCAGATTACCTGAAAATCGATGGGAGTTTCGTGCGCGAGGCCGAACGCAATCATTCAAATTGGATTTTTGTGGAGATGATGAACGACATCGCGCATCGACTGAAGATCAGAAGCATAGCGGAATTCGTAGAAAATGAATCGATGACTATCGCGCTCCGCGATATCGGTGTTGACCTTGCGCAAGGCCATTTTTTCGGTGAACCCGCACTCTCACCAGTCCCTCTGGCGATGACGCGCAGCTGACCCGCAGCCTTGACTTTGACGGTCCGACAACGGCTTTGACGACCTCTTGGGACAATACCTGGGAATATCGAATCTCGATTGCCGTCGTGACAAGCTGCCGCTGCCAAGAATCGGTCATCTTTCACCGTGAATCGTTGATTTCGGCAATCCGCTCGAGGTGGAATAGCAGTTCCGCACGCACACGGACAAATTCCTTCTCGACGGATTCGAATAGTTCGGAAGCCCCCTGCAAGGATCCCATGCGCCCAACATCTTCCAGCCGTGCGCAAAGCTCGCGCAATCGTTCCGCTCCGAAATTGCTGCAGCTTCCACGTAGACTGTGGGCAGCCTCGGAAAGTTCTTCGGCCTGAGAATCCTCCAGCGCCTTCCGCGCCAGCTCGATAGTTCGCGGGGCCGTCTCAAGAAAGATTTCAATCAGTTGCGGGAGGATATCATCGAGGCCGGACTCGATGAGCGGCCGGAGATTGACTATGGGCGGATCCTGCTCTGGATTCACTCGATATTGCTCCATCGTTGTTTGTATCGCCTACGCCGTCCTCGACCTACCAGTCCGCCTCGATTCTTGGAAGCACATATTCGTTGAACAGGCGTGCAAGACTGCCCGACTACCCGATGAATTTGTCGTCGTTTGGGACGACACTCTCACCTGCGTAGTCCCGATCACGCGCGGTGGGGTTCGCAGAGTTTGTAAACTCGAGCGAATCGCGCGAGAGGGCGGCTCCTCGCAGTTTGCGAACTGCGTCACCACGCAATACAGGTTAAACGAGAAATTACGAATCTCTCTCTTGCTCAGCCTAATGACAGTTCCGGTGGTCGCGCTCCCGCGACCTTAGACAAATCGGTGTTTCCAACGCGATCGCCTTGTCACTGGTCGATTCCATCCGCGGTGGAATGCTTGGGCCGAAGCTGGGTTCGCAGACAGGGAATCGAGAGAAAGAGGGAGAGAGGTTATTGGCTCCTTAGGCGCGATCTGGCCCGATCCAGTACGAACTGCAGCGCATCGCGTTCTGTCTTGATCGAGTAGCCTAGCGGCTCTGTCTCGTGATCACACAAGAACCACTGGCTTCCCCGCAAATAGAGCGTCGCGCCGAGGCCTTCAACCTCCTGGCGCAATGCACGAATATCCGGCGACCGGTTCTCTTTCATCGCCGGAAATTTTCGCCCAGCCGATCGGGCGCGCAACCAAATAGTGACGAAGGCGCAGAGATAGCGCACGGATGGCTAGCTAAGGACGCGAGAGCGCTCCAAATTCACAGCGGGGCAAAGGGGAATCGGCACGGCACTCATTTTGACAGGCTTGTCGAGATACGAATTCATGCCAGCGGCCATGCATCGCTGTTGACCCCTGGGCGGGATTTTGGCGGTGAGAGCGACACAAACGCCGCGCGGATCATTAAGGGTGAAGTCGTCAAAGGATCCGCCGCCTCCGGCGAGAGGAAGAGGGATACCGTCGAACCGTCTGAGACGGCTTTTGACTTCAATCCGTCTCCGCATCAGTCCGGCCAGACGGCGCGAGATGGTGAGGCCGAGCCCCGTACCCTGTGCCGGTGCGGGCGCCAAATCGAATGGGTGAAGGGTTCAAGTATCGCCTGCACTGATTACGACCGACTGCAGAGCGTGGCGCGGGCCATTGCTGACGAAGCCACTCGTCAAGCGGATTTTGCGACGGCGCTCACTCCATTCCGCGCCGATGTGCCGCAGCTTTCGTTCATCCTCGACCGCCGCGAAGGGAAACCTACGGAGTCAAGGTCAGCGATGTGTTCAATGCCCTCCAGACTTACCTGGGCTCGACCTACGTCAACCAGATCACGAAGTTCGGTCGAACGTTAGACGTCTATGCGCAGGCGGACACACCCTGCCGCCTCGCCCCGGAGGCGATCAAGCAGTACACGGTTCGCAACTCCAGCGGCAGCATGGTCCCGCTGGGTTCGCTGGCCTCGATCGAAACGACGCACGGTCCGGCTGCAATCTCGCTTTACATCCTTATCCTTCCGCTGCCGTGATCGGTTCGGCGCAGTCCGGATTCAGCTCCGGAGAGACGCTCAGCGTTATGGAGAAGATCGCTCGGCGCATTCTTCCGCAGGGAATGAAGTACCCATGGACCGCTCTCTCTTATCAGGAAAAACTGACCGGAGCGGCTACGATTCTTGTTTCGCACTGGCCATGCTGATCGTCTACTTCGTGCCGGCCGGCCAGTACGAAAGCTGGATCCTGCCGCTGGCGGTAATCTTCGCCATACCGCTGGCCGTGCTGGGAACCGTGCTCTCCCTCCGGCTCACCGGGCTGCCCAACAACCTTTGCGTTCAGATCGGACTGGTCCTGCCGATCGCGCTCTCGGCCAAGAACGCGATTCTCGTCGTGGAGATGGCGCGCCAGAGACGCGAAGCCGGCTGTTCGATCCTCACCGCTGCGGTCGAAGGCGCACGCCTGCGATTCCGTCCGATCCTCATGACCTCGTTCACCTTCATACTGGGCGTGGCGCCACTCATTCTTGCGACGGGCGCCGGCGCGGCGTCCCGACAGTCGCTCGGCATCTCGGTCGCCAGCGGAATGCTTGCCTCAACCTGCCTGGCTGTCGTGTTTGTTCCCTCGTTCTTCGTCGTCCTCCAGCGCCTTCAAGAGCGCAGGCGCGGCCGCGTCGCCTTCGCGCCGCTCTCGCCCGCCTGCGAGTGATCGGCTACGCCGGCCGATGGCGTCTTTGGCTATCCCTTGATGCCGGCAGACGCCATCACCCCTTGCGTCACCCGTTTCTGAAAAAGCAGGTAGCCGACGGCCGTCGGGATCGAAGCCAAAACGGCGATCGCCGACGTCTTCGCAAAGGCGACGCCATAGGCGGATTGCACTTGCGTCATGCCGACCGGGATCGTGAGCATCGGCGTTGAGCTGGTGACGATAAAGGGCCAGAAAAAGTTATTCCATGCCGCGATGAAAGTTACGATCGCCATCGACCAGATGATACTCCAGTTCAGCGGGATATAAATGTTAAGCAGTATGATAAAATCCCCGGCTCCGTCAATGACCGCGGCATCGCGAAAATCGACGGGAACCTGATCAAAGAAGCGCTTGAAAACAATGACCGACAGGGGCGTTGCGATCTGGGGCAGAATGATTCCTGCATAGGAATTCACGAGATGAAGCTTATTCATCAGCATGAACAAAGGAATCGCCATCGTCCCAAAGGGAAGCATGAATCCAACCAGAAGCGCCAGGTTGATCAGCATCTTGCCCCTGAACTCAAGGCGCGAAAGCGCATAGGCGCACATCAAAGAACATGAAATGGAAAGCAACGTGATCACAGCGGACACCAGAATCGTATTCAGATACCATCGGAAAATCGGGCTGTTCTGAATGACGAAAGTGAAAGCCTCGAAATCGGGCGGTAGCGGCACGAAAGCAGGGGGAATCGCAACCGTATCCGTTTCGCTTTTCAACGCCGTGGCGGCGATCCAGTAAACCGGGAAAAGCCACGCCAAAGCCGTGATCACCGTAAGCCCGGTGAGTATCGCTCCTAAGATCGAAACGCGCCTCCTTTTCATTTTGGCCGCCTCCCCTGCAGCACTCGGAATTGTATTGCAGAGATAACAAGCATGATCACAACCAACACGATGGCCACAGCGGACGCATAGCCGCCGCGGTTCTGCTGAAAGGCCTGGCGATACATGTAGAGGAGCACGACCATCGTGGAATTGTACGGCCCTCCCTGAGTCAGAAGGTACACCTGGTCGAAAATCTTAAACTGGGCAATGAGCTGCAAGACCAACACCAGGCTTGTGACCGGCCACATCAGTGGGAATGTAATGAAAAGAAACTGCTGGAAAGGACTCGCTCCGTCGATCGACGAAGCTTCATAGACATCGGGCGAGATATTCTGGAGGCCCGCGAGGAAGAGGAGCATGTTGAACCCGACCGTCCACCAGATCGTCACCACGGCGACGGCTGGCATTGCCCACGTCGGGTCCTGAAACCAGGAAATCGAAGTGTTAAACAAATAGTTAACAATTCCGAAATTCGTATCCAGAATCCAAAGCGCGGCAGTCGTCACGACGCTCACAGGGAGGACGAAGGGCAAAAAGAATGCCGAGAGAATGGGAAGTCGCAGCCGCTTCAGACGAATAACCAGCAGCGCGAGCAAAAACGCAACGACCGTATTTGGCAGAACCGTCAGGACAATGAAGTAAAGCGTATGCCCGACCGAAGCCCAAAAGTCCCGGTCATTGATCAACTCGGCATAGTTTTGCAGGCCTACGAATCCTCCCTGGCCCGCGATATCCGAGTTGGTCAGGCTCAAGTAGCAGACCTGGATCGCGGGATAGATCAAAAACGCTCCATAGAAGAAAAGAAAGGGAGCAACGAAGACCCATGCGATCGGCCACGCGATCTTTCGCGGCGTTGCGCGCGTGTCCTCGGCTTTCGTCATTTGAGGCGACGACTATCTGCTCCGCGGCTACTTCTGATCCTTCGCGAACTTTTCCAGTTCGGCAGTGAACTTCGGGAGTCCTTTGTCTGCGGGCATTTGACCGTTCACGACGGGGATCAGGAAATTGCTGATCGCGCCGAAACTTGGGCTGCCCACGCCAAACAAGGGCAGCGGCGGGTCGAACACGACGTTTTTGGCCGCTCCGGCACTATATTGATTGTTCGGCGACAGGTCCTTGTAGGCGGCACTCTCCTGAAGCGGAAGGTAGGCAGGGATGTGGCCGCCTCCTGCCCACGCCATCTGTTTGACGACGTAGGCGACAAATTTCAGCGCCGCGGCGACTTTCTCCGGAGACGGTGGCGTCTTCTGGTTGTTCGGGATGGCCAATTGGTGAGAATCAGCCCAGGTATCCTGATTCTCGAACAATTTCGGGAAAGGCACGATGCCGTAATCAAAGGGAAGCTTGCCCTGCTTCTGCAAATCGACAAGCGTTGGAACCTCCCAGTTGCCGTTGATCATGAAGGCGCCCCGACCGACGCTGAACAGCGCCACCATCGCCGAGTAAGTGGTGTTCTTCGTAAGCAATCCTTCCTGGGCCCAGTCCGCGAGAACCTGAAGGGATTTGTTCCCCTGGTTCGGCATATCCTCGAAGGAGAGCTGGCCCCCTTTGACGAAATTCCCCTTCTGCTGTTTGAAGAGCGAATACCAGGCGCGCCATGTCGAGGCCGGATCGGCTGGAGCGCTGGAAAAGACGATGGGGGTCAGACGCGCCTTGTCCTTGAATGCAAGCAGCGTCTTTTTGAACGCCTCGATGCCGTCGAGACCCTTTGGCTTTCCCTCCGCGTCCAGCAAATCCGCCTTTTGAAGAGCCGTCTTATTGTAATATAAAACGAGCGTGTGGATATCAAGCGGCACGCCGAAGAGCTGGTCACTGTCGCCATATTTTTTGCTGAGCTCCAGCGAGCTGTCCACCAGCGACTTCTGGAAGTCGGACGCTTTCAGACCCGCCTGCCCGAGTTCCTCTGTTGTGAGCGGCCTCAGGTCCTTGGCGAGGATCCCGGCAGGAAAATGCGAGAGATGGTAGGTCATGACGTCGGGCGTCTGGCCGGCAACCACCGCCGTGTGAATCTTCGTGTAGAACGGCTCGCCCCAGGTAAGCGTCGACTTGGTGACGCGAATATCCTGTTGACTCTTGTTGAATTCGTCAACGATCTGAGTCATTCGCACCCCATCGCCGCCACTGAGAAAATCCCAAAAAATGAGTTCGGTGGGCGCGGCCTGGGCAAGTATCGAAATACAGCACGCGGCGAGACAGGAAATGATCTTTTTCATAGGGGGCTTATCTAATTGTTGGGGAAGTTATTTAACGGTGGAATTTTTAATACGAGAGTGACAGGACATTCCAAGAAAGTGGATGGAGCCTTGTAACGATCCTGTCCGTATTGACCGAGAAGTCCGTGTGCTCGATGGGGCGGACGGCGTCGGGCGCCTGCTCGGTATTCGTCGCGAGCAGATCAGTCCCAAAGATCTGAACCGCATTACATCCGGTTACCGGCGGGAAACCTCGCAGGTCGATCGCAACCTCTCCCTCGCCGGAGGTTTCGCGATTCAAGACAAAGAAGACAATTCTTCGCTGATCGGAATCGTGAACCGCTGACGCGACGATATGATCGACCGCTCCAGCGGTCTTTGTCTCGCATTGCGTCGACTGAACTTTTGTCCGGAGGACTTCGCCGCGAGCATGCTGGGTGACGAGTTGGAAGGGGTGAAAGATCGTCTGGCGCCAGGCCGCGCCACCCGGTTCCGAAAAAATGGGCCCGATGACGTTGACCAATTGGGCCAGACAAGCCACTTTGACCCGGTCGGCGTTGTTCAAAAGCGTTATCAGAGCGCCGCCCACCATCAGGGCGTCTTGCAAATCGTAGACCTCTTCAATCAATCGCGGAGCAACCGGCCATCCGGGCTTGGCCAGATCCCCGGCCGAACGCGCCTTGTACCAAACGTTCCATTCGTCGAAGGAAAGCATGATTCGCTTCGCTGATCTTCGCTTCGCCGCAACCGCGTCGCAGACCGCCACGGCTTCCTTGGTAAAGCGGTCCATAAGCTCGATGTTTGCCAAAAACTCCTGCACGTCGTTGAGGGGGTTCTCGTAGTACATGTGCAGCGACAGGAAATCCGTCACGTCGAAGGTGTGGTCCAGGACCTCATACTCCCAGGCGCCGAAGGTCGGCATGTGGCGGCCCGACGATCCGCAAGCAGAAACCTGAATCGTCGCATCGACCCACTTCATGACCTTCCCGGTTTCTGTCGCGATGCGGCCGTATTCCGTCGCGGTTTTTTGACAGGTTTGCCACGGCCCATCCATCTCGTTTCCCAGGCACCAAAACTTTACCGCGTGAGGCTCCTTGTAGCCGTGCGCGGCTCGGAGATCGCTCCAGCGCGTGCCTCCGGGGTGATTGCAATACTCGATGTATTCCCGCGCTTCGTGGGGGCCGCGCGTTCCGAGATTGACGCCAAGCATTGGCTCTGTCTGGGCGAGCTTGCACCACTCGATAAACTCATTCGTTCCAAACGCGTTGGTTTCGGTGCTCAACCAGGCGAGGTCCAGGCGCCTTGGCCGTTCCTTTGCGGGGCCGACGCCATCCTCCCAATTGCAGCCCGACATGTAATTGCCTCCCGGATAACGAATGATCGTCGGGCCGAGTTCTCGCACGAGCTCGAGGACGTCCCGTCGGAACCCGTGACCATCCGCCGTGGGATGGCCCGGCTCGAAAATGCCTGTGTAGACGCAGCGGCCCATATGCTCAACAAAGGAGCCAAAGAGGCGCCGATCGAGTTGGGAAATGCAAAAATCACGATCGACAACTATCTGGGCTTTATTCACTGGGACACGAAAAAGTTAGAATTGATTTGTGAGCGCGACGGGTCGGAACTCGCTTCGCAAAAACATCAACGCTAAGCGTCCGAGTGGCGTGAATCGAGAAGGAGTCAATCCGCATACGATTTTGCTGCTCCGCGGTAGGGGGGTGTTGCCAAGAGTAGGCATCGCAGTTCCCATTCCGCAAGAATCTTTGCCGGGCGGGGCGGGGTTTTTCTCTGCGAGTAGAGATTGTTGCCGCTCCTTGCGTACAGTGCCAGACCTGCGGCACCATGGGCGCAGGGCCGGACCCGCCGTTTCGACAGGCAAAGTGAGCTCGATCGACGCTTTTGACCCGCTTTTCGATACGGAGCTATAACTATTGGGGGAGGCCTTCCCCGCGATCCGATACACCGTCGCTGTCCTTCTGGTCGGAGCCGCGTTGTTGACCACGATTGCCTTAAGGAAATCCTTCCACGCAGCATATTATCAAACGCCCTTCTTCTTCTGTGCGATCGTGCTTAGCAGCTGGTTCGGAGGTTTTGGCAGCGGTATTTGCTCGACACTTCTGTCGATATTCGTCTTCGACCTGTTCTTCGCGCAGCCGCTCTACAGCCCGGGGTTTTCTCCAAGCGATCCGTTTGTGATCATCATGGCGCTTCCCGGGGCGCTCTGCGGCATCGTGTGGATGCTCTTCGCAACCGGCACAACTCTCAACGTGCCGTCGCTCATGGGCGCGATCATGGCGATCGGCGTGGCCACGGCCAACAGGATCCTGCTCGTCACCTTCGCGAATGGCGAAAGCCGCGCCGGCAAGAACGCGCGGGAGGCGGCGTTGTCCGCCGGGCATACGTGCCTGCGCCCGGTCCTGATGACGGCGCTGGCGATGATCATCGGCAGGCTCCCGATGTCCCTCGGTCTGGGTGAAGGAGGAGAACAAAACGCGCCCCTCGGCCGGGCCGTCATCGGAGGCTTGTTCGTCGCAACCTTCGCCACGCTGTTCTTTGTTCCCATAGTTTACAGCGTCCTGCGCCATCGCGATCCCAAGACGCTTCCCGCAGAACTCGAGGAGGAAATGTTATGACGCCTGAATTCCAAGTAAAAGACCCGGCGACCCGATCGCCTGCACTCACCGCTCGATGGATCCCGCTCATCGGCATCCTGCTTTTGGCGGGAGCCGCTCCTTGCCGGAGTCTGGGGACATCTCCGGCAAAGGCGGGCGCAGGAAGACTTTGTCGAGCAAACCTCGACGGTGAGCGTCGAGTTCATTCGCGATTTGACCGAAGGCCTGCTGGTCCTGCCCAAACTGGCAAGTGCCGCCAAATAGAGTGGACCGCACGAACACCCTTCGAGACGCTTCATACCGCTTTGACGAGCCGTGCAACCGTGCAAACGTGCAATGATGAATGTAACGATCAAGATTAACGAGCCATTGTGTCGGGAAGCGCGGCATCGGGCTGTCGATCAGGATTTCCCTCTCGGGCTGGATCGCGGCTTTGATCGCGAGAGAAGTGGGTGCAGAATCCGCGGTGAGCGCGGCGGGCAGCACGTCCCAACCCTGCCTGCTCGATCTTCTCGGGGGACAACAGGCGGGAGAGGTGGAGTTCGAGGTGCCTTGTTTCTTGGAACAGCTGGCCGGAGCGGAACTGGATGAAGAAATTCCTGCTTGATACCAATGTGGTTTCGGAGCTGCGCCGTGGAGCCAAGTGCCACCCGCGGGTGAGCCCCTGGCAGCAGGCGCATGGTCATGAGAAACGCGGCGGATTTTTTCGACGCGGGCATCTCCGTCGTCAATCCGTGGCAGTAGGCTTCGGATGAACCTTCTGATCCGGATGGTCGCTCACAAGCTTTTCGCGCTTTCCGTGCTCGTTGGGGTCGGCGTATGGTTCCTCGTCATTCCCGCGCTTACCGGCGGGCTCGGAGCGAATCCGGTGGAGAAGCTCCTTCACCAGACCGGTGAAATCGCCATCTGGACGCTCGGCGCAGTCCTTTCGCTCTCGCCACTGCGCGTGCTGTTTCCGCGCTCGCGTCTTGTCAACGCGCTCAATCGGCATCGGCGCATGATCGGGGTGACGGCCTGCATCTACGGCCTTTTGCATTTTTCCGCCCACGTACTTTACGAAGGCGACTGGGACAGCCTCATGAGCAGTTTCTCGAAGCCGTTCATCTGGTTCGGTTCCGCCGGCCTTGCGATCCTCGTCGTCCTGGCGCTGACCAGCAATCAATGGTCCATTCGGAAGCTCGGCGGGAGGAACTGGAAGCGCCTTCACCGCCTTGCCTATCTCGCGGCCGCCCTTTTGATTTGCCACCAGGCCATTGCCGGCAAGGGTCACTGGTATATCGCGCGCTGGCTGTTCTTCGCACTGGTCACGCTGCAACTGGCCCGTCTGATAAAAACCTATCTGCGCGGCAGTTCCGCGCCAAAACCCGCATGAAAATGTGGCAGCCCTGCAACGTCCTCGAACAGAGTCCGCTATGGCCGGCTGTGCCGCATGAGCGACCGTATGTCTTCACGAAGTGCGGCATGATCTGGAACGAGAAGAACGAATCGACTATTCCCTTCGGGCCGGCTCGATCCGGCGCGAGGTGGAAAACAGCCTGCGCCGGCTCGACACCGCCTTTTTAAGTCATGGAAAAAAATGAGACTGACGCGCAGCACGCCACGGCGGCTCCGCATTTGAGCGTTGGCTTTCTGATTTATCCGGGAATGGACCAAATCGACTTCACGGGGCCTTTCGAAGTGTTGTCCCGGATCCCCAACGCGACCATGCATGTCCTCGCAAAGGAGAAAACTCCCCTCCGCGACGTTAAAGGGCTGATCCTGACGCCGGAGAAAACCCTGAGCGAAGCGCCTCTCCTGGACGTCCTGGTGGTCACGGGTGGTCACGGGCAACAGGCGCTCATGGACGATCAACAGGTCCTTTCGTTCATCACGAAGCAGGCAGATACGGGACGATACATCTATTCGGTCTGCACCGGCGCTCTGCTGTGCGGAGCAGCCGGAATCCTGCGCGGCCGCCGGGCTACCACCCACTGGTCGGCCTTCGGTTTGCTGCACTACTTTGGCGCGATCCCCACCGACGAGCGTGTCGTCGTGGACGGCCGATTCATCAGCAGCGCCGGGGTGACCGCGGGTATCGATGGCGCCCTTGTGATCGCATCTCTGCTTCGCGACGTTCGAACCGCCCAGGAGATTCAACTGAATATCCAGTACGCACCCAAACCGCCATTTCAAAGCGGAACGCCCGAAACAGCGCCGCCGGAAGTTTGCGAGGCGGCGCTGGCCAAATATCGGGAGATCACGGAGGCGCGCGAAGCCACGGCGCGCCGGATCGCCGCACGACTTGGGATTCCTTAGGCACTCTCAAACACCTTTTTCGTTTCCAACCAATCTTCAACCCGGGAGAGCATTTCAAAGCGGGGGCTGAAGAGCCGAGGCGTTATTCCTTTGATAGGCTGGCGCCATCATGGAACACGATTCTCAGCCCAAAGTTTACTGCGTCCACGTCTGGATTCGGGAGATCCACCCGATGCTCTGGCGGCGCTTTCTCGCAAGCCTTTCTGGATCGACGCGCGTCAGCCCCGTGGCGAGTCAGAGAGCTGCTCGATGACCTATTGGAAGACATCAAAGCTAGGGATACTGACGCTCTCGATTATCGCCTTGAGGAGCTGCAGCCTTGGCAAGAGTGGCTCATGTTGCATCGCCTTGACCGGCGGAGGGTAAATCGTCGGCTTCGGCAATATGGGGAAGGTTCGCCGCAGTCGATGAACTCGAGAGGAGGATGGCAGTGATAAAACTGAAGGTACAACTCGTCATCGAGTCCGAGTCTGGCGAAGCGGAAGTCGTGCAGGAAGTGGCCACACTGGAACGTCGCTCTCTGCGGCCAGAGAATCTTGGGCTGATGCTGTCCGAAGCCAAGGAACTGCTCCGTGAGGTTCAGAAAGCGATGGTCACTCACCAAACCACACGGTATGTGACCCAACAAATGTCCTGTCCGGAATGCGGGGAAATCCGCTCGCACAAAGGGAAGCATCAGATCATGTTGCGAACGCTCTTCGGCAAGTTGCGACTTGATAGTCCGAAGCAAAACGTGACACCAGCGCACATGCCACCTGCTGAAGACGCAGAGGAATTAGACACAGTCGATATTGGTAAGGAACTCGAGCGGGTGAAATGGTTTCTCTGGCACGGCAATGTGGTACGAGCGCTGGATACGATCGAAGACATCGAAGGTGAACTGGATTTTCTACTGCGGGACGGCGAGAGCCGAAGGAAGCTGGTGAAGGCCGTGCGAGAATTTCATGGCTATATCGAAGCGAACCAGAACTTCATCCCAAATTACGGGGATCGTTACCGGCACGGAGAGAAGATTTCAACGGCCTTCGCGGAGTCCGCGGTGAATCAAGTGGTGAGCAAGCGCATGGTGAAGAAGCAGCAAATGCGATGGAGTGAGTCCGGCGCGCACAATCTGCTCCAGGTGCGGACAAAGGTGCTCAATGATCAACTCCGGAAGACCTTCGTTCGCTGGTATCCGGGAATGCAAACTGAACGAGAGACCGAAATTGAGAAGAAGGCCGCGTAGCCCCCGGTTTGAAATGCCCTCGCTTGAGCGCCCACTTTTTTATGCTCTCCAAATTGTCGGGGGGTAGCGTCGGCGCCCTGCGTTTGAGTGCCGACCTCTGCCATTCAGCCTCGATAGCGCGCGGCTGGTTTGGAGTTGCTGAAGCCTGACGCCAAAACGCCACGCGCCTGCTCAAAGGCCTCCCATGCTGCTACGTCGGGCACCGGCGGAATCGTAACTAGTTCCCTGCGGTCGAAACCGACCAGAGCCGCATCGACGAGATCCTCGACCTCCATAACGTCGGGAACCTTGCTGATGTCGCCACCAGCGCGTTCGTAGATTTCCGTGCGTGTCGCCGCCGGCAGCACCGCCTGCACATAAACGCCCTTCGATGTGACTTCTGCGGCGAGACTCTGCGAGAGCGTCAGCACATAGGATTTGGTCGCCGCATAGATACCGTGGGAATATTCAGGCAAGAGGGCCAGCACGGACGCGATATTGATGATCGAACCGCTGCCCCGCTCGACCATGCCGCCGATGACGGAGGAGGTGAGCAAGGTCGGCACGAGGACGTTCAACCGCAGCAGCTTGTACATCTCCGCAGGATCGGCCGTCGCGAAGTCGCCGATCAAGCCGGCGCCGGCATTGTTGACGAGAATGTCGATCGGCGGATCGGAACGAAGACGCTCAAGGACCGGTTCGAGTTGGGGGCCGTCGATCAGGTCGGCAGTGATGACTTCGATCGCAACGCCATGCGCATTGCGCAATTCGGTCGCGAGGGCGTTGAGCCTTTCGGTCGCGCGAGCGATGATGACAAGGTTGTGGCCTCGTGCGGCCAGACGGCGAGCGTAGATTGCGCCGATGCCGCTCGAAGCGCCAGTAATGAGTGCGGTGGTCATAGATTTTTTTTTGGTTGATCTTCCAGCAGTTCAACGTGCTGCTGGCGAGTATTGCTGAAAAATTGTCGAAGCGGGGATGTCAGCCGCGCGCCTTCAAATGAAGCATCGGATGGTGTTCATAGTGGCCTGCGCCATTCTTCACGATGGGGTCTTCCGAGGTAATCGCCTCTATGTCTAGATCCTCGGCAATCCGGTAGAGAGACACAACATAACCGCCACTTGGGTCCATCACGGCGCCGTGCGCGACGATCTGCCCCTTTTCGAGCAGGTCATCCAGGAATGCTCCGTGCTGCTTCATCCATTCCTTCTCATCGGCGGTCATCGCTGCCAGAAAGTCCGCGCGCGGCGGAATATACTTGCACAGGTAGTACTTCATTCTTCGCTCCCCAGTTAAAGAAGATTTGAGAGATCAATCGGCCACGCCCATCTGCTTGCGGAAGCTCTTGTCGAAGGTCTTTTCGGGGATGAAGCGCCGCATGAGGCGGAGACGGCCTGCCATTTTTCCAGGCGTGTACCGAATGCTCGGCTCTTTTTCGGTGGCGGCCTGCACCACCTTGTCCGCCACGGCTTCCACGGGATCGCCGGCCGCGATGCCACTGCGCCACGTCGAAATCGCGGCTGAGCGTCCCTTGTCGTAGACGCTCAGAATCCGATCAGGCTTGTCCGCATTCTCTCCCAGCGCGGTGCGGGTGAAGACGGGCTCGACCAGGGAGACACGGATTCCGAACGAACGAAGCTCGTGATCGAGCGACTCGGAATAGCCTTCGACGGCGTGTTTGGTTGCGTTGTAGAGAGCCGTATATGGTCCGGGCAGGAAACCGGCCACCGAACTGATGTTGATGATCCGACCCTTGCCCTGTTTGCGCATGATGGGCAGCACTTCGTTGGTCATGCGAACGATGCCGAAGACATTGATGTCGAACAGACTTTGTGCCTGATCGACCGAAGATTCCTCGGCGCCGCCGATCAAGCTGCGGCCTGCATTGTTCACGAGCACGTCGATCCGACCTGCAAGCCCGACGACTTCCTTGACCACCAGCTTGACGGACGCGTCATCGGTGACGTCGCAGCGGAGTATATGAATGCCCTGGCGCACCTCATGGGGCGCAGCCTGACGGCTGCTGCCAAACACCCGATATCCCGCGCGGATGAGGGCAACGCCAGCCGCAAGCCCGATGCCCCCCGAAGCGCCTGTGATCAACGCGATCTTTTCACCTGCCGCGTGCGATTCAACTCGTGCCATTCTGGGATCCTTCTCAATCAAAACGAATGATTATGCTCGTCATCATTGCCCAAATATGATTATGATCATCATCATTGTCAAGGGGTCATTTGGGGCGGACACTGGGACTTATGAAAAAAGGCACGCCGTCCTTATATGTCGATCATCATCATTAACGAGGAACGAGGAATGCGGTCGTGAAGGTAACCAAGGAGACAGTCGAGCAGAATCGCGAGCGGGTGATCGACACCGCTGCAAGGCTCTTCCGCGAACGAGGGATCGACGGGATCGGCGTTGCAGACTTGATGAACGCGGCTGGGCTGACCCACGGCGGCTTCTACCGGCAGTTCAAGTCGAAGGACGACCTCGTCGTTCAGGCCGTCAAGCGGGCCTATGACGATATGAGCGAGGATCTGGCGCGCCGTCTTGCTGCTAGCGATGATCCGTTGCAGACGCTCGTGCGGCACTACGTTTCGGATTATCACCGGGATGACCCGGGGCACGGGTGTAGCCTCGCGTCGCTGGCTGCCGACGCGGCACGGCACGACGATCCGGCGCTGCGGGAGTTCTTCGGCAGCATCGTCAGTAACTTTATCGAGCTTCTCACCTCCCTCGTGCCAGGACGCGACCCGATAGCTAAGCGGAGTGCAGCGATCGCCGCTCTCGCCGAGATGATCGGATCGGTTGTCCTCTCCCGCGTCGTGCCCGATCCGACGCTTTCCGGCGAGATCATCGACACTGTCTCGAATGATCTGGTGACGCGCACCCGACATCGCCGTCTGCATGAACGGGCGACACCAAACCGCCGGAAACGGCACAGAGGAGTTTCCGCTTAGCGCGATTCCGCTCGTTTTCACTCCCGCGCCCTTACCCGCTTGCCTTTCAAGCAACAGCTGTGCAAATGAGCAACTCCTCGACCAGATGAAAATGATTCACTCTGACCGCCACACCCGGTGCTAGGGCAGTCCGAGAATGACTCGTGAACTTCGATCTCTGGGAATTGCCCGCTCGGAGAATCGTGTCGCCAGAATCATGCGTTCAAACGGCTTGCGAGCTCGTCCCAGTAGAGCTGTGCCTGAGCCTTTGCCAGATCGAGGGCAGCGGGTCTGATCCATCCCGGAGCAATGCTCCGATAAAATCCTTGTCGGCACAATGAATGGCGACAGAGTGCCGTCCCGCGAGGCCGAGACATACAAGGCCTTTGAGTCGAGGGCGGCCGCGCCTCGATAATAGAAGAGACGTCACTCTTGTCCAAAACAGGGTTTTTCTTGGACAGCAAGGCCGAGACGGTCTTAGAACGGCTTCAGGAGACGTGGAGCGGCCGGCGGGTCGTCGAACTCGAAGGGCCGCGCCGCGTCACTCCCAATGAAATCGCAGCCGCTTTCACAAGGCTCCCTGATCATCCCGTCCGGATGGAAGCCGTCCCTCGCGAGACCTGGCATGACCTCTTCAAGTCGCAGGGCATGAAGGACCCGACTCCTCGCATTCGGATGCTCGACGGCTTCAACGAAGGTTGGATCGAGTTCGAGAACGGGGAAGCAGGCGCTCAAAAGGGAAAGATTGAGCTGGAGACCGTGCTGACGGCACTCATTGAACGGGAGAACCTGGCGTGAACGCTGAACCCACAGAATCGTATATCTAAAGCTCGAGCGGGCACGTTCCGCATGCCGAAAAACAAGCTCGTCAGATCGCTTCTCGCCCGCCAGCGGAGAGATATCCGCCCCACGTCCCGCGATTGCCACCAGGCGTAAAAACGTTGTCGCCGAGGCACCTCTCGGACACCTCGGCGACATCGCACTTCCCCCCTGTGATCCCTTGATTTCCCTACCCCTTTCGGAAAGTTCTTCTTCCGATGGATAGAAGGTAACTGATATCGACCGGTTGTCAACAGAATAATTAGTGGCCCTAATATTTTGTGAGCAAAAATGGGCCTTGAGGCGAGTGGTTTTGGTCGTAAATTCCTCCCGCCAAGCAGCCTATTGGGAAGAGAGGGCGGAGAGACTTTTTCGCTTGCAGCGGCGATGTTCTCATCACCGCCCGTGAGGACACGGTCGCTACAGCTGTTTCGTTCGCCGCGCAAAGTCGATACGTCTTAATATCCACACACTCAACAGCATAAGTCCTTGTGATGCGATGACATCCTTCTCTTCTGCCTTCGCAAATCGCCTCTGACGTACCCCCGCCAGGCCGAAGCAACTCAGGTAAAGCTTGCGACTTCAGACTTCTGCGAGCAGCCCGATCTCCGCTCGGGACGCGCCGATGAGCAGGCCGTTCTCGATACCGCCACAGCCAACCTCGAAGCTCACAGTCAACGCTGCCGCCCCTCCTGAAAGGGAGTTCACAACCTCTTAAGACGATCCGCGGCGTCCTTCATGAAAAGCAACTAATTTGCATTACTTCAATTATAAGTTACTCTTATCCGATTTTACATGCACATACAGTCACTAAAAGTCTTCTCCAATTTGGCGGAAACCTCGAGTTTTTCCAAGGCGGCACAGATGAACGGAATTACGCAAAGCGCTGTAAGCCAGCAAATACGCGCACTGGAGCGTCGATTTCGCGTCCAGCTCATCGAGCGCGGAAGGAAGAATTTCGCTTTGACTCCGGAGGGCGGCGCTTTTCTCGAGGCGAGTCATCAAGTGATGGACATCCTTGGGGACCTGGAGGGTCGGATTCACAACCTGCAGAATCTGGTCGCTGGTGAGCTGCGCATTTCCACGATTTTCAGTATCGGTCTCCATGAACTGCCTGGGTATTTGAAGACCTTCCGACAGGAACATGCCGAGGTCGACGTGCGCGTCGAATACCGCCGCTCTTCGGAAGTGTACCTTAGCGTCCTCGATGGTCGGGCCGACATCGGTCTCGTGGCTTATCCTTCGCCGCGCCGGGGCCTCCAGGCTGTCACGTTTTGGAGTGACCAGCTTGTGCTCATCTGTTCGCCGTCGCACCCTCTGGCGTCGCGGCGCCGGATTCCGCTCACTGCGTTGGAGGGCGAGAAGTTCATTGCCTTTGCGCCCGATTTGCCGACACGACGCGAAATCGATCGCAAGCTGCGAGCGGAAGGGGTGAAAGTGAAGCTCGTGCTCGAGTTCGATAACATTGAGACGGTCAAACGTGCGGTCGAGATCGAGAACGGAGTCTCCATCGTTCCGGAAAAGGCGGTTCGCGATGAAGTGGGTGCTGGTGTGCTCGCGACCGTGGAATTTAGTGACCCCACGTTGCGACGGCCCCTTGGCGCGGTGATCCGCAGTTCGGCTCGTGTCTCACCCGCGCTGCGCGAATTCCTCGCGTTGCTTGAGAAGACGACGGCCTCGGAAGCCGGCTCGAGTCCGAAAGACAAGTGAAGGACCTTTCTGCTCCAAGCCACGGCGCCCGGGACCTATCTACCCCACTGCGAAAGCGAGGAATGGGGTGTTTACCCCATCGCACGACCCAGTGATTTGGCGGAAAATACGGCGACATGAATGCCAGCAAATTTGCAGACCAGGGCGGTTTATCGCGTCGGCTTGCTGGCAGCGATAAAGACAAAATTGCCGTACAGCGCGTCCAAACCGAGGCCCCGAGGATGATTCGTCAAATCGATCGAATCGCTCATGAGGGAAAAGACAGGAAGGCGATTCATGAAGCGAATCCAGATCATTCACAAGACCGAGTACTACTACAAAACGCCGGTGATCTTTGGAGCGCACCGGGCCCTGGTGCGGCCCCGCGAGGGACACGACGTCCACATTGAAAGCTCAGTGCTCGAAATCGAGCCTCAGGCCCATGTCCGGTGGCATCGCGACATCTACGGAAACTCGATCGCCATGCTCACCTTTGCCAAGCCTGGCCAAAAACTCAGTCTCTTTAGCAGGCTTGTCGTCGCTCACTACATTGAGAATCCCTTCGACTTTATCATTGATCCCAATGCCCTGTCGTATCCCTTCCAATACCCTGCGGAGGAACAGACGGAGCTCATCCCCTTCCGCCTCCCCAGCTATCCGCGCGACGGTGCCGTCCTTCGCCTTTGGCTCTCCGGACTCTACTCTCCAGGCCAGCTCATCAAGACGATCGACCTGCTCAAGAGCCTGAACGCTCACGTCTACAAATCCTTCCGGTATGTGCGCCGGGAGGAACCGGGAGTGCAGTCTCCGGGGGAAACCATCGCTTTGGGAACGGGATCCTGCCGGGACTACGCGGTCCTGCTGATGGAGGCCGCGAGGCATTGGGGCTTCGGAGCGCGTTTCGTCACCGGATATATTCAAATGAACGACGACCAGCACGGGGCGACGCATGCCTGGACAGAAATTTATGTCCCTGGCGCGGGCTGGCTCGGGTTCGATCCCACGAACAGCATCTTCGCCGGGGCGCAACACGTTTCCATTGCCGTCGCGCGTGACGCCGACAGAGCCTCACCCCTGAGCGGAGCCTGGCAAGGTCCGGACGATGCCTTTGAACGGATGGAAGTCTCCGTAAAGGTCGTGCCGCTTTAAGCTTCGGTAGGGCGCGTTGGGTCGAGGACCTTGCGGTTCGGCTATAGCGCCGCACCGCCCCCGGTTGGTAGCTTTAGGGGCTGACACCAAGATTGGCGGCCAGTTCCCGGGTGAGACGGGCGGCCGGGATCTCCTTGCACCCGCTGGCATTTTGACCCGACCACAAGGGCGAAAAGTCGCCGCTGCCCAGGCTTTCGGCCCTGGCACGCAGCGGAGCGACGGCGGAAGTTGCCAGGGGGAAGGCGGGTGCCGCGGTGTTGATTGGGCCGAGTTCGCGAATCATACGGTTCACGATTCCGCGCGCAGGGCGACCGGTGAAGAGGTTTGTGACCGCAGTATGCCGGGCCGCATCGCTCTTCAGCGCGGCGCGATGTACGGCGCTGATGGTGACCTCCGGGCAGAGAAGATAGGCTGTTCCAATTTGCACGCCCGCGGCACCGAGCGCGATCGCCGCCGCCACGCCCTTGGTGTCCGCAATACCGCCAGCCGCTATCACGGGGACCCGCACCGCCTCGACCACCTGGGGCAGCAGCGCAAACGTCCCAACCTGGGTGCTAAGATCGTCCGATAAGAAGATCCCTCGATGTCCACCCGCTTCGAGACCTTGCGCGACGATGATATCGACCCCACGCGCCTCGAGCCAGCGCGCCTCATCAACGGTGGTTGCCGAGGAGAGAATCCTGGAGCCCCACGTCCGCACCCGCGCAAGCAAGTCTGCCGAAGGCAAGCCGAAGTGAAAGCTCACCACGGCAGGTTTGAACTCACTGAGCACGCCGGCGGCTTCGGAGTTGAAAGCCGCGCGCACCGGGCCGGCCTGAATGCTGTTCACGTCCATACCAAACTCCTCGTAATACCGGGCGAGCGTCCTCCGCCAAGCCGCCTCGCGCTCGGCATCGGCGACCGGAACGGAATGGCAAAAAAAGTTCACATTGAAAGGTTTGGATGTTTTTTCGGTGATCGCAGCCAGCTCTTTGCGCAAGGCATCGACGGTCAGCGTGGCGCAGGGAAGCGACCCCAACCCGCCCGCGTTGGACACGGCTACCGTCAGCGCGCTGCCTTGTACCCCCGCCATGGGAGCCTGGATGATCGGCAGTTCGATGCCCAGCAACTCGCGCAGGGATCTGTTGCGTGTCGTCATAGTTTGCGCCGACGGATTTCGAGCGGAGGCTATCCCTCTTTAATCGCCGACGTTAAAGACCTAACCCCCGACCGGACCCTGTAGCGAAGAAAAAACAGTCGCTTTGTTTGGAATCTGTAGCGGCGATGTCCCCATCGCCGACTCGTCACTTTTGCGATGTCCCCATCGCCCGCGGTGAGGACACCGTCGCTACAGGTCTGCATTCGCCACCGGGACTTAAATTTTGAGCGTCGACGACCTCCTGGCTTGCAACGGCCAAAAAAAGATCATCGACTGGCGGCTTCTTCCGGCTTTAGTCCGCTCCGCGAAGCCGCCGCGGAAGCGGCACCAACCCTGGCGGGTATGTTCGTGAATGATTCGTTCGCAGTGAGCATTGACGCGAGATAGGCATCCTTTGCCGATACGCGATCGACGTCGTTGAGAGCCTCCGGGTGCTCGAAGCGGGAAAAGACCATATGCTTGATCCTGGACATCGAAACAGCCTTCTGGCCAAAGCCCGTCGGGATATTCGACGACCAATAGAGCACCGAAAGACCACCACTCTCATCCCTCCTGGTTCCCAGAAAAATCACGGAATGTCCCTTTTCCCTGGCACCGACGGCGTCAGTCCACCAAATCTTCAAGAAATCCCCCGGTTGCGCTTCTGAGAGTTCGGTGAAGTTGCGGCCCAGCTTCAGTTCGTGGAAGAACCGCGCCGTCCCAGGCCCATTCGCATTCCAACGCCCCCAGACTCCAACGCCGTCGGCCTGGCTTTCGACGAGAAGCTTTTTCTTCGTCGCCGCTGAGAGCTTGAGGCGGCCGTTCGCTTCCATCTGGGTGATGACGTTGAGAAAGATCAGATAGGTTGCAGAGGAACAGAAACTGGGACGGGCCATGGCCGCAGTCAGGGCGAGAGATCCATTGTCCTCAATTCGAATCGACTTCCGGAAGTTCGCCATGGCGGCTTTGGTAACGGCGTAGCCTCCTCCGGGCGGGACGGATTGAATAGCCCGAAGGACGTATCTATTGAGAGTATGCGGCTCCCGCTCTTCAGTCGGCGACGATTCTGCTTCGACAGTCCCAACGTCCTCGACGGTCCAGCGATTCGCACTCGCTTTCGGTACGGGCTGCGTTCCGGCGAAAGGAATCGAGAGGGTCACGGGCTCGGTGAGAGTTCGGGACGGAGTCGCCGAAAACCCGCCATTCAGTGAATTTGCAGGCGTTGGCGCACCGGGCTCAGCCGCACGACCGTTCCAAGGAATTCCCATCAGAAAACAAAATGCGATAACGCGGTTCATTGAAAAAACAGAGCGGGTCCAGCCTCGTGGTCATTCCACGGTAGCGACAAATCGAAACCGCTTCAACAGGTCGTCCAAAAATCGCACACGCGGGAGAAACTTTCGAAATGACTTCGGTGTCGATTTCGAATCGCAATACCGCACGGTAAGGAAGAACCAATGATTTCCTTTTTATTTTGTTATGTTCGATTGACAAGCCTAATCAATATGATATGTCAGCAACATACAACACAATCGAACTTTAAATCAAAACTAAAGGAATACGAATGAAAGCCTCTTGTTCCCTCTGGTCGGCGAACCTGCTCGCGCTGAAAGACGCGATGGATGCCCTTTCCGGGCATGCTGACGAGTTCCACATTGACGTGATGGACGGCAATTGTGTTCCCGATATCCTCTTTGGGCTGGATTTCGTGGCCGCCATGCGAGCGGCGACCTTGACGCCTCTGGACGTTCACCTCATGACCCGCACCACCGCGGACCGGATCGAGCAGGCTGTGGGGGCTGGCGCGGCCCGGCTGGCGATTCACGCTGATTTCTGTGAGGACGTCGGGGCTGCCCTCCGGCACATCGAGCGCCTGGGCGCCACACCGGTTCTGGCGATTCCTCTCAAAGCGCCAATTGAGGAGAATTCGCTGCCATGGGAATATTTTCGCCGGGCGCTTGTCATGGGCACGGAAATTGGGATCAAAGGCGCGGGACTGGATCCTCGGGTCTGCGGACGGATCCGCGCGCTTGTCGAACTTCGGGAACGACTTCGCGCGGACTTTGAAATTTTCGTGGATGGCGGTATACGCAGCGAAACAGTTCCGCTGCTGGCCGCCGCGGGCGCCGACGGCGTCGTGCCGGGGTCGCTGGTAATGAAAGCGCCGGATCCGGCCGCCGCCCTGGCCTGGATTCACTCACTTACTGCAGACAGCCCTGTTTTGCAGGAAAGTGCGCCTTGAAAAAGGAGGATCGACTTTTGCGGGTTGGCGTTTTGGGCGCCGGGCTGATTGCCCAAGCCGCACATTTGGACGCCTCCCGAAAGGCCCGCAATGTTGAGCTTTACGCCATTTGCGACGCTGCCACGGATTTGCTCGGCAAGGTGGCGTCGATCTTCGAGCCGAAGAAAACCTTCGTGGACTTCGACGCCATGCTGGCCGACGAGAACGTCGAGGCTGTCATCATTGCCATCGCCGACCAGTTTCACGTTTCCATGGCATTGCGCGCCGTGGAAGCCGGCAAGCACGTCCTGGTGGAAAAGCCCCTCGGGGTCAACGTGGCCGAATGCGAGCGGCTGCGCGACGTGGTTCGAGCTCGTCCCGGGGTCCACGTCCAGGTGGGAACGATGCGCCGCTTCGACCCCGGTATTGCTTACGCGCACGACTTTATCCGGGACGAGATCGGGCAACTCTTGGCGATCAAAGCCTGGTACTGCGATTCAATCTTCCGTTATCAGGAGACTGACAACCTTCACCCGCTCATCCTCTCGAGCCCGCAGGCCCAGCGCCCTCCCGGAAATCTGAAAGCCGACAAGTTCCCGTATTACTTGCTTGGCCATGGCAGTCATCTCGTAGACACCGCCCGTTTTTTGGGTGGAGAAATCGTTGCGGTGCGGGCGGACTATGTCGAGAAATTTGGCGCTCACAGCTGGTTTGTCGCGCTGGAGTTTGCCAACGGCGCGCTCGGCCACCTGGATTTGACCCTCCCGGTCCGGATGGACTGGCACGAGGGCTTTCACGTCTATGGCGAGAACGGCGCCGTGGTGGCAAAGGCTTGCAATCCGTGGTATTTCAAATCCTGCGAAGTGGAGTGCTTTTCGACCCGCGACGGCCAATACCACCGGCCAGTGGGCGCCGACGGTCACACGTTTCGGCGCCAACTGGAAGGCTTCGCCGGCGTGATCCTGAACGGTGAGCCCGTAAAGGGCGCCCAGGTCGAAGACGGCCTGGCCGCCTTGCGCGCCCTTTCGGCGATCAGCCATTCCTGCAAAACCGGCCAGCGGGTCTCGCTGTCCGAAGCCCCCGGGGACATCTGATGGAGTTGGGCATTTTTGCCAAGACCTTCCGGCGGCCGGACGCCCGGGCCACGCTCGAAGCTGTTCGGGCGCTCGGTCTCGGGTGTGTGCAATTCAACTTTGAGTGCGCCGGGCTGCCGAGCATGCCTGATGAGGTGCCCTACTCGACCCTGACGGCAATCGCAGCCGCATCGCGGGCCACGGGCGTTCGGCTGGCGGCTCTCTCAGGTACCTTCAACATGGCGCACCCGGAACGCGACGTGCGCAAGAAGGGACTGCTGCAGTTGCGGATTGTGATGGAGGCGGCCGCGCGGCTCAGTGTGCCCTTGGTCACGCTCTGCACGGGCAGCCGGGACCCGGACAACATGTGGCGAGCCCACGCGGACAACCGTTCGGCCGGGGCGTGGACAGACCTCCTCGAGACATTGGAAGGAGCCCTAAGCCTTGCCGTCCCGTCTGGCGTGATTCTGGCGGTTGAACCGGAACAGGCCAATGTCGTTGACACCGCTCGTCGCGCGCGAGCCCTGCTCGATACGCTCGGTGCGGGCGAACGGCTCCAAGTTATACTCGATCCGGCCAACCTTCTCGAGCAAGGCCGCGCGCAACGTGACGTTTTGCGGGAGGCAATTGATTTGCTGGGCGCCGACCTGGCAATTGCACACGCCAAGGATCGCGGGACTGACGGCGCCGTTTGCGCCCTCGGGCGTGGCGCTGTGGATTTTGAAGACTACTTCGGACTTCTGCGCTCGGCTGGTTTCCCCGGACCGGTGATCATGCACGGCTTTGAGGAGACTCAAGCGGCCGAATCGACGGCGTTCGCGCGCGCCCAACTCGAGGGGACCCCTGCGGGTTCAGAAAATGCCCTTCGTTGAGTCCGACGGGATCCGGTTTCACTACGTGCTCACCGGCTCGCAGGGCCCGCTGGTAGCATTTCAACACGGTCTCGGAGGGGACGTTTCCCAGCCGCTAGGCATCCTGAATTCCGCCGCGTTGCGCGTCTTATCCTTCGACTGCCGGGGGCACGGCCTCACCGAACCGCTGGGGCCGCCCGAGCGGCTTGCTTTCGGGACCTTTGCCGACGACCTCCGCGCGATCCTCGACGCGGTGCGGGCCGACGGCGTTATCCTCGGCGGTATCTCCATGGGAGCGGGCGTCGCCCTGAATTTCGCCCTGCGCAACCCGGGACGCGTACGCGCCCTGATTTTGTCACGCCCCGCGTGGCTAGACGCTCCCTGCCCTGCCAATTTGCAAATCCTTCGGACACTGTCCGCATGGCTCCGCGAGACGGGCCCGGAACGCACCCGGGAATTGCTTCTGGCCGACCCCGAATTCCATCGCATCCAGGCAGTAAGCCGCGACAACGCGGCCTCGATCCTGCGCCAACTGGAGCGGCCGAACCTTGAGGGGACGATCGCCACGCTGGCAAGGTTACCCGCCGATACGCCCTGCCCCGAGCCCGAAGCGTGGCGCCGGATTGCAGTGCCGACGCTCGTGCTCGTCAACGAGTTGGACGCTTTGCACCCCGTTGAATACGGCCGGCGGATCGCCCGGGGCATTCCAGGCGCGCGGTTGGTGGAAATCGCTCCGAAAGAAAAGGACCCCTCGCTGCACGCGCGCGAGGCTCGGGAATCCATCGAAGCCTTCGTCGCGGAAGTCGATCGGGGCAAGGACGACAGGACCACGGGACCACAGGGCCGCCAAGCTATTCTCGCTGGAGTCAACCAGCCGCCTCCGTCCCAGATGCCGCCAACCCAGTCGGAATCCGCCGCCAGCATAAATCTCCCCTAAATCCGAACGTCACCTGCTCCCATTCCCGATCCCATGAAAGCCATCGTTTACGACTCACCGCGCAACTTCTCCTATCGCGACACCGCCGAACCAAAAGTCGACGCCGACGAGGTGCTGATACGCGTGCATGCCTGCGGCCTGTGCGGCACCGACCTCCACATCCACATCGGGGAGTTTGGTCCGCGTTTTCCCTTGATTCCAGGCCATGAGTTCACCGGCGAGATCGCGGAACTCGGCGCCGGGGTGTCCGGGTTTAGCGTTGGCCAGCGAGTGGTTGCCAACAGTAACACATTCTGCGGAACCTGCTTCTACTGCAAACGTGGGGACCGCTTGCTTTGCGAAAACCTGGGCGCCTACGGCGTGACGCTCAACGGCGGCTTTGCGGATTACTTGAAGGTGAAGGCAGACCGCGTGTTCGCGATACACAACCTGAGCGCCCGCGAAGCCGTCATGGTCGAACCGACGGCATGCGCGGTACACGGAACCGAAGTCCTCGATGCCAAGCCGGGCAGCGACGTGCTGCTTTTCGGGGCGGGTCCGACGGGCCAGGTGCTGGCGCAACTCGTCAAGCTCAACGGAGCCGCCCGGCTCGTGGTCGCCGCCCCACCCGGGCCCAAGCTCGACCTGGCCGCGAAGCTATCCGCCGACGAGGTTGTGCCGATGGATCGCCAAAACAATGAATGGCACCGCAAGCGGCTTCGGGAACTAAGCCCGAACGGATTCGACTACGTCATCGAGGCCACCGGAGCCCCCGCGGTTTGCCAGGAGGCGCTAAGGTTTGTCCGCCGCCGCGGCACAGTGCTCGTGTACGGTGTCTACCCGGAGAACGCCTCCGTCCAGTTCAACCCCTTTGACGTGTTTCGCGGCGAAATCAGCATCAAGGGCTCCTTCGCGCAACTCGATAGCTTTCCGCGAGCTCTTGCGTACTTGGAGAGCGGCCGGGTGAAAGTCGACGAAATCGTCACCGAAGAGATCCCGCTTGGGGAGTTCCAGCAAGCCCTGGACCTCGCTTGGGCCCGCAAGGGCATCAAGACAGCCCTGTTTCCAAACTCGTGACCTCTTTGAAGGGCGTGTCAACTACGATATTGCTAAGTCCGCATGGGGTGAATACCCTATTGTCGTCGGTCGATGCGGCGGTTTATCAAATGCTTGTCATTTGAGATTCATCCCCGGTATCGGCAACCCCCAATCAACTAACTCAAAAAGGATCAAAAGTTATGCGTGTGACCTATAAACGTGCAGCCGCCGCTGCGCTTGTCGTTCTGTGTTCGGCTTTCAGCGCTCAAGTCCGGGCCGCGGAACCCGAGATTGCCGTCGTTGTCAAGATCGGAGGCATTCCGTGGTTCACCGCCATGGAAAAGGGCATCAAGGAAGCCGGTAAAGAACAAAACGTCAAAGCCTACATGGTCGGACCCACCACGGCCGACCCGGCTCAGCAAGTACGCGCGGTTGAAGACCTCATCGCGAAGAAAGTCAGTGCGATCGGAGTTGTGCCGAATGACGCCAAAGCGCTCGAACCGGTATTTGAACGCGCGAAGGCGGCCGGAATTCCCGTCATCACGCACGAGTCGCCCGATCAAGTTGGGAACGTCTGGGACATTGAATTGATCGACAACAAAGAATATGGCGAGCAGCACATGAAGGACTTCGCCAAATTCATGGGCGAGGAAGGCGAGTATATCGTCTATGTCGGTGGCTTGACGGTGCCGTTGCACAACGCATGGGCCGATGCGGCTATCGCGTACCAAAAGGAACATTACCCAAAAATGAAGCTCGTCGCCGACCGTTACGGCGTGGCGGAGAGCGTCGATGACAGCTATCGAACCGCGCAGGACGCGATGCTGGCCCATCCGAATCTCAAAGGCATTTTGACCTTCGGCAGCCAGGGGCCGATCGGCGCAGGTCGCGCCATAAAGGAGCGCGGCAAAGCCGACAAGATCGTACTAGTGGGGACATGCTCTCCAACCCAGGGAAAGAAATTGGTGAAGGAGGGCATTATAAAAGTCGGTTATATGTGGAGCCCGATAGAAGCTGGGAAGGCATTCGTTACCGTGGCAAACATGGTATTGGACGGGAAGCCGATCACGGACGGCATGGAAATCCCCG
This sequence comes from uncultured Verrucomicrobiae bacterium, assembly GCA_963763735.1. Lineage (GTDB taxonomy): Bacteria > Verrucomicrobiota > Verrucomicrobiia > Chthoniobacterales > Terrimicrobiaceae > DASTFP01. Next base: position 26,945 of record CAVXQK010000011.1, on the reverse strand, counting down.
GCTTGGGCAAGGTCAGCGTCGATCCGGAAAAGCGGGTCATCCGCGCCATCAAGATGATGGCGATTGATAAAAGCACGGTTGACGACCTCTCCGCGCTTGGGCTTTAGGCTCCGCTTTTTCGCGCCCAGTTAATGGACGCGAAGTGCATCGGGACGTGATCTCCTCAACCAACAGCCTTGATGCGGTCGCCCCGCAAAGCGCGTCCGACTTCATCGAGTTGCGCGGCATCAGCAAGCGCTTCGGCGGGGTGCGCGCGCTGACCGACGTCAGCCTATCGATTCTTTCCGGAGAAATCCACAGCCTGGCCGGGGAGAACGGGTGCGGCAAGAGCACCCTGATCAAGGTCCTTTCGGGCATTCACGTGCCCGATGAGGGTCAGATCATTCTCGAGGGCAACGCCCATTCGCATTTGTCGCCCTCAGCCTCGCAGCGCTTCGGGGTACAGATCATTTACCAGGACCTCTCGCTGTTTCCCAACCTCACAGTGGCTGAGAATATCGCGTTCCGGCACCATGTCGAAGCGCCGATTCGCCTGGCAAACCCGCAAACGATGCGCAAGCAAGCACAGGCGGTCATGGACCGGCTCAAGGTGTCTCTGCCGCTGGATGAACTTGTCGGGAGGCTTCCCATCGCCACGCGCCAACTGGTGGCGATCTGCCGCGCGCTGGCGGCGGAGGCGCGGCTGGTCGTTATGGATGAACCGACCGCGTCCCTGAGCCACCAGGAGGTCGAGGGGCTCCTGGCTGTCGTTCATGAGTTGAAACGCCAAAAGATTGCCAGCCTTTTCGTTAGTCACAGGCTCGACGAGGTGTTGGATATTGCCGAGCGGGTGACGGTGATGAGGGACGGCCGCAATTTTGGAACCTACTCGGTTGGCGATCTTGATCGGCGCCGCTTGGGCGAACTCATCACCGGTCACGTGTTTGAAAACACCATTAAAGCCCCTTTCGTCAGCAAGGCGGCTCCGGCGCTGGAGGTGCGCGGCCTCACGTGCACGGGCCAATACGCCGATATCGACTTCGAACTGCGGCCCGGGGAAATCCTGGGCCTCACCGGACGTATGGGCTCGGGACGCACCGAACTCGCCCTCTCGCTTTTCGGAATGAACCCTCCGGACGCCGGCGAGATTCGGGTCAACGGGAAACCGGTTCGATTCCCCAATAATCGCGAGGCCATCCGCCAGGGCATCGCCTATGTTTCAGAAGACCGTCTTTCGCTGGGCTTGGTGATGCCGCAAACCATCGCGGACAACACCGTTATCTCGGTGTTGAACAGGCTGACGGGGCGGCTCGGTCTCATTGACGGCGCGCGTCGGGCTCAAACCGTCGACCATTGGATCTTCAAGGAACTGCGCGTCAAGACAACGACCGCAGAACGGCCAGTCCAACAGCTCTCGGGCGGCAACCAACAGCGGGTCGTGCTGGCCAAATGGCTCGCCACGGATCCGAAAGTGCTCATCCTGGATTCGCCTACTGTAGGCGTCGACATCGGCGCCAAAGCCGGAATTTTTCAGATCGTCGATGCGCTCGCGGCCCGCGGTCTGGCCATCCTCCTTATCTCGGACGAGGCGGATGAGATTTTGCATCAAAGCCACCGCATCCTGGTCATGAGCTCAGGAAAAATCGTAGGTGCCTACGAGCCGAATCGCATCACCGAGCAAGAACTTCGGGAAGCCATTTATGCCTGACAATGCATCATTCCTTAAGGCAGCGTTTCGCCGCCACGAAGTCCAAATCGCGAGCATCATCGTGCTGCTGATGGTGTTTTTTTCGGCGTTGTCCCCTGGTTTTTTGTCGGCAAGCAATCTTGTCACCCTTCTGGAGAACTATTCGGTGGTGGCCATAATGGCGGCTGGACTTTTGGTGGTGCTGATTTCCGGGGGAATCGACATTTCCTTTGCCGCCATCGCCGCGGTGACCCAATATCTCGTGGCGACACTCCTTGTCCAAATGGGGGGCAATTGGATAGTCGCCTTTGCGTTGGCCGCGGTGTTCGGGTGTGTGCTCGGGGCGGTGAACGCCTTGCTCATCTACTATCTCCAGGCGCTCTCGGTAATCGTCACCATCTCGACGATGACGTTCTACTTTGCGATTCTGATGTTCATTACGGACGGCAAGTCCATCTATGATTTGCCGGATTGGTTCACGGAAACCATTTCGCCTCTGGGAATTCCCTTCCCCGTGGCGGTGGCCGCGATCGTTCTCCTCTTTACGGCCTTTCTTCTGAACCGGCTCTCGATCGGCCGGCAGATCTACGGACTAGGCGGCAACCCCGAGGGCGCCAAACGCATGGGGTGCAACCTGGTTGGCCTTCAGTGCTTCGTGTATGGCTACTCGGGTCTCACGGCGGCCATCGCCGGATTGGTGCAGGCTCACAGGGTTGAAGAGGTGGTGCCCAACGCGCTGATCGGCCGGGAACTTGACGTCCTTGCGGCCGTCGTCCTCGGAGGCGCGAGCCTGCAAGGAGGCATCGGGACCGTCAGCGGAGCGGTCCTGGGGATCATGCTGCTAGCGATCGTTCAGAATGGCCTCACCCTGCTGGGCGTATCCTCTTATTCTTTCGGGTTCGTCACCGGCATCATCATTCTCGTCAGCGTGAGTGCCACGGCCATCGCCGCCAAGCGCCAGCAAAAAAGGACCATCGGCAATGCCGTCTGAAGCGACCACCACCCCCAGCCCGACCCCCGCAACCCGGACTTCCTGGACGGATCTGCTCGGAAAGGATCCCACCGTCACGATGCTCGGCGCGTTGATCCTGCTCGCCGTAGTGGTCTTCAGCGCGCTGGCTCCCTCGAGTTTTCTCTCGGGAAATACGATCCGCGCCATCGCTTTCCAGATGCCGGAACTCGGGATCCTGGCTCTTGCCATGATGATACCGCTCATGAGTGGCGGGCTCAATCTTGCCATTATCGCGACCGCCAATCTCTCCGCGCTGGTCATGGCCGCCATCCTGACCAGGATGCTCGGACCCGAAAGCGCACCGCCCGCTGTCGCCGGGGCGATTGCGCTCGCCCTTTCAGCCGGACTAGTCACATCTTTGGTGATCGGCTTGATCACGGGACTGATCGTGGCGTTTCTGGGCGTGCATCCGATCCTGGTGACGCTTGGCACGATGACCGCTGTCAAGGGAATCGCTGTCTTCGCCACCAGCGGCGGGGTCATTGGCGGCTTTCCGCCGGCGATCCTCTATCTGGGCAATGGCACCTTGCTCGGGTTTCCCGTGCCAATGATCATTTTCATCCTCTGCGCCGTTCTTGTCGCGGTGATCATGAGCCACGCGCCATTCGGCGTCTCCGTGCGCCTGATCGGCTCGAACGAGAAAGCCACGCGCTACTCCGGCGTGGCCACCGAATGGATGCTGGTGGGCGTGTATGTCGTGTCGAGCGTACTTTGCTGGGTGGCGGCAGCCGTGATGATGGCGCGGTTCAACTCCGCGCGTGCCGGCTATGCCGAATCGTACCTGCTCATCACGATCCTGGCGGCGGTCCTCGGAGGGGTGGATCCCAATGGCGGGTTCGGCCGGGTATTGGGCCTGGTTCTTTCGCTCATCCTGCTTCAGATGATCTCCACCGGCTTCAACCTGCTTGGGTTGAGCCCGCACCTGACCCAGGCCATCTGGGGCGCCACGATGATCCTGGCCATCGCGATCTCCCTTGTGCGCGACAAATGGATGGCCCGAATCTGGCTGAAACGGACGTAATGCGTCCATTACGCAAAGCGAAGCCTCCCCTTTACTCGTCAATCAGAAACACAAACGGAAAACCTCAATCATGAATCCCGTCGGAATACATTTCGGATACTGGACCCATTCCTGGAGCGTGGAGCCCATCCCATTCGTCGAGAGAGCCCGCAAGACAGGCTTCGACATTCTTGAAGTCAACGCTCCCAAGGTTACGCGCATGAGCACGCAGGAACGCGACGCGCTCAAGAGCGCCGCCGCCGAAGCGGGACTCGGGTTGACCTACAGTATCGGCATGACCGCCGATATGGATCTGACATCGGAGGACAGCGCAACACGAAAGAAGGGAATCTCCTTTCTTCAGGATGTTTCGCGGGCAATGAAATATATGGGCGGCACAATCATGGCCGGGATCAATTACAGCTCGTGGCCGCGCAAGCTGCTGCCCGGCGAAGAAAAAGATGTCCTCACGGATCGCGCCATCGAGGGCGTGCGCGAGGCGATCAAAACCGCGGAAGACTGCGGCGTCGTCTTCTGCGTCGAAGTGGTCAATCGCTTCGAGCAGTTTATGATGAACACCGCCGCCGAAGGCATAGCTTTTGCGAAACGGGTCGGAAGCCCCAACTGCAAGATCCTCCTCGACACCTTCCATATGAACATCGAGGAGGACAGCATCGGCGGCTCCATTCTCGAATCCAAAGACTGGCTGGGGCACTTCCACCTCGGCGAGCCGAATCGCCGTCCTCCCGGGCGCGGCCGGATGCCTTGGCCGGAGATTTTCGGAGCCTTGCGAGAAATCAATTATCAAGGTGCGGTGGTCATGGAGCCCTTTCTTGTCCCCGGCGGCGAAGTCGGCCGCGACATCTCTGTGTTTCGCGACCTTCTCGGTAACGACGACCTCGACGAACTGGCAGCCCAGTCGGTTCAATTCGTCCGGTCCGAGCAGAAGAAGTTCGCTTAAATCCCCTCCCCTTTTTCGGCGCGATCGGTTTGAAGGGAGGTTAGCTCGCCGCTGAACTGGCTGCCTCGGGTTCTCGCGCGTCTGTCGGCATCGCGCGCGATGCGCTTCCCCGGCCGATGAAAAGCACCGCCCCGGCAGTGAGCACGCAAAGCCCGCCGGAGAGCAGGAAGGCGTGGTCATAAGCTCCCTCGTTCGTAACGGACCCAGCCAGCGCCCCAGGCGGCCAGCGCCGCGCCGATCTGATGCGCGGCATGATCCAGCCAAACATGAGCCCGACTCGCTCGCGACCGAAGATCTTCGCGGTCAGCGCCACGGTCGGAGGCACCGTCGCGATCCAGTCCAGACCGTAGCACACCGCGAAGAAGGACAGGCGGTGGGTTTCAAGTGCAAACGCTCCTGGCAGGAAAAGGAGAGAAACGCCGCGCAGACCGTAATAGGTGAATAGAAGCCACCGGTTGGAAAAGCGGTCTGAGAGCCACCCGGAAGCCGTGGTGCCGATCAGATCAAACACATCCCCATCACTGCGAGCAATCCGGCCGCCCGCACCTCGGGCATCCCATGGTCCATGCAGGCGGGGAAAAGATGCGTACCGATGAGCCCGTTCGTGCTGCGCCCCGCAGATGAAAAACTGCCCGCCAGGAGCCAGAAATCGCGTGAACGCAGACCGGTGCCCAGGGCGGAGATTGCCTCGGCAATGGGATTTGTGACGGAGTCCGGAGCAATGACCGGATCGCCCTCGGGAAGCCCGTACGGCCGCAAACCCGACTGGGCGGGACTATCGCGCATGAAAAAGAAGATCATCGGCAGAACAACGAGCAAACCCCCTGCGACAGTGAGCACCGCGCGCCGCCAGCCGTCCTGCTCGACCAGGTGAGCCAGAAGCGGCAAGAAAAGAAGCTGGCCGGTCGCCGTGCTGGCCGTGAGCAAGCCGATGACAAGTCCCCGGTGCGAGTAAAACCAGCGGTGAACCACCGCCGCGCCGAGGACGATTGCCGTCATGCCCGTGCCGCACCCGACGAGAGCGCCCCAGAGCAGCACGAGTTGAACGGGACTGTTCATGAGCGTCGTCAGCGACACCCCCACAGCCACCAGCACGAAGGCCATCAGCATGACCCGGCGCGGGCCGTAGCGGTTGATGAAACCGGCGGCGAAGGGGCCGATCAGCCCGTAAAGCAGCAGTTGGGGCTCGCGGCGTCCCGGGATCGATTCAATGATCTCTACAGGGATCGAACTGGGAGAATCCTCGGCGTCTCGACAATCGCTCGCGAGCGAAGGCTTCGGATTCAATACGGCTCTCCAATCAGTCGTAACTGCTCGCTGCAAGATATCCATGGCGCCCGTTCGATAAGAGATGTAGTATTAGGTTTGGCCGAAAGTCAGCCGATTTTGACTGCGAGCTTGTTTTCACGATTCTCAGGTCCAACCTGATCCGGAGGCCGAAAGGACCCTGTTTGCTAATTAAGACTTGCTACGTAATCATCAGAACACGTTGCCCTTACGGCTCTGAAGCCAATATCTCGCTTGTCATGGATGACACGGGATCACAGTACTTAAGCTTCTCCAGCTCCAAGCAGGCAAGGGCCTGGATTCGAATGCTCGCCGGCCAAAAGCATTTTCTCGGTCAGATCGACAATACTCCGCCCATCTACTCGATCACGAAAGTAGGCAGCAGTACCTTCCTTAGTGCTTACAAACGCACTTGGCGCGGGAGTCCCGATCGTAATTAGTGGGCCTTAGGACCGCCTTCGGGCCAGCCGATGCTGCGGTGAGGGAATGAACGGCGAACCAAAATTCTCAATTCCGGCTTTTCGGGCGACGCTTTCAGTCTCATTGACGTCGTCGTATGCCCATTCGACCGCAAAAATCGCCCTTCGATCACTGTGCGATTCACTACGGAGCGCTCGGCGCAGGAAATTTCCCTTAACAATGAAACGATCAGGCCGTACCGCGTCAGGTCGCAACGAGGGATTTCTGGAAGCGCGGAACATAGAAAGGCAACTTGCGAGGATACGAAAGGAGCTTGCGTGGATGCGGGCCGAACAGGAGGAGATGACGCGCTGGATTGACTCCCTGCGCATGGACCACAAATACGATTCGCCGCCGTGAAATAGACGGGTCCTCTGAGAGCAACTGCCGGAGGGTCTCTCTTCGATCGCTCTTTGTGACTGAATCTTTGTGACTGAACAAGGCTCTCTCCGCGAGACACTTCTCGAAAGCTTCCACGCCCGGCACATTTTGATTGGGCCTCGAGGCGGCTCGCCGGAAGGATGGCGAGTCAGCTTGTCAAGACGTTGGGCGACACGGGGGCCTGGGCGAAGCAATGCAAAGTTCGATCATCAAAATCCGGCCGGAAGGCGGATCGATGCCGATGCGTAGGAGGAGGAGGTCATGAGCTGGGTCACGGTCGTGTGGTCGATGATCGCCTCCGCATGTCTCACGCTGGCGTTGGTGCATGCGCTGGTGTGGTTACGGCGCCGGGACGCTCTGGCTAATTTGCTCTTTGCGGTGATGGCTTTGGTGACAGCGCTGCTCGCGGCGGGTGAGTTGCGAATGATGCGGGCGGCGACCCCGGAGCAGTTTGGCACCGCGGTGCTCTGGATTCATGTTCCCGCGTGGGCGCTGGTGTTGTCGCGCGTCGGCTTCGTGCGGCTCTATCTGCGCGCCGGGCGACGATGGCTCGCTTGGACGATCTGTGGGACGCGGACGTTGTCGCTGATCCTCAATTTTTCGACCGGGGTCAATCTCAATTACCGCGATATCACCGCGCTGCAGCACATCCCGTTCCTCGGCGAACCGGTTTCCGTTGCCAGGGGCGTGCCGAATCCATGGATGCTGGTCGGTCAGTTGAGCCTGCTGCTTCTCTTGATCTTCGTGGTGGATGCGGCTCTCACGGTCTGGCGGCGGGGCGACCGGCGAGAGGCGCTGGTTGTGGGCGGCGGCATGGTGTTCTGCGTTTTGATGGGAACCGCGCAGGCGATCCTGGTGTTCTGGGGCGTCATTTCCTTTCCGATCACGGCGAGCCTGTTTTCCATGGGCATCCTCGCGGTGATGGCCTTCGAATTGAGCCGCAACCTGCTCCGGGCGACGGAGTTGTCGGAAGATCTGCGCGAAAGCGAACAGCGCATGGACCTGGCGGCAAACGCGGCCGACCTTGGCCTCTGGGTGTGGGACATCGCGCGGGACGAAATCTGGACAACGGCCAAGGGGCGCTACCTCTTTGGCTTCGCGAAGGCGGAGCCGCAGGACTTCGCGCACTTTGCCGGAAGGCTGCACCCGGATGACCGCGATCCGGTGCGGGTGGCAGTCGCAGCGGCGCTGGAGGATGGCGGCGAATACCACAGCGAATACCGCGTGCTCTCGGGTGGTCAGCCGGTGCGCTGGATCGCCGCGCGGGGCCGGGTCGAGTTCAGTGCCGATCGGCGCCCGCTGCGGATGCGCGGCGTCTCCATCGACATCACCGCGCGCAAGCAGGCCGAGCAGGAGGTGCAGGAAAGGCGCGCGGAACTCACCCATCTCTCGCGCGTGGCGATGCTCGGCGAATTGTCCGGCTCGCTTGCGCACGAGCTCAACCAGCCGCTCACTGCAATCCTCAGCAACGCCCAGGCGGCGCAGCGCTTCCTTGCGCGCCCGGAGATCGACCGCGCCGAGCTTGGGGAAATCCTGGGCGACATCGTGGATGCGGACCGGCATGCGGGGGAGGTCATCCGCAGCCTGCGCCTGCTTTTGAAAAAGGGCGCGGTGCAGCGTCAGCCGCTCGACGCGAATGAGGTCGTGCAGGAGGTGCTCAATCTGGTGCGCAGCGATCTCCTGAACCACCAGGTTGCCGCCGAAACGGAACTGGCGCCGGAATTACCGACAGTCAACGGCGACCGTGTGCAGCTCCAGCAGGTGCTCCTCAATTTGGTGATGAACGCTTGCGACGCCATGGCCGGGCGCGATGGAGCCGGACGCCTGCTGTGCGTGAGCACGCGATGGACCGCGGGCGAAGGCGTGCGCGTCTCGGTCCGCGACAACGGGCTGGGCATTCCGGCGGGCTCTTTGGAGCGCGTCTTCGAGCCGTTCTTCACGACCAAGCCGCACGGGCTCGGCCTCGGCCTCGCCGTGTGCCGCTCGATCCTTTCAGCCCATGGCGGCGGGTTGTCGGCGGAAAATCATCCCGGCGGCGGCGCCGTCTTTCATTTTACGCTTCCCGTGGAGATCCGCGCCAGCCCATGAACCTGCCATCGCCCACTGTTTTGCTTGTCGACGACGAACCGCTTGTGCGCAGAGCCGTCGGACGGCTTCTGCGCGCCGAAGGCTTCCAGGTGGCGGCGTTCGGCTCATCCCGTGAATTTCTTGCCGCGCATGATCCCGCTGCGCCGGGGTGCCTTGTATTGGACATGGCAATGCCCGGTCTCAACGGACTCGAACTCCAGCAGATCCTCGCCGGGGGCGGGAGCGCGCTGCCGATCATCTTTCTCACCGGCCGCGCGGACGTGCCCATGTGCGCTCAGGCGATGAAGCGCGGCGCGGCGGACTTTCTCACCAAACCCGTGAATGGCGCGGACCTGCTCGCGGCCGTCCGCCGCGCGCTGGAGCACGATCACCATGCGCGCCAGGCACGCGTCGAACAGGTCGACATCCGTACGCGCATCGCAAGCCTCACGCCGCGCGAGCGCGAAGTGCTGGAACACGTCGTGACCGGTCAGCTTAACAAGCAAATAGCCGCCAACCTCGGCACCACGGAAGGCACGATCAAAGTGCATCGCGGGCGAGTGATGGAGAAGATGCGGGTCGCCTCGGTGGCCGAATTGGTCCGGCTCATGGAGCGATGCGGCAGCGACTTTCAGGCTCATCCCGAAAAAGGATAACGCGAGGGTGGTGTCACCATCGTATTGTACTAAGGTCCAATATACGCGCGCGGCGGCATCCGGTAAGGGTACTCTTGGATGAGCGTCTCCCACCCAGTGATAGCCATCGTCGATGACGAGGAATCGGTGCGAAAGGCCCTCGCACGTCTTCTGCGCTCTGCAGAGATGGAGGCGCATGTGTTTGCGTCCGGGGCGGAGTTCCTGTCGGCGCTCGCGGAGTTTAGTCCTGACTGCGTGGTGCTCGATTTGCACATGCCACAGGTTTCAGGCTTCGAGGTTATCGCGGCAGTTCAAAAACGGCTTCCGGTCGTCGCAATCACCGGGAACGGCTCGCTCGAAGCAGAGGCACGGGCACTGGATGGCGGGGCCTCGGCCTATCTCCTCAAGCCCGTTGATGACTGCGCGCTGGTCGAAGCCATCACGGCAGCCATGGCGCATCCGACCTCGGACCGTTCATGACGACGATGCGCACCTTAGTCGCTCTCGCACGTTCTAGGCGTGAACATCTGCCCCAAGGAGCGGCGAACTTTCACAGAGGCAAAGGCTGTCTGCCCTCCCTGCCGGCCCATTCACAGTGAATATGAAGATCCGCCATTTGGAAAAAAGCGATGACTATTACGACCGTCTTGAAACCGTGATCCGAGATTGCCTGGAATATCACGAGTTTCGGCTGGCGTTGAGGATACTCAAGGCCGAGGGACGCATAGTGCATCCAACTCGAAAGTACGCGGAACAAGCCGGACTCGCCTGTATCCGAGGGCTTGGCGCCGCGCTTGACGGAGTGGGATTTTGCGTGAGACAAAGGCGGACCACTACGGCTTGGCGGATCCAATTCTTTGTTACCCGTCGGTAAGTCTGAGAAGCGGAACATCGACACGCAGCTTTGTGCCCTTTGGATCGCGTTTTTCAACGCGAAACTCGCTATCGTAATCGTCTTCGAAGATCCAAGCCCGTCCGCCGGGACCACTCCCAGCAACTCCATCCTCCGCTCAAAATGCATCGCAACGCAGAGCGGAAACTGATGCGCGGGCGTCACATAGGCGAGTCGGGCGCGCGGCGCAAGCCGGACGCCCTCCGCCACTATCGTCATCGGAGGCACGGGCCTCATCGGAAAGCAACTCATTCCCAGCCTTCGCGCTCTTCGCCATGACGCCGCCCCCGCTTCGCCTTCCACCGGCGTGAACTCGTTCACCGGGGCCGGTCTTGCGGACGCCCTGGTCGGTGAAGAGGTCGTCGTAGACGTCACGAACTCGCCTTCTTTCGAGGACAAGGCTGTTTTGAATTTCTTCGAGATCTCCACGCGGAATGTGCTCGCCGTCTCGGCGCGAGCGGGTGTGAAGCATTTCGTCGCGCTTTCCATCATCGGCGCGGAGCGCCTGCCCACCAGCGGCTACATGCGCGCCAAGGTGCCCCTGCATCTGCTGATCAACAACGCCGGCATCATGGCCTGTCCCCTCACCCGGCGAGCGGGAAAAGGTCCGCGCATTTTCGATGGTGGAGTCGCCCTGCTCGACCGATTTCAGTCCTTTTGAGGGATCTACAATGGGATTGTCGTTCTCGTCGTAGCCGCCCGCGGGGCGGATTTGTTCACGGGTCATGTATTTGGCAAGACCAGTCTCCACGATGCCGCCCGGGTGCAGAGGGAACCGAGCGCGCAAGCACCCAAGCGGTTAGCGGAGGCGTTCTCCACAATCCACGCCAAACCGGTTCGCGCGGAAATTCGTCCGCGCGATCTGACTCTTGGAGCCTTTATTTGTTTGGGGTTTAGAGGATGTCTCTGCCTCAAAAAGAGGTGGGGTGATCGACGGGATTATCCGCGACGGCGCGTTGCGCATCGGGGCTCCACGCCGAGGCTTTCGGCCCGAAACTGCGCTGGCGCGCCGGTGGTCGAACCCTGCGGGTTCTCGTTCCGTCGAACGAAGTGGGGTGACCGACGGGACTCGAACCCGCAACAGCCAGAACCACAATCTGGAGCTCTACCATTGAGCTACGGTCACCATATCTGGCCAGGCCGGCCTCAAGCTCCCTTAATTCGACTTTCCGGCCATTTTGTCAACGGGGATGTTCGTGGGCGCGTTGACCTCGACTTGAGAAAGAGAGGAAGCACCCTTCCTCTCGCCAAAAAGAGGCGGCCTTCCTTGGGTTTGCGAATTCAAAGGAAGGCCGCGCTTCTGCGGGGGAAATCAATGCCGCCAGCCAAACGTGCTTCCCACCGAATTGACGATCGGCGGCGGGATCACCGGGGCGGGAACACGGTAAATTCCAGAATCGCCATAGTCCAATACAGGCGAAACGTTACTGAAACTGGTCGAGGAGACGATCGGAAACGAAGACCAACCGTAAGACGCCGGATAGAAATATACCGGCCATGCACGGCAGACTGCCGGAGAGAATACAGCAACCGATCGGCAAACGGGCCGCGCTGGAAAACATACGCTTCCGCCAAAACGCCCGCGCTCAGAGGGACCGGCCTCTGCCGAGGACAGCGCGTCAGCGAGCATCAAACTCGCGCAAATCACGACTTTCGTTTTCATGGGATCGTTGTGATTCCCTACACTTATGCTCAGGACCTTGCGTCGCGCAACACTGATTGTTGCAGGGTTTCTCTCCCGCGGATGACTTTCCCTTCGACAGATTGCCGGCAGAAACCTTTCGACGACGCAGGAATGTGCTTTGCACGCATTGGGTGCCGCTCCCCCGGCCCCGGCCACTCTGCCAGAGCGGACAAAAATTTATTGCGATGATTGACGCCGATACGATCCTATCGGACAAATAGTCGATGTCTTCTCCGCTTCCGAAGACCGAATTTGTCCGCCCGATTCTTTATGCGCCGGGGGAGCACACGCGGGTGCTTCTCCATTCCTGCTGCGCCCCTTGTTCCGGCGAGGTGATGGAAGCGGTGCTAGCCTCCGGTCTCGATCTGACCGTCTATTTTTACAATCCGAACATTCACCCGCGGGAGGAGTATGAACTGCGAAAGGCCGAGAACGTCCGCTTCGCGGAAAGGCATTCCGTTCCCTTTATCGACGCCGATTACGACATGGACAACTGGTTTGCGCGCGCGAAGGGCCTCGAATGGGAGCCTGAGCGCGGAGTGCGGTGCACGATGTGCTTCGATATGCGATTCGAGCGAACGGCTCTTTACGCGCATGAAAACGGCTTTCCGGTCATTACAAGCTGCCTGGGCATTTCCCGGTGGAAAAACATTGAGCAGATCAACGCCTGCGGGGAGCGGGCGGCATCGCATTATCCGGGAATAATCTACTGGACGTTGAACTGGCGCAAAAAGGGAGGCGCCCAGCGCATGGTGGAGATTTCAAAGCGCGAAAGATTCTACATGCAAGAATACTGCGGCTGCGTCTATTCCCTGCGCGATACCAACAAGTGGCGCGTGGCAAACGGAAGGCCGAAGATCGCGCTGGGCGAGAAATTCTACGAAGCGGGCGAGTAACTGCCGTGCCGATTGCGCGATCGCGTTTCGCGCCTCGGATTCCGTGCAGCCTCTTCGAAAGTGCCTCGTTCATTTCGCGCAGGGTTTGCGGGATACCTCAACTCCCGGCCTGGGACCGGACTACCCCGCTCTGTTTGCGGCCGCGAGAAACGGCCGGATGGCTTCCGTCAGTTTTTGGAAAGAGGCGAAATCCACCTGCTGCTGGCCATCGCTCAGTGCCTCGGCGGGATTGGGGTGCACTTCGACGAGCAATCCATCGGCGCCGACGGCCACCGCTCCGCAGCAGAGCGCGATCACAAGATCCGCCCGGCCGCAGCCCTGGCTGGGATCCACGATGACGGGAAGGTGGGATTCTTTCTTGGCGACGGCTACCGCGGCCAGATCGAGAGTGTTTCGCGTGTAGGTCTCGAAGGTCCTGATGCCGCGCTCGCAGAGCAGGACATTGGGATTTCCATGCGCCAGGATATATTCGGAGGCGAGCAACCATTCCTCGATGCGTTCGCTCATTCCGCGCTTGAGCAGGATGGGTTTTCCGCTCCGGGCCACTTCAATGAGGAGCTGGAAGTTCTGACCGTTTCGCGCGCCGATTTGAAGGATATCCGCGATCTCCGCGACGTGCTCCACGTCACGTTCACTAAGCACCTCCGTGATGATTTTGAGCCCGGTCTGCTCGCGGGCGCGGGCAAGCAGCCGAAGGCCTTCCCTGCCAAGTCCCTGAAATTCGTAAGGGGAAGTGCGCGGCTTGTAAGCCCCGCCGCGCAACACGGTGGCCCCGGCCGCTTTCACGGCCTCGGCCGTGCTGAGAAGCTGTTCCTCGCTTTCCACCGAGCAGGGGCCGGCCATGATACAAAATGCCTTCCCGCCGATTTCGACGCCCGCGGCGTTGACGACTGTATTTTCGGGATGCGATTCGCGGCTGGCCAATTTGAAGCGCTTTTGAACGCGCAGCACGCTTTCGACCTGTGGCAACGCGGTAAGCGATTCGAGGTTGGCATGGGTGCGCTCGTCGCCGATTGCCGCCACGACCGTCTGGGTCGCGCCGTGAATCGGGGCCGGCGAGTAGCCCAGCCTTTCGACTTCGGTGATGACTTGGGAGATTTGTTCTTTTGACGCTCGGGGGCGAATGACTATGATCATGGGTTCGGATTTTAACGTGAGCCGGAAGGTGCGACTTGCACCAATGTTCCAGCGCGAGTTTTTTTATGAAAGAAAAAGTGAAGGACCCCCGAATCAAGAGTCTCGTGGCCGAAGTCGCGCAGGGCAGACAGGCCGAAATCCTTGAGGAAATGATTGAGACCGTCATGCGGTTCGGGAAGGACAAGACATCCATTGCCGATCTCAAGCTTTACAATCGCGCGATGCGCGAACTGCGGCACGCATCAACGGTCTTCGGCAACTACCAGGGGATTCGCAAGGTGGCTGTTTTCGGCAGCGCTCGGGTGAAACGCGACGCGGAGGAATACAAGCTGGCCCGGGAATTCTCCCGCCGCATGGTGGAGCTCGACTGGATGGTCATCACCGGAGGAGGCGATGGGATTATGGGAGCGGCCCAGGAAGGCGCCGGCGCCCAGAAGAGCTTCGGCCTCAACATCCGGCTGCCGTTCGAACAGCGCGCGAACGAAACGATCCACGGTGACCCGAAACTCATCAACTTCCGCTATTTCTTCACCAGAAAGCTCCACTTCGTTAAGGAAACGCATGCGTTTGTGCTCCTGCCGGGCGGTTTCGGCACTCACGACGAAGGCTGCGAAGTGCTGACGCTCATGCAGACCGGAAAAAGCCCCATCGTTCCGATGGTGCTGCTGGACCGTCCCAATGGCCACTACTGGGAAACCTGGCGTAGATTTGTGGTCAACGATCTGCTCGAGCAAAGCCTGATTTCGCCTACCGATCTCAATCTTTTCAAAATCACCCATAGCCTGGAAGATACGATCCACGCGGTCGTGCAGTTTTATCATAACTTTCACTCCTACCGTTGGGTGAAATCCAGGATGGTGATCCGTACCACCCACCGCTTGCGTCAGTCCGCCATAGACCAGCTCAACAAGGATTTCGATACGCTGCTTGCCGCGGACAGAATCGTGCAGAGTGAAGCCTTGCCGGAGGAGGCCGACGACACGCACCTCGCGCATTTTCACCGGATCGTTCTCACCCCGCACAAACGCGATTTTGGCACCATACGCCTGTTGATAGACGCCATAAACAGGGCCGAACGGGAAGACGAGGAGACCTCCCATCCAGTGCCTGGAGAATAGCATTTTCCGAGCGTTATCGCTGACGCTTGGAGAACGCACCAGCCGCCAGGTGAGCTGCCCTAGCGGCTTTGCGCGCGCTCCAGACGCAATTTTCGGCGGCTTTTAAAGAAACCAACGCCCCGTCGCATGCGTCTCAGATCTGAACAATTCCCTTGTGTATCAATGACTCCAGGGCCTCGAAAATCGCCTGAAGCGAAGTGAAGCGGGGACGATAATCCAACAGGCGCTGCGCCTTCGCGATGCTAGCGTTTGGACTGTGGGCGATGTGATCCCATGTTTGTTCGGCGAACTCTTCCGCGACCGCCTTGCGCCAATCGTCCCACGGCAGGAACTTCAGGTTGGCGGGGCGGCCGAACCAGCCAGCGACCGTCTCCGCGTATCCCCGCAGGGTGAGCGCGGCCGGCGAAACAACGTGAAACGCTTCGCCGATGCTTGCGCTTCGATTGGCCAAGGCACGGAGGAATGATTGCGCAACATCATCGGCGTGCACGTGATGCAGCGTCTCCATCCCCAGGTTCGGCAAAGTCACTTCCCCGCCGAGCGCGAGACCCGAGAAAATATTGGGATCGAGATTGCCCGCGGGATTGACCGGGATCCAACCCGGTCCGACGATATGACCGGGCTGCAACACGGTCGCGGGAAAGCCGTGTCTGCGCGCCTGATCCAACAAATAATCCTGGATGGCGGCCTTTTGAATCCCGTAATCGCCAAATGGGTGTCGCGGTGTCTCCTCGGTGGCAGGAACCTCGACACTGTGCCCCATTACCCAGATCGTCCCGCAATGCAGGAAATGCTGCACGTGCTTCGCCAAGGTTCCAACGAGTTGCTGCGCGCTTTCAAGAGTGAAGCAGATCAGATCGATCACGACGTCGGGTTTCAACTTGAGGATGCGCTGACCAAACACCCCAGCCGCGTCCTCAGCCGTCCGGTCCGCAGTCACCTGCTCTACGAGGCGCCAGGCGGGATGGGCTTGATATGGCTCGCGCTGGGCGCGCGAAACATTGATCACCTCGTGCTCCGCCGCGATGAGACGCGGCACAAGGTAGGTGCCGACGTGTCCACTTCCTCCGATGATGACAATGCGCATCCTTATTCTCCAGGGGCCGCGAATAAACTGACCGAACGTCAATCTTCGTATATCGCAAACCTGCGCCCGTCAACACTGGCCAAGCCAGCGTCCGTAGGACGAGCATTCCGGAGACGGACGGCTGATTTCAAGCATCGTTTTCTTGTCTGGGCGCACCTGAGACTCCCGGACACGGGCACTCGGGCAAACCTCCCTTGACAGAAGGTGCGCTTGCGGTTTTTCTACCCAACCCATCACTCCGCGAATCCTGAGTAGCTCAGCGGTAGAGCGGTCGGCTGTTAACCGATTGGTCGTAGGTTCGAATCCTACCTCAGGAGCCACTTCTTAACTGGTTTATTATCAGTTCTTTATAAGCTGATGGAAACGGCGAAAAGCCCGAAAAGGGGCCAATTGCCAGCGGATTTGTCAGCAGAGCCTCCAATGGAGGGAAAATTCGTCCGAACTCTGGGCAAACTCCGTGGCTACCCGGTAACCGGGAGGAACCTCGTGGTGCTATCTCCAACTCGGGATCGACCATGCTGAACAAATACCGGCTTTTTCAACGAGCGAACCGCGTCTTCTACTGGCAGGACAACGAATCCTGCAGGCAGGGCAGCCTCCGGACTAAGGACCGCAAGACGGCGGAAAAGCTGCTGCACGCGAAAAACGAGGCCCATCGCTTGCCGACCCTGAATCTCACGATGGCGCGCGCCTATCTTTCCGCGCACGATTCGAAGATGAGCACGCGCACATGGATGGCGGTCATGCGCGAGATGGGCACGCACGGTCTGCCATCCAGTCAGGAGCGTTGCGCGCGTGTCTTCTACTCCAAGGCGTTCGATGCGATTCGCAGCAAGCCGCTCGTTCAGACGACGGCCGACGACCTCCTGGAAATTGTGCACAACAACGGCAATTCCGTCGCACACTACCTGCGCCGCCTTCACAATCTCGCTTGCGACATCGGGTGGTTGGCGTGGCCGATCCTCGCCAAGCGGGTTTGGCCGAAGATTCGAAGCAAGCGCCGCCGAGCCATAACGGCGGAGGAGCACGCGAAGATTATCGCGAGCGAGAGAAATCCAGAAAAGCGTGCCTACTACGAATTCCTCTATGAAACCGGTGCGGCTCAGTCCGATGCTGCGGAACTCACCGCGGAGAATATCGACTGGCAGGATGGGTTGCTGGTCTACCACCGCAAGAAGCGCGGGCCCGATAGTGAGCCCGCACGGCTGAGCATCGGTGCGAAGCTCAGAGAACTGCTCGAGTCGCTGCCAAAATCCGGGAATCTCTTTCCGGCAATCAAGAGGGCGAAACCAAACGCGCGTTCCACGGAGTTCCGCCGGCGGTGCCGCATCGTGGAGGTGTCCGGCGTGAGTCTGCACAGCTATCGACATTCCTGGGCGCAGCGTGCCAAAGCGTGTGGCTATCCCCAACGATTTGCCCAGGACGCACTTGGACACAGCAGTCGCGCAGTTCATGAAGCGTACGCCAAGGGCGCTTTCGTTATTGTTCCACCTCTCGACGAATACGAATCCATCGCGCAGCGCAAGGTCATCGCCATGCCCTTGCGGTTAACCTTGAAGGAACAACAGAAACAGGCTTGCGAATAGCCATACTACTTAGTAGTATATGCAGATCCCTTTTATCGAGTCGCACAAGTTCGCAGAACAAGTAACATGGCTGAATGCCGAGGAAGCAGTGTGGGAACTGGAAAACGAACTTCTGCAGAATCCGGATAAGGGCGACTTGATCCAAGGGACAGGAGGATTTCGCAAAATTCGCATGAAATTGCCAGGAAGAGGAAAAAGTGCGGGCGCTAGGGTCGTCTACTTCCATCTGAGAGATCGCGCCGTCATTTTTCTGTTTTTGCTTTACACCAAGAGCGGACAAAGTGACCTGAGCGCCGAACAAAGAGCCGCATTGCGTCAGCAGGCGCACTATTTGAAGTGACCATGAAAAAGAAGCCTTTGGAAATCGAATTCGATGGCAACGAACTCCTCGCCGCCGTGCAGGACACGGTGAAGCTCTATCGAGAGGGACGCCTGGAAGAACTTCGAACCCGGGAGCGCAAACCCCTAGAGCCACTAAAACCCGCCCAAATCCGGGCAATCCGCAAAAAATGGGGCGCCAGCCAAGCGATCTTCGCGGACATCCTTAATGTTCCGAAAAAGACGTATATTTCGTGGGAGAGCGGCTACAAGAATCCCAGCGGTGCCGCGTTGAAGCTTCTCATGATCGCCAAGGAAAAGCCAGAAGCCCTCTTGATCACCTGACCCCTTCAGTCAAAAGAAGGCTTTCCCCAATGGAATTGAAACTCCCGAAGCGTCAGGCAACTGCGTCGAAGAGCGAAGAGTCAGACTGGGCTGATTTCTTGCGGCTATTCTTGATCCGCCAGTGTCTCGACAGGGCTCGTGTGGCCTGAGACAGCCATTCCCGGTCTTGCGCGGCGCCAATAATATCGACGGTCGCAAAATACTTCGGGGCATTCGGTGCGGGCTTGCCAAGTGGTGCCAGCAACTTGGCGGCAATGAGCGGAGCAATGTCATGCTCCTGGAAACCCAAGAGAACAGCGGTTTCCCCCGTGCTAAGCCTCGCCGGAAGACGCCGGCAATTAAGGAGTGCTAGTATCTCCTGGCCGCTACTGATCTGTTTCGCAGAGAACATAAAACTCTCTCGTGTCATTTGCCCTGGAGTTTTTTGAGCTCCTTTTCGTGGGCGATACGCTCCATATTCATGCGCTGGGCCAGTTTGCGGTAACCCTTGAAAACCTCCGAGGTCAGACGGCCCTCGTGCTTGTTGACAAGCTCCATCAGGAATTTTTGCTCCTGGGCGTCGATATCATAAACCTCCGGGACGAAAGCGCCGACGATGGCCATGACCGCCTTCGAAGTGAGAAGCGTTCTCCCTTTGACCTGGTTGTAGAGGGACAGAATGGGGATGTCATAATCCGTTCCCGGGGCGTCCATCGCGTCAAGAATGCCTTCCACGCAGAGATTGACGAAGTTGTTTGGCCCCTGCTGCAAGAGTTTGGCCTTTTCCAGAACGCGGTCGATGAGGTCAACACGCAGAACCAGCGTAATGCGCTTCCGGGGTTGCTTTTTGGATTTCGGCTCCATGCCAGAATGATAGCGAAGCGTGTAAATCACGTCAAGTTAAAGTGACGTGTGTAGCACGTCATACCAAAGCGCAGGTTGGTGTTGGCGCGGAATCTTTGGATAGTTGCGGGGCTGCAGGGGTACGGGCTCACTGAGCGCCTCCACCAGTCAGAGGAGACGCCCATTTCCTTTCCTAGAAGCGCCAGAGGCAGTCCTTCACCCCACCCCAGCCTTCTCGCCCTCCCAAGTTCCCGGGTGAAAACCGCCGACCGATGGAAATGGTACGAGACCCCACCCCGCTCGTTTGTCACGACAAGTTCTATTTTCAATAGGAGGATTTCTCGAAATAAATTGCCGCTCGCTTTCCGTCGGGAGTGTCCTCGACGGCCACGTCTTCAGCATGGTCCATAACCAGGGCGAATTTTCGGGGAATCGTCCGCTGCTTTCCATCGGTGACGGCTAGCACGCGGATAGGGACGTTCATCTCGGTCAGCCGGGTGAAAGCTTCTTGGTTTCCCGCATTGACCGACAGGATTCGCTTCAGGGCGGCGTCCACCATGCGGTCGTAGTGGCGGGAGAGCTTCCACCAACCGAAGGAGAAGCAGCCTCCCATGACGACAAGGCAGGCGGCAAGCATCACGGCAAGGATGCCCTTGAAATGAAAGGCCCGCAGCTTCCGGGTCGAATCCTCCATGCGTTGGACCGCATCTTGCAAGTCGGGCGCGGCCTTCTCCAAATACCGGCATTGGATTGCGAGTGGTTGAAGAAGGGTTCCTTCCAGTTCGGCATGAATTCGCTCGGCCAGCTTTTCCGTATTCACTTCCCGCCAGCCGTGGCGGATTGTCTCGTCCAACCCCTTGACCGCCGTAACTGTCGTCTCCGCGGTCTGGCAAGCCTCGGCCGCGACCTGTTTGTGGCGACTAACGGCTCGATCCAATTCCTCGCGAAAGCGAGCCAGAGCGCCATTCAAGGGGTCGATGGCCTGTTCATGAATGATCTTCGGCGCATCGAGCATGTACAGGCCATTGGCCTGCATGACCAAGATGAGACCACTCAACGTGTCGGCCATCCTGGGATTCTGGGAGAAATGGCGGACAAAGAATTCCCATGCGGCGTCTCGCATCTCTTGGGTCGGCAGGCGGGAAATGGCCGCCTTCCAGTAACGCCAATCCTCCTCTGCTTCCTCGTTCACCGGATGTTCTCTAAGTTGACGCCAGAAATCCGGCGTTTGGGCGTGATGACTTCGCGCGTTCGCGCGGACTTTGCCCTGCTGGCCTTTGCTGTGGGAACCAGATGCCTGGCGATGGCGTCAAATCGCTCGAACAGGTCCGCGAGCCATCGCTCAAGGATGATCCGATGCGCCATATCCAACTCAATGCCCGGAGTCTTCAACGCTTCTGTTGGCGAGAGCCCTCGTTCAAGTTGAATTTCCCGTGAGCGCAGATGATTTCGGGTATCGGAAAGCAGAGCCGGTATTTCAAGCTTTTCGGCGCCGAAGCCAATCAACTGGGCTTCGAGTTCCGAGCCTTGAAAAAACTTCGTTGTCGGAATCTTGACCGGATTGCGGACGATCACCCAATCGACCGAATCCCCCAGAACCTCGACAGTCTGCGCGATGTCGTCCATGTCGGAAACTTCATCCACCGGATAAATCAGAACGCTCACGCGGGCGGCGATGGCTCTGCATAGTTCCGTCAGTCGGACCATTTCCATTGCCCGGAGGATGGTTCTGTTCATGTGGGCGCTGGGATCGATCACGGTCACCTCGCTGTGGGCCAGGCACCGAAAGATCTTGATGAGCTCTCCTTCCGGCTCCGGTCCCGGTTCCACAAAGGCAACGTCCTCGGGATAGGTCGTGCTCAAGGTACGGTTGAAGGCGTCAAGATCGTAACCTTTCCAGAAAACGCCACGTTGGCTCATCCATTCACAGCGCGCGATGGCCTCGGTGGACTTTCCGAGATTGCCACGAGTCTGGATGGGCACGACAAGACGGTGCAGGATTTCAGATGTTGTAGGGTCTTCGTTTGGCTTCATGGGGTTCCTTTGGTTCTGGCGGGTTGAAGAAGTCCCGCGCCTTGGCGTTTGCTGGGTTGGATTGGAAAACCGGCGATTCCTCCGAGGGCGGAAGCGCGTAGAGCCTGCGCCGCTTGGCGCGGACTTTGACGAAGGAAAAGATGGTGCTCGGAGCAGCGCTCAGCCCATGAATCTCCCGTAGAGCCGCCGCGATGCGAGGATAACTCCAGCGTTTGGCGCGGCATTCGCGGATGAATTCCCGGTAAGGTTCCAGCTTGGACTGGAAAGCCGGATTGTGGGTGGCGGGTGGCGGTGGTTTAGGCATGGCGGGCCTCCGGCAGTGCTGTTCGTTCGAAAGCGTTCGAACGGATTCGAGAAAATTCGAATACGGCTGCGCCATTTCGCAGGTGCGACTCGAATGCTTTGAAATGGATCTCGAATGGCGTTCGAGAAACATTCGAGTCGGTCAGACAATCAAGGCCACGCTTTGACATATTGCGTCTCTCTTCATTGGAGATGTTTTGAAGGAGCAGATGCGGCATTACATTCATTGTAAGTATGTGTTGACGTGCGATGCACGCTATTCTATAATCCGAGGAAGTCAAGCGACTCGATGTTTACCTCGGCCAAAATCCGCAACGGTTCCACGTATCTGGAGAATCATCTTTCGGCCAACGATTACTATGCCCAGGGTGAGCGGGTGACGGGCGAGTGGGTCGGAAAGGGTGCCGAATCGCTCGGTCTTTCCGGCGAAGTGCGCCCGGAAGACTTTGAAGCGTTGAGGGTCAACCTGCGCCCTGGCACGGACGAACGGCTGACACCGCGGACCAAGGAAGCGCGTAAGCCCACGCTTGCCGAGGCAGCCCAGGCATTCCGGGCAAAGGAATCCCGATCCGGCACCGCTCAGGAGGTCGCCAATTTTCGCCTCACCATGAAGCCCGTTTCAAACCGGGTCGCATTCCTTGATTTCCAGTGCTCGGCCCAGAAATCAGTCTCGATCCTGGCGACACTCGGCGGAGACAGGCGACTCAGGATCGCGCACGAGCGGGCAGCGCGCATTGCTCTCTCGGAACTGGAACGGTTTGCTTCCCGCCAAAGGAATACGCCGTTTAATCGCCAGTCTGAAGTGACGGGCAACATCTGCGCAGCGGCGTTTACCCACGATGCCAGCCGCGCTCTCGACCCGCAGCTTCATACCCATTTTGTGATCGCCAACGCCACACGCGACCAGACCGGGAAATGGTATGCGCTCAATGAATACGAGATGGTCCGAGCCGTCCGATATGCGGGCAAGGTCTACCAGAACGAGATGGCTCGCTCCGTCCAGCAGTTGGGCTATGCCATCCGGCACGTGCGGCAAAATGGCGAGATCACAGGCTTTGAAATCGACGGCGTATCGGATTCGCTCTGCGAACGCTTTTCCAAGCGCCGGGAGGAAATCGAACGTCAGATTGAAAAGTTCGAGGAAAAGCAGGGACGCAAGCCCACGGTGAAGGAAATCGCGCTGATTACTCGGGAGACCCGGCCTGCCGCTTTGAAGGAGATCGCCACGGCCGAGGTCCTCGCCTTGCAGCGCTCGCAACTGTCGCCCGAGGAATGCACGCAGTTGCAGGCCCTTCGAGTCCGGTCGGAACGTTTGACCGTGCCGATTCAAACTGGTGAGGAACGCAATGCCCTTCGCGCCAGCGTCGAACATTTATTCGAGCGGCAAAGCGTCTTGCGGGAGCACGAGATTCTGGCCGAGGCTCTCAATCAGTCGCTGGGATCGCTGGATTTGGAGAAGTTAAAAGAGGTCGCCACGAGCGGAGAGGCTGGGCTGGTGCGGCTTGCCGCTTCCGCGGAAAATCCCCTGCTCTCGGAATGCTGCACGCGGCAGGGTTTGGAACTGGAACAGTGGGCTGTGAAATTTGTCGATGCCACGAAGGATTCATGTCCCGCATTGAACTCGGGGTTCGTTCCGGCTGGGCATCTCTCCGAGGAACAAAAGCAGGCTGTTGCCTCCATTCTACGCACAAGAGATCGGGTATTCAGTTTTCGCGGCGTTGCCGGGGCTGGAAAAACCACGACCCTGCGGGAAGTGCAACGCGGGTTGAGCGAGGCCGGTCACACCATCTTTGCCATCACGCCAACGGCATCAGCGGCACAGGTCCTGCGAAACGAGGGCTTTGCCCAGGCGACAACCGTAGAGGATTTCCTACGCAACGCGGAGAAGCAGGGAGAACTGCGAAAGGCCGTGGTTATCTGCGATGAGGCCGGCCTGAAGTCTAATCGCCAGGGTGCGCAGCTGCTTCGGTTGGCACAGAAGCACGATATGCGCGTGCTACTCGTAGGCGACGTTCGTCAGCATGTTTCCGTCGAGGCGGGTGATTTTTTGCGCGTCCTCGAAGCGCATAGCAAACTTGGACGCTGCCAGGTCGGTGAAATCCATAGGCAGATTTCCGCCGATTATCGTGCAGCTGTCGCGCAAATGGCCGCCGGAAATGTTCGCGAAGGTTTGGAAAAACTGGACCGCCTCAATTGGATCCAGGAAGGACAGTCGAACTACCTGGATCGAGCCGCAGCCGACTTTCTTCGGCTCACCGATTACGG
The DNA here is from genome assembly GCA_963763735.1 of uncultured Verrucomicrobiae bacterium. GTDB lineage: Bacteria > Verrucomicrobiota > Verrucomicrobiia > Chthoniobacterales > Terrimicrobiaceae > DASTFP01. The sequence continues at coordinate 2,990 of CAVXQK010000011.1, read as the reverse complement.
ACGCAATCTGGATCGCTGCCTGGCCGTGGCATTTACTTGGGAGGAAAATCATCGGTTTACTGACTCGATCCGCAAAGGCCTGAAAGAGCTCGGCGTGCTTCCCGCCGAAGGAACCCGCTCTCACCGTTCACGAATCACTCCGCTGGACCAATCAGCAGAAGCGGGACTGGCAGCGCTACGAACCGGGACAAGTGATAACCTTTGCCCCTGCGCGCAATCGCCCTTCTTCCTCCGCAACGGTCGTGCGCGTTGAGAAAAAGAAAGTCGTAGTGACCCTTCCTTCTAGGAAAGAAATAGCGCTCGATTTGCGCCGGGCGGATTTGTTCGATGTTGCCCGCTCGCGGCAGATCGAAGCTTCTCCCGGCGACAAGGTGCTCGTTCGTGCCAATGACAAAGAACTTGGTCTCATCAATGGACAGGTATTAACCATTTCGGGTATTGAGCCGGACGGCGCGCTTCAGACCAAGGAAGGCGTGCGTGTTCCCGCCGAGTTCCGGCAATGGTGCCACGGCTACGTTGTTACATCACACAAGGCCCAAGGATGGACGGCGGATCATGTCGTCGTTGCCGCGGAAGGGCTTACTGCCAAGGGAGCCTACGTGGCGAGTTCCCGCGGCCGCAAGTCCTGCATTCTACATACCCCCGACAAGGCGCGTCTGATGGAGAGGTTGCCCGAAGGTAATCGTCGGGCTGCGTTGGATGTGCTTTCAGAAATGCGGACCGCAAACGTATCCATTCTCAACCGCGTCGGGGCATGGAAAAAACTCGCGGCGGACTTGGCGCAGCGCATAACTGCTCGATTGGAACAACGATACGCCGCTGGGACACAAACTACGCGTCTTCGAAAGCGCCAAAGCCAGAGTATTTAGGCTCAAGACATCGATGCTTCTGCTCAACAAACGACACGTTCCCCGATGTCGAAGAACGCGTGTCTGCGCGCTCCATGAAAATTGCCGCGACGTTTATGACGGCGGAAGCCGAGGCTGCAATTTTATAACGCGATCTTGGCGTCGGTAGTCCCGTCGCAAGTGACGGAAAGAGGACGTGGCACGCGGGAATCTTGTTCTCGACGTATTTATGAATTTGTGACGAGAGAAGCAACAGTTGGCAGATTCATGCATTGCTGGGCTGATCGAAAATGCCGCAGAATCGGGTTCCCCGTCCGCATCCCGAGCCCTATTGTTGGAGCCAAGATCGTGGCGATCTTCGCGCCTTGGTGACGGCTAAGCACCGATCAATAGAGTTTCGTCAGAGCTTTCGCGAAGCCAGGGGGAAGGTTCTTTTCGGCATTCTGCAGGGTCGATAGGAACTTCGAATCGTCGGCAACCGTCAGGGGATCAAGTTCCAGCGCAATGACCGGCAAAGCCGCCGCCTTCGCCGCTACGGCCGCGGTCGACACCGTGGTTCGCGGTCCGGTAAACGCGTGATGTCGATCCGGGATGCGTGGACGAATTTGCGTGCCCGTCTCTTCGATTTCATCGAGCGCCAGCGTTAGCGTGCCTCCACCGAAATCGCCTTCGAATCCGTCCCTCATTGCCTTCGCGGGAGCGATCTCCCTCACGCGCTCCGGAAGGTTCCTCAGCAGGTCGGCTAGTTTATCCTTTGCCTCCGACAGCTTTGGCATCGAAGCGAAAGTCGCCTCCGGCGTCTCAAGGTAGAGTAGCCGCTGCTGACCACCGACCTTCAGTGACTCGGTCTTTGTCGTCGGTAGCCCAGCCATGTGTCTCTTCGTCCCGTAGCGACGGCGGCCGTGGATGACGACTAACTCAATATCCGACTCTGCCGCCTCGATGAGCTTGGCATAGGGGTCCTTGTCGACACCGCGAACCACAACCAGGTCTCCGCGCTTCCCCGGCTCGAGGGAGCCTAAGACTTTGCCCCATTTGACGATCGCCGCTCCGTCTCGCGTCGCCATGGTAACGATCTCGCGGTCAGTAACCAACCCGCTATTAAGCTCGCTATAAGCACGAGCACTCTTCAGTTCACCAAGGAGGTTCTTGCTGCCGCTGGGCGACCAGTCCGATCCTATACCGATCATCACGCCCGCCTGCCGCGCGAAATCAATCCGCGCCGTCTCACCGTAGAGTAGAAGATTGCTAGTCGGCGACCAGACCATGCTGCCGCCGTGCTGGGCGAGAATCTCGAAACGATTCTTGTCGAGTGCAGCCGCGTGTATGCCTGTCAACGCAGCGTTTATGGCCCAATCGGGGCTGCTTCTGGATTGCAGAACGTCGAAGGCCTTTAGCGACGGCGGGTCGTCGTTCTTCCCTTCTGCAAGGTGAAGCAACATCGCCTGCCCGGCCGCCAGCGCTTTCTTGAGCGCCTTGTCGAACTCGCTCCATTTACTGGCTTCTACGTCAGGAATGCTGTACGCGCCTCGGGCAGGTCGGCCTCGTCGGTCTGTTCCACGTTTCGCACGACGCCTTTGAAGTATGTCGTGATCCCACCCGCCCCGTTGAGACGGATCCCCTGGCTCGTGGTTACGCCGCCAAGCAGGCACTTGCATTCCGCGTAGCGCGCGATCGCCGAAGAAGCCGCGGGCGCCGTTTGATCTCTTTCATCGGGTCGAGCACCAGTTGCTTGTATTCGGGATGATTGGTCCACTGGCCGCGGTTCTGGTAAAGTTTGGGAACCTTCCACAGGCCGAGCGCGTTATAGGCTAGGTGGTTGTGAAGCTCGATCAGGCCTGGGTAAATCGTTCCCTTTGTGTCGATCAAGTTGGAAACGGCAAAACCGGCGGGCATGGGTGCGGCGGCGTCCTGCACGGCGACGATCTTACCGCTGTCAACGTAAACGGCGCCCCTGTCGAGCACCGAGAAATTCGAGTCCATGGTAACGACACGACCCTTCAAAGCGATCTTCTCGGTCGCACTCGGGTCGATCGGCGCACTAACTACGAAAGTGTGCGCGTCGGCATCGAAGGCGAACGCAAGTGGTATCGACGTGTCGCGCCGCGCCAGCACTCCGCCGGTCGCGGCACGCCCGTAATA
>CAVXQK010000010.1:0-79609 GCA_963763735.1 uncultured Verrucomicrobiae bacterium | reverse complement strand
AGGCATATTGTCTTACGAGGCCCTAAGGTAGCGAAGCCCCAAATTTCGGCAAAGTAAACGCCCCATAACCACATTTTTGAAGGCTTTGAACGCTCATTCCACACTGCTTTTGCGGTTTGACCGCGACTACGTCCTCAGTTTCGCCATTTTTTCGCTCAGATTTGGCTTCGAGCTAGTCGCAAAAGTTCGGCGTGAGCCGCTTCTGCACACCTCCAACGCTCCTTGAATAGCATTTGGCACTTTCTGGCGAGCCGAAATGGTGCGAACCTCGCTTCAGCATCCAAGGCACCGCTACTTTGCCAAATTTTCGACCTTCGCTACCTTAGGGCCTGATTGGGTGTCGGACAATGGGTATGCAAATTTCGCCAATTGGGTAAAAACCGCGGCAACACGCGCCAACCGATAAGAGATACGCCCCGTTTACCGCTCCAAGGCGTCAGGGTCCATCTCTCGGGCGCAGTTCCTGATCACGGATCACCAGAAAGCTGCATGGCGATCGAAACGTTGGTACGAGCCTCGCGCAAGCCGTGTTTCGAGAGGGGGCCACGGTAATTCATGGCGGTCACCCTACATTTCAGAACCCACTGGAAAATGCCGCGCGACCCTTCGTCGAGTCTGGCGGAGATCGGGATGCTCTGACACTCGTTCGTGCGCAGAAATTTGCGACGACAGTCGAGCAATTGGCCGAGATCGAAATTCAGCGGAAGTATGCGGCTGGCCCACAGTCTTCCTGGCTGCGAAAACATACGGTAGCGTATTCTACGACAAGGTCACCACCTCGATAGCTGAGAGGAAATGTAGGTTCGATTCGGAGTCAACGTTGCGATAAGCGCTACTAACAGCGGGCCGCAAAGCCAGAATTGGTCAGTGTATCCGCGCGAACTCGCTTACATTCTCAACGAGAGGTCGCTGCGCTCTGCGCCGTCTTCTACGCATTGTAGACCCCCGCGTTAAAGCCTCAAATTTGTCGTAGAATACTCCCCAGCGTGGACACAACTATTCGTAGAATGGCTATTCTAGTCCATACATCTACGAACAGTTTTGCCGAAAACGGGTTTTCACCCCTCAAAAATGCAAAAAACGACGGTAATGGCGCGTTTTAGGGTGTCGTTAGCGTATGTTTTCGCAGCCAGGAGGACTGTGGGCCAACTCGGCGCGCGCCATTACATCGATAGCAAGGCCGGCGATCCGGCCGCGGCGTCGCAAGCTCTGGGTGGCGCGCAGATTATTTCGGCGACGGCCTCGGAGAGCAAATCAATGTCGGCATTGATCGACGGTCTCGCACCGCGCGGGCGAATGATCGTGGTGGGGGCCGGGTCCGACCCGATTGAAGTTACACCGTCCCAACTCGTCTTTGGTTCCAGGTCGGTCGAGGGAGCGTTGACCGGTTCCGCTATCGACAACGAAGACACGCTGGCCTTCAGCGTCCTTGCCAATATCCGCCCGATGATCGAGACCGTGCCGCTCGAACAAGCAGCCGATGCTTTCGCCAAGATGGAACGCAATGAGGCACGATTCCGCATGGTCATTGTGATGGAGCAGTAATCACCGAAGAGCCATGCCTTCTCGGCATTTCAACCGCAACGGCTCCTGAGTAACAGAACATAAGTTGTTAAGCTGGGACGAGTTTCTTTGCCAAGGCGGCCCTTGAATCGGCGGACAAAATCGCCGAGCGTACAAGAGGCGACGGCCGCCTGCGACAACAGAAGCATTACTCAATCCGCTCAAATAAACCAGCAGCCCAACCGCATCCAATTCCCCTTTAAAAATCAAAAGCGAAAAACATTGACTGAGTGTCGGGCTCTGAGCGTCAGAAGAATAAATTTTGCCCTGAGAATTCAGTGCGTTACGATCGCTCGAAATGAACACGATCACCACCAAAGACGGCGTTGAGATCTTCTACAAGGACTGGGGCAAAGGGGAGCCCATCGTGTTTAGCCACGGCTGGCCGCTGTCGGCCGATGATTGGGACACGCAGATGCTGTTCTTCCTCGGCAAGGGCTTCCGCGTGATCGCCCACGACCGGCGTGGCCATGGCCGCTCCACCCAGACCGGCGGCGGACATGACATGGATCATTACGCCGACGATCTAGCGGCGCTGACCGAACATCTCGACCTCAAGGGTGCGGTGCATGTCGGCCATTCGACCGGCGGCGGCGAGGTGGTGCATTACCTAGCGCGCCACGGCGAAAGCCGGGTGACAAAAGCGGTGATCATCAGTGCGGTGCCACCGCTGATGGTAAAGACGGAGACCAATCCGGGCGGGCTGCCCAGGAGGTTTTTCACGGGCTTCAGGCGCAACTCGCCGCCAACCGAGCCCAGTTCTATTACGATGTGCCGGCTGGACCGTTCTATGGTTATAACCGGCCTGGTGCGAAACCCTCTCAGGGGGTGATCTGGAATTGGTCGCGCCAGGGTATGATGGGAGGCGCCAAGGCGCATTATGACGGCATCGTCGCCTTCTCCCAGACGGACTTCACCGAAGACCTGAAGAAGATCACCGTGCCGGTCCTGGTGATGCATGGCGATGACGACCAGATCGTGCCTTATGCCGATTCGGCACCGCTGTCGGCGAAGTTGCTGAAGAATAGCACATTGAAAACCTACAAGGGCTTTCCGCACGGCATGCCCACGACCGAGGCGGACGCCATTAACGCCGACCTGCTGACCTTCCTGAAGGCGTAACGCGGAGAGCGTCAAGAAAGTGTCCGCCTGAGCCGAGGATGATTGGGAAGAGGCCACTTTTATGAAACTCCACCCGAACGCACAGCGCGTAGGCTGCGCATTCCCAACATTTGCTGCCAATGGTCCAACACGACTTGAGGCTATCAATCACGCCAGCGGAGTGCCCGTCGCACGAGCGAGTTCGTCGAGCAACTGAGCTTGGAATTTTGTATCGTGGACAGCGGGATGCGGCTTAACGCGTCGTTGATGATGCCAATACCCTCCGCTAGTAAGCGCTTCAGGATCATTGCTAGTAGCAAGCCACTCTTGAGTAAGATGTCCCAACCGCAGGTCATCTGGCGCATTAGCTCCCCCCATTTTGGTAGGCACCCAGCCCGGATCGACAGAGTTGCTGAGAACATCAGACCAAATTCGAGCGACGGCTGCGGAAATCGTCGTCACGAAAAGCTTGCTGTCCGAGTAGGAACCAGTGGAAGTGCGACCAGTCCAGTCCATGCCACTCAGGGCTGTTCGTCCACCGGTGTGCATACCACTGCTCAAATAGATCAGCCGTTTGGGACAACGCATTAACGCCGTGAGTAAATACGGAGCAACGACGTTTACTGGGAGCACTTGTGGATCTGAGTAAACACCCGCGTTATGAATCACTGCATCCATCTGCCCGATCTTATTGACTTGGCTGGCGAAGGTCTCGCGTCTGCGCGAAGTCTGAAAGATCCCCGGTGGTCGCGATGGCTCCCTGATCTACAAGGTCTTGCACGGCGAGGAGCCGAGCTTGGGATCGAACATGGACAACGACTTGGTATCCGTCAGCGAGCAGCGTTTTGGCCGCAGCGTGTCCAAGCCCGTCAGCGGAGCCGGTGATGAAGATACGAGCCGTCTGGTTTGTGTTTATGGCTGTCCTTTCCTCTATCACAGCCCAGCCCGCAAAATCGAGGAAATCTCAAGCCATACGACGTGCGTGTCCCAATAAGCCTATTATTGCACCAAGAGCCCAACTGAATAAAATGCCTCCGTGCTTGTGGAAAATAAAGAAACCAGCCTCCGGTGGGTAAGCCCGGGCAGCTGCGGCAGGTTTGATCCCACGGAGTTTGCCCCCGCGGCGTCCACTGCATCTGCTGCTTTTTTGACGAACGGCTTGCTGACAACCTGATTAAGGCTGGCGATGTTGGGCATTCTGCGATGAATTCCTCCGCTCGACTTTGGTTATTCCGAGCGTGAGATCCGAGAGCGTCATGGGGCAAGGCTGGCGCGCAGGTCAGCAAGGGTGACCATGAGCATCATGGGGTCGACGGGCGAGGGGTAGAGACCCAGGCGCAGATAGAAGGCTTTCGCCTGCTCTGAAATCGCGTGGACGATCATGCCGCGAATGCCGACGGCGTCGGCGGCATTGAGGGTGCGCCGTGCGGCGTCCTGAAACAGCGCGCGTCCAAGGCCGCTGCCGTGATGTGTGCGCGCAACAGCGAGGCGTCCCAGCACGACGACCGGGATGGGATCGGGCATGTTGCGGCGGAACCGTCCGGGCGCTGCGACGACGGCGATGGCGCTGGAGGCTAGGGCGTAATAGCCGACGACGGCAGAATCGTCACGGATAACGTAGGTGCGCGACGCGCCACTGGCCTGGTTAACGAGGGCGCGGCGGATCAGCCATTGATCGAGGGAAGGCACGCCGGAGTCGAAGCCCTGGAGGCTGTGGTAGGCGTTCAGGAGATCGGGGGGCGACAGCATCCGCTGTTACGCCCAGGGCGGCGGCGTTTGCATGGTGCGGCGCAGGCGCTCGTTGGGCTGCGGCGGCGCGTCGAGACGGGCCAGAAATTCGGTGTAGGCCTCCGGGCTGACGGCAATCAGGACGCGGTCGAGCAGGGCTTCCTCAGCTGCCCGGCGCGCAGCCTCCAGAATGAAGTCGGTGCGGTTCTGTCCGCGTATCTCCGCCGCGCGGTCAATCAGGCCACGATCCTCCGAACGGATGCGGATATTCAGCGTTTCGCGGCGCCGTCTTTCAAATGTTGCAGTCATGATGGAACTCCTTATTTTTCTATCGTACCATAGCGTAATGACTTTGTCATTACAAAAGACTTTGTCTTGCGACCCCCTTCTTGACGCTTTCCCTCCACCGCACAGAAAAGCGACATTTTACCCGGTTGCAGGGCTTTCTGCAGGAAGAGCAGTGATTGTTGACGAGGCAGTTAGAAAATGAAGGGGAGGGGAGCACCGCGCCATGTTCGTGGTGGTGGACTACGCCTACCCTTCTTCGCGGGTTGCATCGAAACGACACTGTGATTATTTGACCGGACTGTGGCTCGTGAAAAGGTTTCTGTACGGACTCCAATGGAAAGCTCCAGCCATCGCGCGGTGATCGTTTTGGATTTTGCCAACGCTTGCATTCGCGTAAACGGCTTTCGGGGCGAGAAACGAGATTGCGGCGTGACGATTCGGGTCGAACACGGAGGCATATTGTCTTACGAGTGGCATGACGGCGACGGGCGGAGAATTCAGATCGAGCAGGGTACGAGGCATCCATCCTCGATAGCGGCCCGCGTGCGTGGCATTCGGCAGCGCATCCCAGCGGCTCCGGATTCTCTCCGCCTGGAAGAGCGTCACCCCTCTGCCGGCGCCTCGGAGTCACGAACCAGGACGATTGTTCGCGAGGCTGGCGCCTATGGCTGGTTCCTGCTTCCTCGCGAAATCCAACGGATGGCGGAGGACATTGCGCTTCAGCGGGCTGAAACAGCGAGCACAGAGCGCAACTCTGAGATCAGTCCGCTTCTCGCCCGAGCCATCGAACTGGAGCGCCGGAAGCAGGCCAAGGAAGCAAGCCGTCTGGGGGAGATGCGCGAGCGCATGCAACAAACCGCCGCCCGCCAAAGGGAAAGGCGACAGGAAAAGGCCCGTCGGGCGAAGGAGTTCCTGGAGCGCGAGGAGCGCGAGCGAATCGAGCGCGAGCGCGCGGCGTGTGAACGCCGGGAGGCCCGGCCGGTTCCGGGTATTCCGGTCCATTTTGCTTCCTTCACCGTGCCTGCAAGTCGTTTGCACCCGAGTTCCGACGCGGCGACATTCCGGCTGCTCCACCGCGCGGCGTTGCTCTGGGTATCAAATCAAACCGACGATCTTCTCTGCCTGCCGCATTGCCGCATCGAGCATTTTGACTTTCAGACCCGGACAGCTCTCAAGGTGCTCGGTCCAATGCGGGGACGCGCCCTGCTGTCCGACGAGGTCGGACTCGGCAAGACGATCGAAGCGGGTTTGATCCTCAAGGAGTGTCTGACGCGGGGCATGATTCGGCGCTTCTTGATTCTCACGATGCCCTCGCTGGTAGACCAATGGCAGGAGGAACTCGAGGAAAAGTTCGGCATTTCGGCCGTGACGACGAACTCCGCGCTTCGGCGTGATGCCGCTGACGAATTTTGGAAGGGCCACGACGCGGTGATCGCGTCACTCCACACCGTCAAGCAGGACCTTCATCTGCGCCACGCCAGCCAGGTGCCGTGGGAACTTCTCATTGTCGATGAGGCCCACCATTTGCGCAATCGCACCTCAAAGGCGTGGCAAGCTGTCAACCGGCTTCCCCGCCAGCTTCTTCTGCTGCTGACCGCCACGCCAGTGCAGAATTCGCTCGAAGATCTCTACCATCTCGTGGCGCTCCTGGATGCGGGAGGCCTCCCGGCGCCGCAGGAATTCCGCGAAAGATTTATCGACAAGGCGCGCCCCCGACAGCCCAAGGCGCCCGAGGAATTACGCCGTCTGCTCAATCAAGTGATGATCCGCAACACCCGGGCGAACGCCGGAATCGCCCTCCCGCCACGCCGAGCCGAAACCGTCCTCTTCGAGCCTGGCAGCGAAGAGGCGGATTTCTGCGCGGACTGGGAAAGCGCGCTGCGGGCGGCTTTGTCCGAGCTTCCGCGAGCCCAGGCCAGTCTTCGCGGACGCATCCTGCTCCAGGCAATGGGCAGCAGCCCGGCCGCTTGGCGTCAGGCGCTGACGTCGTTTCCTGACGCAGCCTTTGCGGAGCGTTGGGGCGAGCGCGTTTTGGACTCGCGGGTTTTCCGGGAAAAGCTGGCAATGCTTGCTCGCTTGGCGCACATCGAGGGCGGGGCGGTGATCTTTACGCAATTCCTCGCCACGCAGCGTGAGATCGCCTCGAGCCTTGCGCACATGGGAACGGCGGTCCGCCTTATCAACGGACAAACTCCGCCGCGCGAGCGCCAGCCGCTCACCGACGCGTTCCGCCGGGAAGGCGGAGCTTTGGTACTGACCCAAAGCGGCACGGAAGGGCGCAACCTCCAGTTCTGCCATCGCCTCGTCAACTTCGATCTGCCTTGGAACCCGATGGAAATTGAGCAAAGGATCGGACGGCTCCACCGCATCGGCCAGACGCATCCTGTCGAGATTTTTAATTTCGTCCAGGCTCGGAGCCTGCAGGCGTTTTTGCTCGAATTGTTGCAGGAAAAACTCAATCTCTTCGAGCTTGTGGTCGGGGAAACCGGATTAATTCTTGGCGAAAGGTTTTCGAGCGACGACTTCGCGGCAGAGGTCTTTGGCTGCTGGAGCGAACCCGGCGGTGACGTGGCGGGCGCGTTCGCGCGCCTCGGCGAGGCTGTCGCAGCGGCTCGCTCCGACTATGCGGAGGTCCAGGATCTCGATGCCACACTCTTTTCCGAAAACTACGAAACGCTGTGAAAATCGAGAAGGTTGCCCCTACGCCACAGGTGCTCATGGAATTCACGGCTGAAGGACTTCAGAGGCTGGGCGCCCTGTGCGAACGAACCTGGCACGACCGTCTGCAGGTGGTGGCTGACGGCCTGGCAGCGGCAGTGCTTGGGAGGCCCGGCGAACTGGTCGAGACCGAGCTGCGCTTCCCCGAAGGGACAGCCCCGGACCCGATCCGCGATGTGTTTCCCGGCTGCCCTCTTGTATTTCGCATGGCCGAGGAGTTGTGGAAGCAAATGCCGCGCGTCTTCCGCGCAGTACTCCCTGGCGCCTCCGGAAAACCACCGCCCGAAGATGTCCTGCTGCGCGCCTTCGCACGGAACACTTCGACCAATCACGCAAGCCTTGCGCAAACCGTCAAGCCCGCATGGCACTTCTCTGTAGTCGCCGTTGTCCGCTGCGAAATCCAGGCCATCGATCAGCATTGGTCCCTGCTCCAATCGGCGTTTGCCTGGCCCGGAGGCGAATCCGATGACGGACTTGCCGGCGAGACGGCCTTCCTCGGTGACGAGCCGCTGCCTCAGGGACTCTCGTGGCCCACGCCCGAACCCTCCGCCATCGGCGCGCTGATTGAGCGCCACCTCCGCCAGCAAATCGATCTGGGTCCCATCCGCAAACGCCAGGAGCGCTACCTCGGGCGCGAACTGGCGCGAGTCGATGCCTATTTCCTCCACTATCGGCGCGAATTACAGGCCCGGGGTGCTCGCGCCGGCAAACAGGCCCGATTTGCGGAGCGGCTCGCCGCCGCCGAAGAAGAGCATCAACGCCGGCGCAACGACCAGATCCATCGCCACGAGATTTCAGTAACCCCGCATCTCGACGCCCTCCTCTGGGTCGCCGAACCGGCCTGGCGGGCACACGTTCGCTGGACGGAAAGCCGAGAAACGCGCGTAGCGTCATGGCACTACGTCCCTCGGCTGCGGGCGTGGCTCAGGCCCTCGGAAGCGGGGTGCGACTAACGCTGCTCTCGAAGCGTGGCGTCGACGCGAAAACTGAAGTTTTTGAATCGAATTTTTACCGTCGAGACCCTTATAGGGGTTGTAAGCCCAAACCGCCGAAAATTCCGTCAAGCGGGGTTTTGGGCTTTTACAGGTTGGTGCAATCCTCGCTTGTCGATGGACAAGTATCCAACGACCAAAAAAACTCCAAAGCACTGCCCCTTCTCAAAAAAATCTCGCCGGTCGCTTGGCAGAATATCCACTTTCACGGTCACTATACCTTCTGCGGCAGCAGACATCCGATCAATCTCGATGCGATGGGGGCTAACCTGATGCTGGAAGAGGGTGGACAAGGGCTACTAGCATTGTGGATCCGATCCGACTCCCGAAATGTCATGGAAATTGCCTGACGGAAATTTGGAGAGCATAAAAAACCGGGTGCTAGTCCGCCCGGCGAATGGGGAAACCTGTCGCCGATCCGTGGAATGCCGGGTCGTTCAACCCGGGATCTGAGCCCACAAGGTGGCTTGAGCATCCACTTTTTTATGCTCTCGAGAAAAAGGGGAGGGGAGATCGAGTGGAGCAAACGCAAGAGGCTTGTGATAGAGTTAAACTACACCAGCTTCGTCCTCACAGATTCCCTCAACCTGCGAAAGACCGAACCATGCCTGAACCTACGACTGCTTACCGTTTTCGTTCGGGCCCTGTAACTCGAGCGAAGGCGCCGACTCTTTCGGTCCCGACGTGCGCCGAGGAAACCTGAAGCCGCCACGGCTAACGAAGAGCGCCAGTTTCTATCGCCGGGGTAAGTCATGAAGCGCAGACCGGTCGGGATCGGCATTATCGGCGGCGGCTTGATGGGCCGCGAGACTGCCAGCGCGTTCGCGCGTTGGCGGGCGCTAACCGACGTTACCGTCGAGCCGCAACTGGTCGGGGTCGCGGACCTGAACCCAGCGCCGCTGGAATGGTTTGATGACGGACGAACCTTCTTAACCCGCGAATACCGCGAGTTACTGGATCGGGATGAGATTGAAATCCTGTACGTGGCCGTCCCGCACAACCTGCACGCCAAGATTTACAGCGAAGTGTTGGAAGCCGGAAAAGATTTGCTGGCCGAGAAACCGTTCGGCATCGACCTCGCGGCGGCGGAGCAGATCGCGGCCGCGGCGCAGTCAACCAAACGCTTTGTCCGCTGCAGCTCTGAATTTCCGTTTTTGCCGGGACCGCAACGGGCAATCCAAGCGATTCGTTCGAGACAATTGGGCCGGGTCCTGGAGGTGACGTCCGGCCTTCACCATTCGAGTGACCTCGATCCCACCAAGACGGCCAACTGGAAACGTCAAAGCAAGATATGCGGTGAAATCGGCGTGCTTGGGGACCTCGGCATGCACGTTTGCCACGTGCCGTTGCGCTTAGGGTGGCTGCCCACTCGCTTGTTTGCCCAACTGCAGAAAGGCTACCCCGAACGGCCGGACGGCAAAGGCGGCAAGGCGGCGTGCGACACCTGGGACAACGCCTTGCTGCACACCTGGACTATCATTGAAGGCGAGCAAGTCCCGATGCGCCTGGAAATGAAACGCATGGCGCCCGGTGCGACTAATACCTGGTTTTTGGAGGTCCTGGGGACCGAGGGCGGGGTGCGCTTCAGCACCGCGGAACCGAAGACACTCTGGCTTTTCGAACGCGGAAAAGAGCAGTTCTGGAAACGCACTGAGCTTGGGTTCGATGTGCCCTTCAAGACGATCACGGGGGGCGTCTTCGAGGTCGGTTTCCCGGACATCATCCAGCAAATGTGGGCGGCTTTTTTGATGGAACGCGAGTGCACCCTCGGTGGCCGCTTCGGGTGCGCGACACCTGCCGAGGCGGTTCAGAGCCACCGCATTTTTGCCGCGGCGCTCGCATCGCAAAAGCAGGGCGAAACCGTCAGCCCTTCCTGGGAACGGGACGAACGCTCGAGCCGGGGGGCGCAATGCATATGACTGGCGCAATCGACTCGCCTATGCGGGAGTGACATCGAAAAGGTTGTCCAATATGTCCAATACGAGCACAACCAGGTTGCCGCTCCTGACGATCAGAGGGATCCGGACGTCCGCGGTCGAGGTGCCGATGAAGTTCCCGCTCGGCACCAGTAGCTCCATCGTTCACAGCGCGCCACTACTGCTCATCGATCTTGAGACCGAGGAAGGGGTCACCGGCCGAACCTACCTGTTCTGCTACCGTCCGAGCATCCCAAGGGCGATCGACGTCGTGCTGCGGGATGCGGTCTCGGTGGTCAAGGGGGAGCCCGTTGCGCCCCTCGACATCGGAGCCAAGCTCGCCAGGCGCTTCGCGCTCGTCGGGGTGGCAAGCGTGGTCCGAATGGCGCTCTCCGGGCTCGACGCGGCGTTGTGGGATGCGCTCGCCGTCGCCGCAGGTCTGCCGCTGGCGACCTTCCTCGGAGCCAAACCCAAGCTGATCCCTGCCTACAACTCGAGCGGACTGGGCCTCATGTCGCCGGAGGCCGCCGCGGACGAAGCCGAGAAACTACTCGCTGGCGGATTCCTCTCCGTGAAGCTGCGGCTCGGCCATCCCAACCTCGAACAGGACCTCGCGGTAACCCGCGCAGTGCGCAAGCGGCTTCCGGACGCCATCGAGCTGCCGGTCGATTACAACCAGGCGCTGACGGTGGCCGAGGCGATCCGCCGCGGACGCGCCCTCGAAGGCGAAGGCGTTGCCTGGCTCGAGGAGCCGATCCGTCACGACAATTACGCCGGCAACGCTATGGTCGCGAGAGCGCTCGCCGTACCGGTGCAGATCGGTGAGAACTTCAATGGACCGGAGGCCATGGTCGAGGCACTCGCCGCCAGAGCCTGCGACTACGTCATGCCGGACGCGGCTCGAATCGGCGGCGTGAGCGGCTGGATCCAGGCGGCCGGCATCGCTGCAGCGCACGGCATCGAGATGTCGTCGCATCTACTGCCAGAGATCAGCGCGCACCTGCTCGCCGCGAGCCCGACCTGCCACTACCTGGAGTATGTCGACTGGGCCGACGCGATCCTCGAGGAGCCGTTGCAGATCCAGGACGGCCTCGCACGCGTTCCGGACCGTCCAGGCATCGGACTCACGTGGAGATCGGAAGCCGTGAAGGCCCTGTCGCTGGACCGCTGATCAACCGTCTCGCGGTGCCCCTCACGGCTTCGCGAGCGACCAGATCTCCGCCGTCGCCTTCGTGTCGGCCGGCGCGGCGTCGCGCGCACCCGCGCTCTCCAGGAACAGGGGCATTTTCGATTAAGCTGGAATGAGTTGCATATCGGGGTTGTAAGCCCAAACCTCGACCTCGCTTATCGCGCCCGCGGCCAGTGGCAGAACCTTGGCTCCCCGCACGATATCGCCTTGAGCGGCTGGCTTCACGGGCCGGAGCTTGGCGTGACCTTCAAATTCTAAATGGGACGTCTCCCCCTAGGGGGCGGTGGCCCGTGACTTCACCAGCGAAGAAATCAACCAACAGCGAGACTGAAAATCCATGAAGCCGAAATTCATCGAATCCAGCCTGACTGCGATCACGAGAGCGTCAAGAAGTCGGGGGTCAAGCCCGCCCAGGCCGCGTCTGTAACCCGGGGTGCGCCTCCCGATTCAGAGTGAGCGCTCTCTACGATGTCCTGTGTGGCCTGGTACGCACCCCCGACCTTTTGACGCTCTCCGGCCCAAGTCTTGAACAGCAGGATCCTTTTAGCCAATAAGACATCGGCGAAGTGTTGATACTTCGCGAACGGATCACCTACCTTCCCAAGAACGAGGGGTTTGTTTTCAAGTGCGACCCGAAAACTCCCTGCCGGAGCAATCGAAACAAGAACCGAGACCAGGAGGAAAAGATGAAAACAAAATTATGCAGCAAATGCGCCGCCACATTGTGCGCTGTGTTCGGCGCCTTGTTCGGTTGTCTTCCCGCGATGGCGCAGCCTGGGCAACTCCAAGGCCAGGTCAAGGCCGCCGGCAGTCCCATCGCAGGCTCGACGGTGACCCTCTTTGCGGCGGGCGACGGCGAGCCGGTGCAGCTGGCACAAGGGATGACCGGCGACGATGGGGCGTTCAAGCTGGACGTCGTCGCCGTCTCCTCGGACAAGGTGCTTTACCTGGTGGCGCGAGGCGGCACGCCGAAGGCTGCCGGAGACAAGGGCCCCAACGACGCGATCGCGCTGCTGTCGGTTCTCGGCACGATGCTGCCGACGACGGTAACGGTCAACGAGTTCACGACGCTGGCATCGGTCTGGACGGGGGCGCAGTTCCTTGAGGGCGACGTGCTCAGGGGCACCAAGCTGGCCCTGCGCATTGCGGCCGGCAACGTTCCCAACTTCGTCAATCTCGAAACGGGCGGCTACGGCGACACGATTCAGGATGCGCTCAACAGCATGCAGACGCCCACGATGGCGAACTTCGCCACCCTGGCCAACTTAATGGCCGGCTGCATCACCCAGGTGACGCCGGACGCGCGCGAGCGTTTCCTCGCGGCGGCGGCCGATCCGTGGGGCAAGGTGCCGACCGACACGCTGTCGGCCGACCTGTCCATCGCGCGTCATCCCTGGCATCAGCCGGACAAGATCTTCGCGTTGTTGAACGACTTCTACCCGGTCCCGAAGGGCAAGAACCTGCGGCCGGTTCCGTTCATGCCATACCTGAGCTGGGCGCCCAGCGCCTGGGTGCTGCCGCTGAAGTTCACCGGCGGCGGGTTGTGCGCGCCCGGCAAGTTGATGATCGACAGCGAGGGGAACGTCTGGGCGGGCAACAATATGATCGTCGGCGCGCAGAATCAGGATGTCCTCTGGGCCGGAAACCTTTCCAAGTTCGCGCCCAACGGCAAGCCGCTCTCGCCGATGACCTTCGGATTCACCGGCGGCGGCGTCGAGGGGATTGGCTTCGGATTGGCGATCGACGCGCAGGACAACGTCTGGGGCACCACCTACGGCAGCAAGGCCATCGTCAAGTTCGACAAGACCGGCAAACCGCTCTCCCCACCAGAGGGTTACACCTTCGGCGACAAGCTCGGCCTGATGCAACAGATCATCGTCACGCCCAACGGCGACGTCTGGGCGGCCGATGTCGAGAACGCCCAGATCGTGTATCTCCCCAAGGGCGATCCCGAGAAGGTGCAGTTCTTCTTCGTGAATCAGACGAAAGATCCGCTGAGGAACCCCGGGCATCTGCTGGCCCCCTTTTCCATGGTGATTGACCAGCAGAATCGCATCTGGGTCGGAAACGGCGGGGGCGACTGGGTCAGCCGTTTCCCCGCCGACGACCCGACCAAGGTCGAGAAGTTCAAGGTCGGCTACAGCGTCAGCGGGATGGCGGTGGACAGCCAGGGCAACGTCTGGGTGGCTAACCGCTTGGGCAACTCGGGGCGCGGTGCCGAGGTCCTGGCGCGCACGCTGTGGGCGGCGCGGGATCACGGCAATCCCGATCCCGTCATGACGACCGCCATGGTCCAGCAGCGTTCGGGAGAATGGGAAGGCGGAAGCGTCTCGGTCCTGCGTCCCGATGGAAGCGAGCACTCTTTCTCGCCAATCAGCGGCAACGGTCTGGCCGGCCCGTGGGCGGTGGCCGTGGACGGCAATGACAACATCTGGGTGAGCAACTTCGTCAGCGACAAATTTGGGATCGTGCAACTCTGCGGCGCGAACCCCAACTCCTGGCCGCCCGGAAAGAAGATGGGCGATCCGATTTCCCCACCCGGCGGTTACGTGGGCGGCGGTCTGCAGATGCAGGTTGACATCGACATCGATCCGGCCGGCAACGTCTGGGTGAGCAACAACTGGCAGGACATCCAATCGTTGCTCGAGCGCAACGTCGAGCCGCTCTCAACCCGTGGTGCCGGCCAGGGCATCGTCTGCTTCTACGGGATGGCCAAGCCGGTCCGCACGCCGCTGATCGGCCCAGTGCAGAAACCTTTGGCGAGCCCGTGAATGGAGATGGACCTGTGCGAAGAGATTTCGCCAAATGGATCCGTGACGAAATTCGCCTGATCGCCCCTGGGATGTATCTGGGCGTGGTGTTTATGGGCAAGAAGAAGACGATCGATTTTGTCCTCGTGTTCCCAAAGTGACGGGGTCCTCTCGTTTTTCGTGCAATAACATACGGTAGCGGAGGCTATTGGGAGAGCGTCAAGAGGTCGGGGGTAGGTAGCAGCCCCATACGACATCGTGTAGACGATTCAGGGGCATCCGGGGGCGCACTTGCTGTTAACAGCCGCAGCCGGGGCGGCTTGACCCCCGACTTCTTGACGCTCTCCATTAGCATTAGCGTGAGAGCATTTCAAACTGGGGGCTACGCGGCCTTCTTCTCAATTTCCGTCTCCTGTTCGGTTTGCATTGCCGGATACCAGCGAACGAAGGTCGCCCGGAGTTGATCATTGAGCACCTTCGTCCGCACCTGGAGCAGATTGTGCGCGCCGGACTCGCTCCATCGCATTTGCTGCTTCTTCACCATGCGCTTGCTCACCACTTGATTCACGGCGGACTCCGCGAACGCCGTTGAAATCTTCTCTCCGTGCCGGTAACGATCCCCATAATTTGGGATGAAGTTCTGGTTCGCTTCGATATAGCCACGAAATTCTCGCACTGCCTTCACGAGCTTCCTTCGGCTCTCGCCGTCCCGCGGTAGAAAATCCAGTTCGCCTTCAACGTCTTCGATCCTGCTCGCCGCGAGCCCGACCTGCCACTACCTGGAGTATGTCGACTGGGCCGACACGATCCTCGAGGAGCCGTTGCAGATCCAGGACGGCCTTGCACACGTTCCGGACCGTCCAGGCATCGGACTCACGTGGAGATCGGAAGCCGTGAAGGCCCTGTCGCTGGACCGCTGATCAACCGTCTCGCGGTGCCCCTCACGGCTTCGCGAGCAAGGTGCAGTCACGTCACGCCCACCTCCTCGCCGCTTGATGTTGCCAAAACTGCCTGTGCGTCCCGCCCGTTTTTCTTTCCCAGTGACTTAAAGTCCTGCCAACAATCGCCGGTCTCTCACTTCTCACTGTGGGGCTGAGCGAGCATCGAAAGGTGATCTTGATCCCATTTGCCTAGCTGCTGGCCTCTTTCAGCAGGCGGCAGACGAAATTAGGTCGTGAAACCGAGGGCGACTTTTACCTCGGGCGCCAATCGCGGCCCGTTATCCACAAGGGGCCGTACTCGAGGACGTCTAATCTAACACTTGGCGTGGGATGAATTTCCGTTTCTCGTGAGTTCCAATTCACGGTAGAGGAGTACAGCACGGCTTCAGACCTGGAAAGAGGTTGGGAAAAATCACCGCCGTGATTGCTGCACCGAAGAAAGAAATACCGACGAGCCGCGCAATGAGAATGCCGTTGCGCAAAAGTTTTTCGGCAAAAATGACGATGGTTAGCAAAGCCATCGCCGGGATATTCATTACACCGACCGCGACAAGGATCAGCATCAAACCCCAGCAGCAGGCGACGCAGTAAAGTCCGTGATGAAAACCAACGCGCAGGTCAATCCCCGGTCCGCGAAAGCTTGTGTAGTGCACAAGCAAACTCATCGGCGAGCGACAATGCCGCAGACAGACGTCCTTGAACGACGTGAGTTGGTAAACGCCCGCAGTGACAAAGATAGCCGCACCAAGCCAACCGGCGTGGTTGCCTGCTAAAACGAGCACTTGCTCAAATAGCGCGAGTCCAAAGAAGGCGAGTACCCCGGCGAACGCCCATGCCAGAAGGTAACCAGTGACAAACAGGGCAATCCTGTAAGTCGCCACCGCGCTGGAGCTTCGATGCACGATGGAACGGGTCCAGAGAATCGCGACCGGAGCCATGGACGGAAACATCATCGCGGCCATCATCGCGGTCCACATGGCAACGAACGCTACAAACGACATACCCATCGTGCCTGCGCCGTTGCCCATCGCTCGCACCTGGTCGAGCGTGACGATCCAGGCTAGCACTGTCAATGCCACAATCGCGGTCCAGGCCGGAGCCGCTTCACGAAGCAAAAGCTTAACACAGACCGACGGATTTTCTGCCTTCACATCAACAAAATCCGGCCATCCGAAGATCCTCAAGAGAGGCCGCGTTACTTTCGATTAGCTCCGGGTGATCGGACAAGAGATTGAACCCGATCCGGCTCAACGACGTTGTATTCGACCTCCGAAAAGAATGCGCTCGAATCAGCGTGCTTAAACTGCAGACCGGGAAGCGTCACCTCGCATTGGTCGGTGTTCAAGATTCTTCCATCGCGCCAAATGAATCCTCCGGGTAGAAGCATATGCGCGTCTGCTTCGCCTTGATCCATATCACTCACGACGGGACCAAGCCGAACGCGAGCAGCATCGCCGAGTTGCAGGGCGCCACGGCGCCCCTCACGCTCGAAGTGAAAATGCCCGAAGCGCACGGTCGCAGGCTCCGTGTAAGTGGTTGCGAAAATCTCGAATGGGCCACCTTGGCCTGCCTTTCCGATGCCAATTTCAGACAGGCTCTTCCGCTGTGCCTCGTCCGCGCGTTCGTCGATAAAAACGACACAACGGCCGTTGCCACGATGAATCGGGTTAGGCCACCGAACAATGATTGCGATGCCTAGCCCATCGAGTCGCGTAGTATCGAATGCGCCTTCCCGAATTTTCCAGGCGTCAATCGCCTGGCATGTTCCGTCCGTGGGAATCATCGTTAGATTGCACGAACATCCGTGGGCGCAATTACAAGTTTCAATATAATCAGCTTTCCACCACCACTTGCTCATAGGTTCCATTTCCTTTTAGATTTTCTTAACTCCGTGCGAACCGGATATGCGCATCGCCATAACTAGCGCTAAACCGCGTGCTGATATCCGCTGTCACTGACAATCGAGCGAAACCGGTAAGGGGTCAAGCGCGGGAGAGCGGGAGATTCCGGGGGGTCAAATTCGAGGCGGTACGTTTGAGTGGACGCGGGTAACCTGCCCGGCATGTCTGAACCTTCTGTATCACTCAACACGATCTACCAGCTACGATACTTACATCAACGGAGTTTTGACAAAAATGGAAAGGTCAGGTGAGAAAGCGAGACGTGTGCTCGGCTATGAGCCCCAGCACAGCTAGCGCGACCCTGTGAGCCGCTCCCGCTGACCGACGCAGAGAGCACCGCATCAGAAACGCTGGTAGCAAAGATATGGAGGGTCATCACGCCCCACCTCACGAAAGCCTACGCCAACGCGGAGAGAGCGGCGTCCTTCCTTTTGCACTAATGTGAATCAAAATAGTAATATGGCGCCGAGTCATGGTAGCTCATCGCAAGATTCGAGACTAAGCGTTCACAGGGGAGCCTCCCTCAAAGCCATTGAACAGCGAAAGCCATCGCCAGCATGGGGAGAACTCAAGAAACGGAAATTGTTGATGGTAAGGGTGCCGGGTTGTGTGTTTCGGTTCGAGAACGGCGACTCTCATTTGATCGTGTGTCCTCCGTCGACAACGAGTGAGGCTCCGGTCGTGAATCGCGCTTCGTCGCTGGCCAGGTGCAGCACGGCGTAGGCGACGCCTTCGGGCTGCCCGAGCGACGGGATGAGATAGTCGAGCCGCATCTGGGCCATGAACGCCGTGTCGCCTTGGAGCGCGACGTTCATTCCCGAGAACGTGAAGCCGGGCGAGACGGCGTTGACGCGGATGCCGTGAGGCGCCAGCTCGACCGCGAGCGTGCGGGTCACGCCAACGACGGCGGACTTCGAGGCGGTGTAGGCGGTCAGGCTCGCCAGGCCGATGTAGGAGAGCGTCAAGAAGTCGGGGTGGGTTACCAGCCACGCACGACAATCGTGTAGGGGATTCAGGGGCACGGGGGTGCGCAAACTGCCAATTGCAGCCACAGTCCGAGCGGCTCGACCCCCGACTTCTTGACGCTCTCCATGTTGCGTGACCTAAAGCTGTTGTAGATTGTTGAGCAGTCTTTGCGGTCGCTTTAGTTTGTGATCTCGCAGTCCTCACAGGTTTCGGCGACCCTACGGCTAGCGAGGTGCACGTGGTTGAAATGACGTGCCGGCAGGTCATCGCATACGTCTCCGACGTCTTCGTAGGGTGCACTTGGAGAGCATTTCAAAACGGGGGCTGATTCGGACGTTCCAGCCCTCAGGGGGGACCCAGTATTTTCACTGGTTTCCACGTTCAGTCAGAGAAATGATAACCGCTGACTTCTTTTGCCAGCCCCCGTTTTGAAATGCTCTCGTGGATACCGGCCACACCCGACATCGCGCAGAGCGTTCAGCCGACATCGGGGGGCACACTTGCTTTTACAGACGCAGTCCGCGCGGCTGGACCCCCGACTTCTTGACGCTCTCCTCAATAGTAGGATTCAAGATCTGAAATCCGCGGCTCGCGGCTTCCGAAATTTCCACCACTACAGAATCCGCATCCTCTTCTTCTGCGGCAAACTCGACCTCCAACCGGCGCTTGAAGACAATCCCACGGAAATCCCCGAAGAAACGGAGGCAGACTACTCAAGGGTACTTGGCCATTTGGTCAGCAATGTAATCGGCTTGACGAATCGCGAGCGCGACGATTGTCAGGGTCGGATTTTCTGCTGTGCTGGTTGTGAACTGGCTACCGTCCGAAATGAATAAGTTTTTGATATCGTGAGTTTGCCCCCACTTATTGCAAACTCCGTCCTCGGGTCGGTGGCTTAGACGACAGGTGCCAAGATTGTGCGTTGACGGGCCCGGTGGGGTCCGAATGATGCGGGTCGCACCGATGGCATCGTAGACCATGGCACCGCGCTCATAAGCGTGGTTACGCATCGCAATGTCGTTTTCATGATCGTCAAAATGAACGTTCGGAATTGGCACGCCGAACTGATCTTTCTCGGTCGGGTGAAGCGTCACACGGTTGGCTTCCCGCGGCATGTCTTCCCCCACAAGCCACATGCCAGCCACGTAATCGTAGGCTTCGATCGTATGCGCGTATTCGGGGCCCCACCCCGCAAAATCGAGGTTGTTAGCGAGCCTGCTAGCAAAGAACGACAGTCCAAGGTGTAGGGTCTGCATGTAGTAGCCACCGACAAATTCCCGGCTTGGTCTATTATATCGTTCGTCCTTGATGCAACCGGCCATCGTGCTTCCGCGATACATCCGTACAGGTTTTCCGAATACCGCCCACACCGCGCCACTCATATGACGCATGTAATTTCTCCCAACTTGTCCTGAAGAGTTCGCCAAGCCGTCTGGGTATTTGGAACTCGCCGAGTTGAGCATGAGCCGAGGCGTTTCAATGGAGTTACCGGCAACACAGACAATGCGCGCCCGCTGCCGGTGATGATTGCCCTGTTTGTCAGCATACACGACCCCAGTGACCCTTCCGGATTTATCGTGTTCAATTCTTAAGACATGACATTGCGGACGCACCTCAAGATTGCCGGTCGCCTCGCCTTTGGGAATCTCGGTGTTAAGCGTCGACCACTTCGCATTTGAGCGAATTCCCTGAAAACAGAACCCGTCCTGAATCGTCGCTGGGCGCCCGTCGCGCGGACGTGAGTTGATGGCCATATTGCCGGTGGAACATTCCTTGTAACCAACCTTCTTGGCTCCTGCCGCCATGACAATCTGATTGTTGTCGGCGTCGAGTAGAGGAATTCCGTGGCTACCGGTTACTCCCATTTTATCTTCTGCTTTGTCATAGTAAGGCTCGAGTTCGGCCAACGTTAGCGGCCAATTTAAAAGGTTCGTTCCCGCGATGTCGCCGTACACATCTTTGGCGCGGAGTTCGTGATCTTGGACCCGCAGTGAGCACCCAGCCCAATGGACCGTCGTTCCGCCAACAACTTTGCAAACCCACGCAGGAAAGTTTGGAGAATCCTTGGCAAGCCGCCAGGAGCCCGAAGTGGTCCGTTTATCGACCCAAGCCAACTGGGCGAACGATTGCCGCTCATCATCAATATGCTGCTCCCGCTCAATCCGAGGTCCCGCCTCAAGAATCAGCGTGCGAATCCCTTTTTGAGCCAATTCGTTTCCGAGCGTGCCACCTCCAGCACCCGAGCCGATTATCAGGACCAGGCTATCGTCCTCTCGATCGAACGTTCGTGGCATAGTTTAAATATCTGCTCTTTGAATCCAGTCGATGTCGTCGAAACCGCGATGGAGATAGCCGCCTTGATCATTAGACGACCCTTCGTATCCGAAGAGGGGCCAGATCGCCGGATTACTGTAGAAGTGAAGGACGAAGTCCGACCTGAGCCTTTGAAAGAAGGAAGTCTGCTCGACTCGTTTAAATGCCTGCAGTCTTTCCTCTTCTGAGAGAGCAGCCCACGCGCCCCCTGCCTGGCGGCATAGAGCCTCGACCCCGTTTAAGAAAAATTCGCACAAATTCTCGTCTTGCCCTGCCTGGTCGTGAAGCTTTCGGATAACATGCTCGTAGAACTCGTCGGGAATGGCACTATGCGGGAACATGGTCCGATAGATGGAAACGAGTTGTTCGACGAGTCCAGCAGGGAATCGATGGTAATTGTAAATTTCAGAAGCCACCGAAACAGGGTCCGCAACTCGGACTGATGAGTTCATGAGGGGATTTCTTTTCCTTTGGTTTAAACGAGGGAAGCGCGTGTCGGGCTATCAGTAAATTGCGACGCAATAGTAGTCTGACGGAAGGCTGGTCGCAAGCGCTCACGCGGTTAGCCAGCCATAGGGCTGCCAGCGGCGATTTGAGAATCGTGTAAATCAGCCGGTTTGAAAATCACTTCCGTCAGGCGGAGATTTTCTTCAGAAGCTTCAATAGAGCACTCTTCTTCCTGGGTGTTGTTCTTCGAGTTCTTCAAGTCGTGGGCATGAGATTTTCTTGATCGGGCGGGTAGGGTTTCTTTGAGAGAGCGTCAAGAAGTCGGGGGGTGTGCGAGTGTCGTAGGCTGGAGGGATGTCTGCTGCGATCCCTTTTAAACGATTGATTCTGCGAGCTGTTCTGCGCGACGTAAGCCCGATGGTCGCTCGCTTGATCTCAGTGAACGAGGACACTGAATTGAGCGATTTGCATGATGTTTTCCAGCAGGTATTGGGCTGGGGTGGCGATCTCGGGTACTCCTTTCGGATCTACGGGAAGGAGTTCAACAGCTTCCGGCGTCGCACGCGATCTAAGCCACTGCGAGAATTTCGCCTGCATCGCCAAGAGAAGTTCCTCTACATCTGTGACTTGCTGGACATGTGGGAGTGGGAGCTCCGTGTCATGGACATTCAGGAAGGCGCTGTGACCGAAGACCCAGATCCTCTTTGCCTGGGCGGTCGTGGCGCCGCGCCTCCGGAGAGTTGCGGTGGGCCCCGAGGCTATCGGCTGATGCTCAAACGTCAGCAGCAGGGGGCGAGCGTCAGCGATCCGGCCTTAGTGGAAGCAATGATTCAGTTGCTATCGGCTACGGATCCTGAGCAGCCAGCAAGCACGTGGAATTTAGGAGAGCATAAAAAAGTGGGTGCTTAAGCCGCCTGCTTGAACTGGTCCTCAGGTGGTTTTTTCCGGAAGTCTGGATACCAATCGCGAAAGGCATCTTCCAGGCGTTCATCGAGCACCTGAGTGCGCATTTGCAGCACGAGATGGGCACTCTTCTTCGTCCACTGCATCTGCTGCTTTTTGGCGAACCGCTTACTTACGATCTGATTTACCGCCGATTCCACAAAGCCGTCGCAATCGATTCCCCGTTTCGCCAGCGTTCTCCGTAATTTGGAACGAGTGCCTCGTTGACAGCGACATACGTATCAAATTCGTCGAGCGCCTTTCGCAATTTGCGACTATTCTCTCCGGTAAGTTCTTCGTCATCTGATAGTTGCCGTCGATCGGGTCAAAGCTCACAGCGGTCGCCCTTGGAATCGAGGAAGCGTTTGACCGTCTCGCCTATCAGTTTCAGGTCTTCCCGCGGGAAAGCATCCCACCATATCCGCCAACGCGGATCGCCCTCTTCCCGATAGGCCCGAGCTCCTCCAGAGTCCTCGGGCGGGACCGTGCTTCCAATTGTCGTAGAAATCATACTCGTACAAAAAGCGTTCACGAGGACGAAACCCAAATTGGGCCAGAAGAACACGTTTGGGGTCATCGGAGAAAGTGAGGCCTCCCTCGTGTGCAACGCCGTAATCTTTCCCGTGGATGTGAAACCGATGCAGATGGGAGTCACTCCAACCCATGGCAATCTGAATGGTGTAGTGAAGGTCGGCAATGCTCTGATTGCTTCGCAAAAGCAATCGCCGCCAGATCATTGGGCTAATGCCGCGCAGAACGACCTTGAACTGGTAAACGCACAACATCTCGGGGTCCGGCATGGAACTCAATTGTATCGCGGCGGTTTCCGAGATTTCATAAGGCTGTGTCGCGTCAGACCAGCTCATCCGAAAAGCTCGCTATGAGACCCAAGCCGCGTCAAAATCAGCACATCCGGATTTGGCTTGTCGTAGACCAGCAGCAGATCCGGGCGCACATGGCATTCCCGCAATCCGATCCAGTTTCCGGTTAAGGCATGGTCCCGGTTGCTGGCGGGCAGCGGCTGATCGTTCGCCAGAAGCTCAATGATGCCCGCGAGCAGAGTATCTATATTTCTGTAACGCGGCGTGGCCTTGATCCGCCGGTAATCGCGCTTGAAATGGCGCGTCCGGTCAATCCTCCGCATTCAGGTCCGCCATCAACTCCTTGACGCTCCTGAAGCTCGCCACGTCGCCGCGCCTGCCCGCCTCTATTGCCTCGACGGTTTCGGCATTCGGCACCTTGACCTCAAAGGGCAATGCCTTCTCGGCCGCGATCCGCACCATCAGCATCCTGATCGCGTCGGACACCGACAGGCCCATATCCTCCAGGACATGCGTCGCCTGCTCCTTGGTGCGCTGATCGATCCGTGCCCTTACTACACTGTCTGTTATCATCGGAAAATCCTCCTTTATAGCTACATTGTAGCTACATTTGCGCTTTTGTCCAGTTTTTCGGCGTCGGAGAGGCATAAAAATCCGAGTGCTGACTCAGCCCAGCGAATGGGAGAACCTGTTGCCAATCCTCGGAATGCCGGGTTCTTTAACTCGGGATCAATGCGAGCCCAAAATACGGCTTAAGCACCCACTTTTTAACACTCTCCGCTCGGAGAGGGCGCCCTCTTCCCCACCCTCAAATCAGCTGTGGCGAGTTGCGAGCCCGGCGGCTTCACGGAAGCATCCGGCGGATCATAAGGGGACCGCGCATGGCGTGCCATTACGGGGATTTTTGGTCGTGCGTAGATGATGAGAATGCTCGAGTTGAACGGGGTCGCCGAAGAACTATCGCTTTCCGACGATCTCCTTCATGATTTTCAGTCCCTTGGCCTGCAATGGGCCGGCGCCTCCTCGCGGAAGAAACCAGATGCCTTTTTCTTTGGCCGGGCAGTAGATGATTTCAACCTGATCATTTGTCGTGGCGTGATAGAACGTATTGCCGGTGTTCTCCTCAAGGAACTGGAAGAATGTGTGCCGCCATGGGTGATCCAGGAACGGGAAGAGTTTCTCCCCGAGGGACTTCAACTCGTCTATACCGATCGGCTCAACGGTTTGCTCAATCGCCTTGCGCCGGCCCTCAGTGATACTTTCAATGTCAAGATTTTCTGGTTCCATAATGTTTACTTGGTTTTGGTTTCGGTGTCAGAGCGAAGATCTCTGGCACTCTCATATAGCATTTCTCCAGGCTTGCGCTTTTGAGGCGGAAGATGCGCCCAGGCCCTGCGAGTCCGGGATTCTGGCGAGCGCGAGATCCTCAGGAAGCATGTAGAGCTTCTCGATCATGCGATCGAGCAGGTGGAGTTCCTGATGCAAGGCAGGATGACGCTGCGCGGGTAGTGTGTCTGTAAGGTTTACAATCATTGCGCGCAACCGGCGTGCGATCTGGATGTTCTCCGCCCCGTAAAAGCGGATTTCGCTGAAAGCCAGATGAACAAAATCCTCCCAATTTGGCGTCCGAAAGACCACGCGAAGTTTCCCAGCCCGATCAAGAATCTGATCGGTCCGGAGATTTCGGCTTCCTGCGCTTCGCAGAAGCCGGTGAAGCTGATCGATGGCCAGCACAGCGGTCGTCGGATCATTGATCGCCTTCGACAGCGCCTTGATCGCGATATCGACCAGAATGCGAAACGCAAAGAGCGGATCCTGCTCTACTGTACGCTCGGGGCCAAAGACAACGGACATCTGCAGCTTGCGCTCGTCGATGACATCGGCACCGCCATACAACACGAACAGCGGTTCGCCCAAGCCCACAAAATCGCCGACTTGTGGGGCAAACTCAATCACGCCTTTCGCATTTTCCGCCTCGGCGACGAGCGTCTTAACGTCCACCGCGACGACAATCGCCGATTTCCCGCGATGAAGGATCGTCCGCTCCAGCCGTCCTGGACTCTGCTGCGATGCTGCTGTGCTTGGCGCTTCGGTGGATCGCTCGGGATAGACGCTCTCCATCACCGCGAGCCCGTCCTCCCCCACGCGTTGCACGAGACTGACCGGGCGTAGCATTCTCGCCGCGTGATCGATTAAAAAGAGGAAAGATGCGATGCAGATCAAACCAAGAAGCCCTGCAATGAAGGCGACGAATTGGTGAACGCTCGTCTCCGTCCGGTCCAGGGCTCTGATCGCGAAAAGGAAGGTGAAAACGAAGAGGCCCACCGTGTAGCGGATAGCTTTGTCGCGCAGCAATGTCGTGGCAATGATCCGCGGCGTGTACTGCCCGCTGGCAACCTGAATCGCGACAAGGAGAGAGCCAAATGTGAAGACGATGAACGAAAGCGTGAGCGTGATGATCGCGTTGAACAACGCCTGTGCGCCGGCGACGCCGAAGCCGAGCCCCGTCCAAGCGAGCCAGGCGTCGAGCATGTGCGCCAGCGCCGCAAACACTTGTTCGAGTAAGAGGGCGACAAGCGGGACGATCCAAAGGGCTGACCGAATGTAGCTCTTGACTCGGTAGCGACGGTTCCAGGTCATGGTAGCTGCTCGGTCAGGACTTCGTGGCCGCAAGCCGATCGATATTGCGCTCAGGTGGATGGTGGTACCAGGCCCGCAGCAAGTGCGGCCGCTGCAGTTTTCTTGGGATGCGGTTTTTTGGCCCTGTATTTTTCAACGAGGTAGAAGAGTACTGGGATAAGGAAGACGGCTACGAAGCTGGCAGCCATCATTCCACCGATGACTACGTAGCCCATGACCTGGCGCGAAAGGCCGCCCGACGGTTACATGTATAGTCGGAGTTCCCCACCACCTGGTCACTCTTGATCGCTCCTTCAATACTTTTCCGGCACGAACCGCCGGTTCGCAATCGAGGCAACGTCGTCGTAGGCGTCTTTCTTGGATCGCTTGGGCAACTCGACTTTTTCGCGCGGTACTTCCTCGTAGGGAATGAGGCTGAGAAAATGCGCGATGAGGTTCAGCCGCGCGCGGCGCTTGTCGTCGGAACGCACGATATGCCACGGCGCGTGTTCGGTGTCTGTGGCCTCTAACATCTGATCGCGAGCGCGAGAATAGGCGTACCACTTGCTGCGCGATGGCAGGTCCATTGTGCTTAATTTCCACTGCCGCAACCGGTCCTCGATGCGTGCCTCAAAGCGGATTTTCTGCTCCTCGTCGCCGACTTCGAGCCAGAATTTGATGAGCTGGACGCCGGTATCGACGACAAATCTCTCGACCTTGGGGCAAACCTCCAAAAAGCGCCGGTGCTCCTCTTTCGAGCAAAAGCCCATCACGTATTCGACCCCAGCGCGATTATACCAACTTCGGTCGAAGATCACGATCTCCCCCGCCGCCGGGAAGTGCTGCATGTAGCGTTGCATATACATCTGCGTCTTCTCGCGGTCCGATGGCGCTGGCAGGGCAACGGTGCGAAAGACGCGCGGACTCACGCGCTCGGTGATTGCCTTGATCGTGCCGCCCTTTCCCGCTGCGTCGCGGCCCTCGAAGATGACAATGATGCGCAGCCCCTCGCGCTTCACCCAATCCTGAAGCTTGCAGAGCTCGACCTGAAGTTTGCGCAATTCGCCTTCGTATTCCTTGCGCGTGAGTTTCGCCTTCTCGGGAGTGGCGTGGGAGTCGTTCTTCATCGTTATAGGGAGTGCTCCTTCTTTAGGAAGGCAGTTGCCGGTCGGCGGCATTACCGTGGGACAGGGCGTTTATGTTCTCAAGTCTTTACATCTGCTAAGAATCTGTTTGTTCCTGGCTTGTCGCCGCGCTTTGAGGCGCCCTACGGAGATTATCAATCAGGATATAAATGCTGATCAAGAGAACCCACAGCGGGAAGACCAGTAAAATCCAGTCAACATAGCGCCCGCTGAACAGCAGAAGTAGCGCGCAGGCAAAGCCGAGGAACGCAATCCAGCGCGGGGTGAAACCGGTGCGGATCGTGAGTGTGGAGGTAGAGATCATAAATACCGCCGCCATCTTGATCGCGTAGAGGTTCATGATCTCGTAGGTCACGGCGCGGGCGAAAGTGAACGTCGCCGAGTCCAGCAACCCTTCGGGCCTGGCGGCGTAAGCTATGATGATTCCGCCCGCCACGGCGGCCGAGGCGAACAGCATGGCGAGGAACAAAAGCCCGCTGCCGAGAAAGACGGTGGCAAAGAAGCGATCTTCGAGTTCTCCCAGGCGGTCGCGCAGGACGCCGATGAACCATAAAAAGGCAATGCCGGCGAATGGCACCAGATTAAGCGCAAGAGCGACTTTGTTCGCACTGGTCTTAAGCCACTCCCCCGTATCCAGCGGATCGGCTCGGACCGAAAGCCGGAGCAGTAAAAGGCCCGTAATCAGGAGAACCGAAAAGAGGATGCCGGCGATGGCCGCGGCGCGCGGCGTCTTCAACCGCGCACGGATCAAGGTTGCTTCCTGCTTCATCTGACACTGACAACTGCCTTCTGGCTTATTGATCGATGTAACCTGGTGGCAGTCCCCCTGTTCTCACTCTCCTATCGAGAACTGGCCGAATGTCTTTATCAAGATCGATGGCATGCTGCAGTCTTTCTTTCGCCTCCTCCATGTGGCCCGCGACACTTGCATAGCAGGCGAGGTTAAAGGCAATCAAGGCGCTCTTGGAATGCAGCGTGCGCGCTTCGAGACGGAGGGCCAAAAGCGATTTCCTATCAGTCGCTGGCTGCGACGTGAGCAGCCTGGTGCCGTTGTCTCCACCCGAAACCCATGTTTGCGGTCTGATTCGCGGCCTCGGCTGGAAGATTCCCGCGCAGATCGGATTCGCCACCCTGGCCGCCTCGGCCCGCGATGTTCCCCACCTGGCGGGTGTGGACGAACGTCCAGCGGATGTCGGGGTCTCCGCCATCGACTTGCTGGTTGCTCAACTGCAGCGCGAGGAATTCGGCCTTCCGGTCACGCGGCGCCTGTTGATCGCTGAAGGATCCTGGATCCCTGGAGGAACTGTCCGGGTGGTGCCGCCCCCGCGGTGGCCCGCCAATCCCGCAAAACCTGACGCCTGCGGCGCATCGAAGTTGGAGAGCATCAAGAAGTCGGGGGTCAAGCCCGCCCAGACCAATCTGTAACCCAGGGTGCACCTCCGATTCAGAGTGAGCGCTCTGCACGATGTCGGTGTGTGGGTGGTACCCACCCCCGACTTCTTGACGCTCTCCACTGGGACGCAAAGAACCCGTTTTCCGCAATCATCTGATTGTCCAAATCGATGCCGGAGGCATTCAAACATCACTTTGGCGTTCATTCCCAGGCGTTCGAAATGGAAATCATCAATGAAAATATCGACTTCTCCTCGATTTGCACCGGGCGGATTTGTTCGATGTTGCCCGCTCGCGGCAGATCGCGGATCCAATTGAGGCGGTCCAGTTTTTCCAAACCTTCGCGGACATTTCCGGCGGCCATTTGCGCGACAGCTGCACGATAATCGGCGGAAATCTGCCTATGGATTTCACCGACCTGGCAGCGTCCAAGTTTGCTATGCGCTTCGAGGACGCGCAAAAAATCACCCGCCTCGACGGAAACATGCTGACGAACGTCGCCTACGAGTAGCACGCGCATATCGTGATTCTGTGCCAACCGAAGCAGCTGGGCACCCTGGCGATTGGACTTCAGGCCGGCCTCATCGCAGATAACCACGGCCTTTCGCAGTTCTCCCTGCTTCTCCGCGTTGCGTAGGAAATCCTCTACCGTTGTCGCCTGGGCAAAGCCCTCGTTTCGCAGGACCTGTGCCGCTGATGCCGTTGGCGTGATGGCGAAGATGGTCTGACCGGCCTCGCTCAGCCCGCGTTGCACTTCCCGCAGCGTCGTGGTTTTTCCAGCCCCGGCAACGCCGCGAAAACTGAATACCCGATCTCTCGTGCGTAGAATGGAGGCAACAGCCTGCTTTTGTTCCTCGGAGAGATGCCCAGCCGGAACGAACCCCGAGTTCAATGCGGGACATGAATCCTTCGTGACATCGACAAATTTCACAGCCCACTGTTCCAGTTCCAAACCCTGCCGCGTGCAGCATTCGGAGAGCAGTGGATTTTCCGCGGAAGCGGCAAGCCGCACCAGCCCAGCCTCTCCACTCGTCGCGACCTCTTTTAATTTCTCCAAATCCAGCGATCCCAGCGATTGATTGAGAGCCTCGGCCAGAATCTCGTGCTCCCGCAAGACGCTTTGCCGCTCGAATAAATGTTCGACGCTGGCGCGAAGGGCATTGCGTTCCTCACCAGTTTGAATCGGCGCGGTCAAACGTTCCGACCGGACTCGAAGGGCCTGCAACTGCGTGCATTCCTCGGGCGACAGTTGCGAGCGCTGCAAGGCCAGGACCTCGACCGTGGCGATCTCCTTCAAATCGGCAGGCCGGGTCTCCCGAGTAATCAGCGCGATTTCCTTCACCGTGGGCTTGCGCCCCTGCTTTTCCTCGAACTTTTCAATCTGGCGTTCGATTTCCTCCCGGCGCTTGGAAAAGCGTTCGCAGAGCGAATCCGACACCCCCTCGATTTCAAAGCCTGTGATCTCGCCATTTTGCCGCACGTGCCGGATGGCATAGCCCAGCTGCTGAACGGAGCGAGCCATCTCGTTCTGGTAGACCTTGCCCGCATATCGGACGGCTCTGATCATCTCGTATTCATTGAGTGCATACCATTTCCCTGTCTTGTCGCGTGTGGCGTTGGCGATCACAAAATGGGTATGCAACTGAGGGTCAAGAGCTCGGCTGGTATCGTGGGTAAATGCCGCTGCGCAGATGTTGCCCGTCACTTCAGACTGGCGCTTCAGCGGCGTATTGCCTTGCCGTGAGGCAAACAGTTCCAGTTCCGAGAGAGCAATGTACGCTGCCCGCTCGTGCGCGATCCTGAGTCGTCTGTCTCCGCCAAGCGTCGTCAGGATCGAGACCGATTTCTGGGCCGAGCACTGGAAATCAAAGAATGCTACCCGGTTTGAAACAGGCTTCATGGTGAGGCGAAAATTGGCGACCTCCTGAGCGGTGCCGGATCGGGATTCCTTTGCCCGGAATGCCTGGGCCGCCTCGGCAAGCGTGGGTTTACGCGCTTCCTTGGTCCGGGGGGTCAGCCGTTCACCCGTGCGAGGGCGCAGGTTGACCCTCAACGCTTCAAAGTCTTCCGGGTGCACTTTGCCGGAAAGACCGAGCGATTCGGCACCCTTTCCGACCCACTCGCCCG
Source organism: uncultured Verrucomicrobiae bacterium (assembly GCA_963763735.1). Classification (GTDB taxonomy): domain Bacteria; phylum Verrucomicrobiota; class Verrucomicrobiia; order Chthoniobacterales; family Terrimicrobiaceae; genus DASTFP01. The sequence continues at coordinate 49,750 of CAVXQK010000010.1, read as the reverse complement.
TCACCCGCTCACCCTGGGCATAGTAATCGTTGGCCGAAAGATGATTCTCCAGATACGTGGAACCGTTGCGGATTTTGGCCGAGGTAAACATCGAGTCGCTTGACTTCTTTGTATTGTCGAATAGCGTGCAAAGCACGTCAACACATACTTCGATGAGTGTAATGCCGCACCCGCTCGCTCAGAACATCTCCAATGAAGAGAGACGCAATATGTCAAAGCGTGGCCTTGATTGCCTGACCGGCTCGAATGTTTCTCGAACGCCGTTCGAGATCCATTTCAAAGCATTCGAGTCGTATCGGCGAAATGGCGCAGCGGTATTCGAATTCTCTCGAATCCGTTCGGACAATCTCGAAAGGACAGCACTGCAGGAGGCCCGCCATGCCTAAACCACCTCCACCCTCCACCCGCAGTCCGGCCTTTCAATCGAAGCTGGAACCTTTCTGGGAATTTATCCGCGAATGCCGCGCCAAACGCTGGAGTTATCCACGCATCGCGGCGGCTCTACGGGAGATTCATGGGTTGAGCGCCGCTCCGAGCACCATCTTTTCCTTCGTCAAAGTCCGCGCCAAGCGGCGCAGGCTCTACGCGCTTCCGCCTTCGGAGGAATCGCCGGTTTTCCAATCCAACCCTGCAAACGCCAAGGCGCGGGACTTCTTCAACCCGCCCGAACCAAAGGAACCCCATGAAGCCAAACGAAGACCCTACAACATCTGAAATCCTGCACCGGCTCGTCGTGCCGATTCAAACCCGTGGCAATCTCGGAAAGTCCACTGAGGCCATCGCGCGCTGTGAATGGATGAGTCAACGTGGCGTTTTATGGAAAGGTTACGATCTCGATGCCTTCAATCGGACCCTGAGCACAACCTATCCCGAGGACGTTGCCTTTGTGGAACCGGGACCGGAGCCGGAAGGAGAACTTATCAAGATCTTTCGATGTTTGGCCCACAGCGAGGCGACCGTGATCGATCCAAGCGCCCACATGAACAGAACTATCCTACGCGCAATGGAAATGATCCGACTGACCGAACTGTGCAGAGCCATCGCCGCCCGCGTGAGCGTCCTGATTTATCCGGTGGATGAAGTTTCCGACATGGACGACATCGCGCAGACTGTCGAAGTTCTGGGGGATTCGGTCGATTGGGTGATCGTCCGCAATCCGGTCAAGATTCCGACAACGAAGTTTTTTCAAGGCTCGGAACTCGAAGCCCAGTTGATTGGCTTCGGAGCTGAAGGGCTTGAAATACCGGCTCTGCTTTCCGATACCCGAAATCATCTGCGCTCACGGGAAATTCAACTTGAACGAGGGCTCTCGCCAACAGAAGCCTTGAAGACTCCGGGCGTTGAGTTGGATATGGCGCATCGGATCATCCTTGAGCGATGGCTCGCGGACCTGTTCGAGCGATTTGATGCCGTCGCCAGGCATCTGGTTCCCACCGCAAGGGCCGGCGGGGCAAAGTCCGCGCGAACGCGCGAAGTCATCACGCCCAAACGCCGGATTTCTGGCGTCAACTTAGAGAACATCCGGTGAGCGAGGAAGCGGAAGAGGATTGGCGTTACTGGAAGGCGGCCATTTCGCGCCTGCCGACCCAAGAGATGCGAGACGCCGCCTGGGAATTCTTTGTCCGCCATTTCTCCCAGAATCCCAGGCTGGCCGACACGTTGAGTGGTCTCATCTTGGTCATGCAGGCCAATGGCCTGTACATGCTCGATGCGCCGAAGATCATTCATGAACAGGCCATCGACCCCTTGAATGGCGCTCTGGCTCGCTTTCGCGAGGAATTGGATCGATCCGTTAGTCGCCATAAACAGGTCGCGGCCGAGGCTTGCCAGACCGCGGAGACGACAGTTACGGCGGTCAAGGGGTTGGACGAGACAATCCGCCACGGCTGGCGGGAAGTGAATACGGACAAGCTGGCCGAACGAATTCATTCCGAACTGGAAGGAACCCTTCTTCAACCACTCGCAATTCAATGCCGGCATTTGGAGAAGGCCGCGCCCGACTTGCAAGATGCGGCCCGACGCATGGAGGATTCGACCCGGAAACTGCGGGCCTTTCATTTTAAGGGCATCCTTGCCGTGATGCTTGCCGCCTGCCTTGTCGTCATGGGAGGCTCCTTCTCCTTCGGGTGGTGGAAGCTCTCCCACCACTACGACCGCATGGTGGACGCCGCCCTGAAGCGAATCCGGTCGGTCAATGCGGGAAACCAGGAAGCGTTCACACAGCTGACCGAGATGAACGTCCGCATCCGCGTGCTAGCCCTAAAATAAGCGAAAAAACCGACCCGAAGTGCGCCAGCGTCGCGCGGGCCGCGTTTTCGAGATCTTTGCAGGCGATTTTTGCTACCGAACCGTACGGTGCTGCAGCATAAGGGGTTCGAGTGGAGTTGGAGTGCAGATTTTGGCGTTCGGTATCGTGCCGAGAGGCGGATTGTGGCAGGATCGGGGCAGAGTTCGCCTCTTGTGGACACAAGCTGTAGTGGATCGCTGGATCGGTTTGCTTTGCTAAGTAACACGGAGCCAACGCAGGTGCTCCCAGGCCGCGAAGAGATCTTTAAGCCAGCCGTTATAGCTCATGATGCGGTAGATCACGCGTCTGCCGGTGTGCACGATCTGCGCGGGCAGCAAGATGATTGCGTGGAGAAAGCGCCGAAACTCCATCTTGATCAACTCCACTCCTCCTCGAGCATTGGGCAAGAGCAAGCCGAACCACGCCTTGAGGTTCCAGGCCAAAGAGGTCATCACCATATAGGCCCAGTTGCTCAGCAAATCGTCCACCGGCATGCGCATGGCATTGACTCCGTTTTTGAGTTGCTCGATCACGTTCTCCTGATTACAGCGCCCCTTGGCCAGACTGACGATTTGCTCCGGGTTGTAATCGACGCGGTTGGTAATATAGAAAAAGTAACGGATCTCGTCGAAGAGGACCTGCTCGCCCTTTTGCACACTGATGTTCTTGCGCACGATGATGAGCCGATAGGGCCGGGAACACTTGCCGGGCTGATATTCTATCTCGGTAACGTCCTCACCGATGAGCACCTTGTTCTCATAGCCCTTGAAACGCACAATGCTTTCCTTGACTCGCTCGGGCTTGCGTCGCGGGCGGGTGATAATCTCGTAGCGTGGAAGCCGCTCCAAGGGCTTCCAGGCCTCCTCAGGCAGGGCTTCGGCCAGTTTCACCACCTTGGGATGGGCATCCATGCCGAAGAGGAATTTGACCGCTTTTCCATCCCAGCGGTCCAATTCCCCGGTCAAGCCAAAGTCGGTGTCCCCGCGCAAGGTGATCTCTCCGGCATACGGAGCCACCAATTCGACAGCCCGATCGATCCAGGGCACGCAGCCCTCATGGCTCACGACGTTGCCGGGGCGGTTGACCAGGTAGAGCACTTCGTTGGTATTGGCCAGGGAGACCACAAGCGGTGCATAACCCCAAATCCCTTTGTAGGAAAGGGCCATGCCGCCCTTGCATTCCCCGAAAGTCGGCGCAATCGTGCCGTCGGTATCGATAAAGGCCTCTCTCAAAAAGCCCCTCGGCTGTTGTCTCCAAACACGTCCCCGCACCGTGTTGGTTATTTCCATCAGATTAAGGATATCAGCCTGCTCAAAGCGGCGAGTGAAGTCTCCACTGGTGGTCGGGTCCGGAATGCGCTGGGCGCCCAGTCCATCGAGGAAGGCCTCATCATTGCGCCGAAGCTCAATATCCTCCAACCGCACTCCATCGAGCAGCGCGTTGTAAGTCAGATTCAAGACATGGTCACTTTCATGGTAGGGGATGTGCTTCTTAAGTAAATGCAAGCGGGAGTCGATTTCTTGCCGAAGCCCCAGTTTGTTGACCATTAAATGGATGGCTCCGATTCCTCCACAGTTGACCGCCCTGGCTTTCTCAGCCATCTCATAATGAATGTTGCCGGCCTTCATGATTGGCTCGGCCTGATCGCTCCACCTTCGTTCGGGGTCCAGGCGACGTTGAATTCGACCCTTGCGATTGCGCAGGATCTTAGGATACCTTTTCTTCACTCGAAATGACCTTTCTCTTTGGGTGGCTTTGGTTTAGTCACCGCCATCAAACCAAGGATTTAAGGGCATTTCGAGTTTTTTGCTCCGCCCCTACGATTAAAATCGCGCTTCCTTAAGGGCTAGCCGTCACCGACGGAAAGCAGCGGACGATGCCCCGAAAATTCGCCCTGGTTATGGACCATGCTGAAGACGTGGCCGTCGAGGACACTCCCGACGGGAAGCGAGTGGCAATTTACTTCGAGAAGGCTTCTTACTGACCGCAGGGCGCACAGTGGCAACCGAGAGGGGCGTGCGCGGTGTAATTTATCGCACCATTGCGCGTGCCTCATTGTCCGGTGCTGGCTTATAGGAAAGAAGAACGGGTTCCGCGAGGATGGCATTGCGCTGTCCAGCGTGGCTCCCTTGTGCCAACAACGAAAGCACGAAACGCTGCTCTTACCTTAACAGTCCGCGACCCTGCCGCTAAGTGTGCAACTGAAGGAATTTTTCGACCGACTGCCGAAGGATGGGAATATCCTTGATGGCTGTATCCCATATTCGTTCGACGTTCACACCCTCGTAATCGTGAACCAAAACGTTGCGCATTCCCTTGGCTTCCTTGGCGGGAAAGCCGGGCATGGCGATGAGGAGCGCCGGGGACAAATGCCTGACAGCCTCCCCGATGATCTGAATCCTTCGGGTTACCGCGTCCTGGCGCAGGACACCCGTCAGGAAGGACTCCTTGGATACGCCTTGGAGATACTCCGCAATCCTCTCGGCGGCTTCGACGATATGGGATAGCCGCAGCTTTTCCTCAGGCGACATAAACGGGAACCGCGCTCTTGAGAATCAAGTCTCTCGCCTCGCGGTTCTTCATGGCTTCAACGTCGGCACGGATGAGAAAATCCACATGCCTGCCTACGGCGTCCTCCACGTCCGCCGCCATGATGAAAAGATCGCGGCGCGTCGCTTCTGCCGTTGGCGTGACGAGAATGTCCACGTCGCTTTCGGGCGTCAATTCGCCACGTGCCGCCGAGCCAAAAAGATCGACTCGCGACACGGGCTTGCCCCGAAAGGCCGTACAAATTGCTTCTCGTAGTTCCGCGATGTTCATCTTTATCGTCGGAAGGGTAGCTGATTTGAACCTGCGGAGCAAACTGAAACCCGGCACGCTTTCCGAACGGCAAAGGGCTTCGCGTGCTTTACTCAAGAAAGCCGCAATCGGCTTAGTCACTTTTCCCTCTGTCCGGTCCAGACTTGCAAGCGTATGAAGTGGCGTGCGTGGCACGTCTTTGTGCTTGATCTTACTTCTAGGCTACGCTAGGTTCTTGCGAATGGACTCCAAAAAGAAACCAAGAAAGCGCATCACCCTGGTCTTGCGCGTGGAACTGATCGACCGTGTTCTGGAAAAGGCCAAGCTCTTGCAGCAGGGGCCGAACAATTTCGTGAACCTCTGCGTGGAAGGCATTCTTGACGCGATGGACGCCCCAGGAACGGGCTACGACATCCCCGTCCTGGCCCTTTATAATCAGGTCAAAGGAAGAACCTTTCTCAACTCAAAGGCTATCATGACCCTTGTGGGCGCACTTGTGCCGGAAGTTTACGACATCGACGCCCAAGAACAGAAATTCCTGATGGAACTTGTCAACAATCACGAAGGCCGACTCACGTCGGAGGTTTTCAAGGGCTACCGCAAACTAGCCCAACGCATGAACATGGAGCGAATCGCCCATGAAAAGGAACTCAAAAAGCTCCAGAACTGGGGATGAGCAAGTCCCGGAGGCCCAATGAATATCCCTTCCACCCAAGAGGACCGACTGATTGATTTCAAGGAAACCGCACACTTGCTGGGCGACATTTCCGAGCGATCGGTGCGCCGCCTCATTGCGCGCGGCGATCTTCCCCAACCGGTCAAAGTCCTGAGCGCACCCCGGCTCTACCGCTCCGAGGTTTTCGCCTATCTTGAAAAGCTCAAAGTGAAACGAACAAACAGCCGCCGCTGACTTCCTATGATCCTCACCATCTTTCGCCCCAAACGCACGAAGAACGGCAAGGCCCATATTGCCCGCTCCTATCGCGGCAGATACCGCCTCGATGGGGAAGAGAAGATCACGGACATTCCTCTTCACACGACAGACAAGCGCGTGGCTCAACAGCGCATCGAGCAAATCGTGAAGGAGAAGCAAATGGAGGTGGTCGGCCTACTTGCCCCGCATGCTACCCGCGCCGCCTCGCAAACTCGACTTGAAAGGCATCTCTCCGACTATTTGGCCGATTTGCAAGCCGTGGGCCGCGACGGGCAATACATCTACGAGTTGGGAAACCGTGTCCGCCGCCTCATGCGGGAATGCAGGTGGAGTCAGATCAAGGACGTTACCTCGGATTCTTTTCAGGTATGGAGGGCCAGGCAGTCTCTCGCCCCCAAGACCGTGAACGAATACCTCACTTCCATAACGTCGCTTCTCAACTGGATGCAGAAGCACGAGCGTATTGAACGCAGCCCTTTGCGGCATGTGGAGAAGGTACAGACCAACGGAAAGCAGGCACGCCCGCGACGCGCCTTCACGCGCGACGAAATTCCGCGACTGCTGGCCGTGGCTGGTCCGCGCAAGGTGATCTATCTGACGGCGGTGCATACCGGTCTTCGCCGCAAGGAACTCAAATTGATGGAAACCGACGACCTGCATTTGGACGCGGAGCAGCCTTTCGTGAACGTCCGCCCCTCGACCACCAAAAACCACAAGCAAGCCGTCATCGCCTTACATCCTGATGTCGTGGCAGAGTTGCGCAAGCTGCCTCTCTCGCCGGGCAAGGTCTTCGCTCACGGCCTGCCGAAAATGGAAACCTTCAAGCGCGATCTTCGCCGCGCCGGAATTGAATTCATCGACGCCAAGGGCAGGAGGGCGGATTTTCATTCGCTGCGTCACACGCTTGGAACCAACCTCGCCTTGGCTGGCACAGCCCCGCGTGTCGCCATGGAAGCCATGCGTCACAGCGACATTCGGCTGACTACGAAAACGTATACCGATACCGGCTTGCTGCCTGTATCCGATGCGGTCGCAAAGCTCCCTTCTTATCTCGGCTCTCCTAAAAAAGACTCACAAATAGACTCACAAACTTTGTTCCGGGAGGGTCAAGCCTTGTCCGGCTCTGTCATCAATCTGACAAATGGAAGCAAAGAGGAAGTTTATGAAAATCAGGCGCTTAAAGGAGTCTTGTCCGGCCCTGTCACGACTGGACGGGAAAGTGAAAAATCGTGCGCGATACAGGGTTCGAACCTGTGACCCCTACCGTGTCAAGGTAGTGCTCTACCACTGAGCTAACCGCGCGTGTGTTTCCTGAGAAGAATTCAGGCGTCTTCAAGGCTACATAGGCGCGATCCGGGAGGCAACTTTTTTTGGGGCTCGACCTTCCGCTCCTGAATGTGAAACGTTGCCGATGTTCATAGCTATCGCGACCACCACGTTGATCGGAGTTCTGAGCACTCGACAATAGCGCGCTTTCAACGCTTCATTGGGCCGCCCGAACGCGAGCTGCGAATTATCAGTATGAAGACTGTCACTCTTACCCTTCCGGAGTTGATGCTGCTGGTCGGCACCCGTGCGCTGCTCGGTGCGGGTATTGCCCTTCTCCTGGCCAAACGCCTCAGCGATCCTCAGCGCGAAACGGCAGGCCTGGTCCTCGCAGGGGTCGGCATCCTCACGACGATACCGCTCGCTTTGGAGGTATTGGGAAAAGCAAACCCGACAAATCAGTTCCCAGAGACTAAAGGCCGCTGAGGAGGGGAATCCGTCCTCGGCGCCGACCAGCGGCTGCTGCAGCTCAGCGCCACCGGGCGTGCGGCGTGTGCGATCTGAACGCGCGATGCGTGCGAGTCATGCAGGCAAGCCTGCCGGCCCTGTGCTTCAAACGCGCTACCGCGGCTTATCCGCCAAAATCAGGGGCGAGACTGATGGAACGTCGAGGAGTCTGGGATTGAGGTAGCCGGCGTCGCGCAGCCACCCGCTCATTTCAGCAAAAGTAAAGGTGTCCCCGAATTGAGTATTCACGAGCATATTTACCGCGAAGATGAGCGTATGCGGAGGGCCGGTTCGATCATCATTCGGCACAAACTCCTGGATGGCGACGGTGCCGCCGGGCGCCAGGGCGTCGAATATCTTTTTCAAAAGGTGCCGGCTGCGTTCGGGGCCTTCGCTATGCAGGATATGTCCAACCGTGGCGATTTGGTGCTCACTGCCGAAATCCGCCTCGGTGAAATCCCCGGGGGCTGTGGTGAGGCGCTCGGCAACGCCATGTTGCGTGGCGACTTTTTTGGTTATTGCCAGAACTTGCGGCCAATCCACAGCGCGAATCCGGACCCGGGACGACTGTTTTGCCAGGGTAATCCCCCAAACGCCGGATCCCGCGCCGATATCGAGAACACTGATCGGAGTGAGTGCTCTCGGAATGCCGAGATGCTCGCCCAACGCGGCTGCGGCAGCAGAGCTGATGGGAAATAACGACTCGACAAACTCCGCGAAAAACACAGCGCCTTCGGTTTGTTCGTTCACCTTGATCGCGGGTTGGCCGGTGCGGACGATCTCAGTCAATTGCTGCCACCGTGGCAGCAGTTGATTGCTAATATGATTAAAAAACATTCCGTGATAACCAGGCTTTGAGGAAACCAGAAAGGCTGAGCTCTCCGGGGTTAGCGCATAACGTTCATCCTGCCGTGCCAGCAAATCGAGGCTGACCAGCAAATTGAGGATCGCGCGAAGGCCACGAACCGAAGCCCCGGTATTGGCGGCGAGCTGTTCGACGGTCTGAGACGTTTTATCGAGTGCATCGAAAATGCCGTGACGCACAGCGGCATCAATTGCCAGCGTCGGCGCGTAGCCCCAGGCAAAAGCCATAATTCGTTGCGGCGTCAGCGACTCGTTTGAATTCATAATGTTTTCGTAACATCCAACATGCACGGAAAACAAGAGAAGTACGCTGCTCAGGATGACTTCCCCTGATCCTGGCCAAAAGCCCACAAGCCGCCACTTGTTCTCACCGTATTGTGGACAGGAGAGCATTCCACGCCTTGCTGCCGGGAAAATTGAGATCCGGACTCGAAATTCAGCGTCCATCTCCTCTTGATCACTCTCCATCCGCTGCCCGATCCAAGCGCCTTCCCGAAAAGAAAATTTGAGTGTGTGGAAAGAACCGGCAACGTTTGGGACGTGCTCTTTGCACGGAGCGAATCTCCCGCGCAGTCGCTTGCGGAGGCGCATGACATGGCGCGGAAAGCGGTAGAGTTGGACGACCGCGATGCCGAAGCGCATACGATCCAGGGCATGGCAGCCTTGTTCATGCGTCACTACGACGAGTCCCTCCGAAGACTGGAAACCGCGCTCGAGATCAACTCGAATCTCGCGTTCGGTTATATGTGGGGAGGTGGATATTCGCCTGTCTTGCGAGAGCGACAAGGCAAGGTCGCACCTCAAGGAAGCGCTGCGCCTCAGCCCGCGCGACCCGGCCAATTACTGGACATTCGCGTTTCTTGGGCTGGCTGACTTTGCAGACGAACGCTACGAGGAAGCCGCCGAATAGGCCCAAAGGGCCATTCACCTGTATCAAAAATTCCCGACCGCCCATCGCCTCCTGACGGCAAGTCGCAAACAGCTCGGCCAAACCGAGAATGCGAGGGCCGCACTGGCCGCGCTTTTGAGTATTTCGCCGGGCACAACGGTCGCCAAGATTCGAGCTGCCGTTCCTTGGAAGGATCCGCCATCATGGAACGTTACCTGGACGCGCTTCGCAAGGCCGGGTTGACCGAGGAGGCATAGTTCAACGGAGGGGTTTGTTGCGAAAAGAGAAAGCCCCACCGAGGTTTGATAGGCTCAACCATCGACCGCCTTGGCGCCGGCGGCGCTACGACCAAGCAAAAGAATTGGCAGTTGCGTCCTTTTCCACTGGCCTCGTTCGTTGATAATTTAAAAGCCGCAGCCGATTCACGAAAAGCAACCCTGCACCCAGCTTCGCCACTATGATCACAAAAGTCCTCATCGCGGTCGCCGTTCTCATCGCCGCCCTGTCCATCCTCGTCGTCCTGCAACCCTCCGAGTTCCGCATCACACGCTCGGCCACCGTCGCCGCGCCGCCCGCGATCGTCTTTGACCAGGTGAACGATCTCCACAAATACCAAACGTGGTCACCCTTCGCCAAACTCGATCCAGCGATGCAAACCACGTTCGAGGGTCCGTCGGTCGGAACTGGCGCCGTCCTCGCGTGGACGGGCAATGGCAAAGCCGGCGAGGGACGCATGAAGCTCAGTGAGAGCCGACCGAACGAGCTCGTCAGGTTTGATCTCGAATTTTTTAAGCCCTTCAAAGCCACGAACGTCGCGGAGTTCACCTTCAAGCCCCAGGGCGATCAAACTGTGGTGACCTGGAGCATGAGTGGGAAGAACAATTTCATGTTCAAGGCCGTCAGTTTGTTCATGAACTCGGATAAAATGGTGGGAGGAATGTTCGAGGAAGGACTCGCGAATTTGAAGTCCATCGTGGAGGCCGAGGCAAAAGGCTGACGGAATCACACCGCTTGCCTTGGCTGCCCTGGACTTGGGCGCGCCCGAAAGCGGCGTCACCGATGCCTGGGACGCGAGCTTCTCAAACGGGATCCTGAAACTCGACTATAGCGTCGGGTCTCTTGCCCTACAGACGCCCGGCCCGGGCAAACGTATCTCTGAAGTCTTGAGCACGGCCAGGCGTGTCAGTGTTTCAAGGAACAGACGAAATCTCATTGGAAAAGTGGCTATGTCTAAATTCACAACAATTCGTTTCGCCCACGAGCTGGACGCTGCGTGGATCATCGCACTGTGGAAGGCCATCCACGGAGGAGACCCTCCGCCGGAAGAAGTCGCAATTGAGGCAATCGCAGCGCTTTCTGGGACGTTGACAAGTCATGCCGGAACTGTCGCGTCGGAATCCTCGTTTGGTGAACTTCAAACCCGTTTGAAGGAGATCGGTGTGGACTTGCAGCAGCATGCGGAGACAGGCGGAAAAGCCGCGGCGTCCACGGAGTCAAATGTCGCCCGAACTTACTGTGTCGTATTCAAAGGCCAACGGATTTGCGTCACCCTCCCACGACCGTTCGTCTGGCCTCCCGGGCATTGACGAGGGAATGAGGCTGGGGGCTGGGCTGTTGAGCCCGGCTCCCAATAAGGCTTTGGACCGTTATTTCCCCGGGCTCGGCATCGGATTGTGTTTGTGACGATCCGGCGGAGAGCGGTGGAGGTTCGACGGCGCCGCAGCGTAGCGCGAGGTGCCAATATCGATCCGCCTGCTGTTGGGACTTGGCCTTCTTCCTGGGCTCGTCGATAATTTGAGTGAGGAGCGCCGAACGAAAGCTTCCACCAAAGCCCACCCTTCGGGGAATGCCTGCAAGCCACGTCTCGGCCGCGCTCCGAAACGAGTTTGGAAGAACTATCGCCGCCTCGAAACGCCCGCGTATCTTGTTCGCGATTTTAAAGAGCGATTCATCTGGAGGGAAAGAGACGAGTTCATCGACTTCAGGAATCCCTTTCCAGAAGGCCTCCAGCGCGGCGGGAGCCAATACGGCAAGCCTGGCGTCCGGACGACCGCGCTTGAAGGCGCGCACGGCGCGTTGGCTCTTCAGGGCCTCGTCGAGCGAGTCGGGTGAGCGAATGATGAAACGGAAGGGGTATAGCATCGAGGGATCGGTTCCGGGCGGCAAATAGATCCCGCGCTTTTGTCCGGCGATGAGGAGGTGAGGCCATGGCGTTTTCCAGCGGTTGTGGACCCAAAACCAGTCCGCAGGCGAACGGCGAACCTGGCGTTCAAGAACCCTATTGATGTCCGCGGTAAGTTGCTCCGGGTTGCTCGGATCATAGGGGATCTCATCCTCAAAGACGACGCGCCATCGAGCGAAACCTGAGGTATAGATTGCGGCCGGGACGACAGCGGAATTCGTGCGGATCGCCAACGTTGCCGCCAGCGGAGAGGTCGAACCAAGGCGATTGAAAAAGGGCATCCAGATTCCCGAGTGACCAGCGCTCTGATCCACGAGAATTCCAACGGATCCCGGTTGGCGCAACAGGGCAATCGCAGCTTCGAACCCGTTCTTTCGATTAAACGTCTTAACACCCAATCTGCGTCGATCACGATTTATCAAGTCGTCCAAATGCGGATTGCGCAAAGCCTGATAGACCGTTCCAAACGACGTCTCCGGGCGCTGGAAGCACACTTGCGCGTAAAGCTCCCAATTGCTCATGTGACTCATGGCGAGGACCACGCCTCGACCGTTTAGAATATTCCTTTCGATGCCTTCACTGTTCTCGAGCGGGGCGACGCGCAGGATGTCCTCTTTCGGCAGTGCTGCGATCTTAAAAGCGCAGAAGAGGTTAGCGCCGAGGGTTACAAAATGACGAAAGTTCAGCAGCCGAATTTTCGATGGGGACTTTTCGTTTGCGAAGGCGGCTGAAAGATTTTCCCTTGCGAGCCTGCGATATCGGCCGAGGGTCGCCCACAAAAGGGCGCCAATGACTTGGCCGAGAACAAAGCAAAGAGCGAGAGGAAGCCTGCGAATCACAATGATCGCGCCCACTGCTAGCAAGTAAATCAAGCGATTCACCATGCGGCAAAAATCCGACTAATTCTACCAACGCGGATTCAGTATTCAAACGAATTTTCGCCGATCGAGCAAATGTCGAAGAGAACTCTAAAACGGCGATATCGAAGATAAGGGGAGGGCGAGGCTCCCGCCGAGCCGTAGCTTTCGGTAATTGCTCTTTTCGTGATGCAAAGTCATCGCGGCCCCCGATTATAAACGTGAGTCTGCTTGACCCTTTCTGCATCTGCGTTCCTCTGAGACATCTGCGGATTCAGGCAGCTCCGAAATGCTTGTGGTCGACAAATTCAAACGAGGCGGTTTATCCGCAGATTGCGGGCATGTACGCAGATCAAAATTGCCAGAATTGGCGATGACAAGACCGCGACTTAGCGAAGGACGAGTTTTCGGAAGAGAAAGACACTGCGGTCATGTCCTCCCCGCAACGCGCCGGATGCGGCAAGACATCCATCCACCAAGGTCTTGATCTGCCGATGGAGGTAATCGCCAGATCTGTCCGGCTTCAGCTTTGAACTTCAGTTGGGTGAGAGATGTGCTTTCAGGGCTGGAAGCTCATGGTAAGTGGATGAGTGCATGGCGACCGCCGCCGAACCGACCAGTTCTCCCATGACGTGCTCCGGGACTCCTGCGCCCTCGATCTGCCGACGAGTGTTCGCCATGCGCTCTTGGAGTCATCTGGTCGTTCTCGGACCTTCACGCCTTTCTGACCCGCTGACCACTAGCGAGTTTCGCACGCGCCGTACGAAGGTGCATCGTTTCGTTCGGCTTGAAGATATCCAGCGGCAGCTGTGCTCCAATCGAAGCGACCGAAGCGCTCGTCGGCTTCGGCTCCGAGCCTTCGATGAGCGTCGTTGGAACTTGATCAGTGTCGCGCGGCCAACTCCTGAGTGAAAGCCGAGCAAGCCTCGAAAGCGGTAATGTGAACTGCCGAGTTGGTGCGAAGCAAGTGAAGCCGAGGATTTGCAGGCGAACGACTTCGGCTTGCGTATGGTACAGAGTGGTATTGGTGATGGCATGTGCGCGAAAGAGAGGTGCGTCAACACGGGAAGCCCGTTACGTCGAGGCCGGAGAGCTCAACCGGAGGCCCGCGAGGGCAAGTCCGGGACGTATCGGGTGGCGGAGAGGCCGGTAAGAGCGAGGAAGCGGGCAACGACCGTGGAGCAAAGGGGCCCTAGTCAGCACGGTTCGTTTCGGGCACCAGCGTCTCCCTGCACCGCCCATCGAGCGGCGTAGGAAATCAGTTCATTCACACTTTTGATTTCGAGTTTGTCTTTGATACTCGCCCGGTGGGCGTGTACCGTCTTTGCACTGAGATGAAGCTTGCTGGCGACCTGTTGCGTCGAGAGTCCCTGGCCGATCAACTGGAAGATTTCAAGCTCGCGGTCGGTAAGCTGCTTGATGACGGAGCATTGGGTCGCGTGTTGCCTGCCGGAAACGCCCTCCAGTATCCTTGCCGACATCTGCTCGCTGACGTAGAGCTTCCCGCTCAGTACCTGGCGAATCGCCCGGATTATATCGTCGCCACCTTCGTGCTTCATAATGTAACCGCGAGCGCCTGCACGCAGCACGCGCTCAGCGTAAAGGGACTCATCGTGCATCGATATCACGAGTATGGGGAGATCGGGCCGCATTGCGCGCAGGTCTTTAATGAGTTCAAGACCGCTCTTGCCCGGTAGCGTAATGTCGGTCAAAACGAGATCGGGGGCGCTCTTCGATACTGCGTCGAGAGCCTCTTCGGCATTTTGAGCCTCCGCACAAACGCTTAGATCCTGCTCGCAGCGAATCCAGTCGGCTATCCCGTTTCGCGTCATAGGGTGATCGTCCACAACCATGATGCGTTTCCGCACGTGGCGCGGTGCATCGTTCCCGGTCATGGTTTCCACGTGCAGACGACTGTGGTACCGTTGTGTTGACCGGCTCCGATAGAGAGCCGCCCGCCGACCATACCCGCGCGGTATTTCATGATGCGCAGTCCCATTCCCTGGCTGCGGCCGGATTCGGTGGGCAAACCCAAGCCGTCATCCGCGATGATCAGCGTGTGGTTGGAATCGGCAAGTGTGACGCTTACATGGGCGGCTCTCCCGTGTTTGATCGCGTTATGGATGGCTTCTTGCGCAATGCGATAAAGGTGCGTGGCGATGCCGTTGTCCTCGATCAGCACGGGTTCTTCGCAGTCGAAGCGGCACGAAATCTTGAAAAGCTGCTCCGTGGTCGCAACGAGTTCGCGGAGCGCGGACATGAGGCCTTCGGATTCCAACTGCACGGGCGACAGTCCGCGCGCGAGCATCCGCGCTTCCAGGATTGCGTCCCGGACGTGTCCGACGACATGCGAGAGTTTGTTCTTTGCATCGAGGGTATTCGGTAATTCGCGCGCTATCAACCCGGTCGAGAACCCGATGCCTGCGAGTTGATGGCAAAGCCCGTCGTGGAGATCCTGACCGATACGCTGCTGCTCGCGCTCCACGGTGTAAAGCAGGTCTTCCTCCAACTGCCGCCTCTCGATAGCAGCGGCGAGAACATTTGCTACCGATTTGAGAAAATCCACATCGACGCCCGTGAATTCCCGCCGCTCCAACGTGTGCGCACTGAGCACACCGTAGGGTCTGCCGCTGGCATGAATGATCACACTTACTCCGCTGACCGCACCATGATCGCGCATCAGCGCGGAGGGGTGAAATCGCGTCTCGGCACGCAGGTCTTCCACGATCACGGGTGTGCTGGACAAAAGTGTGAATCCCCATTGCGAATCACTTTCCGCGCACACGGTTTCGCGTCCTACGAGTTCCTCTCTCCATCCCGCGCCCGCACGTAGCAACAAAGCCTTGCCGCCCGGGAGCAATTCGAGCACACAGCAAAACTCGATTCCGAGAATTTGCGCTATGAGCGAGGCCGCGTCATCGAGCAGTTGGTCGAGGTCTCTGCACTCAAGTGCACGTCGTCCCAGGTCTGCGAGGGCTCCCTGCTGACTGCTGCGGAGTCTGAGCGCTTCCTCCGCCTGCTTGCGTTCGGTGATGTCCACGGCGATTCCCGCGACCCGGTCCACGGTGCCGTCGACGTTGCGAACGGGAAAGGCGCGATCATGGATCCATCTTCGGGTTCCGTCGGAGCGGATAATGCGATACTCTTCGTCGTAGTCGCCGCGCGTTTGCTTAAGGAGGGCGTTCCGAAGAACTCTCTCGCGGTCCTCCGGATGGATGGCCTCCATCCATTTCCGTGGCGACGAATAAAGCGACTCGCGCGTCTCGCGCCATATCTTTTCGTATCCTGAACTGATAAAAAGCATTCGGTTCTTCTCCAAGTCGGTCATCCAAAAGACCTCCTCGATGTTCTCGACCACTTGGCGAAATCGCTCCTCGCTTTCGCGCAGCGATAGCTCGGCCCGCTTACGCTCGGTGATATCCACCAACATGTTTACCGCGCCCACGAGCGTTCCTGAACCGTCGCGCAACAGTGTCGGGTAAGCTATGAAGGGCACACGAGTGCCGTCGGGTCGCTCGGCGACTGCCTCCGTGCCACTGACTTGCCGGTTTTGCTTCAAAGCGATGGCCATCGGACACTCGTCGTGCGGCAGCAGCGTGCCGTCCGGCCGATATAAGCGCCATGAGCCGCACCATTGGTCGCGGCCCAACTGAGGCGTGTAGCCCCAAAGCTTAACCGCCGCGTGGTTAAAAAAGGTTATCCGCCCATTGGCGTCGGTCGTGTAGATTGCGGCGGGGAGCGCCTCAACGAGTTCACGAAAGCGCCGCTCGCTCGTCTGGAGTGACTCGGTCGTCTGTGCCAGTTCGGCGGTGCTTTTGCGAATGCGCGCTTCGAGTTGGTCGTTGGCAGCTTTGATGACTGCGAGCGCTTCGACCGCCCGCTGATTTGCCTTTCTCAGGTGGTCATGGAAAAGGCTGAAGAGGATTCCCATCGAAATAAAGATCGCGGACGAGAAGACATCCCCCGAACGCGCCACCTCCCAAGAGTACTCCGGCGGAAGAAAAAAGTACAAGTTCAGAACGGTGGAAATCGCCGTAGCGAGCAAGCCGGCCCGCAGTCCACCGATCGAGGAACTGAAGAAAACCGCGGGATAGAAGATGAACCATGCCGAAGGTAAAACGGTTGGCCAAAGCGTCCATTGCAGAATGAACGCAGTCACAACCGGTAGCATGGCCACAATCAGATGAATTAGCCGCGTTGTGAGTACGCGCCTTAGAGGGTCCGGCTCGTGACGGGCGCCCACTCTGCCATGGGCGGGGACAGAATGTCCAACTGAAGCTGCTGAGCAACGTTGTCCGTCATCGGTTGGCGCAGCCTTATGGCCGGACGCAAAATGCACCGCATCGTCGAATAGAGAAGCCAGGAATTGCTTGCGCCAGGTATGCTTCAAAATGCAGGAGCTTGTTGAAAACGTTGAAGGCCATGAAGGAGGCATTCCCTGTTCGCCGTTTCGATTTCCATAACCGTGTCGTCGATGTCAGCCCTGCGATATTCGAACTCAAGAGGCGGCAGCGATTCCATAAATGCCGATTCGTTTGTGTCGAGGCCCAGCGGATCAGCGATGTAATTTTTGGCGATGTTTCCGTAAAGCGTAATGATGTCGGCTCGGGAAATCGAGCACCAATGCACACCCCGGTCGCCCTGGCGTATCCAGCGTTCGACGTGAGCGACGAGCCTGTCAATCCGAGGGCGAAAACGCTGAATGCGCCAAGCCAGGCTATCGCTCTTACCCGTGTCCAAATGGCGCACCCACGCATTGCCTCCGGCGCCGGACAAGGGCCCGTTCATGAGTAGGTGATCGTCGAAGAGGGCCATGGGGCGCAATCGAATAGTGACGAGTGAGTTCCCCAGGCGAATGTCGGGCTGTATTTTGAGGTGAACGGAAATGAAAAGCGCTGACAAACGAGCTCATCAGGGGATATTCCGGCCGTATTTCGGGATGAATGGAGCCGGGATCGTATAGCGGCGGCTGAGATCGTTTAGACCATCCCGATCCCCGAGTCGCCTTCTTCGACTCGGAAGCGCAAGAGTTGCTGGAGATTTCGACCGTCTCCCGAAGCTGTGAAGAATGGTGTTCGCCAGTCTCGTCTGCGGACAGGAGCGGCGGAACCTCCGGAGGCGGTCAGCAGCTAACAGGCATTTGTGCCCCGGACTGTCGCACCGGACTGGGCGAGCCGGCGCTCCAGCGGTCTCCTAGGACATTATCCTATTCGAGTCGAGAAGGTTGACTAAGTGCGTCGCGGAAGCCCTCCTATTGTTTGGCGCTGTGGACGGGCTAGGATGACATGGAACACACGTAGCTCATCAACGCCAACCTGAAAAATCATAAGATGATTCGTTCTCTGATTGTGGATAGGAGCGGGCGGCTCATGGAAGCGGCGGGCGGCTTGTTCACGTAGGCGCCCGAAACTTCCACAATCGAGAAATTGCTTGCCGCGATAGGCGGGAGCGTCATCGGCGGGCTTTGGACCACAGTGAATACTGAAACGTGCCATCTGCGCAATTTTTCTCCGCAAGCCGGGCGTCAAGCCGCGCCGAAGCTCGTCCCATGGCCGACGACCACACCTTTCCATATGAAGATCGCAATTTTTGATGCGGTCAACAAGAGCGACCATCTCCGTTCACATCGCTCGCCATGAGATGAAATCAACCTCAACTTGGTTGGCGCTTCGAAATCCAGTTTTTTGCCGCTTGTTTCTGGCGAGCGTATTGTCGGGCACGGCCGTCTCGGCACAGGACATGGCTGCGACCTGGTTGATGCATGATCTCGGCGCTTCGTCGTTTTCCCTCTCCCTGATGGCAACTGCGGCCTCCGCACCGTTTTTTCTCTTCACGCTGCCGGCTGGCGTGCTTGCTGACATCGGGGACCGGCGCTTGGTGATTGCGAGTGCCGTTCTATGGCAGGGAGCATGTGCCGCGCTCCTTGCCCTTGGCGCACGGACACAAGTGGTCAATGCCAACTCTTTGCTTGCTTGCATCTTCGCGCTCGGGATTGGGCTTGCGCTGGGCGCCCCGGTTTGGGGAGCGATTGTCCCGGACATCGTTAGTAAAGATGAGCTGTCCTCCGCTGTCACGCTGGGAGGAGTGCAATTGAACGTCTCCACGATCGTGGGTCCTGCTCTTGCCGGTTTCCTGTTGCCGCATCTTGGCGCACCCCTGCTTATTGCGTTTAATGCGCTGGCGTTCGTGATGGTCGCTCTTGCGATATTGCTGGGGAGACCCCGCCAGATGCGCTCGATCGGGCTGCGCGAGAACTTCACAGAATCGTTCATCAGTTCGTTGCGGTACGCCCGAAATTCTCAGCGCATGAAAATCATCCTTTTCCGGGACATCCTCTTTGCTCTTGTTATCTCGATCGTCCCAGCGCTCTTGCCAGTGATCGCGCTGAGAGAATTGGAACTGTTCCGCTGCCCAGCTCGGCCTTGTTTTTACGAGCGTGGGTGTCGGCTCATTGGCAGGAGCGGTGTTGGTCCTGCCCTATCTCAGGCGGCGGTGCTCGGCGAATGCAATCACTTCGATTGCCATGGTGATAGTGGCCGTCGTGCTGCTCGCGCTGGCGTTCATCCGCCAAGTGCATGCTTTAATAATATGCGCGGCACTGGCCGGCGTGGCTTGGGCGATGGCGGGATCGGAGCTTTGGGTGGCTGGACAGCGCGTGATGCCCGGGTGGGTGCGGGGACGAATGAACTCGTTCCAGATCGTGCTAGGGCAAGGCACCATGGCGGTTGGTGCAATCGTATGGGGGACGGGAGTGGCACATGCAGGTCTCGAACTGACATTTGCTGCCGGGGCTGCTGTTGCTCTCGCCGGATTGGCGCTCGGGCATCAATATTCAATTGACTTCGCGACCGAAGCCAGCGTTGAAGCGGCGCCGCTCAATCACCTGCACAATTTCTCGGTCGTCCCTGAAGACGACGCCGGCCCCATCAGAGTAACGATCGAATATGCCATCGCTAGCGAGCATCGAGAGCAGTTTCGAATTTTGATGCAAGAAGTTCAGGCTACGTGTCGGCGGAACGGCGCGTTCCAGTGCGGGCTCGACGAAAGCTTGGATCAGCCCGGATTGTTCCACCTGGAATACCTGGTATCTACGTGGGCTGAACATCTTCGCCAGGACATGCGAATGACCGTCGACGAGACGCGAGTATTTAATACCGCATGGAACCTGCACTTTGGAGACTCGGAACCGATCGTGCGCCACTTTATTTCAACGCAGAGATTCATGCATCTGCCCGGTTTTGGCTTCTCAGGTCGCACCTTCGCTGACACGTCGAGCTCGAATCCAAGTTTGACAAAGACCAGATCCTCCACCGCCTCGTGAACGATCTCACTATCGATATACTGCATCGGGACGATTTCGTTCTTCTGACTGACGATACCAAATGTTGGATCGTGGAAATCCAGGACATTTCTCTTCTCGAGGCGCACCAGAATCTCACCCTCGTCCATTTTGCCAGCGGCAAGCTTCTCATTCGCCGCGCGCTCGGGCACTGCGAGCGCAGGTTGGACCACGCCATCTTCTTTCGCGCGAACAGGAGTTGTATTGTCAACCTCAGCCATGTGGTGAAACAACCACGACCTCTCGAGGATGAACGCCTCATCTTTCGGCTAAGAGACGGACGGGATGTCGTGTTCTCTCGCAGACAAAGTGTTCTCTTTTGCAAATCACAAGGCTTATGCGGGGTCGACGATCAGTGGGACTGGCGTTCGCGCCTGAAAACAGCGGAATGAAAGACATGATCAAATCCCTCATTCTCGCCGTCGGCAGACTCTTCGCGGAACGGTTGTTTGTCCGACCAGACCATCGTGGGGATCTTCGGCAACACGCGATACTTGGAGAGGGCCGTCGAACGATTTGCCTTCGCGCGAGATTTGAACACCTTGTCATAGCCTTCGAAAACGTGCGAGCCGAGCAAGTAGTTGACCGATTTTTACAATACATTCCAAGCACGCGCACAATGGGAGCGGTTAGCAGAAAATAGATCCGATCTGTAGAGTCCCTCCGCGCTTGTGAGAATGAAGAGGCAGAAGAGTCATCATACTCTGCCCCGAGCATCCGGGTGATTCGCTATTTCTTCGCCGACCCGCAGGGCGGGTGATCTGCTTCGAGGCCCGGCCGACATCCTCCCATCCAGACTGGTCGGACGCAAACGATCTGATTCTGGATACGTTGTGTCTTGCGAAGACCTCTGGCACGAAACGAGGCTTCTCGCACGCGGTGCGGTGCCCCAACGGGAATATTCGCCCAATCAAGGCGGTATAGGGTCTGGAGAATGCGAAACACTCATTGCCAAAACCATCTTCGACCGACTCAAAAGCAAACAAATGGGTGCGTCCGACCGCAGCTCCAATCAAGACACGAATCATTATGTCAGACTTCGTCGAAACCGATACGAACCACGATGGCATTGACCGGCGGGGACTCCTCAAATGCATGGCCTGGGCTGGGACCGGCGTCATCTGGTCAATTAACGGAGGATTGTTGACGTCCACGGCGTTGGGCGCGGAGGCAAATAGTCGAAATGCAATAGCCACGGCGGAACTGAACTTTGTCCAGATTATCGACAGTCACATCGGATTCAATAAACCGGCAAACACCGACGTCGTTGGAACCACCCGGGAGGCGATCAGGCGCATCAACGCATTACCTAAACGACCCGAGTTCCTGCTCCACACGGGTGATCTCACTCATCGTACCGAGCCGGAAGAGTTCGACACGCTTGCGCAACTCCTTAAGGAGTGTGGAACCAAAGATGTATACTCTGTCCCCGGCGAGCACGACATGTACGACAACGGCGTGCAATATCGGGAAAGATTTGGAAAGGTCACCCGCAGGGGCGGGATGGTACAGCTTCGATCAAAAAGGGGTGCACTTTTATCGGGTTAGTGAATGTTGCCAATATTCCAGAGGGCGGCCTGGGTATTCTTGGGCAGGAACAACTCGACTGGCTTGAAAAAGACGTGAAAGGTCTCTCCGGCAGCACACCCATCGTTGTGTTTGCGCATATTCCACTATGGGCCGTCTACCCTCAGTGGGGCTGGGGAACCGACGACGCGGAGCGAGCGCTCTCGTTTATGAGGCGTTTCGGTTCAGTCACCGTTTTAAACGGGCACATTCACCAAGTCATGCAGAAGGTCGAGGGTAGTATTACCTTCCACACAGCAAGAAGTACGGCCTTCCCGTTACCAGCACCGGGTTCAGTGCCCAAATCGATGCCCGTGGTTGTCGAAGCCACTCAACGCAAGAAGCTGCTCGGGTTGACAAGCGTTACCTATGCCGAAACGAATACCAACCTCGCCGTGGTGGACTCTACGCTCGAGTAAGCGAACGGCTACCGATGATTCCCTGGGATAAGCTTCACGGTGCAACGACGCATTTTCCTATTGCCCTGCTGCTGTTTGCGACGCTTTGTGATTTGGTCTCCGTCACGTTTAGGAAGCTGCGGTTCGCCCGAGGGTTGCGGTCAGCAAGCTTCTGCGGCCTGGCCGTTGCCGCCCTGGGGTCTTTGGGCGCCGTGGTCTCTGGCGTCGCTCTTTCCAGAGGCGATTTGTGGGGCCGAGGTTATCTGGGCTGGCATCACCGATTCGTCTGGCCGGCGTTCGGCCTTTTATTGGCTTTGGCCGTGTGGAGGCTTGTAGTGAGATGAAATGTCGCGGGTCGGCCGGTGCCTGTATCTGATTTTCATGTTACTGGCTTCCGGGCTCGTTGCTGCAGCAGGGTATTTTGGGGAGAAATACTCCTCAGCGGGTCGGGTGTACCATGATAACCCCTCTCGAAATCAAAGGTGCCATGGCATCCGTCATCACGTCGGTGGTCATTCTGGTAGTGACATTCACTGCCGGCGAAATCTATCGGGATCACCGCGAAAGGGAGAAGGAATCCGGGAGCAAGCCGTTCGCGCCTGAGGATTTGGCTGCCAAGGGACGGGGATTGTTCTTGCGAAGCTGCGCTCAATGCCATGGTCGGGATGCAGACGGGGGTGAGGACGCACCGTGTCTCCTGAACCTCCAAATTAGCAGTGCGCACATGACTCTCGTTATCCAGAGCGGCATAAAAGGCGAGATGCCATCTTTCTCCAAGAAATTCGACGCCCAGGACGCTGCCGCCGTTGTTGCTTACCTCGAGAGCATCAACAAGCCAGGTGCCAAGCCGCCCGGGACGCATCTGTAACAGGGCGAGTATTGCGAGCAGCCAATTGAATCAAGCTCGCCGCGATTCGCGAGAAAAGCTGGGCGACAGAGCAACCTGGGAGGTCCTCCTGAGCGACCGCTTCGGGGGTTGCGGACGGATGCGCGAACCAATCGTGAAGGACACGCGTTCCAGATCCGGGGAGCGCCGGCTGAATAAACGGAAACGACGGCCTGGAAGGGACTTCTCGCTGATTCGGATACTGCCTGGCTGAGTGGGAACCGAGGGGGAAGCTTTCGTGGGCAAAACCGTGAAGAGGGCGATCACGGGTAGATTGCAGGATGAAACCGGAGTTGTTTTCTTTGCGCGCTGAGCGCGCAGGCTCTACCGTCTCCAATGAGTTCTCGCTTTACAAGATTCGCCGGCGTGGCGGTGATCTTTATGTTGGCACTCGGCTGCGCCACCAAGCCATCGGTCTCCGAGAGTCAATGGCGTGCCCAGAAGGAACGTCAACAGCGAGCGGCGCGTGAAGCTGGTCGCATCGGTTATATTGGCAACGCGCCTCCGTCCGTGGGGAACTCAACGTTCTCTTCGTCTTCGCGATAGACGCTGATGCCGGGCCGGGCATTGCGCGAATCGAGGGGAAGCTGCGAAGGGACGCGGTTGCCGCGTGACGTAGCCTTCATACGTGAATCCTTTCGAGACGGCCTCTCGCTCTTTTTGGCTGAAGGTTCCAGGACTTTAGCTGTCAAGGCCCGGGCGGGCTTTCTTTTCAAGGCGGTGATCGCTGTTGTAGAGTTTTTCCGCATGAACCTTCCCTCTTTTGTCCTCGCCCTGTTGTTCTTTCTGTTGGTTGTCGGATGCGCCACAAAAGAGCCGCCACCGACCCCTGCGGAAACGAACCTTGAAAAGTACGATACGCGTGGCCGGAACAAGCGGGATGGTCGAATTCCATAAGTCGACTAACCGCGCGCCTGCGATCGAAATTCCGCTATTCACCCAAACCTCCATGCAAAGGAGGGGGCCGGCGTCATCGAATCCGACAGGCGCCATGCTTGGGGTTCTAACGTCTCGCAGCCCATGCTTCGGGCGGGCTTCCTTGGGTGCTCTCGACAGCCAGGACAAAGATGCCATTTTCCAAGAGCTCTTCGCCCCCGGCGTCGGCGCCAATTTCACCATCTGCCAAATGCCAATCGGCGCCAACGATTCTCGCTTGATGGGTACTCGTACGACGAGGGCCGGGTGACTTTGCCCTGGCATTCGTGTCCCAATGACGTCGAGACTCTCATCCCTTTTATTAGGCGCGCGCTAAGATATCAGCCAAATTTGAAAATCCGGGCCTCGCGCTTTTCGAGAGTCAACGGTTCGCTCAAACCGCCTTTGAAGACCTCAATCCTTCGCCCGAAGGAACCTCGTAAACCCGATCGAGTCTAGCGATACCTCCAATCTCGTTGTCAGCCTGAAACATGCTTGCAGGACAAAGATGGCCAAGCTATCCAAGGCTTTAGGACGAGGTGGTCTAGCCCCACCGCGCGACAAAACTTTATGGATACCACGATAACTTCCAAGAAAGTCTTGCCCCGGGTTGTCATTATCGGCGGGGGTTTCGGCGGGCTGTATGCCGCCAGGATTCTGACCGATCAGCCCGTGGAGGTGACGCTCATCGACCGGACTAACCATCACCTGTTTCAGCCTTTGCTCTACCAGGTGGCCACGGCCATGCTCTCGCCGGCCGACATTGCCCAACCCATCCGGGCGATTTTGAAGGAAGCTCAAAACGTGCGCGTGGTCATGGGCAACGTGGAGGTCATTGATCCGGCGGCCAAAGTGGTGCGTACCACGCACAATGAATACCCCTACGACTACCTCATTGTGGCCAGCGGGGCGCGTCACTCGTACTTTGGCAACGACAAGTGGGAGGCTCACGCGCCGGGCTTGAAAACCCTCTCGGACGCCCTGGAGTTGCGACGGAGGATCCTCAACGCCTTCGAAATCGCCGAAACTACCACCGACCCGGAAATCCGAAAGTCGGCCCTTACGTTCGTGGTGATCGGAGCCGGCCCAACCGGAGTGGAGATGGCGGGCTCGATATCGGAACTGGCCAAGCGCACGATTGTGCGGGACTTCCGAGCCATTCAGAACGATCACGCCCGGGTGGTGCTTTTGGATGCTGCACCCAAGGTGTTGCCGATGTTTGACGACGAGCTGGCGGCATCGGCCATCCGGCAGTTGCAGCAACTGGACATCGACGTCAGGGTGGGCACCAAGGTTTTGGCGGTCACTCCTGAAGGCGTGCAGCTGGAAAGCGAGCTTATTCGCGCCCGCACGGTGATCTGGGCGGCGGGCAACGCCGCCTCGCCGCTGGCCAAGCAGCTGGGGTGCGAAGTGGACCGACAGGGCAGGGCGGTGGTAGAGAAAGACCTGAGCGTGCCAGGCCACCCGGAAGTCTTTGTGATCGGGGACGTCGCCAATTTTTCGCACCAAGGCGGCAAGCCGTTGCCGGGCATTGCGCCCTTTGCGATGCAGTCGGGCTTGACTGCGGCGCGCAACGTGCTGGCATTGGCGGCGGGCCAGCCCACCAAGACGTTTACCTACAAGGACAAGGGAAGCATGGCCACAATCGGACGCAACAAAGCCGTGGCGGATCTCAAAGTGGTGAAACTGAGCGGATTTCTGGCCTGGCTCAGCTGGCTGTTGATCCACCTGCTTTTCATCGTGGAGTTGCGCAACAAGATCGTAATCTTCTTTCATTGGGCCTGGGGTTATCTAACGTTTACTCACGGAGCACGATTGTCTTACCAGGGCTTTAAGCCGGCCGTGTTGCCCGATGAACGGCGGGAGAGCGCGAACGAGATTTTGTGAGGACCTTGGCGCATCAAGGGCAGGCTCTTGCTTGGTTCAAGTAACGCGCGCCCGGCGAGGTGCCGGGCTCCGGTCAAGCTCGCCTCCGGCGCAACGCTGGGAGGTCGAGGAATCGATGCACGCGCGGTGGACGCCTGATGCGATCCAGTGAGGTGAAACGCAAAAACTCAGTGGTCCCGATTTCTCCCGGCTCCAAACTCGGCCCCGCGGGAAAGCGACGACCGCCAAAGGTCGAGAAACTCAAGGGCGACGAGTTGCCGCCGCCCGACCGGGTGGCCGGGCCAAAGCCACCGCGGCGATAAAACAGCTTTTACCGCGGATTGCGCGACCTTCGCTATATTTTGGTCAACCGCGAATAGGAACGTCGATTTCGGTTCAGCGTGACCAAATCCGCGGGAAAACCGACTTTGATATTCACCCTCATGATGTGGCCGAGCGCACGGCCGAACTCGTGCGATCGAACGATCAACTCAAGCGCGCGGAAGAGAAAGTGCGCAAGCATGGTGAGCAAGTGCAGATACACCGCGACGTGCTGCTCGAACTCGCGCACTCCCGACAAATCGAATCTCGAAAAGGCGCTTCCAAAAGATCTGCTCGCTGTCGGCGGCGACGCTTGAGGTGGCGCGCGTGGGCTTTTGGTCGCTGCAGGAAAATGATTCCGCCATCGTGTGCCACGTCCTTCATTTGCGCGACGCGGGAATCTGTGATGAGCAGTTCAAAGGAACCCGGGTCGCCTTCGCTGATTGTCCCGCTTATTTTGAGGCGGTTGCCGCCAAGCGACCTGTTGTTGCTGATCGCGCATTGACGCACCCGGCGACGAGGGACCTGGCCGAAGGTTACCTGAGGCCGCTGGGAGTTTCTTCCATGCTCGACGCGCCCGTTTGGGTGCGCGGCGAGGTTGTCGGCGTCCTTTGTCACGAACATATTGGCGCGCCGCGCGACTGGTCGGCGGAGGAAATCGACTTTGTGTCGGCGCTCGCGGCGATGGTTTCGCTGGCGCTGGAAGAATCAAGTCGCGCGCACTCGGAACATCTCCTGCGGGAGAGAGAGGAGCGCTTCAGCAAGGCGTTTCACGCCAGCCCGGGCAACATAACGATTTTGCGGTTGAGCGATAAGAAATTCATCGAGGCGAACGATGCGTTCGTACGGTGGTTCGGGCTGAGCATGAGTTGCGCACACCGCTGGGCATCATTCAGTCATCCGCCGAAATTCTCGAGGACTACCACAAGTCCCTCGATGCCTTTTCGACCACGAGCTCGACGCGGCGGTTTTGCTGGCGGCCTTCCTCGGTGTCGTTCGAGGCGATCGGCTTGGTTTCGCCGAGACCGTGCGTGCTGAAGTTAATTCCGGCCAGTTCGGCTCGCTTCTTGAGAAAGGCTGACACCGCAACGGCGCGCTTTTCCGAAAGATCGAGATTCATGGCGGGTGCGCCCTTCGAATCAGTGTGCCCGTCGATCTCCACCTTGGCGCCCGGAAATTGAGCGAGCACGACGGCGACCTTTTCCAGCGCCGATTGGGCCTCCGGACGGAGTTGCGCCTCGCCGCTGTCGAAAAGAACGTCGCCTTCAAGCCGTATCGTGACGTTTTGCGCAGTCTCCTCGAGTTGGAGTTGCTTGCGCGCGTCTTCGAGTTCGCGACGCTGGCGATCGAGATCATCTTCTTTCTTCCGGAGCTCGGCCTCCTTGAGTTTGAGCTCTTTTTCCTTTGAATTTTCTTGTGCAAAGCCTGTCGCTGTCAGTGCTGCGGTAAAGACCCCTGTGAGGAAGATTTTGTTCAAAGAGTGTTTGTTCATCACACCATTGTGTTCGCAGCGCGGCGCCCGACGGTTGTCTCAGAACACAACGAGAAGCGTTTTCGTTTGGGAAGCGTTGCGAAGCATCGCTGAGGCGAGGGGAGAACCAGCCTTGAAGGATTGCGCTGCCCGACACGGTTCAAAGCTCAAAGCAGACACGAACTATAGATCCGGACGATTCCACGCACGTGATTGCATGCTCAACTAGCGCAGTTTGCCGGCATCCAGAATGACGATGAGTCGGTTGACTTCTTCGTTTGCCTTCTTGAGCATTTCAAGGAGGTATGCGGCCTCCCTTGCCTCCGGGGCATGACGCCTTGCAAGATGTGCAGAGAGAGCTCCAGCCGCCAGGACGGTGCCAGCCAGATGCTGACCCAGTTGTTCGTGAAGCGTCTCTGCCAGATTGGCGCGGATTTCCTGCTTTTGCTGCTCAGTCACAACCATCGATTCGTCTGCCGAACGCCGTCCGCATGGCTTTTTCCACGCCCCGATAGGCAATTCATGGGGGAGACCGGCTATCCTTTTCAGATGAGAATCGCTGTGCAAGCGACGGGGAAATCCCGATGCATTCGTGGGTGATTTTCTGACAGCAACGATCGGGCGCGGGTTCGAACTCTTGGTTGAACTCACAATCTTTCCAGCGGGAACGAGGTCTCCTCGAAGCAAAGGCGGATCTGACTGAACGATCCACAATCTGATCCCTCTGGAGTTGTGGCAACAGAACTGCCGTCGATACGGGGGAGCTGTCCCGCGCGTCGGCTACGGAGCAAGAACTCCATGAATTACAAGCCGAACAATCTGCCAAGCCGGGCTTCCCTTACCTCGTCATTCAAGTCCCTCGTTCTTCTGACGGTTTGTACTCTCGCCCTCTGTTCCAGCGGAGTCGGCCAGCAAAGCAACGCGGAGGCTTCCTTCCCCGTCGCCGGCGCCGTTCCCGTGGACTGGGATTCCTTTAGCCTGGCGACCCTCGAATGCAAGGTTTCGACCGCTATCGAAGATAGCAACTCTCTTTGGGACTCCGCTTATGTTCTGCCGGCTTCAGCCGGGGACATTTCGCCGATCGCGACAATCTCGAAAGGGGAGTTCAAGTTGTCAGGTAACCGCTCTGACGGCTCATTAGGCGATGACGATCGCGGTGAGAAGCTCGACGCTGCGCTCAAGAGCGAAACGCGCCTTGCCCGCGTGACAGTTTACTGGCCCGGGGAAGGCGGCGACCATTACACCCGGCGCCGCTTGAGTTCCAGTGGCGTCCGGCTGCGCGACGGCCATTGTGCGGTCGACCCGCAGATCATACCCTATGGCAGCATGGTGAAAATACCCGGGATGGGGAAATACGTTGCCGTCGATACGGGCTCGGCGGTCGTGGCAAGGCGGGCAGCCCGCGCAGCGGGTCGGACGCCGGATGAACGAAACGCGCTGGTGGTGGACGTGTACTGCTCCAGCCGCGCGAAGGCGCGGGAAATCGAGGCAACCGCCGACAAGTTCGCTCTTGTAACCTGGTATCGCTAACTCGACCCCAGGCATGGCAAAATGCCGAGAAGAAATTTCTAGGCTAAAATATCCGAGGCAGGGAAGATTGTAACGAGCCAGGGGTCCTGCGGGCGAATCACAAGGTCCGTCGCGCATCTCGGCCCGTCACGAATGTGCCCTGACACAAGGTAACTTGACGACGAAAGAGGCTCCGGCGCCCAATCCCGGGCTGTGAGCTTCGATTGTTCCGCCGTGGAGCCCGACCAGCGCCTTGCAGATGGCAAGGCCGAGGCCTAGACCGGCAGATGAATTCCGTGTCGCCTGCTCGAAGGGATCAAAAATGCGGCTCAGCTTGTGAGGTTCGATTCCGGCGCCGGTGTCGTTCACTTCCACGCGCAGCAGCCGTCGGAATTCTCAGTCCGGACGATGATCTTCCCTTCACCGGGGGTGAACTTCACGGCATTGCTCAGCAGGTTCCAGAAAATCTGGCGCAGGCGCGCGGGATCCGCCTCGATCCGGGTATTTTGCGCTTGGATCTGATCGACAAGTCTGTCCCTGCGCTGTCCGCTGTCCGCAAGGCAAATGGCTATTGCATTGCGCAGAATTTCGTGCGCATCGACAGGTTCCTTGCGCAGCGTCAGCTTGCTGCTGCGGACACGCGCCAAATCGAGAAGGTCATCGATTAATCGCGCTTTGACTTCCACATTGCGGCGGATGGTCGCGGCCGCTTCCCGAATGTGCGGTGGACAATCTCGTTCCTTTTCCAGCAGCGCCACCGCGTAAACGATAGGGGTCAGCGGGGTGCGGAGTTCGTGGGAAAGCATGGCCAGGAACCGGTCTTTGGCCGCGTTGGCCGCTTCGGCCTCCGGCTTGAAGCGCGAATCTGTGAAATGCAGCCGATACCCGATCCTCAGTTTCGCAACGATCGCGTATCGGATCTTCCGTTTTCTCTTCATCGCCGACTCCGATTCGCAAGTCGGCTTCGCGCGCGGTCGGCTCAAATCGCTGGAGAAGAAGGCTTTTTTCGCCAATTGGCCCATCGAAGGGTCCTCGTGACACTCCACGATTCGCAGGGTGATGTCGGCCTCTTCGCTCTATGCCGGTTCTTCCATGGATGCTCGAGGCACTCGCAGAGCACCGTCAGAACGTATAGTTGGAGATTATGGCCTTGCTGCGCTGGCGTTTATGGTTGGTTGTCCTGACGGGTGGTGCCGTGCTCGCCATCATGGCAGCGGCAATCATCAATCCGCGATTGACCCGATATGTGGAAAGCGAGGCGTTTCGGGAGGAACTCGATAAACAGACGTCGAAGCTGCAGGATGGCTTCTGGGTTTCAAGCTTCGCATTGAGGGCGGCAAGGGCCCGCGTCTTGCGAAAAAGATCGACAAACACGTTGACATTGGAACGCAGCACCGCGGGATTAATCGGCTTTGTAAGGTAATCCACGGCATTCGGCGTCACCCGAAAATATCTCGAGTGGCTCCCCGCGTGCAGAGCAGATTTTCGATCGCGAACAGGGATGGCTATCGTCGGAACGACCTTGGCAGAACTGACGCGAGAAAAACCTGCCCGATCACCTCGGGAGGAATCTTCGAGCCCGCGGTCCGTGCGCCGAGGATTGCTCCGGAAGAAAGGATCGCCTGGGACGGCCGTTGGAATCTTTGTTCCGGCCAGGTGGGCGATTGGTTGCGAGAATGTCCTTGGGGAACACCGAAGGACAGCCTTTTCCTCGAACGCGCGGCTATGCGGAAAACCCTGCCATACTTTCTCGTACAGCCCGGTGCCTAACGACAACTTCGATCGGAGGAATGCTTTGCGTCGTGACGGAGGAAACGGAACGCGCCATTGGCGGGCGGAGGCTCGCGTCGATAGATACCGAGGAAGAACTCTTTAGAGCCGTCAAAACGCGCTGCCCTCGGATGCTTTTAAATTCACGCTGCGCGGTGAGGTCCGCGTGATGGTGACCGCGCGCGTGGCGATGCCGCTGGAAATTGCTGGCGCGACACGGGCACCGGCATTCCGAACGAAGCGAAGCCGCGTATTTTTGAGCGCTTCTATCGCGTGGAGGTACACAGGGACGCACACACGAAGGCAGCGGCATCGGTCTTGCCTTGGTGCATGAGTTGGTGAAGTTGCACGGCGGCAGGGTACGGGTGGAGAGTGAATTAGGACTCGGCAGCGCCTTCATCATTACGCTTCCTCGCGGCGTCGCGCACTTGCGGAGCAATGCGCCTCTGCGCCGGCCCAAACGCCACCTCGCGCGGTGCGACGGCGTTCGTCGCCGAGGCGCTCCGCTGGCTGCCGGACGATGGTGGAAAGAGCGTGGGGTTGCCGTCCCTTGCGATTTCCGCGTCTCTTCCGGCGGCTTCTTCGCGCCCTCGCATCCTCCTCGCCGACGACAACGCTGACGTGCGGCACCCTCACGCTCGCGAAGGTGCGGGCCGAGCGGAAGCAAGCCGACGAAGCCCTGCGGCAGAGCGAAGCTCAGCTGCGCCCCATTGCCGATACCGCGCCCGTCCTGATCGCGCACTGCGACCGTGATCATCGCTACAAATTCGCGAATGCGCCCTACGCCGCGCGATTCGGTTTGCGGCGCGAGCAGGTGATCGGCCGGCGGATTGCAGAAGTCGTGGGCGAAGCCGCCTACGAAAGCTTTCGCGGACATGTGGAGCGCGCTCTCGCTGGCGAGGCAGTCGAGTTCGAAATGAGTATACCCTGCGACGGGTTCGGGGTGCATTACATGCACGGCGCGTATGCGCCCGAACGAAACGCGGAGGGCAAGGTCGTGGGCCTGGTAGCCGCCATTGTGGACATCACCGACCGCAAGCGGGTGGAGATGCTGCTGCTCGAACAGCATGAACTGCTCGAGCAGATCGCCGCAGGCCGGCCCTTGGAGGAATGCCTCGCCGCGCTCTGCACAGCGATCTGCAAACTCGGCCCGCGGACTCGCGTCTGCCTGCTTTTCACTCCCGCCGATCGCCGGACCATTCCGCGCTCGATTGCCCCGGACATTCCCGCGACGTTTAGCGAAGCCCTGAAGAAATGCGCCCCCTGAAGAACTCGCGAGTGGCGCCTGCGGCGCGGCGATTTACTCCGGCCGGGCGGTGATCAGCGAGGACATTGCCGTCGATGGCCGATGGATCCCAGTATGGCACGATTGCTCGGCGGCGTTTTGGTGAAACCAGCCCTCCGGTAGGGGCTTAGGCCGCTTGTGAGCTTCGTTTCGCCGTGTAGGTCGCTTCTCCTTCAACCCCGGAAGGCATCCAACCTCACCGCGGGAAGCGATCAAAATCTATGCCAGCCAGATCAAAGAAGCAGCAAATGGCCGCGGGTGCCGCGCTCGCGGCAAAACGCGGTGAACAGAAGAAATCCAGTCTGAAGGGAGCCTCAAAGCAAATGGCTGATTCGATGTCCCAAAAGCAACTTCGTGATCTCGCCAAGACCAAGCGCAAAAAGCTTCCCTCAAAGAAGAGATAGCTGCCTTTGCCAAGTGGCGCTCGCGATCGATGATGACAAAGTTTGCGAGGACGACCATGAAGCGGTACGAGTAAGAATGAAAATATTTTTGCGGCTATTGGTCGGCGCTCTCGGAGGTCTGAGTGCAACGGGCCCAATGACGATTGGCATGATCTTGCTGCACCGCCTGCTGCCCACGAGGCACCGCTATTCACTGCCGCCCCGCGAAATCACCGTGCATCTCGCCGAAAAGGCGGGCGTGCACAAGAAACTCGACCCCGACGCCCGCGCGGCATTGACTCTGATCAATCATTTCGGATACGGGGCGATGGCGGCTGCGATCTACTCGCTCGCCGAGACAAAAATTCCTGCCGGCGCGCTGGTGAAGGGTCCGATCTTTGGGGCGGCGGTTTGGCTCGTGAGCTATTTCGGACTCCTTCCGGCGGTGGACATTCTCGAGCCGGCCACGAAGCACCCGCCCTCACGAAATGCCCTGATGCTGGCGGTTCATCTCGTTTGGGGTCTCGTCGTCGGCGTATTCGTTGAAACTCTCCTGTCGGAAAAGAAGAGTTCGTTCGGCGCGTTGCTCGCCAGTTCGCCTTTGCAGCAAAAGGATAGAAAGTGAAGAACTCCGAGGCTCGATACCCTATTTCTCAGGAACTATCAGAGGAACGGAGAATCTAGGTGGCATCCGGACTCTGCCGTTCTTCAGAACGGCAGCGGTCGTGAATTCGCCGACTGCATTCGACCCGCTTTGGAACGTAATCGCGGCATGAAGCACCCGGAGATATTCATCGTCAGCATTCGCCTCACCCTGTTGTTTTCTATGCTCTTTGCCTTCGGGCACACCGAAGTCATAAAGGCGGCCGAAATGGCGGCGCCGCGCGAGCGCATCTCGATCAACGTGGGATGGCGGTTTCGAAAAGGCGATCCCGCCGGCGCCGGGGATCAATTGAGCTACGCGAAGCTCAAGAAAGGCATGCTGGCTTCCGCTACGGATTTTAAGATCGGAGCCAGACCTGGAATTCCCGTCGATCTGGGGCGGGAGATCACGTATACGCAACCCGGTTTCGATGACAGCGAGTGGCGTCATTTGAACCTGCCTCACGACTGGGGCGTTGAAGGTTCATTCGATCCGTATTTGGCCGGCGAGACAGCCAAGCTTCCGTGGTTCGGGACAGCTTGGTATCGGAGACACCTGCATATTCCCGCCGAGGACCGCGGGCGGCAGTTCTACCTCGATATCGATGGGGCGATGTCCTACGCGGCAGTGTGGTGCAACGGCCGGTTCGTCGGGGGCTGGCCCTATGGCTATACGTCCTTCCGACTTGACCTGACCCCCTACCTCAACGTTGGCGGCGACAACGTCCTGGCCATCAGGCTCGATAATCCCGACGAGTCATCGCGCTGGTATCCGGGAGGTGGCATCTACCGAAATGTGTGGCTGGTGAAGACTTCGCCCCTTCATGTGGGCCAATGGGGCGCCTTCATTAGCACGCCCAAAGTCAGCAGGGCCTCCGCCACCGTGAAGATCAAGACGGATATCGAGAACCACACCTCGGCCGATCAAAATGTCCAGGTTCGCACGGAGCTCTACCGGCTTGTTTCGCAGGACGGCGTTACTGCGCGGGTCGCCGATGCCAGATCGGCGGCTACTTACGCCACCATCGCCTCCGGCCAGACCCACAGCCTTTCGCAAACGATCCCTCTGACATCTCCGGCGCTATGGAGCACTCGCCAGCCCAACCTCTACCTGGCGGTCACGCAAATCACGGGTGAAAACAAGACGATTTTGGACACGTATGAGACGACATTTGGGATCCGAAAATTCAAGTTCGATGCAAAGAGGGGTTTTTTCCTGAACGGAGAGCGTGTGCCGCTTCGGGGTGTCTGCGAACACAATGACCTCGGCGCGTTGGGGATGGCCTTCAACACCCGGGCCATGGAGCGCAAGCTGGAGATTTTGAAGGAAATGGGGGCCAATGCGTTGCGCACTGCCCACAATCCTCCCGCGCCCGAGGTGCTGGATCTTTGCGACCGGATGGGAATCCTGGTGATCGACGAAGCCTTCGATGGCTGGCGGAAGGCCAAAAAACCCAACGACTATAATTTGCTTTTCGACGACTGGGCTGATCGCGACCTGCGAGCTCTGATCCGTCGCGATCGCAATCACCCTTCGGTCGTGATGTGGAGCCTTGGCAATGAAGTCACCGAGCAGGATTCCCACCGGGGCGTCGAGATCGCCGATTTTCTGACGGGCATCGTGCGCAACGAAGATCCTTCCCGGCCGTCCACGATCGCAAGCAACAGCGCCCATGCGGCAGTCAAAGGTTTCCGGCGCTCTTTCGATGTGTTTGGCTGCAACTATTTGTCGCCACAATATAGCAAGTTTCGCAAGGCCGAGCCGGCCATTCCCTTGATCGGCAGCGAAACGTCCTCCACGACCAGTTCGCGCGGCGAATATTTTTTTCCTGTCGCAGACCAAAAGGACGGCGGGAAGGCCAATTTCCAGGTGAGTTCCTACGACCTCTACGCGCCTCGCTGGGGCAATATTCCCGACCTTGAATTCAGAAATCACGACAAATACCCGTTCTCTTCAGGCGAGTTTGTCTGGACGGGATTCGACTATCTGGGCGAGCCGACGCCCTATAATTCCAATGCCATTAAACTGCCGAACGCCGCCGATCCAAAAGAACGGGAAAAGACGAGGCACGAGCTCGAGGCCAGCGGCAAGACCCCGCCGCCCTCAAGAAGTTCCTATTTTGGCGCCCTCGACCTTGCCGGCTTCAAGAAAGACCGGTTCTACCTCTACCAGGCTCACTGGCGGCCGGATCTTCCCATGGCGCACATCCTGCCGCATTGGAACTGGCCAGACCGGGTCGGCGAGATCACGCCGGTGCATGTGTACACCTCCGGTGACGAGGCCGAACTCTTCCTCAACGGCCGGTCGCTCGGTCGCAAGAGGAGAGGACAATACGAATATCGCCTGCGGTGGGACGACGTGAAATACGCTCCGGGCGAACTGAAGGTCGTCGCCTACAAGAGCGGGCAAAAATGGGCCGAGAGCGTGGCAAAGACCACTGGGCAGGCCGCGAAGATTCGAATGCAACCCGATCGCGATACAATTTCCGCTGACGGCACTGATCTGGTATTTGTCACGGTGTCGATTGTTGATCAGACAGGGCTCGTTGTGCCGAACGCCAGGAATGCCCTTCATTTCGAGATCTTCGGACCTGCGGAAATCGTCGCCACCGACAATGGCAACCCTGCCGATCAGACCTCCTTCCAATCCCTGGAGCGCAACGCCTTCAACGGCCTTGCGCTCGTCGTACTGCGTGCCAAAGCGGGCGTCGAAGGTCCGATCACCTTGCACGCAAGCTCCAAAGACCTGTCCCGCGCCGAGAGCACGATCGTGGCCGTTCCGGCGCAACGCAACCCGGGGGGAGCTAGACGAAATGCCGAAAAGAATTTCCGAAGGGCGACATCGAGGATAAGGGGAGGGCGAGGCTCCCGCCGAGCCGTAGCATCGCAGGCGGCGACGTAAGGAGTCGTTATGGCTACGGCTCGGCGGGAGCCTCGCCCTCCCGTCACCCTTAACCGTTCGGAGGTTTTTCCTTCTCTTGACCGCTCGCCCCTTCGTCCCAGATGGACGCGACGACGAGCTGCAATTCCGCTTGCAGCCAATGGTTCAACGCCCGTCCTTCCGGCTTCCCTTCCTGCTCCCAAATGCAATAGGCGCATAAAGCGATTTCATGGTGAGTTGGTGCAGGACGAATCTCGGACATATGTAATTTTCGGACTTTGATTGATCGTTGACAACCGCGTCGTTCAGGGCCGGGGTGCTTTCATCGCCTTGAGCAACGCCTCCAACTCGACCGTTGCGAAACTCGTCGCCACATCGCTCATCGCATAGGGAATAACAACCAGTTCGTTGTGGATCATTCCCCCGCACGAATACACAACGTTTGGAACATAGCCTGAACTCTCCTCCGCGGTTGGAACAAGAAGGGGCTCCTCGGTCCGGCCAATAATCCTGGAAGGATCTTCGAGATCCAGCAGCATGGCTCCAATGCAATACTGCCGCATCGGCCCGACCCCATGCGTCAGCAGCAACCAGCCTTCCTTTGTCTCCATTGGCGAGCCGCAGTTGCCGATTTGCACCAGTTCCCAGTAATACTTGGGCACCTCCAGCAATATCGGGTCTTCCCAGAAACGAACATCGTCGGACCGCATCAGAAAGAGGTTTTCGCCATCGAGCCTGGCAACCATCGTGTATTTCCCGTCGATCTTGCGCGGAAAGAGCGCCATGCCTTTGTTTCGCGCTCCCTTTCCCATCAATGTACGAACTTTCAATACCCGGCCGCCATCGTGCTCTGAAAGTTGAGGAAATATCCGGAACCCATTGTAAGCGGTGTAGGTTGCGTAATAGCGCGCCGAACCATCATCATCGACGAATCGGACCAGCCGTGCATCTTCAATCCCTCGCGACTCGTTCTGCGACGTAGGAAAAATCACCACCTCCGTCCAGTTGCCGTCCTCTGGAACCTCCAGATCATAGTTTCCGTGCGCCACAGCGAGGAGGTTCTCCTTGGTCTCCTCGTAATCGCCGGAAGTTTCAAACCCCGCCTGGGCTTTTTCGAGAGCCGCGCGCAATTCCTCCACCGTGAAACCCTCGGGTAAGCCCGAAAGAATTTTCGACGCTGGCTTACTCAATGCGCCCGCTGCAATCAGCGTCTGGCGCCAAACCTCGTGCCGGCGCGGCTGTATCGTGACCTTCAGGGGACGCAAGAACGGGCTGCGCTCATCGACGAAGATGTCGCAGTTCCTGTCTATCAGTCCTCGGAGAAATACGATGGATGACACATGCCCTTCGCCGGTCGCGCGCAGACTCATCGCAAAACGCGTGCTCCCTTCCGGCAAACCGCTCTGGTTTCGCGCCGGGACCATCGATGGATTGAACAGCGCGGCAGATTCCACCGAATATTCCATCGTGAAATAGGCGCCTATGAGCAACTGTCGAGCCTGGGTCACTTCCGCCGTCGCGGGAATGAACTCCCGGACCGCTTGATAGTGCTCGAGAAAGATCTCGCGAAGATTCCGATGTTTCTTGCCGAACTGCTCCTCGATTTGTCTCATGAGCGCCAAGGCTTCGGAATCTGGCAGTCGGCTTACGCGCTCAATGATCGCCCTGGCGCGCGGGTCCCCGCCGGGGTTGAAAAAACGAGCGATCGTCCGCCGGGGATCCGGCCCGATCCGATGCGGAAGCCGCTTAACGGAAACGTTCATCCACTCCTCCTGTCAGGCGCTCAAAGCGAGATGTCGTCACTTGAATTCGTTCAGAGGGAATAAATTTCACGACGCTTCAGGGCTCGAAAAAATATCGCTTCCGGATTCCCTCTTGGCCGTGGCGTACTTTTCGGGGTCCGTTGGAAGCGTTCCGGCAAATGGGCCGTCGCGCATCGCCTTTCGCGAAAGGCCTCATCCGATCGAACTCGACGCGCGAAGGAGTTTGCCTTCGCCAGGCGAAGGATCCGCACCGACAACCGGTCACAAAATTATCTTTCATGGATTGCGCCTGCTTCGGTCTGGCTCGAAAGGGAAGCCCAGTCGTGAATGAGAACGAAACCGAAGGCGCATCACGCCGCATGGCTCGCGCGTGCGAACCTAACCCGTGGCACCCTCGAGGGTCGCGAAGTCCCAATTTTTCTGCCCGGCAATTGCGCGGAACTCTTCGAGGACGGCACGGAGCGCAGGGTTGAGGCCCTCCCTGGCGAGGATCGTTTCGATCCCATCTTGAAGACCGCGAAATGCCCCCAGCATGGCGCCCCCATTTTCAAGGTTCCATGTGAACAGAACTTTGGATTCATGCCTCCCCACAACCAGCTTTTTGAAATCGATCATCAATATTCCCCTCGGCGGAATGGAGCTTAGCACACCCGGGAGTCGATAACAAACCCCAATATCTCGAGATTATTAGCTGGAACTCGACTGAACCGGATACAAAAGGGAAGGGGGAGCGTCATGACCAAATCTTCTCATCATCAATCTCCGCCCGACGTTGACATCGAGCCCAGACCGTTGCCGCGCTCCACGGTTTGGCTGATGGCGATCACCGTCGGGGTGATCGTCGCCAACATTTACTATGCTCAACCGCTCTCAACTTGGGATCTCGTCGTTCGGCATTCGACCTTGAGAGAATCTTCGATCCTTGGAGCGCTCTTCCTTGCGGCATTCAGCGCGTTCTGGACGACACTCGTCTTCTTCCTGCAGTCGCCTTCCTACCACTATGGGAGCGCCGCTGCGGTGGCGGGCATGTTTGGCCTCGTCGGCGCGGCGGGTGCCTTCTGCGCCCCCGGCATCGGGCATCTCGCCCACAAACACGGACCTCGGTTTACCATTCGAATCGCCCTTTGGGTCGCGCTCCTCTCCTTCGCCTTCATGGCTCTTGCTGGCAAACACCTCGCCGGCTTGATCATAGGGGTTGTCCTTATGGATCTCGGGGTTCAGAGCGGGCACGTCTCAAATCAGACTCGCATTTATGGCATTGATCCGAACGCGCGCAGTCGCCTGAACATGGTTTACATGGTGTGCTATTTTGTGGGGGGAGGACTCGGCTCCTGGCTCGGTGCGCTCTGCTGGCACTTCGGAGGATGGTTGGGTGTTGCAGTTTTGGCGTGGCAATTCTCACCATCGCGATCGCGGTCGAGTGGATCTACCGGCGTGACGAATCGAACATGGCCGACGGGCGGAGCCGGCGGGGATCGTGAAGGGAACTGTTTACGGGCCTCTGCGCCCTGAAAGCATTTGCAGCACGAGCAGAACGAGCGCGATCACGAGTAACAGGTGAATGAGTCCTCCCGCTACATGGAATCCAAAGCCAAGCGCCCAGAGAACAACGAGAACAACGAGAACGGTCCAGAGCATATTGTTTTATAGGTTGAATGTCCTGGCGGCAGCCGGAACTTATGCTCGCCGGGGGGACTGTCGTGGGAACAGTAAGTCATTAGGGCGCCAGTCGCACTTGTGGGTCCGATAGCTTAGTAACCTCCATTGCCATAGTAGCCCCTGTTGCCGTAAGAAGGCGCGTCACCCTAAGAGGCTGACCTCGTTGACTTTGATACCAGACCATCGGGCAAGTCGACCGAGTGCGCGATGGGGTGAACACCCCATTACATGCAAACCGCATAACGATTTCAGATGAGAGGTGTTCAGCGTCTTGAGAAAAGCGGCCTGACGAGCCCGGTGCGTGATCGACTCCGCACCAGGAGGGCTTGAGTTTCCTGCTGGCAGACAGTGTTCGGTGTTTTCATGGAAGGACGCAATGTAAGGAACCGGCGGGATTTCCGACTCACCACAAAACCAACAGCATTATGAAATCCCAACAAGTCACCGATCCGGCCCGCGCGGGCTACGAACTGCTTATCGCAGGCGCCTCAACCTTGAAATCGCCCTTTTTGCTTCTTGTCCGGCTCTACTGGGGCTGGCAGATGTTCGTGTCGGGCAGTGCGCACTTGTCGGACGTGCCGGCGATGGTGGAGCGTTTTCAGGAATGGGGTGTGCCGTTCCCGACGTTCAACGTCTACCTCTCGGGCCTGACAGAGTGTGTGTGCGGTCTTCTGCTGGTCGCGGGTTTTGCGTCGCGATTGATCACCATTCCTCTCATCGTCAACTTTTGTGTCGCTTATCTTACGGCCAGCCGGGAGGTTCTGTTCAACGTGTTTAACGACCCCGACGCGTTCGTTTCCGACGCAGCGTTTCTGTTCTTGCTCGCCTCTGTGATTGTGTTCATCTCCGGTCCGGGCGCCTTCTCAGTGGACGCCGTGATCAAGAAACTGTTCGTCGCACCACGCAAGAAGGAAGCCGAAGGGATTGCTCCGGGCTTGCGTCTTGCGGTTGACCACAGCGGCAGGATGCAGAGTCTGTCGTGAGCCACGCGGAAAAGATCGCGGCAACCCCCTGTTATGTCCCGGCGAGGTGTTCCGTTTGTCCCGAGGAGCACCCGCCTTTGGAGCGAGGGATTGGCGCGAATAACCGCAGAATCGTGCCGGCAACGAAAAAATGGCCGCGGCCAGATCAGTGGCGGTCTGGACGAGGATGGCGGAATGTGGATAAATCGCAGGGCAAACCACTTCTTACTATGCCAAGACCAGTCACTCTGTTTACCGGCCAATGGGCCGACCTTTCGTTAACCGAACTTGCGCCACTGGCCAAAAAAATGGGATTTGACGGGCTCGAACTGGCCTGCTGGGGAGACCATTTCGACGTCTACAAGGCGGCGGAATCCAGCGACTACTGCCGCGAACACTGGCGAATCCTCACCGATGCCGGTCTCAGCGCGTTCGCCATTTCCAATCACCTCGTGGGTCAGGCGATTTGCGATAACATCGACGAACGGCACCGGGGAATTCTCCCAGCCCAGGTGTGGGGCGACGGCGACCCGGAAGGCGTTCGCCAGCGCGCCGCGGAAAACATGAAGATCGCCGCCAAAGCCTGCCGCCGGTTCCTTGATACCAAGCCCAACAAGGATCTGGACTTTCCCGCCG
The DNA here is from genome assembly GCA_963763735.1 of uncultured Verrucomicrobiae bacterium. GTDB lineage: Bacteria > Verrucomicrobiota > Verrucomicrobiia > Chthoniobacterales > Terrimicrobiaceae > DASTFP01. Next base: position 8,913 of record CAVXQK010000010.1, on the reverse strand, counting down.
TGGTGAACGGCTTCACCGGGTCATCGATCTGGCACGCCTGCTATGCATTTCCGCCGACCGGTCAGGATTATCTCCAAAAAGGGTTTGATGATTTTGGGTGCCGCTTTCTGCCGATCTTGGAAGCCTTCGAGAGTTCCAACGTGAACTTCGCTCTGGAAGTGCATCCGACCGAGATCGCTTTTGATATCGGCTCGGCCCACCGCGCGCTCGAAGCCGTCAAGCATCACAAGCGCTTCGGATTTAACTACGACCCTTCCCACCTCGGTTACCAGGGCGTCGACTACGTGAAGTTTCTGCGGGAGTTCAAGGACCGGATTTACCACGCTCACATGAAGGACGTTTGGTGGGGGCACGGCAATGGCGATGTTGGCGTCTTTGGCGGCCATACCGATTTCGGGGATCATCGGCGGTATTGGGATTTTCGTTCGATCGGGCACGGTGATATTCGATTCGAAGACATCATCGTTGCCCTCAACGACATCGGCTATCGCGGGCCGCTCTCGATCGAGTGGGAAGACATTCGCATGGATCGGCTCCACGGCGCCGCCGAGTCGTGCAGGAACATCAGATCCTACGACTTTACCCCGAGCGGCAGGGCGTTCGATGCGGCCTTCGAGCGCGGGTGAGCAGATAGTCTTTTTCGATTGAAACGAGCGACTCACTTCTCGCTTCCAAGTCGCCTGGAATCGAGCGGCTGAAGAGCAGAGGCGATCGCTGATTGGATTCGATAGGATAGGGGATTCTTGTCTTGAAAGCGGCGTGTCTGCTTGCTGCCTGCGAAGCCGGACTTGTATCTCGCGTCGGCACTTCGTTTCATTCGATCGTCCATGGAACGCGACAAATTGCCTCTCGACCGTCAACTACGGCGGGAAATCCTGTTTGCCCGCGAGCGGGTTTACCGGTTCGGGCAGCCGACGTCCATGGAACGGCTCATTCTTCCGGGCGGCGGGCCCGGACCGGAAATCTGGGTCAAGCGCGAGGATCTTTCTCCCGTCAAATCCTACAAGTGGCGGGGAGCCTGCAATCGCATGGCAGTGCTTACTCCAGGGGAAGCCGCGCGCGGCGTTATCACGGCCTCCGCCGGAAATCACGCCCAGGGCGTGGCGCTCGCCGCGAGGGTGCTCGGCATTCCCGCCCGCATCTACATGCCGCGTTCCACGCCGCGGGTAAAGCAACACGCCGTCCACCTGCATGGCGGCGATGCCGTGCAGATCCTTCTGACCGGCGACAGCTATGACGAAGCCGTCAGCGCGGCCCGCGCGGACGAACAAACGAGCGGCGCAGTGTACGTGCACGCGTACGACGACCTGCTCGTCATGGCCGGGCAGGGAACCCTCGCGGACGAAATTGTCCTGTCCGGCCACGGTCCGTTTGACACGATCTATCTCCAAATCGGCGGCGGCGGCATGGCCGCGGCGGTGTCAAATTGGCTGAAAACGTATTGGCCGAAGATCGAGATCATCGGAGTGGAAGGTGTCGGCCAGGCCTCCATGAAAGCGGCCCTCGAAGCGGGCGAGCCAGTCGAACTGCGCGAGGTCGATATTTTCTGCGACGGCACCGCAGTGCGCAAAGCGGGCACGTTGCCCTTTCAGATTTGCCGACAAATTCTTGATCGCGTGGAAACCGTGACGAACACCGAGGTCAGCTCCGCCATTCGCATTCTTTGGGAGACGCTGCGCTGTGTCTCCGAACCGTCGGGCGCCATGGGCCTGGCGGCCGTGCTGAAGAATCGCGCCGCTCTGGCCGGGAAGCGTGTCGTAATCCTTGTCTCGGGCGCAAACATTGATTTTCTGCAACTGGGACTCGTCGCGCAATCCGAGGGAGCGGCCAGCACGGTGGGGCGCGCTTTGCGCATCCGCATTCCGGAGCGAGCCGGAACCATGCTCGCGCTGCTCGACGCGTGCTTCGCGGGAATCAACATCACCGATTTTCAATACGGCAAACAGCACCCGGACGAAGCCGGGCCGGTTTTCACGGTGAGCGCGGAGGATCCCACCGTGCTGAACGCTCTGCCCGGGCGCCTCGATGCCGCGGGTTACGAATGGGAGGATGTCACCGGTGCCGTCGACGTGACGTTTCGCGCCATTCCGCTGCGGTCCGATCTGCTGGCTTTTCCCAGGTTTCTGCGGCTCGATTTCTACGAACGCCCGGGCGCGTTGCACGACTTTCTGGACAAACTGATTCGCGGACGCGCAAGTATTTGTTATTTCAACTACCGGCAGTCCGGCGAACGTATCGGCCGCGCTTTGATTGGTCTCGATTTTTCCAGCGCGGCGGAAGCGGAGGGTTTCCTGAGTTCACTTCCCGAACACGGCGAAGGCTACCGCTCCTTCAAAGCGTTGGATGCCGCGACGCTGAAGCGCCTCACTCCCACCGCGTGATGTGATTGGTTAGAGGGCCAATCTAATTCGGCTGCCAATCCCCTTTGTCGTCGAACCTTAACGAGGGACCGGATATCGTTGTGGATAACGGGCTATCCTTAACGGAAAATTGGCATTGTTAAGGAGGCTGCTATAGAATCTGGTAGCGATGAAGCGGGGCATCCAAGGCCAATACTTGAAGATTTCGACGGTGGGCGAAAAGGCCAAAGCCTTCGTTCCGAAAGCTCTGCCGCCTTCGCCGCCGATTGTATGGTCCACTGAACTGGAAACGCAGTTCGCTGCGGCGAGTGCCGCACTCGGGCGTCTGGACGGCATAGCGACGATTTTGCCAGAGACGAGCTTGTTTCTCTACAGCTACGTCCGCAAGGAAGCCGTTCTCTCCTCTCAGATCGAGGGCACCCAATCCTCCCTTTCCGATCTTCTTCTGTTTGAGAACGACGAAGCGCCCGGGGTGCCTATCGACGACGTGCAGGAAGTTTCCAACTACGTCGCGGCGCTGGAATACGGCGTAAAGCGTCTCCGCGACGGGTTTCCCATTTCGCTGCGGTTGATTCGCGAAATCCATGAAATCCTGCTTTCCAAGGGCCGTGGAAGCCGAATGCAGCCGGGAGAATTTCGAATGAGCCAGAATTGGCTCGGGGGAACGCGCCCTGGAAACGCCCGGTTTGTTCCGCCACCGGCGGAAGAAGTCATGCCCTGCCTCGATCGGCTGGAAAGATTCCTCCATGACGAGCCGGGTAAGACCACGACGTTGCTGAAGGCCGGGCTGGCCCACGTCCAATTTGAAACCATCCACCCTTTTCTCGATGGAAACGGTCGAGTGGGCCGCCTTCTTGTCACCCTGCTGCTCTGCGCGGATGGAACGCTTCGCCAGCCGCTGCTGTACCTGAGCCTGTTTTTCAAGCGCCACCGCAGCCTGTATTATGATTTGCTTAATCAGATTCGCGAGGAGGGGGATTGGGAGGCATGGCTGGCGTTTTTCCTGGAGGGCGTGGCTGTGACCGGGAATCAGGCCTTTCAAACCGCGGCCAGGCTGCTTGAGCTTTTCAAAGAGGACCGGGACAGGATCAGCGGCATCGGCCGCGCCGCTCCCTCGGCGCTTGAATTGCATCGCTTTTTCCAGACTCATCCGGTCAGTTCCGTTCGTGAGGCGCACAAGAGCCTGCCGATTTCGATTCCCACTTTGCACGCTTCCGCCAGGCATCTGGTGAGATTGAACGTTCTGCGCGAATTGCCCAGCCGGGGGAAAGCGCATGTTTTTGCCTATGATCGCTACATGGAAATTCTGAACGCGGAAGACGGCATCTGACGCTCTCCTCCGAAATTTGAGTGTCAATGGCGGCGAATCCTGATTAAATCAGAGAGTCCAATGCTTCTGGCGTGCGCAAAAACATGAGTCCGCACCGCCCGGATATGGTTGCGGCGCGTGAAGGCGAGTTTCCCCGGAGGCATTTTGCAGCAGCTTTTACTCAAACCACCCACTCCACCATGAAAATGCCCCGCCTCCCCGCTGCCCTTCTGCTCGCCTGTTCCCTGTTTGCGCTTCCGGCGCCCGCCATTGTTCGAGCGGAGCAAGCGTCTCCTGCGCCGGCAAAAGGCGTATCACGCATCGATCCGAAGGCCCTCGACCTCCTCAAACGAATGAGCGCGACCCTGGGTGCGGCCAAGGCATTTACCTATCGCTCGTCGAGCACCGTCGAGGTGCCCGGGCAAACCGGCCAGTTCATCACGCTTTTCGCCGACGCCGAGGTTGCTCTCAAGCGACCGAACAAACTCCGCGCCCGGCTCTCCGGCGAAGCCCCACCGTTTGATTTCTATTTCGATGGAGCAACCGCTTCTGCCATCGCCCCCGCAACCAAGGTCTATTCCGTGACGAAGGCCCCTCCGACGATAGATGCCATGCTGCCTGCCCTGGAGCAGGAGACCGGCATCCGCCTGGCCTCGGCCCCTCTGCTTTTCAGCGATCCTTACAACGTGCTGACGCGCGGGTTGCTCAGCGGCATCGTTGTTGGCCCCGTGGTGGTCAACGGTGCGCCCTGCCAGCACCTCGCATTCCGATCTCCCGGCGTGAATTGGGAAATCTGGATCGAGTCGGGACAGCGCGCTTTGCCCCGGCGCCTTGCGGTGACCTTTATCGATCGGACGAACTTCCCACGCGTGCTGGTCGAGTTCTCAAATTGGAACCTTCATCCGTGGCTGAATGACGGCGATTTTGTTTTCCATAAACCGGCTGGAGCTCGCGAAATCCCCTTTCTTTCCGTGCTGAAATCGGCCGATCGCCGCTAACCTGGACACTCGGGGAATTCCTATGAAACACACACTCTCTCTCATCGCAGTGACGGCTCTCGCCGCCGCATTCTCAATTCTCCAGACCGGCTGCACCGGCGTCTATGCAGTTGCCCCAGCTCCAGGGCCCTATGTGCCCTATGGCGTGGCCTCCTGGGGTGGAGCGGGCTTTTATCATGGAGCTTACTACGGTTCGACCTGGCGTGGAAACACCGGCTACGCCTATGGGTCGCGAGGCGGCTCCGCCGCGTGGCACAACGGCTCGGGAAGCGCCACGGGATGGAGAGGAAGCTCCGCTTCCTGGAGTCACGGATCGGGCAGCGCCAGCGGATGGCGCGGGGGCTCCGCCTCGTGGGGCGGCGGCTCCGGCAGCGCGACGGGATGGCGGGGCAACTCGGCGTCGTGGAGCCGGCGATGAGATAGCCGCGGATCGACGTCCAAGACAAAGAAGCGAATTTGGCGGGGTTTTCCTCGGTCGGCTTCGATCCGAAGACCATGCGCACCAATGGCTCGCTCGGCCTCGTCAGCATGGGCGAGCGCGCTCGGTTCGCGCGCGGTCGGTTCTCCGTTGATTCGTACGCGGGCAAAGGCACGAAGTGCAAGTGCCCATGGCGGGAGCAGTGCCGCGATAACCAACGCCCAGGCTGATTGCTTTGAGCCGTCCTCCCCTGCTCCGGCTTGTCACGCGAACCGAGTGAAGGGAACGACTGGCCGTTATGAGGCCGGTAGTCTTGCCGCGAACCTTCCGGAGCCAGTTGCTCGCTTTGCCTTCCGGCCGAGGTAGAGGATGGTTGACTTCGTGATCCTGCGCCTCTATGGCCCCTGGAGGGCGCGAATCGACCGCGTACTGGAAGCCCGGAGATTTGGCACCCGTGAATGAGTGACTGCGACCATGAAACACACCACCCGGAAGATCCCGACGCTCGCCGCGCTCGTTTGCGCGTTCGCGATCACGGCGGTACACGCCCAGCAATACCCCATTCCCGGAACCGCCGCCGAGGTTCCCAGCCCGCCGCCCGGCACGCCCATGACCAGATCCTATGTGGAAACGGTGGGGCGCATGGCTTACCTTTGGGGCTGGCCGTTGGTCAACGCCGCCAACCGCGCCGCGGCCTTTTCTATGATACCAGAACCAGGGTTGCCGGGCGGTGTCGTTCCCGTCGCCTACAACCGGCTCACGATGCTAACCGGCTACATCGCACCGCACCAGCGCTTCTTCGTCTGCCCGAACCAGGACGTCGTGTACGGTGCCGGGTTTTTCGATCTGGACAACGAACCCGCCGTCTTCCAGGTGCCGGACTTTGGCGACCGCTTCTGGGTCTATGCGCTCTACGACGCGCGCACCGACGAGTTCGCGGAGATTGGCAAGCAATACGGCACGAAACCCGGCTTCTATTTGATGGTCGGCCCGAGTTGGACGGGCAATCCGCCGGTCGGCATCACGGCAGTGGTGCGCTCCTCCACGCCGGTAGTGTTCGCCATCCCGCGCATATTCATGGAGGACACCCCCGAGGATCAAAAGGCCGTCCAGTCGGCACTCAGTCAGGTCAATTTCTACCCGCTCTCGGAGTTCGACGGGAAGATCAAGACCGAGGACTGGAGCAAGCTCCCGCACTTCCCGCCGCCGACGTTCATCGGCAGAGGTGAGACCATGTGGGTGAATCCAGACACTTTCTTCGATGAGTTGCCGGCAGTGATGAAGCAGGTGCCGCCGCTGCCGGGCGAGGAGGCCCTCTACAACTGGATCGGGAGCGTCATAGAGGCTGCCGCCAGGGACCCGGAGATAAAAGAGACTCTCGTGAAAACCGCGGTCATGGCCGAGCGCGATATGATCACACCGTTCCTTCAGTGGCGCTACAACGGCCGTTCTGCTGGCAACGGCTGGAACTCGCCGGTGAACAATGCTCAGTGGGGAACCGACTACCTCAATCGCACTGCCACCGCCATGTCGAACATGTACGAAAACCGGCCGAAGGAAACCAAGAGCATCTTCACGGACGACGATAGCCAGGGCAAACAGCTCGATGGCCAGAACACTTACGCGGTCACCTTCCCTAAGGGCCAGCTGCCTCCGGTCAAGGGGTTCTGGTCGCTCACGCTCTACAACGCGGAGCGCTTCTTCCACCCGAATCCGCTGAAGCGTTACTCGCTGGGCACGAAGGACAAGACCCTCAAGAACAACGCGGACGGTTCGCTGACCCTTTATGCCGGTGCGAAGTCGCCGGGCAAGGACAAGGAAGGCAACTGGCTGCCTGCGCCAGAGGGCCCGTTCTCGCTCTACATGCGCGCGTATTGGCCGGATCAGGCCATCCTCGACGGCACATGGAAACCGCCCACCATCGAGCAGGTGCAATGACGCGATGAGATGAGAGGGTCTCGTCCGCTGGCCCGGCGTCATCAAACCGGGCACGATCATCAACGATATTTTCTCTCAGGAAGACTGGCTTCCGACGTTTCTGGCCGCGGCGGGCGAACCGAACATCGTGGAGAAATTGAAGACTGGTTACGAGGCCAACGGTAAGACGTGGAAGGTCCACGCCGACGGCTACAACTTCCTGCCTTACTTCAAAGGCGAGGTCGAAAAAGGACCGCGCGAGGAAATCTTCTACTTCGGGCAGGGCGGCGAACTGAACGCCATTCGCTGGAACGACTGGAAGGTTTCGTTCGCCACTGTGAATGGCAACATTGCCACGGGCACGCGCGACGTGCCCGGCTGGCCGGAGATCGTGAACCTGCGGGCTGATCCCTACGAAAAGGCACCCCGGGAATCCGGCTTGTATCTCCGCTGGTATGCCGACAACATCTGGCTGTTCGTCCCGGTGCAGCAGAAACTCAAAGCCTTCCTCACCACGCTGCCGGAGTATCCCTTCCAGCAGGGCAGCAGCCTGAACGCGGCGGGCATCAACTACAACTCGCTCCAAGCCTTGCAGGCCATGAAACGCCTGAAGGAGTTGGAAACTCTTCCTGCGCCAAACAACTGATCGGTAATCCCGCATCGAAGCAAATTCATTCCGATGCGTGAAAGGCGGAAACTGACGTGAAGACGCGAAAGGTTTCCAACAAGAGACAATTTCATTGCGCCTTCGCGCGTGAGACGATTCTTTGGACGCCCTCTGAGGCCTCGAACGCTTAACTCAATACGGCTGGAAAGCTGACCAACCACATGCTGGAGCGCGATGAAACATAAAGTCTTTTGGCTGATCCTTATTTTGGTGGTCTGGGCTGGCGTGGCCTACCTGTTGGCCCCTCTGGTTTGGAAGCTGTATTTTCGGCGTCACTTCATCTACGCGCCCCGCATCACGCGGACCTCAGACGGCCATCCAGGCGACCCGATCAACCTTGCCATTGAGGGAAGCGAGGAGCAGTTGGTGAAAGCCATGATCGCCGCAGGATGGTATCCGGCGGACCCGATAACTCTCGCGAGCAGCATTCGCATCGCGGTGGACTCCGTCTTTCGGAAGCCCGATGCGGACGCTCCCGTGAGCGCCCTGTTTCTTTTCGGGCGCAAGCAGGATCTCGCCTTCGAATTGCCGGTGGGCGACAGTCCCCGCCAGCGGCATCACGTTCGGTTCTGGCTGTGGGACAAACTCAAAGACGGGCGACCCGTCTGGTTTGGCTCGGCCACGTTCGACGAGCGTGTCGGCCTCAGCCACACGACCGGTCAAATCACCCACCACACCGGCCCCGACGTGGACGCGGAGCGCAATCTGATCATGCAGGGCCTTCAAAAAGCGGGCCGGGTGCAGGACGAGTATTTTGTGGACGGCTTTCAGCAGCCGCCGGAAGGCCGCAACGGCGGCGGAGACCCCTGGCGCACCGACGGACGGCTGGGGGCCATTGTCCTCAAGAATCCGTAGGTGCGCACCCTGCATCGGACCAGCGCTACTCGCTCGGCACGAAGAACAAAAGTCTCAAAGACGACGTATGGATTCGCTTTGTCGGCATGCTGGCATCGATCATTGGTGGTTACTACATCCTTGTCGCGCGCGCTGGACTGGATCGGTTTATTCCCTGGACCGTACGCCGCTGCGTTCATGGTGCTGATTGTTGTGTTGGGCAAAATGGGGCCGGGGCCTGATATTCGACCCGTCATTCATGCCGCCATGTATTTGCCGCCGCGGGAGACCGAACGGGCTACCAGGTCCGCAGAACGGGGTATTCATCGAACACACCGGCGCCGGAGATGATCCCGAGCCTGCGCCGCGAGGCTTGGGCGATGAGCATGCGATCAAATGGGTCGCGGTGA
>CAVXQK010000009.1:0-108942 GCA_963763735.1 uncultured Verrucomicrobiae bacterium | reverse complement strand
AGGAGCGGGTTTCGGGTTCATGCCTTCGCGCCGATGAGCAACCACTACCAGCTTCTCTTGGAAACTCCGCAAGCCAATCTGTCCCCCGGGGATGGAATGCCTTCACGCGGCGGATCAACACGCGGCACGGACTTTGGGGCCATCTCTTTGGAGGCCGCTACAAGGCGATCCTGGTCGAGCCGGGGAACTGCTTCTGGGCGCTCCTGGATTACATTCACCTCAATGCGGTGCGAGCGGGAATTGTCGCCGAGAAAGATGGACTCGAATTCATATCTTTGGAGTAGTTTGCCCCACTATCTTGGGCCTGCGCACAAGCGGCCGCCCTGGCTGGAAACGGCGACCGGTTTCGAGGTCTGCGGATGCAACGATACGGCCGGTGGACGCGGAGAGTGGCTCGGCTTGTTAGAACGGCGGGTGGACTGGCGCCATCCCCGCCAAATTGGCTTCTTCCACAATCCCTTCTCACTAAAACCAGTGTGGCCAAGATATTTTCTGCATCCGGATGACCGGCACTTCATCAAGACGGGTCATCCGGACACCGTGGGATGGGAGTGGTCAGAGTTCGTCGGGGATCGCCAAGGCGCGTAAGCTTCATCTAGGGAAAAACTACGGAGCGCTGTGCGATACTTTCGGCTGGACACAATATCCACTTGTTGGTTTTTTACACTGCAGAAAAGATCACCGCGTATCGGCGTCGCAAGCCCTCTGAGACAGCGTTGAGAAGCAACTTTAGCGTGAAATGGTAGCTACAATTCTGATCACCGACAGTTCGGATCAAACCTCACTTATAAGAGTTTACTACCTCATTTCGCACTACACGTCGTGGGATAGCTTTTCTAGTCCTCTTGCATTCGGCCAAGAAATAACGTCCGGCACCGCGGTTTGCACACCTGCTGGGCTTTCGCTTTTTGACAAACCTTGGGGTCTGCGCCTTTGGTTTACACTGTTTAGGTGGACTTTATTTTTGAAAGCAGGCCAATCCGGTAGTGGCACCCTGAAGAATACTAATGGTCGGTTGCTTGAAGGAGATATCAAATGGTTAGTGCGGAACGTCCAAAGGAATGGTGCTTGGATGGATGACCGCCTCTCGGAATCAGAAGCCACACTTCCAAGCTTGTTTGAGAAATAAGTGCTCGGGATGCAAGCCGACTATGTGGACCATATCACCGCGCCGCAGCCCTCTGTAGAGATCAAAGCGATTACGGGGGTCGTTTGACGAAAGGGGAAATCGAGTACGCTAACGGGGCCTCGGACGAACCCTCGTCGAGTGGCAATGCCCTAAGAATGCCATTTTTAGGGCATTTGGAGAGCGTCAAAAAGTCGGGGGTTGTCGGGGGTAGGTACCAGCCACGCAAGACATTGTTGCAGATCGCTCAGTCGGCATCGGGGGCGCACACTTTACTGGTACAGACGCAGCCCTGGCGGCTTAACCCCCGACTTTTTGACGCTCTCCAGGTGACCGACGCGATACCGCGATCTCATCCTGCCTCGTCCGGCCCCGTTCTTTGGTTTAGGCCAGCAGGGCTCATGGAAGCGTTGAGAAAAAGGGGAGATTTCAAACGCTCGTCGCCCAAGACCCAAAGAAGACGGGCCATGAAACGGTGAAGGCTCGTCTCCAAAATAAAGGGAGAAATTGACTAAACAGAATCATTGTCTCAGAATATCCCAGGATTTGGAGGGTTCGCTGACGACTGGCGAACTCGTTGAGCGAAGCCGTTCTTTTGTTGGTTTAATGAGACGTATCCCCCTATGGCAACCCACACATCCCAAAACGGCGCTTTCTGCGCCCGGTTCTTGCTGTTGATGATCCGAAGGGCCGTTCAGACCAGCGTTTTGCAGAGACTGTCAGCAGATAAAGAGTGACCTATGGCTACAAACAATCCCTACCGAGCTTTCGTTGATGGGTTTGCCCGCTTGCTGACCGAGAATAGGGCGATCGGCGCGACGGTCCTTGCGCGGCCCGGCCGGCCACTGGTGGCGGCCGATGCGCCCAAGGCACTGATCTTTGCGCCCCACCCGGATGACGAGGTAATCATCGGCGGGTTACCGCTGCGATTGCTTCGCGAATTAAAGATAAACGTCGTCAATGTGGCGGTCACTTTGGGCAGTCGCGTAGATCGCCAGATCGAACGCTGGCAGGAGCTTGAGAGTTGCTGCGATTATATCGGCTTCGGGTTGGTTGCCACTGGAGAACGAGGCCTGGAAGGAATTAACACGGCAGCGAGAGAGAAGGACCCTCGACGGTGGGCCTTGTCTGTCGAGGCAATCGCCAGGCTTTTGACTGAGCATCGACCTTCCATAGTTTTCTTCCCGCACGACGACGACTGGAACAAGACCCATATTGGGGTTCATCAACTGGTGGTCGAGGCGTTGGGCTCTTCTGGTTTGGCGTGCCTGACGGTCGAGACGGAATTTTGGGGTGCGATGGACGCGCCCAACTTGATGGTCGAGTCGAGTGCGGCAGATGTTGCCGATTTGGTTGCCGCCCTTTCGCTGCATGTGGGCGAAGTTGCGCGAAACGCGTACCACCTGCGTCTGCCAGCCTGGATGATCGATAACGTTCGCCGCGGGGCTGAACTCGTTGGTGGACAAGGCGGAGCGGCGCCGCAATTCGCTTTCGCAACTCTCTATCGGCTGCGCCGTTGGGAAAATGGCCAATTTCACAATATCTTCGAGGGTGGCCGGGTGCTATCCAGCCAGGATGACCTGAGCAAGTTATTCCAACTTCAACGCTAGACGAACGATGGAAGTTATTATTCGAACCAGCCCCGAGGAGACGGCGGAACTCACCGCCCAGCTGATCACGGCTCGTGTGCGCGCCAAACCCGAACTCGTGCTTGGGCTAGCCACCGGGCGCACGATGGAACGCGTCTATGACCGGCTGGTGGCCAGGCACCAAAAGGAAGGCTTGGACTTCTCGAGGTGCCGTACGTTCAATCTGGACGAATACATCGGCGTGCCTCCCGAGGACGAACACTCCTATCGTTTTTATATGAATCATCACCTGTTTAGCCGGGTGAATATTGACCTCGCCAACACGCACGTCCCTGATGGCATGGCGACCGATCTGTGTGCGGCGGCTGCACATTACGAGCAACTCATTCGAGAGGCAGGGGGGATCGATGTGCAGCTCTTGGGAATCGGCGAAGCCGGTCATATTGGTTTTAACGAACCCTTGTCGGCACTCATGTCTCGCACTCGGGATAAGGCTCTCATGCCCATTACGCGCCAGCAGAATGCGGAAATGTTCGGAGGCGATCCCGACAAAGTGCCGAAGCGGGCGATGACGATGGGCGTGGGCACCATCCTGGACGCGCGGGAGTTGTTGCTATTGGCTACGGGTCGCGCCAAGGCTTCGATTCTTGCCAAAGCGGTCGAAGGGCCGATTACCGCGATGATCAGCGCCTCCGCGATTCAGTTGCACCCAAATTGCAAGGTGATTGTCGATGAGGGAGCGGCGGGTGAACTCAAAGAGCGGGAATATTATGACTGGATCTTTCAGAATGAGCCCGAGTGGCAGGAATTCCGCGCTTAGTCACTTGGGCAACCAACAGGGGCTTCAAGCTCGGTTCTCTGAAAGGCAGCGGATGAGCAGAGGTGACCTGTTGATCGGGTTCGACACGGACATGATTGGCGAAAAGCCTGATCCCGTTGACCCGGTGGCGAACAACGATTGCCTGGGCATGGCAAATCTATTTTAATATATTTTAACGACTTATGAGTGCAGCTTCCTTTGCTAAGTTTCAGAAACTCGGTCGAGCGTTAATGCTTCCGATCGCGGTGCTTCCCGTTGCCGGACTTCTGCTCCGTTTGGGACAACCGGACCTGCTTAACATCAAATGGCTTGCAGACGCCGGAGGGGCGGTCTTTACCAACCTCCCGCTGATTTTTTCGATCGGCGTCGCCGTGGGCTTTGCGAAGGAGAACCATGGCGCAGCCGGGCTGGCTGGAGGTATCGGTTATCTCATCCTGACTGCTGTCTTGAAGTCGATTAACGATAAGCTCGATATGGGGGTGCTCGCCGGCATCCTCTGCGGTATCGTAGCCGGCAATTTATATAATCGCTTCAAGGATATCAAGATGCCCGAGTACCTCGCTTTCTTTGGAGGGAAACGGTTTGTGCCGATCATTACCGGTCTTGTCTGCGTGATTCTCGGTTTACTGTGCGGTTATATCTGGCCGGTGGCGCAGACGGGCATCGACTGGGTCGGCCATTCCCTCATCGGGGCCGGTGGATTAGGCCTTTTCATCTATGGCGTGCTCAACCGGATCCTCCTCGTCACGGGTTTGCACCACATCCTTAACAGTCTCGTCTGGTTTGTCTTCGGCAGCTATACCGGCACCGACGGCAAAGCGGTAACCGGAGATCTCCATCGCTTCTTCGCGGGCGATCCCACGGCTGGCGCCTTTATGACGGGCTTCTTTCCTGTCATGATGTTCGGACTCCCAGCAGCGTGCCTCGCGATGTATCACGCCGCCCGACCGGAAAACCGGAAGCTGGTCGGAGGAATGCTCATGTCCATGGCACTAACTGCATTTCTGACTGGGGTGACTGAGCCCGTCGAGTTCACTTTTATGTTTCTGGCACCGATGCTGTATGTGATCCATGGAATCCTCACCGGCATTTCCATGGCTCTGATGCACTTTTTGGGCGTCAGGCTCGGATTCACGTTCTCCGCCGGGGCCTTCGACTACATCATCAGCTACAGGCTTGGAACGAACGGGTGGATGTTGCTGCCAGTCGGCTTTGCCTACGCCCTCATCTATTATTTTCTATTCAGCTTCGCCATTCGGAAGTTCAATCTGGCGACTCCCGGCCGCGCTGACGCTTCTCTCGAGCCCTCTGCTGAAGCGGTCTCGGCCCTTGGCGGAACCGCCGATACTGGAGGCGCTTCGGCTCCTCTTGCTGGGGCGGTCGGATATTTGAGAGCCTTAGGTGGCAACCGGAATCTTAAGCTCGTAGACGCCTGCACGACGCGCTTGCGCCTCGAAGTGGTGGACGATTCCCTGGTCAACGAGCCTGCGCTCCGAACGCTGGGCGCGCGAGGCATCGTTCGTCCAAGTCGCAATGCCTTGCAGGTCGTAATCGGCCCTCAAGCTGAGATCATCGCCGGCGAGATCCGGGATGCAATGGCGAGTGGAGAATACGAGGCTCTTGGGCCAGCGGTTCGGACGCCGGCGGTCGGTGGAGAGGAGGCTTCGATCTCTGCGCCGCCGGATCAGGCGAGCGCTGAGGAAACCGCGGTCGCTAAGCGCCTGGTGCAGGCTTTTGGCGGGTCTTCAAATGTTCAGACCGCCGAGCATGTGGCGGTGACTCGATTGCGGTTTGTGCTTCGTGACACACACGGAGCCGATCTGGAAGCATTGAAGTCCGCCGGCACCGCGGGCGTGATGAAAGCGTCGGAGAACGTCTGGCACGTCATTGCCGGCCAACGTGCTCCGGCGATCGCGTCGGCCCTCGATCTGATTTTGGAAGCTCCGTGTAAGAGACAGACCAATTTCACCGAAAGAAAGTAATGGTTTTGCCTTTTCTCTCAAAGGTGAGCTTGGCGAAAATGGGGAGGGTCGCACTGATCGGCGCGGTGGATCCCGGAGCCTAAGACCGAGTCCGGACATGATTCATGATCAGCAAGACGTTTTCGGATCGTGGGTCACGAGCATCTGGCTGATGGAAGATCTTCTGCAGCGCATTGTGCGATGTTGAACGTGAGGGAGAATTCCGGCAGTGGGAGCACCTTCTGCGGATTGGTGATTGAGACACGCTCGGCTACAGGATCAGTCGACTGCCGAAAATCATCCCGGCTTTGAGCATCGTTGCCATTCGCTCATTGAGGCGGAAGGGCCGATAGCCTTTGGTCAGCAAGGACTTAAGGCTTCGTCACCCAACTAATGACTATACTGCCCGACGACAACGGTTGTCAGTTGATAGCTCTCAATTTTTGCCTGTCCCTTGACGATATTCGGGGTTCGGCCGTGGATCTGCCGGACAGAGAGAAGGTGGGGGACGCCTGGGGTAAGCGCCGCAGATCCCGCGTAGACCTTCTTCTGGAAGGTTCGCAAGCCTGCCCTTACTCCCTCGGTGAGCGAAATGGAAAACGAGACACTGCCAGTGCCGAGGCGTCCTTCGACCTCGGCGGCCGCATTTTTCAACCGCGTCGTGGTCGAGAAGCCTGAGCCGGGCGAGGCCGGGAGGCGTTGCGCGAAAAGGACGTAACCCCCCTTGAGATACGATTCAGTGGTTCGGGTCCGATCAGCGTTCGTCATCTCGAAAAGGTTCACTTTCGCGACAGCCGCCTCGAGTTCGGCGGGCGTTTTCTCCTCAGGAAATTGGATGATAGCCAGATCGAGGCGCCCGGCAGCGACGCTGGCCAACGTCGCGAAGACGGCAAGGATGTAGAGGAGAATGATGCGCATGGGGCGAAATTGCTTGCGCAAGATGCGCAAAAGCAATCCGAATCTGGTGCTATGCGTTTCGATTGGACCGCGCCCGATGGCGCCGCTTTTCCCTGCGAACGGTGGCTCCCGCGCGGAAAGGCTGCCGGAACCTTGATCTGCGTGCACGGATTAAGCGGGGCTGCCACGGACTTTCTGCCTCTTGGGGAAACAATGCGCGCGGCGGGTTTGGCGTGTTTCGCTCTCAATCTGCGAGGACAGGGCCTCGACCCTCTGCATCGCCGGCGTGGAGCAACCCTCCACCTCGCTGACATCTCCCGGGACGTTTCGGCGTTTTCGCGGGCCGCGCATTGCCATCACCCCGAAACTCCGCTTTGGATCTGCGGCGAGAGCATGGGAGCGTTGATTCTTTCCTGGATGCTGGCTAACGATCAATTTAGTGAGCCCGTGCGCGGCGCAATTTTTTCCGCGCCCGTCGTCGATCTTATGAAGCCGACGCCGTGGATCGTCCGCCAAACCGTCCGCCTTCTTGCGACGACCGTTCCCGGCGTGCGATTTTATCCCTCCTGGTTCATCTCCGGGAAGCTGGAACCGCTGCGGGTCACCCGCGATGAGGAACACGCCCTCCGCGTCCAGAATGCTCCTCACCACATCACGGCCTTCACATTTCGCTTTATCCACCGCCTTGGAAAGTTGATCGATTCGAGCGAAATGATCGCCGCCAGGGTCAAAACGCCCTGTCTTGTCCTCGCCGCGGGCCAGGACGTCTTTCTCCGGCCCGAACAGGTGATGGCTTGGTTCGACCGGCTCGCGGCTTCCGACAAAACCTTCAGGCTCTATCCCGAGGCCTATCACCTCTTGTGGAACGACTGGGACAAGGACGCCGTCCTGGCTGATGTTCTCTCCTGGTTAAGCGACCGTTCAGCCGTCCCTCTCAGTACTTGAGAACCCGGGCGAGAAACCTCCGCGCCGGCTCGGTTTTCGGCTGGCTAAAGAATTCGTGGGCTTCCGTGCATTCCTGGACAGTCCCCTCCGCCACAAAAGCCACGAGATCGGCCGTTTCACGGGCGAAACCCATTTCGTGTGTCACCAGGATAACAGGCTGGCCCGTTTCCCGAAGACCGGCGATCACGTCAAGAACCTCGCCAGTCATTTCCGGATCAAGCGCGGAGGTCGGTTCGTCCATGAGCAGAACCTCCGGTTCGATGGCGAGTGCCCTGGCGATCGCGACGCGCTGGCGCTGACCGCCGCTCAACTGAGAGGGCCTCTTGTCCGCATGCGCATCAAGACGCATGAGCTCAAGGACGCGTCGAGCCCGCTCCTGAGCGTCTGAAAACCGATGCACCCTTTCCAGTGGCAGCAGAACATTCTGCAGCGCAGTCAGATGCGGGAAGAGATTGAAGGCCTGAAATACCACGCCAACCTTGCGGCGGTGCTCGCTCAGGGATTTCTCTTCGAAGACAAGCCGCCTGCCATTGAGAAAAATCGTCCCGTTGTCGGGGTGCTCCAAGCCGGCAAGCATTCGCAAAAGCGTGGACTTCCCCCC
Organism: uncultured Verrucomicrobiae bacterium; assembly: GCA_963763735.1. Lineage (GTDB taxonomy): Bacteria > Verrucomicrobiota > Verrucomicrobiia > Chthoniobacterales > Terrimicrobiaceae > DASTFP01. The sequence goes on along the minus strand of CAVXQK010000009.1, from coordinate 101,003 downwards.
ACCGGATGGTCCGATCAATGCGATCGTGTGATCAAATTCAGCATTAAGGTTTACGTCTCTCAAGACTTGATGACTCCCGAACCATTTGCCGACACTTTCCAACGCGATGGTCATTGGCCGGGCTTCGGGCTGGAGCTGGGCGCAGACCGGGGAACGTCCTGGACGGGAAGGGAGAGATCCGGCTCGGGCAGGGGCGGCTCCGTCGTCCGATACATGCTGGGTGGAACGCTTTGCCTGGCGGCTTTCTCCTGCTCCTCAAGTGCTTTCTGAGCCGCGGCACGCTCCTGAGCCATGCGGAGAAGATTGGAATCCTGTTTCTTGCTGAACGTTGAAACAAAACTGTCGTCCTCCTTCCAAACCGACCTTCCGATCGAAGAGCCAGCCCGGGCCTCCCCCGCGGCGTTCCCTGTCGCCTTCGCACAGGCGGCTGTGCAAACTGCAAGCGCAACCGCGGTCAACCTGCTAGGTTTCATAGCGGATATTACGTCCCAAGGTGTTTGTCCACAATGATATAGGTATTGTGAGAATCAGATAACCCACCGCCAGGGGAAGATAGCTTTCCAGGGTGCTGTACGTGGCGGAATTGACCTGCTGCGCGGTGTAAGTGAACTCGGCGAGCCCTATCGTCGAGAGAAGCGACGAATCCTTGACGAGGGAGGCGAACTGACCAGCCAAGGGGGGAAGGGCCTGTCGGAGGGCCTGCGGAAAAATGACGTACTGATACGTTTGAGCAGTCGTCAGGCCGATCGCGCGCGCGCTCTCGCGTTGAGAGGCTCCAACGCTTTCAATGCCGGCACGGATGATTTCCGCTATATATGCGCCCGCAAATAGGGAAAGAACCACAACCCCGACGAGGAAGCGGTCGGTGATATTGAGCGCGTCCGCCACCACATAGAAAAGAACCAGAATCAGAACAAGCAGCGGCATTCCTCGCACGCACTCTATGTAAAGAATTGATATATATCTAATTACGAGAAATGTAGATCTTCGGGCCAGCGCGGCGATCAGCCCGATCAGCGTGCTAAGAACCAGTGAAATAACCGACAGAGCCACCGTAAGCACCCAACCCCGCCAAAACGCATTGCGATATTTCCATAGCGCCTCCCAATTCCGGGTCGTCGACGCCAGCAGGACCCAACAAAAAAGCGAGAGAAGCGCGAACAAAAAAACAATCGTCACCGCTTTCGCCCAAAGCGGGGCGGGCGAGCGGGAACGATCCAGGAAATTGCCGAACAAACTGCTCACAGGGCTTCCTAGCAGAACGCCTATTCATTCGTCAATCCGTTTGTCATTTTCCCGGTCATGGGAACGAAGCGTACATCGAGCATGCTCGTTTTGGAAATCTCCCCGTTCTTCTTCCTGAGCAATATGAGCTTCTGAACCCCGCCAGCCTCCCCAACAGGGATCACCAGACGTCCCCCCTCCTTCAGTTGGGATACCAGGGGTTCCGGAACGCGATCCGGAGCACAGGTCACGATAATGGCATCGAACGGCGCCGCTTCCGGCCAGCCCAGGTAGCCGTCCCCCAGCTTCACGTGAACGTTCTGGAATCCAAGCTTCGCGAGAATGTTCCTGGCGGATTCCGCCAGGGGCGGAACGATCTCAATGGTGTAAACCTCCTTGGCCAGCTTTCCGAGAATGGCAGCCTGGTAGCCGGATCCGGTTCCGACCTCAAGCACGGTATCCTCCTTGCTAAGCTCCAATGCCTGGGTCATATAGGCCACAATGAAGGGCTGCGAGATTGTCTGGCCATGCCCGATCGGCAAGGGTCCGTCCGCGTAAGCCCGGGGTCTAAGCGCCTCCGGAACGAATTCATGCCGCGGCACTTCGGTCATTGCTTCGAGCACCGCCGCATTAGTGATGCCTCCCGCCACCAACTGCTTTCTCACCATCTCTTCACGGGATTTCATCTCGGTGTCCTCCGTTTGCAAAAGCTCGGCTTGACCCGTCATCAGCATCGAGAGCAGGCCGACAAGGAAGGTTGCCCATCTCATTCAACGACTATAAGCCTTTTTGCCTGGGTTCAAAAATAGAAGGGGATGTTTTCCTTGCGAAAAGCTTCCTTCTGTTCTTTCAAGAACCGATCGCCTAACTTCTCGAATCCGCCGTCCGCGCGAAATTGCTTCAGAAACTCGTTGATTTCCAACCTCAACGCCTCGTTATCCTTCTTGACTCCCACGGCCCAGAATTCCTTCTGCAAGGGAGTCAGAATCGCCCGCGTTGTGGTCGGGTTTTTCTTCCAGTTCTGCCAGACGCTCATCTGATCGTAGATGAAGGCGTCTGCTTTGCCTTGAATGACCTCCAGCACAGCGGAATTCTCCTTGTCGACGGACAGCACTTTGGCCTCTTTGGTATTCGTGCGAGCCCAGACTTCGCCCGTCGTACCGCGTCTCACCACGACCGTCTTGCCCTGTCGGTCGACCTCGGAGGGAGTTTGAATACCTGAATTGGCGCCGACAAGGAGGGCCAAACCGATCGAAAGATACGGATCCGAAAAGGCGATGGATCGGCTCCTTTCGGGTGTATCGGTCATCGAACTGATGATGCAATCGATGCGACCATTCTGGAGGGACAGGATGAGCCCGTCGAAGGATATCCTCTCTATTCGAAGAGGCCGTTTCAACTTGTCGGCCAGCGCCTGGGCCAGCTCCACGCTGATTCCCGCCGGTTTGCCGTTCTCGTCGATCGTCTCAAAGGGAGGATAGGAGGTGTCCATTCCAACCACCAACTCCCGGGGCCCGGACTTTGAGGAACAACTGGCAAAGGCCAAAAAAGACGTAAGGAGGATGCTTACAAGGTAGGGCTTCATGCTTCGGAGAGAATACGCGGCCCGCGTCGAAAGTGCAGCATTGTTCCACGTGGAACTTTCTTTCGTGCGTTCCGTATGGCCGGCCCGCCTGGTGTGAACAAGTCCGTGTTCTTGGTGATAAGTGCCCCCCTGTTGCTTCCTCACTCCCCTGAGCTCGAGCGCTCAATGTTTGATCCGCAACTTATTCGCACCCGCTAAACGACAGGAAAGACCCGCCTGTATTTGCTCAAGCACTCAAAGCGCGGCTTATTCACACCATTATTAAGAAGGAGAAACTTCGAATAATTTACTCATATCCTAAACGATGGTTCCACGTGGAACACTTGGTACCAAAGAACTGTTCGCGTCGTCCAGGCGACAAGATCCAAAAATCAAAGCTTTTAACTGTTTGATTGAGAGCCTTTTACTGATTGAAACCGCGCCGACGGCTTCTAGGATTGCCAGCGGCTCGAAACCGGAGGAGATTGCAGGACGAGAATGAGTAGCAATATAGCAGAAGCTTCGCCAACCAAGGCGGTGGTTGCGGAGCTCGAGAATCTTCGCCTGGAACTGCGCAACGAGGCCGCAAGCTACGTGACGCGACTGGATTCTGAAATCGAGCGGGTACGCCTGGCGGTGGAAGCCGGCAGCAGCGCGAAGAGCCTCTCAAGCCAGAGAATCCGGGACCTTCGCGACATGTTGACGATCCTCAGGCAAGGCCAGACCAAAGGAGACAAGGGGCGGAGGAAGAACCTTAAAAAAATCGAAAGTGTTGTCGGCGACCTGGGAATGCTGATTGAGAACTGGTAGGGTTGCTCGGGGGCGGACTTTGCCCGATGCTGTCAATCAGTGAAGGCGTGGATTTTCTTGTTTGTTCTGATAGCGTTCGCGTCAATGAATGCTGAAGCAAAAAGCGAACGCGCCACGCTCGGGGGAGGATGCTTTTGGTGTGTGGAGGCGGTTTATCAGACCGTTCCGGGAGTTCTCGGTGTGATCAGTGGCTACGCGGGCGGTCACGTGGAAAATCCCAGTTATGAGGACGTCTGCACGGGACGCACGGGCCACGCCGAGGTGGTTCAAGTGGAATTTGATCCCAACAAGATCAGTTATGAGCAGATCGTCGATTTATTCTGGAACGCTCATGATCCGACCACGTTGAACCGTCAAGGTGCGGACGAGGGAACGCAGTATCGGTCCATCATCCTCTACGAAGACGAAGCGCAGAAGGCGGCGGCAGAAAGGTCGAAAAAAGCTGCGCAAGCTCACTTTAAGGATCCCATCGTGACCGAGATCGTACCCCTGCGGGCCTTCTACCCAGCCGAGAAGTATCATCAGGACTTTTACAAGCACAATCCGGATTATCCGTACAGCAGGGCCGTTATCCGGCCGAAGCTCGATAAGTTTCTCGAGTCGAACAAGCAGTGATCGCCATGGATTTGCCGAAACGGGGAGCGACCCTTAATCCGTCCAATCGCTTCGAGCGAATGGAAGTGATTATCGATGAGGAGTTTGAAGAGGATGATCGCCATCCAAAAACGCTGTACCTGCGTGACGGCACGCAAACAGTTATCAGTTACACGGACAGCCCGGACATCGGATTTGGGGCGAGTATCAACCCCTATCGAGGTTGCGAGCACGGGTGCGCCTACTGCTATGCGAGGCCGTATCACGAATATCTTGGCTTTTCGGCCGGAGTGGATTTCGAGACCCGCATCGTGGTAAAGGCCGGGGCCCCGGAACTCTTGCGCAAGGAGCTTGGCTCGCCGAAGTGGCGGCCGCAGCCCCTCGCGATGAGCGGAGTCACCGATTGCTACCAACCCGTTGAGCGAAAGCTCCAAATCACCCGGCGTTGCCTGGAAGTGCTCGCGGAGTTTCATAATCCCGTAACAGTTGTGACGAAGAACCACCTGGTCACGCGTGATCTGGACATTTTGCGAGAACTTGCGGCAGTGGAGGCGGCGTGTGTGAACCTCTCGATCACGACCCTCGATGCGGGGCTCGCCCGCCGTCTGGAGCCACGCGCGTCGCTCCCTCGTCACCGGCTTGAGGCCATAGAGCGTCTGAGTTCCCAGGGAATTCCGGCCGGCGTCCTTGTCGCGCCGGTTATTCCGGGTCTCAACGAACACGAAATCCCCGCCATCCTCAGGGCGGCGCGCCAGGCTGGTGCGGTTAGCGCAGGGTATACGCTTCTCAGGTTGCCGTACGGCGTGAAGGAGATCTTTTCCGCGTGGCTCACAGAGCATCTTCCCGAGGCCCGGGAGAGGATTCTCGGCCGTATCCGCGGCGTCCGGGATGGCTCTCTGAATGACTCACGATTTGGCACGCGCATGCGGGGCGAGGGGGCGCAAGCGGAGAGCATCCGCCGGCTCTTCGAGGTCTCTGCCGCCCGGGAGGGATTAAACAAGGCCCCCACGCGGCTCTCAACGGCGGCGTTCCGCAATCCCTCGGGCCAGCAGCTTGAACTCCTGTAGCCCAACCAGCGGGATTTCTGGGTGTTCCTACAATAAGCTCGGTGGGTTTTCGGCGATAACCACAGGCGTTCCAACCTTCACAAGACCAAAGAGTTCCGTAGCCGCATCGCGCTTCAGGCGAATGCATCCGTGCGACGCGGGACGGCCTGGAACGTAGCCGACATGCAGGCCAACGCCCGAGTCGGTAAGGCGCATCCAGTACGGCATCACCGCTCCCTCGAAACGTGCCCCTTGCGGCACAATATCCGTTCGGGAGTCCGCGTCACCAACGAGAACGACGTTTTGCGCGTCGTAGATCTTTCCGTAGAGATTGGAAAAGTAATTCTTTTCCTTGGCGCGGATGGTGAAGCTGCCGGACGGTGTGGGATGGGACTTTTTTCCGGTGGCCACTGGAAAGTCCATCGCGATCGCGGAGCGCACGAGGAGCAACCCGCGCTGCTCGCTCAAGGAAATCTCCAACGAGACATTCTCCGAGGTCGCCTGGGAGAGAAGTTCCTTGTTGCGATAAGTTTGATTTCTCCACCCGGCCAGTGAGCGGTAAAACGCATGCTCTTCGCGCGCCTGCCGGCGCAACTCGGCGCGTTCGCTCTCCTCCCGAGCGTTGGCCTGGTTTTTCTTGATGTCCTCCAGGACGGCGCAACCCGAGGACAGCGCGCAAATCGCCGCTGTCAGAAGAAGCATAAATGAGCGCGAAAGCTTCATGTGTATATCCCAATCGAAGAACGTGTTACTTGAAAAGAAAATCTCGCCATTTCCGAGTTGTCAAAACGAAGCGCTGTGCAAATTATAGTGCCTCTTGATGCCAGCAGGGTCTGAGGGGCTTCGCGGCAGGAGGACATCAAACACCACAACCGTACGAATGACAAAAACCGCCGCATCCAGTCCTGTTGATCACGCGAAAGCGCCTGTTAACGCGGGTCTTAGCCCGGAGGAAAAAATCAGGCTCTTGCGCGAAATGGTGCGCATCCGGCGCTTCGAGCAAACCGCTCTCAAATTTTACAGCCAGGGCAAGATGGGGGGGTTTCTCCATCTCTACATCGGGCAGGAATCGATCGCGGTGGGAACCATTTCCCTGTTGGGAGACGACGATCATGTGATCACCGCCTACCGCGATCATGGACACGCTCTCGCCTCGGGCATGGGCATGAATGAGTGCATGGCGGAGCTCTACGGCAAAGCCACCGGCTGTTCGAAAGGCAAGGGTGGCTCGATGCATTTTTTTGCGCCCGACAAGAATTATTGGGGCGGTCACGGTATCGTTGGAGGTCAGACGCCTTTGGGTCTCGGTCTCGCTTATGGCATCAAGTACAAGGGGTTGAAGGGCGCTGCCCTGTGCTTTCTCGGTGATGGCGCGGTCAATCAGGGCTGTTTCTACGAGTGTCTCAATGTGGCCTCCTTATTCAATCTGCCCGCCATCTATATCATCGAGAATAACAAGTATTCGATGGGTACCAGCCTGGATCGCTCTTCCGTCGTGGACAAGTGTCTTGCCCAGCGCGCGGAGGCCTTTGGCATTGATTGGGAACAGGCAAATGGTGAAGACCTCTACGAAGTTCGGGCGATCACGCAGAAAGCCGTCGAGCGGGCGCACGGGGAGTCCAGGCCTACGGTCATCGAATTTGACACCTACCGCTACTACGGGCATTCGGTTGCCGACTCCAAACACAAGGGCGGCTATCGCAAGGAGGAGGAGATCGAGAAGTACAAGAACGAGCACGATCCCATTCGGGTTTTCAAAAATAGGCTCATAGCAGAAAAGATCCTCAGCGAAGAACAATACGAAGCCATTGACGCCGAGCTTAAAACCGAATCCGCTGCCGCCGCGCACTTCGCTGACGAGAGCCTTCCGCCCACCGAAGCGAGCATTTTCGAGGACGTTTACTTCGAAGTCGATCGCCAGACCGAAGCGGGGCGCACTGGAAGAATCTTCTTTAACGACTGAGTTTAGGGACTGCTCAAATTGGCGCTCGCAACGAGTAACTCTTGAATTATGGCACTTATCGAATACCGCGAAGCTCTCAACCAGGCGTTTGCCGAGGAAATCGAACGCGATCCCAATGTAGTCCTTATCGGCGAGGAGGTTGCGCAGTATGACGGGGCCTACAAAGTGACGCGCGGTCTCTGGAAGAGATTTGGCGACAAGAGGGTCGTCGATACTCCGATCAGTGAAGCCGCCTTTATCGGAATGGGGGTTGGCGCGTCCATGCTCGGCCTCCGACCGGTTATCGAGCTCATGTTTTGGAGTTTTGCAACGGTCGCGTACGACCAAATCGTAAATAATGCCGGACAGATCCGCTACATGAGCGGCGGTCTCATCAATTGTCCGATCGTGATTCGCGGTCCGGCGAATGGGGGCACCAATGTCGGAGCCACCCATTCCCATACTCCGGAGAACTGGCTGGCCGCCATTCCCGGTCTCAAAGTCGTTTCCCCCGCCACCGCCTACGACGCGAAGGGATTGATGAAGTCGTCCATTCGCGACAACGACCCGGTCATGTTCATGGAGAATACCCTTCTTTATGGCGAGAAGGGTGAAGTGCCCGCGGAGGAGTATCTCATTCCACTCGGTGTGGCCGATCTCAAACGTGAGGGGTCCGACGTCTCCCTGATCGCCCACGGGCGATCGGCGCTTACCGCCCTCAAAGCCGCTGAAATCCTCTCGGCCGAACACAATATCAACGCCGACGTGCTCGATCTGCGCTCAATTCGCCCGCTTGACGAAGACGCTGTGCTCAAGTCAGTGCGCAAGACGCATCGCGTTGTTCTCGTTGACGAAAGCAAGCCCTTTTGTGGCGTCTCCGCGCAGATTTCCACCCTCATCATGGAGAAGGCCTTCGACGATCTCGATGCCCCGGTCAGGCGTGTTTGTTCGCTTGATGCTCCCTCAATCTACTCACCCGCCGTAGAACCTCTCCAGCTCCCGACTCCGCAGCGGATAGTGAGCAAGGTGCTGGAGGTTTGCTAACCAAGCCGGAATTCCCAATCCCTACACTCCCCATGCCTATTATCACCATGCCCAAGCTGAGCGACACGATGGTCGAAGGGACCATCGCGCGCTGGAAGAAGAAACAAGGCGACACCGTTGAAACGGGCGACATCCTCGCCGAAGTGGAAACCGACAAGGCCACCATGGAAATGGAGGCCTTCGATGATGGTGTTCTCAAGGAGATCTATGTGGGCGACGGGGGAGTCGCGAAAGTCGGAGAAAAAGTGGCGCTTGTTCTGGCCGAAGGCGAAACCGTTGAGGCGGTGCCGGCGGCTCCTGCTCCGAAGGCGGACGCGGCCCCCGCCGCCAAACCCGCGGAGACTCCGGTCGCTGCTGCTCCGGCAGCCGCCGCCCCGGCTGCCGCGGCCTCTCGCGTGAAAGCCTCGCCGCTGGCCAAAAAGATTGCCGCGGAACGTGGCGTAGGACTCGAAGGCCTGCAAGGCTCGGGTCCGGGTGGACGGGTCGTTTCCAAGGACATCCCGGAGAAAGGCGCGGCTCCCGCCGCTGCTCCAGCTCCGAAAGTTCAAGCTGCTGTGGCGGGCCAGGGTGACCAGCGCATTCCGCTCACCGGCATGCGTCGCGTGATTGCCGAGCGACTGCTCGCCAGCAAAACCCAGCTTCCTCACTTCTATCTTTCTATCGAGGTGGATGCGAGCGCGCTCATGCGCCTGCGCAAGGAACTCAATAGTGCCAATGAAGCCGCCGGGTTGCCGAAACTAACCGTCAACGATTTCGTTTTGCTCGCCGTCGCTCGCGCGGCCGGCTCGCATCCCTACATCAATGCCTCCTGGGCGGGAGATGCGATCATCCAGTACGCCAGCGTGAACATTTCGGTCGCTGTCGCCGTGGACGAGGGTCTTGTCACGCCGGTAATCCGCGAGGCTAATAAACTCTCTCTCAGGGAGATAAGCTCTACGGTCAAGGATCTCGCCAAGCGCGCGCGGGACAAGAAACTGAAGCCCGAGGAATATCAGGGAGGCACCATCACCGTCTCGAATCTGGGCGCATATGGCATCGAGCAGTTCTTTGCCATCATCAATCCGCCGCAGGCCGCGATTCTCGCCGTTGGCGCCATCGTTAAGAAGCCGGTCGCCAATGCGAAGAATGAAATCGTCGTTGGCGAGCGCATGACCGTTTCGCTGAGCGGTGACCACCGCGTGGTCGACGGCGCTGTGGGCGCCGGATACCTTGGCACCTTGCGCAAGCTGATTGAGAATCCGGCGCTGATGCTGTTCTAGAGTCCCCGCGGATTATACGAAAACTAAGCTGAGGAAGTGAGCATCGGCGAACCTCCGAAGAATGAGTCGCTGGACGAACTTCCCGCACTCCTCCACCGGGCGGCCAAGCTGCTCATTTTTACCGGCGCGGGCATTTCAACCAACAGTGGAATCCCCGATTTCCGCGGACCGCAGGGGGTATGGAAAACGCGGCAGCCCGTCTACTACGACGACTTCCTGGCCTCTGAAGAGGCTCGCGTCGAATATTGGGACTACAAGCTCGAGGCGTGGCCCGCGATGCGCGACGCGCGACCGAATGCCGTCCACCGCGCGATTGTGGACTTGGATCGTGCCGAAAAGTTGCTGGCGTTGGTCACCCAAAACATTGATGGGCTGCACCAAATGGCCGGACTCCCGGAAGAGAGGGTCGTCGAGTTACACGGCACCAATCGGTGGATTGAGTGTCTGGGTTGCAAGAGGAGGTCTGATCCGCAGCCGCTGTTCGATGAGTTCTCATCCACGTTGCGACCGCCGCGTTGTCCCGAGTGCGCGGGACTGCTGAAGCCCGCAACGATCAGTTTCGGGCAGAGCCTCAACCCGGTGACGCTCGAAGCGGCGGAGCGGGCTGCCAACGAATGCGACGCCGTGATCGCGCTGGGGTCCACGCTTTCCGTCTATCCCGCCGCCGAGTTTCCTCTGATAGCGGCAAGGCGTGGTGTTCCCTACGCCATCATCAATCGCGGTCCGACTGATCACGACGGTCTGCCGGGCGTCACGGTGCGACGCGAAGGAGATGTCGGCGTGATTTTTCCGGAGGCGGTCGAGCGGGCGTTGAGCGACCGGTCCGCCTAAGATGTCCAGAATTGGTTCGCTGGTGGCATGGGCCGTTCTCGTGTCCCAGGCCGCGCTGCTGGCCCGAGGCTGGGAGCGACTCGACCGTTGCGAATTCTTCGAAGGTGCGAGCAGTGATGGCGACAGTATTGAGGTTCATCGGGGCAGCCAGCAGTATATATTCCGGCTGTATTTTGTGGATTGTGTGGAAAAGAATCCCCTCTCCGGCGCCCGCCGGCGGGAGCAGGGCAAGTATTTCGGCCTGAAGTCCTCCGAAGGTACCCCGCTGCGCGCAGCCTATCTGGCCAAAAACTTCACGAAGGACAAGCTGCGCGTGCCCTTTACGATCTTCACACGCTGGCAACGCGTGGATCCCGGCGGGGACAACCCTGCTTTTCGCGCCTTTGTGGAGACAGCTGACGGCGAAGACCTTGCTACCCTGCTTGTGACCGAGGGGCTCGCCATCATCCGGCACGGTGAGAGCGCAGTGTGCGATCATCCCAAGGGTCGAAGCAGCGAACAGATCTCTTCGGATCTCCGAAGGGCTGAGGCTGAAGCCAGGGCGCGCAAACGCGGGGCCTGGGGGCTTGCGAGCGAAAACGATCGCGCGGAGGACGTCCTGATGGCGACGGACCGCGAAGGGCTGGTTTCGCGCGCGGGCACAAGAGTCACGGTGCGCGGGCGGGTCCGCCGGGTTGGTGCCTTGCCAGATGGGAGGATGACTTTCATAAATTTCAGCGACGATCGGAAGGGCGGCTTTGTAGCGATCGTTCGCGCGAACGCCCTTCCGCGCTTTTCGAAGCAATTTCCAAAGGGGCTCAAGGGAGCGCTCGTCGATGAGGACGTTCTGCTGGAAGGGGTGATCATCCTTTACCGGGGTGCTCCGCAAATCGAACTCGAAAGCCCTGCGCAACTCCGTATCGAGACCCGCGACAGGAAGCCGGCCTCAGCAATTCCGGCCGCAAAGCTGGGGCCGGGAACGCGAGATTCCGGAATTCGGGATTTTGTCTCTCCGTCCCGGGAAATTCGCGTAGCATGGCGTTCGATTGAGCAAAGCACCCAGACTTGTTCTTGGCGTCGTCCTGGCCCGCTGGCCGCATGCGTCGGCGGGCAATGTTTGCGCGGTCATGCACTGGGCACTGGGATTTCGCGAGTTGGGCTGGGAAGTTTGGATCGCAGAGCATCTCAGCTCCTCGGAACTCCTGCCGCCGGAATCACCAGGCAGCGCGAGCCAGCAGGAGGAATTCTGGAAGGCAACGGTTGAGGAGTTTGGCTTCCACTCCTGCGAATGCCTTCTGATCGACGGCAAAGCGCCGCAACTCGAGGCGTTCCGGGAGTTCGCAAGCGGCGCGGATCTCTTCATCAACTTTGCGGGGCACTTCAGGCGTTTCGATCTGCTCGGATCACACACCGCTAAGGTCTACCTCGATGTCGATCCCGGTTTCACGCAGCTCTGGGTGGAGGTGTTCGACAGCGACATGAACCTTGAGGGACATAACTTTTTTCTCACGGTCGGCACAACGATGCATTTGCCCGGAGCTTTATTGCCGAGGCTCGGCCGCGAATGGATTCCTGTTTTCCCGCCTGTTGTGGCGAGCTACTGGCGCCGAAAACTCGGCGCCATTCCTGATGTTGCCGCGGAGGCCCCATGGACAACGATTGCGCATTGGTACGGCTACCCCGAAGTGGAATGGCAGGGACGCCGGTACGGCGGGAAGCGTGAAAGCCTCGTCGCAATGAGGGATCTTCCCCGGAGCTTGGCGAGGCCGTGTGTCATCGCCACAGACCTGGCGCCTGATTGGGAGGACTACGGCCCCTTTGCAGAGTCGGGCTGGCGTCTCATTCCCTCCGCGGCCGTGTGCCGGAACGTGCCTTCCTATCTGCGCTTTATTGCCGAGAGCCGGGGAGAGATCGGCATTGCAAAGGAGGGGTATGTCGTCTCGCGCGGAGGCTGGATGAGCGATCGCAGCGTCGTGTATCTAGCGCTGGGCCGCCCTCTCGTGCTCCAGGACACCGGTTGGACGCGCGCCGTCGCACCCTGCGACGGAATGCTGGCTTTTCACGACACTCGCGATTGTGCCGACGCCATCCGGTCCATCGAGGAAAACTATGAAACGCACGCGCGCGCGGCATTGGCTCTTGCCGACACAATATTCTCGCCATGCGGAGTCCTGAAGCCGTTGCTGGAAAAAGTTCTTTAGCCCGGCGCGCAAGATGTTGTAAGCTTTTTGGAATCGGAGCTTGCACAGGGCTTCGACCCATAATTATGAAGGCAAGCTTCCACCCCGGCGCGCGAACCTTTACCGGCCCGTTCATCGCGGCGGGGTAATTCGGAGAAGACTCGGCATGGCTTTCCGAATGTCTGGCGGGCGGCCCGGCGGGTGCGGGCCGCGATTGCTGATTGGGATCCTCCTCGCGCTTGGGGCAATCGCGAGTTATTACTTCGGCACGGAGCAATACCAAAACCCTGTCACAGGTCGCGTTCAGCGTGTGGCATTGAGCCCCAAGGAAGAGATCGCACTCGGTCTCAACTCGGCTCCGGAAATGGCCCGGCAGTTTGGCGGACTCTACCAGGACCAGCGTGCGCAAGACCTGGTAACCGGTGTCGGCGAGCGGCTTGTTCGCTCCAACACCGAGATCAACCAGAGCCCGTACTATTTTCAGTTTCACCTTCTCGCCGACCCCAAAACCGTCAACGCCTTTGCTCTGCCGGGCGGCCAGGTGTTCATCACTGTTGGTCTGCTCAAATTGCTGAAGAGCGAGGATGAGGTCGCTGGCGTGCTCGGGCACGAAATCGGTCACGTCGTCGGGCGCCATTCGAACGAGCAGATGGCCAAGGCTCAACTTAGCCAGGGACTGGTCAACGCGGTCGTTATGGCCGGCGGGAGCGACTATGGCATGACCGCCGGGCAAATCGCGCAGTTCGTCAGTCAGATGAAGAACACCGCCTACGGACGCGGCGACGAGTTGGAATCCGACAAGCTCGGCGTGCTCTTTATGAAGCGGGCGGGCTATGACCCGCACGCGCTCATCCGTGTGATGGAAGTTCTCAAACAGTCGACCGGAGGGCGCGGGCCGCCGGAGTTTCTGAGCACCCACCCCGATCCTGACAACCGCGTCGAGCGAATCAAGGAAGCCATCCGAGAGACCGAAACGGCTGGCTCAAAATAACCGCCGCGCCTGCGGTCGATTTTCGGGCCTTCAAAACTGCGGCGGTAACCAGCGGCTTAGAGGAATGAGGTATTCTGTGCAGGCGTATTGGAAACGGCGGGCGCGAGGAGATTGATGTTCGCCTGAGTCAGATTTGTGTTTGCAAAGATGATCTCTGACGCCAATCCGCCACCGCCGACGCCGTGAAGGCTCTGCCCTCTATTGAGCAGGTTGTGCATTGACTCGTGAAACGCCAAACGCGCCAAGGCTGGGGCTGTATCGGACTGTCCGGCTGCCGCCGAGAGATAGACCTCTGAGAGGTTGCCGCCTCCGCTGACAAGGGTTGTTCCTCCCGGTCCCAGCGGACTATTCGGTCGAATGGTGCGAAGAACGCTGCCTGCGTGGTTATCAACAAAATAAATAATCACGGTAAGCGCTGAGCCCGCCGCGGGATCCCACCAGAAATCAGAATCGGAGAACTGACAGTTCGGATCGGCGCAGACCAGATCGAAGAGCCCCTTCATTTCGGTGCCGATTACATACCGGTCGCCTTCACCCCATCTATCCCCGGACGTTCCCAAGTCCTTCAAATAAAAATTAAAGGTCATTTCTGAAGGTTCGTTTCACACCATCGTGGAACCCTGAGCCGACGCTCCATGGTCTTAATGTAATTTAGTCTAGACTCACGATGGGCGGGACGTCAAGCTAAGCGTGGTGTGAGCGCCCGGGATAAGCTTCTCGCTTGTCCATGGATTGCTCCCGGAGTCGAAGGTTTAGGTTAGGCTCTGCTAAGCGATTTCCTGTGCCCGCGCTCGATTGTAAGCGTTTGGTCCTTAATCCGTGCCCGTCATCTGCGGATTCAGATCAGAATGCTCCGGGGCGCTGTTGTTAATCGATATGAAAGACGGTTTATCCGCAGATGAGGCAGATGGAGAAAAGGACGAACCCGACTCCCGGTGTAATAGGAGCAACCCAGTCGGCTTGCCGACGTTAAATCCCGTGCTCCGCGGGAAGTCGTCCGGACTTGACGGCTTGGTCGAGCGCCCGGTGGTCGGCCTCGGTCTGGTCGGCGTAGGCGCGTGCGAAACGCACGAAGGCCCTGTCGGAGACGTCGCTTTTGCCGAGATATCCGGACAGGATTGTGGCATCGGTCGAGCGGGCGTGACCCTTGGCGAGCAGGGCCCCGCAGATTCGGCCGTAGTCCATCAGCGCAGAACCGTCCATTCCTTCCACGGTGACTGCGCCCTTCATATCGCGGAACTGCCGGACGTAGTAGTCGCGCTTATCCACGGTGGTCCAGCCGAGCAAAGGATCGCTGACCGTCTGAAGCGTCAGCTGGTATTCCACGACCCGCTGTCCCTGGTGGGCGTGCCATGCCGTATCCCCATGCACGAACGGGGCTACGCATGATCGCCTCGACTGCTTCATCTGCAGGAAAAGCATATCGTCCGCGCTGGAGCCCTGTAGCAGCACAACGAAAGCCCGCAGTCCCACACTGCCCACGCCGACCACCTTATGTGCCACGTCGACAACCAAATACGAGCTTAGTACCCGGCGCCAGTGCTGAGGAAGAGTCTCCAGGTACATCTCCAGCCCATCGATGAGACGGTGTTTCTCTTCCTCGGATACGTGCGTCACCAGAGGCGGTTGGTCAACGATGAGACGCACGCCCTCGTGCTCGCGGGTCAGCTTTGGCAGCGCGCGGTCGCTGGTTCGGTGGCGTGCCAGGTTCGCCGATCGCTCTATCTCCCCTCGCAAAGACCAATCCGCCATCTCCATCCGCATTCGGTCGATGTCCATCCGCTCGAACGAGCGGGCGAGCATGGGCTGCTTGGAGAGGCCGCTGATCTGCCGGCGGTAGGCGGCCGCACACCAGAGCACCGCGTCCTCGCAGGTCCCTTCAGCCAGGCCGTTCTGCCGTCCGGCCACCCAGATGCTGGTGGTCAGCCGCCACAGATCCCACTCCCAAGGGCCCGGGTGCGCTTCGTCGAAGTCATTGAGGTCGAACACCAGGTCACGTTCCGGCGAGGCGTAAAATCCGAAGTTGCCCAAGTGGGCGTCACCGCAGATCACCGGCTCGATCCCGGTTTTGGGCATACCCGAGAAGTCCTCCGCCATCAGGGAAGCTGCGCCGCGCAGAAAGGCGTACGGCGACGCCACCATGCGGCCAACCCGCACGGGAATCAGGCGTTCGAGGCGTCCCGAGTGCGCCTCCTCGATGAGATCAACGGGATCGGGCCTGTCCTCTTTGGGTCGCCAGCGGCCCAGGTCGCTGCGCCTCACCCGATCTCGCAGCGCACGGCCGGCCGCCGTTCGCTCCTTGCCCGTCGGCAACGCGGTTCGCAGTTCGTTAGCCATTTGGTTGGTTGAGCGTTGAAAGTTGAGCGTTGAGCCGGGGGTTTAGTGGGTTTTTGCTCTGTCGCGGAAAGTAAGCTCCGCGATGCCGGATTTATCGAGTTCGCCGAGGCCGCCAGCCACCATGCGGTCGTATTGCTCCTTGGTGGCCTCCGCGAGTGGGAGAACGAGACCCGCCCCGCGGCCAAGATCCAGAGCGATACCGGAGTCCTTTGCGGCGTGCGAAGCGGAAAAATAGCAGGAGTGTTCGCGATTCTGCATGTCCTCTCCATCGGTTTCGAGAACACGTGAGTTGGCACCGGTTTGGGAAAAAATCTCGCGGAGCATGGTGAGATCCAGGCCGAGTGCATCGCCCAGGGCGAGTCCTTCGGCAAGTCCGGCGGTATTGATGTTCATGACCATGTTAACGAGCGCCTTGACCTTGGCCGCCTCGCCCGCGCGACCGACGTAACGAAGCGCGGCGCTCATCCTGGTCAAAACGGGTTCAACCTTCTCGAAGACGGCGCGATCGCCCCCCACCATGAGATAAAGCGTGCCTTGCCGCGCCTGCGTTATGCTCGAGGCCATGCACGCTTCGAGCGAGTTGGCGCCTGCGGAGCGAGCCGCTTTCTCCACGTCGAGATGGCCCTGCGGTGAAATGGTGGCGCAATTGATAAAAATCCTTCCGGCGGCGTCCACGAGCAAATGGTCGGTTCCGCCATCGAGACCGAAGATGGAGCGCATCGCGGCGTCATCCGTGACGACGGTGACCACGAGGTCGCAGAGGGCGGTGACTTCGGAAAGGCGCTTGCAGGGCGTCGCGCCGAGTTCGGCAGCCAACCCGGTTGCCGCCTCCGAGCGAACGTCGTAAACGGCGGCAATGGTATAGCCTTGATCCCGCAAACGACGGGCCATGTTCGAGCCCATTCGTCCAAGTCCCACAAATCCAATGGTGTTCATAGATGAGATGCAGCGTTTCCTGGCTTGAGATCCCCGTCATTCTTTGCCGAGGTCCGGAAAGAACGGATTGACCCTCTTTTGTTCTCCCACGGTGGTAAGCGGTCCATGACCCGGGCAGAGAACCGTCTCGTCGGGCAGGGAGAAAATGCTTTCGCGATTGGTTTTTAAGGCGTCGTCGTACGAAACTCCTCCCCCACCCATCGAGCCGGCGAAGATGGCATCTCCGACGATCGCGAGGGTGCGCGCCAGGCCGTGCACGACGTAGGTGATGCCGCCCGGCGAGTGGCCCCATGTCAGCCGGCTTTCGATGGAGAGCGCACCGACGCCAAACGTCTTCCCGACGGCAAACGATTCGGCCCCGTCGACCGGCTCCTTTTCACCGATCCACGCCCTCGCGCCGGTTTTTTCCCTGAGCCGGTCGAGCTCGAGAATGTGATCGCCGTGCGCATGGGTGAGCAGAATGAGTTCCAGCTCGAGCCCGTGCGCAGCAATCGCTTCGAGCATGCCGTCGCAGTCCGCTCCGGTATCAAAAGCCACAGCCTTCTTTCCCGCCGGGTCCCACACCAGGTAGGAATTCACGGTCATGTCCTGGAACGGGGTGTTGAATTGCGAGAGGCCGTCCATGAGCGGGAGTTCCGCTGGCCGATAGTCCGTCCGTCCGATTGCGGCGACGCGATCGGGATGCAAGTCGAGCGCCGCGGCGAGAGCACGCACTCCGGGTTCATCAAATGAACCCCCGAGGATCTGGTTTGCCAGGGCAGAGGGGACTCCCGCTCGGGCGGAAAGCGTGTCCAGATCGAGACCCAGTCCGCGACGGGCCTTCGAAAGAATATCCGCATAGGTGTCTTCGAGGGGAATTTTCATGGCGCAAAAATTACGGGCGTGCGGAGGCGGTCACCACCTCTTCCGGACTCAGGCGGACTGGCTTCGCATTTGATAATTGAGAAGGAGATGGAGGAACGCAAACATGCCCAGAGTGGTAACCATAAGCACACCGGAATTGAACCAAAGAAGGCCGACGCGATAGCCGAAATAGGTTTTCACAGGCCCAAAGAAGACATTCAAGCCTCGATGACCCGCGAGGTCGTTTCGGTAATCGCTTTGCTCCATTTCGGCCTTGGAGACGAGATCGGTGACTTTCTGATTCACGTAGAGCTGCTCCGCCGTTACCCCGCGTTCGCGCGTGTGAAACTTTGCCCTGTCAAACACGCCGCCCTTGATCACGGCATCAACGTCCGCAAATTTCCTGTCGAGATCGGCGGGAGATTTCGCCTGGAGGCCGGAAAGGACGGCGAGAAGATCTTTGAGATCCTCGAGGCGCTCCTCCTGAGCTGGCGAGGGGTTCGTGATGGCGGCAAGCTTGTCGATCTGCGCCTGGATATCCTCCTGGCGTTTGGTGAGCGGATTGAGTTTGGCTTGGGCAAATACGAGGGCCTCGTAGGACCAGCGCATTGGCATGAGCGCGCAGATGAAAGGCACTTTCAGGTCGCTGCGCGGCTCCATCGAGCTTCCGGGATGGCGGGCAGCCCATTGCCTGATCGAATACACAAAGTCGAGGTCCCGATTCATGTCCTCGTATTTGATGAGCGCTCCAGCCAGAATGATCTGCGGAATGAGGACGACGGGAATCGCCAGGACAGCCGTCTTGCTCTCATTGACCAGCGCAGAAATGACGAGCCCAATGGCCACCCCGCTCATTGTCGTCAGGAACATCGCCGCGAAAACGATCCCAAACACGCCTCGCACCGATAGAAGGACGTTGCCCGCAAGCGTGAAAAGGACGCATTGAATCACCGCGAAGATCGCAAGCGTGAGGGCTTTTGCCAACACGTAGTAGCCGAGGCGCACGTTCAGATTGCGCTCGCGCAGGAGCACAGGCCGGTCCCTGGTGATGTCGTCGACACTGTTGGTGAGGCCAAGGAACATCGCAACAACCAGCGACAGAAAGAGATAGACCGGAATGTGAAAGGCGGAGGCGAAGTCGTAATGCTCACTTTCGGAGTGACGCAGGACGAATCCGATGAGCAGCGCCAGCAGGGGCGCGGCAAGGAGGGTGATAAGGAGGTTCGCGCTGTTGCGCATCTTGCTAAAGAACGCGCGCTTGAAGAGAACGCCGAATTGTTTCCATTCCTCGCGCCAGCGCAGGGGCTCGCGCCGCTTGTTGCTCGTCGGCAGGGGCGGCGCTTCGCGCGGCGTGGCCGGCGATTGCACGTCCTTCACCAGACGGAATGCCTCGTATTTATCCCGCCAGTAGTCGGGTGAATAGCGGCGCGCGGGAACGAGCTGGCCGCGGTTGTTTTCCTCGAAGATAATGTCGCCGGAAAGATCACGGAGGGGCGTTTCGAGCACATCGAAGATAAACTCCGGGCGGGTGGTACCGCAGGCCTCACAGGTGCCCAGCTCGGCGCCATAGTGCTGCTGGTGCTCGGCCGCGGCGAAATACTTGAGCATCTCCTGAGGCGTGCCGAAAAAGACGAGCTTGCCGCCCCGGTCAAGGAGCACCGCCTTGTGAAACATCTGAAAGATCTTCGAAGTCGGCTGGTGGATGGTCACAAGCACAAGCTTGTTGTGCGACATGCCGCGGATGATCTCGATGACGTGCTCGGAATCCTTCGAAGAGAGCCCGCTCGTCGGCTCGTCGAAGAGGTAGACATCGGCGGAGCTGATCATGTCCAGACCGATGTTCAGCCGCTTTCTTTCGCCGCCCGACAGGGTCTTTTTGTGCGCCTGTCCGACGACGTAATTGCGACGTTCGTTGAGGCCAAGTTCCGCCAGCTTGCCATCGATCCGGCGTAGACGCTCCCGGCCCGAAAGGTGCGGTGCGCGAAGAGCCGCGGCAAAGTCCAGATTTTCCTCGATGGTGAGGTGCTCATCGAAGGCGTCGTGCTGGGGAATGTAGGTGACGTATTTGCGTAGGGCGTCGCGGTTGGCGTAAAGCGAGCGCCCGTTGAAGAGAACGTCCCCCTGGGCGGGTTGAAACTGGCCCGAAAGGGCGCGCAGAAGCGTGCTCTTTCCGCTCCCGCTAGCGCCCATCACGCAAACCATCTCGCCGCGCTGCATCGAAAACGAGATGCCGTCGATCGCCACCTGTCGGTTCCGGAATCGGCAGACGAGATCGTGGACCTCGAGCGAGCGGATGATGTTGCGCTCCTCTTCGAGAAGGCGCTCGGAGAAATTGCAACGCAGCACCTGCCCCGCGTCGATGCGAATGGTGTCGCCGTCGGCAAGCGGCGCGAAATTGCGAACGGGCACGCCGCGCACAAGAATCGGGCGATCGGTCTGAAGCACCTCAACACGGCCTTCCTTGCGATCGTAATCGCAGTAGATCTTCAGCAGTACGTCGCCCCCGCTTCCGGGCGAAAGCAGGATGTCGTCCTCTTCGAGAAGTCCGGGATTATTGGAAACCAGATATTCACTCTTGGAGGCCTTGAGCTGGAAGCGCCCGCCGAATTGACGCGCGCGGCGGCGCAGATCGCCGAGGTCCAGCTCGCTATCGTTGTGGAAAACGATATTATCCTCGAGCGTGGCTTCGACGCTCGTCCCTTCGCTGAGGCGAACCCCCTTGAGGACGGCGTCGACATCCTTCAAGGCGGTGACCCGAACGCGTAGTCCGAAGGTGACCTCGAGGCAGGAGTCTCGCGAACGGTTCTTCTCCAGGCGCACCTCGTCGTCCTCGTTGACGGTGACGAAGATCTGGGGAAGCGAGACGTTTTTTCTGGCGTTGAAATAAAAGACGAGGTCCTGGTGGGTGAGCACCTGGTCATCGATCAGGATTCGCTGGCCCGCAAAAATCCTGCACAGGTCTCCGTTCTTCAACACCCTGCCCTGCACAATCAAGTTGCGGCCCGTGAGGTTCTTGAGGATGACCAAATCCTTGTAACGATAAGCCAAAATGCGCTCCGAATCGTGCAGTCCGGGAAGCAGGACATCGCAATGCTCCGGCGGCCCGAAGCTGACGACTTCGAGGGGTGACGTGCCTTGATGGTAGATGCCCACGTCGTTCTGGTCGTTCGCATTGAGTTGATAAACGATATCGATGGCCTGGGCAGCCATGCCGAGTTGCGACATGAACGAATAGTAGGCGATGACCTGTTCCTGCTTCAGGCCGGCCTTGGAAATCAGGTCGTAGAGCTGGACTCCCAAAAGAATCTTTCTCTCGTCTTCGAGGTTGGCGGAGAGCTGCTGAGCGATGGCGTTGAGGTCCTGGTGCTCGTGCAGCGCATCGCGAAAAAGCTTCCTCAGTTCGGAATAAACGGTGTCCGGATAGTCGTAGCGCAGGAAGCCCAGGCTCGAGTCGATCTCCTCCTCAAGGAGCTCGCCCTCCACGCGCGCGAAGGCCGCAAAGACTTTGATGAGAGTGGGGAGCAGATTCGGACTCTCAGCGACCGTGCGCGGCTTCCGCATCAGCCGGCGGATCATTCTCCGACCGGTGGCGCGCGCCCGGGAGGCTAGAAGGAAAAGCCCTTCGAGCCGGCGCTGCGCGCGGCCGGTAGGTTGTTGAGCGACAACTGCCATCGCAACAGGCTATCCCCCGCACTCCATCTTTTCAACGACGTGTTGCAAGCACGCGCAAATTGGGCATATTTTACTGTTTACCCTTATGACCCAAGAAGCAATCGAAGCGCGAAACGCTTCAATGGCCGCCCCGGCTTTGGAAGATCTCCGCGTTCGCGGGGTCACTCGTCTCATTACGCCTTCCCAGATCAAGGAGCAGTCGCCCGCCAGCCGCTCCCAGAGGGAAACCGTTCTTCGCGGCCGCGAGGAGGCGCGGGCCATCCTTCGCGGTGAAGACGACCGAATGCTCGTCGTTGTTGGACCGTGCTCGATCCACGATCCTGAGGCGGCGCTTGACTACGCGCGCCGGCTGGCCGCTTTGAGCCGCAAAGTGGCTGGTCGCTGTCTGATCGTCATGCGCGTGTATTTTGAGAAACCCCGCACGACCGTCGGCTGGAAAGGTCTCATCAACGATCCCCTCATGAACGATTCGTGCGACATGGCCTACGGCCTGGCTTTGGCCAGGAAGATCCTGCTCGACATTGCGGATCTCGGTCTGCCGGCCGGCACCGAATTCCTTGACCCCATCGTGCCGCAGTATATCGCGGATTTGATCACCTGGGCGGCGATCGGCGCTCGCACCACCGAGTCCCAAACCCACCGCGAAATGGCGAGCGGGCTGTCCATGCCCGTCGGCTTCAAGAACGGCACGGACGGCAGCGTGCAGGTGGCCATAGACGCGATGAAAAGCTCCCGGATGCCTCACAGTTTTCTGGGGATCGACCAGGATGGCTCGACCAGCATCGTCAAGACGACCGGCAATCCCGACAGTCACGTTGTTCTCCGCGGGGGTCGCGATGGCACCAACTATGAACCCGAGCGGGTCGCAGCCGTATGTGAAAAACTCAAGAAGAGCGGGTTGTCTCCGGCATTGATGGTCGATTGCAGCCATGCGAATTCCGGCAAGGACCCCGCCCGTCAGCCTCACGTTTGGGAAAGCATCATGGCGCAACGGGCATCCGGGCGCCGGGAGATCCTTGGGGCGATGCTTGAAAGCAACATCCATTTTGGCGGCCAGTCGCTGGGGAAGGATCCGTCCGCCCTCGCGTATGGCGTCTCGGTGACCGATGCATGCCTGAATTGGGAGGCGACCGAAGAATTGCTGAGCCGGTCCAACCATAGGGTGTCCAGCGTGTGAACACGCCGCTTGCCCTCTGAGATTTCGATGACCGTCGCGGAGGCGCCCTTCGCCGCAATCGATTTCGAGAGCGCAGGAATTCGGCGAGGTGGCACGGAAGTGCCGGTACAGATTGGCATCGCGCAGATGCGGCGCCTCGAAATTTCCGAGTGCTTCACCAGCTTTCTCTTCACGGAAGAGCCCATCACCTGGGCCGCGCAAAAAGTGCATGGCATTCGAGCGAGGGATCTCACCGGCGCGCCGCGGCTGCTGCAACTCTGGCCCGAGATCCGGAAGCTCCTCGAAAACCGCTGGCTCGTCGCACATGGCTCCTCGACCGAGAGGCGGTTTCTGCGAGCGTTTCCCTTCCATGGTTTCGGACCCTGGGTTGACACCTTGAAACTGTCCCGTGCGGTCTGGCCGGAGAAAAAATCCTATGCCCTCGGCGATCTGATCCTGGAGCTCGGGCTGGAAGACGACCTTTGCAAAGCCCTTCCGGGCTTTCGCTGGCACGACGCTCTCTCGGACGCCTTGGCGTCCCTCGTGCTCCTTCGGCGTGTCGTCGGCGAGACAAGTGTCGGAGCCCGGGAGATCGAGGTTTTGCTGCGTCCGGATGATTCGAGTTACTACCGGCTCAGGGCCAAATAAATCCCTCTTCGGTCAAGATCGCATGCACGCGCGCATCGTGGGACTCCACGGGCACGCTTTCCACTACCTGGCATTGGAAACAGACGCCGAGCTTTCGCACCGCCGGGTTGCCGGCAAGCCATCTGTCGTAAAATCCCTTTCCTCTCCCCAGCCGCGCTCCGGTGAGATCAAACGCCATGCCCGGAACGATTACCAGATCGGGTGGAGGCGCGGCTGTCCCGCCCTCGGGTTCGCGCACCCCGAATGCTCCTGTCTGAAAGGTGGATCCCAAGAGAAACTCAAGCACTCCATCCCCTGAAACTTTGGGAAAAGCGAGAAGCTTGTCCGAAGGCAGGTTTTCACCCAGCCAATCGGGCTCCCCGGGCAGCGCCAGAAAGCCGAAAACGACCCTTGCGGTCCGCCAGGGAGCGGAATTTTGAAGGTGGTGACGGATTCGCTCCGAAGCCGACGCGTTCAGGGCGAGGCTCCGCACCGCGGCCCTCATTTTCACGCGCAGAATTTGCTTTTCCTTCCAAAGCATTAGACAATCGATCGAATCTTATGGTGCGCCCGTTGTTACGAAGAGGAAAGCGCGCAAAACCGCAAAATCACGTCGACATGCGCCTGGGCGACGGGTGGCATAAGCGGAACTTTCTTGCCGAAGTCGTTATTCCCTCTCTCTTTACCCGGCGTCAGGGGCACAAGATCAAGCCCGTCTTTCCGGAACTCGCGCCCGGCAAGTTCTGCATCACATGGATCGGGCACGCGTCCTTCCTCATTCAAACCCCCGAGCACAGCGTGCTCATCGATCCCAACTGGGCAAAGTGGCTCAAGGTCATCAAACGCATCAAGAATCCCGGAATCGAACTCCGCGACCTCCCAGCCATTGATCTCGTGCTGGTCACCCACGCGCATTTCGATCATCTGGACCGCCGGACTTTGCGCGCAATCGCTAGCGACCAACCCATCGTCGTTCCCGAGCACGTGGGCAATCTCGTCCACGATCTGGGATTCAACAAGATCCACGAATTGCGGCACTGGCAGAGTTTTGAGCACGGCACGCTCAAAGTCACCCTTACTCCCGCGCGCCATTGGGGCGCGCGCATCCTTCATGACAGCCACCGCGGATTCGGGGGCTTTATCCTGGAATACGCCGGCCGAACAATCTTTCACTGCGGCGACACCGCATACTTTGACGGCTTGAAGGAAATCGGCGCGCGCGCGAACATCGAAATTGCCCTGCTGCCCATCGGAGCCTATGAGGCGCCGACCAAACGCGACGTCCATATGACTCCCGAACAGGCTGTCCAAGCCTTCCGTGATCTTCGCGCCAGGACGATGATTCCCATGCATTTTGGAACCTTTCGCCTCAGCTACGAGCCCCTGAGCGAGCCGCCACGGCGCCTCCTGGAGAAAGCTCTCGAACTTCAACTCCTGGACAAGATCCGCCTCCTCAACGAGGGCGAACCCACCGTCTTTTAGTTGACGGGTGTCGGAGGAATCGAGGCCGGGTCTTTGAGTGGAATATTAAGAAGTAGTCAATCGCGGCGCGGGCCGCCCAAAGCGCGATGCTCCTTTTAGCTTGATATCTTAGGGCGCTTGCTTGTATGTTGGAGGAATGGGTATTATCTCCTGGATTTTTCTGGGCTTGATCGCAGGCGTACTTGCCAAGTTTATCGTCCCCGGCAGGGATCCCGGCGGCTTGTTCATCACGATTCTCATCGGAATAGTCGGTGGAATCCTGGGGGGCTTCATAGGCAGTATTATCGGCCTCGGTAAGATCCAGTCCTTTGATCTCGGCGGCATCTTCATCGCAACGATCGGTGCGATTCTGCTGCTCATCATCTACCGCCTCTTTAACAAGAGAGCCTGAGATCCAAAAAATCCCCCCGATTCGACGTTCGCTTAACACAACACCCCCGCAACACAAATCTTAGCCATTTTTCTCCCATGGGCCTCTTCGCAAATCTTCTCTCAAAAGTCTTCGGCCACCAGACGGCGGCAACTTCCACATCACCCCAATCAGCTGGCACAGCGGAACCAGCCGCTGCCGGCGGGCCGGCACCCGCAACCGTTGACGTTACGGCAATTCTTGACGATCTCGCATCAAAGAATCCCGAAAAACTGGACTGGCGGAAGTCGATAGTCGACCTCATGAAACTTGTCGGCATGGACAGCAGCCTCGCGGCACGCAAGGAGCTTGCTAAGGATCTCAGCTACACCGGAGACACAAGCGATTCCGCGACGATGAACATCTGGCTCCACAAGGTTGTAATCAAAAAGATCGCGGAGAACGGCGGCAAAGTGCCGAACGAACTCCTCGCCTGAGCTGTTCACGAGCTAAGGCGGTTTCGCTCCAAAGCTTCAAGGGACGGCTATTTCTTCAGCGCGGCATCCCACTGTGCAATTCGCGCCTTTTGCTCTTCGAAAAGCGCGTCCGGCGCATCCAGGATCTCGATCTTAACGATCTTGTCCCCCTGCTTTATCGCATTCACCACGTCCTGGCCCTTGGTCACTTCGCCGAACACGGTATGTTTTCCGTCGAGCCAGGGTGTCGGCACATGTGTGATGAAGAACTGGCTGCCGTTTGAAACCGGCCTGCCGGTGTTTGCCATGGAAAAAATCCCCGGCTTGTCATGTTTGAGCTCGGGACGGAATTCGTCCTCGAACGTGTAGCCGGGGCCTCCGCGGCCCGTGCCGGTCGGATCGCCGCCCTGGATCATGAAATCGGGAATCACGCGATGGAACGTCACGCCGTCGTAGTAACCTCGCTTTGCGAGATTGAGGAAGTTTGCCACGGTTACGGGTGTCTTGGAGGGATAGAGGGTTCCCTCGATGTCCCCCTTGCTGGTCTTTACGATGATACGAATGTCAGGCATCTCGCCGGCGTTGGTCGCGGTTGCAAAGCAGATTGTCACGGCAAAAAGGGCGAAAAGCGTTTTTTTCATGCAGGGAATTGTGGCAAGCTTCGAGACATGTCGCAACAAAGGGTGAAGATCGGTGTCGTTCAAAGTCGGTGTTCCACCAGTCTCGATGCCAATCTTGCGGCAGCCGAACGCGGCATTCGCGAAGCCGCCGCAAAGGGCGCTCGAATCGTCTGCCTGCAGGAGCTTTTTCGATCCGTGGTACTTTTGCCAAGTCGAAGATCACCGATATTTCGAACTCGCCGAATCCGTCCCCGGACCGACGACCGAAAGGTTGCAGGCCATCGCCAAGGAGCTGGGCGTCGTGATCGTCGCTTCGTTGTTTGAGCGCCGCGCGCCGGGCATCTATCACAACACGGCGGCGATCATCGACGCAGGCGGAGCCTATCTCGGCAAATACCGCAAGATGCACATCCCGGACGATCCGCTTTTTTACGAGAAGTTCTATTTCACTCCCGGAGACCTGGGTTTCCAGGCTTGGGATACGAAATTCGCACGCATCGGCGTCTGCGTGTGCTGGGACCAGTGGTATCCCGAAGCGGCCCGGCTCACGGCATTGCGCGGCGCGCAAATTCTTTTCTATCCGACCGCCATCGGCTGGCACCCGAAGGAAAGGGCCCGATATGGCGCGCGGCAGCATTCCTCGTGGGAGACTGTCCAGCGCGGGCACGCCGTGGCGAATGGATGCTACGTTGCCGTGCCGAACCGTACCGGTCACGAAGCCCCCGACGGGGGCGACGGCATCGAGTTCTGGGGGCAAAGCTTTATTTGCGACCCCTCCGGAGAAATCGTCGCGAAGGCTTCGGTCGATAACGAGGAGGTCATCGTTACGGAGGCCGACCTGGACGCCGTGGAGACTCAGCGCACGCATTGGCCGTTTCTCCGGGACCGGCGTATCGACGCCTATGGCGAGATCACCCGGCGATTTATTGATTAACTCCCAACTCAGCGATTCGCTCCCGCTCCGATGCCCATCCGCTTGCTTCGCCACGACCGGGCGCATGACTACAAGTTCTTGATGCGCCGCTGGCGGGCAGTCGCGGCCGCGACGGACCTGCGGCTGGAAAAGTATTCCGAAGCCGGGGGTTTGAATTTGTACTGTCTGGCCTCGCGCCGGAAGAAGACCGATGCGCCATCCATCTATCTGTCCGCGGGAATCCATGGCGACGAAGCCGCCACGACGGAAGGATTGTTCGAGTGGGCCGAGGCAAACGCCCGAGATCTGCGCTCGCTGAACGCGCTCATTTTTCCGTGTCTGAATCCCTGGGGCCTGGTGAATAACTCCCGGCGGGACCCCGATGGGCGCGATCTCAACCGAAGTTTTCATACCTCGGCCGTCCCCCAGATCGCCGCGCAGATGCAGTGGCTTACCGGATGCGCCTTCGACCTCGCTCTCAACTTGCATGAGGACTACGATGCGCTTGGTCTCTACATCTATGAATTGCAACGCGTGAAGCCCTACTGGGGCGAAACGCTCCTCGAGGCTGCGGCAAAGCATATCCCGCCGGATCCCAGGCGAAAAATCGAAGGGCGTGCTGCGCGGGACGGTATTGTTCGCCGCGCTATTACGCCCGATATGATGCCGGAATGGCCCGAAGCCTTTATTCTCTATTTTCAGAATGCGGCGCGCATCTTCACGATTGAGACACCCTCCGAGTTTCACCTCGACGATCGCGTGGATGCCCAATTCCAAGTCATTTCCAAGGCTGTTGAGCTCTGCAGAAAAGAGTTTGCTTTGCGCGCGAAGAGCCCCGCGGCATCATAAACCCATGTCCCGCGAAGCTGTCATCGAACGCACAACGAGCGAAACGTCCATCCGCACGCGCCTGAACCTCGACGGCAAGGGGACTTCGAAAGTTCACAGCGGCATCCCATTCTTCGATCACATGCTCACGCTCTTCGCCCGGCACGGTCTTTTCGATCTCGATCTCGACGCGAAAGGCGACATCGACGTCGACTTTCATCACACCGTCGAGGATGCCGGGATCACCCTCGGCCAGGCCTTGACCAAAGCCCTCGGTGACAAAGCGGGCATCCGGCGCTATGGGTTTTTTTATATACCTATGGACGAGGCGCTTGTGCGCGCTGTGGTGGACCTCAGCGGCCGGCCCTATCTGGTCTATACCCCCCCCTCGCTCGTGGAGGCTATTGGGGGCACCTTTTCCTTTCAGCTGGTGGAAGAGTTCCTTCGCGCAGTGGCCGTGAGCGGCGCCATGAATCTGCATGTGGAAATTCTTGCTGGCCGGGATGCCCATCACATGGCTGAGGGCGTTTTTAAGGCTCTTGCGCGCGCGCTCGACGCCGCCACCCAAATCGACCCGCGCGTCGAGGGAGTGCCAAGCACCAAGGGCGTGCTTTGAGCCGGCAAGGCTGCTCTTGAGCAGGCGGCGTGAGTGTTGAATCTTAACCTTCCATGTCGAGTGTTTCCAGATCCATCGGCGTTGTCGACTACGGCAGTGGCAACCTGCGCAGCGTGTGCAAGGCGCTCGAGGCGGTCGGAGCCTCCGTCTCGCTCGTCACGACGGCTGCGCAGCTCGATACTCTTGAGGCCGTCGTGGTACCGGGAGTGGGGGCTTTTGGCGACTGTGCGCAAAATTTGCGCAAATCCGGCCTTTGGGAGCCACTGACCGAATGGTTGCAGGCGGAGCGCCCCTACCTCGGGATTTGCCTCGGATACCAACTGCTCTTTGAGTCCAGCGAGGAATCCCCCGGACACAAAGGGCTCGGAATCCTCCCGGGCCGCGTGGTGCGCTTCGCGGGAAGCGGTCTCAAAATTCCTCACATCGGTTGGAATACCCTGCTCGGCGCTCGCGGACCGATCTACCGCACGCTGCCCGCCAGTCCCTATTTCTATTTCGTGCATTCGTATTTTCCGGTTCCGGCTGACGACCTCCTCGTGAGCGCCCGCTGTGAATACGGCGGAACGTTTGCGGCCAGCGTGAGCAGGGGCAGCCTGCATGCCACGCAATTTCACCCGGAAAAAAGCCAATCAGCCGGGCTTGCGCTCTTGAAGAATTTCCTGGAAACGCTGGGATAGAAGAGCAGGCTCTTCCTGCGCCAGCTCCTCTTTAGTCTCATGCTCCTTCTCCCGGCCATCGATCTCATGAGCGGCGAAGTCGTTCGCCTGAAGCGCGGACTCTCCGCCGAGAAGACCGTCTATTCGAGCGACCCCGTCGCGTTCGCCAGGAAATGGGAAGAGGCGGGCGCCGACTGGCTGCACCTCGTCGATCTCGACGCAGCCTTCAGCGGAGAGCCGAGGAACCTCCAGCACATCGAGCGCATTTGCGCGGCGGTGAACGTTCCGTGCGAACTCGGCGGGGGTATGCGTAACGCCGAACAGATCAGCCGCGCTTTCGCTGCCGGCGTCAGCCGCGTCATTCTTGGAACAAGGGCGTGCGAATCCATTGATTTTATCCGGCAGGCGTGCGTGGAATTTGGCGGCGATTGCATCGCCGTGGGAATCGACGCCAAAGACGGCCTCGTGGCCGTCAAGGGTTGGACGGAGACAACAGCCAGACGCGCAACCGAGCTCGCCCTCGCCGCTCAAGACGCCGGTGCGGGGACCGTCATCTACACCGACATCGCCACGGACGGCATGCTCGAGGGGCCAAACTATATTGCACTTCAGGATCTGCTCGAAATCCTCGACTGCAACCTTATCGCCAGTGGCGGAGTCGCCCGCGTGGAGGACCTCGAAAGGCTGGCTTCGATGCCCGGTCTTTACGGCACGATCATAGGAAAAGCTCTCTACGAAGGAATGATCGCCACACCCCTCCCGCGCTTCAAATTATCCGCTTGACAATTATGTCGACCTTCTGGCATTTGTGGGATCTAAATATAAAACGATGAAAAAACTGCTCCTAACCACATCTATCGTTGCACTGTCACTTTGCGGCGCCTTCGCGGGCGACGGCAAGTCCTTCAAGGAGGTAAAGACGGTCGTCACCCCTGAACCAACGTGCCTCTTCCGGGATATGGAATTTCAGGTTGATGGCTTCTACTCCGGCTGGATCGGGTCCGGTGGCAGCCGCTTCCACACAGGTTCCGGTGGCGGCTTTGGCTTGAATTTCTTCTTCGCCAAATATTTTGGCATTGGATATGAAGCCCAGTGGTACGACAACGCCGGAACCGCAGAGCATCTCCCGATCGGCGGCAACTTCTTCCTCCGCTATCCAATCTGTTCGCTGAACCTCGCCCCCTACGTCTTGGTGGGCGGTGGCTGTGCATGGGATGGAGGGGCCCTCGGATATGGAAATGTCGGAATCGGTCTCGAATATCGCTTTACGAGCCACATCGGCATCTTCACGGACGGGCGCTACGTCTACGGTGGCACTGGCAACGTTGCCAACATTCGCGCGGGAATGCGGTTTGCGTTCTAGTCTCGCCCAACACTTAACAAAACAAGAGCTTCCAGCTCTTGCAGAAGCACCGAAGGAGAAATCCTTCGGTGCTTTGCTTTTCAGGGGACGAGGCGTTCTGCGGTGCCCCGTCGGACTCGGAATCGAAGCCCCTTCGAATAGTTCACGCCCGACGAGCGAAGCCGCTCTGAGGAGCCCAGATTTAGAGGAGGAGGCGGATTTATAAGCGGAAAGTTCTGAAAAAGGCTCCTCGATTCCGTCAAGCGCAAAACGGAACCGCAAAAGAACTGAAGCGAGACCCGGTGATCGAATCTTGATTGTGCGCGGCTCGGTGAGACAATCGCGGTATGGCAACTTCCCCGATCACCACGCTTTTCCTCGACATTGGAGGCGTTCTCCTTACCAACGGTTGGGACACCGATCTCCGCAAGCAGACCGCCGAGCATTTTGGTCTCGACTACGAGGAGATCTATCATCGCCACCACGTCACTTACGACATCTACGAAGAAGGCAAGATGACCCTCGATGAATATCTCTGGCAGATCATTTTCTATGAGCCGAGACCCTTCACCGCTGCAGACGTGACGAGGTATCTTCTCGAACAGGCCAAACCCTACCAGGACACAATCGATTTGGTGAAACGGCTCAAGATGGTCTATGGACTACGTGTCGCGGTGGTCAGCAATGAAGGTCGTGAGATTGCCGAGGACCGCATTCAGCGTTTCAACCTTAAGGACTTCGTCGATTTCTTCATTGTCTCCGCCTTCGTTCACATTCGCAAACCAGACCTCGACATTTATCGACTTGCCCTGGACGTCGCCCACGTAAGAGCCGATCAGGTTGCCTACATCGAAGATCGACCTCTCCTCTGCGATGTCGCCTCACGACTTGGTCTTCACTCCGTCTTGAACCGAAACGCGCAGGAAACCCGCGAAAAGCTCGCGACCCTCGGCTTGGTTCTCTAGAGAGGTCCGCCCGCCGGTTGGTCTGGCGCGGCCAACCTGGAAGCAAGCATCGGCGTGTGCGGTTTCCGAGACCCTCGGAGGCGCTTCGCTAATTGAAGGGGAAGGGCAAAATTTCAAGCATCCCGCTTGTCAATCGAGAAGGGTCTGCGTAGTTTTGCACTCCCCCTGAATGGCTGGGTAGCTCAGTTGGCAGAGCAGAGGACTGAAAATCCTCGTGTCGGGGGTTCGATTCCCTCCCCAGCCACAGCTTGGTAATCAACGACTTACGTGGCGTCGTAGCAAAACACGTAGCAAACCGAGCGGCTTCCAGGGCTCCGAACTTCATCAATCCGCACCGTCTTTTCCATGGCGTGTGGACTCCCCAATGGCTTGAGGAGCGTTCCGAAGTCTCGGAGAAGGCGAAGAAGCTCTATGCCTATCTGGCGTACTTCGCAGGCGGCAAGGGCTACGCCTGGCCCACCTTCAATACGCTCGCGGATAAGGACGCGACGGAGTGTGGAATGGCCGGGGCGCACCCTCGCGCACGGTTCGCCGCACCGTATTGCGACTGTGAGCGCTGTCACGAGCGATCCGGTGGATCGAGTGGCCCTGCTTGTGGAGTAATAGGATGTCCATAGTCTGGTCTCGGGAGAGCATGCCCCCTGTCTCCCCGGTTCCTGAAGACAAACAAAGCCCTCAAGGACGCCGCTCAAGACAGGCCCCCCGCCGCGCGCTTCCGCATGGGCGAATCCCTTCGCTACGCTCCGGGCTTCACCCACGCGGAAGCTCCTCCCTCTGGGAGGAGGTGGGTCAGTTCTCAACGACCGTTAGTGGGTCAAATTTACACGACCGTTGATACCACGGACTATCGCTGACAAACTGCTGGAGCTTCTAGGCAGCATGTGGTTTGACAATAAGGCAGGGATTGGTGGCGCAGGCGCAATTGATTTGGTGATCCACATCGCAACGGTGGATTTTTCGACGGCTTGCCGTTCTCTAGCCGATCAGTTTCGGCCTCTCGCAGCCAGTCAGACCCTGCTTTCCTTTCCATAAAGGTCAGGCAATCACCGCACGGTTCGTCGAGCAGTTGAAGCGCGGCACCGTGCCGTGGGCAGAAGCCGTGGTTCGGCGTCGAGAACATCGTGTCGCGCGAAACGGATGGAGATATCCGCTCAGCCGGTAGTAGTTGACTGCTGCTCCGGGACAATCAACGGCTCCGGGAGCTGAACCCCGATAAATCGGCGATTCCCGCCGTCTTCCGCGTTTTGGGCGAGAACTGCATGTGCCGTGGTGCCAGTGCCAAGAAAGAAGTCCAAAACGATGTCGTCCGAGTCCGGTTGCGTCCCAATCTTGATCATCTTCCGGATCAATCGCGTTGGCCTTACGCTGTCGATCACGTTGTCGGTGTTCTGAAATCCGACGAACTCTATGAGTTCATTTTTTGACTCCTGGGTATGTCCGACTTCGTCGAACTTCCACAAGGTCTGCGGGACCACGCCTTCCTTCACTTCAGACAGAAAGCGCTTTAGTCGGGGCATGCTGCTCCCGCTCTCGCCCCACCAAATACGCCCGTCTTTATCCGAGTCTTCAAACTTGCTCTGCTTTACGCGCCAATAGTTCCCGACCGCGGGCGCCGGATTTTCCGATCTTCAGCCGGATGTGGTTGAGGTCTTGCAGTCGTATCAAATCGAATGTCACATCAAACGGGATGGCGACGAACGTAAGCTCAGGTTGAAAGAAGGAAGTCATTCTCGACGAGGATTTCAAAGCTCTTTGGGAGCGAATTAGCACAAGAACAACTTATTCCGTCGAATACAGCACGGGTGAGTTGGTTCAAAATTCCGCGAGGAGCATTCAATCAATGGAAAGGATCGCCCCGGTGAAACTCAACTATGCCGAGGCCGTTCTCGATCTTGAGCATAAGGGCGTCGAAGCAACGGTGGTTCGCGAAAGCACCGATCAAATCGCCTTCAGCGGGGCTGCGCCAGATATTATTGCCTATTTGCAAAATGAAACTGAGCTGAGTCGATCCACTATCGTTCGCATTCTCAAGGCATGCGGGCGTCCAGCCGAATTTCTTCGTCAATCCCCAGCGTCTTATGGATGCCGTTTCGACAGTTCTCAAGCGAGAGCTACACAAGCTCATGATCGACGGCATCAAATATGAAAAGCTGTCCAACGAAGAATGGAGCATGCGTCTCTTCGAGGAGAAGGAAATCATCAGCTATCTCCATAATCGGATCGAAGTTCACAAATCGGTATATGACGCTATTGTCTATGACTCGGAGGTCGAACGGAAATTCGCTGAGGACTTGGATAAGCGGGAAGACATCAGACTTTTCGTCAAGCTGCCGCCTTGGTTCCTTATCGAGACACCCATTGGGAATTACAACCCTGACTGGGCCATTCTCAAGCATGACAATACGGTCCTCTATTTGGTTCGTGAAACCAAGAGCACCAAAGATTTCGAAAAATTGAGGAATAGCGAGGCCGAGAAAATTCGCTGTGGCCGTCGGCACTTTGAAGCGATCAAGGCAGATTTTGATGTGGTTACAGGTGCGAATCAGATCTGATTATGACCGTTCGCACCGCCTCGCCTGCGATTCTTGGCTGGCGTGCCTATTTTTTTGAGAACCTTGATCCAGATCACCCGATCACCCAAAACCAAAGTGATTCATTGACCCACCCAAAAATCGATCTCGCGCAGCGCTTCACTCCCGACCTTGAGGTAGCCTTTTTGCCAGGCGTCGTCGTCCTTCAGTCCCTTCCACCGTTTGCTCTTCGGCTGAATCTGTCGGCGGAACCGCCAGCGGTATTGGTTGTAGATCGACATAATGTTTGTCGCGTAGGCCGCCGCGAGTCCAGGAGCGTCCCGGATAATCAAGAGGTTCTCGTCGTTGATGCCGCTCGCCTTGGGCCCGAGGTTGTGCGAGCCGGTGAGCAGCACGGGGTGCTCGCTAAATGGATCAACCAGCACCACCTTGCTATGGACCATCGCGAACGTTCCCGGCAATTTTCTCAATTCCTTTTGCCAGAAGGTTGTTATGTCGTCGATGGCCGCTGGAAGAACGACCTCGAAATCCGCTTTCTCCGAGTTGGCGTGATCGAACAACTCGACCGGATTTGCCGAAGTGCTCGGGTCCTGGTTGATCGCCCCATGGATGTAGAGCCGCTTTCCCGCGGCGCTCGCGCGCGCCGCCTTGATGATCGCGTTGAGCAGCGTGTCCTTCGGTCCCGGATTGAACATGAGGAACAGAATGGCCTGATTCGCTCCCGTGATGATCTCACGCGCCTCCTCCAAATCCACCTGCCCGACCGTGGGCGTAAACCATAGCCGCACCGGCGCGCGGCTTACCTTCTCGTCGCGCGGCTCGGTGTTGCTCGCCTTCAACTCATCCGGCGTCGCGTCACCGGCTTCCTTCAGCAAGTCCCACTGCGATTTGTACTCAGCCGCCAGTTGAGGATCGTCGATGAGCACCGAATTGTTCGCCTGGGTGCAAAGGCCGGTCTTCGTCCAGTTCTGGCTTCCCGTCCACACCCAGCGCGGCTTCCCGTCCTCGTCGCAGATGACCAGGAACTTGTTATGCCCCAGCGCGCGGGGCGAAACCATCCGGTCATGCAGGTCGATCTTGTCGCGCAGCCGGTCCCGAGCCTCGCTGTTCTGATCCTCTCCCTTCTTCTTCACGCTTCCGTTGGCAAGGACGACGTGGGCGCGCTGGCCAATCTTTTCCAACGCTGCTTCCAGTTGCTCGTCATCCAACTCGTAAAGCGCGGCGAAGATTTCCCGGTTGTCCTTCGCCACGTCATCGAGCAGGGCGAACAGCCGCGCGCCGAGCGGACCGGTCAAATAATTGCGGAATGGATCGTCCGGCGTCTCGATTACGTCGCGCAGCTTCGCCGCCTTCGAGTCCTGCTCGGTGATGCCGAGGCGGCGTGAGACCCACTGCGCGGCGACGATGCCGCGGTTGAAATACGCCTCGATCTTCGGCGCGACCTCGTGCGTCAGACTGATCTCCGGCGTCCACTCGCTGGCCGTGCCGGGGTCGGGCCGCAGGCTTCTCTTGTCCGGCCCCACCATCGGCAGCACGCGGTATTGCACCTTGTCGCCGGGATTGGCCATGTAGTCGGTCCATTGGTATTTCTGGATCGGCCAGTTGATCGAAGCCCGCCGCTCGCCCTCCTCGTGCTCGTCGTCCTCGAAGCCAACCCACGTGCTCACGACCTCCTCAAGGCCGTTGCGCTTTCGCAGCAGGGCGAATCCGCGGCAAAATTGGATGAATCCCTCCGGCTTCCAGGCAATGAAAACGTCGTCGCCATTGTGATATACGCTGACTTTCATAATGCGTTCTCCCGTTGTTGAGGGATTGATGTTGCGAGCATCTCCAGCGCGTCTTTCGCTTACAAGGCATTTGGCGGTGTCGAATGTTACATTGGCGTCACATTCGAGGGATTGCTCATTGCCTCGGCGGGTGCCGTCATTCACACATCTTTCGCCCCCGCTCCCGACGGCGCGAGCGAGATCAGCATGACCAACGCTGAGAGCGAAAAGGCTGCTCCGACGCAGAATGTAGTTGCCGGACCGTACGCTTCCCACAGCCCACCCGCGATGACGCTGGCCAATAACATAAACAGACCGCTTGCCAGATTGAAGAGGCCGAAGGCGGTTCCCTTCAATTCCGGCGGCGTCACCTCAGCAATCATGGCGGCAAGGATGCCTTGCGTGCAGCCCATGTGCAGCCCCCACAACGCCACGCCAACGAGGACGATGGACGGACAGGCAGCCCAGGCGAGAACCAAATCGGCCACGACGAGAAGCACGATGCCCGCAGCCAGCAGATACCGGCGATTTACGCGATCCGAGAGAATGCCAGCCGGATATGCCGAAAATGCATAAGCCAGGCTCATCACGATCATCACCAGCGGCACCCACTTGATCGCAAATCCCACCTGCTGGGCGCGCAACACCAGGAACGCTTCACTGAATCGGGCGAGCGTGAAGATCGCGCCGATGGCAACCACGCGCCAGTAGTCGCCGGAGAATTGCTTGAGCGCATCCAGCCTAATCGGCGAACGGAAACCGTCGCGCGTGGACATGCCCTTCGGGTCCTCAACTCCGAGCAGAATCAAAAAGACCGTGACGGAAGCCGGTACGACGGCGAACCACAACACCTGCCGGATGTCGCTGGCGAACCAGAACATCATCACTATCGCCAAAGACGGTCCAAGAACCGCTCCAAGGGTGTCCATGGACTGACGAAGACCGAAGCAGGCCCCGCGAATCGCCGGAGGCGCGACATCCGCGACGAGCGCGTCGCGCGGCGCACCCCGGATGCCTTTGCCGATGCGATCAAGGAACCGTGCGACGAGCACCGTTTCCGCTGAAGTCGCCAGGGGAAACAGCGGCTTTGTCAGTGCCGCCATCCCATAGCCCAGGAGGATAAGCCCTTTGCGGCGGCGAAAATAGTCGCTCATCGCACCAGAGAAGACCTTGGCAATGAGAGCGGCTGCTTCGGCCAGACCCTCGATAACGCCCACGGTCATGACACTTGCCCCGAGCGTGGAGACCAGGAACACCGGCAACAGGCTGTGAACCAGCTCCGATGACATATCCATGAATAGGCTCACGAAACCGAGCATCCAGACGGTTCGAGGAATCGCCCGCATGGATGTGGCCTTCAGCACGATCCCAAAGAGCAAGCCGCCGGCGTGTCGAGAAACGCTTCAAAAACCAGCGCATCGATCCAGCGCAGATTGGTCGAAATCCGCGACAAAAGGCAGATGAGTTCGCATTGAATAGCCACGCGAACCGCAGCCACCGGGGTAGGCGTCAGGTGCCAATTCCGGCCGGCGTGCGCCCGGGGTGAGGTCTCAGGAAGCGGCGCGCAGCGGCTCTGACCCTGCTTGCTCTCCAGCACTCTTCGGTTTGCGACGGGCCGCGTAAAATGAACCGATAATTGGTAGCGCAGTTGCCCCTTGGTCAGACGGAATGATGACTCCGGCACCAGCAGCCCGGCGACGAATCCACCGCCAGTCACTTGCTGGCAGTCACGGCAGTGGCACTTGAACATCATGATCGGTTCAGCCGAGCATTCGTAACGAATCGCCCCGCACGCGCAGCCGCCGGTAAAGGGAATTTTCATGCGAATCATGCTCCGCAAGAATGTTCATTCCACGGGCGGTTTCAACGGCTGGTCGGGAATTTCAGCCTCGAAAGTTCAGCCGCATTCTTGGCGCCTCAGAAGGTGTGGGTAGGGGGACCTCTTCAACCCCCGCATCGTCCAGCGAACTTGCTTTGTGAAATCGCAATGAGCGCATGGTCTTGGCTTCGGTGGCAATGAGTTTGAGGGCGAAGGAGTTTTGTTCCAGTGTGCCTGGATTCCCTTGGAAGCAGAATCCAACACGTCCACGAGGTGCTGATTCGATAGGACGACACCGGCTGCCTCGTGACCCAAAGCCATCGGTATCGGCCGCGGCCGGTTTCCGTTGATGACGGAGAGATCGGAATGGCAAAGGCCGGCAGCCGCGATCTGGATGAGCACCTCGTCTCCACAGGGGCGCGAGCTCGACCGTTTCGATGGTGAGCGCCTTGGTTTTCGTCCGCGCCGGTACCTTTGATCTGCGCAAGCGGAATTCCCATCGTGCAATCGCGCCATTTGGCCGCGACCATCATTTCTCCGAGGCCATCTCCTTCGTCGTCGCGTCTGGGCCGTTTCTTGCTCATTCTCGGAGAGAGATATTGGGATGCCGTTTGCGGTAGTAGCAGCCTTTAAACCGGCGCAGAAGATATTCGACGCCGTCCGTGCCATTGGTAAGAAAATAGAGCTTTTCGAGACCCGAGCTTCCCGCGTCCCGGATGACTCGGCGGACGAAGGCCGGACTCATGGTGTCCTCCTCGATGAATGCCTGAAGGATTTCCATCTCGTCCGGCGTCAGCGGTTCGTCCTGCCTTTTCAAACCGGAAAGCAGAATGCCGCAGCCGGTAAACATTTCGACGCCCTCACCCTCATGGTAAAAGACGGCCACTCCCTTTTCATTTTCGACGAACTTGCGTGGATAGTCGCCCTGTCCCGGACGTTCCACACCGTGTTTTCTGAGGATTTTTTCCAGATCCTCGCCAGCCTTGATCTCGGAGAAAACGCGCAGGCGTTTTTGTTCGGCAGCGGCCGCCGACAGCCCGTCGGGAAAGAGGGCGAGATCGGAGCCGTGAAATCGCACGAAATCCGCGAAATGCTCCGCGGCGAATTCCCGCGCCCGCTGCGCCAGGTCCGGGCAATACCGGTAAGCGATGAAAGAGCTTTTTTCGCGAAACTCCCGCTTCACGGAAGAAAAGTCCCTAGGCGGATTTTCCCAGGTTTTCTGTGTCCCCGACCAATACCATTCATCATGCCAGGGCACGAGGCTGCCATAAACCATCTGGCCGGATTGAAATGCGCATGTCTTCCGCTCGAGCTCGACTCGGACGCGATAAGTCTGGTCATTGATGAGATTCACCGCATCCAGAGTTTCCACTTCCGAACCTCGGACGTCTAAAGATTCGATCCGGTAAAAGGCGGCATGGCGTTCATACCAGCCGCGCAGCACGGCGCGGTCCGCATCCGGCAAATCCAACGCCGCAGCGAGGATATCCACGGCTCCCAGTCCCGACCATTCCGTGCACTGCTGGCACAGAAAATCATCGGTGGCAGTGATTTCTTCACCGGGCTTGATCTCTTGCCGGCGCAAATAGTCGTTGAATGCAAAACGGAAAAGAAACGAACGGGTTCCCAGCCACACGAGCTTGCGTTTCACCTCCCAGCCTCGCCGGTTGGGCTTGGCCAGGAAGTCCGTCACCGTGGACCGCTGCGGCTGTGCGGCGAAAGCCTGGGAGAAATACTTGCTTGCGAAACGGGCGATGGCCTGAAACCCGCGATGCTCTGGGGAGACGATGTGATCCGGCCGAAAATGTCGCCACACGCTGTAGAGAAAAAACTGAAAACGGCGGGCGTCGAATGTGTCCAACGCCAGATCGCCGGGCTTGCACAAAAGCGGCAGCGAAACGCCGAAAAACTCTCGATGATAGCCCTCCAGGCTCCTCCAAAGTCCGGCGTCCGCGTGCAGGTCCTCGGCCAGCTCCGTCAATGCGATGGCCAGCTCGTCGAGTTCATCTTCATCGAGAAGAAACGCGTCCGATTCGATGCCTTCGAGACAATCGTCGAGCCCGTCTCGAAACCGGAGAGCCGTCAAAAATAGCGCCTTTGTTTCGCGTTTGGCGGCGCCGGGAGGACGGACGGACTCGACTTGATCGCGAAAAGTCAGGGTTTCAATCATTTCCGCTCCCCGTCACAAAAAAGGTCGTCAGCTCGCCATATCGCATGAGAATCCGAATAAGGCGAAGCCTTCCGCATGACAATCCATCAGTCTCCGCCTTCTCATTTAGAGAATGAATTGGAGGACAATGGAGTTCGCCTGGCCGCCATATTTGGGCTCTTGAAGGGATATGAGGCCGCAGGATTTTCGGTGGAAGGAGACGCGTGCCGTTATCTTCGGTTCGAAGGAACCGTAAGCTGTCCCGCGCGAGCGCACTCAGCCAGCTCAAGCTTCCACGACGACGCCCCGGAGCGGATCGTCGAGGCGGCGCTGGGATTGGGTGGCCGCATCGACGTCCTGGTGAACAGTGCCGGGTTTATGATGCCGATCCCTTCAATTAGGAATTCCTTGGCGGGAAGAATGGGACATAGGCAGAACGCCTGCGCTCAACCCCGCCACCCTCCCTCAGTGACGCGCTGACGGATCCTTACTGTTGGTTTGGCCGGCCTACTTCGGCTGGGGGACAATCCGAAGGTAAGGCTTGGGTGCCTTCCAGCCATCGGGGTATTTCTGTTTGGCTTCCTCGTCAGATACTGCCGGCAAGATGATTACATCTTCGCCGTGCTTCCAGTTCACCGGCGTTGCGACCTTGTGGGTGGCAGTGAGCCGCATCGAATCGAGGACCCGCAGAACTTCATCAAAGTTGCGCCCCGTGCTCATCGGATAAACGAGCATCAGTTTGATCTTTTTGTCGGGGCCGACCACGAACACGGAGCGTACCGTTGCATTGTTCGCCGCCGTGCGGCCGTCGCACGAGTTTCCCGCATCGGCCGGCAGCATGTCATAGAGCTTTGCGATTTTGAGTTCCGGATCGCCGATCATCGGGTAGTTCACTCTGTGGCCCTGAGTCTCTTCTATATCCGCGGCCCACTTTCCGTGACTGCTCACCGGGTCCACGCTCAGCCCGATGATCTTGCAGTTTCGTTTTGCGAATTCGGACTGCAACCCGGCCATGTAGCCGAGTTCGGTGGTGCAAACAGGAGTAAAATCTTTCGGGTGCGAAAACAAGATCGCCCATCCATCGCCGACCCATTTGTGGAAGTCAATGGGGCCTTCGGTGGTCTCGGCGGTAAAATCCGGGGCTTCGTCATTGATGCGCAAGCTCATGGTATCATCTCCGGTACAAGTTTGGTCTTTCTTCGAGAGTTCAAAAGGTTACGTGATTGCAGGTAAACAGCTTATACAATAGAAAAAACTTGTCACGCATTTCCTGGCTTTCGTGCGCACTGGCAGGCACTGGCAGTGCGCTGCTCGGTAATTTCGAAGGTTCGGATGACGACTTGCAGGATTCGCAAGAAGCCCGCAAGCAAATGACTTCCCCGGAGTAATGGCCACGAGCAATTCGCCCGTTTGAAGCTCCTTGGCAACGAGATAATCCAGCTCTCTCGCGGGGTCTTTGGCACGTCGCAGGAGTCTCTGGAACCAGAATCGCACACATGCAGGATGCACGGCCAACGATGTTTCCTTTCCAAGCCGGTGCGCACGGGTAGGCTGAAGGTGTTTGTCGCATCCGCGTCATGTCCAACCGTCATGCTTCGATCGCCATCCTGCCGTTCGAGAACCTCTCGGGCACGGCCGACGATGCACGGCTTGCGCGCGGGTTTGTGCAGGATCTCATCACCGAGGTTGCGCGGTTCCCCGCGTTGGGTGTGATCGCGGCGGAATCTGTTTTCGCGGCAGAGTCCGTGGGACTCGATGACGCGGGGCTTGGGCAGCGGTTGAAGGTCGCTTATTTGCTGAAAGGCAGCGTGCGCAGGTCGGCGCGAGCGCTGCGGATTGCGGTGCAATTGGTCGAGGCCGCCACGGGCAGGCATCTCTGGGCGGAGCGCTACGATATGCCGGCGGCGGATTTGTTTGCCGTGCTGGACGAGATCGCCGCGAAAATCGCCAACGCATTGGCGCTGCGAATCGATCAGACCGTGCTGAACGCCTCGCGGCGGCGGAAAGTTCCGCAGCTCGCCGTGTACGAATGCTGGCTGCGCGGGATGGAATGTCTTCAGCGGGGCACCGTCGAGTCGGATGAGGAGGCGCGCGTTTACTTTGAGCAG
Organism: uncultured Verrucomicrobiae bacterium; assembly: GCA_963763735.1. Lineage (GTDB taxonomy): Bacteria > Verrucomicrobiota > Verrucomicrobiia > Chthoniobacterales > Terrimicrobiaceae > DASTFP01. The sequence goes on along the minus strand of CAVXQK010000009.1, from coordinate 59,348 downwards.
GCGCTGGCGGCCGATTCGCAATACGCCCGTGCGCAGGCGGGGCTTTCGCTTTCGCATTTCAATGAATGGAGCTGCCAGGCATGGGAGTGTTGGGAGGCGAAGGAAAAAGCCGCTTACGAGTGCGCGCGAAAGGCGGAGGCGCTCGACCCGGACGACGCCGTTGTGCAGGTGATTCTCGCGAAGATTGAACAATATCGCCGCCGGCACTCTGCGGCGGAGGCGCATTATCGCCGGGCGCTGCAGCTTGCCCCGAACGACGCGTTCGTGGCCATCCAGCTCGCAATGGGCTTTGCGCTGCTCGGCGAAGCGGCGCTGGCTGCGGAACTGGGCGGACGCGCACTGGCGCTGAATCCGCTCGGCCCGAGCTGGTGGTTTTACTACGCCGCACTGCCGTATTTTGTGCTCCGCGATTACGCGCGGGCCATCGAGTTTGGATCGCAAACACCAACCATCGTGACTGATCAGCCAGCGTATCTCGCCGCCGCGCACGCGTATCTCGGCCAGGACGAACGCGCGGAGATTTACGCCCGCGAATTTCGCCAGGTCTTCGCCGAGCGCATCGCGCCAGGTCGCGCGGCGGAATCGGATGAGCTGCTGCGCTGGCTGGTGCACGTGAATCCGTTTCGTCGCGAGGAGGACCTGCGCCACTTTACCGAAGGCCTGCGCCTCGCGGGTCTCGACGAAAGGGATGGCGCCGCGCCGCCGGCTGCCGCCGCGCCAGCCACCGTGGCGTGGCCGCTTGGCAATACCTTCCGCAAAGAGGGCGCGCTGTGGATGGTCTGCTTCGAGCATGAAGTGGCGCACACGCCGGAATTGCGCGGCTTCCAGGACATCGCGCAGCTCCTCGCGCGACCCGGCGATGAGCTGCACTGTCTCGCGCTGCGCGGGCAGCCGGCCTGCGCCGGGCGCGGCGTTGAAGTCCTCGATGAGCAGGCCAGGCGCGCCTATCGCGACCGGCTCCGCGAGATCGAAGCCGAGCTCGCCGAAGCGGCGAGGGCCAACGATCCCGGTCGCGCCGAGCCGCTCGAGGAGGAGAAGGAGCGGCTCCTCGATGAGATGCGCAAGGCGACCGGTCTCGGCGGCCGGAACCGTAAGATGGGCGACGGCTCCGAGCGCGCGCGCTCCGCGGTAGCGTGGCGCATTCGCCACGCGATCAAAAAGCTCGAAGGCGTGCATCCCGCGCTCGCGCGACACCTTGGTGTCTCGATCAAAACCGGCGTCTTCTGCTCCTACGAACCGGAAAAAGAGACGCACTGGTTTGTTTGAGCCCTGCTTGGCCAGGGCGACTCAGAAATATGGCAGTGATACGCCGGGAGTCGAGAATGCCACCTGCCGGCGCGACGTCGAAGGTCATCGCCGCCAACCGGTAACCCTGCAGCCGGATGTGCCAGTCAATTTACAAGAGTGGTTTCAGCGTCATGGCCGTCTGGATAGTGAAACGTGAAATTCACTGAACACAAGCCGCTGGCGCTGCCGGCGCGAGGCAGCACGCGCAGATCGCTTCGATATGCCGGTGGTCCGTACCGCAGCAGCCGCCGAGGATGTTGAGCCGGGGCAGCAGCTCGCGAAGCTGGCGATATTGCGCGCCGAGTTCGTCGGGGTCGCCCGCGTCGAGATCGGGGCTCGCATCCAGCTCCGCATGGCTGCGGCAGGAGGCATTCGCTCTCAGGCCGGCGATGCGCGCGACCCACGGAGCGTCGGTCGACAGCTCCGCGGCGAAATGCGTCGGGTGCGCGCAATTGATCATGTAATAAGCGGGCGCTTTGTCAGCCTGCGCATCCACGGTTTGGATCGCGGCCTGCAACGCCTGGCCGCTGGGCAGACGCCCATCGGTTTCCAGCGTGAAAGAAATGACGGCCGGAATGCCCAGCGCCGCCGCGGCATTCGCGATGCCGATCGCCTCCTCGGTATACGTCATCGTGATCGCCGAAACCAGATCCGCTCCGGCGTCGCGGTAAGTGCGCAATTGCGGCTCATGATAGCGAGCCGCCTCTTCCGGACTCATGACCGCGCCGACCTGGTAGCCGTCTCCACGCGGTCCGACGCACCCGCTGATCACCATCGGCGAATCCGGCGTTTCGCATTCGGCCAGCACCTCGTGCATCAGGCGAATGCCGTCGCGATTCGCGGCCTCGAGTTCCGCCGGCGAATAGCCGAGCTTCGTCGCCCAGTCGGGGTTGGCGCGCCACGTCGGGCTCTCGAAGACAAACCCGGCTCCAAACCGCACCGCCAGCCGGGCATAAGTGCGGTAGTAGTTGCGTAACATATCGCGTCCGCCCGCCTCCTTCAGCAGGATGAAAGCGGCGAAGCACGGAAGTTCGATTCTTTCGTGAAAGACGAGCGTCGTTTCGAGACCGCCATCGGTGATGAACGGGATCGAGGACTCGTGTGGCAGTGACGGCTCGGGCGAGGTAGTTTTCATGGATGATTGATTCACCCTCTTTAGGCGCAAGGCTGCGCCTCACATTGTGAGGTCATCCTCCAGATTGACATTCCGACCCTCCTTGAGCATCCTCCGATCATGAAAGAGCGTCTTCGCGGCGAAGGGCGCCCGAGTCGATGAGGAGTTGGGGAACGGCGGCCTCGCGGTTCTTTGAGCAAGCGCTCCGAAGGTCTATTCCATCTCGCTGTGACGGTGACAAAACGAGGAGAAACCTGACCGCGCATTCTCGAAAGATGCGTGCCGATGCTGTACGATCCCGAGGAGTGTAAATGCCAAACAAGACGTGCTTCGTAGTGATGGGTTTCGGAACGAAGACCGACTACACGAAACCGAAAGCGTTCAATCTCGATAAGACATACCGCAACATTATCAAGCCGGCAGCTCTGGCAGCGGGTTTCGAATGCGTGCGAGCCGACGAGATAGTGCATTCGGGCGACATTAACGTGCCCATGTATGAGCAATTGCTTAAGGCAGATTTGGTGGTGGCGGACGTCTCCACTTACAACAGCAATGCATTTTACGAGCTGGGCGTGCGCCACGCATTGCGACCGTACACCACGATCATCATCTCAGAGGATGGGCTGACGTTCCCGTTCGATGTGGGCCAAATCGCGATCAGGAAATACCGTCACCTGGGCGAGGGCATCGATTACGAGGAAGTCGAGCGGATGAAAAAGGAGCTATCGGAGGCCATGAAGATCATTTCCGAGAAGGAGGTGGACGACAGCCCCGTTTACACTTTTGTAAGAGGTTTGAAGCCGCCCGTGCTGGCCAGGGCCGAGGCGATAGCGGCTCTCCCGCTCCAAGCCTACGCCACGGTCAACCCCGCTGACAATCCAACCATCAGTATTCTGATGCAGCAGGCGGAGGATGCCCTTGAGAAGAACAACTTCATCGTGGCAAAGGCGCTGTTCGCCGATCTGCACGAGAAGATGCCGAACGACGCTTCTGTGGTGCATAGGCTGACGCTGGCGACTTACAAAGCCAAGCTTCCGACCGAGATGGAAGCACTCGAAGAGGCGGGCAAACTCCTCGCGGGACTCAATGCAAGCGAATCGACCGACACTGAGACACTCGGTCTGTTGCAAGCCGTGCATAAGAGGTTGTGGAGCCTCACGCAAGACCGCCCGCATCTGGATAAGGCGATCTGGTCCAGTGAGAAGGGCTTCTATCTTAAGAATGATTACTATAATGGCATCAACCTCGCATATCTCTATAATGTGCGGGCATCGATTTCAGAGGATTTGGATGCCGTTGCGGATTTCGTGCTGGCGCAGCGTACGCGCCGCCGTGTCGTCGACATCTGCCAGGCGTTGTTGGCCCAGACCAAAACCGAGGCCCGTGACGCTACGTATTGGGTGTTGGCCACTCTAGCCGAAGCCTGGACCGGACTAGGGGATGAAGCGAAGTCACAGGAGTTCCAGAACCAGGCTCTCGCGCTCCGTCCGCCGCCGCCGCAGTGGATGATAGCGAGCCTGCAGGAGCAGTTGAAAAGTCTCCGAATGCTGCTCAAGAAAGACATCGCCAAAGCGTTTCAGAGCCTGAAAACTTGTGAACACATTACAAGAGAGGGACTCTGACGTGATCTGGTTCCACGATATGTCTCGAAACGAATCGTGGCCCAAGGCGGCTCCTTCACGGTTCATCCGAGCTGGAGCGAGGAACCTTATTTTCGGCCTCTGGAACACGATGAACATTTCGAGGACCGGTTCGTCAAGATCTTGATCCCTTTTTCCGAGCATACGTCACGACCTGACGCGGCTCGGCGTTAACGCGATGTCAGTTTACCAGGATCTGGTCGGACTTTGCCAGGACATCAAGTGGCGCTACGCGTATGCCAAAGACGAAGGGGCTGAGATGTGGGGAAAAGACAAGCAACTCATTCGCGAACGTCAGGATGCGTTGCCCTGGCTCGTACGGGAGTAGATCCTGTGAGGAGGCTCAGTGAGTAACGGAGGAAAAGCTCGCGAACTTCAAAAAAAGCGAAACGTCGGTTAGCCTACATTTGGCAGGTTTCTGGTTCACGGCCCGCAGTTCCTGCTCTTCGTGAACGCTCAAACCGATTTTTCTCGATCCCATTCGGGAAAAATGGGAAAGCATTCTCGAGATGGCGAGATGGTTGCTCGTGGTCACTCTTTGAGCGGCCCCCTGTCGCCGAAACTGTACAATAACGTAGTATGGCTGAAGAGCCCCCTGTAGAGCGGTTCGATCCGATCATTCTTGATCACACCATCATCGCCATCCCGCTGCTCAAGCAGATTGAGGAAGAGAAATCGTTGGCCGAGAAGGTGCGCAGGAATCATCCGAAGGAAGCGACGGAATTCAACGCGGTGATCCTGCTGCCGCGGAAAAGCGCTGCGGGCAAAGAGGAAGTGCGCGAAGCAGTGCGAAGGATTATCGACAAGGCGGTGACTGATAGCAACAGGCTCTCGGAGGCAAGCCTTGCGAAGACGAAGCTCGGACCGAAGGTGCCTGCGATCAATGGCTACTTCGCATGGCTGGAGGCACGGATTATCCGGCGCATCCTCACGCGCCAGTCTGTGCTGCTCTCGCGCGCGGAGCACGTTCCGTTGGTCATCGAGCGGATCTTGCCGAGCCGATTCGAGATAATTATCGACTTGAATCTGGAGTTTCTTGGGGGACGCAACGAAGCGCGCCAGTGGGTGGACAGGGCGATTGCGCAAGCGCTGCGCGATAGCGGGGTCGATGATCCGGGGCAGATCGTGCACGTGGAGAAGAGCCGAAATACAGACCAGTATGTCTTCGCCACGCTGGAAGCGTCAGCGATCGCGCGACTCGCGGAGTTGGATGCGACCGAGTTGACCGAGCAGGATCTGATCGAGGTGGCGACGGACAACGGAACCGCAAAGTGGGTGAAAGCGAACCTGCTGAAACGGTTATCGCAAGTGAACGTGCCACCAGGGCAAAAGAGCGAGGGCTTGGACGCCATCAAAAAAAACCGTGAGAAGCTTCGCGCGATCTACCGCATCTGGCCGGACTTTGAGGTTAAGACGCGGATAACCCGCTCGATTTCCACGGTCAAGGCCAATGCCGCAATCAATTCCTTCGCGGCGCGCGGTAAGGATATCACGTGGGCGGTTATGGATACCGGTATCCAAGGCGATCATCCGCATTTCCAGCTGCGCAAGAACATTGTCGATCCTCTTTCGCCGATGCATTGCAATTACACGCTGGACGATAGCGGTCCGTTGGTTGACCAGAACGGTCACGGCACGCATGTGGCAGGGATCATCGCTGGCGAATGGACTGCGGCGCCTGCCAAGGACGGCGAGAAACCGAAAGGACTGACCTCGGTGGCCCGCTATCAGGACGAGCACGGCGACACGCAGCAAGATGTTCAGGAAATCCTGGCTATCAGCGGCATGGCGCCGGAGTGCCGGCTGGTGAGCCTGAAGGTGTTGGACGAAAACGGCATTGGCAATGCAAGCAACCTCATCGCAGCCATCGCCCACGTACAGGAGATCAATGGCTACGGACGGCGCCTGCTAATCCACGGAGTTAATATCAGTATCGGCTACGATTTCGATCCGAAATGGTTTGCTTGCGGGCAGAGCCCGCTCTGCGTGGAAGTGAACCGGCTGGTGAAGTCCGGTGTCGTGGTCGTGGTGGCAGCGGGGAACACGGGTTACGGCGCTGTGAATAACGCCGTATCCAACGCGGGGCTGACGGTTACAATCAACGATCCGGGCAATGCGGACCTGGCGATCACAGTGGGTTCGACTCATCGCGATATGCCCCACATCTACGGTGTCTCGTACTTTTCCTCAAAAGGGCCGACCGGCGACGGACGTTTGAAACCCGACCTTGTTGCGCCAGGCGAGCGGATCATTTCGTGTGGGAGTTCCGTTTCGCTTGGCGATGGCACTGCGAGGGCCAGTGAGCTGAAGCGCGAAGTGGCAAAGGACGTTCCGTGCGACTACATCGAAACGAGCGGCACAAGCATGGCCGCACCCCACGTCAGTGGCGTGATCGCCGCTTTTCTTTCTGTGCGCCGGGAATTCATTGGGCAGCCCGAGCGGGTGAAGGAGATTTTCGTTTCTACAGCCACTGACCTGCACCGCGACAGGTTTTTCCAGGGTGCGGGACTTCTCGATCTGATGCGCGCCATCCAATCCGTTTAGTACCGACCGCGAAACTAATCATGAACACAATCAAAAATATACCCTACTTCGAGGCCAAATTTGACAAGAACGGGAAGGCAACGAATGCCGTGTCCCTTCCCAGTGGGACGACCGATCTCTTCGTCATCTCCCACGGCTGGCGGAACGACGAAGCCGATGCGACCAAGCTCTACACCGACTTTTTCACCAACTTCGCCGACCCGAAAATTGTCGCTCCCGCACGGTTCGCAGGGCGCAAATGCGCGATTATAGGAGTATTTTGGCCGTCAAAGAATTTCGACGCGCTGATCGCCGCGCAAGGGGCGGGCACTGCGTCCAATGCCGCCGCCATCGGCGAGGCGATTTCGGACCCCGAATCGCAGAAAAAGCTCGTGGAACAGATCGAAGCTCTAAAAGGGCCGCAGGGCCCGTTCGACGAACCGGCACAAATCCAAGCGCTGAGCGCTGCGCAGGCGCTCGTGCCGGACCTGGATGAAAAAGCCACCGCACGCACTGCCTTCATCGAACTCCTGCGCACGCTTATGGATCCTGGCGCGGTCAACAAGGAGGATGCGTCCGACGTCTTCTTCAAGGGCGATCCGGGCGACATTTTCAAACGATTGAACATCCCGGCCAACGCCGTCGATCCGTCGGTTCCAAAAACCGGCAGGGCGATGGCCCTCGCTCCCGGCGTCGGCGTCGCAGCCACCGGACACGCCGCGGGATTGCTCGATATCTTCAAGGGGGCGGCGGCCTCCGCGAGCAACGCCGTGAGCTACCTGAGCTACTTCCTGATGAAGCAACGCGCCGGAACCGTCGGCATGAAAGGAGTCGCTCCGCTGATCGACACTCTGGCGCCGCAAGTTGCGCGCGTTCATCTCATCGGACACAGTTTTGGCGGACGCGTGGCCGCCGCCACGGCGCTTGCCTCGCAGACAGACAAGATCCACAGTGTGAGTTTTCTGCAGGCGGCCTTTTCGCACAATGGCTTTTCGCCCGCCGCGCTGATGAACGGTTTTTTTCGACCCGTGATCGACAAAAAACGCGTGAAAGGCGCGCTGATCGCGACACATACGAAAAACGACACCGCGGTTGGCATTGCCTATCCCCTTGCGTCTCGCATCTCCGGCACCGTCGCCGCCGCGCTCGGCGATGAAAACGACAAGTATGGCGGCCTTGGCCGCAACGGCGCTCAGCAGATGAATCCCGGCGAAGCAATAAGGGCCGAATTGCTCGCCGCGGGCAGCGCTTACCAATTCACGCCGGGCAAAATCCACAACCTCATTGCTGACGCCTATATTAAGAATCATGGCGACGTTACCGGTCCAGAGGTCGTTGCTGCTGTGGCGGCGGCGGCGTTGTAAATCTACGATTTCTTTCGCCGAATATTGATGGTCATGATGGTATTCCACGAGCCATCCGGTCCCAGGACCGAGGATTTAAAGACTTTGTGGTCGGGGCTTTTCAAAGGTCCTTCCACCTTACCGAAGGATTCATTATCTCCTGCTTGACCTGGGAGTCCTCCGAACGGATGCTAGAATCGTCTTCTCCGCCAGTAAACGGGAGATTTTCAGATGGACGGCCCTAGGAAATCCTTTTCGCAGTTTCTGCGTTGCTCGATTCTCGTTGCGGCGATCTGCCGTTTTGCCTCCTCACATCGCTTCAAAAACTTCGCAAAGCTACTAAAATGTCCGGCGACTTGAAGTCCCCCCGATTTGCGTCGAATGCCCGTCTTCGAAACGCGGCTGGCAACGCACCGCCGCTGATTCACGGCGAATCCGGGCCTGCCGTTGCGATCGTCCAGCAGGCTTTCATTGACCTCGGCCTTGCCATGGCCAGGTCCACGAAAAAGCTCGGCAGGCCGGACGGTATTTTCGGCGGAGAGACGGAGAGCAGGGTCTGGCAATTTCAGGCAAGGACCGGGCTCGAACGCGACGGTATCGTCGGTCGCAGCACGATGGCGAAACTCGATGAGTTGCTGCCGACCGCCGGACCGCCCGCCAAGCCGCTTCCAGATCCCGGGCCTAGCCATAGAATTAACGTGCATATGCGATCGATCGACAACCCGGTCGTGCCGGAATTCACTCAACTCGAGGTGATGCAGGTGGTGTTTTCGCAATACCTGATCGAGGTCGTCATGCTGTCTGGGGAGAGCATCGGTTTGCAACCGGGCGAACAGCTCACTCTCAATGTCGTCGAAGGGGATTGCGAGTGGGACCAGGTGTCCGACGAGCAGAGACTGCTGCAAAACCAGGGCAGCAAGCAGAATGTCGGACCGAACGACGTCACCGTCTATTTCGCCACGATTATCCGGGAGAAGAACGGCAAGACATTGCAAGGCTGCGCCGGCCATCCGCCCGACCGTCCAGCGGTGATGATCGCGGCGACGGCGATCGACAAGACCACCATGGCCCATGAGGTCTGCCACGTGCTGTTGGGATCCAGCTTTTCGCCGGTGCACGTCGACGACTCGGCCAATTTGATGTGTAGCGCCGCAGTCTGTACTGGCGACCCGGCCTATTTGAGCACTGTCCAGCTCAAGCGGGTCTTCGCGAGCAAGATCGTTCAGAAACGTTAGACAGGAGTTTGGAATCGCCCGATCCGCGTGCCAGAGCTGCCGCGCATGTTCAAGCGCTTCGGAGATCTCGCCAAGCTTCGGCCGAGTCGCCACGAACCTTTCGGTGGCTTCGCTGCGGGCAAGGACAGAACGAGAGCGCTTATCCTGCAAAAGCCGCGTTGAGAATCCGCTGAACCACGCTCTGCGCTGGCTCCGGGAGCGGATGCTCGCGTCGAAGCAATTCCACCCGTTCCCAGAATTCCGGCAGGATGGCGGGGAGGGCCAGCTTCATCGTCCAGAACGTCTGCGTAGACCATCAAATTCTTGCGCCCGCGTGCACGCCCCGTTGCAAGTTCGACGATGCGACATCGTATACGTCTATCCACACTGTGACAAACAAGGAATACCTGGAAAAAATGCTGAAAAGGGCCGTGAAACTCCTTGGCGAGAGAGCGTGCCCGGCGCGGGGCGTAAAGCGACTGCTGCACGAAATCGAACAAGAGATGCTCTCGGGCAAGAGGAACTCGCGGCTCGCGCGTTTTCAGCCCTTCCGGAAGGCGAAGCAGCCGAAGTCGTAGCGCTATTTCCGCCCCCAAACCGGCAATACGAGGGCATAGACCAATGGGTGCCATTTCTGGCTGGAAGGGGAATTGGGGCCTTGGGGTCGGACCATCGCCGTGGCCTCTCTGGTGGCCCTGTTGGCGATCCTGCTATTCGTGTTCCAATCGCTTCCCACCGGCCTTTGGGGGTAACGCTCGCAATCGTTGAGAGCAGCTTCCCGAGCAGCGTGATCCGCGCTTTTGAGATCCGGTTTGCCCTCGCTATGGCGTGCCCTCAACAAGTGTGTAAATCGTTTCCCGGTCCGCATAGATGATACGAAGTGTGTTTTCTTCGTACTCGACCTCAGGCAGAGTCGGCGCGAGGGCCGTCAACGTCCGCACGTAGCTCTGAGCAAACTTCAGGAAGCTGCCATTGGGGCACGTCAACGCCGCATTGAGCACAGTCGGAGAATTCCGGTATTTTCGAATCGACTTAAGAATGGTCATTTCCGCGCGAAGGGCGGAGAAAACGCCATCTCGCCCCGAGAGAGCGGCTGCTTTACGACGGCTTGCTTCACAAGGGGATTGTCACGGAGGTCCTCATATTCCTCCAATGGTCTCTATGAATTACGGTGATAATCAATCGTTATGAACTATAACGAAAAGAGCAATTACCGAAAGCGACGGCTCGGCGGGAGCCTCGCCCTCCCCTTGCCTTCGGTGTCGCCGTTTGGGATATTGTTTTCGGCTTTGCTCCAGCAGGGTGTGGGTCACTTTTCACACCGCATAAGGATAAACCAGTCTCGAACCGACCTTGGTATCCTCTGCCACCCAAAAAGACATCACAGCACGGGTCCGAGTGTGGCGATGAGATTGTTCCACAACCGGCGTGATACCGGCCAGGCCGCCACGATCTCCCTGGTGACCCGGTTCGACCGCGCGATGTATTCCCGCTGGCGCTCGCACACGGCGCCGGTGAGCGCCGGATCGTGGAAGAGGATGTTGTTCTCGTAGTTCAGCTCGAAACTGCGCCGGTCCATGTTTGCCGAACCGATCAAGGTGATCTCGCCGTCCAGCGTCAGCGATTTGGTGTGCAGCAGGCCGCCCTTGTATTCGTAAATCTTGACCCCCGCCGTGAGCAGTTCCGCGTAGTAGCTGCGGCTGGCCGCTCCGACGATCCAGGAATCGTTCCTTGCGGGAAAGACGATCGTTGTGTCCACGCCCCGATAGGCGGTCGTGCAGAGCGCATTCTGCAGAGCCTCGTCGGGCACGTAGTAGGGGGTGGTAATGACGATCTCGCGCCGTGCGGCGAACATCAGGGATTCGAACACCTCAGGCATGGCTGAGTAGCGCACCGTCGGACCCGTGCCAATCACCTGCGCGGTCATCCCTCCCGGCATGGGCAAAGGCAGCGGCTTGCTCAGGAGTTCACCAAGATTCTCATCCACGTAGGTCATCCAGTCGCTGGCGAACAGGAACTGGTTTTGACGGGCGATCGGACCCTCGAAGCGCATCATGGCATCCACCCACGGGGCGAACTTCGCCTTCACGCGGAACTCGGGATCGGCGCAGTTCTGGCTGCCGCAGTAGGTAATGCGATCGTCGACGACGACGATTTTACGGTGGTTCCGAAGGTCGATGCGGCCCTCGAACGGGCGCAGTAGGATGTTGCCTATCGGCAGGCCCGCGGCCACGCGCACGCCCGCGGCGCGCATCGCCTGCCAATGCTCGGAGCGGATGATCGCGCGCGAGCCGAGGTCGTCGGCCATCGCCCGGCAGGTCACGCCGCGGGCCGCCGCGCGCTTCAAAGCCTCGACGACCTTGCGGCCGTTGTTGTCCGGCAGCCAGATGTAGAAGAGCACATGCACGTGATCCGTCGCGGAATCGATGTCGGCCACCATCGCGTCGATCGCGGCGTTGGAGTTTGGCAGAAGGTGAGCGGTATTGCCACTCACGGGATGAAACCCGCTGATCGAGTAGCCGAGCTGAAAGAGGTGACCGAGTCGCTCGGGGGCAGCGGCTGCGGAGTCAACCGCGTCGTTCTCGGGATGCCATGGGATCGGCGGCATGCGCTTAAGGACGGCGTGCAATCGCTCCACGCGGCGACGGCCGATGTTCGTCTCGCCCAGGAGCAGATAGGCGATTATTCCAAAGAGAGGGAGCACAGCAACGACCACCATCCATGCGATTCGGGAAGCAGGGTCGCGATGGGGCCGGAGCAGGATCCGCGCGACGACCGCCAGCTCGAGCAGCGTCATGACTGCGATGGCAATCAGCGAGTGGTGAAGCGCTGTCATCATGGGGGTTCCACCATCATCTGAACCAAAACGCTTGAACTTTGAGCCAGATTTCCCTGCGCGAATCGCTTTCCACAACCGGGAAAAAGCCTCGCGACAGGATAATTGTCGCCTTTCTGCGCATTGGTGGAGGGGTTTATCAGAGGTAAAGTCAGAATACAATGATACCTGTTATGCGGTTACCATCCGCAGTGTGGCTCTCCGCCCTCATATTTCAACGAGCCGGTTTTCGGAAGGGAGCCTGCTCCGTTTTTCTATCGACGATGCTGGCGGGCTCTTTGACAATCGCTGCGGAGCCCTCAAAGCCGATTTCACGCGACAAAGTATCTTCTGAAGTGCAGGCAAGACTCGCGAAGCACTTGGACAGTAATGACGGTTCGTGCATCCCGTATCCTTGGAAGGATCTCGAAGAGCAGATCCTTACGTGGCCGGGGAAAAAGCTGCCCTTGGTTGCCTATGGCAGCCTTCTGGCTCGCGAATCAGCCTCAAGGACAATCAAGACCGGCATCTCCGAAGGATCGCCTCCCGTGCTTGTCCTGGGTGCCAGGCGGGTCTTCAACTATGTCATGCCGAAAGAGGCGCTCGCGCGCTACCAAACGCCGCCAAACTCCCGCAACGGTGCGGCGTTGAATGCTCTGTATACGAAGTCGAAATCCGATGTGTTGAACGGCAAGCTGATGATGGTGCGCTCCGAAGATATCCCGGCGCTGCGCAAACGAGAATACGGATACGATTTGTGTCCCGTAAGCTGTGTTCCGTGGTACGACCGGGAAGGTGAGCCCTTCAGCGCTTACATTCTTTCGGCGCGGAATGGCCGTGAATTTCGGCGTCGCGTTGCGGATGATTCCCTCCTTCCCAACCTGGAATATGCGCGACTCTGCCGGCTGGGAGCGCGGACCGTGTCCTCTGATTTTCTGGCCTTCTACCTGGAGACTACGTTCCTCGCGGATCGAACGACGACCCTGTTCGAATGGGAAAGGCTGCACCCCGAATTCGCGCGGGAGCCGGAAGCCAAATAGCCGCAAAACGTCCCAGGAACCCAGCGCTACAGTCAGGCCTTCAAAACCCGCGGGCGGAGTTTGCGAACCAAAGTCATGGGACGACCACGGACACGCTCGTGAAGTGCTTGGGATTTCGGGTAATGAGCCCTTGAAAACGTTGGGCAAACGCCTCGATGAGCAGGTCGGCGACGGGTCGTATGCCCGCGAGACCGGAGCGCTTCCGTTTCACGTATTCGGTCCAAAGGCGATGGGCATTCAAAGTGTCATCACGACTCCAGGGTTCCAGCCATTGCACCCCTACCCTCTGGAAAAACTGTTCCTGAAGAGCAGAATCCCCGCTAAACTCGGGCGCCAGCTCAATGTAGGTAATAGGGCAGAGTACCAGGCCCTCAGGGAGATACCGGACGAGGCATTCGGCGGAAGAAATGCCGAACACAGGATCATTCTGGCGAATGTCGAGCAGCACGGATGTATCAACGACCCAAGCCACTTACTCTTCCTCGCCTTCTCGCAGTTCCGCAAGCACCTCGTCCGAGCGTCGCTCCGGAAGGCCGTGCTCCTTGGCGAAATTCAAAGCCGCCACCGGATCGGGTTTGATGACCGCCCGCGGTTGGACCACAAGCCTACATTCGGTTTCAGACACCTTTTCCCAAAGAACCGTTTGGCCCGGCGTGAGATGCATGTCGCGCCGAAGTTTGGCCGGAATGGACACCTGCCCACGTTCGGTAATGGTCGTCTTCACATGACATTTCTATCATGTCAATGGCAGCCACACAATACGCATTCGTAGGCGACGACGTAAGGAGTCGAGATGCTCAGTTCTCCTCCTCGCCCCATCCACGCGCCGCCACCGCTTCGGAATCTATTCCAGCATGTGCCGCTAGAACCGCAGACCGCCACGGACCAGGAGGAAGGAGTAAAAATAAAGCTCGGCTTCGAGAGCCCGCTTGATGTTTTCGGCAACCCGAAAACCGTGCTGTTCTCGCGCGAAGAGGAAATACCCGAGCGGAAGACCCTTCGCCCGGATCGATGCGGCGATAAGTTCGGCTTGGTTGGGCGGCACGATTTTATCTTCTTCTCCCTGGAAGAGGATCACCGGCACGTTCAATCGATCGGCGGCATGAATGGGCGAACGATCGATGTAGATTTGGCGATCCTCGGGGTATTTACCAACCAACCAGTCCAGGTAATGCGACTCGAACTTGTGCGTATCCGCCGCGAGCTTTTCCAGATCGCAGACTCCGTAGCGACTCGCGCCGATCTTGAAGTAATCACCGAAAGTCAGGGCGCAGAGCGTGGTGTAGCCGCCGGCGCTCCCGCCGGTAATGGCCGTGCGTGCGGGATCGGCCAGATTCTTCTGCGCCAGATATTTGGCGGCGTTCGTGCAATCCTCCACATCCACAATGCCCCACCGCGTGCACAGCCGTTCGCGATACGCCCGGCCGTAGCCGCTGCTACCGCCATAGTCGACATCGGCGACCGCGAAGCCCCGGCTGGTCCAAAATTGAATCTCCAGATCAAGCGTCGTGGAAGCGGCCGCGGTCGGCCCGCCGTGAGACTTGACGAGCAGCGGAGGCAGTTCGCGGGAAGGAGCGGTGAAGGCGGGATTGTGCGGTGCATAATACCAAAGGAAAGCGGCCCCGTCGTTGGCGGTTGGAAATTCAAACAGCGAGGGCGTGGAGAGGCACGAGCGGAGCTCAGGGCTTTCGGTGACGGCCGAAGCTTTCCGCAGCACCTCGCACTGAAGGGGGTCCAAGGTTACTCGGGCGATGCAGGCGGGTTCGTTCGGAGCGCCGCCGCACAACAGGATGCTCCCGTTCGAGGCCCGGAGATTCGAAACCTCGGTAAATGGGAGGTTCAGCTCGCGCCGGTCTCCGGCGCGATCCAGAAGAGCGATCCGAGTTTTCCCAGCTTCGCGGTAGCTGCAGACTATGCGGCCGCCGCCCGAAAACGCGTAGGTTGAGGCACCCAGATTCCACAGCGGTTGGCCAAAATCTGCCTCCTTGGAAAAGAGGGCTTCAATCTGACCAGATCTCTCCCGATAGAGGTTCCACCAACCCGTGCGGTCGGAGACGAAGTGCAGGATTCCCTCCGGCGACCACTCGGGTTGAAAGAGCGATTCGGTTTCCGAGCCGGCAATTCTCCTGCGGCTGGCAACATGGCCGGCTGTGTCCAACTCACCCACCCACAATTCCGTGCTCACCCATGGCATATGCGGATGGTTCCACGTGAGCCATGCCAGTTTACGGCCATCGGGACTCAGGCGCGGATTGGAGTAGAAGTCGTTTCCTTCGAGCAGCACCACCTCGCTGGAGCCGTCGATTGCCACCGCGGTGACCGTGTTGGCCGGCTGGCTTTCGCTGACGCGATGATCCTCCCGCACCAGAATCAACCGGCGACGGACGTCGTCGAAGACGGCATCGGCATACCGGCACCCCGCCGTCCGGCTGATGGCTTGCGGCGATTCACCAACGGCCTGGCGATAGAGTTTCTGATCAGTAAAATTGGCGAAGTAGACCGTCCCTTCGCGGATGAGCACTGCCGCCCCGCCGTACTCATGAACCCTCGTGCGCGCATCGAATGAGGGAGGAGTAACGTCTTCCGAGGGCCCGTGCGCGCCATACCTTACCACCACGTAACGGCCGCTTTCCTTAGGGCGCCCTTCGCACCAGTAAACGTCCTCTCCATCGAGCCAGGCTTCCGCCAATTCCACAGTTTCCGCGACGATCAGGTCGGCCGTTATGGGCGATCTCCACGAGCCATAAGGAGCCGTGGTCATGGCCAAAGAGTCATCATCGGGCGTTACCTGGGTTTTCAGTGTGACGCCCCGGTCGACGATTTCGTGAGCGTAGTGAAAAGTGCTTGCCGAAGGGACAGCGC
The DNA here is from genome assembly GCA_963763735.1 of uncultured Verrucomicrobiae bacterium. Classification (GTDB taxonomy): domain Bacteria; phylum Verrucomicrobiota; class Verrucomicrobiia; order Chthoniobacterales; family Terrimicrobiaceae; genus DASTFP01. The sequence goes on along the minus strand of CAVXQK010000009.1, from coordinate 43,510 downwards.
GTCGCAAGAAAACATAGGTGCTGCTTCACAGAGATTGCAAGGAGGGATAAGGCCAGTATCCGAGCAGGTGGGGCGAAATTCTTTTGAGAATTGAGGAAGCTCCCGGCGCGAAACGATTAGCCCTTTGCCTTCGAACGGTTCATTTATTAGGCGTTATGCCCCAACTAAGCGTCCAACAAGCAATCGTCGCTGGGTGCCTGCTGAACCCGGCGGGCCTACGCCATAGAACCTCCCGCGCAGGTCGTCAAAATTGAGCTGAAGGCTGCGACCCGTGGGCATTCAACCCGAATCCATCGTTTTCGAGGACGATGGTTCCATTCCCAATAGCGAACTGCCGCTTTTGCTCTACCGGCGGGCCTTTTCGCCGGACACGCCCGATCTCGCTGCCGTCATCGAGCAGCGTTTCGCAGAATACAGCTGGACCGGATCGTGGCGCGCGGAGGTTTTCCCCTTTCACCACTACCACAGCACTTCGCATGAGGTGTTGGGAGTCTATCGCGGCAGGGCCACGCTGCAACTCGGAGGGGAAAACGGCCGGAGGTTTGATGTGGAACCCGGCGACATTCTTGTGATTCCAGCCGGTGTTGGCCATAAACGCCTGGAAAGCAGCCCGCAATTTCACGTGGTCGGCGCTTATCCCGATGGACGGCAATGGGATTTGTTGCGCGGGAATCCGGGAGAACGACCTCAGGCCGATCACAACATCTCAGCGGTCCCTTTGCCGAGGAATGATCCGCTCCATGGTTCAAGCGGTCCGCTCCGGCAGCTGTGGAAATAGCCGCGCGTGATATCGTCACGCTAATAATCCACGCTCCACTAAAGCGCCGGCACCAGGACTGCCGCGCCGGTCAAACGTCCGGAGCGCATGCGATCCAGCGCTTCGTTGGCCTGCTCCAGCGCAAACGGCGACGTCTCGGTGCGCACGGGGACTTTTGGCGCAAGGGTCAGGAATTCGTCGCCGTCGCGGCGGGTCAGATTTGCCACTGAGCAGACGGAACGCTCTCCCCAGAGGATTTCGTAGGGGAAGGAAGGAATGTCGCTCATGTGAATGCCGCCGCAGACCACGTTTCCCCCTTTGCGCACTGAGCGGAGTGCCGCCGGAACCAGGTCTCCAGCCGGGGCGAAAATGAGGGCCGCGTCGAGGAGCTGAGGAGGCAATTCATCCGACCCACCCGCCCAGACAGCTCCGAAACGCAGCGCGAAGTCCTGCGCTTTCGTGTCCCCGGGTCGTGTGAACGCGAAGACCTCGCGCCCCTCGAAACGGGCCACTTGCACGGCGATATGCGCGGCCGCGCCGAATCCATAAAGCCCGAGTCGTTTTCCGTCGCCGGCCTTGCGAAGGGTGCGATAACCGATCAATCCGGCGCAGAGCAGCGGCGCGCTCGACGCATCGTCCAGCGCGCCGGGAAGGGGAAAACAAAACCTCGCGTCGGCTAAAGTGAACTCCGCATAGCCGCCGTCGATGGTGTAGCCGGTAAAGCGGGCGTGATCGCAAAGGTTTTCATGTCCCGAAATGCAATACGCACACCTGCCACATGTCCATCCAAGCCAGGGAATGCCGACCCGTTCGCCCTGATGAAAATGGTCGGCTCCTTCGCCGGTCGCCTCGACGCGCCCGACGATTTCGTGACCGGGAATCAACGGAAGCTTGGGATTGGGAAGCTCGCCGTCCACCACGTGCAGGTCGGTCCGGCAGACACCGCAGGCGCTCACTTTGACGAGCACTTGCCCAGGTCCCGGGACCGGTTGGGGTACTTCTCGCAAGGCCAGTGCCAGCCCCGCCGCCTCGAAAACCATCGCCCGCATGGATGAAGCCTACGGTATCGGTGAGGTCCGGTCGAATCATCTTGCCAAACACCGAATCGATGATTGCGGGGGTTTGGGTCTTTAATTGGCGTCCATCGGCGAACTCAGGCTGCTCCGTGATGCAGTGGTCAATCAAATGAGACGGGTTATCCGCAGATGAAGCAGATAGACGCAGAGGGAGAAGAGGACAAACAGACTCAGGTTGCAATCCGGACCCGCTATGGCTTGCACTACGAAAAGAGCAAATCCCGAAAGTTACGGCTCGGCGGGAGCCTCGCCCTCCCCTTGTCTCGATGGCGCCGTTTTTGGAATTCTTTTCGGCATTTTGCTGCAGCCTTGCTAGGACAAGCCCATGTCTCTTCCGAAACAAGATCCGTCCGTATCGACGGCAGGTTCGCCCTTCGCGGTTGCGGTGATGTTTTTCGGCAACGGCCTTGTGATGGCGTCTTCGTTTTCCCGGATGCCGGGAATTCGCGACCAGGTTGGCGCAACGCCGACGCAGCTGGCATTCGCGCTGGTTTGCGTGGGACTTGGATCAATCCTCGGGATGCCCTTCACCGGCCGGCTGGTGGACCGCTACTCCTCGCAAATGGTGAGCCGGGCGGCGACCGCGGTCTGCCTGGCTGGATGGGCAATGGTCCCGCTTGCTGGTTCGGTGCCGGTGCTGGCCTTACTGTTGCTGTTCACCGGCGTGGGCACCGGCGTCGGAGATGTTGCGATGAACGTGCAAGGACACCTGGTCGAGCAGCGCCGCCGCCGGGTAATGATGCCTTACTGGCACGGCCTGTTCTCGCTCGGCGCGGTGGCCGGCGCCCTGGCTGGCGCTCTCGCCGCCTCGCTCGGGCTACCCTTGGGGTGGCAGCTGCTTGGGGTTTCCGCGGTTTTGGCAGTGGCGATGTGGTTCGCGACCACGTATTACCTCCCGGACGCCGGACTTCACCCCGCCTCGGCCGAAGAGCCGCTCGACGAACCAATTTTTGACGAACCGCAAGTGGTCGCCTCGGATCGCGGCCTCTTCGCCGCGCTTCGACGGTCGTCGATCACCCGGGTGGAGATGGTGCTCGGTCTCATCGTTTTCGCGACCGCCGTCGGCGAAGGCGCGGCGAACGATTGGCTCGCATTGATGCTGGTGGACAATCGCAACGCCCCCCAGGCGCTCGGTGCGCTGACCTACGCAGGCTTCAACCTGACGATGACCCTCGGGCGGTTCGCCGGCGGGCCCGTTATTCAGCGCTTCGGGAGGGCGCCGGTGCTGCGTGCGGCCGGTTTGATTGCCAGCGCCGGCGTGGCGGCTCTTTGTCTGGTGCCCTCGACCCTCGTGGCGCTTTTGGGAGCCGCAGCCTGGGGTCTCGGGCTATCCGTTGTCTTCCCGTCGGCAATGTCCGCGGCAGGCGAGGTGCCGGGCCGGGGCGGCCGGGCCATCGCGGTGGTATCGACGATTGGCTACGGCGGCTTCCTGCTCGGCGCTCCGTTGATCGGGTTCCTCGCCCACATGATGCCGCTGGACCGGGCGCTGCTCGCGGTGGCGGTGCTGGTTTTACTCGTTGCGATCCTGGCTTCTGTCGCCCGTGAGCGGCATTCGGAACCGGCACGGGTTCCGGTGCCTTGAGGAGGCTGCGGGCGCGTTTTTCCGGCTGCCTGAAGCAAGTTATCCTGTCGGAGGGTTGGTTGACGAGGGGACACGAAGCCTCCTTACGTCGGCTCCTACGGGTGCAACTTTCCCGCTCGTGATGGCCAATCGCTGAAGCAGGATCAGCGTCTTGGCATCCAGGATCTCCTTATTGTTCATCATCGCAAACGCTTGATCGAAGGTCAGTTCAACGATCTCAATATCCTCGCCCTCGGAGTAGTCTCCTCCGCCGAGCGAGACCCGGTTCGCATGATCGTACTCCGCAATAAAGAAGAACAGCTTCTCTGTGACCGACCCGGGGCTCATGTAGAGTTCGAAGAGTTTTCGCGGAGGGCCGATTCGGAAGCCGGTCTCCTCTTCAACCTCCCTGCGGATTGTCTCTTCGGGGTCTTCGGAATCGAGCAGTCCCGCGCAAGCCTCCAGAAGCATTCCGTCGGTCAACCCGTTGACAAAGGCCGGAAAGCGGAACTGGCGGGTCAGAACAAGTGTCTGCCTGTCGGAGTTGATCAAGAGGATGACGGCTCCGTTTCCGCGATCGTAGGTTTCCCGGCTGAGGGTTTGCCAGTGTCCGTTCGATCGCCGGAAATCGAAGGTCGTTTTCTTCAGCAAATACCAGTCGTCAGAAAGAACCGTAACGTCCTTGATGCGAATGTGATCGTTCATCTTGCTTCCTCCATGGCGACGGCTTCCGTCCGGGGAATTTCGGAGAAATCTTCGAACACACGTTTCCCGGCGCGTCGTGCGATTTCCACCATTTCGTCCGCCCCCTTCGACGCGCCTCCAACGCGCAGGACCGCATCGACCCTTTGGGCGAGCAGACGGGAAATCGGATGAAAGATCTCGTTGAAGACCGCGTCTCCGACCCGCTGGGACCCGGCCTCGCTGATCAGTGGCAGGGCCAGCGACTCTCCCAGGACGGGAAGGTGACCGAGCCGAAAGACCTTCAAGGCCGCTTGCGCCATCGTGCGGAGGTTTTGCTCGATCTTTGCCGGGTCATCGCCCGTGTTTGACCGGTAAGGACCCGCCACCAGAATGAAAAGTTGATTGGATTTCGACATGAATCCGAGAGTAACGGCGAGCAGTCATCCGAAAAAATGATTTGTCGAGATAAGTGGCATCTGAAAAACAGATCAATCATGAACAGATTTCTTCTACTGGATCTTCCCGTTTTTCTCACCGTTGCAAGGCAGGGCAATATGACCAAGGCGGCGGCACTTTTGAATACGGTGCAGTCGAACGTCAGTGCCCGGATCAAGCGACTGGAAGACCAGCTTGGAGCGACGCTCATCGTGCGAGGTTCCCGGAAGCTGCGCCTGACGGCGGAAGGGGAGGCGCTGATGCCCTTCGCGCTGCGGCTTGAAGAGCTCCTTCGCGATGTGAACGCTCACTTTGGACGGGACGATCGCCCGCAGGAGGGCTCAATTCGCATCGGGGCGATTGAAACGTTCGCGGCGTCCCACCTCGTTGGCCTCATCGCGGGATTCACAGAACGCCACCCTTCCGCCGAAATTTCCGTCCAGACTGGCGGCACCAACTCGCTCTGGGAAAAAATCGTCAAGTCGGAACTCGACGTTGCCTTTGTGTCCCGGCGGGCAAACGAATCCGCTTTTTTCGAAGAGAAGATCTTCGAGGACGAGCTGGTTGTCATCGCCCGGCAGAGCATGGTGTCTCTCGAAGATCTCGCAAGACCCGAGAATGCGAAAACCAAGATCCTTGTGCAGCGCAGCGGATGCTCCTTCACGGCCCGGCTGAGCGACTATTTGCGAGAGGCCGGGGCCCCTCAGCGGCCGATGCATGCGGTTGGAACGCTTGAAGGTGTGATAGGCAGCGTAAGGGCGGGAGGTGGCATTGCGGTGCTTCCCCGCAGCTATCTGAACCAGGTGCCAGGTACTCGCGAACTGTCTCGGATCGCGTTGCCCGAGAAATTCCGAACCGTGGAGATTTTCCTGGCCGTTCAAAGATGGAAACTGCCAATCCGCCTTTTGGATGCGTTCGTTCAAGAGTGTCTAAACAGTCGAATCGGAGAACAACCGCGCGAAGCCGCGTAAGGAACGGTTTTCTTTGGACAAGGATTTGTCGAGTGGCGTTCCCGCCGGCTCACAAAGGCCGCCGCCGGGCATCAAGTTCCTCAACCACGCGGCGATGGGACTCTCGGGTGATGGGATAGAAGACCGTTAGAACCATACCGATGATCAGGGCCAGCGCGGGAAGGGGTCCGATCGCGAGGCGGATTGCCATCAGGGCGCTGTCGGGCTGCTGCGGCACCGCTTCGTTTGGTCCGCTGGGGATGTAGCCGGCCCATGCAAGCATTTGGCCAACGACGAAGGTGCCGATGGCCAGGGCGGTCTTTTGCAGGAAAACGCAACACCCGTAATAGATGCCCTCGCGCCGGCGGCCGGTTCGCAATTCGTCATACTCGATGACATCGGGCAGCATGGCATTGGGGATGAGGTAGCAGACCGAAATACCGAATCCCGCGATAACGGCCATGAGGAAAATGATCTTGATGTCGCCGGGCTTCAGGAACATCAGGCCGGCCTGAGCCAGGAGCCAAAAGCTCATTCCGACGAAGTAGACCATTTTTTTGCCTGTTCGGACGCTCACCCATCCCCAGAACGGCATGAGGCAAAGCGCGGTGGACTGCACGGTGAGAGCGAGGAGCTGGAACGTCGTGGTCGATAGCCGCAACCAGCTCTGAGTGTAAAACGGAAGAACCGTGGCGGTGAATTGCATGGCCAGCCAGGAGCAAAGGTAAATTCCGCAAACGAGAACGAAGGGCTTGTTGGCCAGCAGCAGGCTAAGCTGTTCGCGGAGAGGCAGGGGTTTTGCGGAAAGTTCGTCCGCCTCCTGACGTCGCAGGCGTTGCCGGTCCCTCGCTATGGCGATATTCCAGATGCCGGCGAGAAAGAACATCACGGAGATGAGGCCGATGATCGCGACGGTGCCTCCAAAAACAGCATATTGGATGGTCTTGGGCGCGTCTTTGAGGAGCCGGAAGACGATCAAAGCCACCACGAGCCCGCCCACGCTGCCGGCGAGGGAGAACCCCATTCTGTAGGCGGTAAGCCGGGAGCGTTCATCGTAATCGCGGCTCAGTTCTGCGGTAAGGGAAGAGTGCGGCAACCCGAGTGACGTCGAGAAGGTGCTGTAGAGCACAGCGACGACCAGATAGTAACCGAAATGCTGCCACTGCGCCTCTGGTCCGGTAAAGTCCGGCACCAGCCAGAACAGGAGGAAAAACCCGGAAAACGGCACCGCGCTAACGACCATCCACGGCAGTCTGCGGCCCCAAGGAGTCCGCGTGTGATCGGAAAGCCAGCCGATCAGCGGATCGTTGACCGCGTCCCAGATGCGAGCGATGAGCAGGATGCTGCCGGCCAGCGCCGGATTCATCCCCGCGACGTCGGTAAGGAAGACCAGCTGAAAAAAAATGATGGTGCTTCCCGCCATGGCGGGGCCCAATTCGCCTGACCCATAGGCCAGACGCTCAAAGTTACCAAACTGGGGCGTGTTTTTCCTCATCGCTTCGGCATCGATCTTGGGCGAAGCCTTCGCGCGGCCAGGGGCTCCTCGTTCGAGGGAGGCTTTTTGAGGCGCCGGGGAGATCTCAATTTCAGGAGCCCGTCCCCCGTTCGCTATCGAGCATTTTCATCTGATGTTGGTCATAGCGGGTTCCGGCGACGGCCGAGGCGGGCAGGGCTTTTTCCATGAGGGCCAGGTTAGCGCCGGAAAGGGTCACCTCCAGGGCTCCCAGCGATTCGAACAGCTGGCTTCGCTTCCGGGCGCCGATCACCGGAACGATATGGCTTCCCTGCGCCAGCACCCACGCAATCGCCAGTTGCGAGGGAGTGACTCCCTTTTGCAAGGCGATTTCCTTGAGGTCCTCAACAAAGAGCTGGTTGCGAGCGAAGTTGTCGCCGCTGAAGCGTGGCAGGTGGGAGCGAAAATCCTTTGGGCCTGCCGGCGCCGATCCGCTCAAAAGCCCGCGCGAAAGAACTCCATACGCCGTGACGGCTATGCCAAGCATTTCGTTATGACCCATTCCATAGAAGTCGCCGGTATCGAGCAGCGTGATCCCATGGTCAAGGGCGGCGTGGATCGTTGCGATGCCGTCGTTTTCGTCCGTCTGACCGTACATCCCGGACATGCCCATACAGCCGAGGGCAAGTGGGAAGACCGGCCCAGCCGAACCGAGCTTGCGGGACTCAATTTGTGAGTTCATGAGAACGCGGACTATAGGACGGCCTCCTCAGATTGCCCAGTGAATGTAGGCCTGAAGGTTGAGGCGTGAGAGGACGCCTCGCAGGAAGGAAATCTCTTTTGGCGAAGCAGCACACCATTTGTTCGCCTTCCGCGTTTCGCCAATTTGCGGGGCTTAGCGATACCGCTTCACGAGGGCAATAAAGCTGTTCCATTTTGCTCCGAGGCGCCAGCCGCCAGGGGCAGAGCGGTCCCTTTCGAGAAGAATGCGCGGGCAGGGCTTGCCAAACTGATAGTCCCAGCGCGGCCAATGCATGTGCGGGACGATGTTTCGGATGGGGATGTTGAAGCGGCGCGAAAGAGCGGCCGTGAGGCGCGCCGCCCGGTCGATGGCGGATGTCTGTCGCGCGCGATTTCGGAACTCGCAGATTTCGATTCCGATGCTTAGGCGATCGCCTGGGCCGCCGTAGTCGGCGTGATCACCCTGCTCGGTGGGGAGCAGGTGTTCCACGGCTTCCCGGTCGTCGACGGTGAAATGCCACGTAACCCATCCGGACCGGCCGAACCGGGGATTGTTTTTGCTGCGCTTGCCCTGCGCAAGGAGGTAATGAGCATGCTGCGCGGCGGTTGCATTGATCTCCTGAGTCGAGTGAATCGTAATGTATTGCGGGCGCATCGTGCGGGCAATCAGCCGACCGTGAACGTTGGGTGGCAGGAGCGTCAGGCGGACACCTGGCAATCGAGAGGATTGATTGCCCACGGACGAGCAGTGAGCGAGCAGCAGGCAGGCGCATGCGACGCTCGCGAGGAAGACGAGTTTGCGTCGCACGCGAAAATGCAAGCATCTGGCGTCCGCGATGGACACTCTTTTCCGTAGGCGACGACGTAAGGAGTCGAAAAAGCCTCCTCACGTCGGCTCCTACGATGCGGCTCCGACGATCGCGCGCCTCCCGTCGCGAACTCCTACTCAAATTGCTTTCGAAATGAGGCGAACTCCTCTCGCAACTGCCTCAATTCATTCCTCAGACTGGCGACATCACTCTCAAGGGCTTCAATTCGAGCCTGATCCCGCGGCGGGTCCTCGCTCTTTGGGGCGGAGTAGGGGATTTCATCCGGGAGAGCGGCAGGCAGGACGGGCTCGCCGGAAATCAACTGGACATAGCGATTTTCTTTCTGTCCGGGTCTGGCGGGCAAGACTCGAACGAGCGGCGCGCTCCCGTTGGCCAGGTCGGCGAGAAAGGACTCGACCTGTTCCAGGCTATCGAAGAATTGGAGACGCTCCGCCCGGCTTCGAAGTTCGCCCGGCGTTTGCGGGCCACGCAGGAGGAGGACACACAGCAATGCGATCTCCCTCTGATTCAACTCAAAATGGTTGAGCAGGTTATGCCGATATTTTGGGACGCGAGATCCGGCACCAAGAGTCATGGTGGCCAGTTTTTTTTCACGCAAGGAATCCACGCCGGATTCTACGGTCTTCTCGTCATAGGAAACAACGGGATCACGGTTCGTGGACTGATTGCATGCCGCAATCAAGCTGTTGAGGGAAAGCGGATAGTTTTCGGGTGTGATGCGCTCCTTTTCCAGGAGGCAACCGAGGATTCTTGTTTCAATGGGGGTCAGGGTAAACAAGGCCACAAGGGACTTCTAGCGCAGGGAGAGCGCAAAGAGAACGCGGAACTTTGGGATGCAGGGCGACGATGTTTTCCCAATCGATGTCTCGCCGGATTGAGATCGTGCTCTTCCAAAGTTGTGACAGAATTGTTACAATCCCGGTTTGGCGTTTCGCTGTCAATGGGTTGATTTACTTCCGGACCTAAGAACTCATGAAATTTCTCTCTCTCATCACAATGGCCGCGATTATCTCGGCAATCTTCGCGACCTCGGGGATGGCCCAGCAGCTCTCGGGTGCGGGCGCCTCCTTCCCGGCGCCGCTCTACCAGCGCTGGGCGGTCGAATACAACAAGCTGCATCCCAAGGTGCAGGTGAACTACCAGTCGGTGGGCTCGGGCGCGGGGGTGAAGCAGTTTTCGCAAGGCACGGTGGATTTCGCGGCGAGCGACGCGGCGATGAGCGACGAGGAGATTGCCAAGGTCAAGCAGGGGGTGTTGATGATCCCGGCGACCGCGGGCAGCATCGTGATCGCTTACAATCTGCCCGGTGTTGCGGATCTCAAGCTTTCGCGGGAGGCCTACGCGGGCATTTTTCTTGGCAAGGTCAAGAAATGGAATGATCCGGCGATAGCGAAGGAAAATCCGGGAGTGAGCCTGCCGGATCTGGCGATCAATGTGGCCTACCGCTCGGACGGAAGCGGCACGACCTTCGTATTCACCAAGCACCTGGCGGCGATCAGCAAGGAGTTTGCCGATGAAGTGGGAACCGACAAGTCGGTGACGTGGCCGGTGGGCGCGGGGGGCAAGGGCAACGAAGGGGTCACGGCATTGATCAAGCAGACGCCGGGCACCGTGGGATATGTGGAATACGGCTACGCGGTGAACAACGGGGTCTCGATGGCCAGCTTGCAAAACAAGAGCGGCAAATTCGTGAAGCCGAGCGACGCCAGCGGCGCGGCGACGCTTGCGAATGTCCAATTTCCGGAGAACCTGCGTGTCTGGCCCGAAGACCCTTCGGGCGCCGAGGACTATCCGATTGCGACGTTCACCTGGCTGTTGCTGTACAAGAAGTACAGTGATCCCGCCAAGGCCGAGGCGCTCAAAGGCTTCGTAACCTACGGACTGACCGACGGCCAGAAGCTCTCAACCGAACTCGGCTACATTCCGCTCCCAGCCAATGTCGTCGAAAAGGGCAAGGCCGCTCTGGCCACCGTCGAATAACGCGGTAGATTGTCTGCCAGGCATATGCAAACCAACGTGTCGTTCTGCCGGATGGCCTTGCGTGGCGTCGTTGATGATTGTGATTCCTGTCACCATAGCCAAAATCACCGCCTGGGTCTTTTTCGCGGGAATTAGCGCGAGATGACCAAGACCATGGATCCGCAACAGCCGCCCACCGCGCCCGTGCCCGCATCAGCCTCCGCTCCGGGTTCGTCCGATCAGCGCGCCGATTTCTTAAAGGTGTGCGACTTCAACTTTTACTACGGCAAAAAGCAGGCGCTCTTCAACATCAACATGGAGATTCCGCAGCGCCAGGTTACGGCCTTCATCGGACCTTCGGGGTGCGGCAAGTCCACGTTGCTGCGGAATTTCAACCGCATGAACGACCTGATCGATGGGGTGCGTCACGAAGGAGACATCCTTCTCAATGGGAGGAGCATTTACGACAGGAAGATTGAAATCATTGCTCTGAGGCGCAGCGTTGGGATGGTCTTTCAAAAGTCCAATCCGTTTCCCAAATCAATCTACGAAAACATCGTCTATTCCTTGCGGATCGCGGGGATCAGGGCCAAGAGCGTTCTGGACGAAACGGTCGAGCGCAGCCTCAAAGGGGCCGCGCTTTGGGACGAAGTCAAGGACCGCCTGCAGGACAGCGCGCTGGGACTTTCCGGCGGGCAAATGCAGCGCCTTTGCATAGCGCGCGCGATTGCCAATAGACCGGAGATCCTGCTTATGGACGAGCCGTGTTCCGCGCTCGATCCCATTGCCACTGCGAAGGTGGAAGATCTCATTCACGAGCTCAAGCACCAGTTCACCATTGTGGTCGTCACGCACAACATGCAGCAAGCCACGCGCTGCTCGGACAGGACGGCGTTCTTCTATCTTGGCAAGCTCATCGAGTACGACGACACGCAGAAGATCTTTACCAATCCGAACGAAAAGAAAACCGAAGACTACATCACCGGCCGATTCGGTTGACGATATGATGAGCCCAGACACCGCCGCCATGCCAAACATTCACATTCTCAGCACCTTCGAAGAAGCGCTGCGCTCTCTGCGCAACGACGCCCTGATGATGGCGAGCCTCACCGAGCGCAACCTTGAAAATACGAGAAAGGGTCTGTTCGACCGCGATGAGGACTGGTGCAATACGGTCATCGCGGACGACGAGGAGGTCGATACGCTGGAAGTCCAGGTTGACCGCGAAGGCGTCAACATCATGCTTCGCTTCCACCCGCTGGCCTCCGACATGCGCAACGTGATCTCAACGATGAAGCTGAGCGTGAATCTCGAACGCATTGCCGATCAGGCGGTGAACATCGCGCGCCGGGCCCGCAAGTTGATTGCGCGTCCCGCGGTGGACGAAATCCTCCAGCTTGAGCCGATCTTTCACTACGCCGAAACGATGGTAAAGGACGCGGTGCGCTCCTTTGCCAACTGCGATCTCGAGCTGGCCCGAGGTCTCAAGGAGCGCGATCGCCAGCTCGATGAGATGAATCGGACCATCGCCGACAAGATGACCGATTTGATGTCCCTTCACGTGGATCACATCCCCAGCTACATGGACCTGATTTTCATTTCCCGCTTCCTGGAGAGAATTGGCGACCAGGCGACAAACATCGGCGAAGACACGGTCTACGCGATTTGCGCCGAGGAGACGCGCCATACCCACCACGTGGCCGGTTGACCGGGAACCGGCTCCTGGAGGGAACCCGAGAGCCGGGCTAAGCACTCCGGAGCCTGCTCCGGGCTGCATCCTTCCTAATGGCGAAGCGCCGTCGCCGGTTCTCGGGGCGCTCCGGGCTTGATGGATTCCTCAATCCGTTCCATCAGATAGGGAAAAAAGGGATTGGATGACATGCGAAGCAGCGAATCCAAATTGACGACAAGGGTGCCTCGCTCCCCGCGCGCTGCGATAGCGCCCAGGTGGATGCCGAAGTCTTCGGTGGGATCGGGTTGCAATCCGTAAAGGGAATCGCTCGTCGGAAACGGCAAGGCGACATGCGAGAGGGAGAACACGTCAATCGGATAGGACAGGCCCAACTCGCGCGTGTGTTCCGTCGTCGCGCCGGCCTCCGTCACGCGCTCAACCACCTCGTTCGTGTCCGGGCTGGCATTGGTGATGATCGTGGTCCTGAATCGCCGTGGCGGTTCGGGCAGGAGCCGGGTAAGAAAGGTATCGGAGGCCGAACGCAGAAGGGGACCGAACTTTGCGTTCCGGTTCAAGTCAAACAACACGAGTTCGCTGCCGTTTGCGGGCAGGTGAACATACAAAGCGGAAATGATCGCGCGCGTGCTCACAGTCGAGTCCATCACGGACTGAAATGTGATCATGGAAGGCAGGCCAGCCAACCGGCCGTCACGCATGTGACGGGTGATATTTCTTTGCAGGGCGTCCGTGAGAAGGAACGATTGCCGCGCCCCGTTCACCGGAAACGAATTGTATTTGAAGGGATTGAATTCCGGCAAGACGCCGAGCCAGGCCGCCTTGGCGAACGCCGGGAATATCGCAGGCAACCCGGCGAGTCCGGCGAAGCGGGCAAAACTGGTGATTCCGATCATTGGCGAAATCAAAATGATCCGATCCGGTCGTGACAGCTCCTTGTTGTCGAGAGCGTCGAGCGCATACATCAAGGCCAGTGCGCCGCCATTTGAAAACCCGACCAGGTGCAACGGAGCGGACGGACCAACGCGGCGTCGCGCTTCGCGCACGGCCAGCCTCGTGGCAGCCAGCCAGTCTTCCCATTCGATGTCCGTCAAGGCTGCCGGAACCGTGCCATGCGCAGGCAATCTGATGGCAATGGCGACGTAGCCGTGATCGCGATAACTTCGGGCGATGTGGCGAAGGCTGTAGGGCGAATCGGTCAACCCATGCAGGAATACGGCCGCTCCAACGGGAGGGCCGTCGGGCTCCAGCACGTAGGAGCGATTCCAGTCTTGCGAAAAATGGCCGGGATACACCGGGCTGCCCTCAAAATAGCGATTGATGGGAACGCGGTCTTCCGGATCCAACTTCTGGGTGACCTCGGCTCGCACACCCGCGAAAATTGCATCCTCGGCTTTCAAGTAATCGGTCCAGCCGGCGTGATCGAGCTCCTTCACGCTCAATTCGTGCGGCACATAGGTATGCCAGGGTTCGAGGGGCCGGCCGCGCTGCGAGTCGTATATGCGTATGCCAAGCAAGGTGATCGCGCTCACGGCGAGCAGCACGGCCACGCGCTTCAAAATCTTGAGCATTTAGTCCCCCGTCACCTTTGCCACCTTCCCCGAACATCGGTTCGCGTATTCATGGATCAGAGCGACACCACCTGCACGGAGACGTCCATCCAATCAAAAGCGTCCGACGGCCCATCCCAAGTGCCGGAGAGCGGGGAAGCCTTTTGGTGGTCGCTGGCCACGGCGACTGACACATGCTCGAAGCCAACGAGTTTGTTGTTGGTAGGGTCGAAGCCGCGCCAGCCCGCGCCGGGGAGGTAAATCTCCGTCCAGGCGTGAGTCGCGCCGTGCTGGCCTTCGCCCATCTGGATGTAGCCGGTGACAAATCGCGCCCCGAACCCCCAGTGCCGGGCGGCTTCCATCATGAGCACCGCGTAGTCGCGGCAGGTCCCGCTGCCCAAGGCCAGCGTTTGACAGGGAAGTTGAACGCCGGCTTCCTCCCGGCTACCGTATTTTAAGGATTCGTAGATGCGGGTGTTGAGATTGTTGAGCAGTTCAAAGGTGCCGATGAGCTGCCCCGGGCGATAGAGGTCGAGGAGCCAATCCTGGAGGGCCGGGCCGTCGTAGGGATAGCTGGGGAGGCGGTAGAGGACGAGCTCCAACTGTTCGTTCGCCGCGTATTGGAATGGATAGGAAGCGGCACTGGGTTCGATCAGGAAATCGAGAGGCTGGTCTTCATAATGATCCACATTGACCTCGCTGAAGACCCTCAGCTTTCGCGCGGGTTCGGCAAAAGTGAGAAGGGCAATGGAATTTCCGTAGATATCGCGCAGCCAGCGCACGCCGGCCTTGGGCTCGATATCAAGGAGCGAACTCTCGATATGGACATCGTGTCCCTCGCGAGGCCTCAAGAGGGCGCGGTGTTGACCGAATTTGACCGGCGTGCGGTAGTTGTATTCTGTCTTATGGATAATGCGGATGCGCTTCATTGAACGGCTTGGAGTCGAGTGTTGGAGGTGAACCTGTTTTCAGAACTCGCTTCATGCTCGAAGGAAAGAAGCAGGGCGGGCCATCTCCCGATTACTTCACCCAATTCGTTCCCGGTCAAGAAGAGCGATGGAGTCTCTCGCTCGTTACCTCCCGACTTTACGCACAGCGAGAGCGACCGCAACGATAATGCCGGGCGTGCGCGTTTGATTTGGCTGGCGCGGTCCAAGATTGTGAAGCTTTGTCGGCCATTTCCCTCGCAGGCCGCCGGATTTCAAGCTGGGCGATCGTGGCTCGAACTCGGGAGAGAAGAAAGCGGTCTGAAAGGTGGCTATGCGCTTCATCGGTTTCGTCACATTCATCGGCCTGCTTGCCCTGCGTCCCGCAAGTGCACAGTCCGCCGCTGGCAATACTGTCGCCGTGAACATGAGGACTCCCTCGTGCGCGGCACGTCATTCATCGCCGCGCATTGCAATCGGCTACCTTTCGATTGTAATGATGTGGGCTTGAATCTGGCCGTCCACAGCACCCGAGCCGAACCGACTTGCGATTGCCGCTGTCGCAATTTCGGTGGCCTCGGCCACGCGTGAGGGACCACGCGCCCCGATTTCACTACTAAGCGGCGTGCCATGGCAGTAGGCCACGGCAGGAATGCGCGGCGAGTCGGCACGACTGCGTGCAGCGAGCGTGGTGAACTCGGGCAATCGATCGAATCCGCCGCAGGCAAGGTCTTGAGCGATGGCGGAAAGATCGTGGTAGGCCGCGAACTGGCAGACCACCATGTCAAAGGCCTCATCAGGAAGCGGCAATTGCATGGCATCGGCCTGGCGCCACTCGACAGGGCGAGTGATGCCCGCCGCAGCAGCCTGATCGAGCATCGGCTGGTTGAGATCGGTTGCGACTATCGAGACGCTGGGCGGCAGAGCATTCGCAAGTTGACGCGTCACGACCCCCGTGCCTGCCGCGACCTCCAGGACGCGAGACGGCTCGCGCGGCGCAACGCGAGACGCAAGGTCAGCAGCGTAGGGCTCGAAGATGAGCGGCACGAGGTAGCGTTCATAGAGCTGCGGTATAGAACCCGCGAATATTCTGTCGGCGTCAGGGGGCTTCATGGCGGTCAACTTGTAGTCAGGAAGTTCAGTCAAGCGCGCCAACGCGGTTTTGCCGGTCACCAGCGGGTCGTAATAGGAGCGGCACCAGGTTGACCGTGGCCGAAGCGCGCTGAACGCATCAGGAATCTCAGAATTTTCTAACCTTCGTCACCTCATTTTTCTAACCTTCGTCAGGCAATGTTGCAGGCGCTATGAAGAAATCCATCTTATCCGTCCTTTCCGTTGCGACCGTTGCCGCCAGCCTGCTGCTTCCTGCGGCGGCCCGCGCAAACGTCTCCCAACAGACCATCAAGAACCTCAACGCCGCCTACCAAGGCGAATCCAACGCGGCCAACCGCTACACAAAGTTTGCGGAGAAGGCCGAGGCCGAAGGATACGCGCAGGTCGCGAAGTTGTTCCGCGCGACCGCTGCCGCTGAAGCGATCCATCGCGAGACGCACAAAGCGGCCACTATCGAGCTGGGCGGAACGGTCGCCACGTTCCAACTCGATCCCGTCACTCCCCTAACGACCGCAGAAAACCTCCGGGCGGCCATCAAGGGCGAGTCCTATGAGCGCGACACGATGTATCCGGAATTCCTGGCTGTGGCGAAAGCCGACGACGCCCGCGCTGCCATCCGCACGTTGGAGTTTGCGGGTGCGGCGGAAAAGGAACACGCCAAGCTTTACCAGAACGCCCTCGATAACCTCGGCAAAAATGCGCCGGAGGATTACTATGTCTGCCAGGTTTGCGGCATGACGCTCACCGAGTTGCCAGCAAAGAAATGCCCCTCATGCCGGAAAAGCCGCGACGAATACAAGAAAATCAGCTGAGCAAGGCAATGATCCCCATCCCTAACCCGCTTCATCCGGCCATTGTTCATTTCCCGATCGTCCTGATTCTTTTCGGGGCGGCGGCGGCGGTCGTGGCTGTCTTTTTCCGTCGCTGGCATCTTCCCTGGCTTGCGGCGGGACTGCTCGCGGGCGGGGCCCTCGGCGCGTTTGCCGCGGCATGGACCGGCGGCGCGGAGGAGGAAATTATTGGTGAACTCTCCCCGCAAGCCGAACAAATCCTGGATAAGCATGAAGAGTGGGGTGAGCGCACGCGCAACATCGCCATTCTTGCCGCTCTCCTCGCCGTGGCGAGTGCCTCCACCTTGCGCTTTCCCAAAACGGCTCGTGGACTGGGAATCGCCGCCGCCCTTGTCGCAGCGGTCGCCGCTTACGCGGTGGCCGAGACCGGACACTACGGTGGCCAGCTGGTTTACAAGCAAGGAGTCGGCATCAACACCGCTGCCGGAAGCGACGCGGCTGCCAAGACGGGAAAAAATCAAACCGGCGAAGCCAGCAAAAACGAGGATTGACTTGGTAACAGGAAGGTCGCATCCGCCTGCTCCGTCTGCTCAAATACAGACCATGCGAGTTCTCGTTGCCGAAGATGACAAGAAAGTCCGCGCCCATGTTGTCTGTGCCCTGAAGGCGGCGGGCCACGTCGCGGACGAGGCAGGCGACGGAGAGGAGGCTCTCTGGTTGCTCAAGGAACACCCGTACGATGCCGCCGTGCTCGACATCACCATGCCGATTCGCGACGGAGTCAGTGTGACCCGGGCCGCTCGCGCGGCCGGGTGCACGGTGCCGGTGCTCCTGGCGACGGCCCGGGGCGACGTCCGGGACAAAGTGAGCGGGCTGGATGCCGGAGCCGATGACTACATTGTGAAGCCCTTCTCCACCGAGGAGTTGCTCGCGCGACTGCGCGCCTTGCAACGCAGGGCGCGGCCCGAGTTGGAGGCCGTTCTGCACGTGGCGGACCTGGAGATCGACCTCCGGTCGCGTGTCGTGCGCCGTGCCGGACAGGAGATCGCGTTGACCAACCGCGAGTTCGCGCTGCTCGAAGTGCTGGCCGAAGCGTCGCCCCGCCCGGTCTCGAAGACCACCTTGGTCGAGCGGGTCTGGGACCAGCATTTCGACTCGGGCACCAACGTGGTCAATGTCTATATGAACTATCTCCGAAAAAAAGTGGACCTGCCCGGCTGCCGCCCGCTCCTCCAGACGCTGCGCGGGATCGGTTTTGCGCTGCGGGAAGAGGGCGCATGAGTTTTCGCCTGCGGGTGGCGGCTTGGTTTGCGCTGTCCGTTTTTCTGTTGGTGGCGGTGCTGATTTTCACCGCTCACGAACACCTGGACGAGGAGCTTCGCAAAGACCGCTGGGATCGCTCGCACCCGAAGTTCCAGGGGTGGGTCATCCATGGCAGTTACACCGATGAAGAGGTACGCGATATTCTTGGCGAGTTGATCCATGTGTGGTTGTGGGTCGCCCTTCCGCTGGTGGTGGCGAGCGTGGCAGTCGGGTATTTCATCGCTCTCCGCTCCGTCCGTCCGATCCGCCAGATCAATCGGGAGTTGGCCGCCCTGAATCCGAGTTCGTTTGCAAGGGGCGTGCGTCTCCCGGAGAAGGACGCGGAGTTGGCAACACTCGTGCGCCACATCAACGACCTGCTTTTGCGCGTGGGCCGCTCCTACAACGAGATGGCCGAGTTTTCCGCCCGCGTGGCGCATGAATTGCGCACTCCCCTCACTCTTTTGCGGATGCGCATGGAATCCGCCGCGCCGGAATTGCCGTCCGATTTCTCGGAGGAAGTGCAGGAGGAAATCCGCCGCCTCTCCCAGCTCGTGGAACGCTCATTACTGGCGGCGAAAGCGGAGGGCGGAAAACTGGACGCACAAACCGTGCCCGTCGATCTCGCTGGGTTGCTGGAGGACCTTCACGAGGGCTATGCGTTGCTGGCCAGCGAAAGATCGATCGCGCTGGATTGGCGCACCCGGCCGGGACTCGTCGTAGCGTCTGATCCAGAACTGCTCCGCCAGATTTTACATAACCTCATCGGCAATGCGATCCGTCACGGACGCGGAAAGGTGCGGTTGAGCGCCATGCGCTCACGAACCGCGGGCCGGATCGTTGTTCGGATCGCCAATTTCATCGGCACCGGCAACTCCGGGCAAATCGGCACGGGCATGGGATTGCGTCTGGTGAGGTCCCTTGCAAACGCGCTTGGAAGAACCCAGTTTCAGATCCGTCAAACCACCCGCGTCTTTTCGGTGAGGCTGGTTTTGCCAGCCGCCACACCGAATCAACCAGGACCATGAGCAAACAAACGCCAGACCCGGGCAAGCCCCACTCCATCGCGGACCACGAGAGCATTGTCGCGATCAAAGCCAGGGCCGACGGAGAGCGCGTCGAGATCGCATTCGATCCCTCCCGGCTTTCCGAGCAGGACATCCGCCACATCGCGCTGGAGCACATCCTGCCCGAGCATGGGGGATTGCAGCGGTGCGCCCTCAGGCTGGACGGACAAGCCTGCGAAGCCGCAGCAGCCAAACTCGAGCGCCGCATTGAAAAGGTGCCCGGGGTGCGCCGCGCCACCGCCACGTACATCGGGCGCGTGGCGGAAGTCTACGGCACTTCGGACTCGCAGACCAAGTTTGTCCATGACGTCGTGGCGGCTTGGAACAAGGTGATGAACCTTGACCGCTTCGACCTTGCGTAATTCCCGAGAAGAGACTGAAGACGCGCCCCCGGACCCAGTCAGATCCGGGTGCCCCGCGGCTTTTCGGGCAGCCCAGATAGCGGGTCTTAGTTCGATTGGGACTTTCTAATCTTCGGGCACACATGTTTCTAATGTTTTGCAGGTAGGTTCGGGATAATGAAACCAACATTTAAAGCTGTTACGCTATTGCTAACCCTCGCGGCAATCTTCACTGCTCTTCATGCTGCTTACGTGAGCGATGTCAGGGAGCCCGAACAGTGGGATGAAACCATTGGGGTAGTGGATTCCCTTTAGACGTATCCGATATCGAGTTCCCCCCTTGTAGACTTGGATCGATCGAGGCGCAGGCTCGGCAGGTAGCCCCAGCCTGAAGGGCGCGCGACTGAGGCAAGGACGGCGAAGAACCAGACGTGTCGGAAGCGCACAGAACCTGCGTTATTGAGCCGATGCGGTGCAAGCCGGTCACGGCGTTGTCAACGGATGAAAGTAATGGCCACCGAAATGGGGTTTCGGTATTGCCATAGTAGAATTCGTGTGCCCCTTTTGCCTGCGTCTCAGCGCCCGTGCTTGATTTAGCTGGCGCGTTTGCACAAATACCCTCTAAAAATCACGCCCGTGCGAATTACGAGACGTTGCCGGCCGTCTTACCCTCCCGCAGTCCGCCGTATTACACATCGGGTGAAGCGATCGGCGACCTTGGCTTGAGCTTGGCAGAGAAGAAAATGACCTGAAGGTCCGTATGCGCTTCATCGGCTTAGCCACAGTCATCGGCCTGTTTGTCCTGCGCCCCGCAAGTGCCCAGTCGGACGTGGGCAGGACGGCCGTCGAGATGCCGGAGACCGACCCGCCCGCCGTCGAGCAACCTTTTACCCGGCCCACCGTACACGAGATAGAGTTTTCCGCGCTCGACGCGGATTTCTCTCCGGGTGAGGCGACTACCAACACCCTCGCCGAACTCGATGAGATCGACGCGTTGCACGAAGGCCACCTTGATTCGCTGGGGTTGGACCGCTCGTTTCATCTCGTCGTGGATCCTCTCGATGAGCTCTACAGGAAGACGGGCCTTCGGCTCGGTGTCGCCTATACGATGCTCTACCTCCAGCCCATGGGCGACCTCAGTGACAGCTACGGGGCGGCGGGTGATCTCGACTTCCTGTCCTCGTGGACACTTATCGGACGAGGCACCCAGGACACCGGACGGGCCGTTTTTACGGTGGAGTATCGGTTCAAGATGGGAAACCAGCCGCCTTCGGCAGTCGGCCGGGAAATTGGCACACTGATCCCGCCCACGAACGCGTTCAATGATCGCGGGTGGGTCATCCGCGACGCCTATTGGATCCAGCGACTCTTCGATGCCCGCGTGCGCATTATCATCGGCCGGGCTGACCCGTCCGACTACGTCGGAGCCTACTGGCTGCAAAATGTGAACAATTCCTTCGTGAACCGTCACTTCTCTGCGAACCCCGCCGTGCCCTTCCCGGGTCACGGCCCCTTGCTGGGCATCTCGATCCGCCCGACAGATCTTTACTACATCACGGCGGGCGCAAGCAACGCCTACAGCCAGACCATTAGGGCAGGGTTTGATACGCTTTTCACGGAGTGGGATCTTTTCACGTTCGCAGAAATTGGCCTTACCCCGACCATCAGGGGACTCGGAACCGGCCGCTACGCCTTGGGGGCCTGGCACATGGATGCGCGCGGCAAGGACGGCCTGCCCTCGGACTATGGGATCACCGCCATCGTGGATCAAAATCTCACGAAGAGGTTACAGGTCTTCGCGCGCTATGCCTGCTCCGATGGCACGTTGACCAACGTGCGGCATCTTGCGCAGGGCGGTTTGGGCTATAGCGGCCTGCTCGGCCGTGAAGATGACCTCACCGGAGCCGCGCTCTCCGTGGCTTGCCCGCGCAGGGACACCTCACGGAATGAAACGGTCTTCGAGACTTTCCACCGTTTTCAGATGACCCCACACAGCCAGTTCTCCGTGGGCGCTCAGGTCATTTTTGATCCGGGCAATGCACCGGAATCCCGGGTCGCCGGGGTCTTCTACGCCCGGTTGCGCGCTTCGTTCTAAGCTGGTTGATTTGCCGATCCCGCCGCAGCGGGGCGCTCTGGAAGTGAGGCGGGGGTGTCGGGGCGCACCTTGAAGAAGGTGACATAGAGGACCGGGACGACAAGGAGGGTGAGGGCCGAGGCGAAGAGGAGGCCGACGACGATCGTGACCGCCATCGCGCCGAAGAAAACGTCGAAAAGCAGCGGAATCAGCCCGAAAACCGTTGTGAGAACAGCCATGGAAACCGGGCGCACGCGGCTGACGGAGGCATCCACGACGGCGTCCCACGGGGGTTTGCCGGAGGCAAGCTGGGAGTTGATCTCGTCAACCAGGACGATCCCATTTTTGATAAGCATGCCCGAGAGGCTGAGTGCGCCGAGCAGGGCCATGAACCCGAAGGGCTGGTTGAAAGCCAGCAGGCCGATGACGATGCCGATGAGGGAAAGCGGCACGGTGAGCCAGATGATGAGGGTGACTCGCAGAGAGTTGAAGAGGCAGATTACAGTGAGAACCATCATCAGCAGAAAGGCGGGAAGCGTGCCGGCCAGCGCGGCTTTCGCCTTGGAGGAATCTTCGTATTCGCCGCCCCATTCCATCCGATAGCCGGGAGGCAGCGGGATCGCCTGGATTTTCTCGCGCACGCGCTCGAGCATTGTGCTGGCGAGGCCGGAAGTCTGGTCCGCATGCACGGTGATGGTCGGCAGGCGGTTTCGTCGCATTCGGAGGGGATCTTCCAACTCCGTGGTAAATTCGGAAACAACTTGTCTCACCGGGAGAAAGCGATTCGCCACCGGGCTGAACACCTGCACGTCCCGGATCAAGTCGGGGTCGGCACGTTCGGCTTCGGGACCCCTCGCAACGATGGGCAGGAGTTCGTCGCCTTCACGATAGACGCCGATGCGCTGGCCACTGAAGGCCGCCTCAAGCGTTCTGCCGAGATCCGTGCGCGTGATACCGGTCAAGCGGGCCTGCACTTCCGAAAACTGCGGACGCAATGTGGGGACGGGCTCGCGGCTGTCAATCCGGATCCCTTTCGCCCCGCCGTCTGCGCGCAGAATTTCCATGGCTTGCGCAGCGAGGGAACGAAGGGTGCCGTAATCCTCTCCGGAAAAGCGCACCTGCACGCGTCCCCCTTCGCCGGGTCCCAGCAGGAACCGCTTCGAGATGATCTGGGCGTCGGGATACTTTTCGGAAAGTTCCTTCTGAACGCGCGGCAGGATCTCGTTGATGAGACGCTGGTCCTTCACATCAATGAGAAATTGCGCGTAGGACGGGTCGAATCGCTCGGGGGAATAGGTGAGAAGAAACCGCAAGGCGCCCTGGCCGACGGACGTTGTGATGTGCGTGATGCCGTCAATGCCCGCGATGGATTTCCGCATCTCGCCGGTTACGCGATCGGTCTGATCCAGCCGGGTCCCCCCCGGCAGCCAGACGTCCACCATGAACTGCGTCCTCGTCGAGTCGGGAAAAAAGCTGTTTTGCAGGAACCGGAATCCGAAGATGGACAGAGCGAGCATCCCCAGGAGCACCACGATCGTCACGCCACGAGCGCGCATGCAGGCAAGGAGGATCTTCTTGTAGCCTTGATAAATGACGCCCGCATAGGGGTCTTTCGCTTTGGCTGCATCGGCGGGCGGAGTGGATTTCAGAAAGACGTATCCAAACAGCGGCGTGATCGTCACCGCGGTGATCCAGCTCAAGCCGAGAGAAATCAGGAGAACGACGAACAGGGAACGGCAGTATTCGCCCGTGCTATCATCCGAGAGACCGATCGCCCCGAAGGCGAGCACCGCGATCGCCGTGGAACCCAGCAGAGGGATGGCCGTCTGTGACACCACATCCTTGGCCGCCTGCATTTTGTCGCGGCCGCGCTGCATTGCGACGAGCATGCCCTCCGTAATGACGATGGCATTGTCCACCAGCATGACCAGCGCGATGATGAGGGCGCCGAGGGAGATGCGTTCGAGGATCAACCCCGTTTTCTCCATCACGATCATCGTGCCGCACATGGTAATGAACAGGATCGCCCCGATGATCAGCCCGCTGCGCATCCCCATCGCCAGGAGCAGCACGATGAAGACGATCACCACCGCCATTCCCAGGTTCACGATAAATTCGTTGATCGCCTTGGTCACGGTATCCGCCTGGAAGGAGACCTTGTGCAGTTCCATCCCGAGCGGGATTTGCGAGCCGAGCTCCCGGATGCGCCGCTCGACCGCCGCGCCCATTGTGACCACGTTGCCACCGCCGACCGTGGAGATACCGATGCCGATGGCCCGCTCGCCGTCATAGCGAAGCGACGTGGTCGGGGGATCAATGTAATCCCGGCGGACTGTCGCGATGTCTTTCAGATAGACGAGTGTACCGCTGCGATCGCCCGCTCCCCGGATGAGCAGATTCTCAAAATCTTCGACCCCCGTCCATTCGCCGGTGGGATTGATCGTGATCGCAAGCGGGCCCGCATCCACGGCTCCGCTCGGGACCACCACGTTTTGTTCGCGCAAGGCCGCGAAGATTGTCTCGGGGCGGATGCCCAGTTGGGCCATGCGGTCGCGGGCGAGTTCAATATAGATGATCTCCTGCTGATGCCCGAAGATTTCGATTTTCTTGACGTCGGGCACCAGGAGCAGTTCGCGGCGAAGCAGTTTCGCCGTGTCGTAGAGTTGCGCGTCGGAGAAATCCGGCCCCGTGAGCGCGAAGAAAATCCCGAAGACATCACCGAAATCATCGAGCACCACGGACGGTCCCGCGCCCGGCGGCAGACGGCGCTGGGCGTCGGAGATCTTGCGCCGGAGTTCGTCCCACACCTGCGGCAGCGAATGCCGATCGTATTGGTCCCTGATTGTAACGGTTACCGTGCTGCGTCCGCGCTCCGAGCGGGAAACCACGCGCTCGAGTTGTTCGAGTTGCTGAGCCGCGAGTTCGATGACGTCGCTGACCTCCTTCTCCACTTCCTGCGCGGAGGCGCCGGGGTAGGGAGTCACGATGAGGGCGTCCTTGATCGTGAACTCGGGGTCTTCCAGCCGCGGGAGGTGCAAGTAGGACCAGATGCCCAGCACGACCATGAGGACGGCGAAGACGATTGTGACCGTCTTGTTGCGGATTGACGCCTCGGCAATATTCATGGGAGGCAGGTCAGGGGTTGTTCGCTTGCATCCGACGCACCTTCATCCCCTCCGACAAAAAGCGGACGCCGGAGGTGACAATTTCGTCGTTTGGCGCAAGAGCGGCGCCTCGCACACTGATCGAATCGCCGCTCACGCCGAGCATTTTGACCTCCACGCGGCTGACCTTCATGGATGCGGGATTCAATTTCCAGAGGGAGCTCCTGCCGTCCACCGTGGCAATCGCCCGCACGGGCACTTGAAAGACCCCTTCCTCGGCGGGTTGGGCGTTGATCCGGCTCTTCGACCGTAACAGGACGGTGCAAGTCATGCCGGGAAGGATGTTCTGGTCTTCGGGGGGGTAGAGGAGGAAGGTGACAAGGAAGGTGCGGGCGGACGGTGTGGCCTCCGTGCTGAAGGATTTGAGTTCGAGATCAAACTGCTGGTTCGGGATGGTGGGGAACTCGGCCCTCGCTTCAAGGAGATAGCGCGCATTTTGGGCGGTGATCCCACGGTCGGCTCCCGACATGTCCGCCTCCGGCACGTGGATATCGACTTCCAGGGTCGAACTGCTTTGGAACACCAGTACAGGCTGGTGGGCCTGCACGTTCTGGAAATTATTGACCAGCGTGCGAGCGACCCGTCCGTCGAAAGGAGCCAGCAAGCGTGTGTCGTCGAGTGCGCGCTGGGCCTCGCGCAAGGCCGCCTCGGCCACGTCGTTGGCGCGCTGGAATCCGTCCAGCTCGCTCCGGGAGATCACGCCGCGCTGCTGCAGTTGGCGCCGCCGGGCGAGTTCGGCGTGTGCGGTGTTGAAATCGGCCCGCGCGGCATCCACCCGCGCGACAAAATTGGTTTCGTCAAGGCGCCCGAGAAGTTCGCCGTATTTGTAGACCACGCCCTGCGTGGCGGGAAACTCGATCAGCCGCCCCGGGACATCGAATGACATGTCGGACGTGTCGGCGGCACTCACCTCGCCGGGAAAACGCCGGAAGGGAGCATCGCTTGCCTTGCTGAGGACGAATGTCTGCACGGGCGGAACAGCGGGCACAGGCTTTTCATCCGGAGAACACCCCGCCACCCAGGCCAGGACCACCAGTAGTCCAATCCCACGTAGAGGAGCCCGCAAAGAGATATTGTGATGCATGCCGCGAAAAATTTTCGTGGAGCTTCGTGGAATCCTGAAGCCACCGCCAGAAGATTTATCTCTTCTTCCGGTAAACGGGCGGTGGATTTCCTTGTGGCTTTAAGGCGCACCCGCCGGGAACAATGCCCGGCATGAAAACAAGCACTGCGCAGGCGCAACCTCGCGCGGGCCCTTGCGCGTTCCCATGTCGTCCGGGAGGCGCGTTAGGGAAACCCGGCTTGCAGGCGCTCCCGATCTTTGATCATCTGCGTTGCCATGTTCCGTTTTCGTCCGATTTCATGAAGATCCTGGTTTCCGATTTTGACGGTACCCTGACGCGGTTTGATTTTTTCGACCTGGTCCGAAAACGCTGGCCGTTCTCTTCGGAAGACGATCCCTGGGAAAAATTCGTGGCGGGCCAAATCACGCATTTTGAAGCGCTGGCCGAGATTTTTCGCGACATCCGCACAAGTGAGGCGGATTTGCTGGAACTGGCCCGTTCCATGGAACTGGAGCCCGGGCTCGCGAAATCCATTGAGGCTTTGCGGGATTGCGGCTGGGAAGTCGTGATCGCTTCGGCCGGATGCGATTGGTATATTCGGCGTTTGCTGAGTAACGCCGGGGTTTCGGTGCCGGTTCATTCCAACCCGGGATCTTTCGATCCTGAACGCGGCCTGCAAATGTCCCTGCCGAAACGCTCGCCCTTCTTCAGTCCCACGACGGGCGTGAACAAAGTGGAAATCGTGCGGGATGCCCTCGGTCGCTCGGATCGCACGGCCTTTGCCGGGGACGGCCGTCCGGACCTCGAGTCCGCGCTGCTGGTGCCGCCGCAGTTGCGTTTTGCGCGGGGGTGGCTGGCCGGAGCTTTGAGCGAGCGCGGCGAGGGATTCCAGCCGTTCGAACGCTGGTCACAGATCGCGGACCACCTTCAGAAGGCCGAATGCTGATTCCGAAGCACACGGCGATCCCGACCCTGGTCCGCGTTAAACCCGGAGCCCTGGATCGAATGGGCGTCTACGCCGGACGCTACAAGTTCGCGCGGGTCCTTCTTCTTTTCAGCCAAGGCCTCGATGCCCGGCTCCTGGAGCGTTTGACCGCGTCCCTGGATTTACGAAACATTCAGATTTTGCAACAGACGCCGGTGGAATCCGTCAGTTTTGAAAAGGCTGCCGAACTCTTCCGCCAGTCGCCGAGAAATGCGGACGCAATCATTGGCTTCGGCGGCGGCAAGGCCCTGGATGTCGCCAAATACATCGCGTTTCTCTTTGGGCTTCCCTATATTTCCGTGCCGACGTCGCTTTCGAATGACGGTTTCTGCAGCCCGCAATCGAGCCTCACCATTGATGACCGCCGCCGTCCGCTACCGTCGGCCATGCCGTTTGGCGTGATCCTGGACACAGCTGTCTGTCTTAACGCACCGGAGACGCTCTGGTATTCCGGGGTCGGCGACCTCGTCTCGAAATTCACAGCCGTGACGGACTGGAAGCTGGCATTTCACGCCGTGGGCACGCCCGTCGACGATTTTGCAGCGCTGCTTTCGGATGCCAGCGTTTTTCAATTCCTGGCGCGGCCCGAGCGGGACCTCGAAGGAATGACGCTGCTCGGCACCGCGTTGCTCTTGAACGGCGTTTCGATGTCGATTTGCGGCTCGTCCCGCCCGGCCAGCGGAAGCGAGCATCTCATTTCCCATGCGCTGGACAGCGTGAGCAAACGCCCGCAGCTTCATGGACTTCAAGTCGGCGTCGCCACCTACTTGATCAGTCTCCTCCAAGGTCTGCACTCCGAACGCATCGCGGCGCTCTTCGACGCCACGGGTTTCTGGAAGGCCGTCGCGAGCAATCCTTTCGATCGCGCCGAATGGCTCGAAGCGGCCCGCGTTGCGCCGTCGATCAAATCGGACTTCTATACCATCCTCTCGGCCCGCGACTGCCTTCCGGAGATCGAAAGCGCGCTTGACTCCGATCCCAACCTGCGACAGTGCTTCCGGCAGTAGTCCGATTCGGTCGTCAGCTCCCGCCAAGCATCGCCACAGCCAGAAGGATGGCCACGATCAGAAGCGACAGACTCGCGATCGGCCACTGCCGCAGGAGACTGTCCACGCGCTCAAAAACTGCGCCGCAACCGGTGGCGGCGCGTGACGCGGACCCGCCGACCACCACGACGTCTCCCTCCGGGATGCGCGGCAGGCGATGACCCCAGAGACGCAGCCCGACAGCCAGTAGCCCGCCGACGAGTATCGGCCACAATGTCTTCCAGAGCGCCGACGGGGCAAGCGCGTCGGAGAGGGCGCCCATCCCCGCAACCGGATAAAATATCCAGGGGACCGTGACGGAGGCGACTGCCATTGCCAGCCACGGCGCGACGAGTCTTGCGGGCGCCGCCTTGGCGGGGTCCCGCGCCGCTATCAATGCGAGCCGATGCAGAAAATGGAGCATGAGAAGGGTCGTTCCGGATGCCGATAACGTCGCGAGCGTCCCTGCGATGCCGTATCCGAGCGGAGCCTTAACCGCCAGCTTGGCCAAAGCGCCACCAGTAAGCGGGAGTCCGGCAAGACCGAGCGCTATTACCACCGCGGGCACGAGCACGATGCCCATGCGCCGTGAAGCGGTCACACCCGCTACGCCCAAGGCGAGGAAGAGCGCGCCTTTTACCAGGACATGGTGGGCGGCGTAAAAGGCGGCGATGGGTGCAACGCTCTTGTCGCCTGCCGTCAAACCCATTCCGAGCACCGCCGCGAGGAAGCCCATCTGGCTGACGCTGGAGTAGGCGAGCACGGTTTTCGGGTTGGTTTGGGTAATGCCAACGGCGACACCATAGAATGCACCGCACAGTCCCACGGCGGTCAGCGCGCCGCCCCAATCTGGCAGAGCAATATCGAGGGGAAGGAAGCGGATGAGCCCGATGACGCCGGCCTTTACCGCGGCGCCGCTAAGGACGGCAGCCGCCGGAATCGGCGCGGCCGTGTAGGTGAGTGGCATCCAGAAATGCATCGGGAGGAGGGCGATTTTCATCCCAAATCCGGCGATCAACAGCGACAGTGTCACGTTCCGGAATGGCGAGCTCTGCACGGCTGCGACCACGTCCGTAATCCTCAGGCCGCCCTCCGGGATATTCGCGGCGAGGAGCACAAATGCCATGAGAAGCAGGCCTTCGCCGAGCAGGGCAAAGCCGATGTAGACGGCGCCCGCGCGCCTCGCGGAGGGCGTGCCTTCATAGGTCACCAAGCCGAAGGCCGGAAGGCTGACCAATGCGTAGAAAAAGAGAAACCCCGCCAGGTCCGCCGCCAGAAAAATGCCAAGGCTTCCGATGAGCGTGAAAAGCCAGCATACCGCGAAGCTGTCCCCGAGGGCCCTGCCCCGGAAAAACGCCGGAGCATAGACACCCGCCGCGATCCAGAGCAGCGACGCTGCGGTCAGCAGCATTGAGCCGGAGGAGTCGAGCAGGAGCGTCACATGGTAGGGCGCCCAATTGAGCGCCAGCGGAGAATCCCTGGCTGCAAAGAGCGCGGCCCCCAGCGCCGGGACGGGCGCGAGCCACAGGAATGCCGGCACGAGCTTCCGGAAACCTCGGGAGAGGCAGCCCGCCAGCAGCGCGACAGGCAGGGCCAGAGTAAGAATGAGGAGCGCCTGGGAAATCATGGCAAAATCACCCCCGAGGGGTGGGCGCGCCCGAGTTGAAGAAGCTTGGCCGGCTTTTGCGGGAACATTCCCAGCAGCAGCGCGCAGACCGCGAGGGACAGCACCACGATCTCGCGAAACCGCGATACCGGCGCGCGCAAAATCAGCGGGCTTTCCCCGTCGGTCAGCACGGGTCCAAGAACCCGAAACATGTAGCCCCCGGCGAGCAGGCCGCCCGCCAGTATGACGACCGCCCACCACCATTGGCCCGTGGTTGCCGACGCCGTGAGCAGGAACCACTTCGTGACGAATCCGCCGGTTGGGGGCACCCCGATCAGAGACAATGCGGCGAGGCCAAAGGCGAAACTGGTCACCGGCAACGCCCGGCCAACGCCGCGCAAACCGGCGATCCGGTCGTGACCGAGCGCCTCGGCCATCAACCCCGCCGCCATGAACATGGCCGCCTTGGCAAACGCATGCGCGACGGCCTGGAACATTCCGCCCGTCAGGGCGGTATTCACTCCCGACTCCGAAGCTCCCGCGCCCGCGGCAAGCGGGAACATGAGGAACAGATAGCCAAGCTGCGCGACGGTCGAATAGGCGATCAGCAGCTTCAAGCGAGCCTGCCGCAACGCGACCACCCCGCCGACCAAAATGGCTCCCGCTCCCATCGCGCCAAGAATCTGGCCGACCATTTCGTCCGTCAGCCCTCCAGCCACGTCGAACCAAAGCCGCACGACCAAAAAAAACGAGGCCTTCACCACGAGGGCGGAGAGCAGGGCGCTGGCGGCCGGCGGCGCGCCCGAATGGGCCGGCGGAAGCCAGATGTGAAGCGGGAAAAGCGCGGTTTTCGCCGCAAGGCCCGCCGTCATCAGTGCCACCGTGAACCAGAGCGCCGGTCCGGGACGGACACGTTCTGACAAGAGCGAGATGTCGAGCGTGCCGTAGTTGCCGTAAAGCAACACCGTTCCGAGCAGGTATAGCGCCGAGCCAATCAGTGCGAAAAGCAGGTAGCGCAGCGCGGCGGCCAGTGTCGTGGCGCCGCCACCGAGGGAAACCAACGGAACGGCGGCAAAGGTGACCAGTTCAAGTGCCACGTAGAGATTGAAAAGGTCGCTGCCCAGAAACACGGCGTTCATCGCCGCCCAAATCGCGAGCAACAGGATCCAGAAGGAGAAAGACGCGCGTGTTTCGGAGCTTCCTCGCGGCACTCGAAACTGCGCCGGCGCATAGAGGCCTGCGGCAAAAATCACGATTGCCGTCACCGTAATCATCGCCGCGGAAAGGCCGTCAGCCCGGAGTCTCACGCCGAGCGGCGGAGCCCATCCCCCGGACAGATACGTTATCGCATCTCCGGTCCGCCAGACACCCTCGACAACGCCCGCCGCGACGCCAAGTCCTGCAGCCAACAGAACCAGCGTGATCCCACGCGCATGGCGTCCACCGGCCAGGAAGGCCAGCAGAATGCCCGTAACGGGCAGCACGAGGGCCAGCACGAGAAAAGTGCCGGCGGGATCGGAGGCGTGAGAAGAGAGAGCGGGCGGCATCAGTCGTCCGCCGCCTCCGACTTCGAGCCCTTCGCCGCATCGTCCTGCAACGAAGTGTCGCCTTTTTCTTCAAATAGCCGCAGCAAGATGCCAACCGCAAGGGCCGTGGCCGAGAAGGCAACAACGATGCCAGTGATGACTAGCGCCTGGGGAATCGGATCGCCGCCCATCCCCGCTGCCGCTCCCCGGCGGGCAACCACACCGAAAAGCAGGAAAATCCCGCTGCCGAGAACATTGAAGGAGAGAATCTTCCGAAACGGTTGGGGCTGGACGATCAATCCGAAGAGACCGAGGCCCACGAGGAACGCTGCGCAGATCCCGAATATCGTGGCCGCGCTCATGGTTTCAGGGACCGTCCCGGTGGACCGGCAACCAACAAGGCGAGGGTCGCCCCGATCGAAAAGATCATGGCCACTTCAATGAGAATGATGATCGGTTTGGCAAAGCCTTCCGGATAGGCCAGGAAGCCCGAGGCCCATGCGAAGCCGGCCAGCCCGGCCACAACAAACACGATGACTCCCACCACGAGCACGAACCGCAGGCGGAAGCCGCTCACGGCCGGAACTACGCTCAGCCCGGAGATGAACCCGAGAATTGCCATCGCGGCGAGGATCGCGCCGCCCGCGAAGGCTCCGCCCGGATCATCGGCCCCCACCCATAAAAGGTAGACGCCCGCAACAATGCCAACCGGAACCAAATATCGCGTAAGAAAAATCAATGGACTGCCCGGCTCCGGTCGATATCCGAATGCCGGCCGGCCTCCCCAGAAACGATCGGGTGCCAGCGACCAGACGGCGACCAACGCCAGGAGCAACACCACTTTCTCGAGCAGCGTGTCCAAAGCCCGGTACGCCATCAAAACCGCGGTCACGGCATTGCCAAGACCGGTTGCCCGGAGATGTTCTTGCGCCGCGGGCGCTAGCGTGGGAGCCGGATCAGGAAGGAGCAGCACAACGCCCGTCAGTCCCGCCGAGACGCAGCCACACAGAATCAGAGCTGCAGCCCGACCAATCCACCCGGGGCGATGCTCTTTCGCCGATTTTTCCCTGTTTTGCAACCGTGCGCAGGCGCCCAGCAGCAGCGCGCCTGTCACGCCGCTGCCGACTGCCACCTCGGTCAGGGCCACGTCGGGGGAGGAAAGGCTCATCCATGCGAGCGACAGCAGCAGCCCGTAAACAACAAACGCGACGACGGCCGCAAAGTCGTCCTTCACCACGATGGTGAAACCGGCCACTGCGAGAATGAGCAGGGCAAGACCAACGCAGAAAGCCAGCTCGACGCTCATGAGCCTTGCCCCCTTCGCACCTTGCGCGCGATGAGTTGCGACGCGGAGGCGCTGGACACCAGAACAAGCACCCAGACCGCGATCAATTTCAGCGCGCCGAACGGCCAGGGCACATGAGGCAACAGCCCCAGCATGATCAGGCCGAGACCGAGATTGTCGGCCTTGGTCAAGGCATGAAGGCGTGTGAGCGTGTCCGGAAAGCGTAACAGCCCGACCGTGCCGGCGAGAAAAAAGAAGGCCCCGGACAAAACCGCGACGATCGTGAAAATGTCCAGCGCGAGCCTCATCGCTTGTCTCGCGATCGGGGGTCGTTCGCTTCCGGAGACACGCCGCTTTTGGCGAAGGCCATCGAGGCGAAAGCTGCCAGCAAGGCCAGCGTTAGAGCGACGTCCGCCGCCGCCGGCAATCCGCCGCCCGCCGCCAGCAGCAGCACCGCAATTCCGCCTGTGCCGAGCAACTGCGCCGCCATCATCCGGTCCGCATTGCCGGGACCGCGCAAAATCCTGACGAGGCCCAGAGCCACCGTTGCGAGCACAAAGCCCGCGGCAGCAAGCAGGAACTCAGGCATTCGTCCCGCGTCGCTCGAGCGCCCGGAGCAGCCGGGCCTCAGTGTCAGCCATCTGATCCGCCAGTGGCTGGTCCGTATCGAGGCAGTGCATGAGAAGCACGCCGCGCTCGTCCACATCGGTCGGGAGCGAGCCCGGCATGAGGCTGGTCATTGCCAGAAAGAGATCACGCGTCGTGCCCGCCGGAACGCGGCAGGTATAGGTGACAAAACCCGGGCGGAGAGGAAGCCGTGGATGGAAGGCGCGCCGGGCGACGTCCACCCCGGCAACGATTGAGCCCCAAATGAAGTGCCGCCCGAGCAACGCCAGCGGAAGCATTCGGAAGCGTCTCGGGGACGGCGGAAGGAGACGCAGGCTTGTCCATGCCGCCGCCGCGGCCGTCGTCAGCCCAAACAGCAGCCCTCCGGGGTCCGGGCCCGCGAGCACGACCCATATACCCAAAAAAACCGCGAACCGAATGAGCACGGAACGCGGAAAATCCTTGCGGGAACCGCTCATAAAACCTGCTGGCTCATCGCTTCGGCGATTGTTGCCTTCCGAAGAGACTAGGTGGCCGACTTCGGAGCGGCCAGGCCAAGCATCAGGAGTGACATCCCGCTAAAGATCGAATTGATGCCAAAGAACAGTCCCAGTATCCAAAGGGAGTCCGATGGCCAGTGAACGTAGACCATTATGCCTAAGACGAGTGCGGCAATGCCGTTGATCAGGGTCCAGACCCATCCTTTGTGCTTGCGCAGCTTGAACGCGCCCGCGATGAGGAAAATTCCCTCAACGATCAGAAAAATCGCAAAAATAAGCGTGATGACTGCGACGCTCGATGCGACGCAAATGAAAAGCGCCAGACCGGCCGCGATGCGGATCAATGCCATGAGCGCTTCGATCACGCGGTGTGTGACCTCCTTTCCGAACAGGGCCACAAAGAGCGAGATGACCCCCGTGACGAGGGCGAACGCGCCAAGGAATCGGGCGATAGCGAACGAGAAAAGTAAAGGAGAGCCCATGGCCAGAAAGCCCACGAAGATGGAAAGAAGGCCGCCGGCAATCAGCCAGCCACGGCTTTTTGAAATGGCAACGCGGTCGGGAGAGAGATTGATCGTCATCGACAGGGATTCAAACTAGCGCGTGAGAAAAGGCCAGCAGTTTCTTCTGGGTCGTGCCGCAAAAACACAAAGGCGACGAGTGAACTTCTTCACAAAATCGGCGCAAGCAAGCGCGCCGCCTGAGCTCCAACCTTGAAATAGAGTGGCCGGGACTCGTAGTCGTCGCGTCCGACTTCGACTGATTCCGCGAAGTCGTTTTCGAACATCCGCGCCACTTCCGCAGCGAACTGGCTGTCGGAGACCGCGAGGGTAATTTCAAAATTCAAGCGGAACGAGCGGTTGTCGAAGTTGGCCGTGCCGACCGCAGCGAAGGTGTCGTCCACAAGCAGGGCCTTTTGGTGCAGAAAGCCGCCGGTAAAGCGATGGATGTGGATGTTCGGATGCGCCAGCTCGGTGAGCATCGCGAACGAAGCAAGCCAGACTAACAAATGATCGGGCTTCATCGGGAGCAAGATCCTCACCTCGACCCCGCGAATGGCCGCCAGTTGCAGAGCCTGCAGGATCCCTTCATCCGGCACAAAATAAGGGCTCGCAATCCAGAGCCTCTTCTCCGCCATTGCAATCACGTTCAGGAAAAAGAGCGTGCAGCGCTCGAACTGGTCGGAAGGCCCGGAGGACAGCACGAGCGCCCGCTGTCCCTCGATTTCCGGCCACACGTTGGCGTCCCAATGCCCGGCGAGCACCTCTCTGGCGGCAAAGTACCAGTCGGCGAGAAAGACCATTTGCAGTTGCATTGCGGTAGGGCCCTCGACCCGCACGTGCGTGTCGCGCCAGCGGCCAAATTTCGGATTGATGCCGAGATATTCGTCCCCGACGTTATGGCCGCCGATAAAGCCGACCCGGCCGTCCACGATCACATTTTTCCTGTGGTTCCGAAAATTGAGCTGCCAGCGGTCCCGCCACTTGCTGTAAGCGCAGGATGTTGCCATCCGGATGCCGCGGCGGCGCCATTTTTCGATTACCGCCGGTGTCATCGCGGCGCTGCCCACGCGGTCGAAAAGAAAGCAGACCTGTATTCCATCCGCGGCGCGGGCTGCCAGGGCTTCCAGGAGACGAAGCCCAAGGCCGTCCTCCCGCATGATGTAGAACTGCACAAAAATGCACCGCTTCGCCTTGGGCAATTCCGACAGAATTGCGTCGAACGTGGCTTCGCCATCGATCAGCAGATCGAGTTTGTTCCCGCGAAGAAACTGCTCGCCTGCCACTGCCGCCAGATCCCCGACTCGTGGGGGCCGGATTTCCGCGCGCGGAACCTGGAAGCGTCTCATTTCCTCGCGCAGTTCGTGAATCTTCGCCTGATGCGTGATCAGGGCTTCCCTCATCACCTTCGAGTGGGAATCGAAGCGCCGGCTTCCAAAAAACCAGTAGAGCGGCAATCCCAGCCAGGGGAAGGTGATCAACCCGATCACCCAGGCGATGGTCCCTTGAGCGGTGCGCACCGTGAACATGGCATGGATGGCGCTGGCGACCGCGAGGGCCTCCACGACAAGGAAAACGGCAGGAAGAATCCAAGGCATAAGGCGGAGGACTGCCTCCCGCTCAACCGCAGCCGCCAGCTACAGTGCGGTTCCTTCCAGGAACGGCTGTCCGCCGGCGTATCGCAGCAAGTTTTCGACGGTGACGCGGGAAATCTCACGCAGGGCTTCCTGAGTGAGGAAGGCCTGATGGGAAGTGATGAGCACATTGGGGAAGCTCAGCAGCCTCGCAAGCTCATCGTCCTGCAGCACCGCGCCGGAGAGGTCCTCGAAGAACACCCCCTCCTCCTCTTCATAGACGTCCAGCGCGACGCCGCCAATGTGCCCTCTTTTTAGACCCTCGATCAGAGCCGTCGTGTGGACCAGGCGTCCCCGGCTGACGTTGACCAGCATCACGCCGTGTTTCATGAGAGCGATGGACTCGGCCCGAATGATGTGGTCGGTTTCGGGGGTGAGGGGAGCGTGCAGCGAAAGGATATCGCTCTCTTTAAAGATCCTCCCTGTTTCCACATATTCCACATTGTGTTTGGCGGCCCACTCGGGATCTGGGAAGGGATCGAAAGCCAGCACGCGCATGCCAAATCCCCTGAGGATTTTGGCCGCGATGCGCCCGATTTTCCCGGTTCCAATGAGGCCGGCGGTCTTGCCATGAAGATCGAATCCGACAAGGCCATTGAGCGAAAAGTTCATTTCGCGAACCCGGTTGAACGCGCGATGTGTTTTTCGATTGAGTGTGAGGATGAGCGCTATGGCGTGCTCGGCGACGGCATGGGGCGAGTAACTCGGCACACGGGTTACCGCAATGCCCAATTCCTTGGCGGCCTCGAGATCGACATTATTGAATCCCGCACAACGCAGCGCGACCATTCGAACCTCGCGCCGGGCCAGACTCTCCAGGGTTCGCCGCCGGACGTCGTCATTGACGAAAACACAGACCGCCTTTGCTCCCTCGGCCGAGAAGGCGGTGTCGGCCTCCAGGCGGAATTCGTGAAAGCGCAAATTGAGATCCTCCACGCCCGCTGCGGTGGTGAGATAATCGCGGTCGTACGGTTTGGTATCGTAAACAGCGACAAGCGACTCGCCGGAATCCATGGGGAATCACAGTTTCAGACTGCCGCGAGGATGACAAGAGCAATTCCGAACTTGCGACGGCCCCGTCTCAACACCAAAATCCTGGCCACCTTTGCCCGACATTCGAAGAAATGCGCTTAACATATCGTCGATTTTGTTCTGGCTTGGTTGATTCTTTCGCCTGTGCGTCGCGAAAGTCCTGGCTTGGGATTCTAGCCACTGTCTTTTTATTCGCTGGGTGCCAGGCGGTTCCACCGCCGCGAAATCCCGCGACGGTACTCAATCAAGCGCTGGCCGTTCTGGAATCGCCGCGAAGCAATCCGCGGCAAATCACGAGGGCCACGGCTGAGTACCGTCGCGCCTTGGCTCAGGTAATGCCCGGCTTGATCGCCAAAAGACCGAAACAAGGATTTGCACTTAGCCGGGAATCGTCCCCCGGCTCCTATCCGGCCGGGACGTTTTCCGGTATATCTCCCGTCCGGCGCTCACGCGAGATCACGCCGGGCCTTCATCGATCGGGCCTGGGTCTGCCCGCCATTGGGCAAGTTGTTCCGGGTGGCCCCAACGCTCCGCGGTCGGGCTACCGGATTCCGCTCACCGTGCTCGCTCTGCCGAAAAAATCCGCGCCCGATTCGTTCGAGGTGCGCATGGTCGATCCCGAACGCGTCGAATCGGTGCGCGTAGCGGGTCGCGATCTTCCCGTCGCGATGGATCTCGAAGCCGTCCTGAACGCAACACGAGCCACGGGTCCCCGGCTGCTCGATGGTGTCCGCTATCTGCTGCTTTCCGACCGCAAGACAGCCCGCCTGATTTTCTTGCAACCGTATGCTCCCCGTAAGATTCCGGTCGTCCTTGTTCACGGCCTGATATCGACCCCCCGGATGTGGGCGCCGGTCGTCAAGACTTTGCTCGCGGACCCAGAGATCCGCCGGAAGTATCAATTCTGGTTTTTCTATTACCCCACCGGACAGCCCGTTGCGCTCTCCGCCCTCCAGTTGCGGGATGCCTTGGACGAGGCAATCCTGCTCCACCGCGTAGACCGTCCCTTGGTGGTCGTTGGCCACAGCATGGGCGGCATTCTTGCGCGCGTCCAAGTCTCCCGGTTCACCCTGGCGGACGCCGAAAAGATCCTTCCCGATGTCTCCCGCCTTCCGGCATCGAGCACAGTCCGGCGCTGCCTGGTGTTCGAGCCGAGGCGAGACGTGAGCCGGGTCGTTTTCATTTGCACGCCCCACCGCGGAAGCCGGATCGCGACAAGCAGTATTGCCGGGCTAGGTATCTGGCTGATTCGGCTGCCGCGTTGGATCGCCGAGGAGATGGCAGACCTCGCCGGCCTGGACTCCACAGGAAGACCCATAAGGTTGCCGACGAGTATTCACGGGCTCTCGCCGCGTTCCAGATTTCTTGCGGCTCTGAACCGAACGCCGCCGTCGGCCCCAGCGCACTCAATCATTGGAAGCCGCGACGGCATCGTGCCCTATAGCAGCGCACATTTGGGCGACGCGGTCACCGAGGTGATAGTGCCCGCCGGGCACGGTGGATTTAGCCATCCGTTGGCAATTCAAGAGATCAGACGCATTCTTAAGAAGGAAGTAAGGAGTTACTGAGCGCTTCCCCGCCACTTCTGGGCCATTCCT
This sequence comes from uncultured Verrucomicrobiae bacterium, assembly GCA_963763735.1. Lineage (GTDB taxonomy): Bacteria > Verrucomicrobiota > Verrucomicrobiia > Chthoniobacterales > Terrimicrobiaceae > DASTFP01. The sequence goes on along the minus strand of CAVXQK010000009.1, from coordinate 5,688 downwards.
GCAGATAATCCATTCGCTTCGCGTGCCTTTTGGGTTACGCGGCGCCATGGCTTTGCATCACGAACTGGTTTGGACCGTCAGAAAGAAAATACACTGAGCAAGATCCCGATCACTGCAGCCAGTATGACTCCGTAAACCAAAGCCGGGATGATCGTTTTCTTGAGAATGATACCCTCCTGGTTCTTCAATCCCAACACGGCGCATACAGCAACGATGTTGTGAATGGCGATCATGCTGCCCAACGCGCCGCCGGCTGATTGAAGTGCAAGGATCGTTGTGGGAGACACGCCGATATCTTCGGCGATCGATATCTGGATTCCTGCAAAGGTCAGGTTCGAGATGGTGTTGGAGCCCGAGAAAAAGCTGCCGAGCGCCCCGAGAAATGCCGCGAAATAAATCCACAACCCGCCGGTCCCGGCTGCCAGGGCGTGACCAAGGATCTCGGTAGACGCCCGCTCCCCGTCGATCATGAGCAACTGAACGAAAACCAAGGCTCCAAAGAGCGCGATCACCGGGTTCCGGATACGCGCCAGGGTTTCCTTTGCGACTTCTCTGAAGACACTCGGAGGGCAGTGATAAAGCCAAAGCGCCAGCACGCCGGCGACGAGAAAGGGAAGGATGGATGGGACGTAGAGAAGTGCGTGCGACCAGTGGAGGTCCTCGCCAAGAATTCCTTGCAATTGGAAGACGAGAGAAGGACTCAGGGAGAATACCCCGAATCCACCAAGCGGAAGGGAAATCCATTCCGCCTTTGAAGTCAGAAGCTGTCGCAAGCCGAGAAGTGGGATTCGGGTCACGAGCAAAATGCCCACTGTCGCAAGCAAGGGAGATAGCGCCCGTAGCACATCACCGCCGCGCACGGTGCTGGTTTCCGGGGCTTGCGGAGCGCCTTCCTCCTTCGCCAGACCGATGCCGTGTTGTGCCAGAAAGATCGTGACCAACAAGCCGATCATTCCGCCCGCCACGGCTGGAAATTCATAGTTGAAGGCCGCTATGGCAACCATTGGCAGGACGCAGGCAAACACGGAAAGCTGAATGAAGAGCAGATTGCGGCGAATGTCCTTCCATCGGACCACAAAGCGGAGGGCAATCGCAGGGATGACCACCGCAGCCGCGGCGTGTAACAAAGCGGTTTTCAGGCCGATCTGGAGCAGTTGCGCTTCCGGCAACTCCAGCGAACTAAAGCCGAACCACGTTGGAGTTCCGACGGCCCCGAACGAAACCGGGACCGAATTCATGATGAGGCAAAGCACGGCGACGCGCAGCGGAGGAAATCCCAGCCCGACCAGCACGGGAGCGGCCAGGGCAGCCGGGGTGCCGAACCCGCTGGCTCCCTCGATGAGAAATTGGAACGACCAGCCGACGACCATCAATTGCGCCACACGATTGCGTGAAACGCCGTTCAGCCACAGCCTCAGTGTCTCCATGGCGCCGGAGCGTTCCAGCGCCACGAAGAAAAAGATGGCGCCAAGCACGATCGAAATCGGCGTGAGCGCGTCGAGCAGCCCGGTGACAATCGCCGCGTGGGCCAGGTTTGGCCTCGTCCCGAAAAACCAGATGCGAACGCCATAGGCAATCAGCGCCGCCAAGGCGAAGGCGACCGTTGAAGGCAGCCCGTTCTTCTTCGTCATCACGACGATCAGAAATCCGATCGGAAGCGCGGCAAAAAAGAGATCCATCACGTCACGGAGCAGGATTGCCCAGCAGCACTCTCAGAGGGTTTTCTCCCTCCGCGGAGCGGAGTCGGAGCAGCCCGTCGAAACAGCCGCTCGATTTTTCGGAAATTTTCCATTCCCAATTTAGTGCTGTGTGGCCAAGTCCGACGGGCTGCTAGAGATTGGCAAAGAAATTAATCGCCAGCGCATTGATGATATCGATGAAAAAGCCTCCGACCAGGGGGACCAGCAGGAACGCGCGGTGGGCTGCGCCATACTGCTTGGTTACCGCCGTCATGCTGACGATGGCTGTGGCGGTGGTGCCGAGGGTGATACCGGTAAATCCCGCGGAGATCACGGACGCTTCGTAGTCTTTACCAAGCACCCTGAACACCACGAAGAGCGCAAATACAACCACCATCAAAACCTGCAGGGCGATCACCACGGTGAGGAACGCCACGGCACCCTTCAGTTCCCAGAGCTTCAGGCTCATCAGCGCCATAACAAGAAACATGCCCAGGGCGATGTCTGAAATGAGCGCGAGGCCCTGCTTCTCACCTGTCCACTTGAGCTTTGGCAGCAGCCGCCGCCCGACGTTGCTGATCACGATGCCGGCGAGGAGACAGGAAACGAACCGGGGCACTTTCACCCCCACGTGATCGAGACCCATGTCCAGGAAGTAGCCGATGATCAGCGCGATGTTGAGCCACAGCCACGCCCACAATACGCCGTAGGAGTCCACCATGATGTGCTGTTCGGCGTTGGGCTGGCCGATATCGAGATCGGCATCACCGCTGGTGTGGAGTTTGTGCCGATTGATCAAATAGTTTGCTATGGGGCCGCCGACCACGCAGGCCGCAATCAGGCCCAGCGTGCTGGAAGCAACGCCGATCTCGGTGGCGTTGGCGATTCCGAGCCGCTCGGTGAAAATGGGGGCCCAGGCGACCGTCGTGCCCAGGCCGCCCGTGAGCGACACAGACCCCGCCATCAGTCCCGCCTTGGGATCCATGCCAAAGGCAGCCGCCACACCCATTCCCAGGAGGTTTTGCATCAGCATGTAGCCCGCGGCGAGCAGGGTCAGAAAGAGCAACGGCTTGCCGCCGGTGAGAAGGTCCCGGATGTCGGCCTTGAGTCCGATTCCCGCAAAGAAATAGAGCAGGAGAAAGGGCTGAACCTGCAGCTGGAAGGTGACTTCAAGACTGAGCGTAAAATAGATAACCGCCACGACGAGCCCGGCGAGGAACCCTCCGATCACAGGCTCAGGGATGCTGTATTTGCGCAAGGTCGCCGAACGATTCAGCGCGATCTTGCCGATGAACAGCAGGATAATGGCCAGCGTGAATGAGACGAAGCCGTTGATTTCCAAGTGTCGCATTTTCTGTGTGCTTGTTTCTCACGGCTTCCGCCGTGTTGCGGGCGGATCCTTCATTGTTGATCCAGCTTTTTAAAGCAAAGAAATCAACAAGCGCAGCTGATCCCTCGCGCCTCTGGTCCGCCTTTTCAATTGATTCTCCCAAACTTGATTTCCGATAAACAACCCCTGCCATGACGCCGTGGAAAACCTCGCTGCCTGCGGCCTTGTGGCCTTGCTGAGGTGCTGGTCGCGAGTTCTCCCTGATTCTTGTTCGATTCACGTCGATCGAGGATTCGTGCTGCCTGAAAGGCAGAGCGCACGGCGGCTTCCGCGTCCCGCTGGGGTGATTCGCCATGATAAGGAATCGGCCAGATCAAGACTTTCGCCCGCTGAAATCAAGCGTGAGAGTTCAGAAGCCCATCTGATGAGCGCTACGCTTCAAATTGTCGCTACCTTTCTGGATCAGCGCCCTGCTTTGACGGGCCTTCGCTACTCGAAGCCTCGGATCTCCGGATTTCTAAAACGCACGCTGAAACGAAAGACCTTCTTTCCTTCAGAATAAATCTTCCCGGTCTGCAGATCAACACTCAGTGGCACGCCAATCCGGCTCACGTCCACTGTCGCGTGGAAGCCGCGCTCGGAGAACACGTCGATCAGCATCGCCAAGGCGGCCGGGTCCTCGAACAGCAGGTCTTCAGAGTTGATGTTGGCGATGCCTGAGACTGCATGGCGAACCACGATGGGCATCATCTTGCCTTCAATGAACTCGATCACCCGCTCGAAGGTTTCTGGCTGCTCCACCTCGTAGCCGTCCAGCCTGCGGACGAGGTCCTGGCGGGCGTGCCGGACGATTTCGCTGGCCAGCGGCAACCCCCGAAGCCGGTCGAAGGTGCGCGGATCCAACTCCAGCGAACTCTGGTATTCGAGCTCGCGGACGATGTTGGCCTGGACTTCGAGGATGGACGCCTGACCGTTAATGAAGTGGTAGTGGAAGATCTGCTTGAGGGAAACCAGCGCGTCATAGGTTTGCTCCTTGAAGACGCGGTAGCGGTTGCGCGCCAGCCCTTCGCTAAAGTCCGTCGCCCTTTCTTCCCAGCGTTCGCCCATGCCTGAGCGGGCCACTTCCTCGTTGTGGGCGACGACCTGTCGTCCCCGCTTGAGTTGGCGGACCACGCTCTCGGCCTCATCAATGAACAGCACCATGATGTGAAAGATGGGCTGCTTGAAGTGGATGACCTCCGGGGTCCCGGAGAACTCCCGCCGCAGCCCGATCATCTCGTCGAAAAGCAGCTTGAGGCACTCCACCTGCACTTTCGTGCGCGGGAAGCCATCAAGCAACGCGCCGTTCTGTTGCTCGGGCTCGAGCAGCTTGCGTAAGAGGATGCCGACCACCTCCTGGTCCCCGACCATGGCGCCACGCGCCTTGACCGCGCGCGCCTCCGGTGTCTCAAGGAGCTGGGAAACCACGATTGGCGGTGCGGTTATGCCGCGCACCTTGCGAATGAAGTCCGAGTTGGTGCCTTTGCCGGCACCCGGCGCACCACCGAGCAGGATCAACTCCCGAGGAAAGCGCATCCGGCTCCGGCCGAACTCTCGCTCTAGCTCCCGCCAGATGGCGCCAAAGATGAGTTGCGCATCCTTGATCTCCAGATCAGGAAGGTTCGTTGCGGCAGGCAAAAGAGGGACGGCAGTTTCTTGACCCTTGCTCGTGCCAAGATTGTCATTTTGGGTGCCTTTCATGCGTCGGGCTAGTGATTCCAATTTTAAATTTGCAACTAAACCGGACGGCAACGCGTTGGGAAGCCTATTTCGAGAGTTAAGCCAAACAAAGGGGCTCGGCTGGTCTCCAATCCGCCCACGCGCCCATTTTTCCGCGCCAACGGGCGTTGTGTGCGTCAAGTTCAGCAAAAGGAAATCAGGTAAGAGGCTGGGAAAAAGGTAAGGATTGTTCATAAACGCCCGGCAGGGCGAGGTTGGTGCGCTCACGAGCCCACGCCAACAGTTGGGTGCAAGTCCCGACCGGAGGGAGCTGAGCCTTCGTAGCTGAAAGCAACTGCGTCGCCGAGAGGCGGAGTGGAGAACAGCCGGAGGCGAACAGCCAGCCCGTAAACACTACTTGCGACACCGCCGCAGGGTCGTTAGATCGGTCCCAAAGTGCTCGAAGGCCGCACGAATGAGCGCACTGGCCGTCGCCGCCGGGAAAGGTCGTACCAGCTTGGCGGGGATGGCGCCAGTCCCCCCGCCAATCTAACAAGCCGAGCCACTCTCTGCGTTCCACCGGCCGTATCGTTGCATCCGCAGACCTCGAAACCGGTCGCCGTTTCCAACCAGGGCGGCCGCTTGCGCGCAGGCCCAAGATAGTGGGGCAAACTACTCCAAAGATATGCCCGCAATCTGCGGATGAACCGCCTTGAACTTGTCGACCACAAGCATTTCGGAGCTGTCTGAATCCCAGATGTCTCAGAGGAATAGATGAAGAAAGGGACAGGCAGACTCACGTTATAATCGGGGGCCGCCATGACTTCGCATCACGAATAGAGCAATTACCGAAAGTTACTACGGCTTGCCGTGCTTCTTCTCTATTGAAGTCCAAGGCTTCTCTGAGGATTTCTTGCAGGGAAGTCATCGATTCCTCCGTTGTTCTTTCCTGTGCATTGACGCCTGGAACCTCTTCGATCC
>CAVXQK010000008.1:0-81766 GCA_963763735.1 uncultured Verrucomicrobiae bacterium | reverse complement strand
AGCGCAGCCGGAAGCTCCAAAGCTATCCCGACATCGTTAAAGGGATCCTTACTGAAGCTGCACTCCCCTCGAACCCTTAAGCGCCAATGAAAAGCCTAACCAGACTTTTTGCCGGTAGGAGGAAAAGAGCCCGCGTTGTCGCGTTCATTCACTTCACTCCGGCGATGGTCATCCTGACAGCCTGCGCGAGTCGCAAGGAATTTCAGAGAGGCTACGAACGCGGCTCGGGTGACACCGTGAAACGGCAGTATTGGATTGAGCAAAACATGCAGAATGCTGAGCAGTTCAAGCCGTCTCCCTATCGGCTCACGCTTTACCGGATACCTGTTCCACCCGATCCAAACGCAAAGGGTCAAAACCGTGCCTTATGAGATTGCAATTCCCGTTTACGAATGATGCCGACCGCCGCCACGAGGACACTTAGCCATGAGAAGGACAATCGCTAGTTTCGCAATTGCTTCACTCCTTGCCGCGCAACCTGACGCCCGGGCCGTTCTCGGTGTCGGCGACATCGTGAGCGACCCGATTGCTGAGGAAGCCCTCGTGCACAAGAACATCTTTGATCAGATCAAATACGCCTGGGAGCAAGCCCAATGGGCTGACAAACTGGCAACGCTGCACAACACCGTCGTCACGGTGCGGCAGCAGTTGGAAACGGCCAACATGGTCAAACAGGCCATCGGCGACCCTGTCGCCGCCATTGCACTAATCGATAACGGCCTGTTTTCGGACTTTCTGCAGGATTCCGGAATCGCTGACACTTGACCGACCTCGCAGGAATCGCTCAGGAAGGCGTTCAGCTATCGGCAACCATTCAAGAACTATTCCAGCCGATTGACATGTCGGCTTGGGCGAATCTCTCCCGTGCTGTTTCCTTTGAGGGAACCGCGTGCTTCCGGGACTCGAGCGATCCCTTGGAACGATTCCGCGCTGTCGAGAACGCATACTCGCGTTTGGAGATCCTTATCGGAAAGGCGCAGAACAAGCGCAGAACGCTCAATCTCCAAATCGCCCGGCTCAATAGCCAGTTGAAGAACGCGCGTGACGACGCAGAGGTGCAAAAGCTCGCGGGTTCACTGACGACAGCGCAAACGGCCTTGGACGACATCGACTACGTTTCCGACTCCGCGAATCGGCAGGTCGAGATGCTGCACGTGCTCAATCAAAATCGCCAGGCCGAGGAGGAGGTCGCCGCCGAGGAAATTAGCCGCAAGCGCAATCGCGAGCTCGCGCAGCTCTCCGCGGAGGCGGATGCAGCCCTGCCCGATTTCAACCAACCGAATCCTGACCTTCCGCTCGGATTCTAATCCATGTTCAACAACCTCTACAACGCCGCTAACGAGATCCGAACCCTCCTCATGCCCTTCGCGTTCATTCTCTGCGTGATTGGCATTGGAGAAATGGGATGGCGCGCGGACTCTGATTCCCGAGCCATCCTGGGCGCCCTTCTCAAGTGCATTGTGATCGTGACCCTCATTGCCGGATATCCCGAGATAATGAAGGGCGGCCAGTCTGCGTTCCTTGATCTTCGCAATAAGTTCACCAACTCCCGGGATGCGAAGTTTGTGCAATTGCTGCGCGCTACCGTCCAGAACCAGCCCTCCGATTCCATTACGGACATCGGGAAGATCGTTCCCGCAGCCATCGGGTATTTCTTCCAGGGAATCGGTCGATTCATGCTGCTCTTCCTGCGGTTCTTTCAGGAATTTGCCATCGCGGGTCTCATTGCCGTCTCGCCGCTCCTCATCGGGTTTCTGTTCTTTTCCCATACGCAATCAGTCGGGGTCCACTTCGGTGTCACCTCTTTGACTGTCTTGCTTTGGAATGTGGCGATCTGCCTGGTGGATATCACGATCCAACTTGTTAGCGACGTGCTTTTCCTGCCGATCACCACGGGCGGCCTCGTTCAGAGCGCGCAAAACATGATCGTCGTTCAAAACTGGCTTCATTTCCCCTTTATCATGGCCTTTTCCGCCTTTCTCACGGTGTTCTTCTATCTTTCCGTTCCGTTCGTGGCATCGGCCGTAATGAAAGGCCTGAGCGCTACAGGCGCGTCGTTGCAAGCCGGCGTCCATGGCACAATGCAGGCTGCAGGAATGGCCGTCGGCACAGGACTTACTTTCGCGGGAGCGGCTGCCACATTTGGAAGGTCCGCCACCGACGCCGCAAGCTCAACGGGCCGAATCGCCAGCGATTTTAGCGGCGTCGGCGCTGGCTTTCTCCAGACCGAAGACAGCGAAAGCGGTGCAGACATTCCGGCGCCGCCGCCGCTGGCACCCGCGCCAGTTGGGGAGCGGATGTCTAGTGAATCGCATCCGTCGCTGATAGCCCATCAGACCGCCCCGAATTCGTTCGCGGTAGTTGATGAAGCCCGGGGAACGATCTCCAGTCACCGCGGAAATATCTTCACGCCACAGGTTGCCCAAGCCGCATTCAATTCACACTCGGTTAAGGCAAAGCCGATCGACTCCGCCCCACCGCCTTTTAAACCACCTCAGCAATGAAGTTTTCTGCCATCGACGCGATCACCAACAACCTGGTTGCCGCCCGGTTTTGGATGGCCCTGGCGACCATCTTCGCGGGCGCCGCCATCGTCTCGCCGTATTTCACGGTTCTCGCAATGCGGACCAAGGAGAAGGTCGTGATCCTCGATCCGGGCGGCACGCTTATCTATGCTCCGCTGTTGGGCTTCGAAGAGGCTGGTCAACTTCACGCCTACCATGTCCGGCTCGCCTGCCTCGCGCTCTTACAACGCAATCCTATCGGCCCCGACCTTTCTGATCTGCTCAAACGCCTCTATCTCGATCCCGCGCGAAAGAAGGCCTCTGCCTTGTATCAAGCGCAAAACGCCGAGTTCAAAGAAAAGCAGATCCACCAGAAGGTAGAAGTCAGCAAGATAGATATTCTGGACAGCCGAAAAATCAACGACGGCTCCGGCCAGTCCTATGAGGCCGTGACGGTTCGCTCGGAAGGAAGCCTCATCCGTACGGGAACCGTCAATAAGCTCGAGTTCCGGGAGCCGGTGAAGTTCGCAGTCGAATTCCTTTTCATCCGCAATCCCGACCTGCTCGGCAACGGACGGCTGCCGCTCGTCGTGCAGGATTTCAAATATACGGAGAGCCCGCTATGAAAAGCGCCCTCACACTTGCCCTATTTTACATCGTGGCGGTTCCGCGGATCTATCCCGGAGAAATCGCGCAAAAGCCCCTCGACGAATTTGTCATTTATAACATCCCTGTCTCCTACAAATCGGGCAATACGACGGTCCTTTTTCCATCGGCAATCTCGGGACTCTACGCAAAGTCCATCGCGATTCAGGAGCAGCCGAACGCGGATTTCCTGATCTCGTTCGCGCCTGGAAATTTCTACTTCACGATCCGGGCGCTTAAACCGGAAGCCGAGGACCATCTCACCGTAATCTACAACCGGAAAGCGTACGTGCTGCATCTGAGCGCCTCCGACAAGCCTTTCTACACGGTAACGTTCTTTCAGGACGTACCTCCCCGCGGACCGGCGCGCCCACTTGCCCCTGAAAGGCTCCTTTCTCTAGTGGACAAGGCGAAGGCCTATCCACTTTTGGAGAAAGACTATCCGGATGCCCTGGAAGGCGTCCTCCACGCTGCGCCAAACGCGACGAACTACTATGACAAATTCAGGCTGTTGATCCGTGACGTCTGGCGCTTTGAGCAGGAAGACACGCTCGTCTTCCGCATTGATCTGGAAAATGCATCGGATAGCACGATCTACTACAAGCCACAGGATCTTGCCGTCCGGCTGGAGGATCGAATCTACACGCAGTCGATTGCTGATGCGTCCGGTGTGATGCCGCCGAAATCCACCACGCCCGCGTTTTTCGCGATCACCGGCAACGGCCAGGGCGGACGCAGCAATCTCGCCCCCGACAATAAGTGGAACGTCCTGGTAGTGCGCGTGGAAGGCCAAAAGCAGCTGAAGGAGTCGAAATGAATCTGCGCCAGGTATGGACCGAGATCTTTCAAAGGCCCGCGGGCCGGCTGCTTCTCTTCTTGATTATCGGCGGGATATTCCTCGCCTTTATTTTGCTGCGGCGCGGACCGCAACCAAAGCCTGACAACACGCAGGTTGCTCATCAGGCCACGCAAGCAAAGAGCTATTCCTTCACTGAGAACATTTCGCCACCCACGCGAGCGCAGTCCACGCCGGCGGAGCGGACGCCCGACACCGTGGCTCACGCCACACCAACACCAAAACAGCCACCACCCATTCCCCAGACGATCTTCGTCACGAAGGAGCAGTCTGTCGGTGATTTGTTTCTACCGTATGGACGCCTGCTCCGTTGCGAGTTGGTCAACACCGTCGATTCCACTAATATCGACACTCCCATCATCGGCCTGGTGATCGAGGACGCTTGGAACGACGGACGACTCATAATCCCTGCTGGCACTGAAGTTCATGGAGTCGCTCAAAAATCTGCCGTCCGCGAACGTATCGGCTCCGAGCGGCAATGGTTTCTGGTCTTTCAGGACGGACGGGAACTTCCCGTCTCCGGCACTGTGCTGGACTACGCCCCCGATCCGAAGAAGCCGAATGCCTGGGAGGAGTCTGACGGCTCGGCCGGACTGCGCGGGTTTTTCGTCAAGACCGACAAGTATGCCGAGGCAAAGGCGATCCTTGCCGCGATGATTTCCGCGGGGGCGAGTGCGTTTCCTCAGACCACCACCCTTCTTTCGCCGCTTGGCGGGGCAACCCAGATTAATAGCGGCGGAATCGAAAGCGCCTTTTCCGCCGGGCTCCAGGCCGGAGGACAGATCTACTCCAAGCGTCTTTTAGACCAACTGGAAAAGAACCCGTTCTACGTTCGCGTTCCGGCCGGTGCGACCTTCTACCTCTACGTCACCCAAACCATCGATTTGGGCAAAGCCACGGTAGGGCTTTCCGCATCGCTCGCACCCTCAAGCAGCCCTAAACAGCCATGAAGTTTCTCTACTGCATTCTCCTCATGTCGCTTGTCGCCGGATGCGCGACAAAGAAGGAGCTCCGATCCGTGCACCGCGTCGAAGTACGCGGTAACGCGATCGGGTCGAACAATCTACCGGAAGTTAGGACCTCGGAAATCGTGAAAGCCTATCCGGTGGGCCGTTACACCGATCCGAATTTTCCGAATGAGATGCACGAACGGCACACGCTCTACCGCCGTGAAGAGTCGGCCGACTGGAATTACCGACCCTCGAAGCTCCTCGCGCTTCCGCTGGGACCAGTCGTGGCAACGTCGGATCCTTCACCGTCCTATTATGTGAAGACCAACGCAGAACAGGTGAATGCGCAGCAGAAAGCCTATGCCGAGGCCCTGCTCGAGCAGAACCAGGCACTCAAAAAGCGGATCGATGCGCTTCAGCAGAAGGACTCAACCATTCACGATCTTCAAGGCGAAATTGAACGACTAAAAAAAGAACTCGAATCCCGACCGCCGCCGCAATCCACGCCGCCCAATGGCGAGCACCCTGAGTCGCCATCAGGATCCAGCGACTTCTCGAAAGAGAACATTCCGGATTTCACCGATCCGAGCGAAATCATGCTTTTCCCCCGCTCCGAAGCCGACTACCAGGCCTTCCTCATATCCCAGATGCGGCTCAATGACGAACTGTCCGCAGAATTCAGCGCCTTGGTACGCCAGGTTCCAGGTCCCTCTGGCGCGCAGCTTTCCTTCTCCCAGCTAACTCGCATCTACCACCCATACCCTAAGAACCCAATGAACCATATCAAACTCAGCCTTCGCGCGGCGGATAGTCCTCGCACCATCAAAGAGGAATCCGGCACGCCCACCTTTGCATCCGTCTTCTCGCTCTGCAATGCCACGAATCAGGGCAGAGGAGACAAGGAAGCCATGCCAATAACGGTCAAGGCATCCAACGAATTGGCCACGACGATCGTGGGCGAGCTGAAAAAGGGCGTCGCCTTCGTCGTGGAAGGCCAACTCGCCTATTACAAGAACCCGGACACCAATAGGGAAGTCTATTCCATTCTGGCCGAGCGTTTCACCGAAATCATACCTCCAAAGTCCACCGCGGCGAAAGCCAGCTAATCTCATGAGCAAATCCACCACTGTCACCTTATCCCTTGATGAGGACGCGTATGGCGTCTTCCAATCGGCATCCGAAATCGTGTCCAAGGCGGGAATTCGGGTGCCCACGGGCCAACTCGTCCAGACAATGATCAATGCCGAGATATCTCGGCTTTCGGCCCGCAAGATCGCTCAGCGCTTTCTCAAATCCGTCATGGAACAGGTCGGGGCGCTCGCCGGCCAGGACCTTGATGAGGAGGAAGAGGACGACACAATTCCAAGCATTTCCCCATCGGGAGCGGAATGAACATTCTTATAAAGGAGAAAAACCGTCAACTAGCGCGGCTACGGGGCTGATTCAGTCGAAACGCCGTGCATTCTAAATCTAACCATATGGCAATCGCATCACCAAAAACGAAGGAAGAACTGATCCGCCAGTTTAAATTCAATCCTGAAGTCGATACCCGGCTGGAGGCCTTTATGAAGGCGGAACCCGGCTTGGTGCAGTTCGTCAAGGAACTGCCCAGGGAACAACTCGAAAGAAAGTTCCTGCTCCGCAAAATGCAGGAACAGGACCAGAGGCACAATTACACCGCGAAGGTCAAGGCCTGGCTGGAGAGGCCGGAACAGGCCGACTTGGTCAATAATCTAAAGGCTACTATTAGCCCCGAGATGAAACCCGAGGCCCAAGCCCAGGCGCTGGTCCTTCAGGCGAAGAACTACATCCGAAACACAGGGATGAAAGTCAGCTGACGCCCTTCGCCGATTCTCCCCTAATACACACTTACTCAGATTGAAACTTCAACCATCCGGCCAACCTAATGAATGGAACCCTCGTTATAGCGCCAGCACTCTTGTTGGAACCCGAGACAGCAATGGGCATTGTCGGTGGAAGAGAAATCTTCGACCGCATGCTCCAAAACCACTGGCTGAAACCACGAATCAAACAAAGGAAACTGGTCCGTTACGCAGCGGAGGATTTAGTGTCAGCCGTCGAACGCCTCAAATTGGAGGATTTGCCGGAATGATCTACTCTATCCCGAAACGCCTTCTCAATGAGGTCATGTCTCGGCAGAAGGTGCGCATACCGATCTTCGGTAACCTTGATCGTGTCGCCCAGCCAGTCGGCGATCTGCTGAATACTGACGAGTCCGGTGGTTGCGAGCAGCGACGCGAACGTCGTTCGCATTCCCTGGATGCTCAGCCATTCCATTCCATGCCGCCTGACGTGCTCCTGAAAGGGCCTCCGCATGTCATACCGATAACGGTTGGCTCCGCCCTCAAGCTTCTCGGGATGCAGCAGATACCGCATACCGGAAGGAACCTTCGGAATGTAGCGTTCGAAGAACTCTGTGGCCTCTTCCGAAATCGGAATTGTGCGTTCCTTGCCGTTCTTGATTCGAAAGGAGCTGAGTGGCGGGTCTGGCCGGTTCAGGTTGCGAACGCGCAAGAGTCGCTGCTCGAGATCGATCCAACTCGGCAAGGCATGGTCGATCTCTCTCCGTCGCAGACCGAAGTGAAACCCGAGAATCAGGAAAAGCTTGAGATGATCATCCTCGGCAGCCGCGACGAGCCGGTCGCGCTGCTCGTAGGTTGCGAATCGGCGATCCGCAGGCGGCTCCGGCTTTTCGACTACCACATCGACCGCGGGATTATGCGGGATCCTCCGCGTGCTGTGCGCCCAGCGAAACAGGCTCGCAATGCACGCGAAGTAAGTGGCTGCGGAATGATCAGAGACGCGGGCACGTTGGGTGTCATACCATGCCTGAAGATCTCGTGTGGTAATTGCACCGAGCGATTTTGTGACATTTGTCACAAAACTCTCGTAAATGTGACAATGACCCCGCTTGGTCGTCGCTTCCCATTCGCGTTTCCGGAGCTTCTCCTCGAAAAACTCGTTCACGGCGTCCCTAAGCGACTCCGGTTTCTCGACGAACGGGTTGAGCGCGACCTTGCTGGCGGCACGAATCGCCTCGGGAAGATCGGAAACGGGCCTGCCTTGGGAATCGGCCAGAGGGACAAAATGCCTCTTGCCGCGGTTCATCTTCACGTAATAATACTTCTTGGCTCGCATGTACACGTTCGCCACACCAGTAGGTCTCCAGGCATACCGCTCTTTGCGGTCCCCGGCGCGTGGTTTGGAGGACTTGTCCATGGCCTGGGATTGTCACAAATGTGTGTCACAAATCGCAAGTTTTTTTGCCGGCACATGCTGGCACAACAGAGTAAATCAGAGAACGGGGTCTTAGCTCAGCTGGTAGAGCGCCTCAATGGCATTGAGGAGGTCAGGGGTTCGAATCCCCTAGGCTCCACCATTCTTAATGGGGGAGTTTTGCGTGGCGAAAGATTCGAACCTCGGTTCGACTACCCGCGCGGTTAGCGCTTCGTTCCCGGCGAAGCCTCACTTGTAGTGCCCAACGCACGTCGGGATAATTCCCTAGGATCACAAATTACTGATTTTAAAGGATATACAAAATCCCATCTCAGCTCCCAACATTCTGAATGGTGTAGTTTCGTAGTTTTTGGGACCGGTCAAGCAATGAGCCACCGCTAGACTTCGGAAAGGAAGCGCCCAGCAAAGCAGATGGCTGCGACGTTGCCTGCAATGGATGACTTGCTCGCGGCAAATCGAAATCATGGAGATTGGTGGAAAAGAGGGCGCTACCGGACGATCCGCGACGGATCGTCCCAGCCGGTTGCTGACATGGCGCCGCCCTATGGATGATTGGATGACTTGATCGGCTCCGATTTGCCTGATTCGGCAGCGTGACACCGATGGGCCGGGTTCCACGTACTTGCGAGGGCTTTTTGCCCGGCAGGAAACTCGAACTCCTGCTGCACTGCCCTGCGCGATAGCGCCTTTCCCGGCACCGCCTCTTTTTTGAGCCGCAGCGGACACCCGGGAAAAATCCCTAAAATGGAAACTCGATCTGCCTCATGAAATGCGCCTTCGACGAAGGCGCAATTTCTACTGCCGCCACCAGACCCAGGTGATATAGCCGCCTGACAGGGCGGATATGACCCAGAGGACCGGCCGCCATGGTGCAAAAAGCCTTGGCCACGTCGCGGCAAGCGCCAGGCCAAAGAGAGCGTACTCAGTTTGAACAATCCGCCCTGCCACCAAGTGAGAGTATACGACTTGAGGAAATTCGATTGTGTCATGACAAAACGTATCGCGACTTCCGTGTTTCCCCAAACTGATACAAGGCCTTGATTGCGGCCACCTCCGATATGCGACCGTACGAGAGACCTTCCCAGCCCCGGATTTTTGCGTGGGTAGCGATTCGGAGGTCGTGCTTCGAAGAACAATCCGGTTGAGTTGGCAGGATGGAAGACGGCACGCGGATATTCAAGATATTGATAAGAAGCGACTTATTTCGGCGATGAGGACATCGCCGCTACAGGAACTGCCCTTTCTCCGCCGGCATGGAATTCGTTCTTGATCAGACGGAGGCGGCCTCCAACGATATCGATTATGCCCCTCGTCAATGTTGCACCGAACGAATTCATCAACACCGATCACGTCGTTACTGTTTTCTACAAGCCGGCCGAGACTCGCGCCAGAGAAGTAAAAGATGTGACCGACTATAATCTGCCAAAGAAGGTCGCTACGCCGAGCTTCATCAAAGTAATACTCTCCAACGGCGAGGCGATCGAGAGAAAGGGGGAGGAAGCGAATATCCTCTTTACAACATTGACCGGAGAAGAGCCGTAAACTCGCGCTCAACTCTCAACTCTCAACTCTCAACGATTCCACAAGACTCCGCGCAATCTCGGGGGCTTGCTTGGCGGCTTTCCATCCAAGCACTTTGAAAGCCTTCGCAGGGCTGCCGACAATCACTCTGGGATCGCTCGGACGGAAGAAGGCCGGATCGCATCGCACGTACGCGCTCCAATCCAGATCCATCACTTCGAAGGCCGCCTGGAGGAAGTCCCGAAGCGAGTAGGCGCGACCGGTCGCAATAACCAGGTCTTGCGGTTCGTCGAGTTGAAGAATGCGCCACATCGCGTGCACATACTCCGGCGCCCATCCCCAGTCGCGGCTGATATCGAGGTTGCCAAGCACCAATTCCTTTTGTCTTCCGGCTGCAATATCACAGACCGCCCGGGCAATTTTCATGGTAACAAACCGTGGCGAACGGAAGGGAGATTCATGGTTGAACAGGATCCCCGAACAGGCGCGCATCCTGTAGGCCTCGCGATACATGCGCACTTGCCAAAATGCCGCCGCTTTGGCGACCGCGTACGGGCTCGCAGGATTCAGCGCGGTATCCTCGGAAGCGGGATTCTGGGTTTCTCCGAAGATCTCGCTGGAGGCGGCGTTGTAAAAGCTGCACTCCAATTTGATAAATCGAATCGCTTCAAGAAAATTCACAACCGCCAGCGTGATGCTCTCAAAGGTTTCCATCGGTTGTTCAAAGGAAAGACCGGGGGACGACTGACCTGCGAGGTAGTAGATTTCATCCGGCAGGATCCGTTGAAGTCCGGCGGTCACGCTTCGAAAATCCGACGGCGCCAGGGTGAGCAACTCGACCTTTTCTCGAATTCCGAGCGCCTGCAGAGAACTCATCGGATTGAAATGCGGATCGCGTGAGGTCCCTACGACGCGATAGCCATTTGCCAGTAGCAACTCCGCAAGATAGGCGCCGTCCTGCCCCGAAACTCCAACGATCATGGCCGTCCTAGGCATCACATTGCCTCCTTCCTTCAATCCGCAGCATTCTGGGACGCAGCCAGGGTGCCCAGGGGCCGAAGCACGGAGGGGTCAAAAATTCCATCTGATGGCCGCCCCAATTGTATTCGCGCTGTACGCGTTGGACGGTATCTCCGAGCCTCTCAGCTGAACGCGATAGTAGATCGAAAGAGTTGCCTGATCGTTCCAAAACAAATAGTCGATTCGAGGAACGGCCAGGAGAAACGTATCTGTGCGGTTGTTTTCTCCGAGTCCCTGATATTCGAGAATCTGGTATTGCAAGTCCAGACGAATGTCAATCTTGCCGAAGATTCGCTGCTTTACGATAAGCGACAGGGCGTTGTTGATATAGGTCTGACCGTCTACGAAACCTGAGTGCCGAACCTCGCGATTGAGATCAAGGATTATCGCCGTTTGCCGAATCTCATAGGTAGAGACAAGACCGAAAGTTGGCGTTATGAAGCGCCCCACTTCGTCCGCGGCCCCTCCAGTCTGATAAGTTTCGAAGCCCAGCGAGCCTTCGACTTTAAGCTTGCTAAGCGTGGAATACTTGAAACCGAGATTTAGTCCTTCGAATTGCTGGGTCGGACCTCCCTCGGTGAATACGATCCCCGCATAGGGCTCGAGGAAGAGGGCCAGTTTATCGTGAAGCGTGTAGTCCAATCTTGGAGCTGTCGAGAACGTGAGATAGGAAATGCCGACGTAATCATCCTGATAGATCATTCGGCCAGTGTTTTGCAAAACGGTTCTGCCCCCGAGGCTGTAGGAACTAACCAACGCGGCATCAAGAGTCTGATACTCGTGCAAGCCGACCTGGTCTGCAGTCGGCGAATTGGTCAGGGTATAAAGGATCCTGAATTTGTGAACGAGGCGTCCGGTCCCAAACTGGGACGTGAAGACAAGGCTCTGGGGAGTGTTGTTCTGGGCGCTATGCTGCGCGTAAAACTGGAGAGCCGGGCTGTACTCCAGCAGCACGAAGTTACTGACTCTGTCGATCCAATCGCCGGCTCCTACGAGGAGGGAGGCCGTTAAGCTCGTAATAACGTCGCTCGTCCGGTTGGTCGAGCTGTAGAAAATGTTGTCGCTATACTCGGTGACCAATCCGAGCGACAGGCGCACATTGAAGATGCCAAAGCGGAGCTTCAAACCATTGGCCTGCCACCAGGGATTGAAGCTGTCGCCAAAGATCGAAAGGCGGAAAGGAGCGGCATCCAGTTCGACGGCGTAGGCGCCTGCGATCGCTCCGCGATCCACCTCCAACTGAGCCGGGGTCTCCGAGGATGGCGAAGGCACGTCGTCGCCTTGTTGGCCGGAAGACGTCTCCCGCTCCAAGCTGGACTGCGGCAAATCCTCCACTGGCGCCGGAATTGGGAACGCCAGTTGCGGCGTCTCCGTCACGTCCTCACCTTCGGGAGATGAAGGGGCCGGATCTGTCGCGAGAAGCGCCCCTGACTGTGCATCCTGAGTCTCTTCGGAGGCACGTGGAGGCTTGTCAGCCACCGCATCGAAGCCCGTGCCATCGACGGAGTTACCGAGGGAAGCCGTCGGAGCTTGCGCGTTTGTGATTCGTACAAAGGTGCCCAATGAGGCCGCCAGAAGCAGAGCCCAAAAGAGAAAGCCCCGATGGCGACTTCGGCGCTCCGCGAGCTGGTTCAGCATTCTCGGAACCACTGAATTGGCTCGCAGTCGGAGGCCACTAACGTCCGATCAACAGCGTCGGATAGTCGTGAATTTCGAAATCGGACACGACCAGTTCGTCATCCGACGAGGAGAAAGGGACCGCTGTCTTGGTGCTGCTCAGCAAGTCGACCGCATGAAGCGATTGGATTTGATGTGAACTTACAGCGATTCTTGCATGAACCGTCGATTGCGAATCGGCGGCTGGAATCGCCCTCCACAGGGCGATCAGAAGGTAACCATCCGAACGCGTAAATGCATAGCAGCGAATCGATTCATTCGCCAATGACGGAACCGGGACGGCCCCAGCCGCCGGTGTTGAGCCAAGGGTGATCTTCAAGAGAGGCGCGGGACGACTGTCGCGCAAAAACCGATTCATCTGCTGAACAGCGAGCAACGCAGGCTTTGCGCGCAGCTTGAAGTCGACCAATCCAAAGTTGTCCTCCGGGTTGAAGGCGCTCAGTCCGTCGTCGCGAAAGTCGTACTGAACAGATACGACGACATCCAGCGCGAGCGCCTCCACAAAGCGGCGCAGAATATACTTCGCTTGGATGATTTCCGAGACCCCTTCAAAAAGGCCGAGCGGGTTCAATTTAGTATAGGTGGGGAAGCCCCATTCCGTAAGCCAGAGCTCACGGGGCCCCTTATTGCACTCCAATTCCCGGCGGTACATCGCGAGTTGCGAACTCAACGTACCCGCCCCGTCGGAAGTGGCAAAGCCGTCGCGCCGAATGTGCTGCTCACTGGCTTCGTATGGCACATGCTCGGGCATCCCGCGAAAGCTGTAGGGATGGTCCACCACCCCGTCCACCGTCGGCCCGATTCCTCGACGCAGCATGCGGAAGTTGGAGGGCGGAACGCTGCCGAGTCCAATCACCTTCATCTTTGGATTCGCCTTCTTGATGGCATCAGCCGCCCCGTTCAGCAATTGCACGTAACGAATGATCCACGGGGCGTCGGAGCCGTCTTCCTGCCGGCCGTTCCAAGCACCGCCATAATAGCGTGAGAACCCGAAATTGTGAGGCTCATTCAAGATCTCGATGGCGTCGACATGATCCGCTGTTTCCTTAGCCAGCCACGCTGCGGCGTTCGCATAGGCGGCGGCATCGTAGGTATCGGAGTAGATAGGATTGGAAAAATTAAGAATCAGGATGACTCGGAGGTCATTTCGATTCGCATCCTGCAGCCATTGCTTCGTCTTCTTTGGAAGCGCGTATTGTCCCTTCCTCCTTTCGATTTCACTCCACCGGACTTCATCGCGAATCCATCCGAAACCGGCGGAACGGATGAGCGGCATTATAAGAGTGGAATCCCATCCCTGGTCAAAATGGGTGGCGGTTCCCGTTCGGTCGTTTGGTCCTCCCGGGAAATCCGCTTCATCAAGGGAGGCGCTTTGAAGGACAGTGACACCAAGGAGCAAAAGCAGACAAATCCATTCTCTCATCACCGTCTCTTTTCAATCGTTGGCTTCCGAAAGAATGCGGAGGGTTTCGTCAGCGCAGCGACCCCAGGAGAATTGATTGGCCCGTTGAAGGGTTTTCTTCCGGAGGTCCTCGCGGAGCGACTCGTCGGAGAGCGCGACCGCGAGCTTCTCCACGATGTCGTCCACCGACTCGGGATTGAAGTATAGGGCCGCTTCGCCGCAAACCTCGGGCAAGGAGGTCGCGTGGGAGACAATTGCCGGGCAGCCGCAGGCCATGGCCTCGAGAGGAGGCAGACCAAAACCCTCGTAAAGCGAGGGGTAGGCCAAAAAGAGGGCTCCGCTGTAGAGCGCTGGGAGATCGCGGTCGGGCACCCTCCCCAGCTGCAAAATTCTCCGCGAGCATTCCGGCATGTTAAGGTCGCTGAAGATTCGGGCCTGCACTCCTACCATTACGAGGGCGCACTTGACGTCTCCGAGCCGCGTCCAGGCTTCGACCAGGCGAGCCAGATTCTTGCGAGGCTCAATGGAGCCGACATAGACGACGTATCGCCCGGGCAGTTTGTAGCGAACTCCAACGTCCGCGATCGCCCCGGGCGTTGCGGGATGGAACGCATCGGAATAGCCAAGGGGGGTAACGGCGATTTTGCCCGGATCAATGCCGCACGTTTCCACGAGGCGCGTACGGGAGAACTCCGAAATTGTGATAACTTTTCTGGCTCGTCTGGCAATGCGAGGAATGATGAACCGATACCAAGCGGCGAAGTTCGCGCTAAACCACTCGGGGTGATCAAGCGCCGAGGCGTCCATGATCGACACAACCTGCTTCTCGACAGCCAGGGGACCTGTATTTCCGGGGCTCCACAGGAGTCGACCCCCGGTTTGAAATGGCAGGGACGTTTGCTCCCACACATGGCCCCGTACCCCACCGCACGAATTTGGCTTGGGCTGGACCAGGACGACCTTGTCGCTGAGGAGTTCCAGGATTGAGCCGGCATAGCGTTGCACGCCGGTCAGATTAGCTGCCAGCGTGCGGATGTTGACGACGATCTGCCTGGATTCGCTGTTTGACATAGCGGACATCCTATTTCCGCGCGATCGGCGCGAAGGGTCTCGTGCGTTCCTTGATCCGTTGCTGGAGGCTTTGGAAGTCATCGGCCTTCTTCCCTCCCTTGCTCCTCTGTTTCAACCGGTCCAACTGCCGGTAAGCGAGGCCAAGCACCATCCAGGTCGTAGGATAGGCGAATTCAGACACGGAAGTGCTGAGCAGGAACAATATGACGACAAGGGCGCTCTTCAATGGCCACGTATCCTGCGTGTTCGGCAATCGAATCAACGGCACGAGAAACAAGGCAAAGTAAATGCCCACGCCAACCAGGCCGGTGTTAACCAGGATGCCTCCCAAAAGGGGAATCACATAGGCGTACCCAAAGCCGATCCCGAAAAGCTTTACAAGCGGACTCCCACTCAACCAGAAAAACCACGCGGATTCGTAAATCCACTGTCTCTCCACACCCGACTGCGAGCGACCTGTTAGCTTATCTTCGATCACCGTTTCGTAGACCGCCGGAAAGCACAAAAGCGCGATGCCAATTGCTCCCGCCAAACAGAAAACGATCAACAGATGCTTGTTTCTCCATGCACGAAACGCGATGAAGCAATAGATCGCGAGCACCAGCAGCGCCAAGTAGGCGGACGTTGAAAAGGAAAAAATGAGAGCGAACAAAAGCGCGCCGGTCAAATACCACCGGCGCGCTTGAAGCGCGAAAATGAGGTATGGCATTGCCGACAATGCGAAAAACGACGGCTCGCCGGTAACGCTCTTGATGCGGAGGAGGTCCAGTCTCCCAAAATGCAGGATTTGCGACCAGCTTCCCGTGTGATCGCCACTAAACGAGCGGTTGGCAATGAAGTCCCCGGTTTGATGGAAGAGCAAATAAAAGATCCACTCGTAAATGCCATAGCCTGCAAGAACCCATCCTCCCACCAACAAATATCTTTGCCACTCGGAACGATAAATGTACCGGAAGAACAAGAACGTGAAGAAGCAGGCGAACAGGTACAGCGACTGTGTAAGAAGCGAACGCCGGAAGAAGATCGTGGTGTCGCCAGCATCAACCATTCTCAAATGTGGGAATGCCTGGACGTGAGAAAGGAAAAGCGCCGCCTGGCTGCCCACGATCAGCACCAGCCACGCCGCCAGAAAGGGCCAAAACGACCGGACGTAAGATGCTGCGGTTTCCCGCCGAATGAGAGGCAGCAGCCCAACCGACCCGAAGGCCATGAGATAAGCCGGAGTCGTTCCTTGAATGCCAGGCAGCAACAACACGGACATTATGGGAAGCACCGCCGCCCAGACTATAAAATATCTCTCGAGTATGCGTTGCATCTTAAACTTCTAACGTTGCCGTGGGGCAACACCGTTCCGCGTTTTTCCGACCGTGGCGCTAAAGAGCCGGCTCGCTATTATTTGCCGGAGCAGTCCCTTGAAGCGCGCCCCAGCGCGCGAGCAGAAAGCTACCCGCCAGGATAATCAGCTCGGCAACGAGCGTGACAACGGCCGCTCCCATCATTCCCATCGATGGGATAAGCGCCACGTCGAGCGTGACGCTTGCGGCGCCGGCCACACTTGTGAGAATTAAGAGGCTCCGATCCTGATGCTGAGCCCAAAGACCAAACGAAAAGATCCCGCTTACCACGAGGACGAATTGCGCGGTAATCAACACGGCAAATGGAATTGCCGCGCGAGCGAAAGCCTCGCCGTAGGCCAGGCGATAGACGAACGGCGCGATCCAAAAGACAAGCACCGTTAGCGGCCCCATTGCTATGAGGGCGGCGATCGCAATACGCTTCTGACGCTCCCAGAGATATTGCCGCCCCTGCTTATTCCACTCAATGAAGCGGGGATAGAGGACCATTGAAACCATCACCAGGAAGCTTTGCGCAACGATGACGAGCTTGATCGCTGTTCGATAAAGCCCCAGTTCCTCGGCGGAGTGCAGGAAGAGCAGCATCGGGGCCTGGATATATACCGTTCCGCAAGCAATCAAACCTGTCACAATAATGCATGCATCCGCGCGAAGCAGCGGCCAGTAACTGCTCAGGGAACGAAGATTCAGCGGGTTCAGTTTGAAGCCGGCAAGGGCGAACCACCAGGCAAGGAGAAAGCTTAAGACCTGGCACCCGGCCTGCACAACGACATCGCTTCCCACGGCAATTCCCGGCCGAAAGATTGCGAAGTAAAGCAGCGCCGAGACCACCGCAGGGATCGCGACCGCTCGATAATTCTCGGGCAGCCTCCCCTGAGCCTGCAATAACCATACGGCCTGGTTGCAGGAGACCATCACGAGAGGAAAACCCGCAATGATTCCGAGTCTCCAGCTATCGGGAACTCGAAGGATTAAAAGGGCGGCAAGGATCCCCGCCAAAGCGATCGTGCAAAATACAAATCGAAAAGTGAAGACCGCCGTGACGAGTTCTTTGCGCATCTCGTCGTCGCGGCATTCCTTGAAGCGTCGGACAAGCGCGGTATTCTGATTCAGGTCAATGAGAACCGCGAGCTGCGTGGCTGTGCTTAAAATCATGCCCGAAATTCCCATGTTCTCGGGTCCCAGGCATCGCGCTGCCCACACGGCCCCCGCGGCCGCGGCGGCCAGCGCCAGTCCGCGCCACAGCACCATCTGCCCCCCGTAGCGGAAGACACGTGCAAGCCCGACTCTATCGGCCAGCGGGACAAATGAGTAACCACTGCCACGTTGAGCGCTCTTCGCAGAGCAGCTGTCAATAAAGGACATGCGGGGAGGCGCCTGCTTACTTGGACGCCGGCGTGTGGTTCATTTCACGGCGCGAACCAGAAGCAGCCATTCACCTTGTAATTCAATTCACGAGCGCGGTGCCGCAGAATCCTGGCTGGATTGCCGCCAACAATCGGCATAGGCAGGAACATCCTTGGTGACAACGGAGCCGGGATAAACGATAGCGCCGCGGCCGATACGGACTCCGGGCATAACCATCGAATGTGCGAACAGACACACGTCATCCTCAATGATCACAGGAGCTCCCTTGACCGCAAAATCCGCGGCATCCACGTCGTGGCCGAGAGTATAGATGCTCGAGCAATGCGCGATGGCGACGTTGTTTCCGATCGATATGCCCCGTCGATTGTCGAGTATGCATCCAAAGCTAATCGTCGTACCGATCCCTACTGATAGCTTGCCGAGATCGAGAAGTCTCACTGGCGAGTGAACAGCCACGCCTTTCGAAAGGTTGCATACCAAATAGTCGGGCAACGCGGCGTCTTAGGCCGAAGAAGGGCGTCCAGTTCAACGCAACGTTCTCACACGTTACGATTATGCAGAATACCTGTATTGCCATCAGGCGGATGAATCCGCCTTGGGGTTGCCGTTTGTAGAAGCGATTTAAAAACTTGCGCATCGTAAGGGGCGCCGGATCGAGGGGGAATTCCGCAAGAGGGACGGGTTCATCAGGTTGCGCCCCCAGAAGGAAGGCCGTGACGCCTAAGAAACGCAGAAATTTCACTGCGGAAGCGCGCCGCTCCGAAGCGAAGGGCGTGCGATCGACATCGGGCGGCATCCCACGACCGACTCTCGAACTCTATTACCGCGCTCGC
Source organism: uncultured Verrucomicrobiae bacterium (assembly GCA_963763735.1). Classification (GTDB taxonomy): domain Bacteria; phylum Verrucomicrobiota; class Verrucomicrobiia; order Chthoniobacterales; family Terrimicrobiaceae; genus DASTFP01. The sequence goes on along the minus strand of CAVXQK010000008.1, from coordinate 63,306 downwards.
AAGGCACTCTCCACTCTGCTCGTCAAAAAACAAACCCGTCTCACCGGGTTTCACTGTTTCCAGCGCTCCGCCTTTGCCAAAGGCGATGACCGGTCTTCCCGACGCCTGAGCCTCGAGTGGCGTGATGCCGAAATCTTCTACACCCGGAAAAATCAAAGCGCGACACCGCGTGTAGTGGTCACGAAGCACACGAAAAGGTTGCGCTCCGAGAAACTCGATGCTCTTGCCGGCGCCTTTGCGCAATCTTGCATACTCGGAGCCGTCACCAATGACGATCAGGCGTTTCCCGAGACGCCCGAAAGCTTCGATTGCAATGTCAATGCGCTTATAGGGCACGAGCCGGGAGACTACCAAATAGAAGTCATCCGGCGTTCCCGACAGCGGAGCGAAGTCCTCCACTGCCACCGGCGGGTTGATCACCTCCGATTCCCTGCCATATGCCGCGCGAATGCGTTCCCGGATGAACTGGGAATTCGCGATGAAGAGATCGACCCGTTGGCCTGCCGCCCGGTCCCACTTGCGAAGAGCGGGCGTGATAGCTTTCAAAAGAACGCTTCCCGCGCCATGCGGAAGGGAGTGCGTCGCTTGCGCATCCCACAGATAACGAGGGGGAGAATGGCAATAGCATACGTGAGGAGCCCCGGGTGGCACGGCGATTCCCTTGATCATGCTTGCATCACTGCTTAGTATGAGCGCAGGTCTTCCCCTAATTTTCAGAGTCCCGAACGCCAGCGGAAAGAATGGCAGCGCCTGCTTGTACATACACGCCGCACCGGGCAGTCTCCCAAACGCCGAGGGAATAATCTCGTGCCGCCTCAGCCGCTCGCTCAGACGATCCCTCGTCGCTACGAGCGTATAAATGGGCGCGTTAGGAAACAGCTCGCTGAACTGCTCCAGGACCTTCTCACCGCCACCCATCGTGACCAGCCAATGGTGCGCGAGAGCCGTCTGCGAGACCCCAACTTGTTTCGCTCGAGGTTGCCGCGTTAAGTCGTCCTCCCTCGGAAGACTCACGGTACTTTGTCCACCCAGGAAGCTCATCGCGCTGTGCTCACTGATATCGCTACAGGCTTCCCGGAGACAGCGATCTGTCCATTGGAGCCGATCGTCACAGGTTGCCCGTACAAGTTGTCGACGCGCGCCGTTGCGGGAATCACGACGCTGACGGGCTGGGTCAACTCGGTCCAGATGAAGAGCGTGCGCTCGTTGGCCCCCTTCATGGCAAGGGCATGAATACGGGGGTCCATATCGAGGAGGCCCTCTATCGATTTTCCCGCGGCGAGATGCCGGAATCGAGTCATCGCCTCAGCGGCCGGTTTCGTGAGCAGGTTGCTTTGATAGAGTCCGAAATTCTGTTCGGGATTCGATGGATCGTTTCCATCGTCGAGCAAATCATAGACGATATCCAACGGCCTGCCCGCCCCCAAATGAACTAGTACCTGCCGCAGCACGAGATTTGCCTGCTTCTTTCTCGCTTCCGGGTCGTTTCCCGGCCCGAACCAGGCGCTGCTCACGCCGCACTCGGTGATTGAGAGGCTTTGGGGCGCAGTGGAACGACGGCTTAACAGGTGTTCGAGGAAGACCAGTCCGTCAATTTGCAACTCGGGGGCCGTCCGATCGTAGGGATGAACACCAACGGAAGACACCTGATCGAGTGCTCCGGTTTCGAGCAAAGTCGCGAGATATGGAAAATCGGCCTGGGCGAGGCCCCCACTGAAGACACGAGCCGCGGGATCGCCCCTCGCGATCCGGGGAGCAGCTGCCTTTAACAAGGCCGCGTATGCAAGCGGATCGACGGGAGACCAGAAATGCTGGCTGTCTGGTTCATTCCAGATTTCGTAGGCAACTCCGGTTCCGGCGAAATGCCGCGCGGTGGCCTCGGCAAAGTCTCCAAATGCCCGAATGGCTTCCGCGGTCATTGGTGGCTTGTCGCTTCCAGCGGTGTAAAGGCGATTGCCGTAGGCAAGGATCAATACAACTTTCAAGCCGCGCGAAGTCGAGGAGCTCACCAGTTTATCCCAGGGAGCAAAATTGTATTGTCCCTTGGCGCTCTCCGCCCAGGCCCAGAACAAATCGGTCCTTACGACTTTCGCCCCGGCCTGGACGGCGGCTTGCAGCTTCACCAGGTCGTCGGCGAAGTGTATCGCGATACCGAGGGAGTCCAGCGTTGGGATTCCCGCGGTGGGCGCGATGGCACGCTCAGTCCCCGTCAGCGTAACGGGTTCGGAGTTGCCAACCAAAAGGATCTGATCGATGCAGACCGCGCCCGTTTTCGTGCTCTTGACGGGTTTGCCACCCCAGTCGACAAATTTGATCGGCCTGATGCCGACGGTGATCCGGTTGACCGCCCCGTTGACGACCCCGGTATTTGCCCCACCCCAATACTCGCTGGCCGACTCCAGGGCGACCGTTGTCCAGGACCACCGACCCGGATCGGTGGATTCAATGGAGCGCGGCGCGTTATATTGCAGCGTTTGGCCGGATTGATCGCGCACGCGGAGGAAGAGGAGCACGCCGGGTTCCTGTTTCACCCGCAGGGTTATGACCGCGCCCTTTACATTAAGCGTGGGCGAAATTTCACGCTGCGCGGAAACATACTCTCCTCCGGCGTTGAGATCGTACTGCAAACGGCCACAGCTACTGCCATCAACCGAGATGACTCGGAATGACCCGGTCGCGCCGGGAAACTCCCCTCCGTTCCAAAACGTCCACCGCTGGGAGGACGCCGCATCGTTAAAGTCGTCGAGCACGACGCTTGCCTTTGAACTCCACGCCGAGACTGCCACAGCGAATGCAAGGCAGAGCAAGCGGCAGGGTTTATCCAACATAGTCTTAAAAGGCCGACATTTCCTTTGACGTAGTCAGGCCCGTCAAACGCCTGAGTTCATCCTCATACTGGCCCAGGATGTTTGCCCTCTCGAATCGCTCCGCCCATTTCAGCGCATTCCGTCCCAATTGGGCCATGAGCTCCGGTCGGGCGAGCCATTTCCCCAATACCCGCCGAAGCGACGAGCGATCGTCGGGAGGCACGATGGCGCCGAAGGCCCCTCGCTGCACTTCGCGGCCAAGGGGCGAGCTTTCATCGCACACCGCCAGCACGGGCGTGCCGGTTGCCAGCGCGGGGAGAAGTTTGCTGGGGAGAAAGTTTGCTCCCACTCCATGCGTTTGTGTCACGAGGCAGGCCGAACACGTTAGAAGTCTCTTCACGTATTCCGCTTCATCCAGCACCTCACCCAACACGATGCCAGCGAGCGAACGGGTCGCCGCCTTCAGGCGAGAGCGCTCCGCGCCGCCCCCGTGGATTTCCAAAGCCCACGCTCCCCTGGATTCGGTGAAGCTTTCCACAAAACGCGGCAGGCCCTGCTTGACTCCAAGGTTCCCGCTGTAGAAGAGAACGCTCGCCCTTCGCTGAAAACGCGCCGATCGCGCACGATCAATCTCCTCCTGCAAACTCTGGTGGATCCAGTTCGGTATGAGCAACGTCCGTCTATCATCGCCGACAATCGTCCGGAGTTTGGCAAGCATGGACTCACTAATAGTGCTGAGCGTTGACGCGGAGCGGAAACTCCAGCGCTCCAGGCGACGGAGAAGTCCAGGGAGCAAGGGAAGTTTCAACAAACCAAGGTCCAGGGCGGCATCAACCACAAAATCCTGAACAATGATCATCCGGGGAATTCGTCTTCCGAGATAGAGAAGCCTTTGAACGACGCACTGTGAAAACATGGGCGAGGCCGTAATGACGATATCCGGTGACCAGCCATCACGGAAATTCCTAAGCAGGATCGAACAAAAGAAGCTAACATCCGAAAAGACCCTCTTGATCCCGGAAGGAATCGCCGGAACGTACATGGAAATCCGCCTTACGGGAACGCCTTCCCACACTTCGTCTCTCAGCGACACTCCCTCATCCTCGGCGCGCAGCCTCCAGGCGGGATAGTAGGAGAAGGTGCAAAGCACTCGAACCTCGTGCTGCTGTTCGGAAAGATAGCGCACAAGGTCCGTGTAGAGCGCCGCTCCAGCCAGCTCATCGGGCGCGAACAGATTGGAAATGAGCAAGACTTTCATTCCTTTGTCATCGGCAGGGTGATGCCCGCGGCGCGTCCCACGAATCGCGTGGCACGCTCCCTATGAGTGTCCGGGTCAGCGTGACGCGGTTCTCGCCTTATTCGTTTGTCGCCACGGAGGATTGACTGCCCGCTTCCGAACAGGGTCTGTCCCCAGTCGAAGCCCTGGTCCAACCGCGAAACGCACCACGAGTGCTCTTCGGTTGACCTTGCGAATCACGGCCTGTCTCAACAACCGCTGGCAGCCGAAGCATTCTCAGGCCTTCGCAGCACAACCTGTGCAAAACTGGTGAAATAAGCCGTTGGATGCTTTACCAAATATCGCGTGCAAGCGCTATGCAGATCCCGAAGAATGGGGATTCTCCTATAGTAAACGCTCCCAAAGAACCCTTTAAACTGCACGATCTCATATCCGATCCCGGTGAGCATCTTGAGCATGGGAGGAGTAGGGCCATAGCACCAACTATAGTAGGCGGGGAACTTTCCCAGTTGATAGCGGTCTCTTGGCGAGAACAAATCCAGCAAAAGGGATGAAAGGCGTTCGGGGATCAGCCTGTTTACGAGAAAAGGCAACGCATAGAGCGTAGGAAAATAGTGAACAGCTATTCCACCCGGTTTCAGCATGGAGAACGTATTCTTATGGAAGAGACTGCCATTCCTTACGTGCTCCGCCATCATTTTTGTTACCACGAGATCGAATTGCTCGGTTGGGACGAAGTCTTCCGCTTCAATATCACGAATTAGCGTCTTATACTCCTTCGGCGCCTTCTCAAGTTCCGCGCCGGAAATATCCAGGACGGTGCAGTCTAACTGGTTGTCGGTCAGAAATTGCCGCGATAACACCGGATTTGCGCCGCCGCCGACATCGCAGATATTACGGGCACCATACTCCGTCACCAGGCCTTCAACAACGTGATGGTAGTTCCGCCATTCGTTTCCGGAGGGCAAATAGGTTATTGTCATGATGGTTTTGCGGATGTCACTTAGTTCGGATTTGAAGGACGTCTGTTTAAAGCCAGGGTTCTCTCCCCGCCTGTTTCGATGCGATCAGGTGCCGAGTCGTCCGGCGTGACCGTCCGCCATTGAATTCCGAAGGCTACGCAAAATTCCCATTTTCGGCACTCTGCCGGGGCGAAGCGCCGTGCTTTCCGCCCTTTCGGTGCCTAATGCGGCGATCGCTCTGTCCGGCCACGTTGTTGCGCAGAATTCAGCGAAATGTCGAGCGAGTCAATAAATCCCTTTGCCATTGCCTCAACCGAATAGCGATCCCGGCAGAGTTGCACTATTGCAGGCCCTTTGGAGCCCCAGAAGTCCCTTTCCCTCACAAATCTCTCCATTATCAGTGCGAGGTCATCAACATCGTCTCCGGAAAAGAAAACACAATTCACTCCTTCGATCGCGGCCTCAATCTCGGCCGAATGCGGCTCGTCTCTTGCTATAATCATCGGAACGCCGTAGGAAAAGCTCTGCGTGACGGAAAGTCCGACATATCCGGGCGAGACGCTGGCGATGGCGGAGCTATAGAGGTCTTCCAGTTCACGTCCGTCGGGAACGTAGCCCTTAAATTCCACGCGATCCCTGCACGTGCGGGTTCGGGACGTCGCTTCGAGTGATGCCCGTTCGGGTCCGTCGCCAACAAAGATAAGGCGAGCGTCCGCAGGAAGACTTCGAATGGCGCGCTCAAATGCTTCCAGAAGGAGAAGCGGCTTCTTTGCATGTATCAATCGACCGGCATAAATAAAATTGGTGCGTTGAGAAGTGTCGCAAAACACCATGTCTTTAAGTCTATAGAGCGAATTCGGCGCAACGAAAACACCCGAAGTTTCATTGCCCTGGCGGATCTCCGCCGCCTGTGAATGCGTGTAGAGCAAGACCGCGTCCGCCAATTTGCGCATGAGACGGCGCAAAAGGTTGGTTCTGCTTTCCCGTCCCGAACGCGACCATGCGTGCATCCACAGAATGGTCCGCCTCCTGAGCAGGCGCCGAGCGATAAGTATTAGCCAGGTAGACACAATGCGCGGATTCCCCTCGGCAACCAGTCGCTTCGCGCCCACCGCAACCCTAAAGTGCCCCATTTGCCACAAAAGTTTGCCGGCGGCCAGGAAGTGATTCGCAATCAGGAGTAGCTTGCCCGGGACTGAAACCCGGGTGAAGTAGGAAGGAGGAAAGTATTCCGCGCCCGCGACGAGCAGGAAACGCGATCCCAATTGGCCTACAAGCTCGTCGAGAAATGCCTGTCGATAGTCACCGACGGCCGTCTGAAGCAAGACGAGTTCGGCGTGCCTTCTGTCAGGCGAAGTAAATTTGGTGATACTATTTTTCATCGGGGATTAAGCTAGATTCGCAAAACCTCTTTCGCAATTCTCGCGCGGGAACTCCCGCGACAACGGAGTAAGGCGGAACGTCTCGTGTGACTACGGACCCAGCTCCTATGATCGCGCCTCTTCCGATTCGACGGTTTCCGATAACAATGCTGCCGAAACCAACGAAATTGTCGCCCTCCAGAATGATCGTTGAGGGCGGCAACCTCCGCCCGTTGAACACTGTGACGCCGGGAACGTCAATTTCATGGTCATTTCCTACGAACGACACAGACGACGAGATCAATGTACCCGGACCGATATCCGCATCGGTTTCCACAACGAAGTCGCGCGCAATGAGTACTCCGTCAGCAACGCGGAAGCTCGTTGGGGAAAGGATTCGACAGCCCGCCCCGATGAGGACATTTCGACCGAAGTCGATCCTCGCAGTCTGGCCGGGTTTCCATCGGAGTGCGGCAAATCGCATTGTCCGGACGACGGAGCGGATGATTGAGCTGATCGCTCCAAGCGGGCGCTGTGCGGGAATGAAGGCCATGGTCATTCCTTCTGTTGAAGGCGTTGGAACATTCTAGGATGCAATGAGGTCATGGGCCGTGTACGAGTGTGCTGAATCCAGGCGATTCATTGTGGTTACATCGGCGAGCGCCGACAGGTTGAGATGTGTAAGGTTGAGGACTGTCTTGCTTCTCCCCAGTGACATCAGCGAGTCTTCAAGGCCGGGTTCATCGTTGAGGACTACTATTAGGTCTGATCGAGAAAGCACGCTGCCAAGCTGATCGGTAATGAAGCGCGATATATACGGTATCTTATTGAGTATAAACTCTCTGTTCGCCCCGGTAAGCCGCGATACATGGACGAGAGGATCGTAAATGCGGATGGCAAATCCCTTGCCGAGAAGGCGCTCGATGACATCGACGATCGGACTTCCGCGAAGATCGTCAGTGCCTGCTTTGAATGCCAGCCCCACAAAACCGACCTTCCGCTTGCCAAGCGCGACAATTCGGTTAAACACGAGTTCCTTCTGAAGCTCATTGCTCCGCTCAATGCTTTCGAGCACTGGCGTCTGCAGGTAGTTGTCGTGGGCGATGGTGCGTAGCGCCTTGAGATCTTTGGGCAGGCAAGAGCCCCCATAGGCAAAGCCGGGCTTCAAATAGGCCCTGGAAATGTTCAAATGGGTATCGCCACAGAAAATATCCATAACTTCATGGGAATCGATTTCAAGCTTCTTGCAGATGTTTCCAACCTCGTTGGCGAAACAAATCTTAAGAGCGTGGTAGCTATTACAGATATACTTCATTACCTCTGCGACTCTAGGGGCGGCAGCGACGAACGGAGCGTCAATATCCACGTAAACTCGCCGGATCGTCTCGGTGGCCCATTCACACTCGGATCCTACCAAGGTAAAAGGAGGATGGTCGAAATCCGCGATCGAAGTGCCTTCCCGGAGGAACTCCGGATTGGCTACCACGGCGAAGTCCAGTCCTGCCAGGCGTCCAGAAGCCCGGGAGATGATCTCGGCTACCGAATCGGTGGTTCCCGGAAGCACCGTGGAGCGAATCGCGATAAGATGGCGGGAGCTTTTCTGCCTGAGAGCCTTGCCGATATCCTCCGCGACCTTGCAGACTGCGCCGAGATCCAAGTGTCCGTCAGGCGTGGAGGGTGTGCCAACACAAATAAAGGAAATCTCCGTTCGGCGGACGGCGTCTGCTCCGTCCTGCGTGGCGGCGATGAGACCTGCCGCATGCTGTTTGGAGATGAGACCGTCGATGTCCTTCTCGATTATGGTCGGCTTGCCGCGATTGATAAAGTCGACCTTGGAAGCTTGAGGATCCACGCCCAGCATAGAGTGGCCCCTTTTTGCGAGGCACCCGATTCCGACGCAGCCTACATAACCCAATCCGAAAACGCTTATGTTCATATTTTCATACCTGTTTGAGAACCTTCTGCGAGGCCTGTTAGATCCGCCGCGGAACGGCCATTGCCGTCGCCCTCCACTCGTACTCTCGGCGACGACGCGCACCGTGCCGGTTAAAACCCCGCACAATGGTGAGACCCTATCGCATAATCACCCGTCCTGACCCTCTTCGACCGACACTGCCCCGCGCCTCCTGCATGCTCCGCGCGTGTTTACACTTTCCAATGGCAACTAATGTTATGCCGGCCCCGCACGCCGCCCACAGCGTTCTCTGGAATTCAAGACTCAGACTCGTTTGTGCACTTATGAGCGTAAACAATCCCTGCAAGCTAATCACTGATAGAACGCAAGTGCCGGGGTGGAAACGCGCCATCGATAGAAGTTTACGACTTGCGACGACAACGCCCGCACACATTGCCAATCCGAAGAGGCCAAACCGAAGCCACGCCTCGAAAACAATATTGTGTGGATAGGTCCCGTCATACCCATAGTAGCCCAGAACCCACCACTCGCCCAGGTGATCCAGGTAGTCGCTTCTCAGTTGTGCCCGCTGTTCCATTGAGACATCGGAACCAGTGTCAGCGTACTCGGTAAAGCGATTCTCCACATACTCGAGCTGCGGTTCCAGCGTTTCACGAAACAAAACACACACTGCGAACAGTATGAGCGCTCCAGAAGCCATTTTGAGTATGGCGCCTGGGTGCGTGTAGGCAGCGAGCCTTCCCCCGAATCTCATGCGGACAAAGAAGGAAAAGCCGATTGTTATGAAGAGCGAAAGCATCGCGCCCCTCGAACCGGTGAAAATTACACATCCCAGTCCCGATATCATCGCAAGCAAGCAGAGAAGCTTTACCACGCCGGTAGTCGCATTAAACAGGATCCCTAAACAAGTAACGACGATCAGACTGAAGGAACACGCCACGCCAACCGGATGCAGGGCCTCGTCGTCGATCGTGTTTCGGCCCGGTAAGAGCTGTGTACTGCTTAGGAATACCAGGTAACCAATGGAAAGCACGCACGCGGCAACAATACCGCATATCAAAAGCATCACACTCGGAGCGTCGCCCCTTCGCAACGATGTCGCGATCAGGGCGCCGGCAATGTAATAAAGGTAACAGATCAGCCGAAATGCGGGAGCCGTGTCGGGACCCGTCTCGTGTTGCAACAGTACAAGCAACTCAATGAGCGGAAGCGGAGAGCACGTCACGAGAACCAGAAGAAGTTCGTCCCCGCTCATGGAAGACAGGCATACACACGACAATACCACAAGGAGTATTCCCAGGACAAGAGTTCCGAGGCGCACGGTCTCACCTCCAGCGGCCAAAGCGCCTGGGTTTCCGCTAACAACGATGCTGCCGAGCACGTAGCAACCCTGGCCAACTTTGATTCGCAGTGGTGTCATACAGGCTTCATAACCAGGCAGTCTCTAAATGCTCTTTGAAAGAGGAGGGGAAAGGCGACGAGTGCGGAGGGAATATTGAGCAGCGCTAGCACCCACAAGGTAAACGTCAGGCCTAACTGTCCGTAATTTGATATCAGCAGAAGTCCTAACGTCACTTCGGCAAGCGACATGACAGTTATGAGGCCCTCAAATCTTATGCTGACGATGAAGACATAGAGAATCTGCTTAAATGCTGCTATGCCGAAGTAGATTACCAATACAAATAGCTGGTCAGGCGTGAACTGCGCTTGGGGTCCGAGCCACGATACGATCAGGTGTGGTCCGAAGGCAGGGAAGATTATTAATAGTGCGATGGTATACGCAAGCGTCGTCGCAAGCAAGCGACGGAGTGACGACTTAATCCAACGCAAGTCATGGTGAGAGACCGCGTCGGAGATGGCTCCGAGGAGGGGCGCTGTGAGCATCACAATGACCCCGCTCATGAAGGTGGTGAGTTGAACGCAAATGCTGAACTGCGCTGCAACGGCAGCTCCGGCTAGTCCGAAGAGTAAGATCTTCGTGAACTCACGCTGGATCCATGGCACAATCGACTGATTGAGGGATACCTGAATTCCCTCATTCAAAAAGGAGCGGACTTTCGCAAGGTCAACGAAAGATAGCTTCGGTACGATCCAGGGACGACGCCAGAAAAAGCCCACCATGTTGCCAACGAGGGCCAGACTCTGACTTCCGTAGAGACAGAGTATGAGCGACAGAACGGAGGTGGGAAGCCAAAGGAAAATGAGGATCCCGAGGCTCATCAAGACGTTCCCTAAACCACCCACCAGATTGTAAATATGGAGTTCCTGAAATCCAGCCTGAGCCCGCTGAACGACATTTGCCAGAAGCTGAACGAGACCCAGGAGACAAACCACCGGGACACATTGTCTTATTGTTGAAACGTAAACATGCTGGGTTGGTCCGGCGATCCACGTGGCCGGGACAACTTGGGATGCAATGCTGAGAAGGATAGCCGCTGCAAGTCCGACGGATGCAACGAGCAGAAAGGCGGTCGAAAAGGCGACCTGCTGCTCTTTCCTATCGCCACGGGTTTCCGCCACGGACAGGGTTCGGATGAGACGGGGGCCGATCCCAAACTCCGAGATGTAAATCAAAAATAGGAATGAAGTTACGATCGAGTAAACAGCATACAGATCCAAGCCAAGCCTTCGAATCGCAAGGGGCATTACCGCGAGCTGCAAAAACATGGTCGCGCCTTTGGCAAGCAGTGACGTCTTTACGGCCAGCAAAATGCGTCGTTTTCGATGCTCGGCCTTCACGTTTGCAGCCTCTGAAATTCACGTTGAGTCTGACTGGGGAGTGTTTGCGGCGCCGGGTTAAGGGTCGGAACGATCACAATTTCAGATCTCACTCCGACCGCCAAGAGATCCGGCAATCGGATGTCCGGGCGGGACGCGTCGCGTTTTCGCAGCCGCGAGACAGGTCTCGATGGCATCAATGGCCCAAGGGTCCATTCGACTGGTATCCGGGGCCAATCTCCTCGAACGGAATGGGCCGAAAGCCGAGCTTCCAGACGGGGGAGTTTGGCTTAGGCCGGAAATCACCCGTCCCGGGCGAAGAGAGCTGAGGGTCCGCAACCAAACTATTCTGATCGGCCCCCAGTTGTTGCCACTTTTGCCAGTCAACGACATTCATTCCACCCTCAGACTCCGTCTCGACCGTTAGCGGATTGCCTCCATTCCAGTAAAGATTGCGGTCACAACGATTCCTGGCCGTACTGAACGCCTTGGCTCGGAGCGCGATCGCTTGCGTCCCATCCCAGAGAAAAATATTTCTCGCTATCACGTTTCCCGACATTACCCAGCCCGCGGAGTCCGGAATCCTCTCAGGGGGGACGTCCATTCCCCTCATGCGCTTCCATTCCGGTTCGCCGACAACGGAATCGTAACCGACCTTCATAGCGGGCAGGAACTTGTTCCACATTTCACTCGACGCGGTCCAACCGTTGAACTCCCACTGATATTTTCCGCCGTTGACGAAGATATTGTTCTCTATATGGCAATCTCGGGCGCTATGCCCGTGCAGCAGGGCTTCGCCACACTTCGCCACAATGTTTCCCGTCACATCCACTCCTCCGGCGTTATCATCCAGGTAGATTCCCCAAGCCTTGTAGGACGAGCGCCATTCCTTTCCATCAAAACCGAAGCCCGGAATGTCATGGATGTAGTTGCAGCGAATCACGCTGCCGCGCGCGTTAATCCAATCCCGGCTTCCGGAGTAGACGGCGCCGGCGTCTTCCGTCTCCAACACAACGTCGTGAATGTGATCGTACTCGATGGTCTGATTGTTTCCCCCAAAAATTATCGCGAACCGGGGCATATGGTGGAGAAGGCAGCGAGAGACCCGCTGGCCAACGCCGGAAAGAGCGATTCCAACGCCCTGCTTATAACGGACGCCTACATTGTGGATATCGCAACTCTCCACGAAATGAGAGGATGGGGACGCGTTTGGATATCGCCACCCGATAAGGCGATTCCGCTGCCGCCAACGTCGGATATTTCGCAATGGCTGATCCCGTTGTCCGCGCCCTCCTGCACGACAACCGCGGTGCTGCTATAGTTCCCGATATTCCTGATCCGACAATCAAGAAGCCGGCAATGCGCGGTCTGCTCAAAGCGCACAGCAGAGCCCGTTGCACATTCCATGGACAAATTCTGAAGGATCACGTGATGGACGCCCTGCCGGAGAGAGATGACGTTTCGCGTGGTGGGCACGAAAACGTCGGCGTTGGAAAGCGGTTGGTCCGGCATGAAGTACAGAAGCTTTTCCCGCTTGTCGTAGGCCCACTCCCGTGGAGCATCGAGTTCTTCGATAGGGACCTTCGAAGTAATATCGATCTCCCGGCCTGAGGGCATAGCTCGCCTCGTGACTGGTCGTAGATAAGACGTCCGGCCGGGTCAACGTCCTTGACATCCAAAATGTTGTTCCACCAGTTGAATCGAGGAAAGACGAATACTCTGGCCTCTTGCGGTCGAGCCCAGTGCCTCCAATCGCCCGGCTCGGTTTGAAAGCTAGTTTTGCTGTCGCTGGCGCGCTTTTCGTACATCGGGACTGGATCTCCCGCTACATAGGCCCACCCACCTCCCACGGGATCTGAGGGGTCCAGGTTCGGGTATCTGGCGAGGACCTGGCGCTCTCCGTTCACATAGAGGTCGGAAATCTCGGTGATATTCTGGGACGTGAGATCACACATCCAGATGTTATTCTTCCACATCTTCCACCCCGAGATGCGAGGACCGCCGATCAGTCTCGGCTTTTCCCCTTCGAAGGCGCTCCAGACGACGGGGTTTTCTGCGGTTCCCGAGTCTTCCGCGTTCAAAACAAATCCCTTGGGGATTTCGTAGGTGCCGGACCTGATGCGAACGGCTTTGGGAGGCCGCGCATGCCGAAGGACGTCCCTCGCGCGCAACAACGACGCGAACGGGCCGTCAGTTCCCTTTGCATTTGGCTCCGAGAGTCGACCGGACCAGCTATCATTTCCCTCTGTGGAAACATACCACTCAGTCGCATATGTCTGAAAAAAGGAAGAGGCAAATGCGAGAGCAAGGGCAATCAGCGCTCGGCTCCCCACCGCGCCCGACAACTTGCCCAGCTTGCTCAATCGTGCGGCCTTTCGGTGAATTCGATTTCGGACGCTAGGCCGGGCGGCCGCCGACCGTGGAGGCGAAGGCCCGTTCGCGGCGTGCCAACTCGAGGTCGGCGTCGGTCATGATCTTTACCAGTTCGTGGAAGCGAGTCTTGGGCACCCAGCCAAAAGTCCGCGTCGCCTTCTTATAGTCCCCGATGAGGAGATCCACCTCGGTTGGGCGATAGTATCGGGGATCAATCCTAACGAGCACTTTGCCATCCGCTTTCGCGACCCCGACTTCATTAGCGCCGCTTCCGTGAAACTCCAATTCCATATCCAGATGCTTGAATGTGTGATCAATGAACTCCCGGACGGAATGTGTTTCATTGGTTGCGCAAATATAGTCATCCGGCTTGTCCTGCTGAAGCATTCTCCACATGGCGTCGGTATACTCCGGAGCGTAACCCCAGTCGCGTCTGGAGTCGATATTGCCCATGACGAGGGACTCTTCGAGCCCCTCCTTGATCCGGCCGGCGGCGCGAGTAATCTTCCGCGTGACGAATGTTTCGCCCCGGCGGGGCGATTCATGATTGAAGAGAACTCCGTTAGACGCATGGATGCCATACGCCTCTCGATAATTGACGATGGTCCAGAACCCGTAGAGTTTCGCGACGGCGTAGGGCGAACGCGGGTAAAACGGCGTTTTCTCCGTTTGGGGAATCTCCTGGACTTTCCCGTAGAGCTCGCTGGTGGAGGCTTGATAGAAGCGAGTCTTGTCTTTAAGGCCTGTCTCCTTGATTGCGTCGAGAAAGCGCAAGGTGCCCATGCCGTCCACCTCGCCCGTATATTCCGGCACATCGAACGAGACCTTTACGTGGCTCTGCGCACCGAGATTGTATATTTCATCCGGCCCGATCTTCTCTAACAGGCGATTGAGATTGCTGGAGTCGGTCAGGTCTCCGTGATGAAGGAAGAGGGTCTGGTCAAGGATCTCCTCGTTTCGATACAAATGATCGATTCTTCCTGTATTAAAGCTGCTCGAGCGGCGGAGCATTCCATGGACGACGTAACCCTTGTCAAGCAACTGTTCGGTAAGGTAGGAGCCATCCTGTCCTGTAATTCCCGTTATTAATGCGATTTTCATAGGCGATATCTGGAACCCGGACGCTTTTGACGTTGCTGACGATGCGCGCGCAGGAACCGGTCGTCTCCTTATACTGCCGAGGCTATTCTCAGATTGCGGCGCTTCTAAGCCGTTGCGTGGGCCTTTCGATGAGAACCCTTCAAATACTCGTCGGTATAGGAATAATAGTACGCGGATTTGTTCAGCCTGAGGCAATTCATTGCGAATCCGATCAACGGCGCATTCGCTTTCAATAGCTTCTGGGCCGCCTGACTGACCGCCCGGGCAGGAGTCTTCGCCGCGCGAACCACAAGGCAAACAGCATCAACGTGTTTGCAGATAAGAAGCGTATCGCTTACGGCGTGGACGGGCGCGGTGTCGAACACGATCGCGTCGAATTCGGCCAGCATTTCGGCAACAAGTGCCGGGAAGTCGCTATTGGCGAGAGTCTCCGCGGGATTTTCGAGCCGCTTTCCAGAAGGCATGAGAAAGAGATTCGCGACCGGTGTCGGAAAATAGCATTCGGCCACACTCGCGCCACCCGTTAAAAGAGTCCCGAGACCGTTCGGCTTGCGATCTTTGAAAAAGAGCGGTTCCAGGGCGGGGAGCCGCAAGTCCGCATCGACGAGTAAAGTTTTCCGTCCAAGCTGCGCGAGCGAGATGGCGAAATTGGCGGAGCAAAAGGTTTTTCCCTCGCTCGGGATGCTGCTTGTGAACAGAAAACTCGCGCCCGCCTTCTCTCCGCTTAACATGCAGAGTGTGGCGCGCAGCGTGCGAAAGGATTCCGCCAGAATCTCGTCCGGCTCACTGGAGATCAGCATCTGATCTCCCTTGGCGCGTCTTCGCTCTCACGGGAATTGCCCCCAGCGCAGGCAGATCCAGCAGTTCCTCCGTCTGATCCACTGTCCTGAGAGATTGATCTGCGAACGCAAGAGCCGCGCACGCAGCCAGGCCAAGCAACAAGCCAAGGAGTCCGGTCGCGGCGAGGACGAGGGCGCGCTTGGGTTTGTTCGCCTTGTAGGGCAAATCCGCCGGGCTCACGATGCGAATCCTGTTGTCGTTGATGCTGGCGGTCGCGTCGGTTTCCCGGAGTCGCTGCCGGATCGAGTCATAGAACTCACGGCTCTGCTGAACCATGCGGATCAGCGAATCATAAGGGATCGTAAGGCTATCGTTCTCCTCTTTCTCTTTGCGCTCCTCTTTGAGCAACTGTTGAAACTTGTCCTCCGCTTCGCGCGCCGCGTTCAGAGCGGTGCCCAGTCCGAGGGCGGCATGAACCACGGCCGCATTCAGGGAGGCTTCGAGCCGCTCGAGCTTGGTTCGTTCCCGCTTGAAAATGGGGTGGGCGGGAAGGTATCGACGCTTGAGCGACTCAAATTCCGCCGTTGCTTCCGTCAAGCCTTTCTGCAGTTGAAGGACGTTGGGATCGTTTGCCAGACTTTGCACCCCGAGGAGTTTGTTCGCCTGCTCGGCCCGGTCACCTTCCGCGAGAATCTTTTGCACCTGCGCATTGTCGGCCTCGAGGCGGATTCGGGTCTGCCGGGCATCGTTGACCTTGTTGACCAGGACCAGCATCCTGTCTCCAATGAATTGCGCCGTGTCGTCGAGCGGAACGCCCGGATGAGCGTTTTTGTACTCTTGCGCCGCTTCCTCGGCCAAATCGATTCGGGCTTTCGCCCTGATCGCTTCCTCGGATAGGTAGTCGCTCGCCTGGCTGGCGATCCCAACTCGCTGGTCGAGGTTCAATTGAATGTATTTGGCGACAAGTGTCCCTGAGATACTCTGCGCAATATTTGGATCCGTGCTCTCTGCGCTGACGATGATTAAGCGGGTTCCGCGCTTCAGCTTTGCCGACACCATCTTGCGCAAGGCATCCGAAAGCTCTCCTTCCAGGTAATCGCCGTCCTGCTTGGCCCCCAACCCGAGGTCGCGCGGCGTGAGTTTGAGTTGCGCGATGACGGCCTGCAGAACCTCACCGTTCACGAGGTTTTGTTCAATTGTCTTCAGCACCTGGTCCTGCTTGAGGTCCTCACTGATTAGATCCTGAACGTTGAGGACCTTCGTCGCGCTCTGCTCGACCTCCGCAACCGTTTGTGAAAGGTACGATTTAGGCGTGACAACGATATAAAGGATCCCCAAAGCCAGGGACAAGACCAGGCAGAGAGGCACCAGCCACCATCTCTCGCGAATGACTTCGAGCAGGCCGGCGTAGTCGAAAGACTTGTTGTCCTGGGAAGGTGTTTGCGAGCTATCGGTCATAGCCGTTACAATAAACGCTCGCCGATAATAATGACGTCATCGGGACGAATGCCGAACGCGCTGCTGTCGTTGGCCATCTTCCTGCCGTTCAGCTTAAAGATTACACACTTTCCGTCGACGATTCGCTTGACGCGGATATTCGAAGGGTCAGCCATCTTTGTATAACCGTTCCCATATCCGACGGCTGTCAGGAGACTTATTTCCTGCAGATCGGGTATGTCGTAAACGCCCGGCTTCTGCACCTCTCCCAGAACCGTAAAGCTGCGCTTTGCGTAGGCGATCACCGTCAAGGAAACCTGCGGGTCGACGAGAAATGTTTTCGCCAGCGCGTCCTGAATGCTGCGAGCGGCCGCGTCTGGCGATCTTCCGGCAATGACGATGTCTCCGATCAACGGCATTTTGATCGATCCTCCCGCGGAAACACGCGCGTCAGTCAGAAGATCATCCTCCTGAAAGACCTTGACGTTCACCATGTCATCACGCCGAATCAGATAAGTCGTGCGTCCGGTCGAAGGAGGTTCCGGCCCGTCGGCACGGCCGTCGCAGGCAGCCGCCACGATGAGAACGAAAAGACCCGCCTTCGCCGTTTTGAGCCAGATTCTGCCCGGGCTGCGCCCGATCGGGAATATGGCTGGAAAGTCCGGGATCTGCTAAGGAGTTGGTCCTAATCATATGTCTGTTCTTACAGGTTGATACGAACTTCTGCTTGATAGCATAACGTGTGCCGCTGAGTCGGCCTCCGGTTTTGCGTGTTATCGGAACCTTTCCTGGGCTGTTACTAAACGTATCTCTAAGCAGAAGGGTCTGTGGAGGAGGAGAAAGCCATGAAGTCAGTACGCTCCTTCCCAACGGAAGAAAGTCAGGAGCATGATTTGAATGTCCAGTATGGGGCTCCAATTCTCGATATAGTAGATATCGCAGCGGATTCGCTCGCCGAGGTCGGTGTCGCCTCGCAGGCCGTTGACTTGAGCCCAGCCGGTCATGCCTGGAACTATGTTGTGCCGGGCGTTATAATAGAGAATCCGTTCGCGAAACTGTTTAATAAGCTCCGGCCGTTCGGGCCGGGGTCCAACAAGGCTGAGATCGCCTCTTAGAACATTCCAGAACTGTGGCAACTCGTCGAGATTCCATCGGCGCATGAAGGCCCCGAGTCTCAGCTTCCTATCATCATCCTTCGCAGCCCAGCGCGCGCCGGATTCCTTCTCAGCATCGAGCTTCATGCTCCGGATCTTTATGATCCTGAAGAGCCTCCCGCGACGGCCCACACGGACCTGGCGGTAGAAGACCGGCCCGGGGGACTCCAGATACACGAGCAGGGCGAGGACCGAAATGATTGGTGCGCTGAGGAGGAGTCCGATCAGAGCGCCAATCACGTCGAGGGAACGCTTGAGCGCCCAATTGACGGGATGGTGCAGCGGGAGTTTCGTCACTCCCAGGACGGGCACACCACTGATCGTGGCAAGCTCCAGACCGGAGATGAGAATTTGGAACCCCGAGGGGATTACCATGAAGTCAACGAGACTCTTTTCGCACTCACGCGCGAGGCGAAGGACATCGTCCTCGTTGAGCCGTCCATCCGCGAGGATTACGATGTCGACGAGACCCTTCTCGCACAGAGTACTAATTTCCTGGTAGCTGCCGAGAGCGGGGATCTCCTCGGGCGGCTGGGACGTAAACCTGTTCTTAATATTCGGAGCACATCCGACCAGTTCGTACGGGTTGCATGTGTCGCGGAGGACGGCTCGTGCGATTCTTGCGGTTTGATCGGTCCAATCCACGAACAGAATGCGTTGACGGCATGCTGCACTGATTCCCGTCTTTAAAACAATCCGATGCACTGCAAAACGCGAGAGTGATAAGAAAAGCAAAAGCAGGCCGAATGATATGACCACGTAAACTCTGCTAAGACGTTCATCAAGCTCGAGGATCAGGGAGATTCCGGGGTAGGCGACCACCCAAACGAGCAAGGATTTGATGATTAGACCGAAGGAGCGGCGGAATCGAAGAAGAGTCCGTGTCTGGTATGCGCCGTCCAGGAACTGGATGAAGAGAAGGAGCGCGCCTCCAAAGACGATGGTTCCTGCATAGCTGGGAAGGCCGGGTCCGGCGGACGGCGCAAGGAAGGATTCGGGCGGCAGGGTCCTGCCGAGAAAGTCGAACCTTATGTAAAAGGCGAGCATGAGCGTGCCGAGAACGACAACCGCATCGGAGGTCAGCAAGGCGAACCGGCAAATGTCCTCCGCGCGATAGCGGGTTTCCTTAAGAAGCGCGGCGCGGGCAACTTCCCTGAACGCGCTGAAGCGTGCAAGGGGAGAAGGCGAGAGGACGTGGCGATGAAAGACGCTCATCGGAACTCAGGGGTTATGTCCTAAACAGGACCGGGAGAGCGCGGATAAGGGCGCATCTTCGCGGATAGCGTTCGGTCTGTGCGCGTCAACCGGCTTATCCGTAACCTCTTAACTTTCTGAACCACGCTGCCTCTGCTCGCTTCGAAATTGGATAGGGTTGATGTCTCCCCGCACTCCCTGTGGAGTCATCCGCAATATTAGCTTGTAAGCTGCCGCCCCTGGTCATTCGCCGCTTTCCGAGCCGCGTGACCTTTCACCCCGTCCGTGTCGTTTACAATCGATCGGAGGGCGGAGCCCGCCGTGGATTGTCGTTATGCCCTGGGGAGGAACATCCTGCGCGCCCGGCCGTCCGTACTTGCCGGCAGGGCGTTCCTTATGGGACGTTATCGTGCCGGGGCGCGGACGACGGCTTTTGATCTAAACTTAGTAGACTGGTCTTCTTCGCATAGTTTTCTATGGTGTTCGCTTTGCTTTACTTCGTTATCGCGAACCTGGCGGGTTTGTCATTTCTAAACTGAAAAGTTGTGACAGACCTTTCGAAATCGTTCGTGAGTGCGTGCCGTTGGCGAGTGAATGGCCCGGGATTTTGCGGTCGTCGTTTGCGGGCCATTCCTTCTTTCACTCCCTGGCTCGCGGGACGGATGATTGGATGCCGCTTCGGGACGCGAAGAATTTGGCGTGGACTTTCCCTTCTTTCAGAATGAGATACGTTCCCTCATGCCAACCCAAGCCCAGTTTCCAAAGGAGCAGTCGGAGGAGGGAGAATTCGATCGACAGGATGATGCGTTTCGCGACCTCATCTCCATGGACGGATCGACGCCTTACCCTGCTGTTGAGGGACGCTACCATCTCTACATCTCGCTGGCTTGTCCGTGGGCGAGCCGGACATTGATTGTGCGAGAATTGAAGGGCTTGCAAGGCGCCATAGGCGTCACGGTCGTTGACCCTGTGCGCGATGAGCGGGGCTGGGCATTCCGCGATGGACCGGGTTACAGCCGCGATCCGGTTAACGGATTTGACTTCCTCAGAGAGGCCTATGCCGTGACAGATCCGCACTTCGACGGACGTGTCACCGTCCCCGTGCTCTGGGACAGGCAAACCCGCCGGATCGTCAATAACTCCGAGGACGACATCTGCCGGATTTTCAATGATTCATTCAACGAGTTCGGCAATCGCTCGGTCGATTTGTTCCCCAAGGACGTGGAGACAGAGCACGCAAGGATCTCGTCCTTCGTCTACGAGTACGTGAACAATGGGGTCTACAAGGCCGGCTTCGCGACGAGGCAGAGCGCCTACGAAAAGGCCTGCCGCCCGCTGTTCACTGCACTTGATGAACTGGAGGCGCGCTTGTCAGCGCAACGGTATCTGCTGGGCAAGCGCATCGTCGAAGCCGACTGGCGCCTCTTCTGCACGCTCGTGCGTTTCGATGCGGTCTATCACGGCCATTTCAAGTGCAATCTCCGCCGCATCGTCGATTATCCCAATCTCGACGCCTACATGCGTGACCTCTACCAGCAACCCGGGATTGCCGGGACAGTGGACTTCAATCACATCAAACGGCACTACTACATCACGCACGACGATATCAACCCGACGCGCATTGTGCCGATCGGTCCGGCGCTTGATCTCATGCGGCCGCACGGACGCGACCGATTTCATTAGGGCAACTGTCACGCGTCCGGTTGTGTCGTCCGTCCACGGCAGACAGGGCACGAACGGTCCTTCAGCCGCCGGCCCTGGCTGGCAGCGTGATCGGCGGCAGGATCTCCTGAATCTGCGCGCGCGCTTTCTCCATCCAGGGCGGGAGACAAAGACGCGCGCCGAGTTCTTGCGCGGATTCATCCAAAGTAAAGCCGGGCGGATCGGTGGCGATTTCGAAGAGGACTCCGCCGGGCTCGCGGAAATAGATCGAGTGGAAATAGGTGCGATCCATCACCGGGCTGACGTTGTAGCCAAGACTTACGATCTCCGCCCGCAAGGCGAGTTGATCCGCATCACTCTCAGCGCGGAATGCGATGTGGTGAACGCTGCCGGCCCCTCCGCCGGCGTGTCTGCCATCGGGCAGACAAACCAGATCCATCAGTCTTCCCGCGCTGGCGCCACCCTGCGCCGCGAAGCGAAAGCGATTTCCTTCTTCCTGGACCAGCCGATAGCCGAAGCTTTCCGTGAGAAGCTTTGCGGTGCGTTCGTATCCTTCGATCGCCGCGGATACGCTATGGAATCCGCGAAGCGAATGTTCCGGCGGCACCGGGCTTTCCGTCCATGCCGGGATGTCCTCGGAACCGCTCGTCGCGACAAGCTCGAGAATCATCCCGTCAGGATCCGCAAAGCGGATGACCTCCTCGCCAAAGCGATGAGGCGCCCGCTCCGCGCTGACATGATGTTCCTTCAGGCGCTCCAGCCAATAGCCGACGGAGGCCGCTGAAATCGCAAACGCCGTCGCCGTGACTTCACCAGTCCCGCGAGCGCCACGATGCGCGCCCGGCCAGGGAAAAAACGTAAGGATCGTCCCCGGCGTGCCAAGAGCATCCCCGAAGTAAAAGTGATAGGTGCCCGGGTCATCGAAGTTGACCGTCCGCTTGACGAGACGCATCCCGAGCAGGCCGACATAGAAGTCGAGGTTGCGTTGCGGGTCACTCGCGATGGCGGTGACGTGGTGAAGGCCGGCTATGCTTTTCTCCATGGCTGATTGATGGGATCGGTCGAAACAATAGTGGGGTCCGGTCTCAGCGATTCCCTTCCGGAACTGTTGCCGGGATCGTCAAGCCGGATTCGAGATTATTTCACCACGGGATCTGATTTCTGTCCCGCAGGAATTTGCCGGTGAGTTCCTGGGGGGAGTCGGTCGCAAGCCACACGATTGTATCGGCTCCCTCCTCAACGGAACGCGTCGCGCTGGCGCCTCCCATGTCCGTGCGCACCCAGCCGGGGCACACGGAATTGATGGCGACGTTTGGAAGGGCTGCCGCGAAAAGGGCGGTCACCGCGTTGAGCCCGGTTTTTGAAAGGCAATAGGCGGGAGCCCATGAGCCCATGCCCTCGCTGAGCTGGCCGCCACCACTCGAGACATTGACAACGCGCGGCGCACTGCTCCTCAAGAGCAAAGGCAGGAAGGTCTGCGTCACAAGAAGCGGGCCCAGCGTATTTGTTTGAAACGTTTTATTGACGGTGTCAGCACTGAGTTGGGCGATCGCCGCGTCTTCTTCGAGAAGAATTCCCGCGTTATTGACCAGCACATCCAGATGGCCCGCAACCTCGGAAATCGCATGCACGGCATCCGTGATGCTTTGGGCATCCGAGACGTCGAGTCGAACGAACGTCGCGGCACCTCCATCTCTTTTCAGCTTTTCGGCCGCCTCCTGGCCCTTCTGAGGATTTCGGGACCCGACAAAAACGTGAAATCCTTTGGCGGCCAGCTGTCTGGCAACTTCGTAACCGATTCCTTTATTGGCTCCCGTGATCAGTGCTGTTTTCATGTGCGTTGCGCCGCCGCCTTGGGATATGCCAACTTAAGTCGCACCGGGCGCCGCGCAGTAACTTCATCGGTTGTTGTTTCGCTTAATTGTGATTTGCTTGCTTTTACTCTTTATAGCATTGCTTTGTTTTTACAAAACGCAAATAGACGGAAAACTGGAGCTAACTTTAAAAAAATCCGTGGTATACGACCAAAGCAGATGACAGACGAAATCGCCTCCAATGAGGGTGCGAGCTTTCCTGACGAGCGCCAGGAGCGCATTGCGGAGATGGTGACCACGCGCGGAAAGGTGCGCATTGCGCAACTCACCGAGCTTTTCGGAGTCAGCGAGCCAACAGTCCGCAAGGACCTGACCCTCATGGAGCAGCGGGGCTTGCTCAAGCGCACCCATGGTGGCGCCATAAGCGTCCGCCCTCCCGTCGAGCAGGCCATGGCCAGCCGGATCGCGGAAAACGCGGAAGCCAAGCGCCTGATCGCGAAGGCTTGCGTCCAGCTTCTTTCGCCGGGAGAAGCGGTATTTTTTGACAGTGGCACGACGGTTCATCAGATCGCGCAGGCGCTCGCCGCCTCCGGGTTGCGTCTGACGGTACTGACCGATTCGCCATCCATTGCGGGGGCGGTCGCAGACCTGCCCGGCGTAAGTCACCTTCTCATCGGGGGCCAATTACGCCGGATCAGCGATTGTCTGATCGGTCCCTTGACCACGGAGAACCTCAAGCAATTTGCGATCAGCACGGCGTTCATTGGGGCCAGCGGTCTCTCGGAAACCGGCGTGACGGTGTCGGACCTCTCGGAGGCACAGCTGAAGGCTGCTGTGGTCGCAAAGGCCCAACGCGTGATCCTGCCGATTGATCACACGAAAGTTGGCGTATCGGACTTTGCGCGCGTCTGCGACATTGCCGACCTCGACATGATTGTTACCGACGAAGTAACCGACCGCCTGGAGAAACTTTGCCGCGCAGCGCAAGTCAAGGTCGTGGCAGCGCAAGCAGACGGTTCGCGCCGCGCTTGAAAAATTGCGGGCTCTCCTTCGCTGGACGCGTGGAATTTGCGGCGAGGATCAGCCACACCACCGCGCTGGAACCTAGTCGGGCCGAATCATCTCGAATCGGTCACGCGTGCGGCAATACCAATGCGGGCTGGCCATTCGGCCTATCGAGTGAAAAAGCTCGCTGCGAATCCGCAGCGTCTGAGGATCGATCAATTCGTCGCGCACATGGACGCGCCTCACCAATCCAATGATGAGCCGGTTGTCTCCGATCTGCAACGTTCCCCACTCCTTGCATTCCAGGCTGGCTGGTGATTCCGCGATCCGGGGCGGGTGCACCGCGGAAGACGCCCGCGTCGTCAAGCCCGCCGCCTCCAACTCGTTCGTTCCGTAGGGCACAGAAGCCGCCGTACGGTTCATCGCTTCAGCAAGGTCCTCATCGACGAGATTGACCACGAACTCGTGGGTCAGCCGGACGTTGAGGGCCGTGTCTTTCGGCGTGCCATCATCCCGATCTCCCGGGCAGACGCCCACAATGGGCGGCTTGGCTCCGAGCACATTGAAAAAACTGAAAGGCGCCGCGTTAACGACGCCTTCCGCGTTGATGGTCGTCACCCACGCGATAGGGCGCGGGACGACCAGGCAAGCCAAAACGGCGTACGCTCGGGCGGCATGCTTGCCTTCGAGATCGAGTTCCATGAATAACGGTAAGCCACAGATTGCACGGATTTCCGCGGATTCCAATGCCTTTGGTTCGTCAATTCCCAAAAGCTGCGGCGTCTGAAAACCCGTCTGCGCCCTCAGCTTGAAGCTTGCCTATCTATGGCAACCGCATTGCTGGAAGGGGCCACGCGCGACCCGAATCGATTCGCGTACACCTGCGTGAATTCCGCCCCGAAGAAAACGATCTGCGCCGAATAGTAAACCCACAAAAGCAGGACAATCAACGAACCCGCCGCACCGTAGGACGATCCGACTCCGCTTTTCCCAAGATAGAGGCCCAGCGCAAATTTTCCGACGGTGAAGAGCGCCGCCGTAATGAGAGCGCCGATCCAGACGTCGTGCCATGCGATTCGGGCGTCGGGCAAAAATTTGAAGATCATCGCAAACAGCAGCGTGATCATAGCCAGCGAGAAGATCGCGTTGAGGATCTGTGCAAGCACCTCCATTCCCGGAACCCTTTCACCGAATAGATGCCCAACGAATGCGATGGCGGCCGTAAGCAGGAGGGAAACCAGGAGCAGAAATCCAACAGCCAGAATCAGGCCGAATGAGAGGACACGGTCCTGAAGGAGACCGAGCACACCTCGCCCGGGCTTTGGCTGCACGCCCCAGATTGTGTTGAAGGACGCCTGCAATTGCGCGAAGACGCCCGACGCGCCGAAGAGAAGCGTGGCAAATCCGATGAGGGTTGCGGCAAGGCCGGTCGCCGGCTCCGCACTGGCGTTCTGCACCATGGTCTGCATCGCCCGTCCGCTCTCGTCACCCAGCAAGCCACGCAGTTGGTCGAAGATCTGGCCCTGAGCCGCTTCCCTGCCGAACACCAGACCGGCGATCGAGATGGAAATGATCAGTAGCGGCGCGAGGGAAAAGACGGTGTAATAAGCGAGAGCGGCGCCAAGGGTTGGCGCCTGATCCTCCATCCACTCCCACGCGGCCTGTTTCAGGACGAAAATTGCTTCCTTCAAACTCATTCAGACAGATCGGTTGAAGTGCCCGTTGAGGATGCCTTGAGGTCCCCAGAGCCAATCGCCCGGAAGATGACCGCGGCCCAACGGATTCGGCAGATGGGATCTGAAATTGCGAGCAGACTTACTCTGTCACGCACTTTCGGCGCTCGGAGAGTGCCGCTAGCTAAAGCGTCGAGCTTGCTAGCCACGCCGCTCCTTGATCGCCGCATGAAGATCGGCGACCACCTCGGCGCTCGGCTTGCCGCCAAGATTTCCTTTGCCATGCACACGCACGCTTACCGAGCCGGCCTCCAGATCGCGCTTTCCGATCACAAGCATGGTGTGAACCTTCTGCAATTCGGCCCGTTGGATTTTCCCGTTGATCTTGTCGGTTGAGAGATCGAGTTCCACGCGGACTTCCTGACAGCGGAGTAGCGCGTGTACGCTCTTCGCAAACTCCACCAGCGGCTCCTCGTCGCCGATCGTCATGATGCGCACCTGTTCGGGTGCGAGCCAGAGCGGAAAATTGCCGGCGTAGTGCTCGATGAGGAAGCCTATGAAGCGTTCATGCGTGCCAAGCGGCGCGCGGTGAATGCACAACGGAGTCTTTTCCGTGTTGTCCCGATCTTTGTAGGTGAGGCCGAAGCGTTTCGGCACGGCAAAATCCACCTGGTTGGTTGCGATGGTGAATTCGCGGCCGATGGCGCTCCAAACTTGCACGTCGATCTTGGGACCATAAAACGCGGCCTCGTTGGGCACTTCGATGTAGTTGATGCCCGAGCGGTTAAGGACGTTGCGGACCATGTCCTCCGTCTTGATCCAAAGATCGGCCTCGCCAACAAATTTCTGCCCGAGCTTCTCCGGGTCATGAGTCGAGAAGCGCATGAGGTACTTCTCGATGCCGAAAATCTTGAAATACTTGAGATACATTTGGTTCACGGCATTGAATTCGGCCTCGAATTGCTCCTCGGTGCAGTAGATGTGCGCGTCGTTCATTTGCATCGAACGCACGCGCATCAGGCCAAAAAGCTCGCCGCTCTGCTCGTAGCGATAACAGTTCCCGTATTCGGCAAGACGAAGAGGCAGTTCGCGGTAGCTGCGGGGAACTGCCCCGAAGATCTTGTGATGATGCGGGCAATTCATCGCCTTCAGGTAGTAGGAATATTGAGAGCGTTTTTCCTCGATGCGCTGGAGAGTTTTTTCGCGTCCGGCCTTCCATTGCTCCAAGCCACGTTCTTCCTCGGCGAGGGATGTCTCCTCCGGCGCAACGCCCGGACGAACGAGCCGTTGCTCGATCTCGCGTATCCGCTCGTCAGTCTGCCGGAGGTCATCCTCCAAATGAACGATCTCCCGCATGGTCTCCTCATCCATTGTCAGCTCCATGGGAGGAAACATGGAGTCGGCATAATAAGGAAGATGGCCGCTGCACAAATACATGCTCTTCCTTGCGATATGCGGCGTGCGAACGCGCTGATAACCCGCGGCGAACTCGGTTTCCTTCGCGAGTTTTTCGAGTTCCTCGATGAGCACGGCACCCTTGGGGAGCCAAAGCGGCAAGCCGGGGCCGACATCGTCATCGAAACAGAACAACTCCATCTCGCGCCCCAGCTTGCGATGGTCGCGCTTCCTGGCCTCCTCCAGCATGGTGAAGTAGGAGTCCATCTCGGTCTTGTTCTTGAAGGCCGTGCCATAGATGCGCTGGAGCTGCGGGTTGCGTTCGTCACCCTTATAGTAGGCGCTGGCGACGTGCGTGAGTTTGAAGGCGCCGATCCGGCCGGTATGCGAAACATGGGGGCCCGCGCAAAGATCCGTAAAGTCGCCGTTGCGATAGAGCGTGATCACCTCGCCATCCGGAATGTTTTGAACGATATCGAGCTTGAACCGCGAAGGCTCGGCCCTTTCCGAGAGAGCCGCGAGCTGGCCTTTATGCGCCAGGTCGATCGCCTGTTCCCTTGAGACTTCGAGGCGCTCGAAACGATGGTTCGCTTTGACCTCTTTCTTCATCTCCTCCTCGATCCGGCCAAAATCCTCCGGCGTGATCCGGTGCGGCAGGTCGACGTCGTAATAAAAGCCATTCTCAACCGGAGGCCCCGCGGCAAACTGCGCCTTCGGCCAGATGCGCAGGATCGCCGTGGCCAGCACGTGAGCGCAGGAGTGACGGAGGGTTTCGATTTCAGTCATAACAGAAGGGAGAACTAAGAGATCGCTGGGAAGTCAAAGAGGAATACCCTCCTCGGGGACCAGCAATGGAATGCCGTCACTGATCGGATACAGAATTTTTCCATCTTCGCGCACCAATCCTTCAGTAACCGGCTTCGAGGCCTTCGCGCGTGCCTTGAGGAGTTCCGCTTCGCCGGCGATTCGAAGGCTCTGACGCGTCACCGGACAGCAAAGGAGCCCAAGCCATTCGTCATCCACTCTCTGTGCACGAGTCGGCAAGTCAATATTTCGGTACGCTGGAATCCACGCGATCGGCCCACGCGCTGATGCCGCCTTCGACATTGAAGAGCTTGGCAAAGCCGGCCTTCTGAAGCTGGCGGAGGGCCTTGGCGCTGCGGATCCCACTCTTGCAGTGGATGACAATTTCGTCGGCGCTATCGAGTTCGCTCATGCGCGAGGGCAACTCGCCCAATGGAATAAGCTGAGAGCCCGGAATCCTGGCGATGTCGTATTCGTATTGCTCACGCACGTCGAGGAGCACGAACTTGTCGCCGCGCGTCTTTTTCGCTTTCAGTTCCTCGACGGAAATCTCCGGCACGGGGGGCTCCGCCTCCTCCGCGGCCTGCGCTTGCGGGATGCCGCAGAACTGATCGTAATCGATCAATGCGGTGACGCTGGGATTCTCACCGCACACCGGACACGCAGGATCCCTGCGCACCTTGAACTCGCGGAACTTCATTTTCAACGCATCGAAATGCACCAGTCGGCCTACCAGAGACTCACCGATTCCCACAATCAGCTTCACCGCCTCGATGGCCTGCATCACTCCGATTATCCCAGGCAGCACGCCAAGCACGCCGCCCTCCGCGCAACTCGGCACCATCCCGGGCGGCGGCGGTTCCGGATAGAGGCACCGATAGCACGGACCGCCAAGATTCGGCGCGAAGACCGTGCACTGGCCCTCGAACCGGAAAATCGAGCCGTAGATGTTCGGCTTTTGCTGGAAAACGCAGACATCATTCGAGAGGTACCGCGTTGGAAAATTATCCGTGCCATCGATGACAATATCATACTGTTCAACGATCTCGGTGGCATTCTCGCTCCGGAACATCGCGTCGTGCAGGACGACGTGAACATTCGGATTGACGTCTTTAATGCGGTCGCGGGCGCTATTGAGCTTTTTCCGGCCGACGTCCTTCGTGCCGTGAAGAACCTGTCGCTGCAGGTTCGAGTAGTCGACAATATCAAAATCAATGAGCCCGAGCGTGCCGATCCCCGCCGCGGAAAGGTAGAGAGCGATCGGGGACCCCAGTCCCCCCGTGCCGATGCAGAGCACCTTGGCAGCTTTCAGTTTTTTCTGCCCCTCGAGCGTTACTTCCGGCATGATGAGATGCCGCGAGTAACGGGCGATTTCATCATTGCTAAACTCGATGTCTTCGAGCCGCGACGGATCCAGGATGCTTTTGCTCATATCTCAAAAACCGCTATGGGTTGGATCGGCAACTTTAGCTATCTCGCGCAGGATTGCAAGATGGCGCGCAACGCACCCCACGGCAAACGTCGTCAACGCGGCCTTCTCAACATCGGAACGATCGCGGGAACGGTTCCCGCCCTGATCACGCCGAGCTGTTCGAATCCGAAGCGTTCATAGAACGGGGTGTTCCTCGGATTGCTGTTTTCAAGATAAGCGGGTATCCGGCCGGAATCGCATCTCTCGAGTGCGTGCTTCATCAATTCGGCGCCGCAGCCCGCTCCCTGATGCGCAGGATCAACGCCAATAAACGATAGATACCAATGAGGCTCCGCGGGGTGAGAGCCTCCCATCTGTTCGAATATTGAAAAAGCATCCCCGAGGAGGCTCTCCGGAACGGCCCGCTGTATCAGCCCAATCAAAGCTTCCTCGTCTGGCTCGACGTCAGGCGGAAGCCAGAGCGCCACGGCTGAGCAGCCCTCCAAAGAATCGGCCGTATTATGTTCAAATGCCCGCCCTCCCAGTGCCCTGACAAATTCTGGGAAATAAGTCAAATAGTCATACGGATCCGAAAATACCCACCGTGTGGGCGGATCCGCGCTGAATGCCAGGGTAAGCACAGAAGCGGCGTATTCCAAAGTCGGTGTCTTTAGGCGTGAGTTCATGACGGCTTGACGGGAATAGAAAATGATCCTACGGCGGCTGTCGAGCGCGCACGGAACGATCTCCGCTCGAGGCGAACCCCTTCAAACGCAGGCGCATGGAAAAAGAGGCGAAAACAATCGAGAGTCCGGCCCAATGCGCTCCAGCCTTCTCCCAAACAATTCCTTCGGAAGTGCTTGGGAGACGGTCCGGGCGAAAGCGTCCGCTCCTGGAATTTCTTTTCGAACCCCTATCAATGCCAATAGGACTCGAAAGCCCGCCTGCCGAGCGCGCAGACCACGTCGGGGAAGTGCGTAACATCCTGGCAGGGTTGTTGATATGTCCTGCGCGATTGCCTGGCGCCGAACATTATGAAAGGCGCGCATGCCGCTTTCCGGAATGCTTTCGGGAAATCGCGTGGCGTCGCGTTCGTAAACAGGGACACCGCGTGTTCAACGATCGGCCTGGTGATAAATGCGTTCATGGTTTTGTCCGAATAGTGAATTAGAGATTAGGTTGAGGATTTGCTGTTGAGGCGGCGAATGGGCGCCACTGGACTCGTTACGAACCGACGGTGCTTTTGGACGGGCGTTTTGTTATTTTTCAACGACGAGATGGCTCTTGAGCGCGATGGCGGTGGCCAGGTTGAACCGGTTCGGCGACGTGGCCTTAACGATCTCGTGGACCTTTTCGAACTGCTCCGCCGTTGCGCCGCCCTTGATGTGGACCGTATAGCGCAAGTCGTCGTAGCCAGCCTTCACCGAGGGATCGATGCCGAGGACGCCGCGAAGGTCGATATCGCCTTCGGTTTCGATCCGCAATTCCTCGAGTTCGATGCCCTGCAAGGCACAGACCACGGAGTAACCGACGATCATGCATGCATTGAGGGCGGCGAGCAGGTATTCCTGCGGATTGGCAAACTGGTTGGTCCCGCACAATTCGTAGGGCTCGTCGACACGAATTGTGAAATCCTTCGCGACACTCTGGCCGCCGATGAAATAGGCCTTCACCGAGGTGTCGGAACGCGTTCCACCGCGCCAGCGTGAAGTAACCTGCCACCGGGTCTGACCCTTGACGGGGTCTGCGGCGATGGCTTCGATGGCCTGGGTTAGGGCATCGAGATCAATGCCGTTTACTTGGTTGTCTTCAACTGTGGTATTCATGGTCTTGGTTTTTTCTTGGATTGAGTCCTTAAGAATTGGACGTGTCTCGTTAGATCACGTCCCATGCCAAGAGACCTGTTCGACATCTAATCAATTTTTAATAAACGTGTTATAAGATCAGATCGCAGGGGCACATCGGTCGCGAGATTTCGTGACTTCACGAAATCTCGCGAGGAGTCTCACGAAAACTCGTTGCTTTCATTCCAAACCTTGCCTCGCCAGGATCCTCACGTTTTAGTCGATCTGGGAGACCGCGTCTTATGCCGAGGACTGTAGAGCGGCCCGAACAAGGGGCTACAGTCGCTGAATGCGGAGGGCCTTTATGCGAGAGGAAACGGTGGATGGAGGCAGGCCAAGGAGGGCGGAGACGCCTTTGGCACCCGAGATTTTCCAGCCGCAAGTCTCCAGCGCGCGCAGCAGGTTGCGCTTTTCAAATTCCTCGAGTTCGGCGGCGGAAAGGACCTTGGTTGGTTGAGAAGCGCTCAACGCGGCAGCCGCCGTCTCGACTTGCTCGCCGCCATCCGCCTGGGGCATTGCCCGAGAAAGGTCGAGTTTGCAGCCAGAAGAAAGGATGAGCCAGCGCTCGATAACATTTTGCAATTCGCGAACGTTTCCCGGCCACGAATAGGCTTTCAGCCGCCGCTTGTCCTCATCCGCAAGCCCTTCAAAGTGGCGCCCCATGCGCTCCGCGAAACGCCGGCCAAAGGCTTCTGCGAGAAGGAAAATATCATCTCCGCGCTCTCGCAAGGCCGGAAGACGAATGGGAAAGACGTTCAAGCGATAGAAAAGGTCCCCACGGAAGCGCCCGTCGGAAATCTCGTCCTCGAGGTTGCGGTTGGTCGCCGCGATGACGCGCACGTCCACCTTCCTGGTTTTCGACCCTCCCAGAGGTTCAAACTCGCCTTCCTGCAGGACGCGAAGCAGCTTGGCCTGCAAGTCGAGCGGGAGTTCTCCGATCTCGTCAAGGAACAATGTTCCCCCATCCGCTTGCGCGAAGCGCCCGTCCCGTCGAGCCGCAGCGCCCGTGAAGGCCCCCTTCTCATGCCCAAAGAATTCACTTTCGATCAGGGACTTCGGAATCGCAGCGCAATTTACCCGCACCAGCGCTTCGCCGCGGCGCGCGCCCGCATCGTGGATGGCGCGGGCCACGAGTTCCTTCCCCGTGCCAGTCTCGCCCAGGATGAGAACCGTCGCGTCCGTCGGCGCAACTTGCCGGATCGAATTGCAAACACCCCGGATCGCCGCGCTCCGACCGATGATACCCATCTCTCCGGGCGCCTCTCCGACGACCGCCCGCAAGGATTCCGCCTCCTCGATGAGCGCCCTGATCCGCCGCTCCGCCTCCAACCGCTCGCTCATGCTGCGAAGAAATACCGTGTAATATGGCGCGCCATTGTAGAGGTAACGCGAAATCGCCGCCTCCGCGGGCACCGGCGTCTTGTCCCAGCGGATTGCCTCCAAGCCCTCCGGCAACCAGAGAGGGCGCTCTCCCGGGCGGTCCTGAAGTTCCCTGATGAGTCTCGAGAACCCCGCCGCTGCCGTCGGGCTGAGAAAATCGAGAAAGTTCTCGCCTGAGAGGTCTTCCTCCGTGCAGCCAAAAAGCTCCGTGGCGCGTGGATTCAAACGCGTGATCCGGAACTCTGCGTCGAGGACCAGAATGGCGTCCATCGCTGTATCAAGCAACAACGAGAGCTGGGCCTCGCGTTCGCGCGTCGCGGCTTCCGCCCGTAGGCGCCGGAGTTCTGCAACGGCTCGCACAGCGAAAAGATCGAACAACTCGTAAAGCTGCGGCTCAGCGGGCATTGGGCGGTTGTCGAGAACGGCCAGGTGCCCGATCAAGGTTCCGTCTGCGTCGACCAACGGGGAGCCCATGTAGCTAACCGCTCCCATAGCCGCAATATCCGGGTCGTTGGGATACAGTTCCACCAGGCGTTCAGGGAAATGCGCGCGGGATCGTGTTTCGATCACGCGCTGACAAGGCGTTCCTTCGATGGCGTGCTCGAAATGTTCGAGAAAACCTCCGTTGAGCCAGAATCCCAGAGCCCGAAGCCTCCGGGTTTCCGGCAAATACTCGGTCACCCAGGCGCCGTGGGTTTGCAGCGCATCACTGAGATTTTTGGCGAGCGCCCGAAAAAACTCCGAACCGGTCTCCGACACCGTGCCCTCGACAAGAAACCGCAGGATCTTATCTTCTTGAATCCGGGGGGTGATGGCAGTCTCCGGCATTGCGGGAATTTGGAGGAAACAATGTAGGCTTCAAACTCGCCAAAGCGCAACCGTCTTGAGCGTCCCGGTCAGGCCGTTGAAAAACCCGCTCATATAACCCGTGAGATCTTTGGGGCGACATCGGCGGAGGAACAAAGCGGCATTTCGGACCGCTCTTAGAGTCTTTGGCTTAGGAATTGGCTGGACAAGAAGGGCGCGACGTCTCATGTAAACAGCTGTTCCCCGATGGCTTTGACCGCCCGAACGTGTCGGAAGCTTGCCGGCGAATCAACCCCCCAAGCTAGCAAACCCAAAAGCACATTCAAAATATGAACACATACAAAATCGCATTCGCCGCACTTGCTGCCGGCCTGATGTGGCTGGCGCCCCAGGCGAAGGCCGCGGATAACAAAGGCACGATTGGCATTTCCATGCCGACCAAATCCTCGCTGCGGTGGATTGCCGACGGCAACAACATGGTCGCGTCCCTGAAGGAGAAAGGCTACGATTCCAACCTCCAGTATGCCGATGATGATATTCCCAATCAATTGGCACAGATCGAGAACATGGTTACCAAGGGCGTGAAAGTTCTTGTCATTGCCGCCATCGACGGCACCACGCTCTCCGATATTCTGCAGAAGGCCAACGACGCCGGAATCAAGGTCATCGCCTATGACCGTTTGATCCGCAAGTCACCCAACGTCGACTATTACGCGACGTTCGACAACTTCCAGGTTGGCGTCCTGCAGGCCCAGTCCATCGAAAAGGAACTCGGTCTCAAGGAGGGCAAAGGCCCGTTCAACATCGAACTGTTCGGCGGTTCTCCGGACGACAACAACGCCTATTTCTTCTACGACGGAGCCATGTCTGTTCTGCAGCCTTATATCGACAGCAAGAAGCTGGTCGTTCAGAGCGGTCAAACGGGCATGAAGAAAGTCGGCACATTGCGCTGGGATGGCGCTGTTGCGCAGGCTCGCATGGACAACCTCCTTTCGGCCCATTACACCGATAAACGCCTCGATGCCGTTCTCTCGCCTTATGATGGCCTGAGCATCGGCATCCTTTCGTCCCTTAAGGGTGTCGGTTACGGCAAGCCGGATCAGCCGATGCCGGTTGTCACCGGGCAGGACGCGGAGGTTCCTTCTGTCAAGTCGATCAAGGCAGGCGAGCAACGCTCGACGATTTTCAAAGACACTCGTGAGCTCGCAAAAGTTGCCGCTGGCATGGTTGACTCCCTGGTAACGGGCAGCAAGCCGGAAGTCAACGACACCAAAACCTATGATAACGGGGTCAAGGTCGTGCCGTCCTACCTGCTGAAGCCGATCCTGGTTGACAAATCAAACTACAAGGAGGCGTTGATTGACACCGGTTACTACAAGCCTGAGCAGTTGCAGTAGCTCATCTCTTGTCGCCCGACCCTGTGCAGAGCCGCCTGCACAGGGTCCCCACCACCTACCGAAGTGCACAGCCTCGCTCGGTGAGAACACTGCGCCTCTTGGCATCCGCTGAGACTTCGCTCGATGAAGAATGTCATCCTCGAAATGCGCGGGATCACGAAGACCTTCCCGGGCGTGAAGGCACTCGACAACGTCAACCTGACCGTTCGTGAAGGTGATATTCACGCTTTGTGCGGCGAGAATGGCGCCGGGAAGTCGACTTTGATGAAGGTCTTGAGTGGCGTTTACCCGCATGGCAGCTACGAGGGGCAGATCTTCTATCAGGGCGAGGAACGTCACTTTCGCGATATCGCACACAGCGAGGAGCTCGGCATCATCATTATCCATCAGGAGCTGGCGCTCGTGCCTCTCTTATCGATTTGCGAGAATATCTTTCTCGGCAACGAGGAGGCAAAATATGGCGTCATAAACTGGGACTCAGCCGAGCGAAAAACGAAGGCTCTGCTGGAAAAGGTGGGCCTCCACGAATCGCCGGAGACGGTGGTGATGACTCTGGGCACCGGCAAGCAGCAGTTGATCGAAATTGCCAAGGCGCTCTCGAAGAAGGTCAAGCTCCTGATCCTTGACGAACCGACGGCCAGCCTCAACGAGAACGACAGTGACGCGCTTCTCGCGCTCCTTTTCGAATTCAAGTCGCAGGGGATCACTTCCATTATCATTTCGCACAAGCTGAACGAGATCAAAAAGGTCGCGGATCAGATCACGATTCTGCGCGACGGCGCGACGATCGAGACGCTCGACACTCCCGAGATCAGCGAGGACCGGATTATCAAGAGCATGGTGGGCCGCGAAATAAAGGACCGCTATCCCAAGCGCGAGCCTCATTTGGGCGAAACCATTTTTGAAGTCAAGGACTGGATTGCTTACCATCCGCTTCAAGCGGAGAGACAGATCCTCAAAGGGATAAACCTCCACGTGAAAAAGGGCGAAGTCGTGGGCATCGCCGGCCTGATGGGATCAGGGCGAACGGAGTTCGCGATGAGCGTTTTCGGCAGATCCTATGGACGGCGGATCAGTGGAGAGGTGTTTTTGCACGGAAAGAAGATCGATGTCTCCACCATCGGCAAGGCAATCGACAACGGCATCGCTTACGTCACCGAGGACCGCAAAACGTTCGGACTTAACCTGATTGATCACATCAAGCACAACATTACCCTCGCCCATCTGCAGGGTGTTTCCAAGGCGGGAGTCATCAACGACGTGCAGGAACTTAATGTCGCCAATGACTATAGGAAGAAGATTAATATCCGTTGCTCGACGGTGTATCAAACGACGGGAAACCTGAGCGGCGGGAATCAGCAGAAGGTCGTGCTTAGCAAATGGCTTTTTGCCAACCCGGAAGTGCTCATTCTCGACGAGCCAACCCGCGGCATCGATGTCGGCGCCAAGTATGAAATCTACACAATCATCAATCAATTAGCCGACTCCAACAAAGCGGTGATCGTCATCTCCTCCGAGATGCCGGAGCTGCTGGGTATCTGTGATCGAATTTATGTCATGAACGAAGGCAAGTTCGTGGGCGAGATGCTCGCCAAGGATGCGTCTCAGGATAAAATCATGCGCGCCATCATACGCAGTGGGAACAAAGAATAATGAATACGACAGCAGCACCACCGGCATCGTCCGCCAAGACAACAGGAGCCCGGTCCTCCGGCGGCAACTTGCGGGAGTACGGGCTTATGATCGCGCTGGTCGTGATCATGGTGCTCTTCCAGATCCTGACACACGGCACTTTGTTCAAGCCGCTGAACCTCACGAACCTGGTTCTCCAAAACAGCTACATCATCATCATGGCGCTGGGCATGCTGCTGGTGATCGTCGCAGGCCACATCGACCTGTCGGTGGGCTCGGTGGCAGGCTTTATTGGAGCGCTTGCCGCGGTCTTGATGGTAAAATCGGGCCTGAATTTCGTGGCGGCGACGGTTCTGTGCCTTATCGCGGGCGGTGTCATTGGCGCGGCTCAGGGTTACTGGATCGCCTATCTCAAGATCCCGTCGTTCATTGTCACTTTGGCCGGCATGCTCGTGTTTAGAGGACTTACGCTCGCCTTGCTGGCGGGCGAATCGATTGGACCATTCCCCACGCAATTTCAGCTCCTCAGCTCAGGTTTCATTCCCGATTTCCTGGGTGGCATAGGCGGCTTTCATCTGACTTCGCTGGTGATCGGCGTGTTGGTCGCCGCCACGATGTTCTACACAAGTTTGCGCACCCGGCTCAATCGGCAGAAGCATGGCTTCCAAGGTGGTCCCTTCTGGGTATTTATTCTGGAGCACGCGCTCATTTCAGGCCTGTTTCTCTATTTGATCTACCTGCTGGCCTCTTACAAAGGGATACCCAATGTCCTGGTCGTCATGGGTATTTTGATCGCTTTCTTCACCTTCGTGACAATGCGGACGACGATCGGCCGGCGGATCTACGCGCTGGGTGGCAATGAAAAAGCCGCCAGGCTCTCCGGGGTCAAGACCGAGAGGCTCACCTTCTTCACCTTCATCACAATGGGCGTGCTGGCCGCGCTGGGCGGGCTGATCTTTGTAGCCCGTCTGAATACCGCGACGCCGAAAGCTGGCGTGGGCTTCGAGCTCGACGTGATTGCAGCCGTCTTCATCGGCGGCGCATCGGCCTCCGGTGGAGTGGGCAAAGTTTTGGGTGCCGTCGTGGGAGCCTTCATCATGGGCGTCATGAATAACGGCATGTCTATCATGGGAATCGGCATCGATTGGCAGCAGGTGATCAAGGGGCTCGTGCTCCTCGCCGCGGTGATTTTCGACGTCTATAACAAGAGCAAGGTTTAAACGAACAGCGTCCGTCCGACAGGTTCCCCGCTACGGATCCTGATCTTATAGGCTGAGCAAGCGGCTTCCGCCCTAAGTTCCGACGAAACAAACCTGGATTGCGGCACGTGCTCGATGATGCTCGCCGGCAAGGCGAGATTCCACGGCTTCATCGAGCAAGGCACAACCGTCTTGAGCGAGAGGTGCCACCGCCGTCACACTTCATCCCCATGAATCGGCTTTCATGAACGAAACGCTTTGGGCCATGCTGACCGTTTTCGGCTTGGGAATCGTTTACTTTGTGGCTGCCATTCCCACCGGCGTTGCGATGCGCCTGGATCCCGGCATGGCCGCGCTCTGTGCCTGGGCGGGCTACACGGCGATCGCGGCCGCGATGCTGGTGATCGGCACGCCTGCCCGCCGATGGTTGGAAAAGAAGTTCAAAATCTCTCCTCATCCGAACCCTGAGAAGCTCTTCTGGCGCGTCTGGATGCGATGGGGAATGCCGGGTCTCGCGTTGCTTGCGCCGGTCACCTGCGGTCCCTATTTCGCGGCTTTGATCGCTCTTGTGCTGGGAGAAAGGCGTCAGCGCCTCTTGCTTTGGATCTCCCTGAGCGTGATTCCATGGTGCATTCTTTTCGCCGTAATGGCCGGCACCGGGAGCCGAATGCTTGAGCATCTGCCTAAATAGATTGCTGCATGGCGAGGGAGACCGGCATCACCTGCCTCTCAGGACATTCGCCTCAACAAGTCGTCGAATTGTCCGCGGCTGCTGCAACCGATCGTAAAGGCATCAAGGCAGCCAAGCGACCTGGCATAATCGAGACATTCGCTCACGCGGTCCGCCAAGCCCCCGGCGGCGAACAATTTCATGCCGATGACGCCTTTGCCCTCCGATTTCATCTTCTCAAGGACTGGAAGAACCGTTTCCGGAGGAGCGTCCATGGCCTTGCCGCTGGGATTGATTCTCGCAAGGTCCACCTCGACCCACGGCTCTCGCGCCGCCGCCTGCAAAGCCCCCAGTGAATGGCAGGAGACGCCTTTCGTCCGAACGATTCCCTTCTCCTGCGCCGCATCAATAACGTCCATAACAGGACGCATCCTTTCGGGCCACCGAGGGTCGGTGAGGCAATGGAGCAGCAGGATATCGATGTATTCGGTTCCCAGCTCGCGTCGAAAGCGATCAAGATCGGATCGAGCCTGGTCGGCGGTGACCGCGCGGGTCTTTGTAAGGATGGTTAGACTCTCGCGCGGGATATTCTTGAGTGCTTCACGCACGTGCGGATGGGTGCCGTACTGATCCGCGGTATCCCATCCGTTAACGCCTTGATCGTGGGCGTGTCGAAGCAGCGCGGCCAGGCCAGAGAGGCCCAGTTCCCGGCCCTGTTCCGAGCTGCCGCCCCAACCGCCCGTGCCCGTGCCGACAAACATCCTTGAAACGGTGATTCGCCTTGGACCGAGCTGGACGCGGTCCGTTGCCCGTTTCGGCGAAGGCGACGCGATGACGCGTCCAACACCACCGCATCCGGCAAGGGCGGCCATCATCCCAAGGAAAACCCGCCGCTTCATCGCCAACTATACCACCCAAAAGCCCGCTTCGGCATTTGCTTTATCGTGAACGGAATGGCGTCCCTTGCGTTGTGGTCCAAATCCGGCAAACGCGATCGTCCGCGGTTATGTAAAGAGTCGCGCCATCGTCGCCCCAATTGCAGTTCGACGTGAGGCCGATAAGAATCGTTCCCAGATGTTTGCCCCCTGGGGAAAGCACCGCGACGCCACCGGGCGCCGTGGTAAAGACATTTCCACGAGTATCCACCTTCAGCCCATCGCAGGTCCCCGGAAGACCTCGTCTCAGCAAGGGAACCGCATCGAAGAACAAGCGGCCCGCGCCGAGCGAGCCGTCGCTTTGGACATCGAACGCCACAATTCTTGGCAGAGCAGCGTCACTCACCGCGACATAGAGCGTCTGCTCGTCCGGACTGAATGCGAGGCCGTTGGGGAAGGGAAGATCTTTGGTAAGCAGGGAAACGGTTCGATCAGCACCAATGCGATAAACGCCGTTCCACGGAATTTCCTTTAGGGGAGAGGCGTCGGTCTCGGCAAAGCCGTAGGAAGGATCCGTGAAGTAGACGGCTCCGGAGCTGTGCGAAACGACGTCATTCGGGTTGTTGAGCCGCCGGCCTTCAAAGCGATCGGCAAGCACTGTTTGGGTTCGGCCATCGTTCTCCAATCGAACGACTCTCCGGGCGCCATGCTGGCAAATGAGGAGCCGGCCTTCGGAGTCGAGAGCGAGACCATTTGACCCCGGCTCCCTGAAATCCGGGCTCGCCGGGATTCCCCCACTCTGCTCGAGGAAGACTTCGGCGCGCTTCGATCCGGGAAACCAGCGGTAGAGAATATTGGCCGGCACATCGGAAAAAAAGAGGGCTCCATCCTTCCAAACGGGCCCCTCACTCCAATCGAAACCGTCGCAAATTGTTTCAAGGTGCGCGGGGGACGGCAGGAGCGCGTCCAGCGCAGGATCGAGCCGCTCAATCAAATTGTCGGCAGGATCAACTTGAGCTTGGTAAGAGGCTGCGTCGGACATAGAAACGACCCGATAAATATCGCACGAAACTGATTTTGAGGAATGCAAATGACTCGTAGCTTGGAAATATGAAAACCTTCCTTATTGGCGCCCTTGCGGCCGTTTTTTTCTCCGCCACCCTGATTGCGTCGATCGCAACCAAAGAAGTGACGTATTCGGAGGGAAGCACGAACATGAAGGGTTTCCTGGCCTGGGACGATTCCATCTCCGGCAAACGCCCGGGAATCCTCGTGGTGCATGAATGGTGGGGACTCAATGACTACGCGCGCAGCCGCGCAAAGAAGTTGGCTGAACTTGGCTACACGGCACTCGCAGTGGATATGTATGGCGACGGCAAAGCGGCGGATCACCCGAAGGACGCGGGCGCTTTCGCCGCATCCGTCATGAAGGATCCCCAAGTCGCGCTCGCTCGCTTCCGGGCGGCAATGGAAGTCCTCAAATCACAGCCTACTGTCGATCCTGAGAAGATCGCCGCCATCGGATACTGCATGGGAGGGGCGATCGTCTTGAATGCGGCGCGGCAGGGAATTGATCTCGATGCGGCGGCGAGTTTTCATGGCTCGCTGGGCGGTCTTCTGCCGATCAAGGGTCCCGTCAAGGCAAAGATTCTCGTTTGCCACGGCGAGGCGGATTCCTTTATCGCGCCCGATAAAGTCGCCGCTTTCAATCAGGAAATGAAAGATGCTGGCGTTGACTTCAAGTTCATCGCCTACCCGGGCGCCAAGCACGGGTTCAGCAATCCCGCGGCGGACGAGACAGGAAAGAAGTTCGGCCTCGATATCGCTTATAACCGCGAAGCTGACACAGAGTCCTGGAAAGAACTTCAGACATTGCTTCAATCCGTTTTTCCGAAATCGAAAACAAATTAGGATCGCGGTTGAAGCGCTGATAGGGATGATGAGGTGATTAACTAAAGGCGAAAGAGAAGTTTGATCTCACAGGCCTCTCCCTTCGCGCTACGCCCGATCCTATCGGCATGCAGCCCGGAAAGGTATCCGTTGAGTCCGCTGACGAAGCTTTGTTCTTCAACCATTTCCCGCTTCGCGCGGGCGTCCGGCAATGCGGGCAAATTTCCGGTGTAGGTAAATGTAATACTGACGTCGAATGAGTCGCTGCCCGCCCGGATTTCCACCGGCCCCTGCGCATTGGGCGCGGCGAGTTCAATCGCTTCGTCCGCCACCGAACGAACCCTCCGGGCATCTTCCTCCGGAATTTTCCATTACCGACTGCGCCGCTAAAATTGAAAAACCGACGATCAACGAAGCGCGCAACGTGATCGGGCGGCTCGCCACGATCGGGACGCCGACGGCGAACATCAAGGACCCATTGAAAAACAGCGCGGCGGCCATGACGGGACGCGGCATGTTGATGATTATGCTCGAAAACTTCGGAAAGCACGCCAGCAGGACCAGCCACCCCGCGATTGACCATTCGATCACCCGGCGTGACGCCTGCGAGAGAGAGGAATTTGTCGGGCCGGCAATCCGGCGTGGTAAATCTCCGTGTTTTGAATCAGACTCGCGCGTCATGCGAATGGTGCCCGACAAGTTTCTTGCCGCGATGATCGGGGTTCTCCCGCTGCCTGGGTCCCCACGATACGCCGGAAGCAGCAAGGCCGTGATAAATAGCGCCCTGACGGATCTCGAACAGTATCTCAAAGCCGGCGCGGACGTGATCGTCCTCGAGAACAGCCACGATATTCCTTATATCAAACCTCCGCTGGACCCTCAGGCAATCGCCCTAATGAAGCGCATCGCCAAAGAGTCGCGAAAGCGCTTCGATGGTCCGATCGGCATCCAGATGCTCGAAGCCGCAAATGAGTCCGCCCTGGAGATCGCTTGCGAGGCCGATCTCGATTTTCTTCGCGTGGAGGGATACGTCTTCGCCCATATTGGCGGCGCCGGCCTCATCGAAGGGTGTGCGGGCAGGCTGCTGCGAAAGCGCGCGGAACTCGGCTGCGGACACATCAAGATCTTCGGCGACGTGAAGAAGAAGCATTGTTCGCACGCGCTGACCGGCGACCTCGACGTCACTGATGTGGTGAGGCAGGCCGAGTTCTTTCTCGTGGACGGCGTCATCGTAACGGGACCTCGAACCGGCGAATCACCCGAACTGAAGGAATTAAGACGTGTCAAAGAGCTGGCAGAGGTTCCTGTCGTCGTCGGATCGGGAATGACGCCACAGAATATCTCAAGATACATGCCTTGGGCGGATGGCTTCATCGTTGGTTCGATCCTTCGCGAAGAGGGAAGCTTCCTCGGGCGGCTCGACCCCCACCGCCTGCAGGTGTTCGTCAGCGCTTTTCAGGAAGCCAGAGATCAGGAGTGGCATAGCTGATAAACCGGGCAGCCGTCCCGGACTCCTACGGTTTCCGATAAAACCGAATCGCCTCGATACCGCTTCCAAATTGCTTCAACGGGTAGACTCCCTTCTCCCCGCCACGTGCGGGATCGCGGACCAGATAGTCGAAGCCCTCTTTCCCGCAAATAACCACGAAATGGGTCGTCCCATTCGAATACCGCAACCGGGCGATAACCGGATTCTTGTCGAGCAGGTTTCGATCGATCAGGAAGTAAGAGGGCAAGCTCTCGTAATGCGGCAAGAGGCGCGAGGTGAAGCCCGAGTCGAATTCCGCGGCCTTCTCCCAGTAAAGCCAGCCCTGCGGAGTGTATCCTCCTGGCAGAGCCGTCAGGAACTTGTTCAGGCGCCCGGGATCCACATCCACGCCGTAGCTGGCCAGCGTCATCGCGGCAGAGGCGACCGCGCATCCCTCCGCCGCAAGGCTGCCGGGCGTGGCGCCAAGGGGATCCCCACCCCATCGCGGATCGGATTGAAAGAACTGGGGAACGTAAAGTTCGAGGCGTCCGGGAAAGTAAAGGCCGCCCGAAGCGCCAACCGGTCTCTCCTTCCTCCAATCCGCCGTCCACCAGGCGCCCCAGGCGATCAGGCCAGCGACGACGAGCAGAGCGCCCAGGAAAATCCGTCTTGCGGTCATGGCAAAGCGAATCTTGTTTACGACCGATGATTTCGCGAGCGCTCATTTTCGGTGTCCTGGCACTTTCAAGCGCTTTTGCCGACCTCAACGACGTCGTTCTGCAGCAGATTCGCGCGATGCCGAACGGAGGCGGCTATGCAACCACCCTCGCGGCTCACGCGGCGCTCGCCTCGTCGGTCGATGTCGCGGACTCCGTCCGTATCCGCCCGGAGCATGCGATGCCCGGCTACTGCTCGGGCGCAACCTACCTCGTTTTCCTCAAGACGCTGCAAGCCCTGCAAGACAAAGGCACAATCTCGCTCTCCCCGAAAACATGGAACGCGCTCGTGCCCCGCCTGCGCCCGGATGGCAAGGATACCCTGCCCGACGGTGAAAGCGTTTGGGGACGCTGGAATGCGAACGGGCCGGGAACGGCACGCCTCTTCCACGAACTCGGGCTCGGACGCAATTTCACGAATTTCTCCGCTGCGCGGCCCGGCGACTTTCTGAAGATTTTTTGGACGGACGCCGTTGGAAAGAAGGAAAACGGGCATTCGGTCGTCTTTCTGGGATTGGAAACCGTGGACGGCGTCGAAAGGGTTCGCTTCTGGTCGAGCAACCGTCCCGGAGGTTTCGGCGAGAGTTCGGTTCTGCGTGGGAAGATCGCCCGGGCGATCTTTTCCCGATTGGAACATCCGGAGAAGATTTCCGGCTGGGCCCAGCTCCCGGAGACCGACGCTTATCTCGCCAGCCTTCTGGCTACCGAATCCACCTTTCTGGAAGCGATGAAAATGTCGGGCATCGTTGAGCAGTGACGCGGACGAATTTGAGCCACAGATTTTCACGGATTTCTCCTGCCAGGTTCGTCGTCCAGCGTTGCCAAGCAAGGATGCCCTGCGCGTGCGGTTCCGATCCGCATGAAACACATTGCATCCGTGATGTTTAATGTAGTACTTCATGCAGGGGCGAAGATCATATGTCACAGCCGGAAAACGATTATGTAGGCTGGCTTGTCGAGCATTCGATGCTCCACAATGCCCAGAAGCTCGCGGTGGGTTACGGCGGTCAAGGGCGCATGTGGCGGCAGCCCTATGCCGAAGCGCGACCGCGCGCCGCTTCCGCACTGGCCTCGGTGTGGTTTACGGCCTACCCCGCCGCGATTGTTACGCGGACAGGCGAGTCGGTTTTGCAAACGTTGGGCGACCCGCATTTGTGGAAGGCCCTGGCGGCGATCGGCGTTCAAGGCGTGCATACCGGGCCGATGAAGCATTCGGGCGGAATCACTGGTCGCGACTACACGCCAACGATTGACGGCAACTTTGACCGCATCAGCTTCGGGATTGATCCGGGATTTGGCACCGAGGAGCACTTTGTCGCCATGAGCCGCACCGCGGCCGCCCACAACGCGGTCGTCATCGACGACATCATTCCGGCGCATACGGGCAAGGGAGCGGATTATCGGCTCGCCGAGCTTGCCTACGGCGAATATCCGGGCCTCTACCATATGGTTGCCATTCCGGAGGCCGATTGGGATTTGCTGCCGGCCGTCCCGCCCGGGCGCGAGGCGGTGAACCTCACGCCGGCGACGGTGGATCGGCTCAAGGAAAAGGGTTACATCGTCGGCCAGCTCAGGCGTGTGATATTTTTCGAGCCGGGGGTCAAGGAGACCGACTGGAGCGCCACCCGAGAGATCGTCGGCGTGGATGGCGTGGCACGGCGCTGGGTCTACCTGCACTACTTCAAGGAAGGCCAACCGTCGCTCAACTGGCTCGACCCTTCATTCGCGGCCCCCCAAATGATAATCGGCGACGCGCTCCACTCGCTCGATGTGCTGGGGGCGCGGATGCTGCGACTCGATGCGAACGGCTTTCTTGGCGTCGAGGTCCGGCCCGACGGCCCC
Source organism: uncultured Verrucomicrobiae bacterium (assembly GCA_963763735.1). Taxonomy (GTDB): domain Bacteria; phylum Verrucomicrobiota; class Verrucomicrobiia; order Chthoniobacterales; family Terrimicrobiaceae; genus DASTFP01. The sequence continues at coordinate 18,783 of CAVXQK010000008.1, read as the reverse complement.
GCGTGGTCCGAAGGCCATCCCCTCTCCGTCGTCGGCAACCAATTGATCGCCGGCATGGTGCGCAAGGCGGGCGGCTTTACCTTTCAGGAGCTCAATCTGACCATCGACGACATCGCCGCGATGTCCCACGGAGGCGCTGATCTCTCGTATGATTTCATCACCCGCCCCGCCTATTATCACGCGCTCGTAACGGGCGACACGGAGTTTCTGCGCCTGATGCTCAAGACGATGCACGACTATGACATCGATCCCGCCTCTCTCATTCACGCGCTCCAAAATCACGACGAACTGACACTCGAACTGGTTCACTTTTGGACCCTTCACGCCGCTGACACCTACACCTTCGGCGGCCGGACGTGGACGGGAGAAACCCTGAGGGAGCACCTGCGGGCGACGATGTACGAGCGATTGGCGGGCGCCAATGCACCCTACAATCTGCGCTTCGTCACCAACGGCGTCGCTTGCACCACCGCCAGCGTCATTGCGGCGGCGCTGAAAATCCGCGATCTCCGTGACTTGACGGAAGACCAAAAACGCCAGATCCAGCGCCTCCATCTGCTGCTCGCAATGTACAACGCCTTCCAGCCCGGCGTATTTGCGCTGTCCGGCTGGGACCTCGTCGGCGCGCTTCCGCTGCCCCACGAGACGGTCGCCGGGCTCATGGCCGACGGCGACACCCGGTGGATCGAGCGAGGCGCTTACGACCTGGTCAACGTGAACCCAGATGCTTCCGCTTCCCAGGCCGGCTTGCCCAGAGCGCCGATTCTCTACGGCCCGATCGATGAGCAACTCAAGCGTCCAGACTCGTTCGCCAGCCAATTGCAGAAGCTGCTTGCCGTTCGTCAGACCAGCGGCCTCTACGCCGGCCGCCAGGTCCTTGTTCCTGAAGTCACGAGCCCGGGCTTGCTGGCTATGGTTCACGAACTGCCCGATGGCAAAGGCACGCAGGTCACCGCGCTCAATTTCGGCGCAACCCCAATCGATGAGACGATCACGCTCCCCGGCGTTCAGCCAGGGCCGGTTGTCGACATGATCAGGGAAGCGATCGACGGCGACCTCACGATCGACGGCGAACTGCAAATCACGCTCGACGGCTACGAAGGAAAATCGCTCCACATTCGCGGCGCGCTGCCAGGCAATGCATAAACGTCGGGCCCGAATCCCACAGGCCCGCTCCTTTCTGACAGACGCCTAATCATTCCCCGCCAGCAATCGTAAGAAGGTCTCGATAACTGTTTGGGACGTGCGCCCGTCCAATTCCCCGAGCGGCCGCAAGACCTTGCGACTGATAGGTCGAATCAAGTCGCAGGCCACGACATAGGATTCCCCGCCCCAGAGCACGTTGACCCGCAAGGGAGTAAGAGCCAATTCGGACCGCATCGGGCAGACGAGCATCGTGGGCAAAGCAGTCAAACCGGGATGTTGCAATGAGACCAGCTTGGGATCTGTTGCTCCGGCCCTGGAAGTGTAATTGACCCGCAGCGCCTCTTCGCAAACTTCCGGCGTGTAAGCGGCGTTGGCCGCCGCGAGAAATCGCTCCTGCTCGATACGCCGGTATTCCCGCTCCAGCAACCTCTCCAAATAGGCAGATCTGGATCTCCCTTCGCGAAGTTTATCCAAAAGCGAAAAGAAACCAAAAGGAAGCGTCAACGTACGGCGCCTCCGAGGCGACTTTCATACCGTCACAATCGCAACTTTCCCGAAATACTCAAGGAGGAGTCCCTACGGAAACAACCCGCGCGCCTTTCTTGCGGCGAGCACCCGCTCCACGCCAATGGAGAGCGCGGACATCCGATGCGGGATCTTGCGCTCCTTGGAACGCTTGATGACCGCGCTGAAGGCGTTGTCAAGAATGCGGAAGAGATGGTCCGTGATCTCAATGTCCGACCAGAAAAAATTTTGCAGGTCCTGGACCCATTCAAAGTAGGAGACGATGACTCCACCCGAGTTGCACAGAATGTCGGGGATGACAAAAATCTCATTCCACCGCTGGTTGAGAATTTCGTCGGCCTCTGGCGTCGTCGGTCCGTTGGCGGCCTCCGCCAGAATGCGACAACGCAATCGTCCGGCATTCTCGCGATTGATGACGCGCTCGACCGCGGCCGGAACGAGCACATCGCAGGGCAGGGTCAGGAGTTCCTTCGGATCCACACGCTCGCCCAACGGAAAATCATACAAGGTGCCGTATTTGGCGACATGGCGGTCCGCGGCGGCGATATCCAGGCCCTTCGGATCATATATCGCCACCGTGTGGTCGCTTATGCCGACTACCTTCATGCCCGACTTGAAAGCGAGCCCTCCGGCCGTCACGGAGCCGACATTTCCAAATCCTTGGACGATCGCCGTGCATTTGCTCGGACTAATCTTCAAATGATCGAGCGCGCGATCGATCAGAAAGACCACGCCGCGCCCTGTTGCTTCGCGACGTCCTGCGACGCCGCCGAGCGAAACCGGCTTGCCTGTTACGATCTCGCCCAAGGCATAGCCGACATGGACCGAGTAAGAATCCATGAACCACGCCATGACCTGTTCGTTCGTACCCATATCGGGCCCGAGGATGTCCATCTGTGGACCAATAAACGGGATGATTTCCTGCAAATAGCGGCGGGAGACGAGTTCCAGTTCCCGCCTGGAGAGTTCCAGCGGATCAACGCGCACTCCGCCTTTTGCTCCGCCGTAGGGCAGGCCCGTCAAAGCACATTTCCAGCTCATCCAGACTGCCAGTGCGGCGGATTCGCCGATCGTCAAGTGCGGCGAAAACCTTGTCCCCCCCTTGGTTGGCCCCACCGCAAGGTGATGCTGAACCCGATAGCCGTGAAAAACTGGAACTGTGCCATCGTCACGATGAATCGGCAGAGCAACGGAAACGGCCCGCTTGGGATAAATGATCCGCTCGCGATCGCGCTCTGCGATCTCCAGGTAATCCGCGATGATCTCAAACTGCCGTTTGGCCATCTGAAAAAGGGGATCCGAATAGATGGGGTCTGAAAAGTCAGAGCCGTTTGGCATAGGCGGTCACCTTACTTCGATTGCTCTGGCGCACGAAAGGAAAAGTCTCATTCCACCGGCACGGCGGTTTTCAATCCCCGGGACAGGCTCTCGAAGCCGATGTCAAGAGGCGGGTAATTCTCCCAGCCGGCGTAATCGAAGTGCCACCATTCAAAGGGAAACGGAATGAAGGGAAAACAAATCCGACACGAGCATCGAAAATCGCTGGAGAGTTCGGGCGGCCACCTTTCGAAAGGATGCTACAATCCGCCCCCGACGGGCAAGATCGGGCTTCTGGCTCCGGGGTCGTTCCTTCGTGCGCTGCGGATGCTGCCTCTTGCGGGTGAACTTTTGGCGGTCTATCCTCGCTCCGCTCGATTATGAAATTTTGGACTTGATGGACCGGCTCTTGCTCATCGCGGCAACGCTTTGCTTTCTAGCCAGCTTCGGCTACACATTGTACGCCCTCGGAGCCGGACGCTTCAGGCCGGGCCGGCTGAATTTTATCGCGATTCTGACGGGCTTCGCTTTTCAGTCGGCGTTCCTCTACCTTCGCGGCAAGGCGGAAGGGTCCTGTCCCCTCAATAGTCTCTTCGATGTGCTCATTTTCCAGAGTTGGTCGCTTGTGCTGACCTACCTGATCGTGGGGCCGGCCTACAGGCTCTCGCTGCTCGGGGCATTTAGCGCGCCCGTTGCGCTCATGCTCATGCTGGTCGCCCTGATCGCGCCTATCGACCAGGGGATCGTGAACCGCCCCAAGATCAATCCCTGGGTGGAGACCCACGCCGCGCTGTCAATCATCGCCTATGGCGCGTTTGGCCTCTCCAGCGTCGCCGGGATCATGTATCTCGTTCAAGAACGCCAGCTGAAATCGCAGAAGGCCTCCTCGTTGCTTTACAACCTTCCCCCGATCAACGATCTCGCTGCGGCCATTGGGCGACTTATGGGATTCGGCCTCCTTTTGCTCACGATCAGTTTTGCCGCAGGCTTCATTAGCCAGATGCCAGTCAATAGTGTAAAGTTCTGGGCGTCAGCGGCAATTTGGGTCACTTACAGCGCGATGGTCCTGATGAACCGGATACATTCTCTTGCTCCGAGGAGGCTCGCGGAGTTATCAATCGGGGTGTTCGCGGTTGCTCTTATCACCCTCCCGGGAATCCAATACCTTTCCTCAAGACCATGAACATCCTTTGCGCCGGTCTGAATCACCAAAGCGCCTCGGTCGAAGTCCGGGAAAAGTTCGCGGTGGGCAGTCATGGGATTCAGGAAGCGCTCTGCGCTGTGCGCCGGATCGAGGGCCTTGCCGGAGCAGTGATCCTCTCGACCTGCAACCGCGTGGAATTCTACGCCGCCAGCCTGTGTCCTGTCCGTGCCTTTGATTCGCTCCAGGCGCTTCTCTGGGACCGCACGGGCGTTGAAGCCCCCCTCTATTTCCACGACACTCCGCGGAGCGTGCGTCATCTGTTCCGTGTCGCAAGCGGGCTTGACTCGATGGTCCTGGGAGAAACGGAGATCCTCGGGCAGGTCAAGAAGGCCTATTCGACGGCGGCGGAACTCGGCGCCACAAGCCGGCATTTAAACAAGCTTTTCCAGCATGCCTTCCGCGTCGCGAAGCACGTTCGCACCGAAACGCAGATCACCCGCGGGGCGACGTCCGTCGGCGCGGTCGCGGTGGAGCTCGCGGGCAAGATTTTCGGGGATCTTGCCGGGAGGCGCGTGATGATTCTGGGCGCAGGAGAGACGAGTGAGCGAACGGCGAGAAGTCTCGTCTCGCGCGGCGTCAAGACGGTAATTGTTTCCAATCGGAGCTTCGATCGAGCGGCAAAGCTCGCCGAGGAGATCGGCGGCCTCGCCATCCATTTCGACCACTGGCAGAACGCATTCGCCGACGTGGACATTCTGATCTGCTCCACCGCCGCCCCGCACACGATCCTGACCCGCGAGAAGCTCGCGCCGATGATTCGCGAGCGCGCGGGCAAGCCTCTCTTCGTGATTGATCTCGCCGTACCGCGCGACGCGGACCCCACGATTAACGAACTCGATGGCGTCTTTCTCTACGATATCGATTCTCTCGAAGGCATTGTCCGCCAGTCGCTCGAAGTGCGCCGAAGCGAAATCATTCGCTGCGAGCGAATGATCGCCGATCACGTCGGAGCCTTCGTCACGTGGCTGCGCGATCACAATGAGTTTCGCGCCTAGCAGCCTCTTGCTCAATCTGTGGATCGCATCACTCTCGGAACGCGCGGAAGCGATCTCGCGCTCGCTCAAGCGCGCATCGTCGCGGACAGGCTTCGCGCGGTTCATGCCGGACTGAAAATCGACATCAAGGTCATCAAGACGACCGGGGACAAGCGCGTCGATTTGAGCCTGTCCTCTTCTCTCGAAAAAGGGCTCTTCACCAAGGAGCTCGAAGACTCCTTGATTGCCGGAAAAATCGACGCCGCGGTTCATAGTTTGAAAGATCTCCCGACCGACCAGCACCCCGAGCTCGTCTTTGGCGCGATCCTTGAGCGCGCCGACTCCTCGGACGTTTTGGTCTCGAAGCATCCGGGTGGTGTCGCCGGACTACCCATCCGGGCGGTCGTTGCCACGTCGAGCCCCCGCCGGCAGGTGCAGCTCCTGCTCCTGCGCACGGACCTCCAGGTGGTGGAAATTCGTGGCAATGTGCCGACCCGCTTGCGCAAGCTTGCCACAGAGTCTTCGCTTCAAGGCCTGCTCCTGGCCAAGGCCGGACTCGACCGCCTTGGTGCCCAAGTCGTTCCCGCCGGCCTGCACGTTACGGTCGTTGATCAAATCCTTCCCGCGCCCGGACAGGGCGCAATCGCCGTGGAATGCCGCAAATCGGATTCCGCTTCAGCGGCGCTTCTCCGCGCCATCCACCACGAGCCCACCGCTGTGTGTGTCGCGGCCGAGCGCGACTTCCTTCGAGCCCAAGGTGGTGGTTGTCACATTGCCATTGCCGCGCGGGCTGTCATCGAGGATGGAAGGTTGATCCTTCGCACATTTCCCCCTTCATGAAGTCTGGCATTTGTTATCTCGTCGGTGCCGGCCCGGGCGATCCGGGCCTGTTTACCCTCAAGGGTCGCTCGTGTCTCGAGCGCGCCGAGGTTGTCGTCTACGACTACCTCTGCAATCCAGCGCTTCTCGCATGGGCTCCCGACTCGGCGGAAAAGATCTACGTGGGGAAAAAGGCGGGCGCGCATGTCCGTTCGCAGGATGAGATCAACGCCCTGCTCGTCGAGAAGACCCGGGCTGGGAAGGCCGTCGTGCGGCTCAAAGGCGGGGATCCCTTTCTGTTTGGACGTGGTGGCGAGGAGGCCGAGGCCCTCGCCGATGCGGCATGTTCATTTGAGATTGTTCCCGGCGTGACTTCGGCGATCGCCGGACCCGCCTACGCAGGAATTCCGGTGACGCATCGCGCGCACAACGCGGTATTAACAATCTTCACCGGCCACGAGGAACCGGGCAAGCCAGAGTCGTCGCTCGACTATCAGGCAATAGCCCGTGCCCCGGGCACGAAGGTCATGCTGATGGGAATGGAAAGGCTCAACGCCATATCCGGTGAGCTACGGACCGCGGGCATGCCTGCGCAAACCCCGGTGAGCCTTGTGCGATGGGCGACCACAGGCGCGCAGCAAACTCTCGCGGGCACTCTTGAAAATATCGCTCAACGCGCCGAGGAGGCCGGCTTCAAGCCACCGGCTGTCGCCGTATTCGGCGAGGTGGTGGCGCTCCGTGAAAAGCTCAACTGGTTCGAGACGCTTTCCCTTTTCGGCAAGCGCATCGCCGTCACGCGAACCCGCAAACAGGCGGGCGAATTCGTGGAACGCTTGCGCGCACTGGGCGCGGACTCCTTCGAGTTGCCGACCATCCGCATCGAGCCTCCTCTGAACAAGCGGGAATTTTACGGACTCGTGGCCGATTCCCACATTTACGACTGGATCGTCTTCACGAGCCCGAATGGCGCGGACGCCTTCTTTAGAGCATTCTTCGAAATCTACAAGGACGCCCGGGATATCGGCGCTGCGCGAATCGCCGCCATCGGGCCGGCCACCGCGGAGCGCGTGCGCAGCTACCGGCTGCAGGTCGACGTGCAGCCGGAAAAATACGTGGCAGAAGCGGTCGTAAAGGCTCTTCAAAACGAGACCAGCGTGGAGAACCTGAAGTTTCTTCTCGCCCGTGCGGAGGGGGCTCGAGAGGTCCTGGCCGAGGAACTCACGCGTCTCGGCGGTATTGTGGATGAGGCTGTCGCATACCGCACGGTGCCCGAAACCAAGGATGTCACCGGCGGAATCGGGCGCTTCCGCGAAGAAGGCGCCGACATGATCACGTTCACAAGTTCCTCCACAGTCGAAAACTTTCTCGCGCTCAAATTGCCAATGCCCCCCGGCATAAAAACCGCGAGCATCGGTCCCATCACGTCCAGGACGATGCGCGCGCTCGGCCTCCGGGTTGATGTCGAAGCCAGACAGCACGACATCCCCGGGCTCGTCGAAGCAATAACGAAGTACTGGAAGCAAGCCAAACGTTAGAGTTTCCCTCTCATTTGACGCTGTGCCATCGGTCACGCTTCACTCCACAAAGTAGTTCGACGTGACGGTCTGTCCTCCCGCTTGCGCGGAGACCGTCCACGTCCCGCGTTCGAGGGGGATCAACGGGCGATCGAGCTTTCGCCCGTTAAGGAACCATTCGCAGCCCGGCCACGAACTTTGCAGCGGGAGCATTTGCTGGGTTTTGGACATGGCAGGATTGTAAGAGAACGTGGCGCCGTCCCTCGGAAAGAAGATCTTCAAAGTTTCGGAGCGCACCGTCGCGCCGAGCCTGTTCTGCGGCCCGGCGCACCACGCGGCATATTCCGGCGGCAATTGCAGGACCCCGTTGGCATACATCGCCGAAGCACGACCCGCCGGCTCGGTGCCGGCCAGGAACCACTCGCGAAGGACGGGTTCGTTGAGCCGAGGAAGCAGGCCGGTCTCAGCCGCTATCTCGACCGCGCGGAGTGATCCGCCTTCCTTCAATTGCGGCCACGGGCGGTCGCCGGCGGCGTAGAGAGATCCCATCATTGCCGCCCAAAGCGGCGCGGCGGAGCGGACAGCGAGAATTTCGCCCATCGGCCTGCCGTCAAGGTTGCCGGCCCAAACCGCGACGGTGTGGCTTTGGTTGAACCCGACGCACCACCCGTCACGAAAGCCGGAACTTGTGCCTGTCTTCACTGCTGTGCGTTCCGGGAGATTCAGCGGAGAGGACGCTCCAAAGCTCGCCAGGCGCGCCCGATTGTCGCAAAGGATATCCGCAATGATCGCACACGCCTCCGGCGAGGCCAGACGGCGGCTCTCCGCGAAATCCCCGGGAGTAAGTTTCGCCACCCAGGCCTCTCCGCCGCGCGCAAGGCTGGCGTAGGCTCCCGCCAACTCCAGGAGGCGCACCGGTGCATTTCCCAAAATGAAACCGGCGCCGAACGCATCGAAAGGGCCGGGAAAATTCAACCCCCACGCCCTCAAATACTCAAAGGTCTCGCGCGCCCCCATCTTGCTCAGAGCGAAGACGGCCGGGACATTGAGCGAACTTCCGAGAGCCTCACGCAGGCGCACCGGGCCGAGGTAGCGTTTCGAATAGTTCTGCGGGTCATAGTCACGATATTCTCCGGCGATGGCATCTGGCGTGTCGGGCAAAAGGGAAGCCGCGGTCAGTTTCCGTTGATCGATCGCCGCGAGGTAGAGGAACGGCTTGAGCGTTGAACCGCAGCTCCGGGCTTCGACGGCAGAATTTATTGCGGCCCGCCCCGGATCTCCGGCGCAAGCCAGGGCGCGAACCGCGCCCGTCGAATTTTCGATCACGACGATCGCCGTGTCGCCGACACCAAGGGTTGAAGTGGCCGCCAGATGTTCGCGCAAGGCGCGCATCGCGAGCCTTTGGAGATCGAGGTCGAGAGAAGTCGCCAGCTGTCCCGACTCCATTCCGCTAAAGCGCTTCGCAGGGGCGGGAAGACGCTGCCTTGCCAGCTCGACAAACTGGGGCGCTTCATTCGGCGGATGATGCCGTCCGATACGAGGAGGATTCTTCAGGAGCGAGTCCGCCCCAGCCTCGCCCGGGAGCAGCCCGGCCGCAGCAAGGCGCCTCACGTTTCTTCGGTAGCGCTCCATCGCCGCGCCGGGATTCTTCCAAGGGTTGAAGCGCGCCGGGGATTGCGGCAGGCCGGCTAGAAAAATCGCCTCGGAGAGAGAGAGCGCACGTGCGGACTTGCCAAAATACGCCTGCGCGGCGGCTTCGGGACCGATGCGGCGATTGCCATAATCGAGCCGGTTCAGATAGGCCTCCAGGATTTTCTTCTTGTTCCACTTTCGTTCCAGCTTTAGCGCCGCAAGGGCTTCCTGAAGCTTTCCGGACAGGGTCCTTTCGTTGTGTCGCGAGGCAATCTTGACGACCTGTTGGGTAATGGTCGAGGCGCCGGAAATCACGCGTCCATTCTTCAGATTCCGCCACGCCGCGCCTGCCGTGGCGTAGAAATCCAACCCATGGTGCTCCCAAAACCGCGCATCTTCGATGCCGATAGTGGCAGTGAGCAACCATTCTCCCATGTCACTCAGCTTTACGGGATGGCTTTCCCTGGCAGCGGAGGTCGGCAGAACGGCAATCGCTCTCCCTCGAAAATCCGTGACGAGGGGAGTCGCAGGTGGCGGTCGATCTAAATCACCGGCCAGAGTTGCGCCGCGGATCGCCATTTCGATCACAGTCGCGAGAGAGAGCCCCGCCACAAGCACAACGAGAAATGCCCGCCGAGAGATCCGCGCCAGCGGCTTGTGATGACGGGCGACGAACAGAGCCGCCCCGCGAGCTACTCGGAAACCACGTTGCATTCGCTGGAAGCCGATCGGCCGAAAAAGCGGCTGTCGTACATCGGCGAAATCTGCGTCGCCGGCCAGATGAACGATCCCGCCGCGGTCGCCCGGGCGAGCACGCTGTAGCTGTGCGCGCCTGTAGGCAAATCGTCAAAATAGAGATTGGTCTGCTGATCACGCATCTCGCTGTGCGACAAGTCCGCTGTCTCGACACCGGATTCCGCCGGCAGCGAGTAATACTTGCCGAAGAGAGCAAGGTTGGGATTCACCACCTCGAGACCGGCCGGTATCATATCCTCGACCGCCACGTAACTCTGGGGCTTGTCCGAGGAAAACCGGTAAGAGATCAATATCTGATCGCCAAGGCGAAAGGGCGCCTCGGCGCGGCCGTCACGGGATGCGTCCGTCAGGTTCTTCACGACCCGGTCGATCTTCAGGCCTTGAGTAACAGACGGGGTCCGTCTCTCCGGCATGCGAAACTCGGCGGACAGCACGAAACTGCCCCCGGCCTTTAGACCGCTTACGCTGAATCCCTCCAGCCTTGCGAGATCTTGCTTCCCCCAGGATGCGGAGCTTGAATTGGCGGAAAGGACTTTGGGTTTCGGATTGGCTCCAGCAAGCGGGGTGACCGGCGCCGCCTCCACCATCGCCTTGAAGGCCACGAGCAGCCAGAGGTTTTCCTGCGTGGAAAGGCTGGCCGAGGACTCCGAAAGTTTCGAGAGCCGGTCACGAAGCCCACTCGACACCTGCGACGGATCGATCAGGAGCCGCGCCCAGGTGCAAAGGGCCTCGGTTCGCGTGGCGGAGGAGAAAGTCTCCGGGTTGAACCCAATGTTGCCGAACTCCTTGGGCAGTTCGTTCACGAGCGACTGCTGCTTATCCGGTTCGATCCCCAGCTTCTTCATTGCGATCGCAAGCATCGCCCGGCCTTCGCCCGTAAGCTTGTCTCGTTGAAGGAAAAGCTCGTCCGCCGCGGATGAGACCTCCTCCGAAACCTCCTCGCCCGCGGTCGAGAGCACGAAGAGCGCAAAAGCCCGCAACGTCGGCGAGACACCGGCCGTCCTGCCCTCGACCATCTTCTCCAGGGCGCTCGAAAGCTCGGAGGCAAGGCGCTCGGGAACGTCGAAACCCGCCTCTTCCGCCTGATTGACACACCAGGCTCCCTGGATGGTGACGAAATCGTTTGGCAGCGTTCCTCGCGGCCAATAGGGAAGCCGCCCGTCGGCAAGGAGACCCGCCTCAAATTCGCGCAGGGTTTCGCCAATCACGTGCTGGTAAGCGGCTCGTCGCGCCTGCGGATCGGGCAGGTATTCCAAAAGTCCTCCAAGAAAAGTGTAGCCGAGCAGGCGTGAGGATTTCTGCTCGAAGCAACCGTGCGGGTATTCCAGCAAGAAGGGCAGGCCCATCAGCTTGTTCAACCAGGGCGTGGTTGAAGCCGAGAAACTGAACGTGCCGCGTCCCTGCTTCCACGCTTCGCGCATGGCGCCCTTCCCGGAAAACGCGGCGCTCGCCATGGGCCCGGAGACGGATTCCTTTCTTAGAATAGCCGGCTCGGCCACGGGGAGGCCCGCCTCGACGGCGTCGCTCAGTTTGGAGGTCGAAACAACCTCGAACTTTACGTTCGCGGGTCCCACGGCTTTGGCCCGCGCCTTGAAGCGGACCACGACCGGCGCTTCCCGCGCAGCGGAGACCTCCTGCCGCGCGTCACCGGTCAGCTCCAGGCCTCCGCCCACCGTGCAACGAACGAAAAGAATCTCGCTCTCCGAGACTTTTTGCCGCGCCACGGCCCTCAATTCGACCTCGTCGCCCTCGCGAAGAAAGCGCGGGAGCGCGGGTTCGATAAGCAATTTCTTACTTACTGCGAATGTCGCGTCCCCGGAGCCGAATTGACTGGCCTTCGTTTGTCCGACTGCGATCACGCGGAATCGCGTGAGGTTGTCCGGAGCTTCGCATTCAAACTTCGCGATCCCCTGCGCGTCGGTGTGCACGCTCGGCCGCCAAAGGATGAGCGGTTTGAACTCCTTACGAGTAAACGTCACGTTCCCGAATTCCTCGGCACCGCCATCGCCCGCGACAAATCCCTTCATCGTCAGCCAGGAAGGAGCAATCTTATCCACGTAGGCCTTCAACGCCGAGTACGTGACAACCGCGAAGTTCCTCGCCGGAAAAAAGTCCGGCAGCATCTGGGGAAGTTTCCAGCCCCCGAGCGTGAGAATCGAATCGTCCACCGCGAAGATTGCGAGATCCGCACCCGCGACGGGACGGCCAGCGGCGGTAACTGTCACGTCGCCGGAAATCATTTCGCGCGGTTCGTATTCCGGGCGCGATGTCTTCACCGAAACGTCAAGCGCTCGACCGGGAGCCTGGACAGTCAGCTGATCGTAGCCGTACATCTCGCCGGCGAGCTGGTCGGTTCCGCCGGGACGCAGGACGTAAACCGAAACGAAGACATTCGGTTCGTATTCGGGCCGGACAGGGATTTCGATGCGGCTGGTGTTGCCTTGGATGGGAGCCGTAAACGTGTCGAGAATCTTGTCGGTTTCCACGCTCACCCACGCCACCCCGCCGCTTGGCGAAAGGACGTTGAGTACGGCTTTTTCACCGACCATCCAGGGTTTGGCATTTTCACGTTTGCCTCCCCTCACCGAGAATACCGTTGCGGATGTGTCCGATTCGACAGGAACCTCGGATTCTTGGTCTCCCTCCAGGAAGGCTTGTTCACTCACAGGAAAGCCCGGCGCTCCCGCCACTGGCGAGACGATCGCGACATAGCGCCCCGGCTTGCCCGGTTGGAACTTCAACGAATTGTCGGTCACCCGCTCGCGCCGGTCGACGAGTTCATATTGGTCGAAATTCCGGTAGCGATAGACGTCCGGCGCAAGGCGTTCCTTTACCGATTTGGTTTGGACCCGGAAGAGCTGGACGTCTACGGCTTCCGGGGCCGCTGCAAATTTGTCCTCCGCGTTCCAAAGAAACTCGATTTCGCCCTGTCCGCCTTCTCCGCGCTTCAGGCCCAGCAACACCGGCTCCATCGCGACGTCTTGTGTTGCCCCTCCCGTGATGGTTTGCCCGTCCGGTCCCGTGACATCGACCTTCCAAACAACGCTGCAATGCGCGCGATTGCCGGGATCCTTGAAAGGCGCGTCGCATCGCAACGTGACATGCCCTGCGCCGTCGAGAGCCGTTTCGCCGGAAATCTCCGCCGAGTAGACCGGGTGCTTCGCATGCTCGGAATAGAGATCAACGCGCGTCCATTCACCGCCGTCGTATTCGCCCTCCGTCGAATCGCTGACCCACGTGGCCGTCCACTGCACCCGGCTCCCGGCATTCGGCGCCCCGTGAAAATACTGCGACCGCACAGTGATCACAGACTCCGCCGGCTTCCGTGCTTCTTCGTTTTCGCAAACGACCGAGAAGGGAGGATTCCGGAATTCCTGAATTTGGAAACGCCCGGGAGAGCCCGCAGGCTGCCCGCCGATCAACGCCTTGACAATGAACTCTCCGACGGGCGCATCCTGAGGAGGCGTCCATGCCCCGCTCCACCCTCCTTCGGCGTCCACTTTGCTTTCCCCGGCGGCAAGCACTTCGCCGGCGTAGGCCCGCTCGATCGTCCATTTTATCGGCCGCCCGGTCGGGATCTTCAGGGAACCACCAACGTGTTCCTCGCGGACAAATCCCTTGAAACGAACCGCCTGGCCCGGCCTGTAGAGCGGGCGATCCGTCAGGATGTAGGAGCGAAGGGGAGGCGGCGGGCGGGCGCTTAGCGTGCCCCCGGAAAATTGATCCGAGAGCGCAATGGGCTGAATCGTGTTTTCGCACGACAGGTACTGGGCTCCCGCAATGGCGAACATGTCAAAGACCACAAGGCCGTCTGCATCAGTCGTCGCGCTCGCGATCTTTTTGAGATCCTTGTCGAGCACAAAAACCGTCGATTCCGACAGGGGCTTCCCGTCGGTCAGACGCGCCGCACGGACGATGGATTGGCTCTTGGTAACTTTCCGCGTCAGGGCAACTTCTCCGAAGTAAATGACCGCGCGGTTTCCAATGACTCGGCCTTGGGAATCCCTCCCGGTAACTTCCAACACCATCGGGCCGGCAAGCTCCGCTGGATCCGTTGGTTTCCAGGCAACCTCGCGCAATTCCTCCTTGTCTCCGCCCGCGGCCGGGACGCTTCCCGATGCGAGCACGCTGAGCCCGAGATCGGAAATCAGCGGCACTGAGCTTTCCCGCTGAAACGTTCCTTCCTTTGTCCAAAGGGGACTACCCTCCGCATCTCTCACAATGCGGGTGAAGTCCTTCTCTCTGGCAAGAACCGAAGGCAGCTTGTCGAGCGGGATGGCGGCCAGTTTCCAATCGAGCTCGGTGGTATTGACGTGGTAGAAGGCAAAATTAAGTCCCAAAACTGATCGCTGGCGAACTTGCCTGTCGGGGAATAGAATTGCGCCCTCTTTGTGACGGAAGGATGCGCCCCAGGTCTCCGGCTTTGAAAGTCCGTATCCACCCGTTCCGATGATTTCGTCCGAGACCGCGACGACATAGCGCGCGTTCGGGTCGAAATCGCCCTCGGCGGTCAAGAAGGGCCCCTCCTTGCGAATGCGTAGATCGGAAACGGCTGGCGTGATCTTCAAAGCGCCCTCCGTCAACGCAGCATCACTGAGCGCCTGGCTGAACTTCACCTCAATCCGAGGAGCCTCCAGCGGAGAATTACGTGCGGCGACATAGTCGATCCTCAGTGGACGCGTAACGCCGAGCGGGAACACCTTGGGATACGGAAGAATGCGTCCCCCGTGGGCGTCGTGGACTCCCTCCACGACAAGATCGTAGCGACGGCCGACGGGAAGCGGCTGCAAGGGCCGGACCCGGAACGAGGTCACCTCCCCGGCCTCCTCCTTGGCGTCAACGACTTGCGCGCTATCGATCTCTCCCTCCGGCACGTTGAGCAAAATCTCGACGGGAAATCTCTGCCGGCTCGCTCGATCCTGAAACCAAACGCCGCTCGCGGCGTCGGAAAGGCGAATCGGATAGTTGAACTCGATGGGAACCTGCGGCCTCGCGTTGAGGCTGTCGCGCTCGCCATAGTCTTCCTCTGTCGCGCGCAGGACAGGGGCCGTCATTTCCACGCCCCAGGTGTCAGAGGGGAGCGCATTGCCAGCGAGGTCCTTCGCATCGTCTCGCAGGCGAAATCGGTACGATTGGCCGGGAATCAATGGGCCCTTCACCGTCAATTCGCCCTGGGATTGCGTGCGCCAAACAAAATCGACGTCCAGCGCAGGCGAGGCATCAATCGGCGATTCCATTCCCTCGGCGTCGATTTTGTCCGGAGGGACCATGTCCTCCGGGAATGTGATCGTTAGCGCGGTGCCGACGCGCACTGCGTCTTCGCCGCCATCGACACTCAATCCGGCGCCATTGGGGTTGTTTGTGAAGGGACGTTCGCCAGCTTCCGCGACCGCGGCCGGCTCCGGGACGGCTGCGGGCGAAGGAGGCGGTTTCTCCTGCCCGAAGGCGTCGAGGGCAACAAGAGCCGGAACTGCCGCGCAAAGCAGGAGGGCGATTCGCCTCATCGCGAGCCCCCCTTTTCCAGGTGCTGTGCTCGAGAAAGATCCGACTGCGCGTCCGTGAAACGTTCAAGCCGTTGAAGAATCGCCGCCCGCTGCTTGTAATATCGCGCCTCCGGCTTCGCCTTGATCGCACGGTCTGCGTAGTCAAGCGCCGCATCGAGCTGTGACGCGCCGAAAGTCGCGTCCACGAGGTCGCCCAGGGAGCCTGCCAGCACCTCGCGCGGCGGTTTCGCCGCCTCCAGGACGCGCAATTCCGCCGCGGCGTCCTCCACACGGCCCAACTTCACAAGCGCGGAAATTTTCGCCGCCCGGGCTTGAGCACTGCCGGGATCGATCTCCAGCACCGCCTCGGCATCGCGCATCGCAAGCGGATGCTGCTGCGCGTTTTCCCCCAACTCCCGGCTGCGCGCAAGGAGAGCGGAAATGTCCTTCGGATTCTTCACCAACCGGTCATCATACCGCCGGAGACGATCAATCACTTCCAGAGCCGGAAGGGGCTTGGAGACATCCGCTTTGAACTTGTCGAGCGCATCGCGAACCGATAACCGGCCCGCTTGATTTGCGGCCTCAGCAAAGAGGACAAGTGCTGCAACGGATTGTGGACTGATTCGCCGGGCAGACTCGGCGTCCTCCACAGCCAGGACACTCGCGAAACCGGTTGTGAAATACCAATAAGCCCTCGACAAACGCGCGCTCAGGTCATTGGGGTCGCTCGCGAGAATGGCGCCCGCGGCATCGATTCCTGAGAGGGCCACTCGCAGGCGATCGAAGGCGGGTCGATTCCCCACGACGCTCTGGTCCTCAGGGTCCACCTTGTTCGCCGCCGAGAAATCCTCCAGACTGCCCGCGAAATCCTGGAGCTTCCGGCGCGCGAGGGCGCGGGAGACAAGCAGGCTCGCATCCTCGTCCACGCCCGGCGCCTTGCTCAGAAGATCGACCACCTTCTTGTCCTCGCCCACTCCAGCGAGATAACCCGCCAGCTGGCGCGTAATTTCGATATCCTCAGGATGTCCGGCCAGAAAGCCCTCGAGCAGGGCGACAGCTTCAGCCTTCTTTTGGTCACGAACGAAAAGCGCCGTCGCGAAGACGCGGGCACGAACGGAAGCCGGAGCATTCGTCCACTCGCGCACCACGCTTTCGGCCATATCGTAGTCTTCGACCGCTAGCCAGAGATCGGACAGTTGCTCGCGCAAGTCGCCATCCCCGGGCTCCTTGTCAAGAATGCGCCGAATCAGCTCGATTTGCGCATAAGTATCTTCGTCCTTCTCAGCGAGTGCGAGTTGGTCGCGCAAAGAAGCAGCCAGTGCCGCCTGACAAAAAAGGAACGTCGCGGCAAGTGAAAACAAAAAAGTGCTCGGAGACACCTTCATTAAAACGAAGGGCGCGAAATATTCTTCAATCTCGCAGGTCCAAATTGGCTAACGAACGCGCGGACAAGTGGGCTGAACTGCTCCAGACCTGACGCTGAAACCGCGGCGAGAACCTGGCAGACGCCGTCCAACGCTTGCATCGCCAGCCATGGATAGATTCTCACTCTTTAGCGGTTGGGCCGCTCCCTTGGGAGCCCAACTACCAATATTCTATCCAAGATCGATCAATGGTAAACTCCAATCGCACGAGAGGAGCCGACTAACAGCCGCCGCGCGTCCTCACTCAATGGGAGAACGCGATTTGTGCGCGAAGATATTCGATCTGAAAGACACGCGTCGTTCGCCAGGGATACACCGACGGGGCGACTCTTCGGCTCTCAGGGGTTTCGCGAAAGCGATTGAAACTCGCCGCGGCGACGCTGGCGGTGGCGGGACGCGATAAACGGACGCCGGAAATGTCTATCAGGGGCGGAGCTCATGGATCATGCAGAGCGGCGAGTTGAGCGACTTCTGGAGCTGGGACTTGAGCATTTCGGAGTGACCCGCACAGTAGTGTGATCCTCAGTAAGGGGATTGGAGGAAGGGAATTTTGGCGGCGCTGATTCAAAAGGAGACGAACGTGCGTTTGGATTGGATCAGCGAAGGACTGCGGCTGGGCGAGAGATCCTCCTGTCGTAGCACCCGGCGCACCAGAGACATGATGGCGCGGCACAAGGACTCGGATCAAAATGAGAAGAAAGATCCCGAAATGCGTAGAGTAGGCAGGAGCCGACGGATTGAAAGGCTTAGACCAATGACCGTCTGACTCCTGCCCCTCATCAAACCGGACAGGCGGTTTTCCCGCATCCGGCTTTCCGGGTTCCATTTATCGTTCTAGCCATTTGCGCCTAAGATTGCTTTCGGCAGTTGATAGAGTCCGTATGCCTCGAAGAGTCGCCGATCGGGCCAGCGTTTGTATTTCCCGCCCGGGTTGCCATGTTTGCGCCACAGCCACTGCCGCAGCCGGTGGGCCGTAAATCGACGGGTTTGCTCGAAGATGTCGCCATAATGGCCGAGGGCAAAGTAATTGCCCCATCCTCTTACAACCGCATTGATTTCGGTTATCACCTCGGGCGTGGCTCTCCAAGTGGTTTTCCGAGGCGTCAACTTTCGGATGGCTTCGCGCAACCTCGCACGGCTCGCCGCGCTCGGTTCGGTGTGGACGTAGTCGCCTCCCTTATGCGAACGCTGCCAGCGAAAGGCGAACCCAAGGAACTCGAAGCCTTCCTCACGGGTGTTGATCACCCGCGTTTTGCTTTCGTTGAGCATCAGCCCTCTGGCCTCCAGCCATCGCGCCAACCTTCGCTTGAATTCTCCTCCCTCTCCGGGCCGGCACAAAATCACCAGATCGTCCGCATAGCGGATCATCCAGGGTTTCTGCCGACATCCTTCATTGACCGCTTCGTCCAGCGGATGCTTCCGAACTCTATCGGGTGTTGGTAGCCCTTTCGGGCCATCGCCCCGTCCTTTGCCGCTCTTCCCCACTGCGGAACAAGTGACCCCGCTTCGCTCCTCCGCGTGTTCCCCCAACCAAAAAAGGTCGAGCACGGTCTCTTCGCTCCTACCAAGGTCTCCGACTCCTTTCCCGGCCCAAACGACCTCGCGCTTTACCGCGCTTGCATCGCCAGTTGGCTCTTCGCCACCGAAAAAGGTCTCCCCGCTTACCCTGTCGTCACTTCCCGACATGTCACCCACGCAGACCCCGCCGGTCCGTTGCGAAAACCACGACGATTATTCCGGTTCCCGCCCTTCGGCCTTTGCCCACAATTGAGGGGCTCGGCTGCCGATTGCTACATGTTTCGAGGCTCATCTTTGTGATTTACTTTCGTTGTGACCTGCCGGTTCGACTCCATGCCTGCTCTCCACCCCACCTCACGGCGACGCAGTTGGCACGGTCTTCGGTGCTGAACCGTCTAATTGCACCGACGGGACTTCCACCCGTGTTGACGCCAGCTTCACGGGCGCACCAATATTAAATGGCTGACC
>CAVXQK010000007.1:0-319707 GCA_963763735.1 uncultured Verrucomicrobiae bacterium | reverse complement strand
AATCGCATCCGTCGCTGATAGCCCATCAGACCGCCTCGAATTCGTTCGCGGTAGTTGATGAAGCCCGGGGAACTATCTCCAGTCACCGCGGAAATATCTTCACGCCACAGGTTGCCCAAGCCGCATTCAATTCACACTCGGTGAAGGCGAAGCCGATCGACTCCGCCCCACCGCCTTTTAACCCACCTCAGCAATGAAGTTTTCTGCCATCGACGCGATCACCAACAACCTGGTTGCCGCCCGGCTTTGGATGGCCCTGGCGACCATCTTCGCGGGCGCCGCCATCGTCTCGCCGTATTTCACGGTTCTGGCAATGCGGACCAAGGAGAAGGTCGTCATCCTCGATCCAAGCGACACGCTTATCTATGCTCCGCTGTTGGGCTTCGAAGAGGCCGGTCAGCTTCACGCCTACCATGTCCGGCTCGCCTGCCTCGCATTGTTGCAACGCAATCCTATCGGCCTCGACCTTTTCTCATCTGCTCAAACGCCTTCTATCTCGATCCCGCGCGAAAGAAGGCCTCTGCCTTGTATCAAGCGCAAAACGCCGAGTTCAAAGAAAAGCAGATCCACCAGAAGGTCGAAGTCAGCAAAATAGACATTCTGGACAGCCGAAAAATCAACGATGGCTCCGGCCAGTCCTATGAGGCCGTGACGGTTCGCTCGGAAGGGAGCCTCATCCGCACGGGAACCGTCAACAAGCTCGAGTTCCGGGAGCCGGTGAAGTTCGAAGTCGAATTCCTTTTCATCCGGAATCCCGACCTGCTCGGCAACGGACGGCTGCCGCTCGTTGTGCAGGACTTCAAATATACGGAGAGCCCGCTATGAAAAGCGCCCTCACGCTTGCCTTGTTTTATATCGTGGCCATTCCGCGGATCTATGCCGGAGAAATCGCGCAAAAGCCCCTCGACGAATTTGTTATTTATAACATCCCTGTCTCCTACAAATCGGGCAATACGACGGTCCTTTTTCCATCGGCAATCTCGGGACTCTACGCAAAGTCCATCGCGATTCAGGAGCAGCCGAACGCGGATTTCCTCATCTCGTTCACGCCTGGAAATTTCTACTTCACGATCCGGGCGCTTAAACCGGAAGCCGACGACCATCTCACCGTAATCTACAACCGGAAGGCGTACGTGCTGCATCTGAGCGCCTCCGACAAGCCTTTCTACACGGTAACGTTCCTTCAGGACGTACCTCCCCGCGGACCGGCGCGCCCACTTGCCCCTGAAAGGCTCCTTTCTCTCGTGGACAAGGCGAAGGCCTATCCGCTCTTCGAGAAAGACTATCCGGATGCCCTGGAAGGCGTCCTCCACGCCGAGCCAAACGCGACGAACTACTATGACAAATTCAGGTTGTTGATCCGTGATGTGTGGCGCTTTGAAAAGGAGGACACGCTCGTCTTCCGCATTGAGCTAGAAAATGCCTCGGACAGCACCGATCTACTACAAGCCGCAGGATCTTGCCGTTCGGCTGGAGGATCGAATCTACACGCAGTCGATTGCCGATGCCTCCGGAGTGATGCCGCCTGAAATCCACCACGCCCGCGTTCTTCGCGATCACCGGCAACGGCCAGGGCGGACGCAACAATCTCGCCCCCGACAATAAGTGGAACGTCCTGGTAGTGCGCGTGGAAGGCCAAAAGCAACAGAAGGAGTCGAAGATGAATCGGCGCCAGATATGGACGGAGATCCCTTCAAAAGCCCGCGGGCCGGCTGCTTCTCTTCGTGACTATCGGCGGGATATTCCTCGCCTTTGTTTTGCTGCGGCGCGGACCGCAACCAAAGCCTGACAACACGCAGGTTGCGCATCAGGCCACGCAGGCAAGCAGAGCTATTCCTTCACTGAGAACATTTCGCCACCCACGCGAGCGCAGTCCACGTCGGCGGAGCGAACGCCCGACACGGTGGCTCGCGCCACACCAAAACCGCCACCACCCATTCCCCAGACGATCTTCGTCACGAAGGAGCAGTCTGTCGGTGATTTGTTTCTACCGTATGGACGTCTGCTCCGTTGCGAGTTGGTCAACACCGTCGATTCCACTAATATCGACACTCCCATCATCGGTCTGGTCGTCGAGGACGCCTACCATGACGGACGACTCATAATTCCTGCGGGCACTGAAGTTCATGGAGTCGCCCAAAAATCTTCCGTCCGCGAACGCATCGGCTCCGAGCGGCAATGGTTCCTGGTCTTTCAGGACGGACGGGAACTTCCCGTCTCCGGCACTGTGCTGGACTACGCCCCCGATCCGAAGAAGCCGAATGCCTGGGAGGAGTCTGACGGCTCGGCAGGACTGCGCGGCTTCATCGTTAAGTCCGACAAGTATGCGGAGGCAAAGGCGATCCTTGCTGCGATGATTTCCGCTGGGGCAGGAGCGTTTCCTCAGACCACCACCCTTCTTTCGCCGCTTGGCGGGGCAACCCAGATCAACACCGGCGGAATGGAAAGCGCCTTTTCCGCCGGGCTCCAGGCCGGAGGACAGATCTACTCCAAGCGTCTTTTAGACCAACTGGAAAAGAACCCGTTCTACGTTCGCGTTCCGGCCGGTGCGACCTTCTACCTCTACGTCACCCAAACGGTCGATTTGGGCAAAGCCACGGTAGGGCTTTCCGCATCGCTCGCACCCTCAAGCAGCCCAAAACAGCCATGAAGTTTCTCAACTGCCATTCTCCTCGTGTCGCTTGTCGCCGGATGCGCGACAAAGAAGGAACTCCGATCCGTGCACCGCGTCGAAGTACGCGGGTAACGCGATCGGGTCGAACAATCTACCGGAAGTTAGGACCCCGGAAACCGTGAAGGCCTATCCGGTGGGCCGTTACACCGATCCGAATTCTCCGAATGAGATGCACGAACGACATACGCTCTATCGCCGTGAAGAGTCGGCCGAGCTGGAATTACCGACCGTCGAAGCTCCTCGCGCTTCCGCTGGGACCAGTCGTGGCAACGTCGGATCCTTCACCGTACTATTATGTGAAGACGAACGCAGAACAGGTGAATGCGCAGCAGAAAGCCTATGCCGAGGCCCTGCTCGAGCAGAACCAGGCACTCAAAAAGCGGATCGATGCGCTTCAGCAGAAGGACTCCACCATTCACGATCTTCAAGGCGAAATTGAACGACTAAGAAAAGAACTCGAATCCCGACCGCCACCGCAATCCACGCCGCCCAATGGTGAGCACCCTGAGTCGCCATCAGGACCCGGCGACTTCTCGAAAGATAACATTCCGGATTTCACCGATCCGAGCGAAATCATGCTTTTCCCCCGCTCCGAAGCCGACTACCAGGCCTTCCTCATATCCCAGATGCGGCTCAATGACGAATTGTCCGCAGAATTCAGCGCCTTGGTACGACGCAGGTTCGAGGTCCCTTTAGCGCCCGGTTTTCCTTCTCCCAGCTAACTCGCATCTACCATCCATACCCGAAGAACCCAATGAACCAGATCAAACTCAGCCTTCGCGCGGCGGATAGTCCTCGCACCATCAAAGAGGAAGCCGGCTTGCCCGCCTTTGCATCCGTCTTCTCGCTCTGCAACGCCTCCAATCAGGGCAGAGGAGACAAGGAGGCCATACCGATAACGGTCAAGGCATCCAACGAACTGGCCAGGACGATGGTGGGTGAGCTGAAAAAGGGCGTCGCCTTCGTCGTGGAAGGCCAACTTGCCTACTACAAGAACCCGGACACCAATCGGGAAGTCTATTCCATTCTGGCAGAGGGTTTCTCCGAAATCACCCCTCCAAAGTCCACTGGGGTCAAAACCGCCTAAGCTCATGAGTAAATCCACCACAATTTCCATCGCCCTCGATGAGGACGCCTACCTCGTCTTCCAAAACGCGTCCGAAATCGTTTCCAAGGCGGGCATACGTGTCCCGACAGGCCAACTCGTCCAAACAATGATCAATGCCGAGATGTCCCGGCTTTCGGCGCGCAAAATCGCTCAACGCTTTCTCAAATCCGTCATGGAACAGGTCGGGGCGCTCGCCGGCCAGGACCTCGATGAGGAGGAAGACGACACAATTCCAAGCATTTCCGCATCGGGAGCGGAATGAACATTCTTCTAAAGGAGAAAAACCGTCAACTAGCGCGGCTACGGGGCTGATTCAGCCGAAACGCCGTGCGTTCTAAATCGTAACCATATGGCAATAGCATCACCAAAAAAGAAGGAAGAACTGATCCGCCAGTTTAAATTCAATCCCGAAGTCGATACCCGGCTCGAAGCCTTTATGAAGGCCGAACCCGGCTTGGTGCAGTTCGTCAAGGAACTGCCGCGCGAACAACTCGAACGAAAGTTCCTGCTCCGCAAAATGCGGGACCAGCAACAGAAGGACGGCTATGACACTCGAGTCAAAGCCTGGCTGGAAGAGCCCGAACAGGCCGAACTGGTCAAGAGCCTTAAGGCCACTGTCAGCCCCCATCTGAAGCCTGAGCAACAGGCCCAGACGCTCGTCAATCAGGCCAAGAACTATATCCGCAACACGGGCGTCAGAATCAGCTGACGGCGACGGGACGGAGCGAAAACGCCAGCGCCTAATCTCTCATATTCACCCCAAATTTCATGAATCTCCTCAACAAATCTTCACTCGCGACAGAATTAGGTCGGAGCCGGTGCTACGTCAGCGCCATGGTTCGTTCCGGCTATCGAATGCAATACGGTACACGCACCACGCTACGCCATGCGCTCAGCTGGCTGGAAGAGCATCCGAACTTCGTGACGACTGAGGTTTATCGTCGCCGACCGAAACCGCATCTAAACAGGCCTTCAGATCAGAGGTGCGTAGTCTCTGGTAGATGCGATGAATTGGCTCATTCGCATGCCCTATAAACCTCATCGCTTGCTGTTCCGAAACTTTGCCGCTTCGCGCAAGGCGAGTGACGACAGTAACGCGAGTGCAATGGAAGGAATAACCTTTCAGGCCGATACGGCGGAAGAACCTCGCCCAGTCGCGGCTCATGTTACCATGCCAATCAAACGTGCGTTTCTGACCGTTTGCCCTCAATTTTTCAAACATCGGCTTCAGGGCAGAATGGAGTGCCGTGGTGTGACGTGCGCCTCTTTTGATCGTGAACGTGATCTCGTTTGTGTTAAGGTTTACGTCCTCCAGTGGCAGGCTCGTTTCTTTGATGCGACAACCTTGGTGGATTGCGATCTCGAACGAGATCTTCATCCATTCCGGTTTTTTGAGTTGTTTCAACTTGGCACGGATCAGGTCGATTTGCTCAGTGGCGAATTCCGGCTTTTCACGCGACCTGTCTGGTTTCAGACCCAAACGCGCGGCAGCATTCTGGTTGGCCCATCCGCGCCGCATCGCCTCGTAGAGGATCGCGCGCAACACCTTCAGATCATGCAATGCGGTGTTGCGCGAGGATGCTCGAACGCTATTGCTGGACGGCTTCTGACGCCATTCAACAAACGATATGGCGTCTTCGCGACGCACCTGTTCGGCCCGCTTAATCTTTCGATCCTCGAAGAATCCGGAGATTGCACGCCACGATTCCTGGTACTTGGTAAGAGTAAGAGGCGAGTTCGAGTAACGAACTCGAAACCATTCTGGAACCCATACCAAAAGATCTTGTTTGTCGCCCCGGCGAAAAATGGAAGTCGCTGCCCTGGCCTCTTTGAGCGTCCTTTCTGCTCGGATCTCCCGCGCGCGCTTCGTCTCGCTTCCTATGCCAATCCGGAGGCCAAGCGATTCGCGCTGCGTATCGCCCCGTTCATCGCGCCACTTGATCCACCAGAACGGAGAGCGAATTCTTTTGTACAGAGAGGCCATTTTGCTAGCTCCAGAGTGTGCCCCAGTGTGCCCTGGCTCTCAAAGAAACGCAAACATTAACAGACGTCTACAGAGTAAATCAGACATGAAACAACAAAAAACATCAGAAGCCACGATGTCATGGTTCGAATCCATGCGAGGCAGCCACTCCAGATTCCTCTGAGAATGGCTTAAATACAGGCTCTGCTGGCCATTAAGCAGCAGGGAGGTTTATCCGCAACAATGGAGAGCTCCGTTGGTTCGGAGAGGATCGGAAGGCACTGACGGCGCGGCTCACGTTTGTGGGATGACCCCTTTTCCAGTTGTTAAGTGATCCAGTCACCTCCGACAATGGCGTCTATGAACGACGACATGGAGCCTGGCAGGTAGCGTCCGCTGCGCCGAACAATCGCCGGTGAATCGGCCTTGCCATTTAAAGCTGCTTAATCTCATCGTTATTGCAGTGGAATACGAGTTTCACGAAACATCTCACCTTTCTGCGCGCGCAGCAGAGCGAGGGTTTTCTGTTGAGCAAGCCGTTGAAACGGTGAAGGCCCGCTGCTCCGTGATGAAGAATCCTCACAACAAGGTAATCATGGCGGGATGGCGGGCTTATCCGGTTGTTTTTCGAGGTAAGGGCGAAGGTTGAGCAAGAAAGCCGCCGGAGGCAATCGTCCGGCGGTTATATCTTTTAGGGGTTCATTGGTGTCCCGTTCTGTTCTTAGAAAACGCCCCACGCCGCCGCGTGTGCCGTCGCCCCTCTTTCCTGGCCGAAATGCTGGCATCAATTGGATGAGAAGGGTGCGGTGCCACGTGCCGCCTGCAGGTTTCGTATAAAGTGTCGCTCGCATAGGAGGCTCACCGGCCAGCCGGATGACGTCCTGGAAAGGGATACAACGCAAGCGGAACATTTCGGCGACCACGGCGACAAGGAATTATATGTGGCCCCAAACAATTCGGACCGTGAGGCACTGTCCAATAGTTTACGCAAAAGGCTTGTTGCTCCAGCCAGCACTGATTTAACTCAGATTAGGCGCGAATATTTCCATTTACCCCGCGCTCCTCTTTGATGCTCATTCATGAGTTGGGTCACGATCATCTGGTCCATGTCGGCGGCGGTGTCGTTGACGCTGGGGGCCATTCATCTCGTGGTCTGGCTTCAGGATCGCCGGGCCTGGGCGAATCTTTTGTTCTCCGTCACCGCGCTGGCGGTGACTTGCATCGCGGCTTGCGAAATGGGGCTCATGCACACGGACTCGGTCGAGCGGTTTGGCGCGCTGATGCGCTGGGCTCATGTCCCGGCGTTTGTTATGGTGGCTGGAATGGTTGCATTTGTCGGCCTGTATTTCGGCACGGGGCGGTGGTGGCTGGGAGGCGCGGCGGTGGGTGTCCGGCTGGTAAGCCTCATCATCAATTTCATGGTTGAGCCAAATCTGAATTACCGTGCGATCATCGCGCTGAAGCAGGTGGACTTTCTCGGCGATCGGGTTTGGGTGGTTGCGCAGAGCGTTCCGACCAATCGGACGCGGATTGTGGAGCTGAGTTCACTGCTCGCGCTCGTCTTCGTTGTGGATGCTTCTCTCACGCTTTGGAGGAAAGGCGGCCGCGAGGCGCGGCGCCGTGCGGCGGTCGTCGGCGCGAGCATCACGCTTTTCATCTTTCTGGCAGCTGTCATCGCCTCCTTGATTCACACCGGTGTCTTGCACGTGCCGTATCTGCTCAGCTTTCCCTTTCTCGCCATCGTCGTGGCGATGGGCTACGAACTGAGCCGCGATGTGATCCGTGCGGCAAGGATGGCGGATGAGTTGCGCGAGAACGCTGAGAGCATGAGTCTCGCGGCGGGCGCGGCGCAGCTCGCTCTGTGGCGATGGGACATCGCGCGCGATGCTGTTTGGGTCAGCCCCAGTGGCCGTCGTCTCTATAACATCCCGGAAGGAGATGTTATCAATCTCCAGCGATTACTCGACACACTTCATCCCGACGATCGCGAGGCGACGCGGCAGGCTGTGACCCGGTCTTTCGAAGGCGAAGGCACATTCCGCGCCGAGTATCGCGTGGTGCTGCCGGACGGCGCGCTACGGTGGATTGCGGCGCGAGGAAAGGTCGACTTTAGCGCAAACCGAAAGCCGCTGCGTATGCGCGGGGTGTCCCTCGACATCACGGAGCGGAAGAATGCCGAGTTGGAGGCCGGGCAACATCGGGCGGAGCTGGCGCACCTCACGCGCGTCACGACTTTGAGCGAACTCTCCGGATCGCTGGCTCACGAGTTAAATCAGCCGCTCGCGATTATTCTCAGCAATGCACAGGCCGCGCAGCGCCTTCTCGTGCAAGCGCCGCCGGATGTGGCCGAGGTGCGCGATATTCTCACCGATATCGTCGCGGAGGACCGGCGTGCGGGGGAGATCATCCAGCGGATGCGCGCGCTGCTCAAGCGCGGCGAGACGGAGCTGCTTCCTCTTTCGCTTAACGAAGTCATCCTGGAAGTGCTGCACCTCATCAATGCCGATCTCATTGGGCGCGGAATCACCGTGGCGCGCGAGTTTGCTGCGGATTTGCCGCAGATTAGGGGGGACCGCGTGCAACTCCAGCAGGCCGTGCTCAATCTCATCCTCAACGGGGCCGACGCCATGTCAGCCAACGCGCCCGGCACCCGCCGCCTGCACGTCGCGACCTCGCGCCACGAAGGCGCTGTGCGTGTCTCCGTGCGCGATCAAGGATGCGGGCTGCCAAGCGACGTGGAGCGACTCTTCGAGCCGTTCGTTACGACCAAGCCGCAGGGCTTGGGCATGGGCCTGGCGATCTGCCGCTCGATCACGGACGCGCATCATGGCCGGCTCTGGGCCGAGCCGGACCCCGAACGCGGCGCGATATTTCATCTCGAACTGCCCGCGACACACACCATCCCAACATGAGCGCGGGGAGCAAAATCGTTTACGTGGTCGATGACGAAGCCGGAATGCGAAAGGCGCTCAGCCGCCTGCTGCGCTCCCACGGATTCGACGTCCGCGGGTTTGCTTCGGCGCGCGAGTTTCTCTGCGCGTATCGCCGGGAGGACACCGCGTGCCTCGTTCTCGATGTCACGATGCCGGAACTTGACGGCATGGAGTTGCAGCGGCACCTCACGCGCGCCGACGTCCTCATTCCGATCGTCTTTCTCACCGGCACCGGCGACATTCCGATGAGCGTGCGCGCTATAAAGGCGGGCGCGGCGGATTTCCTCACCAAGCCGGTGAACGACGCCGACCTGCTCCGCGCGGTCCGGGCCGCGCTGCAATATGCCGCGAGCCAAAAAGCCGCCCGGGCGACGATGGAAGCGCTGGCGGCGCGCTTCGCGAGTCTCACACCGCGCGAGCGCGAGGTGATGGTCCACGTCGTCGCCGGCAAGCTCAATAAGCAGATCGCCGCCGACTTGGGAACCGGCGAACAAACGATCAAAATCCACCGAAGCCGGGTGATGGCAAAGATGGGTGTCGAGTCGCTTGCGGATCTCGTTCGCGCCGCCGAGCGACTCGGCATCGGAAAGTAAGGAAATGCTCCGGTCGCGATGTTTAACTAAGGTCTAATAGCGGAGCGGCGCTTTTTTCGATTTGATGGAGGTGATGAGCGAAACGCCGCCAGTCGTTGCCGTGCTCGACGACGAGCCCCGGATGCGCAAAGCGCTGCGGCGCCTGCTCGCGACCCACGGCTTCCGCGTGGATGCCTACGAGTGCGGAAGCGATTTCCTGGCCGCACTACCCTCGCACCCTGCGGCTTGCCTCGTGCTCGATCTGCACATGCCCGAAGTCAGCGGCTTCGATGTGCTGGTGGCATTCGAATCGCAACGCATCGCGATGCCGGTCGTCGTCATAACGGGCCACGATGAGCCCGGGATATCGGAACGCGCGCTTTCGCTTGGTGCCTCAGTCTATCTTAAGAAGCCGGTGGATGAGTCGGCCCTTCTTTCCGCCATCGAAGCGGCTACCTGCCCCGGCAAGCGAAGAGTTTCCGGCTCATCCCAATCGATGACACCAAACGGCGGCACAAACGACCCCTTGGCTGCGAGGGAGAAAGAGTGATGTCCGCGCTCCGATCCATTCTCCGTATATTGCGTCTCGCGTTAGGCTGGCTGCTGCTGCTTGCGGCTTCGGCGTGGGGCTTCGGCGCTCTGTGGTTCGACTTCCCGGTAGAGGCGTTGCGACGTCCGATTGCGATCGCCTTCTGCGCCGGGGCGCTGGCCGCCCTCCTGCTGGTGCGGCCGCGCTGGCGCGCCAAGGTGGGCCTGGCTCTGGCGATCATGCTCGTGGCCGCCTGGTGGCTCACACTCCGGCCGCGCAACGACCGCAACTGGCAGCTGGATGTCGCTCAGGAAGCGTGGGCCGAGGTGAACGGCGATCTGGTCACGCTTCACAACGTCCGGAACTTCGACTACCGGACCGAGACCGAATACACGCCGCGCTGGGAAACAAGGACGGTGCGGCTCTCGCAGCTCACGGGGATTGACCTTGCGATTAACTACTGGGGCTCGACGTTGATGGCACATCCGATCTTGAGTTTCCAATTCGCCGACGCGCCGCCCGTGGCCATGTCCATCGAGATCCGCAGGGAAACCGGCGAAGCCTACTCGGCCCTTGCCGGCCTTTATCGCCAGTTCGAGCTGATCTTCATCGCCGCTGATGAGCGCGACGTGTTGCGTTTGCGCACCAACTACCGGAAAGGCGAGGACATCTATCTCTACCACACCACCTTCGCTCCCGCACAAGCTCGTGAACTGTTCCTGGAATATCTGGATTCGATCAACGAGATCCGGAATCATCCACGCTGGTACAACGCAATTACTACCAATTGCACCACGAGCATCCGCGCGCAGCGTCCTGCCACCGAGCGCGCACAGTGGGATTGGCGGATGCTGCTCAACGGAAAGATGGATGAACTGCTCTACGAGCTTGGCGTGCTCTCAACCGGCGGATTGCCTTTTGACGAGCTGAAAAAGCGCGCGCTCATCAATACCGTCGCACAAGCCGAGGACCGTTCGCCCGACTTTTCTCAACAAATCCGCCAAGCTCGCCCCGGCTTTGGCGACTACGTCGCCACGCTCAAGGATCATCCGAATCCGCCGGCGTCCGCCACGGCGGAGTCCAAGAGGTAACAGCAAAGGATTCAAACCAACATAATATCATGAAACAAAATAGCATTTTAGCCGTCCTGGGCCTCGCGCTGGCGGCGGCATCCCCATCACTGACTTTTGCAGCCAACGGCACCCCATCGACCACGGCAGAACAATCCCGTGCAGACACCATCCTCCGCCAAATGTCGAACACGCTGGGCGCTGCTCAGTACTTCAGTTTCAAGGTGGACCGTGAGATTGATCCCCCTCTGGCTAAAAAGCTCGGTTTGCAGGAGAGGACCCGGATCGAGGTGGCCGTTCGCCGGCCGGACAAACTGGTCGCCCTCTCGACAAGCAAGGCTGATGTGCGAAAATTGTTCGCCGACGGGCGTCAGCTCACGGTTTTTGACGTGAAGCAGAACCTCTATTCGACCGTGCCGATGCCCGCGTCGCTCGATGCCCTCCCCGCCAAACTGGCAGAAAAATACGGCTTTGCCCCCCCCGCTGGCGGAATTCGTCGTCAGCGATCCTTACAAGGACATCCTCTGGCGTATCAAGAGCCAAACGTACCTCGGAACTGTCAGACGCAGCAGCGGTTTTCTCAACCAAGTGGAATGCCATCGCGTGGCTCTCTCGGGCAGCCTCGCCGACGCGGAGCTCTGGATTGCCGTCACCGATCACCTTCCCAGGAAACTGACCGCCAGGATCAGCGGAAGTTCCGGCGACGCAGGAGGACTAACGATCGTCTTCTCGGACTGGAACATGGCGGCGAAGCTTCCGGATCGGGCGTTCGTCTTCACGCCATCCAAGAACGCGCAGCAGATTCCCATGATTACAACGAGCGAAATGCGGGCCGCAATGAAGCGATAACCGCGACGCGAACCGTAAAACCGCAGCAAGATCGATATTATGAAAACATTGACGCTATATATTGAGAAACTCGCAAAGGGTTGCGAAAGAACGACCCTGTTCATTCTAATCGCCGCCGCGATTTCTCTCGTGGGCATTGGCGACGTTCATGCCCGCGTGGGGGTCGGCGGCGGTGTCGGCGTGGGGGCTCGAGGGGTGGGGGCCGCGCCCGGAGTTGGCGTTGGCGCACGGGGAGTCGGGGTTGCGCCCGGAGTGGGTGTTGGCGCACCTGGAGTCGGGGTGCTTCCCAGAGGCTACTATGCGGCCGTTCCCGCAGGTTATAGGACAGTCGCCTATCGAGGCTACACCTGCCGCTATGTCGGGGGCATTTACTATCGTCCCGCGATGTATCAGGGGAATACCGTCTGGGTCGTGGTGCAATAAGGTAGTAGATAAACCTCGCTTTTCATGCTTGCCTAGAGAGCAGCGCTTCCGTGACCATAAATTCCAATACGATGAACCCCCAACTCTACCGCAGCACCGTTCGTCCCCAACCATGAGAGAACGACATCACCTTACGCTCGGCCTCGTCGCGCTCGCGATAGGCGTTCTCATCTTCCCGGCGTGCAAACGTGAAGAAGCGACCAAGGCGTTGCCGCCGCCGGATGTGCTCGTGATCGACGCGGCGACGCGGGACGTGCCGGTTTATCGCGAGTGGGTCGGCACTCTTGATGGCTCCGAGAACGCGGAGATTCGGGCGCGCGTGAACGGCTACCTGCTTAGGCGCGACTACCAGGAAGGTGCGCTTGTAAAAAAGGGCGACTTGCTCTTCGAAATCGATCCGCGGCCTTTCGCGGCAGCGCTGGCGGAGGCGAAGAGCCAGCTCGACCAGGGCAAGGCGGCGCAAATTGCGTCGGAGGCGGAGGCGGATCGGGCCACGGAGCTTTTCAACAAGAAGGT
This sequence comes from uncultured Verrucomicrobiae bacterium, assembly GCA_963763735.1. Taxonomy (GTDB): domain Bacteria; phylum Verrucomicrobiota; class Verrucomicrobiia; order Chthoniobacterales; family Terrimicrobiaceae; genus DASTFP01. The sequence goes on along the minus strand of CAVXQK010000007.1, from coordinate 307,070 downwards.
GATTTCCGCGCAGGAGTTTACGAACAAGACGCAGCTCAAAGAATCGAGCACCGCGAAGGTCGAGGCGCTCAAGGCGAACGTCGAGCAGGCACAGTTGAACCTGAACTTCTGCAGGATCACCTCGCCCGTGGAAGGCATCGCAGGTATCTCGCGGGCTCAGGTAGGCGATCTCGTCGGAACAGCGAACAGCACGGTGCTCACTTCGGTTTCGACCCTCGATCCCATCAAGATCCTCTTCCCGGTCAGCGAAGCGGAATATCTCGCGGCAGCGAACCGCATCCAGGAGGGCATGGCAATGCCACTCGAAAAACGGCCGGAGTTCATTGACCTGATCCTCGCGGATGGCAAGACCTTTCCCAACAAAGCCCGGCTCCTTTCGGTAGACCGGCAGGTGAACGCTTCGACCGGGACGATTCTCGTGACGGCAGTTTTAAAAAACCCAGGCAGCGTGTTGCGGCCGGGCTTGTTTGCACGAGCGCGCATCACCGCGAGTACCCTCAAGGATGCCGTTGTCGTGCCGCAGCGGGCGGTGATGGAAATCCAGGGCAGCTATCAGCTTGCGGTCGTCGGCGCGGACGGTAAAGCGGAAATTCGCCCTGTGCAGGTCGGGCCGCGCGTGGGCACGGACTGGGTGATCACTTCGGGCCTGAAAGCCGGCGAGAAAGTGATCGTCGAGGGCATACAGAAAGTAAAAGCCGGCATGCAGGTGGCGGCAAAACCATGGATTCCTCCCGCGGAGAGACCGACCGCTCCGGTCGAACCGAAACCCGCTGAGCATCCGGAAACATAGAGACTCGCCATGGCCAGCTTCTTCGTCAACCGCCCGATCGTTGCGATCGTCATCTCGATCATCATGACGATTGTCGGCATCGCCACCTTCCTGGGCCTGCCGGTCGCGCAGTTCCCGAATATCGTCCCGCCGGAAATTCAGGTGAAGACGACCTACACCGGGGCGGACGCTCTGACGGTCGAACAATCGGTCGCGACCCCCATCGAACAGCAGATGAGCGGGGTGGACAACATGAACTACATGTCGTCTGTGAACGGCAACGATGGCACCCTCAAGCTGACGGTCAACTTTGACGTCACGACCGATCCCAGCACCGATCAGATTCTTTCGCAGATGCGGAGCAATCAGGCGTCGTCGCAGCTTCCTGAGGACGTGAACAAGTTCGGCGTGACGGTACAGAAATCCACGTCGTCCCCGCTGATCATGTTCAGCCTCTACTCCCCGAAGGGCACCTACGACAGCATTTTTCTCGCGAACTACGCCAACATCAATTTGAACGACGAGTTCACGCGGGTGAAAGGCATCGCCAGCGTGACCATTTTTGGTGCCGGACAATATGCGATGCGTATTTGGGTGAAGCCCGATACGCTCGCCAAGCTCGGAGTTACGATTCCGGAGATCCTGCAGGCCATCAAATCACAGAACGCGGTGAACCCGGCCGGGACCGTTGGCGGTGAGCCGGTTCCGAAAGGGCAGGAATTTACGTATGCCATGCGTGCGCAAGGGCGCTTGCAGAGCGCGGAGGAGTTTGGAGAGATTGTTGTGCGCGCGAATCCCGATGGGTCCATGTTGCGGGTGAAAGATGTGGCACGCATCGAGCTCGGCGCGCAGAACTACGCAATCACCGGGCGGCTCAACGGCAAGCCTGCCGCGATCGTTGCCCTTTACCAGCTCCCCGGCTCGAATGCGCTCGCCGCTGCGGAGGGAGCGAAGAAGAAAATGAAAGAACTGTCCGAGCGCTTCCCGGCGGACCTCGAATACGTCGTCTCGCTCGATACGACACTCGCAGTTACTGAGGGCATGGTGGAGATCCAACACACGCTTCTTGAAGCCCTGGCGCTGGTCATCCTGGTCGTATTCATCTTTCTTCAGGGGTGGCGCGCGACGGTCATTCCACTGCTGGCCGTGCCCGTATCGCTCGTCGGCACATTCGCTCTCTTCCCTCTCTTTGGCTTCACGGTGAACACGCTCTCGCTCTTCGGTCTCGTCCTCGCGATCGGTATCGTCGTCGACGATGCCATCGTTGTGGTCGAGGCTGTTGAGCATCACATCGAGCATGGACTTTCACCAAAGGAAGCCACCTTGAAAGCCATGCAGGAAGTCAGCGGACCGGTCATCGCCATTGCGCTGGTGCTTGCGGCAGTGTTTGTGCCGACCGCCTTCATCCCGGGCATTACCGGAAGGTTGTATCAGCAATTTGCGGTGACGATTGCCGTGTCGACGATTATCTCGGCATTTAATGCGCTCACGCTTTCGCCAGCGCTCGCCGCAATTCTTCTGAAGCCGAAGAAGAAGGGCACCGGTCCGCTACAAAAGTTTTTCGACTTGTTCAATCGCGCCTTCGGCGTTGTGACAAACGGCTACGTCTCAGTATGCCGGTTTCTCATCCGCAAGCCGATTGTCGCCATTCTCCTGCTCGTTGGCGTCACTATCCTCACCGGGATACTCGGCAAGCGCGTTCCCGGAAGCTTCCTGCCCGACGAAGACCAGGGGTATTTCTATGCGCAAGTGATTCTGCCCGACGCGGCTTCGCTCCAGCGCACCGATGAGGTCATGCGGCAAGCCGAGGCGATCTTGCAAGCGACACCGGGTGTCGAGTATGTGACCACGGTCACCGGCTATAACTTCCTCACTGGCGTCAACACAACCTACAGCGGCATCTTCTTCATCACCCTGAAGGAATGGGGACATCGGAAAGCCCCCGACGAACAATACACTGCGATCATGAAGCACGTGAACAGCGAGCTTTCCAAAATCCCGGGCGCGCGCGCGTTTGCGTTTTCTCCGCCCGCGATTCCCGGCATCGGGACGAGCGGCGGCGTCACGTTCATCCTTCAGGATCGTTCGGGCAAGGAGGTTGCCTTTCTCGCGGAGAACGTTGAGAAGCTTGTCGCCGCGGCGCGAGAGCGCAAAGAGCTCGCCGGCGTCACGCCGATGTTTTCACCAGCCGTGCCCCAGGTTTTCCTGAACGTGGACCGCGACAAGGTGCTTAAGCAAAACGTTGACCTGAGCGCTGTTTATCAGACCCTTCAGACCTTCATGGGCGGCTATTTCGTCAACTATTTCAATCGATTTGGCCGGCAATGGCAGGTTTTCGTGCAGGCCGAGGGCGACTACCGCAGGAGCGCCGATCAAGTCGGGCAGTTCTTCGTGAAAAACAAAGACGGCGACATGGTGCCGCTCAGCGCCCTGACAAACTCGAAGTCGATCAGCGGGCCAGAATTTACAATGCGCTATAATCTCTATCGCTCCGCGCAAATCAACGCCACGGCCGCGCCCGGCTACAGTTCCGGCCAGGCTATGAAGGCCATGGAAGAGGTCTTCAGGGAGACGATGCCCAACGAGATGGGCTTCGCCTACATGGGCATGAGTTTCCAGGAAAAGCAGGCGCAGGAGGGTGTTTCACCAGCGGTCGTCTTCGCGCTCTCACTGCTCTTTGTTTTTCTTCTCCTTGCCGCGCAATACGAGAGCTGGAGCCTGCCCTTTAGTGTGTTGCTGGGAACACCCGTTGCCGTGTGCGGTGCCTTCGCTGCTCTGCTGGTGGGCAAGTACGAAAATAACATTTACGCGCAGATCGGTCTGGTGATGCTCATCGGTCTCTCTGCGAAGAACTCGATTCTCATCGTCGAGTTCGCCAAGGCGAAATACGAAGAAGGTCTCCCGCTTTTCGAGGCCGCACTGGAAGGCGCCAAGCTGCGCCTGCGGCCGATCCTCATGACCTCGTTTGCCTTCATCCTCGGTTGCGTTCCGCTGGCCGCCGCGAGCGGTGCAGGCGCCCTGTCGCGCCAGGTAATGGGCTACGTGGTTATCGGTGGAATGATGGCCGCAAGCTTCGTCGCCGTCTTTCTCATTCCGGTGCTCTTCTACCTTGTCGAAAAATACAGCGGCCGAAAACCGCATCCAAAGAAAGCCGAGACTCCCGCGCTCGCCACAGAACAGGCTCTGGCACCGCCATCATGAAACGCAAACGACGGCAACGACTCGACAGGCTCGCGTCAGCAATCGTTCTGACCCTGTATCCGTGAGCTGGAACGCTCGTTGCCGAGTCAAGAGCTACATCCCATCAGCCCTTTGGATTTTCCGCTTGTCACCGTTTTCTCGAGCAGGTGACTGCGGCCTTTATGCACACATTCGACGCCAATTGGCCCGGACGAAGCGGGGCGCATTTGGCCCACCAAAGGCAACCAGCCTATGAAACAACACCTCATCGCCATCCTCCTCACCGCTGCTTCATCTGCATTCGCGGTCGTGCCCGGCCACACCAAGGGCCGCGAACTGGCGCCGCTCCCGCCGGAATTCAAACCGGGCGACTACGTTTGGAAGCCGGAGGTCTCGCCCGCGGGGCCGGTCGTGGTCGTGGTCAGCATCCCGGAGCAGAAGATGGCTGTCTTTCGCAATGGCGTGCGCATCGGCACCTCGACCGTGAGCACCGGCAAAGCGGGTAAGACAACGCCGACCGGCGTCTTCACCGTGCTGCAAAAGAAAGTCGATCACGAATCGAGCATCTACAAAGGCGCGAAGATGCCGCACATGCAGCGACTCTCCTGGAGCGGCATCGCGATGCACGCGGGGAATCTGCCTGGCTATCCGGCGTCGGCGGGTTGTGTCCGGCTGCCGGCGGATTTTGCGGAGAAGGTTTACTCGGTCACCAAACTCGGCACGACTGTCATCATCACCGACGGCAAATCCGCGTCCGGCCACACCGCGAGCGTTGCTGCGATGCTCACAGGCGCGACGGGCGCGAGGCTGGCGCACGGCGCGTTTGAGTGGCAGCCGGAGAAGGCGCCGGGCGGCGCTCTTTCGATCATCTTCAGCACTGCCGACCAGCATGCTTACGTGTATCGCAACGGCGTGCTCATTGGTCGCGCTGGCTTTGCCCTCGATGGCCGCGCGAGCGGCAGCCACGTTTACTCCGCGCTCGCCACCGTGGATTCCGCCGGACGCCGCGACTGGCTCTCGACTACGACCACCGGCCACGCGAAAGCACCGAACCTCAAGGCGCTCGCGCCGAAGTTAAGCATCGCGCCGCAGTTCCTCGCCAACTTGCGCCCCGCCGTCGTGCCTGGCAGCACACTCATCGTGACCGACCTGCCAGTGTCGCGTCAGACGCAGAGCGACTCGGGCTTCAGCATCCTCGCCGCCGGGCGCTGACGGTCGATTCGCCTGGGGAGGGAATGAACACACGATCCCAATTTATCCACCCGCATTTGGCACAACAAAGTTCGAAAAACCGACAAACCCGTCCGTCCCACCCCATCAAAACGTTGAGGAACCACAATCGGAAAGATTAGCAAAACCCTCTATATCCGTGAAAATCTCCTGACCAATCCCCATGAGCATCCCAGCAAATGAACGAACATTTGATCCTCATCCGACGCCTTGGCCCGACGGTTGTCCTCCTCGCAATGTGCGCCCTTGCGGGCTGCTCCACGTACTCAAAGATCAGCGAAAAGCCGCCAATCTACCGGCCGACGCCGGGCGTCTCCAGGCCCGCTGTCGACGCCGAGGCGGATATCACGAATGCGATGCGGCTCGAGCGGCGAGATCCGTTGGCCGCGTTGGCTGGATACATAAAGGCTGCCGAGATCACCTCCAACCAGCTTATTATCAATCCGAAGGACGTCCAGGCGAAGAACGACTACAACTTCGCCGTCGGACGGATCATTGATACGATCCGCGTTGCAAAGCTGGACCCGTGGGCGGCGCCGCTCCGTGTTCCCTCCGGCGGGGGCGACTTCTACCTCACGCACAAGCCCGATCCGCGCCCGACTTGGAATCCTCAACTGTACACGTTCACGCCCGCCGACCAGTTTGACGTCCGGGGGAGCTACGTGAACAAGCGCACGACGCGGGACGGCATCGGAGCGCCCACGGTGGCCATCGGCCGGAGCGTTGACAAGGGCGCCCGTTTCCGGCCGTCGCGCATCTACTACGGCGTGACGACGGTCGCGCGCTTTGAGGGCCGCCGTTGCGTTCTGGCGTTCGAGGATCCGCTTGCGGCTGAGACCACCCGCATGAACGGAAAGACCTATCCGCTCGCGGCCGATTTCACCGTTCCCATCGCGGTGATGCTCGCCGAAAGCGATCCGAAAAAACTCGAAATCCCCCGGTTGCTGAATCCGGCCAAATACGCGGAGACCGCCCGGGTGATTGCCCTCCAGCCCTACGACCCCAACAAGACCGTGCTTCTCTTTGTCCATGGATTGATGGACACGCAGGCAACGTGGACGCCAATGATCAACACGCTGCGCGGCGACCCGGATATTCGCAAAAAATACCAGTTCTGGTTTTACACCTATCCGAGTGGCTACCCGTATCCGTATTCCGCCGCAATCCTGCGGCGTGAACTGGACGCGTTGGAGAAGAGGTTCCCGCTGCGCCACAAGATGGTCGTTATCGGCCACAGCATGGGAGGCTGCATCAGCCGGATCCTCCTCACCGACTCCGGGGACAAGGTCTGGATCGAAATTTTCAACAAGAAGCCTGCGGAGACGCCGCTGTCGGACTCGACCCGCAAACTCCTCACCGAGGCGCTTATCTTCCCTCACCGCCAGGAAATTGGGCGCGTGGTCTTCATTAGCGCGCCGTTGAAGGGCAGCGACATGGCGACCCACTGGCTGGGCCGCATCGGATCGAGCCTGGTGAGGTCGCCGGTCGCGCTGCTTCAGGCTGGCAACGATGCGATCAAGGCAATCTCGTTACAGTCCAGCGACCTCCGCCTCAAACGCATCCCGAACAGCGTGGACACCCTGTCGCCGAAAAACCGCTTTGTGATGGCGATCAACACCGTTCCCATCACGTCCGGCATTCCCTATCACACCATCATCGGCGACCGCGGCAAAGGCGACAGCCCCAATTCCAGCGACGGAATCGTGCCGTATTGGAGTTCGCACATGGACGGCGCGGAGTCCGAACTCATCGTGCCGTCCGGGCACAGCGCGCACCAGAACCCGCAGGCCATCGAGGAAGTCCGCCGCATTCTCCTGCTGAATGCGCATTAATTACCGGAGAGGTTTATCAACTCTCACCTTTTACCGACTGCCCGGGAACATCACGAACGTCTTAGAAAGACTCCGGCAGCTGCCGGACTTGAGGTGCTCAGCCAAGAGATTAAGCGCCGAACCCATGTTATTCGCATCTTTCCCAACGAGGAGAGCGCTCTGCGACTCATCCGGGTCTTGGCGGTCGAAATCCACGGCGCCATGCTCGCAGTGCCGTTGGCTCTCACGTTGTGGAAGTTTCTGGAAAGGCTCAGAAATCAGAATGGCCCAGCGGGGGCGTCCGAGGGGTGAGTTCAACAGACTTCAGCCTTCGGCCGCAACAATTGCCGTCCTGATGTATTCAGACATGCATAAAACGAAATTAGCTAATAGCCCCACCATCCCTGTCACCGGCTTCCTGGGCGCAGGGACGACGACGCTGCTCAACCGATGCCTCGCTGAGCCGCAACTCGCGCCCGCCAGATGAGAGCAGCCCTGAACACAGTAAATCCCGCTCGAATTTGTCGCAGCGGAATTACAGGCCTGCTCCTCAACGCGGTCGTGATGCTCGTCTTCGCAGGCAAAGCCGCCTCCGCCGCGCCGGCTTCCGGGGAAGTGCCCCCTTCTCCCGCGCCAGCAGCAGCGTACGCGGCTCTCGCCGTCGCGCCGCCGGTTCCGGTGCCGGACGATCCGCTGGGCCGGGGCACTCCACGTTCGAGTGTTGAGACATTCTTCGCCGCCGCGCAGGGCGGCGACTTTGCCATTGCCGCAAAGTATCTCGATTTGTCCGCTCTCGCGGCGGACGAGCAGGCGGCGCAAGGCCCGCGGCTCGCGCGGCAGCTATGGTTCGTGCTGGTACGGCAGACCGCGACGGATTTCAGCAAGCTGAGCACCAGTCCGCTTGGCGACCTCACCGATGGACTGCCGCCGAACCGTGAGCGGCTGGCGCGGATCGAAACGCCCGGCGGCTTTGCGGATGTGAATTTGGAACGGGTGCGCGACCCGGACGGTCTCGAAGTTTGGAAGGTATCGTCGCGCTCCGTCGAGGGCATTCCCAAGCTCTACAAGAGATTTCGTTTGCCCTTGGGAGATCTTTTCTTCTCGGAGAAAACGGTGGACTGGTTCGTGAAGACCAAAATTCTGGGGCTTTCCGGCGTCACTTGGTTTGCGATCGCGGTCTCGCTCTGCATTTGGGCGATCCTCGCCTTCGTGTCTCTCCGGGTGGCCCGGTGGTTTATCGGACGGATGCGGCCCGGGTTTGCCCAACGGTTGCTTTCCACCATCCATCTGCCCGTCATTGTGCTGATTGTCACGGCCTTTGTGCGGGCCATGCTCCCCCAGCAGCTGATTTCCGGCGAGATCTCCGCATTGTTCCGCGCGCAGACCGGCTTCATCGCGGTGATGATCTGGATACTCTTTCGGGCTGCGGATTTCACTGCCCAGCAGGCCCAGCGCAGGCTCCTGGCGCGCGACAGTGCCGGTTTAAGCCTCATTGACCTGCTGCGCCGGATCGTGAAAGTGTCGCTGCTCCTGATCGGTCTCCTGCTCTGGCTCGATAACATGGGATTCAATGTCACCACGATTGTCGCCAGCCTCGGGGTCATCGGTCTGGCGGTGGGCCTTGCCTCAAAGAATTTCATCGAAGATCTCATCGGCGCGATGACCCTCCACGCGACCGGCGTGGTGAAACGCGACGAGTCCATCCGCTTCGGTGGCCAGTTCGGCGTTGTCGAGGACATCGGCCTGCGCACGACCACGATTCGCACGCGCGAGCGGTCCCTCGTCACCATGCCGAACGCTACGTTCGCCGCCATGCAGATCGAGAACCTGGGCCGGCGGGACAAGTTCCTGTTTATGCCTCGGCTGGGGCTGCGGTATGAAACCACGCCCGACCAGCTTCGCTATGTGCTGATCGAATTGCGCAAGCTGCTCTACGCCCACCCCAGGGTGGAAGATGAGGATTTGCGCGTCCGCTTCACCGGCTTCGGGGATTACTCGCTGCACCTGGACATCTACTGCTATGTCAGCGAAGCGACCTACGCCGGGTATCTGGCGGTCGCGGAGGATTTGGACCTGCGCATCATGGACACCGTGGCGCAGGCCGGCACGGGCTTCGCTTTCCCTTCGGTGACGGAGTATCGCGCGTGCGAACAGGCCAACGATGAAGCCCTGGCGCGGCAGGCCGAAGCGGAAGTGCGCCGCTGGCGCGAGCAGGGGAAGCTTTACCAGCACCAGTTCACCGACGAAGTCATCCGGGAACTGACCGGGACACTAAAGTATCCCGACTCCGGAGCGACCGACGGCCAGGTTCACAACCATCGCACCTAATGAATGGCATGCGCATCCTTTGCCTCATTCCTTGTCTGGCGGCTGCCGCGCCGCCTCAGCCCGGCGTTAATGTCATGTCCGAAATCGCGCTCGATCCCGCTGTCCTGCGCACGCGCGTGAAGCTCACCAATGAGTATGTTGATCGGTACTTCGGCGTGAGCAAGGATACAACGAAGCTGAACCTTATCTATGCGTTTGGGAAGGCGGCGCGACGCGACTGGAATGTCCGACTTGACCTTTCCGTCGTGCACTGCAACGCCGGAGTTCACGCGGTGGGCGGCCAGATCGGTGTGACCTGAGTGCCGTCCTTCCAACCCGTGATATACAAGCATTGGGCACAACCATGATCGAGAACCTCGATGTTGTCCGTCCCGCCGACGCAAGACGTCGGGGAGGCAAAATCCGACCCTTACTAAATCCATGAAATTCTCCCTTGTTCGCTCCTGCTCCCTCCTTACGCTCCTCGCGTGCGGCTGCATGATTGCCGATGCCCAGACGGCCGCCAGCCCTTCTTCTCAAGCGCAATGGGAAGCCGCGCTCAGGGCTCGCGAACTGCGCGCCGCCAAACTCCGAGATGAGGTTAACGCCGTGGATTCGCGCATCGAGGGACGGATCGAAGCGCTCCTCGAGGCACTGCGGGCCATCAGCGACTCGAAAGACTCGCGCACGAAAGTCGCGCGGATGAAGCGCGACACCATCGACCGATTGCAGAAAACCATCGCGTATTACCAGCAGAAGCGCGCGGCCATGCAGGAGGAACTGCGCCGGCCAACGTGGCAACTTTCCGAAGAGCAAAAGCGCAAGGTGATCGCGAGGTTCGATGAACGGATCGAAAAGCGCGTGGCGCAGATCATCGCGGTGCAAAAGTCGCTGCCGACGGAGCAGGATTACGATCGCTACGAGGTCACGAGTGTCGGGTGGTATGGCACAACTTACGAAGTGAGCGAGGATTATCGCCAGAATCAGCGACTCACCGCGCACACCAACGCGCAGCGCGACGAGGTGGTGGCGGGCTTGCGTGCGAGCATCGCGCGAATTGAGCAGCAAAACCGCACGCTCAAAGCGCAGAACGCGCCCGCTGAGGAGATCGCGAAGAACGACGCCCTGATCGCCGAGCGCCGCAGGCAACTCGCCACCGCGCTCGCCCCGGTCGAGACCCCGACGCGCGCCATCGGAAGCAAGGAAGCCGCCGATCTCGACAAGGCATTGAAGACAGAGATTGCTGATCTCAATCGGGACTTTACCATGCTCTTCGCCCGCTACCACGCGCTGATCAAGGAAGTTTCCGAAGTCAACACCGCTCGAGATCAACTCGCGGCGGCGAAAGCCAGGACCGCGCAATGACCACTCGCTTCAGGCTCATTCTCGCCGCCTGTCTCTCGCAGGGCGCCGCCGCCTTCGCGCAGGAACGCTACGCGGAGCTGGCCAAGAAACTCTCCAACCCTGTCGCCTCGCTGATCAGCGTCCCCTTTCAAAGCAACTTCGATTTCGGCATGGGACCGTCGAAGGAAGGCTGGAAATACACGTTGAAATTTCGACCCGTCATCCCGATATCGCTTGGCAAAGACTGGAATCTGATCACCCCCACCATCCTGCCTTATGTCTATCAGGAGAATGTCTCGGCCCGGTGTTCCTTTACCCAACCGCCACCAACGAGTTCCTCGGCGCGGAAAAATGGGGCTCAGGGCCGACCGGGCTGCTGCTCGTGCAGACAAACGGCTGGACCGTCGGTATCCTGGCAAATCACATCTGGAGCTTCGCCGGCAACGAGGATCGTAGCAATGTGAACGTCACATATCTCCAGCCGTTCCTGAGTTATCAGACCAAGACGAAAACCACTCTTGGCGTCAACAGCGAGTCAACCTACGACTGGATTGAAAACCAGTGGATCGTGCCGGTAAATTTCTACGTGAGCCAGCTCGTGCGCATAGGGAAACTGCCGGTGAGCTTCCAACTTGGCGGCAGATACTATGCCGAAGGCCCGAGCGGCACGCCCGAGTGGGGCTTGCGCTTCGCCATCACCCTGCTTTTTCCCGCTGGTCCGAGACCATCAGCGCCTGCGGACGGCGAGAGTTTTCGCAAGTAAGTCCGGTCGAATCCAAACCAGCAGACCGAAAGCCCATGACCACCGATTACGCCACCCCTCCAAAACGACGCGGCGCCTTTCTCCTGCTGCTGGCGATCGTCACTTCGGTCGTGTTTGTTTGGGTCATCAAGGACTTCGTGATCACCCTTTTCCTCTCGGCGATTTTCGCCGGGCTGCTGCACCCGGTTTACCGCCGGTTCTTGCAATGGACCGGGGAACGCCAGTCGCTGGCCTCCGCGATGACCGTCGTGCTCAGCCTCCTGGTGGTCGTCCTTCCTGCGCTGTTATTCTTCGGCATCGTCGTTAGCCAGGCCGCCGAGGTGAGCGATTCAGCAAAGCATTGGCTGGCTACGCAGCAAGTGTCACCGGAAAGCCTGCCAGGGAAGTTCGCGGCGAATCAGCACCTCAAGTTTTTGCTACCCTACCAGGACAAGCTCATTGAGAAAGGCCATGAACTCGCCGCCAAGGCGGGCACCTGGATGGCTGAAGCGTTGGCGACGGGAGCACAAGGCACGGGGACGTTTCTCCTCCTGCTCTTTGTCATTTTATACGCGACGTTCTATTTCCTGACCGACGGTCGGGCGATCCTCGACCAGTCGCTGCGCTATACGCCGCTTTCGGACGAGGACCGGTTGCGGCTCCGGCGGACCGTTTTTTCGGTTTCGCGCGCGACGCTCAAGGGCAAGCTCATCATTGGCATTGTCCAGGGCGGGCTGGCCGGCCTCTCGTTCTGGGCCGCGGGAATCCAGGGGGTGATGCTGATCGGCAAAGACACCGACATGCCCGACCTGCTCGTGCTGCTGGCCACGCTCGGCGGACTGGCGGTTTTCGGCTTTAGCGGCATCCTCGTCGGCCCCATCGTCGCGGCGGTCTTTCTAGCCGTCTGGCAGCTCTGGGGCGGCGCGGTGGATGAAGTCCGAGGGACCGCCGCGACACCGCCGATCGGCGAATGAACCTGGCGTCTGCTTTCAATCGACTAACCACGCAAAACCCAGACAGGCAATGCAGAACATCTTCCGAAACTGAACCCCAACACCAACCCGCCACTAACAACCAAACCATGAAACGAACCAAACCGATCATATCGGCCCTCGCCCTCGCGGCGTCGGCCATCGAGCTCTCCCAGCCGCCGGTGGACTTTAAGAAGCTGCCGTTCAACCCGAATACATCGAACACGTTGACGAGCTGCCATTCAGCACCCAGGGCGACTAATCTCAAGTGACGAAATCCTTACATTGATGAAAACTCCACGATTATTCCTCAGCGTCACGGCGGCGCTATTGACCATGCTCACTGGCTTCGCGCGCGATCCGGAGCCCGGCACGCCCGATGCCGCGGGGCTGGGCGACAAATACATGCGGTCGATGAGCGACACCCTTGCTCACGCGCAAACATTCACCTTCGAAACCGATGAGCAACTTCAGGTTCTCACGCCCAGCGGGGAGAAGCGCGATCTGCAGCTCGGCCGGAAGGTCACCGTGCGGCGGCCAAACGCCGTGGTCTTTGAACTCCGCGGCAAGACCGACGCCGGACCCAGCATTGATGCCTATTACGATGGCAAGACTGCCACCCTGAGCAATGCAAAGACCGGGGTCTGGGCGCAGACGCCGGTTCCCGGCACACTCGGCGAGATGCTGGATGACGTCGCACGCCAGTACGGCCTGCCGGTGCCGATCGGCGACGTTATGTATAAGTCGCCGTACGATGCCTATCTCGGGAAGAACTCGAAGGGCGGATTCGTAGGGCGCGAGGTCATTGATGGCGTTTCCTATGCCGTTGTTGACTATGCCGATGACTTCGTAGGGATCAAAATGTGGATTCCGTCCGAGGGCCTGGCGCTGCCCCGTCGAGTTGAGATCACCTACAAGGAGGCTCCAGTTCCGCTGGCCTCCAGAGTGGACTTCACCAATTGGAAGCTCGACGTGCCGGTCACGGATGCGATGTTCGCCTTCCAGCCGCCTGCGGGGAGCAGTAAGGTCGCATTTGGCGATTTCGTCGCCGCAATGTATGGAGGAACCGCGGCTTCACCCGCAGCGTCCGGCGCTGGTGCGTCGGGCACACCTGCAACAAAATAAACATCTACCTGAAAGAGAATCTGAACATGAACATGAACATAAAAACGATGCGTGATATTACCGGAATTCAATGGTTTGCCTTGGCATTCACAGCGGCAGCCCTTCTGGCCATCGCGACCCCGAGCGCGGAGGCCCAGCGCGACCGCGGCGCGAACCAGCCGGGGCGTGCCGGAAATAATGGCGGTGGCGGCGGGCGTGACGCAGGGGTGAATCAGCCGGGGCGTGCCGGAAATAACGGCTACGGGGGCGGGGCCTCGCAGACCCGTGCCGCTGGCGGTGGTGGTCGTGACGCGGGTGTCAATCAGCCTGGGAGAGCAGGAAACAACGGTCCTCGGCGGTGACCCCGGAGCCATTCGAACGCGCGTCCTGAAACCATCGCACTCTCCGAGCCGCCGCTGGACATGAAGAGTCTGCCGTTCAACCCACTCGAGTTCATCGAACACGTTGACGAGTTGCCCTTCTTCAATGGCGAGCCTGATCTGAAGTGACGAAAACACAGGCCGCATCGGTCGCAAGGCGGATGCGGCCCTCTTCGGTAGAGGCCAACTAACAACCGTGTCAACAACGACCTGCTCATCATTAGAATCAGCCGGTCAAGTATTGCGAGAGTGTGTGAGAAATGGATCAATTTTTGTTGGGACGTTGTGTGCGGTGCTCGCGTCCACGGAGTTTCTTCGGGGATTTCCGGCGCGGGGGCCGGTGCGCGCGGGGTTGGTCTGCGGTAAGATAACATCGACCTAAATTGCACAAACTGGAAACCATTACGTATTTCAAAATCAACCAATCAGCCAAACCAAGAACAACATCCTTGAAAACCAAACTCATCACCCTAACGAGGCGGGCCTCAGACCAGGCGAGATGTATTGTCCTATGCCGATGACTTCGTAGGCGTCAAATTGTGGATTCCGTCCGACGGCCCGGCGCTGCCCCGTCGACTCGAGCTCACCTACAAGGAGGCTCCCGTTCCGTTGGCCGCCAGAGTGGACTTCACCCATTGGAAGCTCGGCGTGCCGGTCACGGATGCGATGTTCGCCTTCCAGCCGCCCGCAGGGAGCAGTACGGTCGCGTTCGGCGATTTCGTCACTGCAATATACGGAGGGACGGCGGCCCCACCTGCAGAGTCCGGTGCGAGCGTCTCGGGCACACCAAGATAAACAATTACTTCGAAGAGAATCTGAATATAAAAAAAATACGTGAAATTTCTGGAATTCAATGGCTTGGCTTGCTGCTCACGGCGGCGGCCATCCTAACGATTGCGACCCCGCGAGCGGAGGCACAGCGAGACCGTGGCGCGAACCAGGCTGGAGCAGCAGGAAACAACGGCGGTGGCGGCGGCCGTGACGCGGTAACAGCCATCCCCGCTAGCGTCTGAAATAAGAGCACGACCTGGTCGACCTGAGGCGCTTCGGCAAAACCGCTCCGCACGATATCGAAAACGAAAAGGAAGCTCGGTAAGTAAAGTCCGTGCACCACCCATGCTCCGGCTACCCGACGTATCAGGACGATTATCGTCACGCATGCCAGGATCTGAAAAATTGTCTTACCTCTACGGGTATCTGTGAAAAGGCGCTGGTAAAGAGGGTTAAAGTGGCGAGCAGCGCGGCAGCCAGAGGAGAATGGAACACCCTGATGGCAGGCGATACAGGCTCGCCTGCCGCTATCCATTGATCGACCTTCCGTCGCGCGGCCCAGAACAACAGCGCCAATGCCAGGAAAGTCCCCAGGTGCAGCGGCATTCCTTCGGAGGGATTACGAACGTAGTTGGGGATATCGACCCAGAACGCGCTCGATGCTTTACGGATATGCCCAGGCAACGAAGACCGCACACCCCCCCACAGTTCGGCGCTCCAGATCGGCTTGCTCTCCCGCACAAGCATCCCGGCAACTGCCTGCTGCTGAACCTGCTCAATTTCTGCCAGCACATTTCCGCACCGGGCAGCCTCCTTGGCAACACGGGCCTGCAGGTCGAGCAGGGTCGCGCGTCGTGTTTGTATGGGCGCCTGCTCC
Organism: uncultured Verrucomicrobiae bacterium; assembly: GCA_963763735.1. Taxonomy (GTDB): domain Bacteria; phylum Verrucomicrobiota; class Verrucomicrobiia; order Chthoniobacterales; family Terrimicrobiaceae; genus DASTFP01. Next base: position 291,584 of record CAVXQK010000007.1, on the reverse strand, counting down.
GCTGCAATGGCTGCCAGAGTGTCGTCAATCTGCTGAAGGATCGCCTCGGGAGCGCTCGCAGCCTGAGCCGCGGCGCGGGTAGCGGTCCATGCCTTTTCCAGTTCGGCAAGGCGGTTCAACCAATCCTGAAGTCACGATTGCATACAGTATGCTACGGTAAATTTCTGCACGCGTACTGCTTGTACCCCGACTGCTTTAACTGTTTGATCGCCTCTTCTCCCCCCTCCCCTTTTGCACTTAAAGCCTTGGCGTACTGCCACCCGGGGCAGGTTCGGTCGAGTGGGCGTTGGGCGAAAAGTCGGCGTCGGTGAGGGTGACGTCGTGCCGGCAGTCGGAGCCTTCGAGGACGGTCACGGCGTCCCCACCCGCGCGCTCGACGGTGAAGTTCACGGGCACCTGGCGACCGGTGTCGTCCCGGCCCACGCGGGTGGTGATGATGCGGCGAACCAACTGGCCCTTGGGACCAAACTTCTCGATTCGGAGGGGAACAAGTCTTTTGGGATCAATCCAGGTTCGGACGCTGCCGTACGCGGAGCGGTCGTTCCTGCCGGGTTTGGATTCGAGAATCCGGCAGGGAACGCGGTCCACGGTTTCCTCGCCAACGATGCGCTGGTTTTCCCAGGCGAAGTAATTGTCAACCAGGTCCTCATACGAGAGGGCGCTGCCGAAGATGCCTTCCTGCATTTGTGACGGAGAAAGAGAGCGGCGGGAATCGGGGGGCACAAAAACCGTGCCGGTGGCGGCGCTGCCGGTCGTCTTGCGGAGGACGAAAGATTCGCCCTGGCGCCCCTTGGGCCAGAGGACCTGGTAATGAACATCGGTGGCTTCCGGGGTTCGGCGTGCATTCACCTTCAACTGCAGCACGGTTTTTTCTGCGCCGGTGATATGGCTCGTCTCCAGTTTCAGGCGCACGGTGGAAGCGTTGTCCAGGACGGCGGCGCTGAGTTGGGCGGCGAGGTTGCCGGCGGTGGGCGCCTGTTCCTGAGCCAGGCTGCTTTGAAGAGAGACGGCCGCGAGGAGCGCCGCCGCGCAAAGGATTCCGGGTGACCGGGGGAGAGGTGGATTCATGGTGGGACTAAGAGCGCAAGGCGATGCTGGGGGACAGGCGGGAACTGCGCCATCCGGGATACAGGCCGCTGATCACCCCGACACCGACGGCGATGGCGATGGAAGTGAGCAGGAGCTTGGGACTCAGATCCGGTTCGAGCAGTCCGCGCAAATGGGTGGTCAACCCCAAAATGGTGAGTCCCGCGGCACCAAGGGCGACCCCCGCGATCCCGCCTAGCAGCCCGAGCAAGGCGGATTCGCAGAGCACCATGTAAACAATACGCTGCTTTTTCCATCCGAGGGCCAGAAGAATGCCGATCTCGTGGGTGCGCTCAAACACGGTCATGAGCATGGTGTTCATGACGCCGAGGACGCCCACGATGATGGCGAGCACCGCAGTGCTCCAGCTCATGGCCCGGGCGATTTGAAATCCCTGGCTGGTTCCCACCACGTCGCTGGCTTCCACGGCGCGGCCCGCGGGAAAAATTTCCTTAACCCTCTTGCGAAGCCGGGCTACCTCGTCCCTGGTATTGGTAGTGAGGCGGATGTCCACAAAGTTGACCTTGCCTTTGTTGGCCGTGATTTCCTGAAGAACGGGAAGGGAGAGGATGATGGCTCCATTCTCGACTACGGCCTGGCCGTCCACGATTCCCACCACGGGCAATTCATCGGCCTCGATTTGCACCGTATCGCCGACCTTCTTGTTCAGTCCCTCGGCGGCCATGCGACCGAGCACCACGGCGCGTTCACTGGCGTCCTTCGGCATCCGCCCCTCCAGAACCCGAAGTTTATCCCAGGTAAAGCCGCCCCACTCGCGCCCGGACACCATGATCATCGGCGCATCCTCGACGCTGAGCATGAGCATGAGAACGGCGGTGGTTTCCTTCACATTCGGAAGTCCCGCGACCCTGGTCTGGAGGGACTCGTCGAAGACCTTGGGCAAGAGTCCGCCGCTCATGTTGCTCACGAGCATGTCAATTCCGATCACGTCCAATTGCCGGCCGATGCTCTTTTCATAACCCCAGGCCATGCCGACGAGGGCCACGACCGCGGCAATGCCGATGGAAATGCCTAGCAGAGTCAGGCCCGTGCGAACCGGACGCCGGATGAGGCCACGGATCACGATGGTGAAAAAAGACATCAGCGGGATGTTTGCGCGGCCGGGACGGGTGCCTCCAGGATCCGTCCGTCCTTCATGCGGACGGTGCGGGAGGCCAGCGCTGCGATGGTCAAGTCATGCGTCACGAGGATCAAGGTGGTGCCCAACTCGTTGTGCATGCGCAGGAGAAGCTCCACGACATGGGCGGCATTTTCGCTATCGAGGTTGCCGGTGGGCTCGTCGGCAAGCAGGACGGAGGGGCGATTGGCGAGGCTGCGGGCGATGGCGACGCGCTGTCTCTCACCGCCGGAGAGTTCGGAGGGAAAGTGCTTCAAGCGATGCTCCAACCCAACGTCCTTGAGGAGTTCCAGCGCTCGGGCCGCGCGTTCCCGTCGGGACAGTCCTCCCTCGAACATGGGAATCTGGACGTTCTCAACCACCGTGAAGGTGGGAAGAAGGTAAAACGCCTGAAAAATAAACCCAACTTCCCGGGCGCGGTATTCGGAAGGATGCTGCAGGTTCGCGATGGATTTTCCGCGATAGGTCAACGTGCCCGAGCTGGGTCGGTCCAGTGAACCCAGGAGTTGGAGAAGCGTAGTTTTCCCACAGCCACTTGGCCCGACGACGGCCACGAACTCTCCTTCGCGGACATGAAAGTCAACGCCACGCAGCGCGGCGACGCTGCCGCCGTCGAATTCCTTTTTCAGACCAGTTGCTTCATAAACAAAGGAGCCGGAGTCGTGTGAACCCTTTTCCATCATGGTTGAAGCGCTATGGGGGTTGCGCCGGCTGATTTCCCGGCCGTGGAGTCGGGCCAGTGGCTTCCCACACGCGGATCGGAAAGCTGGGTGAGGAGGTTCCCGATGGCGCTCCGATAATTGGGGAATGGCGTGATTTCGCCCTCCACGGACGGCACCAACGAATCGGCGTGGAGGGGCAGTTCGTGATGGGGGAGGCCAGCACGCAGGTGATGCGCGGCATGGAATGGTTCGTGGAGCAGCGTGAGGGAAAGGAGACGGCCCGACCAGGTTGTGGAGATGATGCTGCGGGTTGCGCTTTTGGCGGTGTCCCCGTGCAAGCCGATGTGCTCGACGTATTTTCGCCAGCTTTGCAGGTTGCCGGTGATGACGGCGGGAACTCCATAAAGCCAGAGGAAATACGGCCACACCTGCCACCAATGCACGGCGGACAGGATCGCCGCCCACATGAGGACGATGAAGATCAATTCCGCCCAGACCCTGCGGCGGACCTTCCGGCTACGGATGAGGGAGCCCTTGCGGAAAAATGTGCGCCAGAACAGGAAGGGGGAATACAAGAGGCCGGCGTTGAGTTCGAGAAAGGCTGCAAGACACCGCGCCCAGCGGGGCGAACGCACGTTCACAAAGGGCCACATCTCTTCGTCCCGTTCCGTTGCCAGATGCATGTGATGCGTCTGGTGGGCGACCCGGTAGAGGGTGAAACTTGTGAAGTTGAATACTCCGATAAGAAGACCATCAATCTCATTGAGCAGGCGATTTTTGCGAAGCAGGCCATGCGACGCCTCGTGAAATCCGATCAGCGCGCCATGCATAAAATGGCTCACCAACAGCATCAGTGGCACGGCCAGCCAAATCCAGCCGTGATAAACAGCGAAAGCCAGTGCCACTTGGGTGACGACCTGCCCGATGATGATCAGCGAGAAGGCGGCCCGGCTGACCCAGTGCGTATAAACATGCTCCTCGTCATCGTGGACTTCCGCCGGAGAGGCGTTGGGATCGGTTGTTGGCTGGCTGGCGGAAATCATACAGTTAGTGCAGTCGCCCGGCATTCAGGTCTCCGGCAAACATCGGACACGACCTCGCGGAACAAGCGATCCAACTCCCTGACATTTTTCGCATCGAACATTACATTCCGGTATAGCCAGACAACTTCCAATGCGGAACTCGATCTGGTGATTTCGCAGCCTAGGTCGAACCGGGCGGTGCCGGTGGAGCGCAAGCGCAGTTTGGTGGAAATGCGCGGCAAATCCACGTCGGGAAGGGGGTGGTTTTGCAGCGCGAAACGGACGTCAAAGATCGAATGCCGGCCTCCCCCCGGTGGCCCGCCAACCAGTCGGACCAGCTCGGCAAATGGAACGGCGTTGGCAAAACAATCCACCGCCGTGGCGTGAACGCTCCGCAGGTGATCCGCAAACGGCCTTGCCGGATCCACCCGGCCACGCAGAGGCACGACCCCGGAGAAATATCCCATGGTCTGGCGAATGGCCTCCTTGTTGCGGTTGGCCACGGGGGTTCCCACGACGATGTCATCCCGGCCGGTCCATTTCCACAGGGTGAGTTGAAAAGCCGCCAGCAGAGTGCTGAACAACGTTGTCCCGCTCCGCGACGCGAGTTCCATCACGGAACGTGTCAACGCCGCTGGAATCGCCGCGACATGCCGCTTGAGAGGACCGCCGTGGCGAGAGATAGCGTTCCCCGAGCTTCCCATCTGGCGCGAACCTTCGAGTTGGGATTTCCAGAATGCAGAGCGACGTTCAAGTTCGGCGGGCTGCCAGAAAGCCCGCTCCGCTGCTGTCCATTCGCTGTAAGTCTGAGCAACCGGAGGAAGTTCGTCCGCCAGTCCCAGCACGCCGATGGCCGCCGCCTTGCGCAGACCCTTCAATCCCATCACGTAGGCCGTGGACAGATCCTGCACAAAAACGCCCAACGACCAGCCGTCGGCGATGGAGTGGTGGATGGAGAAGGCGAGAACGTGGTCATTGGCGCTCCGGCGCATCATCTCCACACGATGGAGCGGCCCCTGGAGGAGATCGAAGGGCTGCCGGAAAACGTCCATCATCAAATCCTCCAAGGCCCCCGGATGCGCCTCGGTCCGGGAAAGTTCGCGGTAACTCTGCAGCGGAGTGCCGGTGGCGCGAATCAACTGGAGGGGACGATCCTTGCCGGGAAGGAAGGACGCGCGCAGGACTTCCTGCCGATCCACCACACGCTGGATCGCCGCCTCGCTCTCCCCTGGCGTGATCGCCCCCTTGATCTCGATGAAGCCGCAGATGTGGTTGGCGCAATCCGCGACCGGCACCGGCGACGTTTCCCACAGCTCACGCTGGGGAAACGAAAGCGGCTGGAGGCGGGCCCCGCCGTTTTCCAGCCACGCTCGAAGTCGGGTGCGATTCTCCTGCTCCGCCATTCCTACGAGTCAGCTTTCGCGAGTTCCGCCTCGGGTTCAGTCGTCATTCCAAGAAGGTTTTCAATTTCTTCGTCGGAAAGTGCATCCACATCGACCTCGGTGACAGGAGTGGCTTCGACCGGTACCACCGGTTTCTCCACTGCAACGCCCGCCGTGCCACCGCCCAAATGTTCGGAAATGAGTTGCGCAATCTGCCAGGTCGTGCGGGCGCGCATCAGACTCGTCGGCGGAAGGGAGACGCCGATGGCACTCTCGAGCAGGGTTTCGATCTCGACGCCCATAAGCGAATCCAACCCCAGGTCGGTTAGCGGCTGATCATCCCGCAGGGTGTCGGGTTTCACGCGGAGGACCGAGGCCACGACATTTCGCACGGCCCGGGCGATGACTTCCGGACGCTCGCCGGGTTCAGCGGATTGGATGATCTTTCGCCAGTCGCTACTTGCACCGGTCGTTTCCTGGATTTCCACCCCCCCCGAGGCAAAGATGCGCTCGACGAAGGGATTGTCCTGAAGGCTCCGGGAGGCTTGACGCCACTTCGCCCAGTCCACGCGAATCGCTGCCATCTGGATGGCGTGCGCGGCGAGGAAGGATTCCATGAGTGTGGTCACCTCCCGCGGGGTGAGGGCGGAGGTGCCTTGCCGGGCCAGGAACTCCGCAACGCGCTCGTTGCGGGCCACGTAGCCTTCACCGCCGAGCACACCCCAGTTGATCGCGAGGGCGGGAAGTCCCAGCGCCCGGCGGTGGTGGGCAAGCGAGTCTAGGAAGGCATTGGCTGCGGAGTAGCTGCCCTGCGCCGGATTGCCGAAAATACTCGAGACGGAGGAAAACATCACGAAGCAATCCAGCGCGAGGTCCTTCGTGTGTTCATGCAACAGCCAGGCTCCATGCGCCTTGGGTGCCACGACGCTGAGCAACCGTTCCCGGGTGAGCGCGGAGAGCGGGGCGTCGTCGATCACCATAGCGAGGTGGAAAACGCCCTTCAGCAGCGCGTTCGCGGAACGGAGTTTTGTCATCATGCGCTTGACGTCCTTTGGCGAGCCGATGTCGGCCTTAATCACCGTGGTTGTGACGCCATCCCGTTGAAGTTTTTCCACAAAGGCCAATGCCTCCGGCGTGGACGCTCCACTGCGGCTCGATAGAACGAGGTGGCGTGCACCGCATTCGACCAGCCACTGTGCCAGCACTCTGCCGAATCCCCCGAGGCCACCTGTGATGAGGTAGGCCCCGTCGGGTTTCACCTCGAAGGGGGGGAGCGGTGGTGCTCCTCGGTGCCGCACAAAGGCGTCCGCAAAGGCGATAATGACCTTGCCCGTGTGTTTGCCGCCGGCCATGAGCCGGAACGCAGCGTTGATGCGGCACGCAGGGAAGGAACGATAAGGCAGCGGAGTGAGCACGCCACGTTCAACCAGACCGGCGATTTCCGCCATCAACTCCCGCGTCTGCGGTGCGTCGCCGGCGAAGACCGCATCCATCGCCACGACGTGGAAGGAGGCGTTGCGGCGCAGCGACCGGAGCGGGAGACGGGAGTTTTGATAAATGTCGCGCTTGCCAATTTCGATGAACCGGCCGAACTCGGCGAGACAGGAAAGCCCCATCGGAATGGCCTCGGCCGCAAGGGCGTTGAGCACGACGTCCACGCCGCGGCCGCCGGTGAGTTCCATGACGGTTTCGGTGAAGTCCCCGCGGCGTGAGTCAATCACGTGTTTGACCCCCAGGGTTTGCAGCAGGGCGCGTTTGGCTGGACTACCGGCGGAGGCGATGACTTCGGCCCCGAAATGGTGGACGATTTGGATCGCGGCCATGCCGACCCCGCCCGCGCCGGCGTGGATGAGAATCGTTTCGCCGGGCTTAATGCGGGCCACGGTTTTCAGCGCATACCAAGCCGTCATGAAAACAACAGGCAGCGTTGCGGCCTGTTCGTAAGTGATGCCGGGAGGAATGCGCCGCACGTCGGCGGCCCTCGCCAGCGAGTGGGTTGCGAGACCGAAGACCGCAAGGCCGAAAACGCGGTCGCCCGGCGTCACGTCGGTGACTTCCGAACCCACGGCAAGCACTTCGCCGGCCACTTCATCGCCGAAGATGCGGGCGTCAATAGTTTCCGCCGGGTACAGAGCCAACGCCTTGAGCACGTCGCGGAAGTTCATTCCGGCGGCCCTGACCTTGATCGACACTTCGTCGGGGCCGCAGACGGGCAGGGTGAACGAGGTGAAGCGCAGGCTGTCGAGCAGGCCGCGTTCGCGGGATTCCAGTCGCAGCGACGCTGTGCTATCGAGCGGCTGTTCACCGGCGGGCAGGCCGCGGGTGAGGCGCTGCGCATAACGCGCCTCGCCGCGGAGGGCGACCTCGCGCTCGGGGGTCGCCCGGAGCAATTCATGCCAGAGCAACGCGGCGTCCGATTCGGAGGCAATTGCAATTGGCGGGAGGTCAACACCGCGGCAGGAAAAGTTCGGATGCTCGCTGAGAATGACCCGGAACATGCCGAGCGAGGGTGACTGCGCTACCGCGTTTGCGCCCATCTCGCGGCCGACGGGCTGCGCTCCGCGCGTCACCAGATCAATGCGCACCTTCGTAGCCGGCGGGATTTCCTCCAGCGCGTGCGTCAAGTGAAGCAGGGCATCAATGCCCATCAGCGCATCCCCCGCCCGCAGCCCTGTCCGCTCATCGATCGCCCACAGATAAACAAAGCGCGACGGCGGCGCGTCCTCCCGCCATTCGCCAAAGAGTTGCTTCCAATCCTCCGGTTCCTCCGCGCGGATCACGAACGTGTCATTAGCGTCTTTCGCGAACGACTTCCCGCGACGCACGATGCGGCAGCGAGAAACGGCCGAAGTGACTTTGGCGGCCAACGCGTCGCCCAATCCGGATTCGTCTGAAAAGACCACCCATGACGACTCGACGGGGGGCTCCGCCAAGCCGGCGTCCGGGGCGACATTCCGTTCCTCGCAGGCCTTGCGGGCCAGCACGGCGATTTGTCCCTCGCCATCCGGGCCATGGAGGCCCGGCAGTGACGCCGTTTCGGCAAAGCCGGATTCGCGCAGAACAGCCTCCCACTGGGCGCGCTGGAGCAGCGGTTGGTGGGGACGAAGATCGCGGTCGGTGAGATGCCACCAGCCGCTCGTGAGTCCAAAGACAGCTTCGGTCCACAACTGCGGCGTCGCCACGTCCATGAACATGAGCGTCCCGCCCGGAGCCAGCAACTCATGGAGCGTCCTGAGCGTCATCCGCACGTCGGCGACGGCGTGCAGCACATTGGTGCCCACGATGAAATCATACTCGCCCAGCTCAAAACCCTGTTCGCCGGCCGGCTTCTCAAGATCGAAAACCCTGCATTCCACCTCGGGAAAGGCGGAGAGCTTTTGATTTGCGCCGGGAAAAAATCCGGCGGAGACATCGGTGAGCGTGTAGGTGTGAAGGCCGCGTTCAAGCAGCGGCAACATCTGCGCCGCGAGGCCGGCTGTGCCCGCGCCCACTTCCAGAATGCGCAGGCCGCGGCCTTCCGGCAAGTGACGCGCCGCTTCCTGCACGGCGCTCGTGATGCATGCCATCCAATGACTCGCCAGGAGGCCGTCGCCATAGAACTGATCCATTAACTCCGCTCCCGGACCACTGAAGAGAATCTGCACGGCGTCTTTTTCGCCGCTTAGGATCGGGCCAAACTCCGCCGCCGTCGAGGCGCAGAGGAGTCCCTCCGGGAGGTGTCCGGGATGACGGGCGATAAATTGGCGCAATGCGTCCGTGGCCGCTTCCGCGGCGGCGGCGAAGGCCGGCGTCGCCCGGAAGGCGCCATTCTTTTCGGTCAGCAGTCCGCGGCGGGCCAGTTTTGCCATCAGCCGATCAAACACGGCTTGCATCGCCGGGGCGACGCCGAGCGAGTCAGCGGTGAAAGCCTTCTCGGACGAGACGCCCATTTCTCGAAGTCCGCTGGCGATTTGCACGGCAGCCAGGTCGTCCTCGGCCGCCAGTACCGCTTCGAGTTCGGACCGACCGCGCAGGGAGATGATTTCATCCAGCGCGGTGATCGCGATGTCACGAAGTTGCGCGAGCGGGACAGGCGGAGTTTTTGTGCTGGGCCGGTCGGAGGCGGAACGCTCCCAGTCCACGTGATAGACCAGATCGCGGCCGCCTCCGGAGGCGCCGGTACGGCAGTCCGCAGACAGGCTGATGGCCCGAAAACCATCCAGCAGCACGCACGGCTGCCCCTCTTCATCAAAGAGGGCGATCCTTCCTTCGATCAGTTCTTCATTGCAATGGAGCACCCGGGCATTCACCCGGCTGCTGGCGCCTGGGGAGCGCAGGAAAAGGATTCGCGAAAAACGCACTGGGAGCTTCATCTTCGCACGGCGGTCTTCGAGCGTTTGGGCCGCAGCGGAGAAGACATGCAGGGCACCATCCAGCAGCACTGGGTGCAGAGCGTATTCCGCGGCACGCTTCCCGATGGTTTCCGACAGGGAGACTCGTCCCGTGGACTCGCCCCCGCCCGCAGCCAGCTCACGGAGCGGACGAAACTCGTCCCCGTATCGCAGTCCGAGATCACTCATGTGACCGTAGAACTGACCCACGCCCACAGATTCCTGACCGGCGGCAGGACTCTGCCACACGGCATTTGCAAACGAGGACTCCGTGCGCTCGCCGCGCAGGGAGCCGACCACATGGATGGACCACGCAGCGGCCTGCTCGAATTTGCTTTGAATGGTGAACGAGCGTTCGCCGGGCTCGTAAGTGAGTTCCATCACCAGCCCTGCGGGCGGGTCGGGCAGGATGAGCGGCTTGCGAATCTCAAAGTCCTCCACGACAAAGGACCGGCCTTCAAACAGCTGGACTCCGGCTTCCAGCACCATTTCCACGAAGGCGGCGGCGGGAAAAATGAGGTGTGTGTCCACCTTGTGATCCTTGAGGTAGGCCATGTGCCGACTGTCGAGCCGCGTCATCCATGTGGGCGTGGCCCGGGGAAAGCGCATCTCCAGCAGCCCCCGGCCGCCGGGGGCCAGGCGTCCGCTGCGCAGCTCGGTCGCCTCATGCCACCAGCGGCTCCGGTCCCACGCGTAGGCCGGGAGCGCGAGCGATTCGCGCGACGGCGTCATCGCCGTAAAATCGAGCGCAACCCCGCTCCGGTGCAGCGACAGCGCGGCCTCGAGAAAGGAGTCATGCTCGCGTTCGCGCCGGATGGATGCGGTGACGGGAGCCTTTTGCTCGCGGGCGTTGAGGCATTCGTGAATGGAGAGGGAAAGGGCGGGGTGGGAGCTGATCTCCAGCCACCCATCCACGCCAAAATCGGCCACGGCATTGACGGCCGCGACGAACTGGACCGGCTGCCGGATTCCTCTCCCCCAATGCGCGGCGGTGCAGTCCTTGCCGTGGCGGCGTTCACCATTCACCGTGCTAAAAAAGGGAACATTTTCCTCCCTGGGTTTGAGCCCGACCAAAACCTCCGTCAGGGCATCCGCCGCAGGCTGCATCATCGCGTGGTGGAAGGGATGCTCAACGCGCACAAACCTGGCGAACACCCCCCCGGTCTCCAATTCCGCCGCGATGATCTCCAGCGAGGCCCGCGGGCCGGAAAGGGTCAAAGACTTCGGGCCGTTGAACGCCGCGATGCTGACCGTGCGGTCGTGGCGGGCAATCACGGAGTCGGCCTCGGCGGGCGTGAGTCCAACCGCGAGCATGGTTCCGTCGCCTCGGGCGCATTCGTGCATCAACCGTGCCCGCAGCACGATCACCCGCGCGCCCTCCTCCAGACTCAGAATCCCGGCAACACACGCCGCCGCAATCTCGCCGACGCTGTGACCGACAATCGCAGCGGGGGTGACGCCCAGGGATTTCCACAGCGCGGCGAGCGACACCTGCATGGCAAAGATCGCCGGCTGCCCGATCTCAGTTTCCTGAATCCGGGAGGTCGCTTCATCGCGCCCGAGTTCCTCGAGGAGAGAGAATCTCGCGAAGGGCTGCATGGCTGCGGCGCACGCGTGCATTGTCGCGCGGAACACCGGCTCATTCGCCATGAGTTCCCGGCCCATGCCCCACCACTGCGGCCCCTGCCCGCTCATCACGAAACCAATAGACGGCGCCTGTTCCCGCCGCGGGGTGAACGATTGCTGCAACTGGCTCTCGGACGGGGCGGCGGCGTAAGCTCGCAGTTCGAGGGTGAGTTCCTCCGCGGTCCGGGCCAGGAGGGTCATCCGGTGCGCATGATGATTGCGGCGTGCGCCGAGGGTGTAGGTGAGCGCGGGTAGAAGCGGCGAGGTCCCGTTGTTTTTGCAATGATCCTCGATCCACTCGCCCAACCGCCCGGCGCCCCCCCGAAGCGCATTCTCGGATCGCGCGGAGAGAACCACCGGCCAGGCGCGTTTCGTCGAAGAGGGGACATGATTCACCTGTGCGCTCATCGGCGGCTCACCCAGAATCACGTGAGCGTTCGCTCCGCCAAAGCCGAACGAGTTGATGCCCGCCACGCGCGGGCCGTCCGTTTCAGGGAAGGGTTCCAAGACGGTCGGTACCCGAAGCTTCAGCGCCTTGAAATCAATATGCTGGCTCGGAGTAGTGAAATGCAGGCTGGCCGGAATCTGACCGTGCTTCAGCACCAGCAGACCTTTGATCAGGCCGACAATACCCGCGGCGGTTTCCAGGTGACCGAAATTTGTTTTGACCGAACCGATGGGCAGCGGACGATCCGGGCGGCGCTCTCCGCAAAGCGCGTTGGCGAGAGCCGTGGCCTCAATGGGATCACCCACGGCCGTCCCGGTTCCGTGCGCCTCGACGTAACCCACTCGCGAGGGATCAATCCCCGCGTCGGCGCAGGCGTCCCTTACGAGTTGCGCCTGCGCCTGCGGGTTCGGCAGCGAGATGCCATTGGTGTGGCCGTCCTGGTTCAAAGACGATCCGAGGATCACACCGTGGATCGGGTTGCCGTCGGCAAGAGCCTGACCGAGCGGCTTGAGGAGAACGACGCCCGCTCCCTCGCCCCGAACAAAGCCATTGGCGGAGGCGTCAAACGCGGCGCAGCGGCCGTCCGGCGACAACATCCCCGCCTGGGAAAATCCGATGAATCCGTCCGGGTTGATCATCACCGTCACGCCACCGGCCAAGGCCATCGGGCAGCGGCCCAGCCGGATTTGCTCGCACGCGACATGCACGGCGGTGAGGGCGGACGAACAGGCCGTGTCCATGGACATGCTCGGCCCTTTCAGATTCAAGCAATAGGAGATGCGATTTGCGGCGATGCTGTGCGCGTTCCCGGTCGGGGAGTGGGAACTGATCCCCGAGCGGTCGGTCGAGCCTCCCTGAATGTTCTGGTAGTCCGTGTGCGAGACCCCCATGAACACGCCAATATTGTTGCCCCCATCTAGGTCCAGGACAACCCCGGCGTCCTCGATCGCCTCCCAGGCCGTTTCGAGAAGGAGGCGCTGCTGCGGATCAATGTAGGGCGCCTCGCGGGGCGAAATCCCAAAAAACTGCGGGTCAAACTGGTCGATCGACTCCAAAAAGCCGCCCCACTTCGCGATGGATTTGCCGGCCACCCCGGGCTCGGGGTCGTAAAAGCGCTCGACGTTCCAGCGATCCTTGGGAACCTCCGACACGGCCTCGCGTTCCTCCACAAGCAGTTTCCAAAATGATTTGAGGTCATTAACCCCCCCGGGGAAACGACAGCCGATTCCAATGATTGCGATGCCTTCTTTTTCCATAAATTAGTCCGGTTCCGGGGCGGATGGTAACGCGGGTTCTCCGGCTCCCATGGCGGTCGTGAAGCCTCCCATTAAATTGCAAAACGCGGCGCTCCGCTATTATACCTTGGTTAAACATCGCAACGGGAGCGTTATACATCCGTAAGAACCCCCTTTGTGACGAGGACGAAAAACTTCGCTGTGCCCGTTCGATTTCCCCAACCCAATCCTTTTCTCATTTTTGAGGCACGCGAGCGCCTCGCGTCCGCGCCGTTTGACTTCGGCATCGCCCTTGTCCACGTTCGGCATGGCGAGGCCTTTTTCCAGGCTTGCCCGGGCCTCGGTGTTCCGGCCCAAGTGGGCGTAGGCGATCCCGAGCTCAACGTAATGGCTGAGGCGGTTGGGATTGAGTTTGATGGCTTGCTGAAAGCACTTCACCGCCTCCTCACTGGAGCCGGCGGGCAATTCGCCATAGAGAATGCGCGCGGCAGCCCGCCTCACAGGCCCGATTTCGGCCAACTGTTCCTGCCAGCGGCCCAGGACATGCCAGGCCAGGTCATTATGCGGATCCAACGAGAGCGAACGGTCCACGGCGGTCTTCACTTTCCGGGAGGCTTCCATCTTTTCCCGGGAGCCAAGCAGAAGCGACATTTTGGCGTAACTGATCGCGACAGAAAGGTGGGTCTCGGCATCGTTTGGCGCCAGTTCCGCAGCGCGCAGGGCATAATCTTTGCCGATATTGCTCAGCCTGAGTTTTTCCTCCAAGGCCGCTGCATCGGCCGCCTCGTGCCGGTATTGCCGGGCGATCCGCAGCATGAGAGGAACATTCCCGGGATCCAGTTTTTCCGCTGCAAGGTAAATGGGCAGGGCTTCGGCGGACTGGAGCTTCCGGTCAAAAACGTCGCCCTGCAGGATCAACACCTCAACCTCGCTGCTCCCCCGAAGCACGCCCGGCAGTATCAGGAGAATGCCGGCACAGAACATCGGGAGTGGGAGAACGAATTTCACGCCTGATCTTGACCGCCTATTTGGATGGTCCCTGAAGATGGAGTTTGAGGATGCGTTCGACCTCGGCAATGCCGGCGGGGTGCCAGATGGACCAGTGGTGGCTGGGAATTATCAACTCGCTCTTCGCCCCTGCGATGTGGCTGCTCCAGTAGGGCACGATCCCGTCGGTGCTCTGCGGCCGGGTGTGGTCCAGATGGCCGCCCTTGCCCCGGTCTCCGATGATGGCATGATACGGGATGCCGCCTGCGGGCGGGATCGTGTTGATGGTGGTGACAAACCGATTGTTGGGGTCGAGCGTGCCGATGCTGTTGAGAGTGCCTTTCTTACCGTCGGCCCGGGGCTTCACCAGAGCCGTCATTTCCTTGCTGACATTCGCCAGGTCCGGTGGGCTGCCCATGATCTTGCTGCCAATGCGGCCCATAAAATCCGTCGCCATTTCGGCGCCTCCGAGGGAGGCGGAGGCAAAGATCACGCGCGAGATTTCCGGCCGGTGTTGAAAAATCAGGGCATTGACAACAACGGGGCGCACCCTGTCGGAAAGCGGCGTTTTTTCCGGAGGGGTGCTGAAAAACGCGTTCCAAATTTTCAGGCCGCTGTCCGTTATCAGGATTCTCGCAATCATTCCCCCCATGCTGTGACCTATCACGACGATGGGCTTGTGATCAGGGTAAAAGGCGTTGATCTCATCCATCTTCCTGCGAAGGATCACCGCCGACAGGGGATACGGGAAGCCGGTGGGATAGCTGAAGAACCACATCTGATAATTCCGCCGAATCGTGGGATCACCGCGCAGAGCCGCAACCATGGGCGCCCACGTGGCCTGCGAATCACCGAGGCCATGGATGAAGAGAATGGGTATCTTCTTAGGATCGTAGGGTTGCAGTCGCGCCAGGCGGGTCGTCGAAACAAATTTCTCGGGCTTGAACATCCGCAGAATCTCCGTTTTCCGCGGCTTGATGTCCGACAACGCTAGTCCCAGAGGCGCAGTGAAATCCGCCGCCAGCGGAAAGACATGCCCGTCCAATTTCACTGTTTCCACCGCAAGGGGATCAAGGTATTCGGCGGTGCAATTTCTCCCCCGGAACCTCAAAACCAGCGTGATGCCGTAATAAACCTTTTTCCCCTGGACGAAGGGATCGTGCCTGGTCGGGTCGAAGCCCGTGCTGGCAACGATCATGGGCGCCCCGAGGCCCTCCTTGACGCTGCGTTCCCTCACAAGCGTGCCGTGGAATTGAAAACGGTCCGCGGGCAGCATTCGAAAGTTGGACGGATTGTGCTCGGGCCGTCCGTCCGTCACCATTGAAAAGCGCCAGTTCCCCCCCACGCCCGGGCAGATCACCGGCGCCACCCACGGTTTCAGACCCGATTTGCGAATCACGTCGAAAAGTCGGGCGACGGCAAAATTGTAATCCCTGCGCGCCTGCACGTCGTTCGGGTGTTTCTCCAAAATCGCCGCGGCCGCCGCCGCCGCATCAATGAAACGCCCCATCTGCGCCTCAGGCTGCCTCTCCGGCCGCTTGAGGGCTTGAACGATTTTCTGGCCGGCCGGCGAGACCGATGCATACGACGGCTGGCTCTCCCGGGCGGTCGAATAGTTTTTACAACCGGTCGCAGAGAGGGCCAGACCAGCCAGCGCGGCTAGAAGGGGGAGTGGTGTTTTCATTTTGGAGGTTCCTAAACTGAATCGAACCGCCCGTCCGTCAATTGAGAAATGATGCCCCGTGTCGCCGAATTGACTCAAATGAAAGGACACCGGAGAGGGGTCCTGTAGGAGGAGGTAAGAGATACGATGCCTCAGCGAAAAGGACACCATGGTGAGTGTCCATAAAAATAAGCGCGAAAAGTCGGAAAGAAGTTTTGGAACAGGCCCGGCAGCGGTATGGAAGACGAGGGCGAGAGGGCCGGAGCCGGCCTCTGGACGAGGCGTGCGAGTTATGCGGCTATGAGCGCAAGTATGCGATCAAGGTCTTGAGCGGCAAGATAGCGATAATGGGCAGCCAGGGGCGCAAGCGCGGAGGTTCGCAGGCTATTTACGGCGTCGGGGAACGCGAGGTAATTAAGGCGATTTGGCTGGCAGCCGAACAACCCTGCGGCAAGCGCTTAAAGGCGGCGCTGAAGGTATGGCTGCCGCAATAGGAGAAACGCAGTACGAGGTGGCAAAGCGCATCGCCAAGATCGAGGCGGCGCTGCCCTTCGCGATCCTAGGTTTTGATACCGATAACGGGGGCGAGTTTCTCAACTGGCATTTGCCAAACTCTTACGCACGCCGCCGGCGCCCAGTGGGCTTCACCCGCTCGCGGGCCTGGCGCAAAAACGACAACGCACGCGTAGAGCAGAAGAACTGGACGCACGTGCGTCAGTTGGTGGGCTACGGAAGGCTGGAGCATCCGCGAGCCGCCGAGCTGCTCAACGAGCTTTACGCCAAGCAATGGGGGTGGTTTCGGAACTTCTTTTGCCCGGTGATGAAGCATCTGCGTACCGAGGTCGAAGGCAGCCGTAAGCGGCGCGTTTATGATGTGCCCGCCACGGCCTTCCAGCGGCTGAAGGCCTGTGCAGCCGCTCACAGAGAGCAGATCACCGCCCTGGAAAATCTCTATCGCACTCTGGATCCTTTCGCGCTCAAAGAAGCCATCGAGACCAAGCTGCGCGTCGTGTTGCGTTACCCAATTCGGACGCCCCTTTTCAAAGCGGCCTGAGAGCGCGCAAACCCGGCTTGTTCACAAACCGGTAGCTCTGGCTTGGCGCCGGCGCCCGAGCTCTTTCCCTGCGGGGCTCGGGCTGCCGCTACCTCGCCCTCCAGGCGTTTGTGAACAAGCCTACCCCGGTGTCCTTTTCGTTGAGGCAACGTATCACCATCTATTTTAATCCCCGGTGTCTTTTCTTATTGAGGCAACACGAGGCGGGGACCCGGGCATCCCGTTGTTCCCATCTTTTCGTAAACTTTCACGTCGTAAATCAACGCCGAACCCGCCAGCCGTGCTGGCCGAAAGTCTGCGGTGGCCAGCAGGGCGGACATGTTCGCTCTTTCGCGGTAGTCAAACTTCTTGCCGAACAATTCCAGAAGGCGGGTGCTTGCATGGGGCCGGTGGGTGTTGACGATCAACGAGGCGCCGACAGCCGTCATCGCGCCAAGCTTTTCCGCCAGATGGACGGCGGTCGCCGGTTCCTCGGGTTCGTGCAGGCGAAGACGTTGCTCGGTCGTTTCGCAGGTGTAGCCCTGCAAATACTCCAGAATCCCGACCGCCGTGACCACGTCATACCCGGTCCGTCCGGCCGGGTCCGCGGCGGGATCGTCCTCAAAAATATCCTCCGTCCGCGCCGAGATGCCGGCGGCGTCGCCCGATCCCAATTTCCAGCCGCGCGAGGCGGCCAGTTTGCCGAGGAGAAGACCGGTCTTTGCGGTGTTGACCGGATCCCGGTCGGTGATTCGGACCGTGATTCTTCCGGGATCACACCCGTCGCGCAGAAGCCGGTCGTAAGCCAGGATCATGCTCAAACCGGTGCCGGCGGCCAGAGCCTTCAGCCGCACCGGGCCGCCCTTGTCCAGCCGCGCCTTCGCCTCGGCCCAGGTGGCTTTGGTTTCCCAGATGAACCGCAATTGCACATCCTTTCCCGGCACCGAGTTGAAAAATATGCCGTCCCACACCGTGCAGGCGCGCCTGATCTCGGGGGCGATGATCATGTATTGGGCATTCATCGGATCGCCACCCTCCACGAGGGACTCCGTCTCCTTGCTCGACGAAGCGAGCAGGGATTGGGCGTAGGGATGTTCGGACTGCTCCAGGATGGGGTTCCGGAATACCGCCGAATCTTCAGTGCCTCCGCCCGCTTCCACCCGGGTTGTCGTGCGCTTCAATACACGGTAGCTGAACCGCGCCACGGCCCTGTGGAGCCAACTGGCTGCCCTGGGCTCGGGCGCGTCAAAGATGGCCTTGCTGAGGCTCGAAAGGATTGCCAGCGAAATCTCGCAATGGCCTGCCGAATACAGTGCGGCCACCGCCTCCATGGGCCGGACGGGAAGCCGGTCGCCGATTCCTCCAATGGCGCCCGCCTTGTTCGCAATTCTTCTCTTTATTTTTTCCGGGGAGTTCATTTCAACTCTCCCTTATCCATGAAAAACCCTTCCTCCCGCAACGACAGACTCCGTCGCAGTGCCACCCTCCTTTCCGCGCTGGCCCTCGCAATCTTCGCCGCGGGCTGCGCGAGCACGCCGGTCGGTTTGCCGAAACCCCTGCCCGACCGCGAGGCGCGGATGAAATACGGCTACCTCTATTACCTGGACGGCGCGGGTGGCGGGACGGCGAAGAACAACTGGGCTGCCGGCGTGCGGGAGGGTTTGCTTGCGGCGGGATACCGCGGAGCGGGTGAAATGTTCTCGTGGGAAGAGGGCCGGGGACTGCTGGTGGATCAGGACGCCAGCGTCAAATACAAACGCGGCAAGGCGGATTTGATGGCGAAGGAACTCGTGCGGCAAAAGAAGGCGTTTCCCAATGCGCCGGTGAACATTCTGGGTTTCTCGGCGGGCACCGCCGAAGCCATATTCGCGCTCGAGGCGCTGCCGGAGAATGTGCAGGTCGAGCATGTGGTGCTCCTCGGCTCCGCGCTGAGCGAGAATTACGATCTCACCAAGGCGCTGAAACACGTGCGGGGTCATCTCTATATCTACGCCTCCACCCACGACCTGATGCTCGGTGTTCTCATGCCATTCTCCGGAACCGCCGACCGGAAATTTGACGACCCGGGCGCGGGGATCAAGGGATTTGTCCTGCCGCGCGGCGCCACCGCCGCGACGCGGAAACTCTACGCCGACAAAATCATCACCATCCACTGGACCAAGGCCCTGGAAAAAGACGGCGATTACGGCCACCACTTCGACAACATCAAGATGAAGTTCATTCGGGACCAGGTCGCCCCGCTGCTGATGGGCAAACCCGTCCCCGGACTCGCCAGGCGGGATGTTGAAAGGGTGGCGGCCCACTCCGCAAATTAAGCCTTCGCCAGCCTCCGGCGTGCATCATCGCGGTGGCCAAGATAGAGCATGTGCTACACCATGTGAATACAACCACTTTTTAAAGCACGGGTTTGTCAATGCCGTCGGATTGTGTCAGTAATGCCTCCGACCAAGTCCGGCCCCCTTCCCCCGCCTATGAAGAACGGACGGCTTCCGCCCGCACCGAGGTTGAGACAACCGCCTACCAGCGGCGCACCCGCCAAGCGCACCTCGGCCGGCAGTGTGGATACTTGTTCCACGGATTGCTCAATAGTCCCGTCGCGAATGCTCAATTAAGGTCTAATAGCCGAGCGTCGTCAGCCAATTCTATGTAAATTCTCTTTCTGCCAGAGTCCCCCACATTTTACGAGCGCCTCGGAGGCGTCTACCCCATCGCCACGGGTGTTGATGACTTCATCGACCGCCGAGATTGAACGCGAATCCCCGAGTTGATGAAGCGCACCATTGCGTGCCCCCGCCGGGATTCAAATACCTGGTTATGCTGGGCCACCGGCGGTCCGCGGAAGTGCACCGGACCCTCCATGGACGAGTCGCACAAGGATATGAGAAAATGACTGTCGGGGAACGGGACGCGTTCACGGACGATTTTCGGCAGACGCCGAAAAAGTTCGGAGTTCGCGCGCGAGAACAGACCGAGTTAAGGGCGATCGCCGACAGCACGCGTGCCGACATCGCCGTAGTCGGCTAAAGAAGACTTCCGTGCCCTTTTCGGTGGTGGCGTTTCGAGCGCCAGGCCCTATGCAAAATTTGGAAATCGCCTAAGCCAGCTTGAAAAAGAATTGGAAGAGCTTCAAAAGCACAATAACAACGAGTGCTTTCAAAATTAGCCATGACGCACCTGTGTCCATACCCTACGTTGGACGGCGCCGAGCAGGCCGCTTGCGAAGCGCCATCATCCCAAGCGATTTTCTCGTCTTTTTAACGAGACCCAAGACCAACCCAACATTATGGAATCAGAAAACCTCGACATTGAAAGTATCACCGAAGCCCGGCGTAAAGCTATCGAGCAAACCATCGAACCGATCGGCATCGACGAGTTGAAAGCCCTCGGAGAAAAAGTCTTCCCATCCTTTGATCACCCCTGGCGGGAGACATTTTTTCGGTTCCTCGAAGAGAACAGCGGCAGCACATTTTACCACGCCACGACAAATGATCAGGTTGAAGTCATTTACTGCCCCGAAAAAGAAAGAGGCATGTGGTTCCTTCGCAAAGGGGGCGCCGGCCCATTGCGGGCCCGGGGAATTGGGATTTTGAAGGAGATCGTCGGAAACCGATAAGTAGTCGGCCCATCCTGAGATCTGATTCGGGATGGCTCTCCAGGCGGAGCGTGCCTGATTTCCACATGATCGAGGCCGCCCGCATTGCCGCGAAGATCGCGTTGCTCGCATTCCTTGTCAGCAGCATGCTCTCCGCGGGCCTGAGCCTCACTCCCCGCGCAATCCTCGCGCCTTTGTGCAACGTGCGGCTCGTGTTGGTAACGCTTACTCTGAATTTCTTGGTGGCGCCCGTGTTTGCACTAGTCCTCACCATCGCTATACCGCTCGAACGCCCGCACGCGATCGGCCTGCTTCTGCTTGCTGGCGCGGCGGGTGCACCGTTTCTCCCAAGGCTTGTGGAAAGCGCCCGCGGTGACCTCGGCTTTGCGGTGGCGCTCATGACACTCCTGACCGTTGGCACGACGCTCTTTATGCCCTTCGCATTGCCGCTGATGATACCGGGTCTGCAGGCCAGTCCATGGAGCATTGCGCGGCCGCTTGCCGTGTTCATCCTGGCGCCACTGGCGATCGGGATGCTGTTGCGGGGCCAAAAACCGGTCTTCTCCGCCGCTTCCCAACCAATCCTCGCGAAGCTTGGAAATGTTTCCGTGCTCGTATTGCTTGGGTTGCTGGTCGTCCTGCACTTCCATGATCTAGTCTGCGTTTTGGGCAGCGGAGCCATAGCTACCTCCGCGATCTTCTTCGCTGGACTTTACGCTGCGGGATACCTGCTCGGCGGACCAAGGGCGGAGATAAAAGGGGTGCTGGGCCTCGGGACCGCGGCGCGCAATATCGGCGCGGCCCTCATCCCCGCATCGCAGAGTTCTTCCGATCCGAAGATCATGGTCATGCTCGTCGCCAGTACGATCGCGATGCTGATCGTGCTCCTCCCCGTCGCGAACTGGCTGCGACGGAGAGCGCCCGCGCTATAGTGCATTCACGGCCTTATGTCCCAACCGCAGATGTGGCTTCCGGTCCTGGCGGCCATCGAATCGGACCCGGAGTTGCGCGGCAGATACCAGTTCTGGGCGTTTGGCTATCCCACTGGAAACCCGGTGGGATACTCTGCGCTCAGCCTTCGGAACGCCCTGGCCAATGCTTACCAAGTTTACCCCCATTCTAAAGGCATGGTTATCATCAATCACAGCCTCGGCGGTGTCATCACCCACCTTCAAGTGATCGATTCCGGACACACTGCAATGTTCGTTCAGCCCGAAGCCACCGACGAAATTAAGCGCATCCTGCGCCTGCACCTCGCCAACCTGAAAAACTAAGCAGAGAGAAAGATTGGTAAAGCCCTTTGTATTTCATAAAATCTCGGGACCAATCCCGATGAGCACTCCAGCAAACCGACGTAGCGACCCATCTCCCGGAATCAGCCGCCGCGATGCGCTGCGCACCCTTGGCAATCACTGTGCCGGACTGGCTGCGGCCACGCCCGCCGACAACAAGCCGGAAGGCCAGCGGCTTCAGTCTCGTTCAGGCTCCGGACAGTCTGACACGTGGCACGAGTAACAATTGATCCCGAGTGAATCAGCCCATTTGGCGATCAAACGCGCGGGCCGCTTCGCGAGGGTCGACCCCGGAATTCACGGCACGTCGCGCGTTTTCTGCCACGGGGGCATGCAAACGAATGGCTGCGAGGCGAATCACGATCGAAACGAGCGAATGAAATCCTTGCCACCAATCGGTTTCTTCGCCGAGCCATCGCGATACCGAAAAGCGTCGCCACTCCCTTTGCGATCGCAGGGCTGCTGTCGCGTCGGTCTCCGCTGCGTGCAATCCACGAAACTTCCTTGATGGACCCCTCTCGCGAACCCATTCGGTACTGCCAGTTTGGCAAACGCATCCTCGACGGCTTTGGCTGGATCGCACCGGTCACGAACAACCGTTTGGGCGATGCGCTAAACATCGAGTTCGTCCACGAGCATCTGTTTCTCATCGACGGCGATCGCGTGCTCAAAAACATCGGTTACGGCGATAAGAGCCAGCGATTCAGCGAAGAGGACTTCGGCAAGCCGCTGCACGCGCTCCCGGATCTCGAACGCAATGGCTACTGGCTCGTCGGCCGGCCGTATCATCCCGAGGCCGCCCGCGACGCGCTCGCCGAGCAGGACGACGGCTACTATTATTCCTTCTTTAGCAACCAGTGCCAGGACTGGGCTGACCGCCTCCGGCGCCGTATCGAACGCATCGAAAAGGAACGGCATCTCCAGCCGCTCGGCGCCGCCGTCCGCGAGAACGTGGATGCGCGGTTCTGGCAGGAAAAGCCGCCCACCGTTCCTGGTTCCGCCTGGCTCGCCCTGCTGGCGATCGCCCTCGGGCTGGGGTCATTCCTTGCACCGGTGGTCGCGGCCGAACGCTCGGTGTGGATCCTGGCCGCCTTTCTGATGATCTCCGGCATCGCGGAAATCGCCTACGCTCTGCACGGGCGCGCGTGGGGCCAACTCCTCGGCACAATCTTCTTTGCGATGCTCAATTTCGCTGCCGGCGCGGCACTGATGCTCGATGCCACCGTCGCTGCTCGCTGGGCCGGAGGAATCTTCGGCCTCGCGCTGGCCGGCGACGGTCTGGCGCGGGTCGTCGTCGCACTTCGGAGTCGTCCCTTTCTCCGCTGGATCGGTTCGCTGCTAACGGGCCTTGGCATGCTCATCGGGGCCTGCCTGCTTTTCAGCCGCACCGTCGGCCAGCGCGATGCCCTCTTTGGGGTGATCATCGGCTTTAATCTCATCCTCGGCGGAGCCTCGACCCTCTGGCTCCGGTGGGTGGCATCGCGGGAGACATCAGGTGGCGCATAAAAAGAACGGTCGACTCGATCCCGGCTGGAAGTCTATCCGGCGCGCCCAATTCCAGCGACGGCGTCTTCCCCTATTGGAGTTCGCACATGGAGGGAGCCAAATCCGAACTCATCGTGCCCTCAGGGTCACGGCGCGCACCAGAACCGGCAGGCCATCGAGGAAGTCCGCCGCATTCTTTTGCTCGATGCGCATTGAGCCTCGAAGATTACCAATCTCGATCGTGTCCGCGCACCACATACCTTTCCTTCCATCACCAGTTCGTATTTCGCCGTATTCGCGAAAAGCTGACGCTTTACGTCAAACGGCCCTCATACTTTGAACTCCTGATGCTCCGGGGAGGCGGGGTCCAGCGACGCGATCTTGCGGGCGTAAAGGCCAATGCACGGCCGAGCGCTCAGCCCGTGGGCAAAGATGCTGAGCAGCACGGTCATCATCACCGCGAGCCGGATCGTGGTCTCGCCGGGCAGATGCTTTTCCTGTTCGAGATAGACCAAGCCGAGAACGATTGACGCCAGCCCGCGCGGACCGAACCAGCCCATGAAGAGCACCGTCGACTTGCTCAGGCGCATGCCGATGAGAGCAATCGCGACCGGCAGCATCCGCACGACCGTCAGACTCAAAATAGCGTACAACACCGTCGTCAGACTGAACTGCGGCCAGGCTCGCACCATCAGCATGCCGAAGAGGAAGAAAACGGAGAGGTTGAGCATCTGCCCCCATTCCTCCGCAAACTCGACGCTATGTTTGCCGGCTTCCTTGAAACCAATCTGCACCGCGAGGCCCGCGACAAAAGCCGCTATGAACATGCTTGCACCGACCATTTCGGACACAATCAGGCAGAGAAGCGGTAGCGTGACTGCGCCGATTTGTTCGAACGATTCCGCGATCGAGGCCTTGCGGCGTGCGAGGCCCAGCAGCCACCCCCCGACAAGGCCGATCCCAAGACCCACGACGACGCCGAAGCCAAGCTGTTCGACGATGAATTGCGTCAAGCTCGCACCGAGCCCTTCGCTGCCTGCTGCGGCGAGAGCGATGAAGAACAAAAGGAATGGGACCGAAAGACCGTCGTTGAGACCGGCTTCCACGTTTAGCCCCTGGCGGATGCGCATCGGCACGCGCGGGCTCTTCACGATTACCTGCCCGAGGCCGGCGTCGGTCGGCGCCAGGATGGCGGCCAGGATCCCGGCTTCCCAAATTGAGAGCCGCGGAAACAGCAACCGCGCGGCGACGGCGCCCAGCAGGATGGTTAGCAGCATCCCGATGCTCAGTAACCGCACCGGCAGGTTGCCGACACTGCGCAGCACATTGAGATTGGTGCAGCTGGCATCCGTGAAAAGCAGAAGAACCAGGCCGATTTCGGCAAGGTGGAGAAGGATGCTCCTATCGACCCCGGCACGCTGGATCTCCGGCAAAGCAGGAAACATCAGCATCCCCGCGACCGTGAACACGATCGGCGCCGTGACGATCGTTCGCTCCAGACGTCGCGAGGCGAGGCTGTAGAGAAAAAGGAGGGATACGAAGGCGGCGAGCCCCATGGGTGTTATCCTTTGTGTTGAATCGAGGCCAATTGTTACATCGGCATTTCGCTCATCATCCTTCTTAAAATTCTCTCGATTGTCGGAAGACGACGCTTTGCTCGTGGGAGGCAACAATCGTTCGGCCGTCATAGAGCGCAAAAACAAGTTGAAAAGGACGGAGAATGCACGTTTGCCTCACGCATCCGAGGTTGACGATGCAATCATGTCTGGCACGAAAGAATAACGACGGATCCAACCTGCGCTCACATTCTGGCAGCGGGCGTCGGATTAGGAGCGGGGCACTGCTCAAATGCACACGCGTGCAATTTCCGCAGGCTTCAAGAGTCGCGATGTCCGAAACCGGGACTACCCGGTAGTTTGCACTGATGCCGGCCAAGAGGACAAAACCGTTCGACGGAATGAACGCATGGCCCTCTCCGGATCGACTCTTGGCGTTCTCGTCCGATTCGGCTGAGTCGGGAGTAGCCGAGGACGATAATTGCTTACCTTTCGATTTTGACGTCATGACGGACAATCGGAAGGAAACAGTCCAATCGCGGTTTGGACTACGTTGCGCGCTCCTTGATCGCTCCACCAAATCTGAGGTCGGGCGGCAGTCGGTTGGCCTCGATGGGATCGGTCGTGCGAAAAAAAGGGTCGCTGCTGTGATTTGTTGAGTCGAACAGAGAACGCAACCCTTGTGGCGGCGGATAATACTCCAGGCGCCGCAGCTACGCGCATCCGCGGCCCTTCATCAAGCACGGCGCTGACCGGCGACGTTTCGCTCATCACCCGGATGAAATCGTAAAAGGCGCGACTCCGCTATTGGACTTTAGTTAAACATCGCAACGGGAGCGTCGCCCTTCTTCTCTGCGCTGAGACGCTTCGCGGCTTCAGCCCGCTCCTCTGACAGGAATCCGCTGCAATGAGATTCGACAGTCATGCATATTTACCAGAGACCAGTGGCGGATGAGGCGGCGCCGCGACTCCAGGTTTGGCGGCTCGCCGCGACGTGTGCGCCATCCGGCCCCAAAAGGAATTTCGCGTGCCACAAACAGCCTTTGAACGCCCTTATGGAAGCATCGCCCTCCGCGTCGGGTGATCGGCTTGAATGATTTCAGGAAAATGCGGAGTTCCGACGTGCCGAGGCGCCTGTCATTGTTGCAATACCTGCGACCTTTGCGCGTCATGGTCTGGTTGGGGCATTTGTTACCCTCCATCACTGGAGAACATCAGCCGCTTTGACGGCTCAATCCGGCGTTCCTCGCCGGGATGCCGCTATGC
Source organism: uncultured Verrucomicrobiae bacterium (assembly GCA_963763735.1). Lineage (GTDB taxonomy): Bacteria > Verrucomicrobiota > Verrucomicrobiia > Chthoniobacterales > Terrimicrobiaceae > DASTFP01. The sequence goes on along the minus strand of CAVXQK010000007.1, from coordinate 265,741 downwards.
TGCTGCAACGGACGCCACTCTTTCCCAAAGGGCCAAGGAGGCGCGTGAATAACAAGCCGACCTTTTTCTAACGAGGCGGGGCCTCCGGCGTCCATTTCACGCAACCCACTCTGACAATACATCTCGCCTGGTCTGAGGCCCCGCCTCGTTAGATCAATAGCCTGCTGCTGCTTTGAGCTCCAGGTAATCTTGCAAGCCGAACTCCGCGTGTTCACGACCATTACCCGACTGCTTGTAGCCACCGAAAGGTGCGCTTGCATCCCAGGGCGCCCCATTAATATAGACGTTGCCTACACGCAGTCTCCTGGCGACGCGACGAGCCTTCTCCTGATCCCCGGTCTGAACGTAGCCGGCGAGACCGTAGATGCTGTCGTTCGCAATTCTAACCGCATCATCTTCGTCGTCGAATCCGATGATCGACAAGACCGGGCCGAATATTTCCTCCCGCGCGATACGCATTTCAGGGCGTACGTCCGCGAACACCGTCGGACGCACGAAGTAGCCGCGCTCGATGCCCGACGGACGTCCGGGGCCGCCGGATACTAGCGTCGCGCCTTCTTCAATTCCGCTTTCAATCAGCGCCTGTATATGGCGATACTGCCGTGCGTTGACGACCGGACCCAACTCTGTTTGGGCGTCATCGGGTGCGCCAACGCGAATCGTGTCGACGGTTTGTGCTGCGATCTGTGCGGCTCGATCCATCATATCCATCGGTACCAACATGCGCGACGGAGCACTGCATGATTGGCCGCAGTTTAGATAATTTTTGCGCACGCCGGAGGCGACCGCACTCTCAAAATCGGCATCGGCGAATATGATGTTAGCAGATTTTCCGCCGAGCTCCTGGTGTACACGTTTCACCGTGTCTGCTGCCGATTTCGCAACCGCGACGCCCGCGCGTGTAGAGCCCGTGATAGAAACCATGTCCACGTCGGGATGCTTCGCGAGCGCGTCGCCGACGACTGCGCCATCGCCATTAACAAGATTGAACACGCCTGGCGGAAAACCCGCGTCATGAATCATCTGCGCGAAGCGCAACGCACTCAACGGCGAAAACTCACTGGGCTTCACTACGATCGTGCAACCTGCCGCGAGCGCGGGTGCGACTTTCACGACCAGCTGGTTCATCGGCCAGTTCCACGGCGTTATCAGGGCGCATACGCCGACTGGTTCCCGGGTCAGGAGCGTGTTTCCGCGCTGTTCTGTAAACTCGAACTCGCCGAGTACACGGATTGCCGTTTCCAGATGCGCGCGGCCGAGCGCTACCTGCGCAGTTCGCGAGAACGTGCTTGCGACGCCCATTTCCATCGTCATTAACGTGGCCATTTGATCGGAGGCTGCGTTGTATAGGTCGAGCAGTCGGGTCAGTAGCTGCTTGCGCTCGTCACGACTGGTCGATGCCCAGCCGTCGAATGCGGCTTTCGCAGCCGCTACGGCTGCATTCGCGTCCTCGATATCGCCCATTGCAAGTTCGGCGACGGCTTGCTCTGTCGCGGGATTGATCAGCTGAAATCGCACGCTGCTGTGCGGTGCGACCCATTCGCCGTTGATATAAAAGCTCTCCGTTCTGTCAGTTGTGTTCACGTGATTTCTCCAGAATCTACCGCATGTGGCTCAAGGGCACACGCGGTGCACGCGTACTGCTTGTACCCCAGCATTGAATTTCTCCGGATTCGCCACTTCCAGCTCAGTTGTGAGCGCCTTGATAAACTTCTGTGCCTCGGTCAGGCCGCACTCGGTGATAGAAATATGAAATATACGTGCTGGTTGCTCGGATTCTGTCTCCGGCGGCGATAGCACGAACGATCTTTTCCCGCTCGTCTTGTGTCGGCTCTCGTTTCATCTGATCTCACGAATAAAGCCAAAGGCGCCGCGATTGAAAGAGCATCATCACGCTGCGAGCGCAAGCGATAAACCCTGAGGTCGTATTGATCGCGATTCGCGGCGCGTGATCAACAGCACGACCGTGGAGCTGACGTTCAGCTTCCGGTACCACGGCGGCAGGATTCGCGACCAGGTAATGACCCGAACGTGGTGCGGACGTGGCGGCCGTGCGAGACTGCCGGGCACACCGGGGAGGCGGGAAGGCGGAGCGGACTCGCGTGGCGATTTGCGTGCCGACAGGAAAAAGGGCATGCCAGCCTCGCGGGTACGTTCCAACCGGAAAATAAAGGCTTTTAACTGTCTGATTGGGAGGCTTTTAATGATCGACACCGCGCCGTTAGCGTGGGAGGCTACACGCTTCGCTCAGGTGATCAAATTGCGTTCCTGACTGCGAGCAGGGGGAGGCACTCAAGGGCCGGCGTTACGCTGCGAGTGGACCTGGAAGCGACGCACTCGTACGTAATTGAGTTTGTTAGCCTTGATGAGTTGCAGGCTCACGCGTTATCCTCTCATTGATTCATATTTCTGAGTCGTACTTAGGAAAAGACGAAGCGCTGTATGCTGAAGAACATCGATCTGTCACGGGAGGTCGCCAAGGCTGATTACAAGAGACTCAAAGGCGAAGCGGACCTAAAGTTAGCCGCCCTGCAGCGGCGGGTTAAGGCCCTGGGCATCCCTGTCATTGTGGTGTTCGAGGGCTGGAGTGCGGCCGGCAAGGGTACGCTGATCAACGAATTGATTCTGCCTCTTGACCCGCGGGGGTTCACCGTCCACAGCGCGACCAGGCCGACAGAGGAGCAGGCGTACTACCCGTTCCTGTGGCGGTTCTGGAAGCGGACGCCGACCCGCGGGCGGCTGGCCATCTTCGACCGGAGTTGGAATCGGCGGGTACTGACCGACCGGGTCGAGGGACAGGTTAAGGGGAGACGACTCCGCCAGGCATTCGAGGACATCCGCTCGTTCGAGCGGCAGCTGACCGACGAAGGGGTGGTCATTGTCAAGTGCTTTCTCCACATCTCCAAGAATGAGCAGAAGCGACGCTTTGACGGTTTGCGCGCGAGCGCAGCCACAGCCTGGCGGGTGACCAAGGACGACCTGCGGCAGCACCAGCGATACGCTGCGTACCTGGCGGCTGCAGAGGACATGCTAACCGAGACTGACGCCGACTACGCCCCTTGGACCGTGGTCGAAGCTCACGACCGTAGGTTCGCGACGCTCAAGATTTTCGCTACCGTGATCGACGCGCTGGAGCGTGGCGTCGCAGCCGCGTGCCGGAAGGCCGGCGACCCGCCGCCCCCGCCTTCCCAGCCGGCCCCCGCCATCAATGCCTTCAAGACGAGCGCGCTCGACCAGGTGGATCTGTCCCTTTCGTTAACCCCCAAAGAGTACGCTACCCGGCTGAAGAAGGCCCAGGCGAAGCTTCGCGAGCTGCAGCACCAAATCTACCTCCGGCGCGTGCCCGTTGTCATCGCATACGAGGGGTGGGACGCGGCCGGCAAGGGGGGCAATATCCGCCGGCTGACGCAAAACCTGGATCCGCGGGGGTACGAGGTTGTGCCCGTCGCGGCCCCAAACGATGTCGAGAAGGCTCACCATTACCTGTGGCGTTTCTGGGCGCAGATGCCCAAGGCCGGGCACATCACGATCTTCGACCGGACGTGGTACGGCCGCGTGCTGGTCGAGCGGGTGGAGGGGTTCTGCACGGAGCCTCAGTGGCGGCGGGCGTACCGGGAGATCAACGGGATGGAGCAGCAACTGACGCACTTCGGGACGGTCTTGCTAAAGTTTTGGTTGCATATCGATCCCGACGAGCAGTTGCGTCGGTTTCGGGAGCGACAGGAAATGGCCCACAAGCAGTGGAAGATCACCGACGAGGACTGGCGAAATCATGAGAAGCTGGATCAGTACCGCGACGCAGTTGAGGAGATGTTGCACCGCACCACCACGGCGTACGCACCGTGGACGATCGTCGAATCGAACTGCAAACGGTATGCCCGTGCCAAGGTCCTGGAGACCGTCTGCGAGGCGATCCGCCAGCGCCTGGAGTGAGCCTTGAGGTTGGTGATCGACGTTGACCGCCGTCGTCCCGCGTCGTTTTTTCCCATCTTCCCCGCAGCCACTCTCACAAGTCCTCAACCCGACGTTTCCTCGTTTTCAGAACACAAGGATTCTGATCACACATCTTGTCGATCTGATCACCGTGCTCCTTTGCTTGAACCGGCAAGGACAGCCTCAGTATCACCGCCATTTATCTGAACCTCACCGACATGCATGTTGTCGATGAATGCGCTCAGAAGTGGTAGAGCGCCATTCTCGAGTCGACTCGAAATCCTGGATTTTTGAACCTCTTTGCGGGGATAGGTAAAAACCCTCGATTAGCCGACTACCACACGAATGGCACAAGACGATGCAGGACCCGTTTCTGGTATTCGGTATATCCCGGCAGATTCCTGGCGAGGAAGCGTTCCTCGTCAAAGAGCCGCCAAATCAGAAATGGCATCATGACGGCTATCGGGACGAACCCCCAGTACGAGCCAAGCGCCAGCGGCGTGCCGAGAAGGTAGAGAGATGCACTCGCGTACATCGGATGGCGAACGATTGCGTACGGCCCGGTTGAAATAACCTTCTGATTCTCCGCGACTTCGATTGTTGCCGACGCGAACGTGTTCTCCCGATACACGAGGAAAATGAGATAAAACGCAATCGCAACGAGCACGTCTCCGACCACCACACCGCCGAGCGACACGGTAGACCACCCGAAGCGGTGGTCGAACGCTGGGACAACAAGAAGGGCTATGAAGCCGATTGAGGCACAGAACATGATGAACTTCTGAGTTGGTTGCCTCTCGGCTCTCGGACCGCCGCTCATCCGACGCTCAAGAAGCGCCGGGTCCTTTCTCGAGAGATAGAGCGTAGTGAGGACTGTTGCGCCGGTGAAGATCGACAAGTACGCCCATGCTTGCCAATAGCGAATGGTCGCCGCGGGCACGAACAGCAGAAGACCCATCACAACGGTGAGGCCAGCGAGTGCGAGCCCTGCCCTTACATTAAGCTTCTTCATGGCGCCATCTGTCTCGATATTAGTGACTTATCTATTCCGTGTGGCGGAACAATCAAAGTGCCAGGCAGAACGATGTCACCGAGCCGGCGCGGCGCCAAGGCGGCAAGCAGTACCGTGAGCCTTTCGACCGACATCACTGCTGTGTACGGGTCATTGACTGCGGGATCCATGCTTTGAGTTCGGACGAACGTCTGTAAACGAGCGATACTTTGGCAATGTTTGAGGTGGAACTCACTTTTTCCCCGGACCTGACAGCATTTCTTCGCCGTGATTTGCGCGGCGAGAATTTCATGCGGCGGATGCTGTCGGAAAAGACGGCAGCGAAGGACGTGATCGAGGCATGCGGGGTGCCGCATACGGAGGTGAACTTGATTGTCGCGGAGACCATACACAACGGCGAACGACAGGTGGTCGATTTTGGCTGGCCGGTGCAAACTCCGATCCGTTTGGAAATCTTTGGAGTTTTCACGGCGCCGGATTTTTTGCCCGTGGCGCCGCGCCTTCAAGTCAGGACATGGAGCCGTTTCATTGCCGATGGGCACCTGGGCAAGCTCGCGCGCAACCTGCGGCTGCTCGGTCTCGACACCGCTTACGAACGAGATGCCAACGATCGCCGGCTGCTCGAAATCATGATCGCTGAAAATCGCGCGTTGCTCACCCGTGACCGCCGCCTGCTCATGCATTCGACCGTCCAGCACGGCTATTGCCCACGCAGTGTAGACGCGGAGGAGCAGACGCGCGAAGTGCTGCGGCGCTTTGAACTGTCGGACTCACGCTACCTCGCGCCGTATAGTCGTTGTCTTCGCTGCAATGCCTTGATCGAATCCGTGGAAAAGGCGGATGTGCTCAACTCACTTTCCGCGGAACCTCTCACGCTGAATTACTACCATGACTTCCGCCGCTGCACCGGATGCGGTGCCTTCTACTGGCGCGGCACGCACTTCGATAAGTTGGCCTCAAGGCTGCAGCGCCTTACCGACCACGGTTCGAAACGTTAAAAGCCTGTAAATCCTACTTTTGCGCTTCACGGCGCCGAAAGTATGAACTCAACGCAAGCTTGTTCACAGGCGGAGTTTTCCCTCACTCAGATTTGGGATCACCCGCGGCACGGGAGGGAGATTTTCGAGGAAGTCATCCGGGAGAACATCGATTGGGGCCGACCAGAAAAAACGGTGTATTTGATCTTTGGGCGCAAAATGCGCAAGTCGACTGTCGCGGCTGCCGATGCCGGACGCGCATAGTTACCGAGGGGGTGATCCCCTCGCTGCACGTCTATTACAAAAACACGCACCTCAAGCAGTATCACAAGAGGAGCGGGCGCGGTGCGGGCCTGCGTACCGAAACCACATTTAGCAATAGCTACGACTTGCGCGAGATCGGCTTTGCGGCCAACCGCCACCTGCCCGGGGTCGAGAAAGCCAGCAACGACTACCGGATCGGCGCGCAGACTTTCGAAGCTCTGCAAACCCCTGCCAGCGCGCCAGCGATCTACGCTTTGGCGACGCGCGCGTACAGGGCCTCTTGACCGTGCTCCTGCTGCTTTGCCTGCAGTTCGAAGGCTTCCGCAATCGGCAGCTGCGGCCATTACTTGCGCAGACGCTCGGGTTGGAGGAAAGCGCCATCAGTTCGGGCCGCGTGAGCTACGAGCTGCGCCGCCTGCGCCTGCACGGGCTCATTGAGCGCATCAAAGGCACTCATCGATACCTCCTGACTTCCGAGGGCCTGCGCACGGTGGTTTTCTATCAACGCACCTATGCCAGAATCATCCGTCCGGGCTTCTCCGTTATCCCCAGCACCTCCTGCCGCCAGGACCTGCCCATGGCTCGCGCCTTCCATAAACTCCAATTAGAAGCGATGCCTCGGCAGACAGAAAATGGTGGCGGGTTCGCCGCCTATCCTGTCCGCGTGACGCCAATTCAATCGCCGACCCGCCGAAGGTGTTCCCATTGGCGAATCTCGCCTCTGAAGCCCGTGCTCTCGGCAACAGGCAGTTGCGGCTTGCTAACGGAAATCCAGCATGTACATTTGTACAGGCTGTTACCCCCATGGAATTTCTCGTGGTGCCATTTTTCGCATTCGCGGCATTGCTGCTGGTTGCGGTGGGTATCGCTCAAGGATCCCAATCGTGGGAGATGGAGGATCCACCGCACGTGAATGTTAATCTGCATGTTAAGCCCGTCCGAGAGGTCGATCGCAAACAGCCGACACCAACGCAAACGCCGGACCTGGCCGTGACCGTGGACAAAAAGCCTGAAAGGGCTTCAGTCTCTGATGATCTCGGCAAAACAAAGTTCGTCCATGATGTGATGGAAAAACAGGCCTTCTACTGCCGCGAAGATCAGTCGGTGGATGAGGCTCTGAGAATCATGCGTGAGCGCGGCCTTTCATATCTGATCGTTGTGGACAGCAACCTGCGGGTCGTAGGAGTGATGAGGCGTCATTACTGATGAACTCGAACTCGCAATCGGTGAAGAGCCTTTCGATCCATATAACAACGTAGGACGTTCACCCCGCAACGGATCTTGGCAGAGTTTAGTTCGGATTTCACTCGAGAGGTAGAACGTCTTGTTCGGACGATAGTCGTCGAGATACGCGCGGTTATAACCTATGGATCGCACTTCTGGACTGGTTCCCGAACGGATCTTGATCGTTTCCGGCTTCGCTGAATCGGGCGAGCGTGAAGATCGCGCCGATGGCAACCATGCACCAGTAGTCGCAGGAGAATTGCTTGAGCGCATCCAACCGGATCGGCGGCTCCGCAAAGAGCGTGACTCGGAACACTAAGATCCTTGCGACTCGAGCGAATCGCGGTGTCGGCCCCTCAACGATTTTCCAAACGCGCGGCTTGAAAGTGGCAGCGCGATTGACAGGATGCCGTTTGCGACGGGAGTTCTTTCGCCGCAAATGCCCAAAATATCATGCGCCGAACCAAAATCGTAGCCGCTCTGGGGCCCGCCAGCAATTCACCGGAAGTTATTCGCGAACTCGTCCAGGCCGGAATGGACGTGGCGCGCCTCAATTTTTCCCAAGGCAGCTATGAACAGCATGCGCAGACCATTGCGAACCTGCGCGAGATTTCGGAGGAACTCGATACCCCCGTGACGATTCTGCAGGACCTGCAGGGTCCGAAGATTCGAGTGGGACAGTTGACTGGCGGGGAGATGCCGCTCACTCCGGGCACGGCGGTCGCAATGATCCCGCAGGCTGATTTCACTGGTCAGCCTGCCACGATCCCGCTGGACTATGCACACGCTGCCGAAGAGGCCAAGCCCGGCATGCGCGTCCTCCTAGACGATGGCCTGATGCAACTTGAAGTCCTGGAAATCGCAAGCCATACGCTATTATGTCGTGTCATTGACGGCGGCACGCTCAAAAGCCGCAAAGGCGTCAATTTTCCGGAGCTGAAACTGAACCTTCTGCCTTCGCTCACCGAGAAGGACAAGGAGGATCTCAAGTTCGGGCTTTCCCAGGCCGAATCGACCGTCCTGGCACACGGTCTCGTCGCGCCTGGCGACAAAATACTGGTGGTCGGCGGTTTGCCCACCCCGTCGCCACTTGGTGCCAATTTCCTCAAGATTCATTCCATTCCCGCAAGTTAAGGGAGGCGGCCTTTGGGAAGCGTCACAGGTCGCTTGGATAAATCCGGTTTTCGACTGAAGTGACCGGTAGTTACGATGTCAACCAAGTCCTTTCGACACAGTTTGCACGCGGAGACGAACGGCCAAATGAAAATTCCGCTCTGTTTGCGGGCTTGGGTATTAGGGGAGCGTCTCCGCCCGATTTAGCCTCTCCGGTAGTCACCGAGCCCTTCCACAGTTGGGTGCTTAGCGGGGAGTTTCCCGCCGGACGTCCGCGCTGGGAGGACGCCGGTGCGCAGTTTGTGGAAGACATCGAACCCTATGAAAACCGGAAGCTTTGGCTGTTGAACGGCTCTCACTCGCTGCTGGCGTACGCCGGCCAGCAGCGTGGTCACAAGACCGTTGCCGAGGCGCTGGCGGATCCAAAATGCGCGGGGTGGGTGGAGGCATTCTGGGACGAGGCGGAGGCTCACCTGCCCACAGATCTTGACATCGCAGGCTACCGTGCCGCCCTGCGGGAACGCTACAGCAACGCCCGCATCGCACACAACCTTGCCCAGATAGCCATTGACGGCAGCACCAAGCTACGCATGCGCGCCATTCCCACACTGCGTGCGGAACGTGAGGCCGGGCGGGACGGGGTAGCCAGTGCGCGGCTGATCGCTGCCTGGATAGCTTTCCTGCAGTCCACTCAGGAGGCAGGAAACAAGATCAATGACGCCGGTGTCGCAGAGCTTAGTAAGGCACTGTCGCTCAGTGGGCGGGAAAAAACGAAGGCCCTGGTCCGTTTGCTTGACGGATCGCTGGCAGAGGACGAATCGCTCCTCGAGCTGATCGAAAGGCAGATTCCATTCCACGAGCCACAGACCTCGGCGCAGTAGTCAACGCGGCCTGTCCGAATCTTCAGAACATAGTTACACCAACTTCAACTAGACAAAGCGTGCGCGGTCCCGCTTGGCAAATTGTTTCCAAGGGGTGGCAACACGTGAATGAATAATGCTCAAGCCGCAGGACAGCCCCACCCGCGAAACCATCACTCTTGATGGCCTGTTTCGTTTCAAGGTGGATTTTGATCGTGTTGGCCTTGCGGAAAACTGGCAGAATGCTCCGCTAGATACTGATCTTGAGATCGCTGTCCCGGCCAGCTTCAACGACCTTGCGGACGAGAAGATCCGCAATCACGTTGGCTACGTCTGGTATCAGCGCGATGTGCAGGTTCCCCGGGGGTGGACAGACGGCCGCATCAACATTCGCCTAGATTCCGCCACGCGAACATTTGAATAAACCCTCACCCCTGTAAATTCCCATGAAAGAGTCCGATATAGGATTGGTAGGCCTGGCCGTGATGGGCCAGAACCTGGCGCTCAACGTTGCCGATCACGGCTTCCAAATCTCGGTCTATAATCGCACGACGAGTGTGACCGACGAATTTGTGCGAAACAACCCCGACACCCCGGGCGGGCTGGTCGGTACCAGGACACTGGAAGAGTTCGTTCAGTCAATCCGGAGGCCGCGCAAGATGATCCTCCTTGTCAAGGCTGGCAAACCCACCGACTCGGTCATCGACTCTCTCGTGCCGCTTCTCGAAAAGGGCGACATCGTGATCGATGGCGGGAACGCGCTCTGGACCGACACTATCCGCCGCGAAAAGGCTTGCGTCCCAAATTTGCCTTGATGATTTTCCTGAACTTCGTGGTGTGCCCTGGTTTCCTGCGCTCGGCGACGGCGCGGCGAGCAATCTTGGCTGTGGCGCAACGAAACCGGACGTAGTGGCAATTAATGTCGGCACCAGCGCAGCAGTACGGACGGTGCGCGAAAGTGGCCCAGCCAGCGTGCCCTTCGGTCTGTTTTGTTACCGGGTGGATGCGAAGCGCCAACTGATCGGCGGCGCGTCGAGCAATGCTGGAAACCTGCGCGCATGGTGCCTGCGTGAGTTGCGCCTTCCCGACGACCCGGTCCTCATCGAGGAGGCGCTGGCGCGAAGGCAGACACCTGAACATGGCTTGACCGTCCTGCCCTCCTGGACTGCCGAGCGTGCGCCAGATTGGGCGGAAGTTCCCTGTGGCGTGGTTCACGGCATTACGCACCACACAACAGCATTCGACCTTTTGCAGGCGATTATCGAGGCAAGCTATTTCCGGATCGCAAAGATCGCCGACATGATTTTCTCGCAACACACGGCACGGCCTCAACTTATTATTTCCGGGGGCATTCAACGGTCACGATCGTCTCTGCAGCGGTTAGCTGACGTGCTAAACCAACCTTTGTATCCGAATGACGAACCTGAAGCCACGCTCAAGGGGGCGGCGGTCTATGTGCTTGAAAAACTGGGCGTGAGCGTGCCTCAAGTTCCGCTCACGCAAATTGTTCGCCCCAATCCCTCTGCGGCAGAGCCCTACGCTGCTGCTCGCCAACGACAGCAAAAACTTGCCGAACACTTCGAAGCATGGCCCATTTGATCCGCATCCGATGAAAAACCGGCCCGTTCGTCTAAAATCTCGGGCTACGCTCCAATTTGGGCGAGGCTCAATGGACCGCGCAGATTTGCGATCGCAAGGCCGCATCGTTTCGTGGACTGGAGGACCGTTTGAAATTGACAAAACACGCTTCAAAGATGCAAGTTTGCGACATCACTCGTGGCTGAAGCGCTGGCGTGATACAGTCCTCCTATGACTACGCTCTCATCTAACCAGCGTAGTGAACTTCCCGGCCTGTCAATTGAAGAGCTGACCGAAGTGGTCAGCGAGACCCTTGATGCGTTGCCAGCAATCCGTACGGCCTTGGTGCTTCACCCGGACTATTCGCGTCATGATTTTTCAGACTCACTCACTCCGATTCTGTACCGAGAGCTCGCGCAGCGCGGATTGAACCGACTTGACACGTTAAACGCCGGCGGCACCCATCGAAAAATGACTCGTGCCGAGCTGGAGAAGAAACTTGGGTTGAGCAAGAGCACGCATCCGTTGCTCGGGGACATGCTGAATCACGAGTTTGACGACCCCGCTCAACTGGAACACGTCACCGATCTCCCGCCGGAGTTTGTTAGTGAGAAGACCTCCGGCAATTTGCAAGAAGCACTCAAAGTCGATGTGAATCGTTTGGTGTTTGAACCTTACGATGCGATTTTTGCCATCAGCGGCACTATTCCTCATGAAGCACTCGGCTATTCCGGGGGAACCAAGATTTTCTTCCCGGGAATCGCCGGGCCCGGAGTAATTGCGATGCTTCACTGGGCAGCAGTTCTAATGGGCATACCCCGAATCATAGGGACCGTGGACAACCCGGCGCGGGACGTCGTGAACGAGGGCACCAGGGAGATTTTTCAAAAGATCGGTTCCAAACCCATAGTGTCGCTGAATATGGTTTACACGGAGGATTCATCGCATCGAGTAGTACCCAACGGTCTGTTCACCGGCGTTGGCTTCAAAGGATTTGTCGGGGCCCATCGTGAAGCCTCAGCGCTTTCCTCGACACTACATATCAACTATCTTTCGGAGGCTAAGCATACGGTCGTGCAGCGCCTGCCCGAGATGTATGACGAAGTATGGACTGCTGGTAAAGGCTCATACAAACTTCAGCGCCCCGGGGTCCTGGCAGACGGTGCCGAAATTGTTTTGTACGCCCCACACATTCACTGCTTTCACTCCAACAAAACCATGGATGCCGCTATTCGCCAGATCGGCTACCACGGTCTGACGTATGTGCTTGATTTTTGTGCGCGCAACCCGAGCTTCGATAAGAACATCGCCTCGCACGTGATTAACGTTCGCGGTGTCGGTTCGATGAAGGATGGGAAAGAGGTCTTTCCCTTCTCCGTGACGCTGGCCACGAGTATACCGCCTGAGGAGTGCAGCGCGGTGGGACTTGGCTACCGGGATCCGAGTTCTCTGAAAGCGGACGATTTCACCGGAGACGGCAGGCTCTGGATTCCGGAAGGAGGTCAGTGGCTGTACGCACGCAGAGAAGCCCTCCTCCCTCCCGTCCTCGGGGAAATCAGCTGACCCATTGCTCCTTGCCCCCGCACGTTATTGTGGCGCCAACACTCTCTGAGCGCGCCTTCTTCTTCGACGCGCCGGTGTTGATCGTCCACGCGTCCACGCGACTGAGGAAGTTTTTTTACGATCAGGCCATCCGGATGAACGCAGAACCGCGGAAGGCTGGCGTGCGAAAGTTATTTCGTCACGGTCCAAGGAGCCGGGCACGACAACTTTCAACCGCACGGATCACGGAGTAAGCACAATCAAACCGCTTAACAGAAACCTGATTCTATGACCAACAATCCTAACACCACCGTTCGCCTGGGAATTCTCGGAACCGGCAACAAAGACCTGAGATCGGGCATCATCGGTCTGGGCAATATGGGCACATTGCATGCACGTTCGGTTCTTGAAGGCCAAGTGCCGCGCATGCGGCTTACCGCAGTCTGCGACATCAACCCGGAGCGAATGGTCTACGATCCCGAGATCAAGACATTTACTGACAGCGGCGCGTTGATCCGCTCCGGCGAAGTGGACGCGGTGCTGATCGCTACGCCGCATTACTCGCACACCGACATTGGTATCGACGCACTGGAGCATGGACTTCACACGCTTGTTGAAAAACCGATCTCCGTGCACAAGGCCGACTGCGAGCGTCTTATCGCCGCGTATGAGAAGACGAGCGGCGTCGTGTTTGCCGCGATGTTCAACCAGCGCACGGATCCCTTCTATCAAAAGATTCAGGCGCTGCTGCAAGGCGGCGAGCTCGGCGAAATTCGACGAGTCAATTGGACCATTACGAACTGGTTCCGCTCGGAATTCTACTACGCAAGCGGCGGCTGGCGCGCGACGTGGGCGGGTGAAGGTGGCGGCGTGCTGTTGAACCAGTGCCCGCATAACCTCGACCTGTTCCAGTGGCTCTTCGGGATGCCGCGGCAGGTGCGTGCATTTTGTTCCTTTGGCCGCTACCATGACATCGAGGTGGAGGACGACGTCACCGCCTACATGAACTTTGAAAACGGCGCGACCGCCGTCTTCATTACGTCCACCGGCGAAGCGCCCGGCACCAATCGTCTGGAGATCGCGGCCGAGCGCGGGCGGCTCGTCTATGAAAATGACGAACTGCGGTTCACCCGGAATGAGATTGCGATGTCGGAATTCAGCCGCACGACCAAGCAAAGCTTCGCCACGCCGCCGGTCTGGGATGTCCAGATTCCGCTAGGCAAGGACCACGGTGAACAGCATGTCGGCATCCTGAAAAACTTCACGGCGGCCATCCTTGATGACGAGCGGCTCATCGCCCCAGCGCCCGAAGGCATTCACTCGGTGGAGCTCGCCAACGCTTTCCTGTATTCGTCGCTGACTGATACCACGGTGAACATGCCGCTGGACGGCCAGGCTTATGACGAGGAACTCAAGAAACTCATCGCCGGTTCGCGTGCCAAGAAATCCGCGCCTTCGGTGTCAGCGGCAAATGATGACTTCGCAAAATCATTCCGATAGGACCCTATGAAACTTAATCAAGTCGCCGTCCAGTCCTACACCCTTCGCGAGTTCTGCAAGACAGCCCCTGCGTTTGCCGAATCCTGCAGAAAAGTTCGCTCCCTTGGCTTCGAGGCCATCCAAGTCTCCGCTGTCGGACCGATTCCAGAAGAGGAAATCGTTCGCATCTGCGCGGGGGAAGGTCTGACCATCTGCGCAACGCATGAGAGCGGTGAGCGAATCCTCAGCTCGCCTCACGAGATTGCGGAGCGTTTGCGAAAGCTCAATTGCAAATACACGGCTTACCCTTTTCCCACGAACGTCGATCTGACTGACTTGGACTCCATCCGGAAACTCGCCAGGCAATTGAACGCGTCGGGAGCCGTCCTGCGCCAGGCAGGCCAGCTGCTTACCTATCACAATCACGCCCTCGAGTTTCTCAAGCTCGATGGCAAGACGGTTCTCGACATCATCTATGACGAATCCGATAAGCAGAATCTGCAGGCAGAGATCGACACTTACTGGGTGCAGCTCGGCGGCGGCGATCCAGCGGCCTGGTGTCGCAAGCTCCACGGGCGCTTGCCACTGCTGCATTTGAAGGATTGCGTCGGCACGGTCGACAACAAGAGCCAACTGTGCGAGATCGGATCCGGGAACCTCAATTTCAAGGAAATTGTTGCCGCTGCCGCCAGCGCGGGCTGCAAGTGGTATATTGTCGAACAGGATACATGCCCAGGCGATCCGTTCGACTCGCTAAGGATCAGCTTCGAATACATCAGGGCGAATCTAATCAGCTGATCAACCGGACAACCCGATGAATTACCAAAAAGCCGATGGGATGAGCTACGCGCCGCAAGGCAAGCCGCGGCCGGTCGTCAAGCCCGGCGACTTTGTCTTCGCGGCCGCGCATCTCGACCACGGACACATTTTCGGAGAATGCAATGGATTGATCGAGGCCGGCGGGCAGCTCAAGTGTGTCTATGACCCCGATCCGGCCAAGCTCCAAGGATTCCAAAAAGTCTATCCGCAGGCCAAAGCCGCTCGCAGCTTTGATGAAATCCTTGCCGATCCCGAAATCCAGCTCGTTGCAGCTGCCGCGGTGCCTAACGAGCGCGGGTCGCTAGGGTGCCGCGTGATGGAAGCTGGTAAAGATTACTTTACTGATAAACCGCCGTTCACCTCGCTCGACCAGCTCGGACAGGCTCGTGAGACGGTGGCTCGGACGGGCCGCAAATACACGGTCTATTATAGCGAGCGCCTCCACGTGGAATGTGCCGTTCATGCCGGCGAACTCATCCAGCGGGGTGCGATCGGCCGCGTGGTCCAGGTGTTGGGTCTAGGCCCGCACCGGCTCAGTGCGTCGAGCCGGCCCGCGTGGTTCTTTCAACGGGCAAAGTACGGCGGCATCCTCTGCGACATTGGCAGTCACCAGATCGAGCAATTCCTTTTCTTCTCTGGGGCAACGGACGCCAAGGTCTTGCATTCCGCCGTCGCCAACTATGACAACCCAGCGTATCCAGAACTGGAAGACTTCGGCGAAGCGTCGTTAGTCGCCGATAACGGGGCATCGAACTACTTCCGCGTTGATTGGTTCACGCCGGACGGCTTGCGGACATGGGGCGACGGGCGCACGATTATTCTCGGCACCAAAGGTTACATCGAATTGCGCAAATATATCGACATCGCCTGCGAGCCACAAGCGGACAACCAGCTTCTGCTCGTTAATGACTCCGGCGAGAAGCGGTTCAGCCTCACAGGGAAAGTGGGTTATCCGTTCTTCGGCCAGCTTATCCTCGACTCTCTGCACCGCACCGAGCAGGCGATGACTCAGACGCACGCCTTCAAAGCAGCCGAGCTTTGTCTCATTGCACAGGAACGCGCGGTCCGCCTGACCGCGGAAGCCGCTGACGCAAGGCGAGCCAAATTGGTGCGCAGCAGGTAACGACCTTCGCGGCGGCGGGCCTCCCCATATCCGGCGCAGGTTTGACACCCTCTCTGGCCGCGCGGTAGCTTTTGTTTCCACACGATTGCCATGGCTGGAACCGAGAAGCTGATTGCCGCCGCGCTCGAATCGCGGCTGGTCATCTTCGCCGGCGCAGGCGTGTCGATGGGAGCGCCGACCAATCTGCCTTCCTGGCGCGATGTCAATCGCATCGTCGTGCGCGCGCTGGCGGCGGAGGCGCAGAAAGTGGTCGGCGCACCGCTGGTGCAGCAAGCTGCCGATCTCGTCATCGAGCGTCACGAGCAGGAGAA
Source organism: uncultured Verrucomicrobiae bacterium (assembly GCA_963763735.1). Lineage (GTDB taxonomy): Bacteria > Verrucomicrobiota > Verrucomicrobiia > Chthoniobacterales > Terrimicrobiaceae > DASTFP01. Next base: position 249,506 of record CAVXQK010000007.1, on the reverse strand, counting down.
GTTGCCGCCCGAGTATCAGGCGCAGGTACTTGCCGAGCTGCTGCACCGCCGCTACTTCGAAGTGCTGCGACATCTCGACAGCGACCGACCGAACGCGACGCATCTGGCGATCGCCTGGCTGGCCAAACTGGGTTGCGTGCGAGCGATCATCACCACGAACTTCGATCGCGTCATCGAATCCGCATTTGCCGCGGTCGGGGCGCAGCTGACATGCCATTTTCAACCACAGCACTTTCGCGATCTGGCCAGCGAACTCGGACGCATCGAGCGCAGTGGCGGCGCCTGCCAGCTCCTGAAACTGCACGGTTCCGTCGACGATTCCGATACGCTCATCGACACCCTGGCACAGCGCAAACGGGGTTTCGCGTTGCCGGTGCTCGACAGCGCGCGCTTTCTGCTCGAGCGGTGTCATTGGTTGTTTCTGGGATTCTCCGGGCTGGACCTGGAAGCGGAACGGAACTATCTCGCGCTCGACCAGCAGGCCGGCACGGCGCGCGGATTTTCATGGTTCGTGCAGGAGGGCAGACAGCCGCGAGACGCGGTATTGAGGTTGAAGGAACGCTACGGCGAGCGTGGTGAGATCGTCACCGGCAGCCTGCCGTCGTGGTTGCTCGATTTTGCGGACGGCATCTCGGACGCGCCTCGACCCTGGATCGCGCACTACTTTGCACAGCGCGCACCGCAGGCGGCGATTCCGAGCATAGCAGCCATCGAACGCGGCGCCGCTGATTGGGCAGTCGGTCTGCGGCCCAACATCTGCTCCATGGCGCTGGCATCCCTTGTCGCTGCCTGTGCCGAGCCACAGGCGGCGGCAGCGCTCGTCACCGCTGTACTGGAAAAGCTCGATGCACAAGGCGGCGCAGCGAGGGATACGTCGCGCTCCTTTCTGCTCACGAAAGCGCTGGCCACAAACGCCTTGTGCATCCTGCTCGGCGGCTTCGGGCGCCACGAGGAAGCGGTGCACTGGGGCACCGCCGCGGTCGATCTGGCGCGGGAGGCCGGCGATCCCGATACCGAGGACCGCTTTCGTGGCAATGTCGCGATCAGTTTGGAAACATTGGGCCAAATCGACGCCGCGCGCGAGATGTACGAGACGGCGCTGGCCGGATATAGAAGCCGCGGGGACCCGGCGGCGCTCTCTTTCGGTCTCTGCGGCCTCGCCGCGTACTTGATCCGGCAGGGGCACCTGAACGAAGCGCGGGAACTGGCGCAAGAGGCGCGCGAGTGCGCGGAGCACGCCGGTGACGAACGCTTCCGCGGGATCGCGATTAACGACTTGGGCATCATCGCCAAGCTCAAAGGCGAATACCCTGCAGGGCTCGAGCTGTTCCAGGAATGCGAAACCCTGTTCGGCCGCCTCGGCAACGACGAAGCCGTGGCGGCTGCAGCCTGCAATCGAGGCGAGGTGCTGGCCGCGCTAGGGCGTCGCGACGAGGCGCGCCAGATATACGAGGGCGTGCTGGAAGTGGTGCGGCGGATCGAGCGGCTCGACAACGAAGCGGCAACGTATTTGAGTCTGGGCACGTTGAGCCGCGACAGCGGTGATGCTGAAGCCGCCGAGCAGTGGTACGGAAAAGCGATCGAGATGTATCGGCGTGTCAAGGATCCGTCCAACGAAGCGTTCGCGCTGGGCAGGCTCGCCGAGGTCCACACCTCGACGGGCCAATTCGACCGCGCCCTCGAGATTGCCGGCTCGGCTCTGCCCTTGGTGAGTGAGCGCAACCGCGCCTTCAAGACCAATCTGCTAAACCAGATTGGACACGCCAGCCTGAAGCTCGGTCGCCTGGCGGACGCGGATCAGGCGTACCGGGAGATCCTCGGTATCGCCGAGGAGATCGGAAACGCGAGCTCGCTTGCTGCGTCGCTGATGAACCTCGGCACCATCGCCCTTTTGCAGCAGCGCGATGCGGAAGCTGCGGCATTCTTCTCGCGGGCAGCCGCGCGACTCGATGAGCTCGATCGCGGCGACGAGCGCGATTACTGCAGACTGGGGCTTGCGGCGGTCACCCTGGATCAGAAGCTCGCGACACTGTCCGATGAAGGGCATCGCAAGACCGATCCCGAGGAGCAGCGCGCCGCCGCGCGCGAGATGGTTGCCCTGTATCCCGATCTCATCGCCATGTACGAAAGGCTTGGCGTAATGAGCCTCGTGGCTGCCTTCTGTGCATCGGCAGCGAGCACAGCCCGGTTTGCGGGCGATCTGCCACGCGCGGTGGATTGGTACAAGCGGGCGGGCGAATTGTTCGAGGGCTTGGGTGCGGGTAGTCGCGCACGGGACATGCTGGGGCAGGGCGAAGCGCTGCTGAAGCGGTCTGTCGATGAACTGCTGCGGGGCGACCGCATGGCCGAGGCGCTGCCCTTGCTGCTGCGAGTCGTCGAATTCGCCGGGCCGCTGGGTCACCGCGAGCTCTGCGCGACGTCGCTGCTCAATGCGGCGATCATTCTCGCCCAAACCTCGCAGGAGCCCGCACAGGCACGTGAGCTCGCGGTTCAAGTGTTGCCGCTGGTGGATCCGACCTCCGACGACGCCGCGACCGCGCGCAGGCTCATCGCTCACTGCGATGCACAGATCGGTAGGTCGTGATCCCGGCGATGCCGATTCACACAGAATCGAAAAGTTGGTCGCCGCCGCGGCGAATTCGCGCGCGGGAGCGGGACAACTGCTCGGAGGAAGTCATGGCCAGGTCCCCATCACCGCCAAGCGGAGTGGGAGCGGCGTGCCCGCCGCGAAGCGCGCACGGAAGTCTGCGCACGCGCGAAAGAGGTCCGCAACCCCGACGGTTCGAACCCGCAAGTCCGCTGCCCACGGTTTCGGTATCGTGCCGCTCGACCCGTAATTTTCTGAGACGCTCTTACTCTGCGGCAACCAGTGCCCAGCAAACAATCGCGCTGCAGACAGAACTCCAGCGGCCGAATCCCTTATAAATCTGGGCCGCCAGTTCAGCCTGTTGCTTGAGCGTGCCCTCGGCTTTGATCTGGGGGTCCGAAACATTTCGCACCGCAATCCAGCGAGGCGCTGTAATTCCCATCCGACTCGCGACGAGGCCAAGCACGGCGTCTCCCATTTCCGATACATCGCCCAGCCCTTGCAGTTTGTAATGATTGTCCGAGGTATCGAAGCCGAAGAAGTCCGTCGTCACGACCGACGACGCCAGCGCGGCTTTCGATACCGAAACAATCTTTGGCGGCCGGGTATTGTCCTTCGGAAGTTGTCCGGCGTTCGCTTTGAAAAGGCTTTTCGCGGTGGCGAAGTATTTGGATTTCGGCGCGGCACTCGCATAGTGATCTTGCGCAAAGGGCTCTTTCTTGAACTTTGCGGTGCAGTCGAAGCGCACGATCGGGCTCACAACCACGTCGCCCACCTCAAACTGGGTACCGATCCCCCCGGCGGTACCGGTTGTAATCACGAGCTTCGGCTGCACCTCGGAGATGATTTGCGCCCACACATCGATGTTTGGAAGCTGTGGTCCATCCTGCGACATGTGGGAATCGGACTTGAAAACCACCACGTTTTTATCCGCGATCTTGATCGTCCAATACGCGCCCAGGCGTTGAGCTTGAAGCGCCGGACAGCCCGCCCGCATCTTCTTGGAAATCGAAGCAAAATTGTGCGTGTAGGACAGATAGTCCTTCTTCGAATCCTTGCCCGGCGTAAGCACGCGGCTCAACGCATGACCTTCATCGACGGTCCAGGTAACCACCAGGACGTCCGCGGTCGGAAGTTCGCCGGCGCTGCCGGTGCGGGCAGTGGCATCGCTTACCGGCTTGAGCTTGGCTGGCCAGGGCACGTCTGTGAAACGTGAGAGTCCCGTGGCGGTGGTAAACGCCAGGAACTCCCGTCCTTCCGGCGCCTCCGAATCGAAATCGATGATCTCTCTCTGGAGATCTTCGGCACTGCGCGAACGCGCAGCCTCAGGAAATGTAAACGTCGAATGTGGTGCGGGCGTCTTGATGGGATCAAAGCCGAGATTGCGCTCGACCCATTTGCGATCAGCTTTCATGGGGTGGGTCCTTTCTGTTGGGATTCTTCGGTGTACTGAGAAGGCTCGCAAGTTGATCTTGTTCCCGAGGCCCTCGTCGATGGTGATCGGCCGCGCGCGTGAGTATTTGAACCGTAGGCTGATCCATTGGAAGCGACGCGTTTCAGGGTTTCTTGGGCTTGGGACGAGGGTCCGGGGTGGCGATAAACGTCTCGGGACTCAGGGTCCAATTGGGCAGATCGTGGAGAAGTTGGGTAATCTTATCGGGAGGCGCTTCGACAAGAAGCATTCGTGGCGATCGGTCGATGATCTTCGCTGCGGGCAAGGCCCCGATCCTCGCGAGATCCTCGTCCCGGACTTCGCCGGGGCCGGTGAAGCGGAGAATGAGTCGAGCCACAACCCAAAGCTACTGAGGCCTTCCGGCGCTTCAAATCTTGATTAAACCCTGACCCTGAAGTGTTGCCGGGAAACCGAGGGTTTTGGCGGCGTTGAGCACCAGCGAGGCGAACTGATCGGAGCGCGCCTGGGCTCGCGGCAGCGCCAGCAGGGCGGGATTGGCGGCAAGGACTTTGGCCGCGGCACCAGTCACCGCGGGACAGGCCATTGAGGTTCCATCAAGCACCGCGAAGGCGTCATCCGGGAACGTCGAAATGACGCCGACGCCCGGGCCTGTCAGGTCGATTTCCGGGCCGACATTGGAAAAGTCAGCAATGAAATTCTTCTTGTCGGTTCCCGGTGGCGGCGCCACATCTCCGACCTCGGTGGTGTTGGGCGGGAAAGTGCCTATTCGGCCCAGAGCGGAGACGGCCAGGGCCAGCGAATCGACCGCAGGGAAGCTCACTGGCGAGCGATTGTCATTGCCCGCGGCGACAATGACCAGCGTTCCCTTGGCTCGGGCGTCAGTGATGGCAGAGTGCGTGGCTGGATCCTCCGGGCCGGGGCCCCCAAGGCTCATGTTGATCAGATCACATCCGTCGGCAACCGCGCGATCGATGGCCTTGGCAATGGCAAAGTTCGAAGCCCCCTGGGCATTCCGACCGAAGACACGGTAAGCGCGCAGTGTGACCCCGGGAGCGATGCCGCGCACCCCGGTGGGCGCTGTCCCTCGCGCAGCGACGATGCCAGCTACATGCGTGCCGTGGCCTTCGCCGTTGTTGGTGAAATCAGACGGATCTTCGCCTTGGACGGTGTTTTCGCCGCCCTCGACGACCAGATCCTTGTGAGGTCCGACGCCGGTATCGATGATGCCGACTTTCACGCTATGTCCCGCGGAAAGGTCCGAATTGCCGTAAAAGAAGCGGACCGAGTCGGTGAATGACAGGTCGATCGGAAGGAGTTCAAACCGATCGCCGTCCTTAACCTTGAGCTTCTGTCGGAGACCGTTCCAAAAGCCGCCCTCGGAGTAAATATAAAGGCGATCGAGCTTCACCGAGGAGCCGGGGAACTTGAGCCTGACGCTACCAGACTTGTTCGTCGTTCCCTGAAGACCGGCCCGCTTGGCGAAATTTGTAAAAGCGACTACCGTTGCCCCTGCGACGGGCGCCCCGCTGCCTTTTGCCACCACCTTCAGCGTCAGCCCGCCCGCGGCCGCCGCACTGGCCTTCGCTCGGACGGCCACCTGCTCGCGCGGAGCCTCGGCGGGATAGTAGTAAACGACCGGAACCACCCGGAGTCCGGGTTGTTCGGCGCGCAGATTGGAGAGGTCGTCCGGCGATATTTCGATGAGCTTGGCCCCGTTCTCGTTGATCGAGTCCAGGACCTTCAGCTTCGTGGCGACCTTGGCGGCGGAGAGCGCCTTCGTCTGGTTCGTGGCGAGGCGGACCTTATCCAGGGACGCGAGGAATGATTCAGTGGCCGGCGTTGAAGCGGTGACGGCGCCGGCGGTGAGACCGCGAGGCGGGAGCAGGATGAATTGTTGAGTGGCTGCTTTAGGCATGAAATTTCGATAGGGTTAGAGTTGGGCTAAAAGTGGGATTCCTTTATGTTATCAGCTTGGAAATCGATGAGAGCCGACCTGGCGAGAGCGAGCGGCGCGCTTCCATCGAGCGTAGAGAGAGCCGGTTCAGTTGCTTTTCCCTGTTTTTGCCGAGCATACGGGGTCTACCTATTACAAAGGCGTCGGAAGCGCCGGGTTTCAGAGTTTTGCGAAATTGCCTGTCAATTCGTCAAATGCGGGATGTTCGTGCCGGTAGATCTTGTTCGATCCAGGCGCGTGGCTTCTACGAATTCTGGAAACGTGCTTTTCCCGCCTGGCGAAGAGAGGCGGGCGCGCCCAAATCCTCACATTGGTTGAGGGAGAACCGTTGCAGGCGAGTTTCGGCGACCTGGCGATGCGCGGCGGCGTTTTGGAGTGCGCCAGCCTTCTGGCGCTGGATAGACGGTACGGCACTTATCGAAGACGCCAATTCCGCGGGAATCAGGATTCAGACCGATGGAGGAGCGATCGGATGGGAACCCTGCCCCGCGTCTCATTGTGTGTTTATGCCTACATAGGCTCCACTATTGATCGGCGCATCGAAAAACGTGTCAATGTTCCCATCGAGAGCCTTGTCGAAGGTGCTGCCTTGATTGCTCCACGAGCCCGGTGTTCCAAAACTGACTCCGGTCAGCTTTGCCTCGTTGCGGTAAAACTCGATCTCCGCAACGTTTCCAAAGGAGTCAGTCGGCCCGCGATAGCGCAGATACCGGTAATCCTTGAGGTCCACGCTGACTTCGTTCCAAGCCAGCGGCGGGTTGCTCGTGATCGTGTAAATAGGCTCGTAGGGTCCATTCACCGGATCCCCATGGGTGCCTTCAAAAACCCCTCCGATCATTCGATCGGTATGATCTCTCCTTGGATAAAACCTGATCTTGTCGCTCGAAATCGTTGCACTTGTATCGATGCCCAAAGTCACATTGTCGAAGCAACCGTTATCTCCAGCATCTGGCCCCGCAGTATAAGTGATTCTAATATTCAAGGACCTGCCCGCTGAAGACTGGCCGGCAGAGAAAGAGGTTGAAACAAGTTTAAACGAACCAAGCGGGATCGTTGCATATGAGATTGAATCTTCGGCGACAACTGTGTCACCAGCCAAAAGGGCTATTTTCAGATTGCCCGTATGCAAGCTGAACTGGCTCGTAATTTCGTTACCAGCAGCCACTGAAAGGGTATAGGTACGACCGCTCTGAAGAGTGGCTAACGGAGATACGTTCGTGATGCTTGTACTCTGACCTCCACGGGCCGTTCCAAGAATTGCAAATTGCTGACCTTCAGCAGGACCAGGCAGCAGTCCGTTTCCCGTAGTGTTTGGAAATAGGGAATCATTCGAATCAGTAATAATGAACTGTCCACCGCCCACTGGTACTTGATCATAGTTCCAATCATAGAAGATGCCGGGCGTAATCTGAGCTAAGCCTGACCCGTCGGCAAAATCGGGATTTTCAAACGATCCATTCGGAATCGTTGCCGAAAATGAATCAGTATCGATGCCCACGTAAGCTCCCGTATTGATTGAAGCATCGAAAAAGGTGCTAAGGTTCCCGTCCAGAGCCTTGTCAAAGGTGCTCCCTTGACTGCTCCACGAACCGGGCGTTCCAAAACCGGCTCCGGTCAGCTTCACCCCATTGCGGTAAAACTCGATCTCCGCAACGTTTCCAAAAGAGTCAGTTGGCCCGCGATAACGCAGATACCGGTATTGAGGCGCATCCGAAAGCCGCTCATCAACCAGACTCACGCTGACTTCCGACCACCCCAGCGGTGGATTGCTCGTCACCGTGTAGATGGTCGTGTACGGTCCGCTCACCGGATCGCCGTTGGTGCCTTCAAAGACCCCTCCGATCATTCGATCCGTATGATCCCTCCTTGGATAAAACCTAATCTTGTCGCTTGGACCTGCCGCACTGTAGGTCGCGCTCTATAGTCACATCCAGGTAGGGTATTATCGCCGTCGTGGTGGCCAGGAACGGATTGGAAAGGATGGCTATGTCACCGATCCAGCCTGCAAACTGCTTGCCCGCCGGAGCGGGGTCCGCGCTCACGGTAACCATCGTGCCTGAGGGATAGACGCCGCTCCCGCTGCCACCTGCAACTGTCAAGAACTGACTTCCAGGTGGCAGGGGTTTAAATGTCGCGGTAAGCCACAGATCCACGCCGACTCCGGGGATTGTGGCTGTGGTATCACGCGCGGTGGGATCGTCGAGAATGCTCGTGAAGCCGTCCCAACCCGCAAAATATTGGCCCGAAGGCACTGGGCCGGGGCTTATGCTGCGCCGCTGGCCAGGTCGGTAATAGCTGAAGCCGCCGCCCTCATTGCTAACTCGCAAAGTGTCAAATCCGGCAGGTGTAGCGTAGGGTGTTCCTGTTCCGGTGTCGAGTTCCACATAGTTGCCATTGGGTTGCGGGGCGTCGAAGAAGGTCGAGGTGTCTCCGTCCAGCGCAGCTCGGAAAGTATCATTGCCCTTTCCACTCCACGAACCCGGTGTTCCCGAGGCTGCCCAGATGACTTTGGCCCCACTGCGATAAAACTCGATCTCCGCCACGTTTCCCTGCCCATTGTCGGGCGAACGGTACCGGAGAAAACGAGCGTTATCGAAGTTGACGCTGACTTCCGTCCACCCATCCGGTGGAACCTCGGTTACGGTATAAAGAACCGTATAAGAAGATCCGGTCTGTGCTTCCCTCGAACACTCCCCCGACCATCCGATCACCATGGCCCGCCCTCGGATAGAAGCGAATCTTATCGCCATTCTTCAGCCCGCCCGCCGGAGGGTTCGCGACCGTGGCAACGCGAAAGCCGAGCAGTCCTCCGATCCCGGGATCAGTAGTGTAGGTATAGGGGGAATAGGACGCTTTACGGTCATAGGCTTGATTCGACCCTTCCGCGCTCCAATGCCCGCCGCGGGAATGGGGCCCTCCAGAAAACGCATCTCCCTCGGTCCATTCCTCGACGTTTCCTGCCTGGTTTAATGTGCCATAGTGGCTGGGTGTTCCACTGAAATCGCGCACGTCGGTCAAGTAGGTATAAGACGCGTCTATCTTTGATCGGCCGGTGACCGTATAGGTGCCATTGTAGAAATTGGCAGGGCGGCCATCCACTTGATCGCTTTGCCACGGATACAGCCAGTAGTGATCCGCCGGACCCTGAGGGCTTGGATTGTAGTATGCCGCCTTGTACCATTCGTTTTCCGTCGGAATCCAATACCGCGCATCTGGCTTATGCGTTGCACTAATGCCTGTCATTGACCCCGCTCGTTCCTGGTCCGGAAGGTCATCACCGACCGCAAGGTAGCTGAACGTTGTGTTTGTCCTGGCTGTTACAACAAAGATTCCATCTAAATGAAGTTCGAACGAAACCAAGACCGTAACCCGATCTCCTACGCTAAGAGTATGCGGCTGCGCGGTTGTAAGAGTGACCACCCCGCCCGAGCGTGATGCCCGCGTGATCTGCCCCTCGCTGATGGTGTAGGCGCCCGTCTCAGTACTTCCGTTCCCCTGTCCATTGTGGAGCCAATTCACGAATCGGGCGGCGTTCGGATACGATATGTAGGTGATCGGAAGATTGGCACTCGTCAGACCCCCCGGAAGAGAAACGTTCTTTACAGAGTAGACGTAATTTCCATCCGCTCCGGACCGAATAATGCCTCTGATCGAATCCCGATTCTCCAAGTCTGGATTATACAACCCATGGGGATCGGACTTTGCCACGGCATTAAGAAAGAAGGTGTATTGGCCAATCGTGGTTTCATACTTTGATATGCTGTAGACGTAGGGCACCGCTCCGCGCGTAGGAGTTGGCATACCGCCGCTTGAAATACCAGTTAACGGATCGTTCGGGTTGCCAGGATCGCCGACCGTCACCCACTCGAACGAGATGTTTGATTGCGCAATGCTTGCCTGCGCTAAAGCGAGCGCAAGCACTAAGACTAAGAGTTTTGAAGCCACGATTCCGATTCTTGAGGCGCAAGCGATACGATAAAGACGGCCGAAGTCAAGTTCCACGCGGTAAACGTGTTGCAAATGCTTCAAATCAGTTTATCTACTCGGCGGATTTGGGCGTCGCAGAGAATTCGCGTCGCCGGGGCTACAGCAAACTACGCCGATCTTTATGCAGTTTGTGCAGCAGTTGGCGCAGTTGCAAAGCGGCTTGGTAACCCGGCTTATTCGAGGCGTCGCTTTCAGGCTGAGCGCGGAGCAGGCTGACTTACTGCCATGGCGGGCAGGAGGTGCCTTCGATCATTGGCGGCAGATCCGATCAACGGCTTCCGTCTGCTTGGGGTGAAACGACCTTATTTCTCCCTTTTAGGGTGTCCATACGTCGTATGGCGGGCGATAGTAGGTGATTGGCTTGCTCACCTGTTTAGGGACGCGCTGGTTCTTGGCAACGTAACCTCCGCCGATTCCTTAAATTAACGGCGCCGGTTGGCTCCGAGGTTGCCGTCGATCGAGATGAAGTTGGCCGGCCATTCGTTTGTCGCGTAGACGATGCCTAAATGGTCTTTCTGGACTCCCTTGGAATTCATCGGCACGTAATTATAAGTCGCAACGGATCCTGGTGTTGCAGAGCCGCCGGGAGGGGCGAGGTTCCACCCGACCCTTGAAATACTGGGCTCACCGGGAGGTTCGCCCTTCCAAACGCGATACCGGGGCGAGCGGCATTTTTGAAGGCGCCCAGGTCGATTTGGACCTTCAAAATCGACCGAAACCGCGCATGATCGGGGCTGCGATGGCTCAACGGTTCAGAAAAATCATGAAGTTTGAAGACGTGCCGCGGTCAGCCAACGTCGAGTCCGGTCCGAAAAACATGTCTTATCCCGATTTCAGGTGAGGCGAAGAAATGCGCGTGAAAGCGGCAAAAAAATCGACTTCGGAAGAGACTCCCACTGTTTTCGTGGTGGATGACGACGAGTCGATTTGCGAGCTGTTGAGCAGCTTTATTCGCTCCACGGGAATCTCCGTCGAAACCTTTACGTCGGCTCGGGATTTTCTAAAGCGGGAGGTCTCCGGCGCTCCCGCCTGCCTGGTGCTCGATGTGCAGATGCCGGGACTGAGCGGGTTGGATTTGCAGAACGAGTTAGGGCGGGGAGATCGAAAGTTGCCGATTATTTTTATCACCGGACATGCGGATATTCCGATGACGGTGAAGGCGATGAAAGCGGGTGCCGTGGAGTTCCTCACCAAGCCATTTGACGACGAGGCGCTGCTGGGGGCGATCCGCAATGCCTTGGAGCGTGATCGCGAGATGCTGGCTGGCCGCGAGGAGTCCGTCGCATTGAGCTCGCGCTATGAATCATTGACCCCGCGGGAACGCGAGGTGATGGCGCTGGTCGTAAGAGGGTTGCTCAACAAGCAGGTTGCCGCAGAACTCGGAACGAGCGAAACGACCGTCAAGATTCAACGCGGCAAGGTGATGCGCAAGATGGCGGCGGAGTCGCTCGCCGACTTGGTACGAATGGCCGGGAAACTCGCGTCCGACCCTAAATGAGACATCGGCTGCGCTCCGGCCAGTCGTTGCCACGCGTGAAATCCGAGCGGGCCAATGAAATGGGCGCACGCCTGCGCGAGGATCACCGCCTGCTCTTTCACCTCTCTCGCTCCATTTCCACGAGTCGCGCTTCGGCGAGGTCCACATCGCGCTCCACGACGCGGAGCGTCTCGTCGTTGATCCGGTGCTTGTTACGCAGATCGATGAGGGTCTCGTGTTCGACCTTCAAAGCGCCCAGTGCGTACTGGTGAAAGGGCGAAGACGGGCGATCCACCTCTCCGGCCTCGGAGGCCGCTGCATCGTCGCTGGTTTCGAGCTGCGCAAGGCGCTCGTGATATTGTGCCTGAAGAAGGCTTAGCTGAGCGCCGGATTCCGGGTCCGACTCCGCGAGATTTTCGAGGTAGGCGAGGGCCGCTTGGTTTGCACTCACCCGCGCGATGTGTTCCTCGCAATCCGCCTTGCCGTCGCCTTTCACGTTCAGCACGCGAATGAGAAATGGCAGCGTCAAACCCTGTGCCACGAGCGTGACCAGGATGACCGCGAACGAGACGAAAATGATCGTGTCTCGTCCGGGGAACGGCGCGCCGACGGCGGTGACGAAGGGCAGGGCCAGCGCGGTGGCGAGCGAATCAACCCCGCGCATTCCCGCCCAGCCGATGATGGCCAAATGACGCCAGTCCGGGTACGGATCGCGCGCGAGAATCTTCGCGACGAGAAACCTCGGCACATAGGCCGAAGGAAAAATCCAAAGAAGCCGGACGCCGACGACCGTGGCACTCACCACGCCCGCCTCGAAAATCAGATTGCCCCAGGATTTATGCCCCAAGCCGTCCATCACTTGCGGCAACTGCAGGCCGATGAAGATGAAGATGATCCCGTTGAGCAGGTAAACGAGCATTTGCCAGAACGAGGCCAGTTCAAGCCGGGTGCGGGCTGTGATCATCCGTGGCAAGCGCCATCCGATGAAGACTCCGGCGGTGACGACTGCAAGTGCGCCGGAGCAATCCAGGCGCTCCGCTCCCAGGTACGCCATGAAGGGAGCGAGCAGCGAGATGGTGATCTGAACCGGCGGGTCGTCCAGCCGCCGCAGAATCCAGTCAACACCCAGGCCGACGAGTCCACCGATCGCCACACCGCCGATAGCCACCGACGGCAACTGGACGGCGACAGCCGATGGCGAGAAGCTTCCTGTCACGACCGCTGCGACGCCGAATCGATAGGCCACCAAGGCGACGGCGTCGTTCACGAGGCTCTCGCCCTCCAGCACCGTGACGATGCGGCGAGGAACCTCCAGACTTTTGAAAACGGAGGTCGCCGCGATCGCGTCCGGGGTCGAGACGATGGCGCCGAGGACGAAAGCCGCCGGCCACGAGAGATCGGAGATGAACGAATGAGCGACCCAGGCGACCGCTGCCATCGTCACCAGCACCAGGCCGACGGCGAGCAGGAAAATCGGCCGCAAGTTGCTTCTAAAGTCATGCCATGAAGTGAGGAACGCGGCTGGAAACAGCAAAGGCGGCAGGAAGATGGGCAGGACAAGCTCCGGCGCAAAGGTGACTCGCGGAAGTCCTGGAATCAAACCGAGCGCAAGCCCGCTGACCACCATCAAGACGGGATAGGGCAGACGTATCTTGCGCGCCACGATGTCCAGCACGGCGACCAGCATCAGGACGAAACAGATGAGTTCGAACTGGGGCATGAGCCGGGTCTCCCGACCTTAGGGGGGCGGGATCGGTGGATCGGACGGACCTGCCTCCCGATATAGAAATCGCATGCCCTCCTCCAACGGGGAATGACATGTCATGCTCGCAAGAGAGCTTTCGATTTTTACGGGTTGGGTGGTCGTTTCTTCCATCTCCCGTCCCTCGTCCTGCACGACGGCCTGGTCGTCAAAACAGGCCACGACGGCGTTCGTGTCGCGGTCGCTTTGGGCTTTCACAAAAGCGGCTATGATCAAGGGCTGCGAGCGGCTTCAAAGGTTCCAACGAACTCCCGGTAACGGCTCGCGATTGCAGCCACCGCGGCTTCCCGCGGGATGCGTTTCGCACGCAAATTCACGAGCGGCTCCCAGAAATCCGTCCGGCCCACGGCGAAGCCGATGAAACCTTCGACCCCTGCCGCGATCGTCAACCACTCGCGTACCTTTTGATCGTCTTCGCCCCGGCCGAGGATGATGCATCCCACTTCGTCGCGGCCGCCGCGGCGCGCGGTGGCCACGATCGCTTCGCAATCCGCGGGTCGATCGAGGCCCTCGATCTTCCAGACGTCGGGTTCGACACCCGCGTCCTGCAGTTGCTGGATCGTCCGCACCATCAGGCTGGGTCGAAGCTCCAGATCGTAGGCTTTCTTGTCGCCTTTGAGCCGGTCGAGTTGCGGCTTTTCGGCCGGCACGAGCAGCTCAAACATAAACCGGCTTTGACTCTTCGAATGGAGATAGTCGGAAAGCCGTTTGAGCCGCGCCGACTGCCTTTGATTCATCGCGGCATCCCCCTCCGGATTGTAACGCACGAGCACCTTGCAGAACGTCGGATGAAAGGTCTCGATATGTCCGGCAAAATCTTCGCCGTATTCGAAATCGAACTCATCCTGCCCGCTTTTCTCGGCCGGACACGCTGTGGTAAAACCCTTTGCCGAGGCGTCGCGCAGGATGGCCGCGCCGAATTGTTCATCGACGAGAATGGCCGCTTTTTCCTTCGGCACACCGGCCGCGATCGCGGAAGTGAATCCCTCGTAAATAACCTGCTTGGCCGCCGCGATTTCGGCGGTCTGCTCTGGCGTCAAAGCACCGTGCCAACCGAAGAGCTTCGTTTCGAACGAACCGCGATGGTCGAAAGGCAGGATGTAGAGGGGTTGATTAAAGCCGGCGTTTTTCATTGCGTGTTTTTGGTTGCTAAAGTGAGCCTTCGCGGAGCCATCTTACCTTGCCAGGACTGGCCATTGCACGAAAGCTGGGGATCCCCGGTATGTTCTGTCGCGGCGCAAGGCGGGCCAGTCCATGTGCCAACCCTAAGTCCTAAGAGCTCAATTGCGGTAGATTTTTCAGGGAGAATATTGGCAAGTCGCGCCGCACGGCAACCGCGGTGGCAAAGACGACGATGGTCTTCATAAGCCGTCAATTGTGAGACGCGGTCCGTTGCGGGACTTCAAGGTTGATCGTTGTGCTTTCGATGACCTTGTGGGTTGGATCGGCAAGATCCACGCGAATTTTGTGCGGCCCCGGCGGAAGCCCCTGAATGATGAGCGGTTCACCGCTCGCATCGGCCCAATGCCAGGGCGCATCATCAACAGTGATGTGCAAGTGTCCTATGCGCGGAGAATCATCCAGAGCGGCCGGACCAAAGACCGGCACGATTCTGAGGTTCTCCGTCCGGTATCGGACAACAACAAGTCCCTTCGCCAACTGCTCGGGAAGAGGCGAATCGACGATGAGGCGTGCCGGAGGCTGCGAGGCCAGCGGGACGACCGGGGCTGGATCAAAACCCGCGTGGTCGTCCGCGGAACGGACGGTGAGCGCAAGCCCAGTGAGCGCCGCTAAAACAAGCGCAGTGGTAAAGCTGGCGACGGTCAGAAAACGTCGTCGTGAGAGTAATCCTTCTTCCTTAGGCGCTGGCTTGGAGTGATTGATTTCCACGGTGCGATCCAGTTTTCGGGCGTCGCGTTAGCGTGTCGGGTGAAGGCGGATAGCGTTGGCGGAGTCAGCAATCACTACAAGGGCGCGGCACCATCACGATGGTTGGTTGGACTCATTTTCTGGCGGGCACGCCCATGAACAGAAAGACGAGTCCCTCCGGTAAGGTGGGGTGGGTCAGAATGGCGTCGCGGAGGGCCGTATAGGGGAGGCCCGCGATCATTGCGAGCTGGACGGGAGCGATCAGTTCTCCGGCGCCGACTCCGACGGCGGTGAATCCCAGGATCCGGTCGCTCTCGGTATCGACAAGTGCTTTCATGAAGCCTTTCATCTCGGAAAGCGTGCGGGCGCGCAGCACGGCGGCCATGGGAAGTTTCGCCAGCCGATAAGCGACCCCCCGCGCCTTCGCCTCGGTTTCACTGAGGCCGATCCGGGCGAACTCGGGGTCGGTGAACATACAAAACGGCACCTGCCGGCCTGTGGTCACTCGATGGCCGCCGGCGAGATTGTCGCGAACAATTCGGAAATCGTCGAAGGCGATATGCGTAAAGTGGGGACTTCCCGCACAGTCCCCCACCGCGGTAACGTCCGGCGCGGTCGTCTCGAGCCGCTCGTTGACTCTCACGAAGCCGCGTTCGGTGGTTTCCACTCCTGCCAGCTCGAGGCCGATCCCCTCAGTGTTGGGCGTCCGTCCGCTTGCAACCAGAAGATGGCTGCCTTCGAGCAGGATTTCCGATTCTCCTTGAACCGCATGGAGCTTCACGGCCACTCCCGATTTCCCTTCGACCTGCGTGACCCGAGCGTTCGTGACGATCCCTATTCCCTCCTCCCGGAACACGTCCTGGAGCAGCTCCGCAACGTCGGAATCTTCGTGGTGAATCAGCCGTTCGTTCCGTTCGATGATGGTCACGCGGCTGCCAAACCGGCGGATGGCCTGGGCGAGTTCGAGACCGACGTAGCCGCCGCCCAGAATCAGGAGGTGATCGGGAATAAGGTCGAGTTCGAGGGCTCCGATGTGCGTGAGCGGACTGGCTTGCTGCAGCCCCGGGATCGGTTCGATCGTTGCACGGGAACCGGTGCTAATAATGACCTTCTCTCCGCGAAGGACGCGGGTTCCTCCATCGGAAAGCGAGACCTCGATCGTTCTCGGTCCGACGAAGCGACCGGAACCCATCACCAGCTCGGCCCCGCTCGTCTTGAATTTATCCAGGTGTATCTTGACAAGGTCATCGACCATCCGGCGCTTTCGATCGCGCACGGCCTGCATGTGGATCTTACAGTTGTCCTTGGTGATTCCGAACTCCTCGCTTCTGAAAAAATAGGAAGCGACCTTGGCACTATGTATGATGTTTTTGCTGGGAAGGCAGGCGATGTTGGGGCAGGAGCCTCCCACGTATTGGCGTTCGATCAGGGCCAGTCGGCTGCCTTGCCCGCCGAGGGTCCAGGCGAGATATTTTCCGGCTTCGCCGCTGCCTAGAATCAGCACGTCGTATTCTTCGGGTTGGGAGAGATCACCATTCATATCGATCGGGAGTGTCCGGTTGCTTGCGCCGGTGACGACGGCAACTTGCCTTCAAGCTTGTTTGATTGCGTCGTGTTCAAAGCGTCTGCGATTGAAGTTCCGGAAACCCGGCTCAGCTTTCGAGCCACGTTGGAAGGAATCTGTAAATGATTTTCTATTAGCTGGATGGTGATTTTCGGCTTCGGGCGGGCTCGGGCGGAAATTTCGGACGTTCGAATGTTCGGCCCACTGGGTCGGAATTTCCGTCTGGACGGCGAGAACTCGCCACCCCTGCGGGGACGGGAGGCTTTTTTCCGCTTCGAGCCGGTCCGAGCTATCGTACCAAGGTATGATGGACGCCCCGGGAGAGGTCGGGCATAGTCACTGGTGGCAATGCGCCGTTCTTTTCGCGGTGTCGGGCGGTTTTTCCTTTGGGGAATGGTGTGCAGATTGACGAACACACCTTTGCGATGAAGAGTCTTCCCGCCGCAATTTCTGATGACGAATAGGATTCAGTGGGTTCAGCGAGGTTCCGCGCGATGACGGATATTTCCGATTACGCGTTCGAGGAGTTGGGGGACGACGGGCAAGTCGCCCTGTTCCGCGGCAGACGCAATGGAGATCCCGGCACGCTGTTGGCCATGGCGCCCGTTTCTGAACAGCCGACCCCGGACATCGTCGCGCGACTCGAGCACGCCTATTCGATTCGGGACGCGCTCGATGTCTCCTGTGTGGCCTGCCCGCGAGAGTTGGTGCATCACCAGGGAAGGCGCAAGCTTTTGCTCGACGATCCGGGAGGGGAGTTGCTCGCGAATCTTCCCAGGCGACCGATGAAAGTGTCGCAGTTCCTGCGCATCGCCATCGGGATAGCTGGCGCTCTGGGTCGATTCCACGCCCGAGGGTTGATTCACAATGATGTCAAGCCGGCGAACATCCTGGTAGATGCCATAGCGGGTGAGGCGTGGCTGACCGGCCTGTGTTTGTCTGCCCGTCCGTCGCGCCAGCGCCAGGACCCCCAGCCGCCCGAAGTGATCGCCGGGACCCTCCCTTACATGGCACCCGAACAGACGGGAAGGGTGAATCGGTCCGTGGATTCCCGCAGCGATCTTTATGCGTTTGGCGTCACCCTTTACGAAATATTGACGGGAACTCTGCCCTTCACTGCGACGGATCCCATGGAGTGGGTGCATTGCCACATCGCGAGGCTGCCACTCCCACCGAGCGAGCGGGTGAAGGGAATCCCCGAAATGATTTCGGCTCTGATCATGAAGCTCCTCGCCAAGGCGCCGGAAGAGCGCTACCAGACGGCCGCGGGTGTCGAGTCCGACCTGCGGAACTGCCTTGCGGCTTGGGAAGCCCATGGGCGAATCGAGATTTTCCCGCTGAGCGCTCGCGACACCTCGGATCAATTTCTGATCCCGGAAAAGCTGTATGGTCGGGAAGCGGAAATCGAAATGCTTCTCGCGGCTTTTGCCCGGGTGGTTAGCCAGGGCATGACGGAACTGGTGCTGGTATCGGGTTACTCCGGGGTCGGGAAATCCTCGGTGGTCAATGAACTGCACAGGGCGCTGGTTCCAAGGCGCGGTTTATTTGCGTCGGGCAAGTTCGACCAATACAAGCGCGACATCCCGTATGCCACTCTGGCGCAAGCGTTCCAAACCCTCGTCCGACAGATCCTGGCGCAAAGCGATGCCGAGGTGACCCGCCGCCGGGACGCGTTGCGTGAGGCTCTGGGTTCGAACGGTCAACTCATGGTGAACCTTATCCCAGAGCTTGAACTCATCATCGGGGAGCAGCCTGCAGTGGAGGAACTGCCTGCACAGGAGCAGCAGAGCCGTTTCAAGATGGCGTTCCGACGATTCCTTGGCGTTTTCGCCAGGCCCGAACACCCGCTCGCGTTGTTCCTCGACGACCTCCAATGGCTGGACGCCGCCACGCTGGACCTCCTCGGGCATTTGATCACCCATGACGAGGTGCGACACCTCCTTCTCATCGGCGCATATCGGGACAACGAGGTCGGCCCATCGCATCCGCTGCTGCGAATGCTAGCGGACATCAACAAGACGGGAGCGCCGGTGCATCGGCTTGCGCTGGCAAGCCTGGGTTTGAACGATGTCGCGCGGCTCGTGGCGGATACCCTGCATTGCCCGCAAGAGCAGGCACACGCCCTTGCGCAGCTTGTGCATGAGAAGACCGGCGGCAATCCCTTTTTTGCGATCCAGTTCATCACGGCGCTGGCAGAGGAGAGTCTCATTGCGTTCAGTCGAAGCGCGGCCGCCTGGACGTGGGACATGGACCGAATCCGGGCCAAGGGTTTCACCGACAATGTCGTCGAGCTCATGGTCGCGAAGCTGAGCCGCCTCTCTGCGACGGCGCAGGACGCCTTGAAACAGCTGGCCTGTCTGGGAAACACCGCACAGACAGCTACTCTCGTCACGGTGCATGGGGAGTCCGGGAAGGCGCTCGATACGGCGCTCGGGGAGGCGATCCGTCTTGGGCTTGTCTCTCTTTCGAATGAAGCCTATTCCTTCGTCCATGATCGAGTCCAGGAAGCGGCCTATTCGCTCCTTCCTGAAGGCGAGCGGGCGGCGGCCCACCTCCGGATAGGCAGAATACTCGCCGCGCGGATGGAACCGGCCGAGATCAAGGAGAGGATATTCGATCTCGTTGATCAGTTCGATCGCGGCGCGGCGCTCATCACATCTCAAGACGAGCGTGAGTATGTTGCCGAACTCAACCTGGCGGCGGGAAAACGGGCCAAGGCATCCACGGCCTACGCCTCGGCACGAGGTTACCTTTCGGCGGGCGGCGCGTTGTTGACGGAGGAAACGTGGGAGCGGCGCTACGTCCTTGCCTTCGAGCTGAAACTCGAACACGCCGCGTGCGAACTGCTGAGCGCCCATTTTGCGGCCGCCGAGCAACTCATTGCCGAGCTACTGAAACGGGCGAAAACAAACGTGGACAGGGCGGCTGCCTATCGCCTGAGAATTGAGCTGCACGTCTTGCAGTCGGAAAACAAGCGTGCGGTCGAGAGCGCCCTGGAGTGCCTCCGGTTCTTTGATATCATTATGTCTCCCCATCCGGATCGCGCCGAGTTGGCGTCCGGTTTTGAGGAAGTCTGGCGCAAGCTCGACGGGCGTTCCGTCGAGTCCCTGGTCGATCTGCCGCGCGTCACGGACCCGGACGTCGAAGCCGCAATGAGCGTCCTCTCCGTGCTCTATGCGCCCGCCTTTTTCACGGACGAAATCCTCACGGGCCTGCACCTTTGTCACACGATTGACCTGACCCTTGAGCACGGAATGTCCGGCGCTTCCGCCCACGCGTTTGGATTGTTTGGAATGATGATCGGGCACTTTTTTGGGCGGTATGCGGATGGTTATCGGTTTGGCCAGCTTGCCCGTGCCCTGGTCAAGCGGCATGGCTTTGCCGCCTATGAGGCGAAGACCCTCAAGGCGATGGAGGAACTGAGCGTTTGGACGCATCCCATCAGCTCCGCAGTCGACTGGATTCGCGCCGCCTTTCTCGCGGCGAATGAAAGCGGCGACGTCACCGTTGCGTGTTATTCGTGCAACCATACGGTCACGGACCTGCTCATGCGCGGCGATCACCTCGACGATGTGTGGCAGGAGGCCGACCGCTGCCTCACCTTCGTCCGCCGGGCGAGTTTTGGCGACGTGGCCGAAGTCATCGTGGCTCAACAACGTTTCGTCCAGAATATGCGCGGTCGAACCGCATCATTTTCAAGCTTTGACGGGGACGAATTTGACCAGAGCCGCTTCGAGGAGCGACTGACACCGCAACGCAACCTCACGATGGTTTGCTGGTATTGGATCCTCAAGGCGAAGGCGCGCTTCATTTTCGGTGAGTTCGAGGCGGCGGCACTCGCTCTTGAACGCGCCCGGCCGTTGCTCTGGTCTTCGATTGGCCGCATCCAATACCTCGATTACCATTTGTTTTCCGCCTTGACGCTGGCAGCGCTGGATCCGGGCCCGCCACTGGAAAATCAGGCCAGCGAACGTCACCGGCAATTGAGAACGCACTGCGAGCAGCTTGCGCGCTGGACGGAAAGCTGCCCGGCGACGTTCGCCGACAAGCATCTTCTGATCGCGGCGGAGGTGGCCCGCGTGGAAGGCCGGGAATGGGATGCCGCGCGCCTTTACGACGAGGCGATCCGTGCGGCGCGCGAAAACGGCTTCATCCCGAACGAAGCGATTGCCAACGAAGTCGCCGCGCGGTTCTACGCCGCGCGCGGCCGCGAAACCATCTTCCAGGCTTATTCGCGGAACGCGCGCTCCTGCTATCTTCGCTGGGGCGCGCTCGGCAAGGTGCAGTGGCTCGATCAGCAGCATCCGTGGTTGCGTGCGGAATTCGTTCCGGCTCCGAGGACCACGACGATTGGCGCGCCCGTCGGGCATTTCGACGTCGAAAGTGTGGTTAGGGCGTCACAGGCCCTCTCGGGCGAAATTGTCCTCGGCAAACTGATCGAGACGCTTATGCGAATCACCGTCGAGCATGCAGGGGCCGGGCGAGGCCTGCTCATCGTTTTGCGCAACGAGGATCCACGAATCGAGGCGGAGGCGACGACCGGTCGCGGCAGTGTTGAGGTCACGCTGCGACAGGCGGTGGTGACGCATGCCGACCTTCCCGAATCCATGCTTCATTACGTGATCAGGACGCGCGAAAACGTGGTCCTCGATGATGCTTCGGCCGGGAATTTGTATGCGGACGACGAATATGTGCGGCAGAGGCGCCCGAGATCCGTCCTTTGTCTGCCCATCGTCAAGCAAACAAAGCTGGTCGGCGCACTCTATCTCGAAAACAGTCTGACTCCGCGCGCGTTCACGTCCGACCGAGTCGCCGTGCTTGAGCTCCTGGCTTCGCAAGCCGCGATCTCCCTTGAGAACGCCCGGCTTTACGCCGATCTGGAGCAGGAGAATCTGGAGCGCAAGCGGGCGCAAGAGGAATTAGGCCGCAGCGAAGGATTGCTGGCCGAAGGCCAGCGAATTAGCCGCACGGGGAGTTGGACCTGGAATCTCAAGACGGGAAAACTCATCTGGTCTGCAGAACAACGGCGGATTTTCGGCTTCCCTCCCGAGGCGGGGGAACTGAATTACGACGATTTTGCCGGGAAGATTCACCCCGAAGATCGCCCGCTCGCCTTGCAAACGATGGAAGACGCGACTCGCTTGCGGGCTTCCTTTGATCACGAGTTCCGAATTGTCCTTCCGGATCAAAGCGTGACCCACCTCCGTGGATCCGGGCGACCAATCGTCCGGGCGTCGGGAGAGGTCGAGGAATATATCGGGGCGGTTATGGACGTCACCGAGCGCAAACGGACGGAAAATGAACTGCGCCGCAGCGAAGCCCTTTTTGCTCAAGCCCAGAGGTTGACTCGGACCAGCAGCCTGTATTGGAGGGTTTCCACCGGGGAAATCATTTGGTCGGAAGAGAGTTTCCGACTGATGGAATACCCGCGATCGGTCACCCCCACGGTCGAATTGATCATGAAGCGTTGTCATCCCGACGACCTCGCCCTGGTGCAGGAGACGGTGGCCCGCTCGGCCCGGCACGGGACGAACATGGATCTTCAACATCGGCTTCTGATGCCGAACGGATCCGTCAAACACGTCCATGTCATGGTTCAAAACATCGGGCTCGATTCGGAGGAATTCGAGTTTGTGGGGGCGGTAGCCGACATCACGGAGCAGGTGCAAGCCAAGTCCGCGCTGGAAGACGCGCTCGGCAAGATCGGGAAGTCGGAAGACCAACTCCGAACGATCATCGACACGATTCCTGCCCTGGCATGGAGCGCCCAGGCAGACGGCGCGGGTGAGTTCTTCAGCCAAGGGTGGCTCAATTATACCGGCCTTTCCATCGAAGAGGCCAAAGGTGAAGGATGGGCGGCGGCCATTCATCCGGATGACATCGGAATGCTCCATGAGCGATGGATGACGATCATCGCATCCAGGAAGCCGGGAGAACTGGAGGCGCGCATGAGGCGCTTCGACGGGGAGTATCGCTGGTTTTTGATCCGGGGAGCTCCCCTGATCGACCAATGGGGAAATGTCGTGAAGTGGTACGGAACGAACACCGAAATCGAAGACCGCAAGCGAGCCGAAGAGGATTTACGGAGAAGCAAAGTCTATCTCGAGCACGCCCAGAGACTTAGTCATACCGGCAGCGTCGGCTTGCGAGTTTCCGACGGCCAAATTTTTTGGTCGAAAGAAACGGCTCGCATTTATGGCTACGACCCAGCCCTCCCACCGACGAGGGAAATGGTGCTTCAGCGGGTCCATCCGGATGATGTCGTGCTTCTGACCGACGTTCTTAGTCGCGCGGTGCAGGGCGGAGCTTCTTTCGATTTCGAGCACCGGCTTCTCATGCCAGATGGCTCCCTCAAATACGTTCGCAATTTCGCTCATTCCGTTAAGGATGAAGCGGGCCACGAGGAAGTTCTAGGGGCTGTAACGGACATCACCGAGCAATATAAAGCAAAGGCGGCTTTGGAGGAAGCGCTCGCCAGGATCAAAGAATCCGAAGACGAACTCCGGACGATTATCGATACCATTCCCGCCCTGGCCTGGTCTTCTCCCGAGAACGGAGTGGGAGATTTTTTCAGCAAGCGATGGCTGGACTATACTGGTCTTTCCAAAGAAGAGGCGCAGGGGACAGGCTGGATTGTCGCTATTCATCCCGATGACGTCGGAACACTGACCCACGCGTGGACTCAGATAAGGGCTTCCGGGAAAGAGGGTGGATTGGAGGCCCGTCTCAGGCGCTTCGACGGGGAGTATCGCTGGTTCTTGTTTCGAGCAGCCCCCTTGATCGGCCATTTCGGAAACGACGCGACGTGGTATGGAACGAATACCGACATTGACGATCTGAAGCGGGCTGAAACTTTGCTTGCCGGAGAAAAACGGCTTTTCGAGATGGTCGCAACCGGCGAATCGCTTCCGGTGATCCTTGATGCCCTCTGCCGAGTCGTGGAAGATCTGACCGACGGCTCCCTTGCGTCCATTCTGTTATTGGATGGGGACGGAAAGCGCCTGCGGCACTGCGCGGCTCCGAGCCTCCCCGCCAGCTATATCAAAGCAATCGACGAAGGCCTGATTGGCCCTTCCGCGGGGACATGCGGGACGGCAGCCTACCGGGGAGAAAGAGTGTTCGTGTCGGACATCGCCGCGGATCCGCTGTGGGCTGATTACCGCGAACTGGCGTTGAAACACGGCCTGAGGGCTTGTTTCTCGACCCCGATTTTATCCTCCGATGGGAAAGTCTTGGGCACGTTTGCGATTTATTCGAAGCAAGCGCGGCAGATCACGCCGCGCGAAGATCGCATCACCGAACAGTTTACTCATCTCGCCAGGATCGTTGTGGAAAGAAAGCGCGCGGAAGATGCGCTAACGAAAAGCGAGGCAACCCTGGTCGAGGGCGAGAGGATCAGCCACACGGGGAGCTGGACGTGGAGTATGGGGACAGATCAAATATTATGGTCGGAGGAGTGCGCCCGATTGTACGGGTTCGGTCCTGAGGAGCGCGCCGTCACTTACGGATCCCTGTTGGAACGGGTGCATCCTGAGGATCGACCGCTTGTCGAAGCGAAGCGTGCGGAAGCCATGAGCAGGGAGGGCGCCTTCAATTTCGAGCAGCGTATCGTCCTGCCGGACGGCTCCATCCGGCTCCTTCAGAATCGCGGACGCCCCCTTTTAAGCGAGTCCGGGGATGTGAGAGAATATATCGGGACGGTATTGGATATTACCGATCAAAGGAACAATGAGGAAGAAATGCGCAAGGCGGAAGAGGCGCTCCGCAAGGTGCAAGCCGAGCTCGCGCATGTCACTCGCGTGACAACCCTCGGTGAGCTTACCGCGTCGATCGCGCATGAGGTCAACCAACCGCTCACGGGCATCGTGATGGGCGGAAATGCCAGTCTGCGTTGGCTGGCTTCGGATTCACCGAACCTGGAGGAGGCACGCGAGGCGATTCGGCGGGTGCTACGCGACGGGAAGCGAGCCGGGGAGGTCATTGCGCGAATTCGCAAACTCTTCAAGAACGACGAACCAATCAAGGAACCACTCGATATCAATGAGGTCATTCAAGAAGTCATCGTCCTCACGCGAAACGAACTGCAAAGGAATAGCATCGCCCTGAAGCTTTACCTCGGCGATAACGTTCCGCCAGTGCTTGGGGATCGCGTGCAACTCCAACAGGTGCTCATGAATCTGATCCTTAACGCGATCGAAGCGATGAACGCGATCGAGGACGGTTCACGGAAGTTGGGCATTAGAACGGCAGACATGGACGGCGATCAGGTGTGCGTTGAAGTGCAGGACTCGGGTGTCGGAGTCGACCCGAAAGACGCGGACCGGATCTTCGAGACGTTCCACACGACGAAGCCTGGAGGCATGGGGATGGGACTCGCAATCTGTCGTTCCATCGTGGAGAACCATGGAGGTCGATTGCAAGCGGCGGCCCACGACGGTCCCGGCGCCACGCTTCGGTTTACTCTCTTGAAACACGGCTCGAATCTTTGAGTCTCGATGATCCTGCTCTCGAGCCTGGTCCGATCTTCGGGAGGTGGAAAGAATTTCGAGCAACTCCGCGAAGCGCCCTACTTGGCCGTCTCGCCCGGCAGCTTTGCCGCGAGTTGGGCCTCCAACTCGGCGATGCGGACTTGCAGCGACGCGGCATATTTTTCCACCTCCTGCGCGGTAAAGCGCGGGGTGATGTATTGCGGGCAGTTCCAGTCGTAGGAGATGACCTGGATGAGGAAGAGTCGCTCCACTTTGCCGCGAAGTTCCGCGGGAGCGAGTTCCTCGACCAGTTCGGGATGCTCGCGAGCATCAAGCACGCGGGCATGGCCGAGCATCTTGAGCCGCGTTCGATGCAGGTAGTCCATCATGAAAATGGCAACCCGATCCGTGACCTCGAGGTTGCCCGTGCTGACAAGCTGGCGGTTTCCCTTGAAATCCGAAAAGCCGATCAGGTTGGGCCCCAATATTTTTACGAATCCCGGCGGCCCCCCGCGGTGTTGCACATAGGGCCAGCCGGTCTCGCTGATCGTCGCCATGTAGAAGCTGTCGCGCGAGGCGATGAAGTCCGCTTCCTCAGCGGTGAACGCGTCGGTCTCGGGGGCATTCTCAACGACCTGGTGCTTTCCGAAATATTTATCCTGGGCGTGCTGCACGGCGGGCGTGAGCACGAGCTGCATGTATTTTTCGGCCATGGTGCGCGTTTGGATGGTTTGCGATAAGGTTCGTTCTTCTCATCCCTTGGTGACATCGGGAACAGCGGGAATCCCTCACAGAAGGGCGCGGCCGGGCTTAGATTCCAAGGTCGGTCAGTCCGGGATGATCGAGGGGGCGGGGCAGTGAAGCATCCCAACGAAACTTGCGATCAGATTCCTTGATCGGCAGGTCGTTGATGCTCGCGTGCCGATGATGCATCAGTCCGGCGTGATCAAAGTCCCAGTTCTCGTTGCCGTAAGAACGAAACCAATTGCCTGAATCGTCATGCCATTCATAAGCGAACCGCACCGCGATGCGACTGCCGCCAAATGTCCAGAGCTCCTTGATGAGACGATAATCCAGCTCCTTCTTCCATTTGCGGGTGAGGAACTCGACGATTTGGTGCCGGCCGCGCGGAAACTCCGAGCGGTTACGCCACACGGAGTCTGGTGTGTAGGCGAGCGCGACGCGGTGCGGATCCCGGGAATTCCAGCCGTCTTCGGCGAGGCGGACCTTCTTGATCGCGGTCTCTTCGGTGAAGGGCGGGAAGGGAGCCCGGGGCTCCGCCGAGTTCAGGTCGATTGCGGCATCGGGTGGCGTGGGCGTGGTCTCTTTCACAACCGGATTCTAGCTGGAAATCAGCCGACGACTGGCCGGGAGCCCGCAGGGCGTTCGATCTCGGGAAAGTCAATGACGGTGAGCGCGACGTTGTTCACGTAGTTTGTGAGGATGTTCTCGACGACGTTCAGCACGACTTCGACGATCTGGCCGTCGTTCAGGCCGACCCGGCGGGCGGCAGCGATGTCCTCGTCGCTCAACTGGCCGTGCTGAATCGTGATTGAACGGGCGAGCTGGAGTATGCCTTCCGTCTCATCGTTCGTGGACTCGGCTTGCCGGGCGGCGGCGATGTCCCGCGAGGAGAGGCCGGCCCTGGATCCGATTAACGCGTGCGCGCTGAGGCAGTAGCCGCAGTCGTTGATCTCGGCGACGGTGAGCGCGATCTGCTCGCGCACGCGGGCCGGCAGCACGCCGCGAGCGATCGCCGCGCTCAGGCTAAGGTATCCCTCGAGTGCGGCGGGCGAATTGCCGAGCACACGCATAAGATTTGGAACGAATCCAAGCCTGGATTCGATCGCCGAGTAGAGCTGCGCCGTTGTGCCAGCGGCTTCCTCAGGGCTGAGTTGGTGGATCCGATTCACGTCTCTTTAGGGGTGGACGATTTCAGCGCCTCGACGACCTGGTCCGTGGTGAGGACAGCGTGGGCGAGATACGCATAGTTGATGAGGGCGGCCTCGTAGCCGTAGCCCCATTCGGGGTGTTTTGGCGCCGCCGTCGCATCTTTTGCGACGGCGACTTCGAAACCCTGCTCGATCAATTCGCGCAGATGGGATTCGACGCACATGTTGGCGAGCATTCCGCCCAGAATGATTTTGCTGATCCTGCGTTTGCGAAGCTGGAGAACGAGGTCGTTGGTCTCGGGTCCCCACACGCGGTGCGGGGCCACGACGATGGTTTTGCCGTCTTCGATGTAGGGCTTGAAGCGCTCCAGCCAGTCGGCGCCGGATCCTTCAAAGCCATCGAGGTTGAGGACACCCCTTCGAGCGAACAGGCAGGAGTTGAATTCCTCGGTTTCGAGGGGGCCGTTGAATTTCCATCCCTGGTCGGTGGGATAGAAATAGTGGGGAGAGATGAAGACCTCGAATCCATGGGCCTTGGCGGCCTTGAAGATGCGCTCCATGTTCTCGATGGTGTTATTCTCGGCCAGACTTTCGTGGAGCAGCGGCCACGCGGCCCCTTTCTCGCTTAAGACTTCGTTCTGTGGATCAATGAATACGACGGCCGTATCCGTTTGGTGAAAGTTCATAGTTTTCCGGCGCGGAATTTCACGCAGTTCCCAGCAGGCTGCGGCCGGCCTGGTGTCCGGTCGCGGAGGAATCCGCCGGGAGCTGCTGTTTGAGGAATGCCTCGATGCGGGTGGCAATTTCCTCTCCGTGAGTTTCGAGCGCGAAGTGACCCGTGTCCAGCAGATGAGTTTCCACGTTCTGCAGGTCGCGGGGATAGGGCGCGGCGCCCTGTGGCGGGAAGATGAAATCGTTTTTTCCCCAGAGGATCAGGGTGGGGGGCTGATACTGCCGAAAGAACGCCTGGAACTCGGGATAGAGCGGCACATTGCTTCCATAGGAAAGGAATAGGTCCAGTTGAATATCGGCATTCCCCGGGCGGTCCATTCCGAGTTGATCCAGAGTCCAGGTGGTCGGATCCAGCAGCGTGAGGTCGGCGACGCCGTTTTCATACTGCCACCGTGTTGCCTTCATCGCGACGAGGAAGCGGATGCCCTCGCGATTCTCCGGGGACGGATCTTTCCAGTATTTCTTGATGGGATCCCAGAACTCCAGAAGACCCTCTTCGTAAGCATTGCCATTCTGCACGAGCAGCGCCCGGACGCGTTCCGGATGACGCAGCGCGAGGCGGTAACCAACGGGCGCGCCGTAATCAAACACGTACAGGGAGTAGCTTTCGAGTTCGAGCTTTTCGACCAATTCTTCCACGATGTTGGTCAGGTTCTCGAACGTGTAGGCAAAGTCCTTATGATCCGGCGCACTGCTCTGGCCGAAACCGGGGTAGTCTGGAGCCACAACGTGGAAGGATTTGGCGAGGTGCGGGATGAGATTCCGAAACATGTTCGATGAAGTCGGAAATCCGTGCAAAAGCAGGATCGTCGGAGAGGTTTTGTCGCCGGCTTCCCGGTAAAAGATGTCCTGCCCGCTCAGACGAATGGTATGGTAGTGCACGGGATGTTGCTTGGGGACGAATGCTGTATCTGTATTCATGTCTGCGAGAGGTTGAGTTGCTTTCCGAGAGCCTTCCTTCAGCCCAGGAAGTTGATTTCCCGTTGCCTGGCTCAGTTCCCGTGCCAACGATCCCAAAGAGCACAAAAGTATTAGCGCCGAAGATTTTACATGAATTCAACGTCACGCAGTGACAGGCCGAAATCTCGGCCGTGCGAAGTTTCGGCCACCAACAAATCAATTTTCGTCCGATCCCTCTATTTGAGAGTGCGTAGTGTGCTGCAAGGTGCAGCGGAGCGTTCCGCGATCTCCCGCGCCTGAGCCTGGCCGGCGCATGTTTGCCGCCCGCCTTTATGGGGTTGCGGCCACCGTCTGAATTGCCGTCTCGCGCCGCAAGCCCATCTTTTTGATGCGGGACTGGAGGGTGGTGGGATTGACCCCGAGCAACTCGGCCGCCCCTCCGGGCCCCTTGATCCTCCAGTGCGTCCTTTCAAGAACGACAAGCAAGTTGTCTCGCTCCCGGCGGGCCATCTCCGGCTCGGTTAGAAATTCCGGCTCGGGCGGCCTCGTCTCCGGCAGTGCGTCCTCCAGCGCGGTCGCTTGCGCTTGCCGGGGTGAAAGCGGCAGCTTGAACTGCAAGGCGCCGCCCTGCGCAACGATGGCCGCTTGTTCGATCACGTTGCGTAGCTCACGAATGTTCCCTGGCCAGTCATAGTTTTGCAGGGCATCAATGGCCGCCGCAGTCAGCCGTGCCTTTTGACATTTCGTCTCCCGCGTAATGAGACCGATGAAGTGCGACGCGAGCAGAGGAATGTCTTCGATCCGGTCCCGCAGCGGCGCGACCTCGACCGGGAAAACATTGAGCCGGTAATAAAGATCCTCCCGAAAGCGCCCGGCCGCGACCTCGGCTTTCAGATCACGATTGGTGGCGGCAACGATGCGAACATCCACCCGTCTGGTTTTGTCGTCTCCGAGCCGCTCGAACTGCTTCTCCTGCAGTGCCCGCAGCAGCTTGCATTGCAATTCCAGGGGAATCTCGCCGATCTCATCCAGAAACAGCGTGCCTCCGCTCGCCGCTTCGAAGCGGCCGACGCGATCTTTAAACGCCCCGGTGAACGCGCCCTTCACATGTCCGAAAAACTCGCTCTCGTAAAGTTCCTTGGGGATGGAGGCACAGTTGACCCGGATCAATGGTTTGTCGGCGCGCCGGCTTCGCTTGTGAATTTCCCTCGCGACGAGTTCCTTGCCAGTGCCCGTCTCCCCGAGAATCAACACGGTCGAATCCGTCGGGGCCACCAGCTGGATCCGATGCAGGATGGCTTTAAAAACTCGACTTTCCCCAATGGCGTCCGTCGAATCGTTCTTCGTCTCCAGCTCTTCCGAGTGGCTTCCCGAAATTGCCTCTTGAATGGCATTTAAGAGTTCCTCCGCGTCAAGAGGCTTGGTGAGAAACTCGACCGCGCCGGCTTTCATGGCTTTGACCGACATGGGAATACTGCCGCGGCCGGTCAGAAAGATGATCGGGATCTCCAACCCCGCCCCCGCCAGCTCCTGCTGAAGGTCGAGTCCGCTCTGGCCAGGCATCTCCACGTCCAGAATCAGGCACGAAATCGGCGCCATCACTGCGCGGGCCAGGAAGCGGCTCGCCGAGGCGAATAACTCAACCTCGAAATTCTCAGCGCGCAGGACCCCCTCGATCGCTTCGCGAACACTGGCATCGTCGTCAACGACACACACTGGCGGAAAAGTCGGCTTCATCGGATTTTGATTTGTTGTGGGTTAGACGGATTTCACGGTTTTTCTCTGTTTAATGGATAAGAGGGGGCTCTTCGATCGCGGCAAGAAGGTCATCCTCGCTGAAGGGCTTTATCAGGCAATCGATTGCGCCATCAGCCAGGACACGTTTCTGAACGGCCTCAGTCCCGTTGGCGGTAATGAAGACAATCGGGATGGCATGACCGGCAGCCAGTAACTCGCGCTGAAGCTCGGGGCCGCTCATGCCCTCGAGGCTGACATCAAGGATCAGGCAATCGGGCAGGGAGGCTTTCGTCGCTTCTAAAAAATCCTCCGCTCCAGAATAAAGGGCGACCTTGAAATTTAGTGATTTGAAAAGGCTCTCCAGCGACTTTCGAACGGATTCGTCATCGTCAACAACAGAAATCAAAAAGCGGCGGCTCATCGGTGACTCACGCTGAACCATGGCCGATCAATCGGCGCAAATCTATCATACCTTGGTGTTATGATCGCCCTTCACGGAGATCCTACGTTCTTGAAGGGGCTCGACTTTTTGCTGCGAGGTGATTCCGATTATGCGGCCAAGCTCTTCCAAAGCATCAAGGGCCCCGTCGTTGCGGTCGGCCATTCCTATGGGGGGGCCGTGATTACGGATGCCGCAGTCGATAGCCCTAACGTCAAGGCGCTCGTTTTCGTCGCGGGGGTTGCGCTCGACAAGGGAGAAAGCGTGGCGGCTCTCGTGGGGCGCTTCCCCGGCAGCACGCTTGGGCCGACGCTTGCCGCCCCGGTTGCTCTGCCTGGCGGGGGCAAGGATCTCTACATCCAGCAGGATAAGTTCCCCGCGCAATTTGCCGCCGATCTTCCGAAGGCCGAGACAAGACTCATGGCCGCCACGCAGCGACCGGTCACCGAGTCAGCGCTTAACGAGCCTTCGGGCCCGGCTGCCTGGAAGAGGTTCCCCTCGTGGTTCATTTTTGGATCGCTGGAGCGTTCATTTCTTATCGGTTCGAGAATTCTTCCTCGAAACCCATCCGTTCGGTCTCGAGGCAGGGAGCCAAAACGTTCCGCAGGGAGGCTCGTAATGCTACCGGGGAACTCCGCGGCGAAGCGTTTTGGAGTGCGCCAGCCCTCTGGCGCCTTTCCCGTCGCGTGACATAGTTCGGCTTGGGCTCCCCAATCGCTCTGATTGAGCAGGAAGGAAGCGCCAGACTATGAGGCTTGGAGGCCCGGTGTCATAACCTTTGGCTCGTGCTAGACTAAAGCCTGTTGCAAAAGTGCGTCTATTTTTTGACGCGAGCGGCTTGGAGGGCGCGCTCTTTGTTGAGGGCGGAAAGGTGCCGCAACTGTGTTTGGAGTTGGCTCCAGGCCTCGACGCCGCGACGCACCTCGCTCTCCGCGGCTTTCGGCACATAATAGCCGCTGGTTTTTCCCCCCTCCCCGCGGTAGCTGATGTATAAGTGCGGTCCGTGCTTGGGACCTTGAGTGTGACAGCGGCAACGAGGATTGCCACAAGTGCGGTAGGTCTCCGAGAGCGTCCCGTGAATAGCTTGGCGCGCCAACTGCGCGATCTGCTCAAGCAATCGTTGTCGGCTGGGTAAAGCTTGTTCATTCATTTTGGGCCGGCCCGGCTCATAGCCACGAGGTTATGGGCAAGCACACAAAACGACACGTATCTTTGGAATCCGGCTTCTCCTTTGTAGAAGGCTCGCTGCATTCCAAAGCGATGTTTGAGCGTGGCAATCCGCGGCTCAATCCCCGCCCGCCATGCCTGTCCGCGCCGGAACCAGCGCTTTTTTTGGCGGACTGCGCGCTCAGCACTCAAAGGGCCTCGGCCCGGCAAAACGATCTGCTCAACTCCCATCTCTGCAGCCAGGAACGCTCGTATTGTAGCCAACGCCGCCGATCCATTCGATACGCCAGAGCAGATCGTCATCCGGGAACGCATCAATTGCGTAAACAGCTTGGCCCACTGGCAGATCATAACCGAGTCCGAGAGCATCAAGGAGCCCCGAGGCAGATCTCACTCTCAAAGCTATTCGCAAATAGCATTGCTACATTCGCATTTATTTCTGCACGATCAGCTCACATTCGCAGATATTTCTGGAACTGACACCGCTCTTGGCTATCGCTCCGATCGCGTTTCACCGGTGCCAGATTCGACTCCGCGTTCCTTTTTGGACCTCTTCGGAGAGCGTCAAGAAGTCGGGGGTCAAGCGGCGCGAGCGTGAAACTGCGGGTACCGACCGCGGAAGACGTCCTCAAGATCGTTGTTAAGGACTTTAGCTCGTGTCTGTAACAGCAAGTGTGCGCCTCGCGGCGTCCACTGCATCTGCTGCTTTTTGACGAACCGCTTGCTGACGACCTGATTAATCGTCGATTCGACAAACGCAGTACTGATCGTTTCGCCCTGACGGTAGCGTTCCCCGAAGTTCGGAATGAATTCGATGTTGTTTCGGATGTAGGTCTCGAACTCGCCGAGGTTTTTGCCGAGTTTGTCTGCTGGGGGCGAGAACGCCCGCAGGAGATCGAGTTCTATATTTAGACCGCCTATGCGTTCGAGCGCCTCTTCGGTGTTGCCGTGCCAGAGCAAGTGTTTCACGCTTTCGAGCTGCTTTGATATTTCCTGGCCGAACTGAGGCCGTTCAGCTTGTAACCCTTTCGTTTGCTGCTGGAGCACTGTGAGCCGCATCGTGATGTGGAACCAGTCGATCAAGTGCTCGCTGCAGGGATGAAGATACTCCTGAAGCTGTCGTACGGAGTCGCCGCCATCGGAGAGAAAGACAACCTGCTGGTTCTCTTGCACTCCTTGCGATTTCAGCAGTTCCCACAGACGGCGACGCGGTTTCTCATCGTAAGTCTGGACAAATCCGAAACACTTGGCCGATGGCGTTTCGTCGGTTTCCTCGCGGCGGAACGCCACCACACTCTTGCCGGCGATCACCTCGAACCGTGCAGGGAGCTCGGGGTGCGGAAGATCACAGCCCACGGGTTGCGGCACAGTGCGGCCACGATCCTGCTCAACCACATGGGAAAGGATTTGCGAGAAATCCAGGAACTGCTCCGCCACAAGAATATCCGCACGACCATCCGCTACACCCACGTCGGCTACGAACAGACCCGGCAGACGGCTGAGGCCCTCAGGCAAGCTTTGGAGTGAAAGCGGCACGCGTTTGCTGTTCCGGTGAAACTTGCCCGGATGTCAGACACCCGGTAAACTCCGTTTATGAACGAGCTCGTCTTTGAAGTGATTCAGGAGGCTGACGGTGGTTATTGCGCTGAGTGCCTGACCGAAAGCATCGTCACCGAAGGCAGCAGCTGGGACGAGTTGCGTACCAACGTGCGTGAAGCAGTGCGAGGTTATTACTTCGATCAACCAGAAAAGCTCGCCCTCCGCATCCGCCTCCGTCTGGTGCGTGATGAAGTTCTTGCCGCGTGAAAATTCCGCGCGACCTCTCCGGGCGCGCGCGGTTGTTAAGGCGCTCTGCAAACATTGGGACTACCGGCAGGTCCATCAGGAGGGCAGCCATATCATTTTGCAGACAGATAAACCATCCCCTCAACGCATCCCGATTCCAGATCATACCGCCCTGCGTATTGGCACCCTCAACAGCATCCTGCGCTTGGTGGCCACGCACAAGGGCGTCGACAAACAGGATGTGCTTGCCACGTTCTAACGCCTTCCCTTTCAGCTATTCTTAGCCGCCCCTTCTGGAAGTCTAACTCGGCGGTTGCCGTCACCCCGCATTGTCGATGGCAACGCCTGGTCATTTAAGCCCGACTCTGTAGATCCGCTCCGCCAGAAACTGACGCGCCGCCGTTTCCCTGCCTGGAGCTACCTCCCTCGCCGACGCACCTACGCGCAGCGCGTTGCTTTCCCCCGCAACTGCCTCATAATCGTCGCCTATGGCTCAGCTTGCGCTCCACCACGTTAATGTCATCGTCACCGATCTCCCGCGGTCGCTCGCCTTCTATCAGAAGCTGTTCGGCCTCACGATCATCGAGCGGCCGCCTTTCAATAACGCCGGCACTTGGCTCGCCTGCGGCGCCCTGCAGGTGCATTTGTCCCTCAATCCGCCCGGCTCCTTCCGGACCGGCAACGTCGACGGCGCCGATTGGCATTTTGCCTTCCGCACCGATGATTTCGACGGCGCTCTTGCCACGCTGACTGCCAACGGTTTCCGCGAAGACGCGGCGGAGGACGACTCGATGCGTGTCATGGTCCGCCGCAACGGCCCTGCCGGTTTTCCCCAGCTCTTCCTGCTCGATCCCGACCGCAACATCATCGAGATCAACGGTGCGCCGTAGCCATGCCCGTCTCACCGCACTCCAAAACGGGAGCTTTAAACATAAGTACCCAGGACATCATGCACGCAGGTGACGGCCAGCGCTCCATCGCCCACGGCGAATGCGACGCGTTTGGTTGTCCCTGAGCGGCAATCCCCGGCGGCGAAGATTCCGGGACACGATGTTTCAAGCGGGCGGGGCACACGATTCGGATTAAGCCACGTTCCATTGGCGATCAGTTGGGCGCCCGTGATGACGAAGCCCTTTTCATCCTTGCTGATGCGGTCCCCGAGAAAGCTGGTGCAGGGCGCCGCCCCGACGAAGATGAATAGGGCGCAACTGTCCTCGACCGTCGTTTCCGATCTCGCAACGTTTTCAATAGACACCTGATCCAGGGAATCGGCGCCCCGGACCGCGCGCAGCTCCGAATGCAGTCGCACGCGAACGCGGGAGCAAGCCTCCACACGCTCGGCAAGGTAGGACGACATGCTCTTGCGAAGGTTGCCGCCGCGCACGATGAGATTGACGTTCGGGTTGAATCGGGACAGGAACATTGCGGCCTGGCCGGCAGAGTTTCCCGCGCCGATCACGTGCAACGGCCGTTCGTCGCACAACAGCGCTTCCACCTGCGTCGCGGAATGGTAGACACCGGCGCCGGCGAATTCGCTCATCCCTTTCACCCCGAGACTTTGATAGGTCACCCCGGTGGCGATGATGACAGTCCGGGTATTTGCAACCGAGCCATCCCTCAAGTGGATCGAGTAGAGTCCCTCGCCGGCAGGACGAATCTCCGCCACGTCGCAGGGCGCCGAAAACGTTGCGCCGAATTTCAGCGCTTGCAAATAGCTTCGCAGGGCAAGTTCCGTCCCGCTCAGGCCCGCGGGAAAACCCGCATAGTTCTCGATGCGCGAACTCGATCCCGCCTGCCCGCCGGGCCCCAATCGATCCAGCACCAGCGTGCGCAGCCCTTCGGAGGCCGCATAAACAGCCGCCCCCAGCCCGGCCGGTCCGCCCCCAATGATGACCGTGTCGAACACGTCCTTGGGAATCGATCGATGGACGCCGATGAAATCCGCGAACTCCGGCAGACTCGGGTTTTGCATGAGCACCTTGTGCGACCAGGCGATTACTGGAAACTCGAACGGTCCCTCGCCGAGCGTTGCCACGACCGAAGCATTATCCTTGTCGTCCGTGGCGATCCACCGATGCGGCACCCCATTGCGATGCATGAACTCGCACAGTCGCAGCGTCGCGCCATCCGCATGGTCACCGAAGATTCGCAAGCCGTCGACGCCGCGGGCCACAAGGAGCTGGCGACGGCGCAACAATGCGGTCATCCATTTTTCCGCGAACGAGGTCGAGGTAACCAGAAATCGCCGCAAGGCATCCACCGGAATGCGAATCACCTCGGCGTCCGATTTGACGCGGCACCGCGTGATTGCCGGACGATGCGTGAGAAGACTGATGTCCCCAACAAAACCTCCGTGCCCGTGAACCGTCAGGACACGCGCCTGTCCTCCTGACGTGTCTATGACCTCAAGATACCCATCCAGGATGATCAGGAGATCGACCAGTTGCTCTCCCGGCTCGAAGAGTACTCGACCCGCTTCAAAACGCTCGCGGCACCCGAATTTCTCGGCAACGAGAATTTCCGCGGCATTGAGAAGGGGGAAGGCGATCTCTTCAACGGCGATTTCCTCGGGGAAGGAGTTCGGAGCGTTCATTTCTGTGATCCCATCGAGCGGTTGCCGAACGTGTGAAACCTTGAGAAGAAGTGCGGCTCGAAAGCGTATCGGCTCGTTCTCGTCGTGCCCTCCGATGGGTTGCGTGATTTCAGGATAATGTCTTTCGCGCGCGGCACTCCCCAGGTTCCCTCCGCTGCGGGGCTGCAGTTGCCGCGAGCCCGCCGAAGAAACGGCTCGTTGATTGTGTCGTTCGACGGCAGCCCATCCGGGGAACGATAGTATCGTTTGATCGCAAGATCAACGGATCTGCGACCAGGTTGCGGTAAATCCTCGGAAAAAACACGACTTGACATTATGGAGTGTGGCCATCAAATTTCGCCAAGGCACTGTTTAAAAAATACGCCCTGCATAAATATACCTCCCCCGTACGTTCGATCGGATGGCTGCGCGCGGCGCGTAAGCTGCCCCGGCGGACTCCAAGAATTTGACTGATCTCTCTCCCCAGCCCAAAGTGCTTGTGAAAGCGGAAGTGCGCCGAAGAAGCCGGCATCGAATGGCGGTTCTCGCCGCGGCCGTCGCGTTTGTGGCTTTTCTTCTCCTCAAGCCCCCTTTTGTCGTGCGTCCCCTGCCTGGGAGCCGGGCTTCCGAATCTCGGTTGGAAGCTGAGCAAAGCGCGGCCGCGAAGTTTGTTGAGCCGATCTGGGCGAGCAAGGTCTTGCCGGCCATTGAGGGCAAAGCGGAGGACATTGCCACTGTTCTCCCGGAAATCCGGGCTAATCCCGAAGCCGCCGGACAGAAGCACGGTCGACGCGAAGCGACGAATCCGTATAACTATATCGTCAAGGGCACCGGCAAGGTCGTCGAGGTAAATACGCAGTCACAGGCTGGCATCGCGGTAATGGAAATTCCCGGCCTGGACGAAAAGATTGCGCTTCAGATTGGTCCGGTGGTTCGTGGCACGTCGGTGCGCGATGCCACCGGGGAGGTGTCATTTAATCAGTTCACCAATCAGCTTGACTACGCCGACGTTGCCAAAGAGATGAACGCGCGGGCCCTGAAGGCCGCCGTTGGCAAGGTGAGCCCGGCATCCCTGGCTGGCAAGACGATCACCTTTCTGGGAGTATTCACATTCGATCCGCGTGCGAAACCGCCGCTTCTGATCACGCCGGTCAGAATTGATCTCTAATATCCCCCTCATGCACCAGGACAATCCCGTCGAGCGCCTGCAACCAGGAGAATCCGAGGTGATCTTGATTGCCGAGAAGGTCAGCAAGCGCTTTCCCGGAACAATCGCGCTCGATCAGGTCGACTTCACCGTTTACAAGGGGGCAGTCAACACTTTGATCGGGGAGAACGGGGCGGGCAAGTCGACCTTGATGAAGATTCTGGCGGGCGTAGAGCCGCCCACTTCAGGGCGCGTGCTCCTCGATGGTTCTCCCGTGGAGTTCCGATCAACCCGCGACGCCGCGCAAGCCGGCATCGGAATCATTTTCCAGGAGTTGAACCTTTTTCCGAATCTCTCGATCTCGGAGAACATCTTCGCCGGCCGGGAATTGACGCGGGGTGGCGTTGTCCAGCATAAGGAGCAGGAGAACGTCACGCGCAAGCTGCTCAATCGACTCGAACAGCCCTTGGATCCCGGTGCATTGGTGAGGGATTTGCGCATGGGCCAGCAGCAGATTGTCGAAATTGCCAAAGCGCTGTCTCAAAACGTGCGCGTGCTTATCATGGATGAGCCCACCTCGGCTTTGACCGCCTCGGAGACGGAGGCGCTCTTTCGCATTATCGCGGACCTCAAGTCGCACGGGGTCGCTATCATCTACATTTCGCACAAGCTCGAGGAACTGCTTACGATTGGCGACTACGTTACGGTGCTGCGCGATGGCCGTTTGGCGGCGGCGGCGGCCGCGCGGACGGTGAATATCGCCTGGATCATCGAGAAAATGGTTGGCCGTAACGTGAAGGCGCCGCGGCACCGCACGCAGAGCGCCAAGAGTGACGCGGTGCTGGAGGTTAAGGAACTGTATCTGCCGCGCGTCGGGGGCGGCTTTACTCTGGAGAATGTTTCCTTCACGCTTCTTCGCGGCGAAATCCTCGCCATCTTCGGGCTTATGGGCGCTGGAAGAACCGAATTGTTTGAATGTTTAATGGGGCTGCGCCCGGAAGCCACAGGAGAAATTCAACTTTGCGGTCGCAAATTGCACCATGAGAAGATTGGGGAACGAATCGAACGCGGATTGATGATCGTCCCGGAAGACCGGCAGCGCCTTGGCCTGGTGCAAAAGCTTTCCGTGGCCCACAACATTACTCTCGCCAGCCTCCAGCGCTTTGTCACCTCGTTTTGGCTCTCCGAGCGGCGGGAAACGGAGGACGTTCGAACAATGATGCGCGATCTTGGGATCAAGGCGCGCAGTCCCCAGCATCCCATCACTGCGCTTAGCGGAGGCAATCAGCAGAAAGTCGTTCTCGCCAAGGGCCTGCTTACCGAGCCGCTTGTGCTGTTGCTGGACGAACCGACGCGCGGCATCGACGTCGGCGCCAAGTCGGAGATCTTTGAGATTATGAATCGGCTTGCGGAACGCGGTCTGGCGGTTGTTTTCGTCTCTTCAGAGCTCGCCGAAATGTTCCTGGTTCCCGATCGCATACTTGTCCTCTCGAAGGGAAAAATCACGGGTGAGTTCGCTCACGATCAAGCCAGTGAAGAGGCATTGGTCCTCGCCGCCGGCGCGCATCGACAAACCGAACAGCTTAACTAACAAAACTTTGAACTCTCCGACGCAAACGCCTGATTCCGCCGCTTCCTCCGCCAAGCCGTCCAGCCTTTCGCTGGCCGTCCTTCTCTTTAAGCTGAGAGCCCTGATCGCGCTGTTTGTTTTGATAGGGATCTTTTCCATACTCTCTCCGTATTTTCTCACCCAGCAGAACCTGATCATCCTCGTCGGTCAGACCGCGATCAATGCCATCATGGCGGTGGGAATGACGTTCGTGATTCTGACAGGTGGCATCGACCTGTCCGTCGGTTCCACGGTGGGATTGTCCGCGATGGTTTCCGGTTTGCTCATCACCCGCGGCGTGCAGATCGAGCCGCTGGGAATCGCGATCTATTTCAATGTGCCGGCGATTATTGTAATCGTTTTGTGCCTGGGGCTTTTGGTCGGTGCTTTTAACGGTCTGCTCATTACGCGATTCAACGTCGCGCCGTTCATCGCCACGCTGGGGACTCTCTATGTTGCGCGAGGCGCGGCGCAGCTCAGCAACAATGGCGCAACCTTCCCGAACCTGGTAGGCCATGCCGACCTGGGCAACACGGGATTTCCGATCCTGGGCTCCGGCAGCGTCCTCGGTCTCCCGATCGTCATCTGGGTGATGATTTTGTTTGCTTCGATCGCAGCATTTGTCGCCAGCAAGACAGCCTTTGGCCGGCAGGTATACGCGGTAGGGGGCAACGAGCGGGCCGCCGAGCTCTCCGGCATTTACGTGAACCGGACGAAAATGGCCGTGTATATGATTTGCGGCCTCTGCGCGTCGATGACCGGCCTTATCACCGCGTCACAGCTCGTGGCGGCTCATCCGGCGGTAGGGGAAAGCTATGAACTCAATGCCATCGCGGCGGTTGTCCTGGGGGGCACCTCGCTCGCAGGCGGACGGGGCACCATTTGGGGCACGATCGTTGGAGCCCTGGTCATCGGCGTTCTTACCAACGGGCTCGTGCTGCTGGGAGTTCAGGAATTCTGGAAAAAGGTGATCACAGGTTTCGTGATCATTCTGGCCGTCGTGCTCGATCAACTTCAAGAACGGCTCCAGCAACGCCTCGCGCTGAAGTGGGCATGAGAGTTACGCTTCGAATTTTTCGCAAAGATAAGTCTCCGGGACCCTTCTCCACTCCTCTCCCATCAACCAACCCAAAACACTAACACAACGTCTTATGTGCAACTCCATTCTCATGAAATTGAAATTCCC
The DNA here is from genome assembly GCA_963763735.1 of uncultured Verrucomicrobiae bacterium. Lineage (GTDB taxonomy): Bacteria > Verrucomicrobiota > Verrucomicrobiia > Chthoniobacterales > Terrimicrobiaceae > DASTFP01. The sequence goes on along the minus strand of CAVXQK010000007.1, from coordinate 209,258 downwards.
TCTGCGCTCGCTTATGCTGCTCGCGTTCCTGTTTACAGCCGGAACGCTTGTCGAATCCGCGTTTGCGCAGGAAAAGAAGCTTATAGCCATTATCGTTCCTTCGCCGGAGAACCCGTTCTTCAAGGCGCTGGCGGATGCGGCTGACGCCAAGGCAAAGTCGCTTGGCTATGACGCGCTGATCCTGGTGCATAACGATGATCCGGTTAAGCAGGACCAGCTCTTCGACACGGCCATAGCCCGCAAGGCTGCCGCCGTAATCCTCGACAACGCCGGCGCCAACGCGACTGTCGCCGCCGTGGCCAAGGCAAAAAAGGCGGGCATCCCGTCCTTCCTGGTCGATCGTGAAATTGACGTCACGGGCTCGGCCGTCGCCCAGTTGGTGTCCAATAACTATCAAGGGGCAACCCTTGGCGCCGAGGAATTCGCCAAGCTGATGGGCGAAGAGGGCGACTACGTCGAGTTGCTCGGCAAAGAGACGGACACCAACGCCGGCATCCGCTCGAAGGGCTACAACGACACGCTGAGTCAGTATCCCAAGCTCAAGAAGGTCGCGGTCCAGAGCGCGAACTGGAACCAAGCCGAAGCCTTCCAAAAGATGCAGACGATCATTCAGCAGTTTCCGAATATCAAAGGCGTGATCGCCGGGAACGACACGATGGCGCTCGGAGCCTATGCCGCGCTCAAGGCGGCTGGGAAAGGCAAAGTCATCGTGGTGGGTTTCGACGGGAGCCCGGACGTCGCGGAATCCATCAAAGCGGGCGAAATCCGTGCAACGGTTCTTCAACCGGTCGTCCACCTCACCGAACTTGCGGTGGAGCAGGCCGACAAATACGTCAAATCCGGCGCGACAGGTTCGGACGAGAAACAGACCATTGACTGTGTTCTTATCAATGGCGACAACGTTAAAAACTACTCCGCGTTCAGCTTGAAGGAATAGGCAGCCTCGCGGAAATGCCGCGCTCCGCGCCAGCCTCGCACGGGGCGGGCATTTCCGAAGCGAGGAACAGAGCGTTCGCACGTGTTTAGGAGCGTGCGATTGATCCATGTCCGCCCCTTCTGAAACCCGGCTGGTCACCAAGGTCGCCACGCTTTACCATGAGCAGAAGCTGACCCAAAGGGACATTGCGAAGCGCCTCGGCATATCTCAAGTGACGGTGTCGCGTCTTCTCAAGCGCGCGGAGGAGAACCGGATTGTCCGGACCACCGTGATAAGCCCTCCCGGCGCGTTCGTGGAATTGGAGGGTGTTCTGGAGAAGAAGTTCGGATTGACCCAGGCAATCGTTGGAGAAGCGCACAGCAACACCGAGGAATCGATAAGAGCTGCGCTGGGCGCCGCCGCCGCCTACTTTCTTATGACGACCCTGAGCTCGGATGAGGTTATCGGAGTTTCCTCGTGGAGCGCGTCGCTTTTGGCGATGGTCGATCAGATGCATCCGGTGCGCAACATCGAACGGTGCACCGTCGTTCAGGTGCTGGGTGGTCTTGGGAATCCTTCTGCCGAAGCCCACGCGAACCACCTGGTGACCCGCCTGGCGCGTCTCGTCAACGGGGAGCCCTGTTTTCTTCCGGCGCCTGGCATTGTGGGCTCCGCGGGTTCCGCGAAAGTTCTTCTGGAAGATTCCTACGTTAAGGAGACGTTCAGTCTCTTTAGCAAACTGACGATTGCGCTTGCCGGCATCGGGTCGATTGAACCCTCCTCGCTGGTCGCAAGCAGCGGGAATGTTTTTTCAATGAAAGAGCTTCAAGAGATTCGCAGTCGCGGCGCGGTGGGAGACATCTGCCTGAGATTCTATGATGCGAACGGGCGGGAAGTCCGGGATCTGGTCGGGAATCGGGTGATTGGAATCGAGTTGGACGCGTTTGGCCACGTCCCTCGCGCGGTGGGAATTGCGGGAGGAAAACGCAAGCATGCCGCAATCCTTGGCGCCCTTCTAGGCAAGCGCATCAACATCCTGATCACCGATCAATTCACCGCGGCGGATCTTGCCAAAGGCTGAATCGCGCGGCGGAGTCACCATTTATTTCAACATCAGCAAAACAAATCTCATATGAACAACGAAAGAAAACATACCTTTGGAGCGGGACTGTGGATGTTCGGGCAGTTCGTCGATCGCTATGCGACAGATGCGTACGGCCCGCCGGTAGGCGTGCTGGAAGCCATTGCTCGCGCTGGACAGGTCGGCGATCTGGTAGCCCTCGACATCAACTACCCCTTCGACGAAGGCGTCACGGTCGCTCAGATCCGTGCGGCGCTCGAGCGAAACGGGCTCCGTTGCCACGCCATCACGCCCGCAAGCTACAGCCGCAAATTCCAGAAAGGTGCTCTGACGAACCCCGATTCGAGCGTGCGCAGCGAGGCAATCGACCTCTACAAGCGCGCAATCCCCGTCGCCCGGGAACTCGGCGCCAAGTACGTCAAGTTCTGGCCCGGACAGGATGGTTATGACTATCCCTTCCAGTCGGACTACGAGCTTCTCTGGCGCTATTCGATCGACGGCGTGCGCGAGGTCGCCGCTTCGGCTCCCGAAATGCAGTTCGGGATCGAATGCAAGTTCAAGGAGCCGCGGACGCACATGTTCTTCAGCAATGTCGCAACGACCTTGCTCGCAATCCAGGCGATGGGAGTCGACAACGTGGGAATCGTCTTCGATTCGGGCCACTCCTTCCTTGCCAAGGAGACTCCCGCGGAGGCGGTGCAGCTCGCGGCCCGGCACGGCCGGCTCACCAGCGTCGAGATCAACGACAACTGGCGCGACTGGGACGACGACATGGCGGTGGGCTCAGTGCATCTGATCGAGACGCTCGAATTCCTCCTGGCTCTGCGCACGATCGGGTGGAACGAGGTGATTCTCCTTGATCAGTTCCCATTCCGGGAGGATCCGGTCGCTGCCGCAAGAGAGAGTATTCGCACCGTGCGGCAGCTTGACGCTCTTCTTGATACGCTGGATCTGGAAGCCCTTAAGGGCGCGCAGGACCGACAGGACGCGCTTGCGGCTCAGCGTCTCGTGCTCGACCTCTTCCTCGATCGCTCCTGAGCGCGATCAGAATCGTAAAGCGCAAAGGTAAGCCCGGCGGATCTTGCAAAGGGGAGGGGTGCGGTCGTTGCGGAACGGAAGACATTCAACCAGATTCCGCAATGACAACGCCAGCCTCGAACTCGGGTTCCCCTCAAAACTCGAACCGCCGTCACTACCGCTTCCACATGCTACACATGCGTCTGGGCGACTAAAAACAACGGCGTCCCAAAGAAGCGCGCAAAAGCCTCGGCCTTGAGCGCATCGCAAGCTTGTGAACCATCAATAGCGATTGCCCGCCGCCGGCTGGAGACTCGCCGTCGACGACGGGATTTGCAAAATCAATCGGCGCTAGGAATTCGATCGCTCGACGCCCGAGATTTCCTGCCGGTGCTCGTCTGACTGGTCCTCGTGGCGACGCCACCGCACCGGTTCGATTTCGCCCTCCACAGACCACCAACGGGAACCTGTCCACACCGCCTTCTGGATGGTTCCATCCGCGAGCATCGCGTAAACAATCGACAACTCTTTTGGTTTTGAGTCTGCGCAATCAAAAGGAAATGTCTTCATAATCGTCGACAAGACCCTACCTCGCTGGCGAAGGCTCGCAAGGGCAGCTTAACCCAATTAAGGCCCAATCGCGGCGCACTGGGACCACTCGCGTCACCCTCCGCATCCGGAAGTGTGACGAAAAAGTCACAAATTCCGCCTTTGAGGGGAATCGGCCCAAGTTCACTCTCGGCTGGCCTTAATCCTATGAAACATCCTTTCTCTCGATCGCATACCCGCGCATCTGCACTCGTCGCCGCTGCTGCAGCGACGCTGATGGCCGTCAGCCCCGTTCGAAGTGCCTTCTATGAACAGGCGGCTACGGCTGGCTCTGCGGCACCTGTCGAAACGCCTTCAAAATCCTGGCTCGCCGAATGGTGGGACGGGAAATATGCCAGCGGCAATTGGTTCGGCGTTCGCGATACCCTCGAAGACCACGGCCTGACCCTCGGCGGCAAATGGACAGGCGTCTACTATGGTGTCGTGGATGGAGGAAAGCCCAACTACCGCAGCAGTTATTTCGATGAAGAGATCAAGTTCACGGGGGAACTGAACTTTGCCAAATTGACCGGATGGGAACCGCTCGAAGGCCTCAAAGGCTTCGGAGAAGTCCGCTGGCGCGATGGCTTGAACCCCAACCTCCGGGTTGGCGCTTCCAGCAACTTCCAACCCTCGCATTTTCAGTCCGGCAAACAGTGGCGGCTGATGACTTTCGGACTCACTTACACCACTCCAGAGCTTTTCGGTGCTAAGGAATTTTTGACAGTTACCGGAGGCTGGATTCAACCGCAGAAGGAATTCATCGAACAGCCGCTCTCAAAGCTCTTCGTGAACAATGCCTTTGAGAGTTCAAAGGGCATTGGGGCAAACATACCTTTTTCGTCGAGTTTCTCCACCTGGGGAGGCACTCTGAAGATCAAGCCGGTCGAATGGTACTACGCGAAAGCAGGTGTCTTCATGTCCTACCCCCAGGCGACCTCGACGGACAACCACGGTCTGGCCTTCGAAGGTTTTCGCCAGAATTTAGATCTCAATGGGGTCTTCGCAATTGGGGAGACAGGATTCACACCCAAAATCGGCGCTTCCAAGCTGCCTGGAAAATACGCTTTCGGAGGATACTACTACGAGGAGCAGAACACATCCTTCTTCGGGGCGCACTATCAGGGTCGTTACGGCTTCTACTGGCAGGCGGATCAGATGCTGTTTCGCGAACCGTCGCCGGAAGAGCCTGCACCCTTGGCCAAGGGTCCCTCCGATGGCAAGTCTGTCGCCGATGGCAAGTCGGGCAAGAGCTTTAAGGAACCCGTGCCCGCGACGAAGCCCAAGCTCTCGGATCAAGGCCTCTACTTGTTCAGCCTTTTTACCTTCTCACCACAATATAACAATATCCTGCCATTCTATTTCCATACGGGCCTGGTCTACAAGGGCCTGATCCCAACCCGCGACAAGGATCAGTTGATGGCAGCCTTCGGGTTTGGCCAATATAGTTTCTTCAATATCGAAGCGTTGCAGGCGAAGGGAAACGTCAATCAACCCAATTATACAGCCGTGCTCGAAGTTGACTACCGCATTCAAATCAACAAATGGGCATTCTTTCAGCCCTACTTACAGTACATCATCCAGCCCAACGGAACGGGGGCCATTGAGAACGCCACGATTCTTGGCTTCGAAACGGGCGTAATATTCTAGAAAAATTGCTCTCCAGGAGCGGAATGCCGCCGCCGGGGGGATCCTTCCCGGCGGCGGCTTTTCCGCGCGGAGAAATGATCAAGCAAATGCGGAGTGCGGAATGCGAAACAACTTCGCACTCCGCACCCGGCCATTCGAACTTGACTTTAAGCCATCGGCGCATCCGAGACGTCCATCCTCTCCCGGGAGGCTCAGATTCTTGAAAGATGATTGGCAGGCGCTTGTGCGGGCCTCGAGCGGGTATCTCGAACTGGGAATGCTCGAGGAAGCAGCGCGGGCTCTCCAAAGAATAGCGCCCGAAGACAGGATGAGAAGCGCTGTCCTGGGTGTCCAACTGGGCCTCTACATCAAGCAGGGGAACTGGAATTTGGCCGAGGCGCTTGCCGGACGCCTCGTGAAGCTCGAACCAAAAGACGCGGCATGGTGGATAGCTTACGCCTACTCGACCAGGTACGCCCGGACGATTGAAGAGGCCGAAGCCATTTTGCTCGAGGCGCGCGAACTGCATCCCCGGAATGCCCACATACTATTTAACCTCGCTTCTTACGCGAGCGCAACGGGTCGCATGGAGGAGGCTAAGGTTCGCTTGCGCCATGCAATGGATCTTGAAGCCGAGATTCGTCAACTGGCGCTTGAGGAGGAAGATCTTCGGCCCCTTTGGGGCTGGATTGGCAGTTCCGAATAGGCTGCTTGAAGAAAGAGAGGCTGGCTTCCGGGCTGTTTGATTATCAACGACTCCTCACGTCGTCGCCTACGAAATAGTGGGAGGGCGAGGCTCCCGCCGAGCCGTAGCTTTTAGTAGTCATGCGGCGCCGCACCCGCGGGCAGTTACGGCTCGGCGGGAGCCTCGCCCTCCCGTCAAGATCCTCAATAGACTTGCGGTACGAACATTTCTTCGGGAACCGGCTTGCGGGAGTAGTCTTCATGATGCACGCGCTCGGGAAGGACGATGGGTTCGCGCACGACTTCCTTATACGGCACCTGGCTAAGGAGGTGGTGGATGCAATTCAGCCGGGCTTTCTTTTTATCGACCGCCTGCACGATCCGCCACGGGGCCTCCGGGGTGTGGGTGCGCTCGAGCATGATTTCCTTGGCCTTGGTGTAGTCCTCCCAGCGACGGCGTGATTCGAGATCCATGGGGCTGAGTTTCCACTGTTTGAGCGGATCATGAACGCGGCAGGTGAATCGAAACTCCTGCTCGTCGTCGGTGATGGAGAACCAGTATTTGATCAACTGAATGCCCGAACGAATAAGCATTTTTTCGAACTCCGGCACTGAGCGGAAGAATTCCTCATATTGATCGTCGGTGCAGAAGCCCATGACGCGCTCGACGCCGGCGCGGTTGTACCAGCTGCGGTCGAAAAGCACGATCTCGCCAGCCGCGGGAAGATGCGCGACGTAGCGCTGGAAATACCATTGCGTGCGCTCGCGGTTGTTTGGCGCGGGCAGAGCCGCGACCCGGCAAACGCGGGGATTGAGTCGCTGCGTGATGCGCTTGATCACGCCGCCTTTGCCTGCGGCATCCCTTCCCTCGAAGAGGATGACCAGTTTGCGGCCGGAGGCGACGACCCACTCCTGGAGCCTGACGAGCTCGCCCTGCATGCGGAACAGTTCCCGGAAATACTGTCGCCGCGCCACCTTTGCGGCGTCTTTTTCGGCCTGTGTCTCGGGGACCTGCCATTCGGGCAGCATGCCATCCTCGACTTCCATTTCCAGTTCCTCGTCGAAACTGTCGATCATGTCCGTGTGGATGCGCTTGAAGAGTTCGCGATCGTCTTTGGGAGTTTCCATGGTGTTCATTGGCCGATTAAATGGTGAGGGATAAAAAGAACCGTGGGAGTTGGTTGCTTACGTTTGCGCTCAAGCCCCTTGCCGGGCGGCCGTTTCGCGTTGAAGGTGGTCGAGCTTTTCCATGGGCAGGCTGTTGAAGAGTTCGATACGCCTCTTGACTCGAAAGGCGGTCTGCAGGAGTTGGTTGTAATTGTCTTGATCGGAGCCTTCAAACCGTGTTGGATCTTCAAAGCTCCAGTGGGCTGTAACGGGCGCGCCCGGGAACGCCGGGCTCTTCTCGTGCGCATCGTCACAAACGGTGATGACGAAATCGAAGTGAATGTCCGTAAATGCGTGCCATGACTTGCTGCTTGCGCCGATCGGGTCGATTTTGAAGACGTCGCGCAGTATTTTCAAGACCAGTGGTTGGACTTCGCCCGAGGGGGTTTCCCCGCCGCTGTAGACCTCAAAACGGTCGCCGCCCATTGAACGCAGGAAGAATTCGGCGAAAATACTGCGATCGTCGTTGCGTGTGCAGAGAAAGAGGACGCGAAATTTTGGGCGCATGTCGTTTCGTTTCATCCAAGCCATAACCGGAGCCGGACGCTCTATCAAAGTTGTGACGAAATTGTTACAATTCCGGCTTTGGTGCTTTCGCCATGAACCAGTTGAGTAGTCCGCAACCACACCCATGAAAATCACCTCTCTCATCTCCGTCGGTACCTTTGTCTCGGCGATTTTCGCAGTCTCCGCGATGGCCCAGCAACTCTCCGGTGCGGGCGCTTCCTTCCCCGCGCCGCTTTACCAGCGCTGGGCGGTCGAATACAACAAGCTGCATCCCAAGGTGCAGGTGAATTACCAGTCGGTGGGCTCGGGCGCGGGGGTGAAGCAGTTTTCGCAAGGCACGGTGGATTTCGCGGCGAGCGACGCGGCGATGAGCGACGAGGAGATTGCCAAGGTCAAGCAGGGGGTGTTGATGATCCCGGCGACCGCGGGCAGCATCGTGATCGCTTACAATCTGCCCGGTGTTGCGGATCTCAAGCTTTCCCGGGAGGCCTACGCGGGCATTTTTCTAGGCAAGGTCAAGAAATGGAATGATCCGGCGATAGCGAAGGAAAATCCGGGAGTGAGCCTGCCGGATCTGGCGATCAATGTGGCCTACCGCTCGGACGGAAGCGGCACGACCTTCGTATTCACCAAGCACCTGGCGGCGATCAGCAAGGAGTTCGCCGATGAAGTGGGAACCGACAAGTCGGTGACGTGGCCGGTGGGCGCGGGGGGCAAGGGCAACGAAGGGGTCACGGCATTGATCAAGCAGACGCCGGGCACCGTGGGATATGTGGAATACGGCTACGCGGTGAACAACGGGGTCTCGATGGCCAGCTTGCAAAACAAGAGCGGCAAATTCGTGAAGCCGAGCGACGCCAGCGGCGCGGCGACGCTTGCGAATGTCCAATTTCCGGAGAACTTGCGTGTCTGGCCCGAAGACCCTTCGGGCGCCGAGGACTATCCGATTGCGACGTTCACCTGGCTGTTGCTGTACAAGAAGTACAGTGATCCCGCCAAGGCCGAGGCGCTCAAAGGCTTCGTAACCTACGGACTGACCGACGGCCAGAAGCTCTCAACCGAACTCGGCTACATTCCACTCCCAGCCAATGTCGTCGAAAAGGGCAAGGCCGCTCTGGCGACCGTCGAATAACCTTGTAGACTGACCGTCGGGCCCTATGCAAAGCCACGCTTCAACGATCGAGCAAAGCGGTATCAAGGAGTTCAAAAAGCGGCCTGATCTTTTCCGGGCCCTTTGCTGGCTGGCATCTGCCGCGACGGTTGCCATCCTCGCCTGGATTATTTTCGAGATCACAAGGCAGGCAGTGCCTGCGATCCAGAAATTTGGCCTCGACTTCCTGACGAATTCGAAGTGGGTGCCGAACCGCAACATCTACGGGGTATCTCCCTTCCTGATTGGGACCGTGGTGAGCTCAGTGATCGCGCTGATTTTCGCTCTGCCCTTGGGGCTGGCAATCGCGATTTTCCTCAGCGAAGATTTTCTCCCTCTTCCCGCCCGGCAGTTTGTCCGTTTTACCGTCGAAATGCTCGCGGCCATTCCCAGCGTCGTGTACGGGCTCTGGGGCATCTTTGTCGTCATTCCCCTCGTTCAGGCGTTTGGAGCGTGGGCGGTGGTTGCCTTCGAGAAAATCCCGGTTCTGAACACTATTTTCGCGCCGCCCGCCTACGGCAACAGCATGCTCACGGCGAGCCTTGTGCTGGCCCTCATGATTCTCCCCACGATCACGGCAATTTCCCGGAGCGCACTCGTTGCGGTGCCAGCAACGCTGCGTGAAGGCTCCTACGCTCTCGGTTCGACGCGGTGGGAGGCGATCTTGGGAGTCATCCTACCGACGGCCGCGCCCGGGATCGTGGCCGCAACCATTCTCGCGTTGGGACGCGCGATGGGGGAAACCATGGCGATCGCGATGCTCATCGGCAACAGTTCGCGGCTGACCTGGTCGCTTCTCTCGCCCGCCGGCACGCTGGCAGGCATGCTCGCAAACCAGTTTGGCGAGGCGGAGGGCCTCCAGGTGAGTTCACTCATGTACGCCGCTCTCCTTCTGGTCGTTCTAACTCTTCTCGTCAATATGGCCGGTGAGGCGGTTCTCCGCTATACGCAGAAGCAGACTGCCGGAATCCGGTAAAACCTGGAGCATTTCACGATGAGCACCGCAATCGCAGAACCCGCAGACATCTTTTCCGGAGCGAATTCCGCCGGTTCGGGCGCCCGCTCTCTCTTGAGCAAGTTCCTGAGCTGGATATGCGTGGGACTGGCACTTCTCACGCTCGTTCCTCTCTTTTCCATCGTCTTTCTTGTTTTGAAGAACGGCCTGCCGCTGCTGAGTTGGAGCGTTTTCACCGAGCTTCCGCCGGCTGCGGGCATGACGGGCGGGGGCTTTGGCAACGCCTTGATAGGGACATTCCTCATGGTCGGAATTGCGCTCGTGCTGGCTACACCTTTTGGCATTCTTTCCGCCATTTACATCAACGAATACGACCCTTACTCGCGGCTCTCAAACGCTGTCCGGTTCGTTGCCAAACTCCTGACCGGCATTCCCTCGATCATTTGCGGTGTATTTGCTTACGCGGTGATCGTGCTCACGACAGGCGGCTTCTCCGCCTGGGCCGGCGGGTTCGCGCTAGCGATCCTCATCCTGCCGACGATTCTCCTGACAGCCGAACAGGCGCTGCTTGGCGTTTCCAAGGCCTATCGGGAAGCCTCTTACGGCCTGGGTGCGACGAATTTCCAGACAATATGGCGCGTGGTTCTGCCCGACAGCCTTCCCGCCATAATGACCGGCATCATGCTCGCGGTGGCGCGGGCGGCGGGCGAGACCGCGCCCCTTATCTTCACGGCGCTCTTCAGCCAGTTCTGGATCCAATCGATGCGAGAGCCAACGGCCTCGTTGTCCGTTCTGATTTATAATTTTTCAACGCTCCCCTTTGAACATCAAGTCAAGATGGCCTGGACGGCGTCCCTGGTGCTTGTGATTCTTGTCACCATAGCCAATATCACTGCCCAGGTCGTCTTCCGCAGAAAATAAACGCGATATGACCAAGACCATGGATCCGCGACAGCCGCCCACTGCGCCCGCGCCCGCAACAGCCGCCACATCGGGTTCAGCCGATCAGCGCGCCGATTTCCTCAAAGCTTGCGATTTCAACTTTTACTACGGCAAGAAGCAGGCGCTCTACAGCATCAACATGGAGATTCCGCAGCGCCAGGTGACCGCCTTCATCGGACCTTCCGGGTGCGGCAAGTCCACGTTGCTGCGGAATTTCAACCGCATGAACGACCTGATCGATGGGGTGCGTCACGAAGGGGACATCCTCCTCAATGGGAGGAGCATTTACGACAAGAAGATTGAGATCATTGCTTTGCGGCGCAGCATTGGGATGGTCTTTCAAAAGTCCAATCCGTTTCCCAAATCGATCTACGAAAACATCGTCTATTCTTTGCGCATCGCGGGGGTTGGCAACAAAAGCATTCTGGACGAAACGGTCGAGCGCAGCCTGAAAGGCGCCGCGCTCTGGGACGAAGTCAAAGACCGCCTGCAGGACAGCGCGCTGGGACTTTCCGGCGGGCAAATGCAGCGCCTTTGCATAGCGCGCGCGATTGCCAATCGTCCGGAGATCCTGCTCATGGACGAGCCGTGTTCCGCGCTCGATCCCATTGCCACGGCGAAGGTGGAGGATCTCATTCACGAACTCAAGCACCAGTTCACCATTGTGATCGTCACGCACAACATGCAGCAAGCCACGCGCTGTTCGGACAGGACGGCGTTCTTCTATCTTGGCAAGCTCATCGAGTACGACGACACGCAGAAGATTTTTACCAATCCGAGCGAAAAGAAGACCGAAGACTACATTACGGGCCGATTCGGTTGATCCGCGCCCGGAACACTATGAGCACAGACACCGCCGCCATGCCGAATATTCATATTCTCAGCACCTTCGAAGAAGCGCTGCGCTCCCTGCGCAACGACGCCTTGATGATGGCGAGCCTCACCGAGCGCAACCTGGAAAACTCCCGAAAGGGCGTATTCGAGCGCGACGAAGACTGGTGCAACACGGTCATCGCGGACGACGAGGAGGTCGACACGCTGGAAGTCCAGATTGACCGTGAAGGCATCAACGTCATGCTGCGCTTCCAGCCCGTGGCCTCCGACATGCGCGACGTGATTTCGACGATGAAACTGAGCGTAAATCTCGAACGCATCGCCGACCAGGCGGTGAACATTGCGCGCCGGGCCCGTAAGTTGATTGCGCGTCCCGCGGTGGACGAAATCCTCCAGCTCGAGCCGATCTTTCATTACGCCGAAACGATGGTAAAGGACGCGGTGCGCTCCTTTGCCGACCGCGATGTCGAGCAGGCTCGCGCGCTCAAGGAACGCGACCGGCAGCTCGATGAGATGAATCGCACGTTCGCCGACAGGATGACCGAATTGATGGCCCATCATCCGAATCACATTCCCAGCTACATGGACCTGATTTTCATTTCCCGCTTTCTGGAACGCGTCGGCGACCAGGCGTCGAACATCTGTGAAGACACCGTGTACGCAATCTCCGCCGAGGAAGTACGCCACGCCGCGCGGGTGACCGGCTGAGAGAGCACGGGGTTTCCGCGCGCGGCGGAACTGACTCCTGACGTCGCGGATAGGGCAGGACGTTACGAAAATCGGGCCTTCACGCTATCGCTTCGCACTTTTTTTATACTGCAAATTGACGTGCGAAATCATACACACTTTTAAACGCAGACACGATGGCCTCAGAATTTCAATCCTCGCTCGACAAGTCGGTAAACGGACTCAAAGCTCTCATCCTGAACAGCCTGAAATTCAGCCTGGCTCGCGACACCTCGACCGCGACACAGCGCGACTGGTGGCTGGCTACGTGCAAGGCGGTTCAAAGCATCGTCGTCGAACGGATGATTGCCACCGCCACCGTTGACAACGACACGAATGCCAAGCGCGTCTACTATCTCTCCTTGGAATTCCTCATGGGGCGCCTGTTTTCCAATAGCCTCTACAGCGCGGGGGTCATCGACGACATGGTGCACGCGCTCGAGGAGCTCGGCCTCGACTACGTAGAGCTTCGCAATGAGGAATACGACATGGGCCTCGGAAACGGTGGTCTGGGTCGCCTGGCGGCGTGCTTCCTCGACTCGCTGGCGACGCTCGACTATCCTGCCATAGGTTACGGGATCCATTACCAATACGGACTCTTCAAGCAGGAATTCCGCAACGGATACCAGGTCGAGCTGCCCGACGCGTGGATGCAATATGGAACACCTTGGGAAATCGTCCGGCCGGAGCAGATGACCGAGATCCAGGTTTATGGCTTCGTTGAGAATGTTTTCGACGATCGGGGCAATTACGTCCCGCGCTGGACGGGCTGGAAAAAACTGGTTGGCATTCCCTACGACATTCCAGTCCCCGGCTACGGCACCAACACGGTCAATTTCCTGCGCCTCTGGGAATCCCGGGCGTCGGAGGAATTCGACTTTGAGGCCTTCAATCGGGGAGGTTACGAGGAAGCCGTGCGCGAGAAGAACCAAAGCGAAACGATTTCGAAGGTTCTCTACCCGAATGACAAGACCGAAAGCGGGAAAGAGCTGCGCCTGCTCCAGCAATACTTTTTCGTGGCCTGCTCGCTCAAGGACATCATTCGCCGTTTTCGCCGGACGAACGAGGACTGGGAAGACTTCCCGGAGAAGGTGGCCATCCAGCTCAATGATACCCACCCGGCTATCGCTGTGGTCGAGCTCCAGCGCATTCTCCACGATGAAGACCGGATGCCTTGGGACAAGGCCTGGTCCATTGTCACACGCACCTTTTCCTACACCAATCACACCCTCCTTCCGGAAGCCCTGGAGAAATGGAGCGTGGGACTTTTCCAAAAGGTCGTTCCGCGGCACCTGCAGATCATTTTCGAGATCAACAAGCGCTTCATGGACGAAGTGGAAGCGAAGTGGCCTGGGGACGCGAAGAAAAAGCAGATCCTTTCTCTCATTGAAGAAAGCCCTGTTCAGATGGTGCGGATGGCGCATCTCGCGGTGGTGGGAGGCCATTCGGTCAACGGCGTGGCCGCGTTGCATACCGGGCTTCTTAAAAAGGATCTCTTTCCCGAGTTTGACGCTCTCTATCCGGGCAAATTTAACAACAAGACCAACGGCGTTACTCCGCGCCGCTGGCTCCTCGCTTGCAATCCCCGCCTCAGCGAGCTTATTACTTCAAAAATCGGGCATGGCTGGGAGCGCGACCTCGACAGGCTTCGCGCGCTTGAGCAATTCGCCGACGACCCGCAGTTTCAGAGCGATTTCATGGCCGTCAAGCACGCCAACAAGGTCGATCTCGCGCGCATCATCGAGAAGGACTGCGGTGTCGGCGTCAATCCGGCCGCGCTTTTCGACGTCCAAATCAAGCGACTCCACGAATACAAGCGCCAACACCTGAACCTCCTGCATATCTTGGCGCTCTACCGGCGCCTCCTGCAAAATCCCGGCCTCGATATCACGCCGCGCGTCTTCATCTTCGCCGCCAAAGCGGCGCCGGGCTACGACCTGGCAAAGTGTATCATCAAAGCCATCAACTCCGTCGCAAAGGTCGTCAATAACGACAAGCGCGTCGAAGGCAGGATCAAAGTCGCCTTCCTTCCGAACTATCGGGTGTCGCTCGCTCAGCGCATCGTGCCCGCGGCTGATCTCTCCGAACAAATCTCGACGGCGGGCAAGGAGGCGTCGGGTACCGGCAACATGAAACTCTCTCTCAACGGGGCCTTGACGATCGGCACGCTTGACGGCGCGAACGTCGAGATCAAGGAGGAAGTCGGTGACGACAATATCTTCATCTTCGGATTGACCGTCGAAGAGGTCGCCGAGATTTTCGCGAAGGGTTACAATCCGCAGGATTACCTGCAAAAGAACGAGGAGTTGCGCGCCGTCGTGGATTGGGTGGGGTCCAACTACTTCACTCCCGATGAGCCGCCCGGTGTATTGAGTATGCTCCGCGATAATCTTTGTTACAGTGACCCTTTCCTTTGTCTGCCGGACTTCGAGTCTTACAGCGAATGCCAGAAAAAGGTGGACGCGGCCTTCCATGAAAAATCACGCTGGGCAAAAATGGCTATTCTCAACACGGCTCGGATGGGAAAATTCTCAAGTGACCGCACGATCAAGGAATACGCGCGTGATATTTGGAAGGTCGAGCCGGTGTCTATCTAGTCTAAAAGAACCGTCGCCAGTGCAGAAGCACGAGCGAGATTGTGACGGTCAGTAGCATCAGGCCGATGACCCAGGCGAAGCCGGTGTCTTGTTCGAGAAAGGGCAGGCCGCCGACGTTCATACCAAAGATCCCCGTGATCAGAGTAATCGGCAGAAAAATCGCCGTGAGCAGGGAGACAATGTAGAGGTTCTGATTCGTAGCGTTACCGATCCGGCCGGCGATCTCGTCCTGCAGCAATCGAGCGCGTTCCTGGATGGATTCCAGATCCTGTGAGACCCCGCTGAGCCGCTCGATCGAGCGGCGCAGATCAGACGTTTCGTCGTCGCGGAACCACGCAGGAGGACGATGGGCAAGGTGGCCCAGCGCATGGCGCTGAGCGTCTATATGGCGGCGCAAGCGGGCGAGCAGGCGGCGCACCCGGCCCAGGTCCTCACTCTCCCGCAAGAAGCGATTCTTGAGAACCTGATCCTCGATTTCGTCAACAATTTCCCCCTGCTCGACAGCGACCGCCGTGAGCGTATCCGTCACATCCTCGACGAGCCGAATTACGAGACCCATGGTCGTCGCGATCTGCAGCCCGCTGCGGACCTCCACGCGCAATTTGTCCACCGCCTTGAGCGGATGAAGACGCGCGGTGACGACGAAATCCTCGTCGACATAGAGCCGCATGACTCCAACGCGATCCGGATCGGCGTCAAATTCGTAATGCAAATCGCCAAGGACGCCTGCGAATCCGCGTCCGGCAGGCTCCATGTGAATATGAGAGTCTGTGTCGAGAAGCACCTCGCGCCCGCGCGGCGGGATTCGCTCGCAGGCGGCGATCCACTTTTGTGCACGGACATCTGCGAGGCTGAAGTGGAGCCATGCGGAACCGTCGACGCACCGTCCAGGCTCGGAACTGCCCCAATTCAGCGACTCAGGAGGGCTGTCCGGATGGAACCGGAAGCCGCAAATCAGTCCCGCCGTGTCCGGAAGTTCGACCATCAGCAGGTGCGCCGCGGAGCGCGCATTCCCTCACTCGCGAGGCGGACGCAGGCCGTTGCGACGATGGGGACATCGGCGCTATAGTTTGCGCGAGCGAAAGCGAAGATCGAAGCGTCGTGGGAAAATCGACTCACCCTCATTTGCGGTGTCGCTCGCGCGAGCGGCGGTGTCCCCACTGTCGCTTTTCTTTTCTGGGTTCCCTTAATTCTTCTTCGTTTGAGCAACATGGGAGGGATTCCGGCTCTTACTTTCTGCCGCTCGAATGACGGCTCCAGGATTTTGTCCATTCCACGTGATCCTGGCGTGTCACTTTCGCCATGCGCCCGGTCGCCGTTATCAGCCAATCGCCGCCCAAGTCCTGGCGCAGGCGATCCATCGCCGCCTGCAGGTCGCCCGGGCTTTTGCTTCCAAGGTGAATGTTAGCGGTCTCAAAACCCATGGCGCGGATCACGTCAGGTGCAAACACAAGGCGGGAGTCCTCCTGGGAAGCGGGAAGCTCAATCTTGACCGCGTCCGGCGCCAGTTGGCGGACGATCCAGCGATCATGGACTTGCAGCCAGGGATCAGGGCTGCGCGCCGCCCGCTGAAGGAGCGTGGCGGTCAGCGACTTCGCAGTGGGCCGCTTTTGCAGCCAGGACAAGGCGGAAGGGACGAGTGCCTTTGCCTCGCGGGCAATGTAGTGGTTGCGACCTTTCTTCGAGAACGCGATGTAGCGTCGACGGCCGAGGCTTCCGAGTCCTCCTGGCTTTCTTTCCCGGCGATAGGCCAGCTTGACGCCGGACGGGAATGACGAACAGAAAATATCCTCGAGCCAGCCGGAGAGATCCTTGGCGGCTATCTCGGGGTTGTCGTCATCGGCGAGCTTTCGAGGCCAGAAAACCGCAGGGTCTTCCTTCACACAGCACACCAACGCCAGCAGTTCGTGATAGTCTCCTTCGTCGAGGAGGATTGGACGGCCTCCCACCTTCAAACCCTCCTCATAGCCCGCGATGAGGAATTCGGCGACCTTGCCCATCGAGACTTCAATACCTGCCGCCTCGGCTGCCAGAATGATGCTGGTGCCAAGGCGGACCAGGTCGATCGTAAACGGCAATTGGCACGCCTCGTCAAAGTCGTTGATGCCCCAGACAAGTCGTTCCCGGGAGTCTCGCCAGATGCCGAAGTTTTCAACATGCAGATCCCCGACGGCAAGCAGCACGTCTTCGTCTCGCTCGTACAAATCGCTGCACTCTTTGCGCCACTTTTGAGCCCACCGGTAAAATGTGGCGCGAAGAAAGGGAAGGCGCCGAAAGCCATCTGTTCGTGCTTTCTGTCGATCCCCCTTTTTTGCAACTCGGTTTGCTCCGACAACCACGCCTCGTAGGATTGGGTGGACTCAATGATATTCACGAAAGAGGAACGAGCACGCGCGTTTACCTCCCGCGTCCGAGGTTTGACGGTTTTTCGGAATTTTCCGGCAGGTGCGAATGACAGGCAACCCGCATCATGTGACAATGTTGTCACACAGTCGATTGCCTGGCAGGCAGGTCCCGTTAGTGTGGAAGGGTCGCTGAGGCTTCCGGCGCCCAGCGCTATCCGCGCGCGAGTGGCAAAGCAAGGGTCCGCGCCGGCTTCGCTATGAGAGTGATCAATCGACCAGGACCGTGTTGAAGCGATAGCCTTCGCCGCGGACCGTTTGCAGCCACGGAGCGTGCCTTCCAAGCTTTTCGCGCAGCCGGCGAATATGAGTGTCCACCGTCCGCGTATCCATGGAATTCTGGTAGCCCAAAACATCGTTGAGCAAGATCCCGCGCGACTGGGTGCGTCCGCGACGCTCGATCAGGGTGGAGAGGAGTTTGAACTCGGTTGTGGTCAACTCGAGCCGCCGCCCTTCGAGCCGAATATGGAAGTTACTTTTATCCAATTGAAAGTCGCCTACCTCCAGAATTTGCTTTCGTGCGCCTGGGCGCGACCGCCGCAGGACCGCCTGGACGCGTAAAACGAGCTCGCGTGGACTGAACGGCTTGGTCATATAGTCGTCGGCGCCGATCTCCAAACCGTGAATCCTCTCGTCGGGTTCGGTTCGGGCAGTCAGTATGACAATGGGAACCTCATCCGTGTCGGAGTCATTCCTGAGCGCCTTGCATACCGCGTATCCATCCATCTCAGGAAGTCTCAGATCGAGCACGACGGCGGCGGGACGTTCGTTCCTGGCTAGTTCAAGCCCCCTAAGACCATCGCCGGCAATGAGAACGCCGAAACCAGCCTTGCTTAAATTATAACGCAGCAGTTCCGCCACATCGGCTTCGTCTTCGACAACAAGGATTGTATCCCGCATGACATCCGGCAAATACACGCAACCTTCAACGGCGGCATGATGACCATGACGCGGAACCCTGGCAAGGGATAACGGCGCGGTGCGTCATGCCTGCCTCCGGCTATCTCACAGAGAGATCCTATGTCCTCGCGGACTCGCGAGGGGTGTCATATTCCGCTCTTGGACAGATCTTCGGCTCTTTCGGTGTGCCGTCCGGTTGCAGGCGGGTCGACGAGGTGTTCAGTTATTTCCGATCCCGACTTGTAGCTGTTCGGAGCCGCGAGCTAAGCTCCTTCTCTTTCTTCCACTGTTCGCGCCAACAGGTCGGAAAAGGCTTTGCATTTCTCCTTTGCCTCCAGGGAAACGTATTCCTGATCGAGCTCGCCTGCGTTGTGAATCGAAACAATCTGGATTTTCATCGGGCCTTGAGAATCGTTTTCATCGTGAAGAAAACGTCAGTTGTCTGGAGCCAGACGAAAAGGCATCGACGAAGTCCGGGGACAAGAAGGCGAACTCTCTCGTCGGGGTCCCATACCGTATGATCAACGCCCCAATGCAAGACGTGCGTTGTCGTTTTGTCCGCATTCGTCCTTTCCGAATCCGTTCCCGACTTCGTGTAGATTTCGATGGAGTCCGCCTTCCTGACTTGAATGGGTATCCAATACGTTTTCAGAAGCCGCGAGCTAAGCTCGTTCTCTTTCATGGACGTTGTTCGCGCCAACAGGTAGGAAAAGGCTTCTGCATTTACAGTTTTGTGAAGAATTCGTCACAACGAACCTTTCCTTCGACTCACTTCGCGGCGTAGTGATCTTAGTGGGCCTCAGCCCGCCGGGCTTTAATTGGCGGCTACCGGACTATCACGACCTACCGGAGAATGGCTGTGCCGAATGTAGGCGACGACGTGAGGAGTCGAGAACCTCTCGAATCACTCAATGAACCTTCGATAAGGATATCGCGGGAAATCCTTGCCCCAGGTTACTGACCCTTGCGAGGGCTTTTGCGCGAGAATTCGCTCCAGGAGTCTTTCCAATTCGTGACCTTCGCCGGTCGCGTGCGATCCTTCGCTGCGTTGCCTTCGTCTTTTTCTTGGGATGTTCTTCATGCTGAAAAGTGGATCGCCGAGCCTAAAATCGAGACTTCTTCCGGCATCTGGCTGCGCGCTGCCTTAGGGTCGGCGCCCCGGTGCGGCGGCTGGCCTTTACTCAAAGGCCATTTCCGCCACGTTAAGCTTTCGCATGAGGGCTGACTTTTTCGTCTGGTGCCCCCTCATGCGTGCGAGGACATCGCAAAGGAAATCGAGGGCCAGCAGGATATGCGGGCCCTTGTTAAGCATCACACACTCGGCGCGGCCCGACATCGCGGCATCGGTCGCTTCGGCTCGCGAAGGCAATCCGTGTTTGGCAAGGGATTCCAGCACCTGCGTTGCCCAGATAACTGGCACGTGGGCGGCCTCGCAAAACCAGAGGATTTCCTCCTGGATCTCAGCCATTCTTTCGAAGCCAATTTCCACTCCGAGATCGCCTCGTGCCACCATCACGGCAATCCGCTTCCGGCGCATGGCCGTCAGGAGAATTTGTGGAAGGGCTTCCACCGCGCGACGATTCTCGATCTTGAGAATGATGCCTGTATCGGCGGCCCCGAGGTCGTCGAGTTCACGGATGAGCTCCGCCACGTCTTCGGGGCGCCGGACGAACGACAGGGAGATCAAGTCGCCCTGCGCGGAGGCAAATTCAAGATCCTGGCGGTCCTTGGGCGTCAACGCCGAAATGCGCAGCTTGGTATCGGGCAGATTAATGCCTTTTTCCGCGCGGAGTTTGGCCGTGCCGTTTGCGGCATGGGTGATTTTTATTTCGAGCCGGGGTTCGCCGCTGTCCTGGTGGACCTTGCGAATGATCCCGCCGATCTTGCCGTCGTCGAAGAATATGCGCTCACCAGGCCTTGCGTCCGCGAAGACTTCCGGCAGCGAACAACCGATCTGTGCGGGCTGGTAAATAACCTCGTCTTCGTTGTGCACAGCCGGCTTTCCGGGAACCTCCGCAGGCGTCAGCAGCAGGTCGTCTCCCGCGCTGAGCGAAAGGCAGTGCTCGAGAACCGGCAGAGTGCCGACCTCGTCTTCGCAGAGAATTTCCTTTCCGCGCAGGAGGCGCAGCTTCGTTCCCTGGATGACGTAGCCGGTGCGATCGTTGGTGCAAACGCAGGACGATTCATCGACGTCCACAACCTGGAGGGTGCGCTCGCGGCCGCGGGTGTCTGTGATCTCGACGAAATCTCCCCTCTGGACATGCTCGAAAATCGAGCCCTTGACCGGAATTGCGATTGTGCGGCCGTCCTGATAACTGGCCTGCGTGTGGAAGGAGATAAGGGCGGGGGCGGTGACCTGTCCAAGCTCGTTTCGCGCCGGCTTCCAGCGAATAATTCCCGGGCCCGGGGAAACGGGACCGGTTCGCAGCTTGGGACCTGCAAGGTCAAAGGCGATCCGGCAGGACTTGCCGTTTTCCTTCTCGGCGAGGCGCAGATTCTCGACCATGCGGCGCCACTCGTCGGGGCCATCGTGAGCGCAGTTCACGCGCATGATATCCATTCCGTGACTCAAGAAATCGCGAACCATGGTGGGATCGCTGGCAGCTTCGCTCGGCATGGTGACCATGATACGAACTCTTCGGTCGACCGGAGCCTCGCCGAGTGCTTTCATGCGTGTTCTTCTCCAGCCGACTCGAGCCCTCATCAAATTCGGCGAACGTTTCTTCGATGGAGCGTCCGGACCAGTCTTTCCCCGCAAGCTTGTGGAGCGCGGCAAGAACAGCGTCGAGCGTGGCGAGCGTGTGGGATTCGAGGCGGCCGAGCGAACTGAGTCCAAGCCGGCCGAGATCATACTGCAGTTCGCGCAAGTCGTGGCCGCGCAGGCTCAAATAGTGGGCAAGATTTCGGGCGCTTTCAAGGTGACCCAAATGGACGTGATCCAGTTCGCTTCGAAAATGCTCCTCCGCTTGCGACACATCGAGCCGGATGGGCTCGAGGCGCGTGATTGCCCGCTCAATTTCGTGGACAAGGCTGCTGCTCATAGAAAAGAGGACACTAGCAAAAAGCCTACACCCGCCCGTCGGATCCCGCGACGGCGAAGATGTGACAATGTCGTAACCTGCCCCTGCCGAGGCGTGCGGATCTATCGAAAAAGGCTATCGATGCCCATAGCGGTTTTTCGGAGGAATTTTGGAAGGGCCTTCTGATGGTGGGCGCGAAACAGAAAGTAGATCCGGGAAAGAGCGTTGAGGGTGAACAGACGGTCGAGGACATGGCGATAGCCGCGGTGTCGCCTGACAAGTAATCCCAGGAGCCAGTTGACCGTGCGGCGATTCAGCCGCGCGGGCTCGAGGTCAAGACGAATGCGATATCTCTGGCGGAGGGTTCGCGGCCACCGCGCCTTGTAGGCCCGTTTTGCTGACCTGATGGCGTCATCCAGCTCCGCATCGGGGGGGAGAAGGTAGTACCGCCGGGCGAGCAGAATGAGAGCGAAGGTGTCTCGCATGAAAAACAAATCCTCCTCCGGCAGGTCAATCTGACTGGCAAGCTCAAGCATGCGGTCAAAGTGCGTGAAGGCAGCTTCGCCCGCGCGGATGGCTTCGTCGGGCTCAAGGACGAAGTGCAAGAGGATCCTGCGAACAGGTTGATTGATGAAGAGGGAATCCCAATAGACATGGAGGAGCGGCGGGATGCGCACCCTGCGGAAAAAGAGCTTCTGGCGGGCAAATTCCTCGATGTAAAGGAGCTCACGGATCGCGACTTCGGCGAGCCTCAGCAGCTCCATGGCGGCGGAAGATTTGCCGGAGCCGAAAAAGGAGGTGACCACCTGCTCGACACTGGCCCCTTCCTTGAAGATGCGGAGCGCGGCGGTGGCGTTCAGATCGATCCATATGGCGTCTGGATCCAGGAAGGCCAGGCGACGAAAAGCGTGCCAGCCGCCGGTCTGGCACCAGACAGAAAATCCGACCACGTTCCGCGCGCCGGCGAGTTCACGCGCGTAGTGCTCGCAATCCCAGCCGATGAAGGAGGGGTACTCGCCGGCGCCCTCGTATTCCCGGCGCGCTTGCAGTTCGATGATTTTTGGCAGGTCGATGTCGAAGAAATGGCGATTCAACGGGAGGTAGCGGAAAAAGTCGCTCTCCCCGTATTTCATCGAAAGGACAAAAACGCGCGATTGGATGCCTCGCAGCGCGGAGGCAAGGCGCCCGCGATGCCAGATGAGGTCCCCGATAAGGAAGGCGCCGACGGTCCAGGTGCGGAAAATGAGGCGACGGTCGCGTCGCTCGAACACGGGAAGGAGCGCATGAAGCATGCGATTGACTTCGTTCGCCGTGCGCAAGACGAGGCGGCTGCGCAGCGGGTCCTCGACGTCCTGCCCGTCGGCCTCGCCGATGCGCAGGATGATGCCCTCAACCTCCGGGAAATCGTCAAGGCAGGCGGCCGCGACTTCGCCGAACCATGCCGTGGTGGCGTCGGCGCTGTCCTTCAGGCGGTCGATCACCGCCGGCAGACGTAGTGACGAAGTCCGCCGTGAGGTAGATGCGCAGGCGGTTGGCACGAAGGATCGCGAAGAGTGCGCGAAATTCTTCTCGTAAAACGGCGTTGCGCGCCCGGACCTCGGGTTCGAACCAAGGGTGATCGGAAAGATGCGCGACGTCATCCAGCGAAACGGCGTTGTAGCCCAGTCCGGCGACTTTCCCGGCAAAGATTTCGAGATCGGCCCGAATCGCTTGCCACTGCGTCTCCCGTTCCGGGCCGGCCGTGGCAAGGCGTGCGAAGGGAATCTTGGACCAGTTGATTTTCCGCTTGGTAAGTCCGCGAAAGAACGGGCCGATGGCATCTATCAGAGCAAATTCCATGACTCGGCATCAGGGACCATCAGCGGATAGCAATTGACGAGTCCAGTGCATGGCATTCTGGCTGTTGGACTCCGGCCTCCAAATCCGCCGTCAGGATTCGTCGCTCTCCGACTTACGCAAGTGACGCATCCAGTATTTCATCCACGTCAGATAGTCCTTGCGGGTGACCTTCTCCATTCGCCCGGTCGCCGTTGCCAGCCAGCCGTCGCCCAGGTCGAGGCGTAGGCGCTCCAGAGCTTTCTGCAAGTCGTCAGGGCTTCGACTGCCGAGGTGAATGTTCGCCGTTTCGAATCCCATGGCACGGAGCAGAGCCGGCGCAAAGACCAGGCGAGAGTCCTCCCGGGAGGCGGGAAGCCCGATCTTGACCGCATCGGGCGTCAGTTGGCGCACCAACCAGCGATCGTGGACCACCAACCAGGGATCAGGGCTGCGCACGGCCCGTTGAAGCATCGTGGCGGACAGTGAAGTCGCCGCCGGTCGCATCTCAAGCCAGGAAAGTGCGGAGGGAACGAGCGCTTTCGCCTCGCGCGCGGTGCAGGAACCGTCACCTTGCTTTAGGACTGCCGTGTAACGCCGGCGCCCGAGACTGCCGAGTCCACCCGGCCTTCGTTGTCTGCGGTAAACTGGCGCGCTTCCGCGCGGAAGGGCGGAGCGAAAAATGTCTTCGAGACCCTTGGGAAGCTCTTTGGATCTGATCTCGGGATTATCATCGTCATTCAGCGTTTTGATCCAGAAGCGTTCCGGCGGCTCCTTCACGGCGCTGGCGAGAGCCAGCAACTCGTTGCAGATCCCATCCTCAAGCAGTATCGGCGCGCCTGCCGCTTTGATGCCGTCCTCATATCCCGCGATGAGATACTCGGTGACCGTGTCGCTAGGCGCTTCAATTTCGACTGCCTCGGCGGCGAGGAGGATACTGGTGGCGAGGCGAACGAGATCGAGCGTAAACGGCAACTGGCAGGCTTCGTCAAAGTCGTTTATTCCCCAGACGAGGCGGTTCCGGGAATCGCGCCAGATTCCAAAGTTCTCGACATGCAAATCTCCCACGGCAAGAAGAGCGTCCTCCTGTCGTCCGTGCAGATTGGCGCACACTTTGCGCCACCGTTGGAGCCACCGATAGAAGGTTGCGCGAAGAAACCGGAAGGGACCCGAGGCCATCTGCTCGTGTTTCCTGTCGAGCTGCTTGTTTTGCAGACTGGTTTGGTCCGCCAGCCACGACTCGTAAAAAACAGTGGACTCGACGATGTTCACCTCTTCAATTCGGACGACGCTGGCGAAAATTCACGCCCGGTCCTTTCGTCATCACATGCGGGTTGAGTTTGTTCATTTCCGAAATGCTTGGAGGTCGTCTTTGCAGCGTTTTGGCGAGCATAGGAGTATGCGGCTCGTTTGGAGAATTGCCCCATTGTTACAATCTCGTTGCAATTCGTTGATGCGAGCGATATCCGTATCATCGCGAATAGGCTTGCCGATGCTCAAGGGCTCTCGTGTCACAAAGGATTGTTACTGACTATGCCAGGAAACCCGCACCTCGATTGCAGGCGTTTTGGTCTTCCATCTCGTCCATCTGCGGATCCGTGATCCATGGGCCGAATGGGCGCTGACGCACCGTGTCTGGTCCTGCGTCGGGCCAAATAGTCCTTGCGCCCGTCTGGTGCCGGGCCTACGATCTCTCCCCAGGGTCCGGGAAAATATGGAAACGTTTACTGTCAGTGTCGTAAGCAAAATGACTTCCAAAGTAGTTTATGATCCAAAGCCAGTAGCCTATAAGGCCGTCCGTGTTTGGCTCTCCAATGGCAGGAGAATGCTCGGCATCTGGACTGGCGCGAAATGGTGGAGCACCGAGGGCGAGATCGAACCCGTGAAGTGGGAACTCGAAGAACGGCGCAAAAAGACCCACAAACTTCGCAAGGCCATTCCTCGAGCTTGACGCGTTCGCGGGCGTGTTTCGTGCCATCAGGAAGAACGGGACGATCAGGGATGAAATATTGTCGCGACTGCCTTGATTTTTACGAAGTTGGACTGACGACTCCTTACGCGTCGCCTACGGTAGATTCGATCTTCCAAGTTCAGCGGATGGACTTGCGGCTGGGATTCTGTCAAGGCTGTCTGCCGTTTCGCCGGAACCCCGCGTTCCCGCCAGACGGATGATTATAAGACAAAATCATGGACGCCTTGCTTATCGCCGTTGCGTTTTTCTTCGGATTGATTGCCCAGCAGTTCGGGCTGCCGCCGATGGTGGGCTTCCTGATTTCCGGCTTTCGTGCTGCACGCCCTCGGGCAGCGTGGTGGCGAGACCCTGGAGACCATTTCCGATCTCGGCGTGACGCTCATGCTCTTCACGATCGGTCTGAAGCTGCGCCTGCGCGGCCTCCTGCGGCCCGAAATCTGGGCCGGAACCAGCTTGCACATCGCGGGGACCTCCGCCGCCTTCGGGTTGATTTTTCTGGGTCTCCGGGCATTCGGCGCGCCCCTCTTTGGATCGCTCACGATCTGGACGGCGCTGCTGCTGGCGCTTGCATTGAGTTTTTCAAGCACCGTTTTCGCCGTCAAGGCGCTCCAGGAAAGCGGCGAAATGGGGGCTCTGCATGGACGTGTGGCCGTGGGAATTCTGATCATGCAGGACCTCATCGCGGTGATCTTCCTGAGCGCTTCGAGCGGGAAGCTTCCCTCCTGGATCTCGCTGGGTTTGCTTGCGGGACTGCTCGCGCTGCGTCCGGCGATGGGATGGTTGATGGAGCGTTCGGGTCATGGCGAGTTGATCACTCTCTGCGGGTTGTTTCTGGCTCTGGTGCTCGGCTGGAACGGTTTTGAGTCCGTGGGACTCAAGGGCGACCTTGGCGCCTTGTTTCTCGGTGTGCTCATCGGCCAGTATCCCAAGTCCAAGGAACTCGCTAAGTCGTTGATCGGACTGACCGACCTGTTGCTTGTCGGTTTCTTCCTGACCATTGGACTCAAGGGATTGCCCGACTGGCGGGAGGTCACCGTGGCGTCTCTTCTTGTCCTGCTGATACCGTTTAAGATCGCATTGTTTTTCGCGCTGTTGACGCGGTTTCATTTGCGCGCGCGCACGGCCTGGATCGCCGGGCTTAGTCTCGGCTCCTACAGCGAGTTCGCCCTCATCGTTATCGCGCTTGCCGTGGCCAAAGGATGGATGCGGGAGGACTGGCTTACCATTGAAGCCATCGCGCTTTCTCTCAGCTTCCTCGCCGCCGCACCGCTCAATCGCAAAGCGGAATTGCTCTACGACAGGCTTAGTTCCTGGCTCCACAGCTTTGAAACGCCGGGCTCCCATCCCGATGACCTGCCGGTGCGGATCGAGGGCGAACGCATTGCCATTTTTGGAATGGGACGCGTCGGGCTCGCCGCCTACACCGTTCTTGAAAAGCGCTTTCCGAAACGCGTGATCGGCCTCGATCGCGATGCTGCGCAGGTGGATGTGCATCGAAGCGCCGCCCGCAACGTTGTGCTGGCGGACGCGACGGATTCCGATTTCTGGGAGCGCGTGCAATTCAAGGAGGGGATCGATCTGGTCATTCTTGCCATGCCCAAGCACAGCGCCAATCTGCACGCCGCTCAGACACTCAAGAGGCACAGTTTCAAGGGCGTGGTCGCCGCAATCGCCAAGTTCGACGACGAAGTGAAGGAACTGCGCGCCGTGGGCGTTGACACCGCCTTCGACCTTTACAGCGAGGCTGGCGCCGGCTTCGCCGATCATGTCTGTGATGTCTTCAACCAGCAACGTCCTGAAGTTGTCCGGGTTCTGGAGGGAATGCCCGGATAGGTTGAGGCGGTTCTCTGCGGGGCTGGCTCGCGACTCCTTGCGTCGTCGCCTACGAAGCAGTCGCGCGAGCGATAGCGACTGCTATCAGGCCGCGATTTTTTGAGAGGATGGATGCAAGGGCACGACCGTTCTGTAGCCGATCGTCTCTCTTTCTTCGCACGACCATGCGGCGTAGAGCCGCAGGCCGCGGGCGCGGCGATCGGCGGCGCGAATGCGGCCCAATTCGGCGCGCTGATGGTCGCGAAGAGCGCGGCGGAGCCGGCGAGTGCGGCTTTCCATGC
Source organism: uncultured Verrucomicrobiae bacterium (assembly GCA_963763735.1). GTDB lineage: Bacteria > Verrucomicrobiota > Verrucomicrobiia > Chthoniobacterales > Terrimicrobiaceae > DASTFP01. The sequence goes on along the minus strand of CAVXQK010000007.1, from coordinate 182,242 downwards.
GCCTGGCAAGCCAGCGCGCGATGAGAACTTTCACTTTACGATGCATATCCGCGGTTCTCACTAATCCCTTGTCAGTTTTTAAGCGAGCCAAATTTGACGACTGCCGCGCGTCCTCGAACGCTGGACTCGCTCCGCAACCTGGCCCGCCGTGCCGGGGTTCTACGCCTTGCTCAAAATTGCAAGGGAGGGCGAGGCTCCTCCCGAGCCGTATTACCGTAGGCGACGACGTGAGGAGTCGTGAGAGACAGAAGCTACGGCTCGGCAGGAGCCTCGCCCTCCCTGTTGAACGTGCCCAGGGTTCGCACGCCATCCCGAGGCCCATCAAAGCGCTTGCAGCTCATTCATCCACCAAGTCGGAGGGTTGATCACATTTGCGTTCGTCGGGCCGCCTGGAATCTATAAGCCGCAGGGTTTGAGGTTGGCGCGAGCCGGAAGCACGGGCGCAAGCACCACCTTCATTTCAACCGATTTGCAACAAAAAGGTCCTCTCGGCGTCTGCAACCATCGAATCGCGCGACGGCCATAAGGGCGGCTGGACGCAATGCCTTGATCGCCTCGAGGAGCTTCTCGCAACATGGAGAAACCTGTGAGGAGAAAGGAAAGGGAAGCTGGCCGGCGTTGTCGCTCCGACCATTCAAACGCGGCTCATGGATGTGGCGCGGGACAGCCAGTCAATCGCCGCGGCATTGAATCGCCGCTCCATCCGTTTTGTCCCTGGCATGCGTAATGCTTTATACACGTTGTTCTGGGGGGAACAGCAGGCCGCCGCAGCATTCGTTGCGACGGCCTGCATTTTTTTGTCCACCGCCGCTGGTATTTGGCAATGCCTTGTCCAAAACTCAAAACGGCTGATCTAGCCGTTCGTGCACCTTAAGGCTGGATCGAACCCCCGCTGACGAGATAGAATTTATGAACCCCAAAATCCCTCATTTATGGACCTCCATCTTAAAGACAAAGTAGCCGTTATCACTGGCGGCAGTATCGGAATCGGTTTGGCAGTAGCCGAAGCATTGGCAAGCGAAGGCACCCACTTGCTCCTGGTGGCCCGCCAGGCGGAGCGGCTCAATGCCGAAGCCGAGCGAATCAGGCAACGCTACGGTGTCCGGGCTCTTGGCGTGGCTGCGGACGTCGCCGTTGCGAAGGATATCGAGGCGGTTGTTCGTGCCGCGGAACAGGAGTTTGGTGGCGCAGATATCCTGATCAACAACGCAGGGACCGGCAGCAATGAGACGATAATGGAGGCGCCTGATGAAAAATGGCAATTTTACTGGAATATTCATGTCATGGCCGCAGTGAGGCTTGCGCGCGGATTGGTTCCCTTTATGCGCCAACGCGGCGGTGGGGTCATATTGCACAACGCATCAATTTGCGCCGTTCAGCCCCTCTGGTACGAGCCCATCTACAATGTGACCAAAGCGGCACTGATGATGTTTTCGAAGACCCTTTCCCTTGAGCTGGTCAAAGACAATATCCGGGTGAACACTGTGAACCCTGGCCTGATCCTGACTCCGGATTGGATCAAGACGGCGAAACAACTGACCGCCGACAAGGGCGGTGACTGGCAGGGCTATCTTGATTCGGTCGCGAAGGAACATGCCCCGATCGCCCGCTTCGGAACGCCGGAGGAATTGGCGAACTTTTTCGTTTTCCTGTGCTCAGATCGGGCCAGCTATTCGGTGGGTTCGACCTACTTCGTCGATGGCGGAATGTTGAAGGTGGAGTAGTTTCGGCTCATCGCGCGAGTCCTCCGGATAGTGCGCTTTCAGCTGTTGGCAAAGCGTTTGGCGGCTGGTTGCTTGCGGCGCTTGCGCACCCTGAGCAGGCGCGTCGGGATCACTTGGTACAACCAGTCCATGTGCATGGGGAGCACGCCGTCCGGTTCGGCCTTGACGACAAGCAAATCGGCCTCGAGCCCCTGCACCGTTTCGCAGAGAGCGTAGCCCGTGATGGAAGTCACCACGCGTCCGTCAATTTCAACTTCGTGCCCCGCGAGTGAGTCCGCCAGATCTTCGAGCGAGAGTTCGAGGTCTCTTGGCTGCTGTCCGCGCGAGGCGGCAATTGCCGGAGCGAAAGGGGTGTCCGTAATGGCGATGGTGACGCGCCGCGGGCGCAGGACCTCGACCGTCTGCCGCAGCAGTTCGCCGTTCTCCTCCTCCGGCTCGGGCTCAAAGGCAAACACAATATGCTCCGGCGCGAGCGGCTCTTCCAGGGGCCGCGGAACGAGCAGAAGATCGCAGGGTGCATTGTGCAGCAACTCGCGCGCAACGTCGCCGGTGAAAGGCTTGTCGTCCGTCTCGCGGTGAAGGGTTCCGGCGATGAGAAGCTCATAGGCGAAGTCATCCACCGCCGCGATGAGGGCGCTGGCTATCGTTTCCCCCTGGACCCACCGAATTTGCGCCCTCTGGCCAAGCGTACCGAGGAACCGCCTTTCCTTTTCCGAGTCAAAAGCCGCCGCGTGAACGATCTCCAGATCCGCACCGCAATGGCTGGCAAAGCGCTTGGCTTCTGCGAGCACGGCGGTGAACGTCGGCGAGAAATCCGAAGCGACTCCCACCCGTTGGTAAGCGGTCATTAAGCAGTGTCGACCCATTCTTTTTAGGGCGCCAACGGAAAAATCGCACGGAAACAAGATGGGGGCGCCCTCAAAGACTTCCGGAGAATGTCCTCGATCAAATGCCGAAAGAGACTTCCAGAATTACTGCGAGGCGCCGGCTTTTACCGGCACGATAATCAACGGGCACGCAAGCCGCGACAGGATTCCCGTGGTAAGGTTTCCTGTTGCGAGGTGGCGCGCTGCCGGGTGGCCATGAGACCCAAGGATGATGTAGTCGGCACGATACTTGCCCGCCTGATCGAGAATTTCATCAAGGAGGAGGCCGGCGACAGCGACAGATTCCACTTCGATGCCGAGGACTTTCAAAGGTTTGGCCAGAGAATTGAGTCGCGCCTTGATACCGGAGAGGCGTTTCGGGGTCTGCAAAGGCCAGGCAGCGCCGATGGCGCCCTTGCTGTCTCGTTTTGGCACAGGGACGGCCTTGGGCTCCATAACGTGCAATAAGACGATTCGCGCCGTAAGCTGCTGGGCAAGCTCGCGCGCTTTGTCGACAACGAGATTTGAGGCCTCGCTAAAATCGACAGCGACAAGGAGGTTTTTCGTGGTCATTGTGTGACGAACAATAGTCTGTTGCTCTTGAAGCAAAAATGAAAGCCCTGCAGATCAACCTCCACTCAAAGATGAACTCGTTGGGTGAAAGTGGTGAAATTGCCAACGGCCCGAAGACCGATGACAATCGGACGGTCTACGGGGCGCTTTACGACACCACTGCGCCTGAAAACGCCAATGATCCCGCCCTGAAGAAATGGAAGGGGCTCAAGGAGGGGCGCTGGCTGGCGGCAATATCAGGCTCGAAAGACGGTGTGATGATCGCTGTGGCCGACGATCACGAGACGCTCCTCGCCGAAATCAAAAGGTTGCACTCCAGTGACGACTTCGCGAGCAAGGAAGCGGTGGATGAGCCAGACAAAAAGGCGGAGGGTTGAAAGCGGCTGCTCCGGGCAGTTCTGCCGAATCATTTCCGCTGGCAAGGCGAGCCCTCCTCGTGCTTGTCCTTGGGTCGTTTCGGGGAGGAGGACGAATGGCAGACCAGGCCCGGCGCGCGACCTTGGCGGCGATCTCTCCCTGGAACTACAGCGCCTGCCGCAGGAATTGTTCGATTGACGCCGCGGGCATCGCTCCGGGTTGGCGCGCGAGCTCGCGCCCACCGCGAAAGACAGCCAGCGTGGGAATGGCGCTGATTCCAAAGCGCGCGGCCAAAGCGGGGAGGTCCTCCGTGTTGAGCTTGGCCACGAGCCAGCGTCCGGCACCTTTTGCGGCCACTTTTGCCACTTCCGGGGCCACCATCTTGCATGGTCCGCACCACGGCGCCCAAAAATCGACCAGTATGGGCAGAGCGGATTGGCCGATGAGCGCTTCGAATTCCGCCGGATTGCGCGCCTCGAGTGGTTCGGTGGGAGAAAGCAGTTCGTTGTGACACTGGCTGCAGCGGAAGGTGTGACCGAGGCGCTCGTAGAGCAGGCGATTGCGCCGGCCGCATTGCGGGCAGGAACGCACAAGCCCCCGTGCATCGGGTTCAAAATTGGTCTGGGTTGCGGTCATGAGTTGCTTATTGAACCTACGGTCGATGCAATACGGTGACCTTTTCAACTGCTTTTCCAGGGCAAAAGCTGAAATGGATTTCGGAGGGACGACTCCTCACGTCGTCGCCTACGAAGAGGAGAGCGCCGAGCGGATGCGAAGTTGAATTACGTCGAGCCGGAGGTTGCGGGCGTGTTCCTTGCGTTCGCGCGCGGGAGGATGAGGCGTTCCAAAGCGGAGCGTGGCCGTGAGCGATTCTTTGCCAAGCAGGTTCCAGAAATGACGAACGAATACCATGTCCTTCCAGTAACAGATTTCCTCGCCGACGTTTCCGTCCTCCAATTCGTAATCAATGGCAGCCGGGGTTGTCATCGCCCCGGAGCTGACGGCCGCCTGCAGGAGGGAACTCCGAAAGAGCAGGACGGTTGAGCCGTCGGAGCTGGTGCCCTCGGGGAAAAGAACGACGGGAAGCCCGCTTTGCAAGGCGCTCGCAACCGAGGGAAGCTGATCGGCCACGGCGGTTTTGCGCCCGCGATCCACGAAGATGGTTCCTGCCATTCGCGTCAGGAGTCCGAAAATCGGCCAATTGCGCACTTCGCTCTTCGATACAAAGGCGGCCGGACACACGGAAAAAATGACGAGCACATCGATATAGCTGAGATGGTTGGATACGATGAGGCCACGCTCGGGGACAGCGCCTTCGACCCGGACATCGCACCGGATGAGACGGAGGAACTGCCGGCTGATCCACTGAGCCCAGAGGGCGCGCCAATTATCTTTGCCGGAACGCCCAAGCTGGAAATAGCGGGGCAATCCGCGCAGGAAGATCCCCGCGCAGGCGAAGGCTCGAAGCGCGTTTCGGAGCGGCACGGTAAGAGCAAGGCCTCGGCTGCGGCGCAGGCGATGTTTCTGGGATGCCGGCTCCACGGCGTAGTCCCGGTCGCAAAACCGGATGTCCAAACTCTGCAGCGCGCTCATCGTTTTGGCAGGAAGTGTGCCTGCGCCGAAAGAGGCGAGCTTTTGATATCCAGGAGGGTCAGGAAATCGATTGTGCCGAAATCGCGGTCGATGGCAGGCGGGCCGCAAATCTTCGCGCCGACGCCCAGGTAGGCGCGGAGAAGCCTTGGCGGGGGCGGGCAGGGGCGCGGGGTAGGATCGATGGGAATCGCCAGGGCCGGCAAGGGCCTTGTTTGCAGTTCCGGACTGACAAGGTGCGCCCGGCCCAGCTGATGGAACATCGCCGAACCAAGGGCGGGATCCTGCGAGGCGAGCGAGCTGCACCCGATGAGGTATCGCGCCCCGTGCTGGAGGGCATAGTCGACAATGCCCCTCCAAAGAAGGCTGATGACGGCGAACGTGCGATGATCTTTGTGAATACAGGCCCGCCCGAGTTCGATGAGCGATTCGCGCAGGGGCTGGAAGGGCGTGAAATCGAATTCGCGGGCGCTATAGAAGCCGCAAGAGTCTCGCCGCGCCATAGCGCCGGTCTGCATGCGGTAGGTGCCGACGACTTTTCCGGTCGCATCGTCCCTGACAACAAGGTGCTCGCAAACGCGGTCGAACTCATCTTCGTCCAGGCCGGTCACAAAGGATTCCGCGAAACCTTCGTGAAGTTCGAGATTGAAGACTTCAAAGCGCAAGCGCAGGGCGGGCTCAATCTCACGGCGTGTCCGGGCGAGCCTGAGGCTGTAACGGTTTTCGGCGAGGCTGCCCGGGCGCTGTGCCGGAGACGCGCGACGATCGTCGACCGCGAAACTTGCGCTCATAGCTGAAGACCTCCCTGATCGGGTTTGAGCAGATTGGCAACGAGGCCGGTCCAGCCCGTTTGATGCGATGCGCCGACTCCGCGGCCGTTGTCGCCGTGGAAGTACTCGTGGAAGAGGAGGTAGTCCCGGAAATGCGGATCGTTCTGCATCTTCTCGCAGTGATTGAAGACCGGGCGCCGCCCTGTCTCATCCTTGAGAAAGATTCGTGTCAGGCGCCGGGCGAGCTCGTTGGCGACTTCGCGGAGTGTCAGAAATGCCCCCGAGCCCGTCGGGCACTCGATCGTGAAATCGCTGCCGTAATACTTTTGAAACTTTTGGAGCGATTCGACGAGCAGGTAGTTGACGGGCATCCAGATCGGACCGCGCCAGTTTGAGTTCCCGCCGAAAAGTCCGGAATTCGACTCAGCCGGTTGATAGCTCACCTCCACTTGATCTCCGCCGCACCCGAAGACGTAGGGATTGGCTTCGTGGGTTTTGGAGATGGCGCGCACGCCGAAGTCCGAGAGAAATTCCGTGCCGTCGAGCATGCGGCGCAGCAGGCACTTCATTCGGTGACCGCGCAGGAGCGAAAGCAGGTGCCGCTCACCGCGACCCGGCTCCTCCCATCGCGAGACGAGCCTTGCGAGGTCCGGCCGGTAATTCAGAAACCATTTGAGGCGCCGGGCGAATTCCGGCGCCTTTTCGAGGCTCTCGGGCTCGAGCACCTCGACGGCGAAGAGTGGAATCAGACCCACCATCGAGCGCACCTTTAGCGGCAGCATGCGCCCGTCGGGAAAATTCAGGACGTCGTAGTAGAATTCGTCCTGTTCGTTCCAGAGACCGATGCCGGATTCGCCGATGTTGTTCATTGCCTCGGCGATGTGGAGGAAGTGCTCAAAAAACTTGGTTGCGATGTCTTCGTAAACCGGGTTGTGCTGCGCGAGTTCGAGAGCGATGCGCATGAGGTTCAGCGAATACATCGCCATCCAGCTTGTGCCATCGGCTTGATTAATAAATCCGCCGGTGGGCAGCGGCGCACTCCGATCGAATACGCCAATGTTGTCGAGACCGAGGAAGCCGCCTTGGAAGATATTGCGGCCCTGCGCGTCCTTGCGGTTTACCCACCACGTGAAATTGAGCATCAGCTTGTGGAACACCCGTTCGAGGAAATCCAGGTCGCCCGCGCCGGCATCGCCGCGCTCCTTCCGCCGCGCGCGATCCATCTGAAAGACCCGCCAGGTCGCCCAGGCATGCACAGGCGGATTCACGTCGCCGAAGGCCCATTCATAGGCGGGCAGCTGTCCGTTCGGGTGCATGTACCACTCCCGTGTCATGAGCAGGAGCTGGGATTTGGCAAACTCCGTGTCCACGAGCGCGAAGGCGACAGCGTGAAAGGCCAGATCCCATGCGGCATACCACGGGTACTCCCACTTGTCCGGCATCGAGATGATGTCGGCATTGTTGAGATGCTTCCATTCGAAATTGCGTCCGCGCGCCCGCCCGGAAGGGGGTGGCGGCTGCTGAGGATCGCCGTTCAGCCATTCAGGGACGTCATAGTAAAAGAACTGCTTGCTCCAGATCAGGCCTGCAAGAGCCTGGCGTTGGATGAGGCGCGCGTCGGGGCCCTCCAGATCCTTCTGCATCTCGCCGTAGTAGGCGTCGGCTTCGGCGCGGCGGGTGTCCATCACGTGATCGAAGGACTCGAACGGATTCCCCTCCGAAGGAGCGCGCAGACAGGCGCGGACCTCGACGTATCTGCCGGCGGAAATATCGCGGACGGCATGAGCGGCAACCTTCGTTCCGCTGTGAGCGGGGTTCACGGCGGCCGGGTTTCCATGGACGACGTATTCGTGAAAGGCATCCTTGAACCAGCCCGGCGTCTCCTGGCCGTAGAGCCGTTGGACATTGGTCTCGTTGTCTGTAAATAGCCATTCGTCCGCCGGTTCAACGAGGAAGTGAAATTCGCCCAAATCGGGATGCGCCGCGCTCGCGAATTGGGGATCTCTTTCCGAGATCCGAGGCTGTGGTGCTCCGGCTTTCCACGACCACGTGTTACGAAACCAAAGCTGCGGGAGAATGTGGATGACGGCGCTTTCGGGACCCCTGTTGTGGACGGTGATCAGCATGTTCACGTCCGTCGGGCTGATCCTCGCGTATTCGACAAAGACATCAAAATAGCGGTCTTCATCGAAAACTCCCGTATCCAGCAGCTCATATTCCGGCTCGTGCTTTCCCCGGGAGCGGTTGGTGTGCACGAGGTCCGCGTAAGGAAATTCCCGTTGCGGATACTTGTAGAGCATTTTGAGATAAGCGTGTGTCGGAGTGCCGTCCAAATAGTAATACTGCTCCTTGCAATCCTCACCGTGATTGCCCTCGCTATTGGTCAGTCCGAAAAGACGCTCCTTGAGAATTGGATCGCGACCGTTCCACAGCGCGAGCGACAGGCAGAGTCGTTGATGATGATCGCTGAATCCGGCGATGCCATCCTCGCCCCATCGATAGGCGCGGCTTCGCGCGTGATCGTGCGGCAGATAGTCCCAAGCGTTGCCGTGAGGGCTGTAATCCTCGCGCACCGTTCCCCATTGGCGCTCGCTGAGATAGGGTCCCCACTTGCGCCACAGGCCATTCTGGGCCCGGTAGCGTTTTTCCTCCTCGATACGAACGAATTCGCCCTGGGCTTCAAAATTGGCGTGGTTCATGGCAGGATATGCTCCATTTGTCGTGGCTGCGGACGATACCTTACAGGTTTTGCGGCGGACGAGAACGGGCTTTCGCAGCCCGAGTTGAAGCCCGGCAAAAGCCGGCCGATGACGACGAGAGTGAAGGACGGATTACAGGCCTACCGCCGGTTTTGGGAGGGCAGTTTTGATTCTCTTGCGGACTATCTCGAGCGTGGCGTCACCCAGGCCGATCGAGCCGCGGCCGCGAAAGGATCAAAGAACCGGCGCGAATGATCGCGCCACGATTTTCAAGATCTCTCCCATCAACCCGACGCTCTGATGAGCGAACAAATATCAAGCGAAGCGTCGGTGGCAAAGGCGGTCGAACAGGGTGCGAAGGTTCTCAAGGGGACCACTGCCACTTCGATGGGCCGCTTTGCCATCCTGGCGGATCCCCAGGTCGCTGTCCTTGGTCTCTGGCAGTTTTCGGGCTGACCGGCTTTGCCGGCGGCTGCGGAGCAACGCCGGAGAAAGCTCGCCGAACCCTTTGATCACGGCATAACACAATTTCCGGGCGTCGCCCGCGGGATGAGACCTTCGCTGCGCGCGCGCCGGCCCGAAGGAAAGCACGGCTGGGGTTCGCCGGAAACTTCTTTTCAGACGGCGGAGGCTTGGCTAGTCAGGGAAAGGGAAAAGTTTATGGAACCTGCAAACAGACCGGCGGAAGCGCCCGCGGCCAAGGTAGATCCTCTCCGCTGGGTGGACGAACATGGGGACTGCCTCTACCGTTACGCGTTGGTTCGGGTGCGCACGCCGGAAGTCGCCGAGGATCTCGTGCAGGAGACGCTGCTGGTGGCCGTTCGGTCGCAGGACAAGTTTGCGGGACGCTCCTCGGAGCGAAGCTGGCTGGTGGGCATCCTGAAGAACAAGATTGTTGACTATTATCGCAAGCTCGGCCGGGAGACCTCGTTCACGGACATGGAGTTCCTGAACGACGAATGTTCCCACAAATTCGTCGAACAGGGCTTCTGGAATCATGACTTGGGTCCTCACGAATGGAGGCCAGAGGCGGATGAAGTCATGCACAAGGGAGAATTCTGGCACACGATGCGGGATTGTCTTTCCAAGCTGCCCCAGCGTGTGGCGGACGTGTTCATGCTGCGCGAGATGGATGACGTGCCGAGCAAGGAAATTTGCCGCACGCTCAACATTTCGGAGAGCAACCTGTGGGTCATGCTGCACCGGGCGCGCATGGCGCTGCGCGAGTGTCTCGAGATCAATTGGTTTGACAGGGTTAATCCGCCGGGAAAACATTAATGGCCGAGCCGTACAATCCGTCACCGCTGGGGAACCCCTCCCTGCTCAAGCGTCGCAGCTGGCCGGAGACTCAGATTGTGAAGTTCATCGGTCGGCACACGCCAAAATGCCCGGAAGTTGTGAGGATCCTCTCGCAGGGGATGGATAAGAAACTGTCCCTAAGGATGCGAATGCTGCTCAGGGCTCATTACTTGATCTGCCGCTGGTGCCAGCGCTACGCGGAGCATTTGCGATACCTTCGACTGTTCTGCCGGCGGTCGCCTGAGGAAATCTCGAACCTGGACGTATTGAGGATGCCTCCGAACGCAAGGGATCGCATCAAGCGGAGTTTGGAGGATCGCCGGTAGTCGCAAATTGCTGTTTGCTTCCCGGTACGATGCAGCCGATTCGTGACCAGGTAATTTGAACCGATGATTGAGCCAACCCATTGGGTGAAAACGAAGTTCGTGGAGGTCGTGGCGAGCATCACGCCGCATTGCCACGACATCACCCGGCTGCTCTCGGAGTCCATGGAGCGTCCCTTGCCGCTGTGGACGCGCGTGCTCATTCGCCTCCATTTCAGCATTTGTGTCTGGTGCAAGCGCTACGGCAGGCACCTGAAATACCTGCGAAAATTCAGCGGTGAATTTCCCGAAAAAGGGTGCGAGCATGGCAAGGCGGCCCTTACCCCCAGCGCTCGCGAGCGTCTAAGCAAGGCGCTTCAAGAATCGAATCCGTAAGGAAATAGGAATAGGAGTCCGAAACTCGCCGGCTCGAACGGATCTGCGTTGCCAACTCCCGCGGACGGTCCCGGCGGGGACAGGGGCTTTGGACCGTTCGCGCAGGAAAGGAGCTCGATTTTGACCGATTTTGGCCAGCCCGTCACAATTGAATGTGAGGTGAGCCGACAATCGGGGTATGCGTCTCGGATCTTCAAGACCGTTCAAAAACGTCAACAGCTCAGTTCTATCAAGAGCAAGATGTTGAAGTGGCTAGTCGGCAGATCCGCCTCATAATTGAGGAAAAACGCAAAGAATTCGCTTCAAGGCATTGCAGTTCCGGCGGCTACTATTTCTTCTTTGCTCAATGCTGAGCGGATTGGTTTTCACCGGAACGGGGAAAGCGCAGCTTCCCGGCGTCAACCTTGGTGCAACCAGCTTTTTTGACGGGATGCCTCCGCCCGGAGGACCCGGTTTTTACGGGGAGGAATATTTTCAATATTACAACAGCAGTCGCCTGCTCGACCACGATGGAAACGAAGTCATGCTGCCGACTTCGCGTGGCACGTTTGAAACTCCCCACGTGCAGACCTGGGTGATGCTCACCCAGCTGTTCTATCAATCGAACCAGGAGATTTTGCCGAAGGCGCATTGGGGCATCAGCCTTACGGTTCCCGTCGTGGTTACCGACGTGAGTCCCAACGATTTCATTGGGTTTCAGGAAAAATCCTACTCTTTCGGCGATATCTTTTTTGGTCCCTTCATCCAATGGGAGCCCACCGTCGGAAAGCACGGACCGTATTTTTGCCAGCGTGTCGAGTTCGACGCGGTTTTTCCCACGGGTTCCTACGACTCACTCAAGCAGGTCAATGCCGCCAGCAACATTTATAGCTTCAATCCTTACTGGGCGGCCACTTTGTTCCTGCATCCCAGGTGGAACGTCTCGTGGCGCCTTCATTATCTGTGGAACTCGACGAATCCGGACACCAACATCCAGCCCGGACAGGCCATTCATCTCAACTTCGCCACCTCGTTCGAAGTGCTGAAGAGCAAGTTGCACATGGGCGTCAACGGTTATTACCTGCAGCAGGTCACCGATTCACGCCTCAACGGCTCGCCGATCCCTGACAGCAAGGAAAGCGTGGTCGGGATTGGCCCGGGCGCGCTCTATGTTTTTTCGAACAAGGATTTGCTGTTCTTCAACACCTATTTCGAGGTCGAGGCGCGAAACCGAACCGAGGGAGTGCGTCTCAATTTCCGCTGGGTGCATAAGTTTTAGCCGGCGACATCGGAGAAGAGAGACGGCGATGCTCCCGCCGGGCCGTGAAATCGCAGGGGTAGCATCGTCGTAGGCGACGACGTAAGGAGTCGTGAGAGACAGCGGCAACGGCTCGGCGGGAGCCTCGCCCTCCCTGGGGTTTGATGAGCAATTCCGCGAACGGTTATAGCATCACTTTGGAGTCTTGTTTTTGCGAGAGATCGGCCATACGGCCATCCGGTCGAGGAGACGGTCCCGCACGATAAGCGTGTGGAATAGCACCGCGCTGAGGTGGGCGAGAAAGGTGGCGAAGAGGAGATACGCGAGAATTGTGTGCGCCGTGCGCAGGACGGCGAAGAGCGGTGGGTTTGGCGGGAGAATCGGCGGAAGGTGCAAGGATCCAAACATCACGATCGGATAGTGGCCGGCCGACAACATTCCCCAGCCCACCAGCGGCAGCGCGAACATCAGAGCGTAAAGCAGTTTTTCGGAGGACGACGCGGCAAACCGCTCCCTGGGAGACATGGTCGGGGGAAACGGCGGCAGCGTGGTGAGCATCCGGGTAGCGAGCCGAATGGCCGCCAAAATAAGAATCAGGATTCCGAGCGGCCGATGGATCGCGACGAGCCAGTCATAGTCTCCCAACGACGCAACCATGGACACGCCAATGAACAGCATGGCCAGCAGCATCGCGGCCATCAGCCAGTGGAGGATGCGCGACAGGAGCGCGAATTGCGTACGAGGTTTCGGTGGTGCCATGCTCAGTGTCCGGTTTCTGCGGTCGAAACCGCACTCGGTTCCTTGCGTTCACCCTCGCGCCGGGTGAACGATTGCGAATACGCCGCTGATCGGGCGCTGAGGATCGGGTCGTCGGACCCGGCAATGCCATCTGGCAGAATCAACGGATCGAAATTGATGTCGCGCGCTGGACTGGTGTCCTCACTTTCAACGTGATCGATTGTCAACGTTCCCACCTCGATCTGCTGACGGTCCGGAGGCCAGGGGAGCGTCGCGTCGTTGGTCGGATCGCCCGGCTGGCCGACGGTGACGACCAGATGCCACCGGAGCGGCTGGCGGTGAATGCTCGCGATCAGGGCATCGAAAAGATAGTTCTTATCCGTCTTACCCGGATCCGTGGTGCTGACCGGCTCGAACGGCTGGACCGGCACCATCGACCAGCGAACGGGAAGCACCTGGCCGCTCGCATTGGTAAAGCGGAAGGCATTCAGGCTGTTGTAGGTGCTGTTTTCGAAACCCGATGATATCGGGCGATCGCGAATCAAGGGCAGCGCCCTGGCCGTTTCGGGATGTTGTGCAAGGAAGGCCTTCATTTTGTCTGGATCGGGTTTGCCCGTTGCGGGGTCCGGCGCCGACGCGATCAATTGATCATGAAATCCTTGCGCGGAATTGACCGGAAAAACCGGGATATTGTTCATCCCGGTACGCCATTCCTGGCCGTCCGGCAGGTTGAAAAGTATCGCCATGCTGCGCACCGTCTGGGGACCATCCGCGGCGTAGGGCTGCCCGCCCGCGAGCGCAAAACGCCCAATCACCGGCACACGACCGGGGCGAAACACGGTCGCCTTGGACAGAGCGGCGCCTTTCCCATTGCTCTCAAAGTAACCGGTGAAGCAGACGCCTTTGGCGTGATTGCGTCGAAATCCAGGATGCGGTCCGTTCACTTGCTCGAACGTATTGATCATCGAGGGCGGAGTCAGCTTGTGAGGGGTCAACCAGCCGCCCGCATAGGCAAACAAACCGGCAATTCCCGCGACCACGAAGCCGATCACGGCGAATCTTGCGATGCAGCTTGCCCTGGAGATTTCAGCAGAGGGAGTTCCCGACTCCATGGCGTGCAAGATGCTGAATTCCACTTTGGCAAATCAAGCGCAAAGATCTCGAGCCGGGCCGGATCGCTTCGGGCCTCCGTCACTCGCCGCGTCCGGTCGAGGATGACGGAGGGCGAGGCTCCCGCCGAGCCATTGCTAACGGGTGTCGCGGCATGACTGTTGCCGTACGATACGACTCCTTACGTCGTCGCCTACGGAGGTGCAACGGCTCGGCGGGAGCCTCGCCCTCCCTTGGTGAAAGAGCCGGAGGCGGCCGTGGGAGGGACGGGATTCGATTCCTGTAAGTGATGAAAAACATATCCAAAATGCACTCCCTCATAGTTGGGATATTCGAGAACGCCGAGGATCTCGACCGGGCCGTCGAGCGGTTGGCCGGCGCGGGATTCGAAGACGCCGTTTACGATCAGGCAATCGTCGCGGAAGAGCCGGGGAACGCCGGTCCGGTGCCCGTCGGTCCAGTCATCGCGGCGGGAGCCGTCCGCGTGAAGCCCTTGGGTGATGTCGAACCCGATCTACCCGATATCGTCCGGAAATTTAAATCTGATCTTGCCGGGTATCACTTACCCGAACAGGTCGTCGAGACCTACGCCGCAACACTCTCTCACAAGGGCACGTTCGTCCTGGTCAAAACCGAGCCGGAGCGCGCCGCGCAAGCCAGGGAGATCCTGCGGGAGTGCCGCGCCTCGCGAGTGAATCAGCACGATTGAAGATTATCGCGCAGTCAGCGCGATCGCGTTGCCAGGCGCGTGTGTCTCGGCGGGATGCCGCGATTTGCAGCCGCTGAGTAAAGAAATTGTACTTGGCGATGCGGGGGGCCGGGTGATCCAAATTTGTTTTCACATGCAGAGAGAAGTCGAAATTGTCAACAAGTTGGGATTGCACGCGCGGCCGGCGGCGGAGTTCGTACAATGCGTGATCAAGTTTCAGAGCAAGATTACGATTTGCAGGGACGAGGAATATTACTCGGCCGCGAGCATTCTGGAAGTCCTTAGCGCCAACCTGGATTGCGGTACGCGCATCGTTCTCGAGGCGGTCGGGCCCGACGAACAAAAGGCCCTTGATGAGCTGGAAGTCTTGCTGTTGCGGTTTCGCGATGAGGAGGGCGGTTCGGACTAAGGCATTCCCTCGTCCACGGAACCTTGAACGAAAGCGCCTGGCAGAAAAGAAATCCGCGGCTCGCTCGTTCCCGTTTTTTGCGGACAAGTTTCCTTACTCGTCGATCTGCCGCAATTTTGCCAGCACGGTAAAGTCCTCGAGAGTGGTCGTATCTCCGGTGAGCGTGGACCCCGTCGCGATCTGCTTGAGCAAGCGGCGCATGATTTTTCCGCTGCGCGTCTTTGGAAGGGCGTCGGCGAAGCGAATATCGTCGGGCTTGGCGATCGGTCCAATGAGATTGCTCACATGTTTGCGGAGGTGTTCGCCGAGTTCGATGGTCGCGACGAAACCGATGCGCAGGGTCACGAAGGCCACGACGCCCTGGCCTTTAACCTCATCCGGACGGCCGACGACCGCAGCCTCGGCGACGGCTTCGTGGGCGACCAGAGCGCTTTCGACCTCGGCGGTCCCCAAACGGTGGCCCGCGACGTTGAGCACGTCGTCAATGCGGCCGACGATCCAGAAATAACCGTCCTTGTCGCGCTGCGCGCCATCCCCGGTAAAGTAGCAGCCCTTGACTTCGCTCCAGTATTGCTTCTTGTAGCGCGCGTTGTCGCCATGGATCGTGCGCAGCATGGCCGGCCAGGGCTTGCGGATGACGAGTTTGCCTCCTTGGCCCGGTCCGACCTCTTTGCCATCGTCATCGACGACCGTGGCGTCGATGCCGAAAAAGGGAAGCGTTGCCGTTCCGGGTTTGAGCGGTGTGGCGCCGGGCAGTGGCGTGATCATGTGCATGCCGGTTTCGGTCTGCCACCACGTGTCGACGATCGGGCAGCGTCCGCCGCCGATATGCTTGTGGTACCACATCCACGCCTCCGGGTTGATGGGTTCGCCGACGGTGCCAAGCAAGCGGAGCGTGGAGAGGTCGTGTTTTGCGGGCCATTCGTCCCCCCATTTCATAAAAGCACGGATGGCGGTGGGGGCGGTGTAGAGAATTGTGACGCCGTAGTGGGCGATGAGACTCCAGAAGCGGTCCGGCTGCGGCCAGTTCGGAGCGCCCTCGTACATGAAAGTGGTTGCACCATTTGCCAGCGGGCCAAAGACGACATAGCTGTGGCCGGTGATCCAGCCGACGTCCGCCGTGCACCAAAAGGTATCTTCCTCGCGGAGATCGAAGACGTATTTGGAGGTAATGGTGACGCCGAGCAGGTAGCCGCCGGTGGTATGGAGGATTCCCTTGGGTTTCCCGGTTGAGCCGCTTGTGTAGAGAATGAAGAGGGGGTGTTCGCTGTCGAGAGGTTCTGCGGGACAGTCCGTGCTTACGTATTCGGCCTCACGGTGCCACCAGACGTCGCGGCCCTCCCGGATATGGATGTCGAGATGGGTGCGGCGGAAAACGATGACGCGCGTAATCTTGTGGTTGTCCTCGAGCGCCTGGTCGACGTTCTGTTTGAGGGTGACGATCTGGCCACGGCGATAGCCGCCGTCCGCGGTGATTACGATCGTTGCCCCGCTGTCGGCGAGGCGGTCCTTGATGCTTTCGCTGCTGAAACCACCGAAGACCACGCTGTGCACGGCGCCGATGCGGGCGCATGCGAGCATGGCAATGGCGGCCTCGGGAATATGCGGCAGATAGATGAGAACGCGCGTGCCTTTCTTGCATCCGTTGCGTTTCAGGATATTCGAGAATACGCACACTTCCCGGTGGAGCTGATGGTAGGTGAGCACGCGCCGCTCGCCGGGTTCCCCTTCCCAAATGATGGCGGCCTTGTTGCGGCGCGGGCCGGAGAGATGACGGTCCAGGCAGTTCTCGGCGACGTTGAGCTGGGCGCCAACAAACCATTTGGCAAACGGCAGCCGCCAATCGAGAACCTTTGTCCATTTCTTCCGCCAGAGCAATTCGGCGGCCTGCTTCGCCCAGAACTTTTCGGGCGACTTGATGGATTCCGCGTAGAGCTTCTTGTATTCCGCGAACGAGCCGATGCGGGCGCCTTTGACAAACTCCTTCGAAGGTTTGAAAACTCGTTTCTCGACCAGGTGGGACTCGATGTTGGTGCTCATTTGGGGCGAATGCGGATGATTCTGTAGACCGGGCCCGGACGCGATTCAATCAGGAAAAGCTTGTCCGGCAGTCGCGGCCGGTCACGCTGCCAGCCTGTCCGGAGCCGGGATTGGAATGAATCGGAAGCGCTCGTGGTATTTTCCGTCGTTGTGCCTGCGACAGCATTTGATGCAGGCGACGCGGCGTTTCATTGCGTGCACGCGCGCGAGAGTGGTGCCGCATTCGCGGCAGGCGTAGAAATATCTTCTTTCGAAGCGGATGCGCTTGAGCGGGAGATCGTGGCAACGGGGCTCGTTGGGGATGCCCAGATCGCGGCAGGCCTGGCGCCACTCGACGCCGTGCGGCGCGATGTGCCGGCGGCCGGCACGATGCTGGGCGAGAAAGTGGGCGAGTTCATGCCGCAGGGTTCGCTGAACCTCGAACGGCGAGACTTCAATGAGTTTCGGATTGAGGGAGATCGTCTTGGTCCGCCAGCAGGCGAGACCTGCGGTGGTCCTCAGCCTGGGGTTCCATTCGACGGTGACCTCCTCCGGACATCGGGCCGAGCGCAAAAGTTGGTGGCAGAGTTTTTCAAGAAGGATATCGCGTTTGAGGCGACTCGGGCGTCGCTGATCACCGTGAGACGCGGCATCGGGAAGCAGGCGGAGGTGGCGAAGGACGGATCGTCCAAAGTTGAGCACGACGAGCTGAGTTTGTTTCATCAGGCGGCAATCGGTTGGGCCTGGCGCTCGACGACCGTTTTCAGAGCGCGCAGGCAATGTTCAATATGGGAACTTGAGTTATGAGTTCCGAGGGAAAAGCGGACCGTCGAGGAGGCGAGTCCGGGCTCGACGCCCATCGCGAGGAGTACATGCGAGGGCTGTACGGAGCCAACCATGCATGCCGAGCCACTCGACGCGCAAACCCCCTCAAGATCGAGTCCGATGAGCAAAGCCTCTCCGTCCATGCCGGGGAAGCTCACGTTCAGGGTGTTCGCCAGCGCAAGCACGGGATGGCCGTTTCGCACGGCTTGCGGGAAGTTCCTTTGAATGCCGTCCCAAAGGCGATCGCGCAGCGCGCACAGACGTATCTGTTCCGCGGCGCGCCGGGACTCGGCGATCTCCGCCGCCACCGCCATCCCCGCAATGGCGGCAACGTTTTCCGTGCCGGGCCGACGCGTGTTCTCGTGAGATCCCCCGTGGACGATGCGGGTGATGGCTACGCCCGAGCGAAGGTAAAGCGCGCCGGCCCCCTGGGGACCGTGGAACTTGTGAGCGGCGAGCGAAACCGCCGCGGCCCCGAGTTCGTTCGACCGGACCGGGAGCTTGCCAAAAGTCTGAATCGCGTCGGTGTGAAAGCAGACCCGGTGCTCGCGGCAAATCGCGGCAAGCTCTTCGATCGGCTGGATGGTTCCCGTCTCGTTATTTGCGTGCATGACAGACACGAGGACGGTGTCGCGACGCAGGGCCGCTTGGAGGTGGTCGGGATCGACGCGTCCGAACCCGTCCACGGGCAGGACGGTGAGATCGAAACCCTCATGGTGCTTGAGATGCTCGAAGGAGTGCAGCACGGCATGGTGCTCTGAGGCCGCGGTGATGAGGTGCCGCCCGCGGGGAGCATGAGCGCGCGCCATCCCCAGCACGGCGAGATTGCATGCTTCGGTTCCACCGCTGGTGAAGATAATCTCGTGCGCTTTCACTCCAAGCAGGCCCGCCAGCCTCTCGCGCGAGTCGTCCACAGCCGCGCGCGATCGCCGGCCTGCCGCGTGAATGCTGGACGCGTTTCCAAAGCCGTCGCGGAGGAACGGCATCATGGCTTCGAGCGCCTCCGGAGCCAGCGGCGTCGTGGCGTTGTAATCTAGATAGACCATTCGAGCGCGGGTTCGGGTTGCCGCTTCCTCTTGTCCAGGATGCGGAGTTCTTTCTCCTCGTAGAAAACGAGGGAATGGGGCGGAACACTGTGCGTGAGAAAAACGTTTGCCCCAATCGTGCTATGGTCTCCGATGACGGTTTCGGCGCCCATGATCGTGGTGCCCGCATAAATCGTCACGTGATCCTCGATCGTTGGGTGGCGCCGGAGGCCCCTGAGCGCCTGTCCGCCTGAAAGCGAGCGGCCGATCAGCGCGACTCCCTGATACATTTTCACATGGCTTCCAATGACGCTGGTCTCGCCCACGACCACGCCGGTACCATGATCAATAAAAAAATACGGTCCGATTGCCGCCCCCGGATGAATGTCGATGCCGGTGCGGCCATGCGCCCACTCGGTCATCATGCGCGGGACGATTGGCACTCCGGCCCGGTGCAGCCGGTGGGCGATGCGCTGAATGGCGATCGCTTCGATGAAGGGATAGGAAAGAATGATCTCCTCCCTGTTCATCGCGGCAGGGTCGCCTTCGTAGGCGGCTTCTATATCCGTGTGCAAAGTCTCGCGCACTTCCGGAAGCGTTCCGAAGAACTTCAGGAGCGATGGACTTGCAAGCCCCGTCCGGGGTCTCGCCTGGCAGAGCTGCACGCTTTGCCGGACCTGCTCCTCCAGGCGCTCCATTACGCTCGCAACGCGGTGACGAGTCAGAACCGGCAGCGATTTCTTGTGAATGGGCTCCTCGTCATGAAAACCCGGAAACAAGATCTGCAGCAAATCCTCGCAGATCCCGCCGACCGCGCGCTTGGAGGGAAGGTTGTGGGCATCGGTGTTATTCATGCCCCCTACGAGATCGTAGGAAGTAAGAATTTCCTCCACCACATGACTCAGCGCCGATTGCATCGAAGAACACGCAATATTATCTGCCAAGGCGCAATGTCGAGTTCCTGACCGCGTTATCCGTCAAAAATCCTTGAAAAACGCACGACTCGTGCACCAGTGTATGCACGAACAGTGAAAACAATAACCATAACAGACGAAGCCTACGACCGGTTGAAGGCGTGGAAGGCGGGCGAGGATTCTTTCTCTCGCGTCGTGTTGCGCGTGGTCCCTAAGCGCGGGACCTTTGGGGATCTCAATGAATGTTTCAAAGCCCTGCCGCAGCTTTCCGAGCAGCAGGCCCGAATCATGCATGAGGCGATCGCCTTGAAGGGCGAGACAACGCGCGATGAACGTTGACCGCCTCGTCGATACCGAATTTCTGATCGATCGATGGCGCAACGGCGAATCATCCGACGCATGGGCCTATGCTCGCGCGCACAGGGACGATTCTCTGGCCATTCCCTGGATCGTGAAGGGCGAATTTCTTCACGCCGCCGGGATTGTTGGCCAGCATTCGCCCCGGGTTGTTGAGTTTCTCGCCCGGTATCCGACGCACTGGCCCGATGAAGAACTCCTCGCCGGCTACGCCCGGCTCAACGTGCTGCTCGGGCGCGGAGGTCTTTCTCTTCGCGCGAATGATCTCTGGATTGCCGCCTCCGCGTTGCGCCTTGACGTCCCGCTCGTAACGCGGAATACGCGCGAGTTCGGCCGGGTGCCAGGGATCAAGCTGGATCCGTATTAATCGTCAGCGACGCGGAGGCTTCACGGAAGCGGGAAGCGGCTCGTGAAGCGAAGGACTTCCTCCCGAATGGACGCGACCTTTGCCGGGTCGGCGCGGCCTTCGAGCGTGGCGTGAAGCAAGTCGGCAATCTCCATCATTTCCTCTTCCTTCATTCCCCGTGTGGTCATGGCGGGAGTGCCTATGCGAATGCCGCCCGTCTTGGTAATGGCTTCCGTGTCGAACGGGATCGCATTCTTGTTGACCGTGATCGCCGCATGATCAAGAGCAGTCTGGGCTTCCACACCGGTGAGTCCACGCGGGCGCAGATCGACCAGCATGAGATGGTTGTCGGTGCCGCCGGATACGATCCGGTAGCCGAGCATGGAGAGGCGCGCGGCGAGCGCCTTGGCATTGTTCACGATCTGCCGGGCGTAGTCTCTGAAGCCAGGCTGGAGGGCCTCGTGAAGGCAGACGGCCTTCGCCGCGATGACATGCATCAGCGGGCCGCCCTGGACTCCAGGAAAGTTTTGCGCGTCGACACGTTTCGCGAATTCCTGTTTGCAAAGAATGAGTCCTGCCCGAGGACCCCGGAGGCTCTTGTGCGTGGTCGTTGTGACAAAATGCGCGTAGGGGATCGGGGTGGGATGCACGCCGCCCGCCACAAGGCCTGCGATGTGTGCCATGTCCACGAAAAGGTAGGCTCCAACGGAGTCCGCGATCTCCCGCATGCGGGCGAAATCGATTGTGCGCGGATAGGCCGACGCTCCGGCTGTGATCATTTTTGGCTTCACCTCCAGCGCGTGCTGAGCGAGGGCGTCGTAATCGATTTGCTCTGTCGTCCGATCCACTCCGTAGTGATGAATCTCGTAAAGTTTTCCAGAAAAGTTCGCCTTATGGCCGTGCGTGAGATGTCCGCCGTGGGCGAGGTCCATGGTCAGGAGGCGATCTCCGGGCTGGAGGACTGAGAAGTAAACAGCCATGTTCGCCTGGCTGCCGCTGTGAGGTTGGGCATTGACATGCTCGGCGCCGAAGAGCCTCTTCGCGCGCTCGATGACCAGCGACTCAACCACGTCCATGTATTCGCATCCGCCATACCAGCGGCGGCCGGGATAGCCCTCCGCATACTTGTTGGTGAGACAGGATCCCTGCGCTTCCATGACCGCCCTGCTGGTAAAGTTCTCGCTGGCAATCAGCTCGATATTCTCGAACTGGCGGCGCCGTTCCTTCCGGATCGCATCGGCGATCTGCGGATCGACCGCGGCGAGGCTGTTCGTTGAGTTTTCCTGTTGGACGAGAGGATCTGTGGTCATGTCTTGGTTTTCTATAAATTGCAATAGCACCGGAAGGGCTCTTTTGACTACGTCGCGGCAGCGCTCATAGGCATCCCGTCCGAGTCCTATGGGGTCGGGCAGGTCGGGCGCGCCGGGCTCGAACTCGCGCAAGAGGTAAGTTTTTTCCACGGCTTCGGGAAAGAACAATTCAATCAACCGCTTGTGATCGCGCGTCATCACGAAGATATGGGTGGCTTGCCGGACGAGTTCTTCAGAGACGGGCTGGCTGCGAAAATTTGCCAAATCAACGCCATCCGCGAGCAGCGCCTGAATGGCGTGCCGGCTGGCCGGCATGCCGCGCCCCGCGCTCACCCCTGCCGACTGCGCCCGGATGTCCTCGCGTCCTGCCAGCAGCTTCTTGAAAAGAGCCTCGGCCATCGGGCTTCGGCAAATATTGCCGGTGCAAACGAAAAGAACATGCTTCATGAACGATTCCATCAAAATGGGGGCGAGTGGCAGCCAAGTCAATCGCGCGAGCCGAAGTCAGGAAGCATTCCTGCCGGGAGTCGATGAGGCGGGATCGACGCCATTAGGCGCTTGTGAAGAAATATTGACGCGGCTATGTACGGTGTTCCCGATGAGTGATTTTCCCGAAGAATGGATCTTTCTGGAAACGGCATGGCGCTTTGCGTTCCTGTTGACGGGATGCCGTGAGGGAACATCCAAGGTGTTCAAGGATTCCGTTGAGGAACTCCTGCGCCATCCCCATCCCGGGGACCTCGAGAGAACCCGGCGCTTGCTTTTTACGGTTGTGCGGCGGCGCAGCCTGAAGTTTCCCGCCCGCAGTGAGCTCGACGGGACCGGGGCGAAGTTGCACGAACTTCCTGAGCCGGGACGCAGCGCCCTGGCATTGCTGTTTCTTGACGCACTCCCGGCGGTGGACATCCAGAGCGTCCTGAACATTGACGATCGGCTTCTTGCCGAAGCGGTGGACAAGGCCCGGGCTGAGCTTCGAGCCAAGAAGGCCGCCCTTTGATGAACTCGAAAAGCGCGCGCCAGATTCTCCTTTGTCGTCGCCCAACCGGGGAAGACGATTCGGAGCCCGCCATGAAGCGCGCGATGGATTGGGCTGCGAAGGATAGTTCCCTTGCGGCGGAGCTCGAAAGCCAGACCGCTTTTGATCTTGCCTGTTCCAGCGATTTGGCGGCCATTTCCCCGGACGCGGAGGCCCGGGCGCAGATCGAGGAGGGCGTTCGTGCCTTCGCTGCCAAGCATGGCGGCCGGACGCAGGTCGCCAAACACGCGGCGTTCGCCGTCGGCATCGGCTTTCTGCTTCTTATCGGATTGCTGGTTTGGATGTTTCTTGGTCGCGCGGGAACTTTCCCTGACGAGGCCGTCAAGATCGCGATGGCAGGAGCCAAGGCGCCGCCTGATCAATTCGATCCCGTCGAGGAAAGGGCGGATGCCTTGCAGGATTGGTTTGCGCTCAAAGGGTTCGACAACTTCCACGTTCCACCCGAATTCGCAAAATTCGACGTCGTCGGCGTTCGAATCTTCTCCGTGGACAACGAGGCGGTCGCGCAGGTGCTTGTACCTGAGAACCTCATGTATTTTTACTGCTTTTCCTCACAGCCCTTTGGCATCAACGTGGTGCCGGAAGGATCCTGGCGCATCACCGAGTCGGATCGTTCGGTTCTTGCCATCCGCGAGGAGAGAGGGATGTGTTTTCTCGTTGCCTTTCGCGGCTCGAAAAAGGACATGAAGAGCCTGCTGGAGAGGGCGGGCGCACAGCACTAAGGGAACAAAACTCCTCCGAGAGCGCTTAAGGCGGTTCGCTGGTGATCACCGCGATCTGTAAGCGGCATTTTTCAGACCGTGAGGGCGCTGGCGCGCTGGAGCAGGAAGCGGGCGATGGCGCGGGAGGCGGACGGTTTCTTGAGAGCGGCAAGATTCGAGCGCCAGGCCTTCCAGAGGGTGGCGTCGTTCGCCATCGCACCGGCGATCATATCACGAATCCGGCGAGGATTGCCAACGGCCAGAGCGCCGATGCCGGTCTGCTCGATGAGGGCAATGTTTCCTTCCTCCTGGCCCGGGACAACGTGACTTACGAGAAAGGGAATTTGCGCGGCGATCGCCTCCTGCACCGTTGCGCCCCCGGCTTTACCAATGAAGATATGATGCGAGGTCATCAAGGCGGGCATGTCGTCGGTCCAGCCGACGAGAGAACCGTGTTTGGGCAGGCCCGCACTGCGAAGTCTTTGGAAGACTTTGCGCCTTCGCCCCGTAACAACGGTCACTTGCAACTGGGGAATGTCGGCGAGGTGGGCAAGCACCTCCGTGGCGAAATCGGATAGTCCGCTTGGAAAGAAGATCGCTTTCCAGCCGTCGTTTGCGGGAAAGGGCGCCGGCGAAAGCGACTCGAAGGCCTGGCCAACCGGAAAGCCCAGCACGTGAATCTTCTGAGGCGGCACGCCGTCTTTCAGCAGGACTCGTGCGGTCGGATCGTCCGCCACGATCGAGCCGCTGCAGGGGCAGCGATACCAGGCCGAATTGATCATCGTGGAGTCTGTGATGACGGTGTAAAATGGTATGGTGATCGACGAGTTCCTCTTGCGAATCTTTAACATGAGGAAGGAAAAGACCGGATAGGTCGAGGCGATGATGTGCGGTTTGAACTCGTCGATGAGCGCTTTGACGGCGGCTGTCAGTTCGGCCAGCATCGGACCCATGCCTTCCACCACGCCGCGCTTGCTCAGCAGTTCAAATACGACCTTCCACGCGCGCGGGTAGCTATTGATCGCCGTCTCATAGCCCTTCTGCATCAGCTTGTTAATGACCGGGTTCGTTCGCGTGTAAGGATCCGCGACGAGAACCTCCGCGTTTCCGCCGCTCTCCGCCAGGAGGGCGTCCCGGATATTGCGGGCGGCGGTGTTATGGCCATCCCCCATGCTGGCCGTAAGAATCAGAACGCGCGGCATCGGTTGAGAGTCTGCCGAAGTTGGCAGCAAAAGTCCTGCGAGATTTTCGAGTCCCACTTTTCAGCCACGGATTTTTCTGACCATGGCGGAGCAAATGCACCGTCTGTCTCCGGTCACTGGAGTTGATTCAGTGTCGCGCGGGCTCGCTGTTTATTATTCTCATCATCCTTCTCGGCGGAGGGCAGGGAAAGTCCCTCGTTGAATTCATCGCGTGCCTTTTGCTTGTCGCCGAGAGCGAGATAGGCACGTCCAAGCTCCAGATGATGACTAGCCCGACGCGGTTGGAGAGCAATGGCCTTGTTGAAGCACTCGACGGCCTTTTCGTTCGAGGCATCGGGAAGATTTCCGTAAATGGCTCGCGCAAGAGCCTTTAAAATGGGATTGAAATTCGCGAGTTCGTAATTCCATCGGCCCAGTACGTGCCAGGCGTAGTCATTCTTGGGGTCGAGGCGCGCGGCAGTCTCGGCCTCCTGCCTGACGAGCCTGGACGTCTCGATCTTCCGCCGGGCTGGTTGGTCAAGGGCGATCCGACCGTAGGCGACCGCGAGGGCGAGGTGGGCCTGGGAATCGTTGGGATTGGCGGTCACGGCGCGCTGCGCGGCGTCCAGCGCCTTCTCGCCGAGTTGCCTTTTTTCGCCGGCGCTCTTCGCATCGAGCATGAGCTGAGAGTATTGCTTCGATACCCGCCGAAGGACCCTGGCATCATTCGGTTCCTGCGCATCCGCCTTGAGATAGACGGAAAGCGCTTCGGAATTCCGGTTCTTCTCGTCAAGGGCGTCTCCCTCGGTGAGGACTTCGTCAACACCCTGTGCGCACAGCGTTGAGACGCAAATCAAAAAAGACGCAAGGACTTTCATAGGAATGTTTCGCGAACGGACACGCTTTCAGGCCTGCGATTCAAACGTTGTCCGCTTCGTTCATGGGGTTCCAGAGGATTGTTGGCCTGGCTTTGGTGGTCCCGGAAAGAACGCGCTCGTGGTGCGTTGATAGAGGCGGTAGGCGTCGCCGAGGGATTTCAACGACCGCGCTTCGTCCGGGGGGACGCCGGTGATCCTGGTCAGGAGATGAAGCATGAACAACGGGCAATAAACCGTGACCCATCCCCAGGGCGAGCCAAGCAAAAAGACAAAGCAGGCCACCCAAACGAGCCACTCAAAGAAGCAGTCCGGGTGACGCGAATACTTCCAAAGCCCCGCGTCACAGACCTTGCCGGAATTTTTCGGATTGGATCGAAAGCGGCTCGATTGGAAATGCGCCATGGTCTGCCCCGCGTTCGCAGCGCCCCAAAGAATCACACCGGCGACTTCCCAGCCGTTGATTGCCGGAGCCGCGTTCGAGCAGGCAATTGCGAAGGGGACCGAGAGCAGCCCGAGCAGAATGGCTTGGTACTGCGAGAATCCGAAGAACATGAGCCAGGGACGTTTGGAGAATTGCTCGCGCAGCGCCGCGTAGCGGTGTCCCTCCTCGGGATGGTGCCGGATCACGCCGAGCAGAAGCGAGGTGCCAAGCCGCAGGCTCCACACGGTGACCATCCCCGTGATCAGCCACTTCCGGAGGGGTTCGCCCGGTCCGATGAGCAAGTAAATCCAGGCCAGAACGGCAAATCCGTAGGACCATGCCACTTCCAGACAACTGGCGTTTTTGGCACCACGCGCGATCGCCCAGCCGAGCGCCATGAGGATCATCGCGGCGTTCGTTCCAAAACCAACCAGCGTCCACGGATTTATCACGATGAGACGTGCTGCGGCGGTGCTCCGCCCTTTTTCTGCGCCCAGAATTGTGCGCGTCCCTCGGCGGTCGATTTGAAAAGCCAGCCGTTCCTCCAGGCCTCGTTGAGTAGGAAACGTCCGCAGAAATCGTCTTGCTTGAGGAGATGTCTGGGCATTTTTTTCCAATCCAGACAAACGTCGTCGAAGACCACCACGGAGCTTGGCCTCGCGAAAGGCTTCATGATTTCCCATTCCGCAAGGATTCCGCTCATGAAGTGCATCGAGTCCTGAAAGAAGAAATCCCAGTGCCCGAGCCGAGCCGGGAACATGGAGGGCAGTATTTCCCGGGAATCGCCGTTGAGGAAATGGATCTCCACGGTTGGAAACTCGGTGCGAGCGAGATCCAGATTTTCGTCGCGGAATTTCCGGAGTTGAATCCAGTCCTCCATCGGGATGGATACGTCCGGATCGCCGTCATAGTCGATCGTGAATATCGTGGCTTTATTGGCGTTCTCCTGCGCGGCCTTCGCCATTGTGAAGGTGCCCAAGCCCTCAAAGGTTCCGGTCTCGACGATAATCCTTGGCTGCAGCCAGCGGATGGCGTTGTACAAGCGTTTGGCGCTCAATTCGTGCGTGGACCAGGCGTGTTTCCAACGGCTCGGCGGCAGATCGAGACGGACGGAAAAATCGCAAATGGCGGGCCAGGCCTCTTTCAGGTTACTCATCCGGAAGAACGCGAACTAATCAGAGCCGTGCGGTTTCCGCAACAGAACAGGCGTCGATTCACCGGTCTGCTTTGACAAGCCGCATTCTCGCCCTAGCTTGAGACATAGGGGCGCCGAAGGATCGTATGCTCGAAGTTGGTTCGCCGGAGGCGGTCATCCGGCCGATGAGCATCGCCTCTCAGGCGCACCACAGATGAAAAATCCGCTCAGAGACTGGTTGCGACGGCAGCAGGTGCCTTTCGGGGGATCGTCGTCGCGCGAGGGAGGAGCGAACGGCGGCGTCGAGCATTTGCGCAGTGGGCAAAGCCTCGTGCCGGAGGATGTTGCGCAGGATTCCGTCTCTCTTATTCTTCAGGGGTGCTGCGAGTCCGGGCACCCGCGCGATGCCGCCTTGCTCCGACCGGGTGATGCGATCGACGGCGCAATAGGGGATCGCCTGAACATGCGCGCGATCGTGGACAGCGACATTTTGCGCTTTCCTCGGCGAAACATTCGCAGGCTCCTCGAACGCTGGCCGGCCATGCTCAGGCCGGGCGCTCCTTCCTCGCTTCAGACCGCGCGACCTCCCGCGGGAACGAAGGGATTTGGCAAGATTCTTTGCTTGATGCCCTTATCCGAAGGAGTTCCGTGCGAGGAGTTCTCCTCAGTCTGCGCGGAAACCATTGCGAAAGAGACGGCGGAAGCGGTTCTTTGCATAAAGGTCGACAATGGGGCTCCACCTGCCCAATGGAAGCAGCGCTCCGTCGCCTTCCCCGGGGCTTCCAGCGGTCTTTGTTCAGCACGTCGATGGCGGAAGCGGTTCTCAGAATCTGCGACTCCTGGCGAGAGTGCTGGATCGGGCAAGGGAGCACTTCTCCTTTGTGATCGTCGAGGCCCACCGCCAGACCAGGGTGGAAGCGCTGATGGAGATCATCCGGCGAAGTTCCTCCGTCTATCCTGTCCTCCGGCAGAACGGGGAAAGCCTTTTCGAACTCAATCTTTTGTCGCGCGAAGCGCGAGCCCGGGGTTGTGAGGCAATTCTCATCAAACCCCTGATCTTCCTGGATCCCGCGGAGAATGCTCATGGCTTGAGCTGCTACATCGAGGAAACGGTCAAATGGCCGGTCCATAGTTACCTTCGCAAGATCGAAAACAGCGTTGGCTTCACCGCGAATCTTCGCCGTTTGGGACGCGAAATGTGCGGGTGCCAGGTCGGGCTTGCTCTCTCCTCGGGCGCCGCGCGCGGACTTTCGCACATTGGAGTCATCCAGGTGCTCGAGGAAAACGGCATCGAGGTGGATATCGTTGCGGGTTCCAGCATGGGAGCCTACATCGGTGCGGTCTGGGGAGCGGGATATGGAGGAAGGGAAATGGAGAAGTTCGCCCGCGAAATCGAAGGTTACCGCGGCCTTTGGAGGTTGATGGATTTCGCTGTTCTACCGCACCGCGGGTTTCTGCTGACCGACCGTGTCCGCAAACGGCTCGAGCAAACCATCGGCCCGTTGCACTTTTCCGACATGGCGCGACCGATCCGGATTGTGGCGACCCGGCTGGACACGCTCGAACGCGCGGTGTTCTCAGGCGGAAACGTCGTGGACGCCGTCCTTGCGAGTCTCGCCATACCCGGCATTTGTGTGCCGGTGACGCGGGACGGCATCTCGTATGTGGACGGAGGGATCTGCGATCCGCTTCCCGTCGACGCCTTGATCGATATCGGTGTCCGAAAGATCATCGCTGTAAACACGATCGCCACGCCGCAGACAATCAGGGCCTGCAGCCGCGAGGGCGCCGATACGGGTGAAGCGGAGTCAATCTGGAGCCGAAAGTTGAATGCATGGTTCAATCCGTTTGCCAGCGGCAATGCGTTCGACACCTTGATGCGGAGCATCCACGCGGCGCAGACGCGACTGGCGGAGGTATCCTGCCGGCGGGCGAGCGTGGTGCTGAGACCCTACTCCTGCGGGGGCGGATGGCATGATTTCGGCACTCCGGCCCGATATATCTCGCTGGGCCGTGAAGAGGCTTCGTCGCACCTTCCAGCAATCCGAGCGCTCGTTAACACCCCCATCCATGAACGACAACCTCCTCACAAAACACTGGCACAAGCTGCCTAGGAAAACTCTCCGCGCGCTCCAGGCGAAGCGGCTTCGCGCCTACCTGCGGGATGTCGTGTTGCCGTTCCATCCGCGCTATCGGGGAGTTTTTTCCCAGCAGGGTCTGGACTGGCGTGCCATCGAAACTCTGGAGGATCTTCAGCGGATCCCGTTCACTTCGAAGAGCGATTTGGCAGGGGCGCCAAAGGAATTCATTATCAGTCCCGATCCGCACCAACTCGCCCGCCGTCCGGCCACCGTTTTGCGCGGGCTTCTCCGCGGACCGACCCGCGCAAGGCGCGAGCTCGAGAGAGAATTTCGCCCGATCCTGATGACGAGCACGACGGGCCGGGCGGCCGAGCCCATGCCGTTTGTGTACACGGCCCACGATCTGGCGGTGCTTCGCGTCAGCGGTTTTCGGTTGATGCAACTTGCCGGGGCGCGCTCGGGCGATCGCATGCTCAGCATGTTCCCGTTCGCGCCTCATCTCGCGTTCTGGCAGACGCACTATGCGGGAACCGAATTCGGGGTCTTTATTCTGAGCTCGGGCGGGGGAAAGACCGTTGGGACCGACGGCAACATCCGGATGCTGCGCAAGCTGAATCCCGACGTGCTGATCGGCATGCCGACCTTCGTTTATCACGTGCTCCGCGAGGCCGCGCTGGACGGCGTCCGCTGCGACAACCTGCGCGGTATCGTTCTCGGCGGAGAGAAGGTGCCGCAGGGCCTGCGGCGCAAACTCCGGGAGGCCGCTTCGAGCCTCCGTTCAAGGAGCGTCAGCGTTATTTCGACGTACGGATTCACAGAGGCGAAAATGGCGTGGTGCGAATGCCTGTTCCCGGTGGACGCCGAACCGTCCGGTTACCACCTCTATCCCGATCTCGGGATTGTTGAAATCATAGACCCGAAGACTGGGGCGCTCAAAGACGACGGCGAGGCGGGCGAGATTGTTTTCACGTCCCTCGATGCCCGCGGGACGTGCGTTGTGCGATACCGGACGGGGGACATCGTCGAAGGGGGATTGACCTATGAGCCGTGCCCGCACTGCGGGCGCGTCATGCCACGTTTGCTTGGAAAGATCTCGCGGTGCTCAAACGTCCGCGAGATGCAGCTTGACAAAATCAAGGGAACGCTTGTCGATTTCAATGAACTCGAGCACGTGCTTGATGATATTCCCCGCGTAGGATCCTGGCAGATCGAACTGCGGAAGGTTAATGATGATCCCATGGAGGTGGACGAACTGGTGTTTCATATCTCTCTGGCGGATGGAGGCGAGGAGAGCGCGGTTTCAAAGGAGATCACGCGGTGCCTTTTCGAGCGCGTGGAACTTCATCCCAACCGCATCCTCTTCCACACCGATTCCGAGATGCGCCTGCTCCAGGGAGTCGGGGAGAAACTCAAGGAACAGAAGGTGGTCGACAGGCGATTGCGAGGCGAAGGCCGTCCGGTTGACGCTACGGTTTCCTCGGAGAAATGAGCACGCAACCCGTGGTCGTCCTCGCCGGCGTGCGCACGCCTTTCGCCAAGATGGGAACCAGTCTGGCCGGGGTGGGAGCGGCGGAGCTGGCGCGCACCGCCATGCTTGGCGTCCTGGTCCGGACAGCCCTCGATCCTTCGCGGCTTGATGAAGTGATTTTCGGTTGCGTGGCACAGCCCGTCGACGCGCTGAACGTTGCGCGTGTCGCCGCGCTTCGCTCCGGAATTCCCAAGCAAGTGCCAGCCCTGACCGTGCAGCGCAACTGCGCGTCGGGAATCGAGGCGATCACTCAGGCGTGGCTTCGCATCAAGTCCGGGCAGGGGGAACTCTACCTGGTGGGAGGTGTTGAGAGCATGTCAAGCACCCCGATGCTCTTTCCAAAACAGGCAGCGAAGAAATTCGCTTCGCTGGCGACCGGCAAGAGCTTTTTCTCGAAAGCCCGCTCCGTCGCGGCATTGCGTCCGCGAGACTTTGCTCCCACTCCCGCCTTGAAGCTCGGGCTGAGCGATCCGGTGAGCGGCTTGAATATGGGGGAAACCGCCGAGGTCCTGGCGCGGGAGTTCGAAATCGGGCGCGCGGCACAGGATGAGTTCGCATTGAGGTCGCATTTGCGTGCGGCGGCGGCGGAGGGCAAGCTTGCAGAGGAGATCGTTCCAGCCTACGACACGGCGCGCGGTGTTGCCGTCTCGCGCGACAACGGCGTTCGCCCGCAGCAAACCCTCGAAGCCCTGGCCAAGCTGCGGCCGGTATTCGAAAAGGAGACCGGAACTGTCACAGCGGGGAATTCCTCGCAGATCACCGATGGCGCGGTGGCGTTGCTGGTGGGAACGGAAGCCGCCGCAGAGAGCCTCGGCCTTGAGCCGCTGGGCGCCATTCGCGGCTTCGCTTACGCTGGGTGTGATCCCATGCGCATGGGACTCGGCCCAGTCTATGCCATTGAACGCCTGCTTGAGCGGCTCCAGTTGACCCTGGAGGATGCTGAAATCGTGGAGATCAACGAAGCTTTTGCCGCGCAAGTTCTCGCTGTCCTGCGCAAACTGAAAGAGGAAGGCATCGGCGAGATTTCCGACGAACGGCTGAACGTCAACGGAGGAGCGATCGCGCTCGGTCATCCCGTAGGGGCGAGCGGATCGCGTCTTGTCCTCACCGCACTGAAAGAACTTCAACGCAGGAACGCCCGGAAGGCCCTCGTCAGTTTGTGCGTGGGCGGAGGGCAGGGGGCTGCGATTTGGCTCGAACGCTTATGAACTCCACAATCCATTCACCCTCTGCGACCACCGCCACCGACAGGAAATCTGAATCCGCTGCCGCGCCTTCCGTGTTGCTGCAGGCCGGAGAGGACGGGATCGCGGTCGTGCGATTCGACCGGCCGGGCAGCTCGGTCAACGTGCTGGATAGCAAGACCCTTCGAACGCTAGGAGAGATTCTTGGCGCACTGGAACGACAAGTCTTGCGGGGCGTGATTTTCGAGAGCACCAAGCCGTCGGTTTTCATCGCGGGAGCCGACCTGAAGGAACTGGCCGGAACGAAGAGCCGCGCGGAACTGGTCGATCTCGGTCAGCAGACCTTCGCCCGGATTGCCGCGCTCAAGTGCGTGACGGTGGCCGCGATTCACGGCGCATGCGCGGGGGGAGGACTCGAGCTGTCACTGGCTTGCGACTACCGCATAGCGAGCCCCGATCGGGCCACGCGCATTGGCCTGCCGGAGGTGAATCTTGGCCTTATCCCGGCATGGGGCGGCTCGACGCGGCTGCCCCGGCTCGTCGGCCTGCCTCGGGCCTTGCAGATCATCCTGCGGGGCGACTTGATGCCGGCTTCGAAGGCGAGGAAACTCGGTCTCATCGACGCCGTGGCGCCGCGGCAGCGTTTGCTCGTATTGGCCGGGCGATTTGTGGCCGGGGGAAAGCCACGCTGGCGCAACCTTCGGCACATTGCGTGGATTCCCGCCTGGCAGGCAGTTTCGGCTATGGCGCGAATGTCGACCCTGAAAAAGACCCGCGGGCACTATCCCGCCGCGCTGAGCGCCATCGACGTGGCGGCGAAGGCCGTTGTTCGCAGCGTTCCGCAGTCCCTGGCGGCCGAGAAGGAGGTCATCCTTCGTCTCGCCGACACGGAGGTTTCCAAAAATCTCATCGGGGTCTTTTTTCTCCAGGACCGCGCGAAGCACGTGCCCGCTCCCCAAGCGGAGTCGATACGGAAGGCCTCGGTGATTGGCGCCGGCATCATGGGCTCGGGCATCGCCCAGTGGTTCGCCGCGCGCGGCATTGACGTTATCCTTCGGGACATCGACGCCGACCAACTGGCCCAGGGCTTGCAGCGGGCGCAAAAGCTGTTCTCCGGGGCACGGCGGCGCGGGTTGTTCTCCGTTGCGGAGGCGCAGGCCGGGATGGATCGTATCGTTCCCGTGGAGGTGCCGGTGGAGATGAAGGCACTGGATCTGGTGGTTGAGGCGGCCGTGGAGAAGCTGGAATTGAAGAAGAAAATTTTCGCCGACCTCGAGGAGCGGACCCGCCCCGAAACGCTGCTGGCAACGAATACCTCCGCGCTCTCGGTGACGGAAATCAGCCGCGGTTTGCAGCACCCCGAACGCGTCGTGGGCCTTCATTTCTTTAATCCCGTGCATCGCATGAAACTCGTCGAGGTCGTTCGCGCGGAGCTTTCTTCGGACGCGGCGGTCGACACCGCGGTGGCTCTCGTTCAGCGAATCGGCAAGTTCCCGGTGGTCGTCAGGGATCGCCCGGGGTTCCTCGTCAATCGCATTTTGCTCCCCTATCTGCTCGAAGCCGCCCGCCTCTTTGCGGCTGGCGCCGATATCCGAAATCTTGACGAGTGCATGCTGGACTTCGGAATGCCGATGGGTCCGTTGCGGCTTCTTGACGAAGTCGGGCTCGACGTCGCGTCCGACGTGGCGCAGACGCTTTGCGCGGCATTCCCGGACCGACTGCGGATGCCGGAATTCTTCCCCAGTCTCCTTGGGGCAGACATCAGGGGACGCAAGGCAGGCAAGGGATTCTACGAATATCGAAACGGTCACTCCGTCCAGGCCAACAGCGCCGTGCTGGCACTCCGGGTCGGGGACGACAAGGCGGGCCTGACCCGCGAAGAGCTTCGTCGGCGGATGGTTCTCTTGATGATTAACGAGGCGGCGAGGTGCCTCGAGGAGCATGTCGTTGATGACCCAAGGGATGTCGATTTTGCAATGATCATGGGAACCGGGTTCGCGCCGTTCCGTGGTGGTCCGCTGCGCTATGCCGATTCCATTGGCATTGGCGCGATCACCGAGGACCTTCAGCGGCTCAACCAGGCGGGAGAGCATCAATTTGCTCCCTGCGAGCGACTCATCGAAATGAGCAAACAAAACGGGACATTCTCTGGCGGCTAGCAACCTCTCGGTCCGGCAGGTTCGCGTTTCCGAGCGCCTTCGATAGCCAACCCGACAACTTCCTCTCTCCATGCCAAAATACGATAACGAATCGTTGATCGACACCTCCCGCATGTCGGAAGGCGAGCGCGCGGCGCTGGAAGCCACCGAGGCGGCTCGGGAAGCGGCCTCAATGGAAAGGACCTTCGCCGGGGGATTGTTCCTCGGGCGCCACGATCTGTCGCAGATCATGCCCTTTCCCGAGCAAACCATGGAAGATCGAGACCAGGGAGACGCCTTTCTCAGCAGGCTGGAGGATTTTCTTGCGAGCCGCACCGATCCGGACGGGATTGATGAGACCGGAGAGATTCCCGATGAGGTCATCGAGGGACTCGCCGGGCTGGGAGCGTTCGGAATCAAGATTCCGACGAAATACGGCGGCCTCGGGCTTTCGCAGACAAACTATTGCCGCGCCGCCATGCTGCTCGGAAGCTGGTGCGGCAACATGACGGCTCTGCTGAGCGCCCACCAATCGATTGGTGTTCCGCAGCCGCTTCTGCTTTTCGGTACCGAGGACCAGCGTCAGAAATACCTGCCGCGACTTGCAAGAGGGGAAATTTCGGCCTTCGCGTTGACGGAACCGGGCGTCGGCTCCGATCCGGCCCGAATGGAAACGCATGCGGAGCCCACCGGGGACGGTTCGTCATTCCTTCTCAACGGCTGCAAAATGTGGTGCACGAATGGCACGCGCGCCGGCCTGATTGTCGTCATGGCGAAGACCCCGCCAAAGGTGGTTCACGGAAAGACCAAAAACCAGATCACGGCTTTCATCGTGGAAACCTCCTGGCCAGGCGTGGAAGTCGTCCAGCGCTGCCGGTTCATGGGACTGCGCGCGCTCTACAATGCCGTTATCGAATTTCACGACGTCCGCGTGCCCCGGGCGAACATTCTGCTTGCGGAAGGAAAAGGCCTGCGGGTGGCATTGAGCACGCTCAACACAGGGCGTCTCACTTTGCCTGCCGCGTGCGTCGGGCTCGCCAAGAGGTGTCTGGAGATCAGCACCCGTTGGGCGAAAGAGCGGATCCAATGGGGCAAGCCCATCGGCGAGCACGCCGCGATCGCAAGCAAGATCGCTGACATGGCTGCGGAGACGTTCGCCATGGAGTCCATGACGACGCTTACGGCCTCGCTGGTGGACCGGGCGAAGTCGGATTTTCGGCTCGAATCGGCGATCTGCAAGATGCTGGCCAGCGAATGGGCGTGGAAGATCGCCAACGACACAATGCAGATTCGAGGCGGCCGCGGCTACGAAACTGCCGCTTCGCTTGGCGGGCGCGGCGAGTCGCCGGATCCCGTGGAACGGATCGTGCGCGACAGCCGTATCAATACGATCTTCGAGGGTTCGAGCGAAATCATGCGATTGTTCATTGCGCGGGAAGCGCTCGATCCACACTTGAAGATAGGCGCTCCGATTCTCGACCGGCGGTTGCCTTTTTCCGTACGGGGTGGCGCCGGGCTCCGCGCTGCTCAATTTTACAGTGCGTGGTATCCCTCCACGTTTATTCCGCAGCCACTCGCGAAAGACTTTGATGGACGTTTGGCAGGCCACGTCCGCTGGTGCTCATGGGCTGCGCGCCAATTGGCCCGGCGCATGTTCCACCAAATGCTTGTTTACGGGCCCGCGCTGGAAAAGCGTCAACTTCTGCTTGGCCGTTTCGTCGATATTGGCGCCGAACTCTTCGCGATGTCGGCCACCCTGGCGCGCGCGCAGGCGATGGTTGAGCGTTCCGATCCCGAGGCGTCGAGTGCGCTGGACCTCGCCGATTATTTCTCCAGGTGTTCGCGATTTCGCGTCGCGGAATGGTTCCGGTCGCTCACGCGGAACGCGGACGGACCGGGATATCGCCTCGCGGGGAAAATGCTTGCCGGACTGCCTCAAACCCTCTCCGAGGGGATCTTGAGGAAAATTGTTGGCGGGTAGTCCGCCTCCCCGCTACGGCGAAATCCTGGTTCCCAGCACGTCCAGGAAACGGGCGAGCCACGCGGGATGAGCGGGCCACGCGGCGCCTGTGACCAGGTTTCCGTCCACGTAGGCAGCGTCCACGGCAATATTTTGGAATTCGGCGCCGGCTAGTGTGACTTCCGGGCCGCAAGCGTAGTAGGCGGCACACTTGCGCCCCTTCAGTACGCCCGCAGCGGCGAGGATTTGCAAACCATGACAAATTGCCGCAATCGGTTTGCCGGCTTCCGCGAAGTGGCGCACGATGCGGATCACCTCGGCGTTCAGGCGCAAGTATTCCGGCGCGCGGCCCCCGGGAACGACCAGTGCGTCAAAATTCTCCGGGCCGACTTCCGCGAAGGTGGCGTTCAGGACGAAATTGTGTCCTGGTTTTTCCGAATAGGTCTGGTCTCCCTCAAAATCGTGGATGGCGGTCCGCACTTTGTCGCCTGCCCGCTTGTCCGGGCAAACCGCCGAAACCTTGTGTCCAACCATCTGCAACGCCTGGAAGGGTACCATGTTCTCGTAGTCCTCCACAAAGTCGCCTGTAATCATTAGTATGTTTTTCGTGCTCATGGATATACACTGACCTTACGCCTCAGGATGCGTGCTGTCGAGCAATCGGGAATTTCTTTCGATATATTCGATCTTGCAGGCGACCCGCCGGTTTGGTCGAAAATATGGCCGGCAATCTGCTTCATTCCGGATACGATGAATTTGAGGGGGAAGTCAGCGGAGGCGCAGCGCCTCATTGAGGAGAACGGCCGTGAGAAGAACTGGAAGCGTTGGGGCACCTATCTTGCCGAGCGGCAGTGGGGCACGGTGCGAGAGGACTACTCTGCCGAGGGGGACGCGTGGCGTTATTTTCCGCACGACGACGCCCGCAGGCGCGCCTATCGCTGGGGCGAGGACGGATTGCTCGGTTGGTGCGACAGGCAATGCCGGCTCGCCTTTGCGCTGGCGGTCTGGAATCGCAAGGATCCTTTTATCAAGGAGCGGCTCTTTGGGCTGGCTGGTCCGGAGGGCAATCATGGCGAAGACGTCAAGGAATGCTACTACTACCTGGATGCGACTCCGACCCATTCCTACGTGAAGGGTCTCTACAAGTACCCGCAGACGGCGTTCCCTTACGCCATGCTGATTGAGGAAAACACGCAGCGAGGAAGAGATCGCGTGGAGTTCGAGCTGGCCGACACGGGGATTTTCGATGAAGGGCGCTACTTCGACGTGTTCGTCGAGTATGCGAAGTACAATCCCGAGGACGTTGCCATTCGGGTTACCATCGCAAACCGGGGACCGGAGGTGGCCTCGCTGGACGTGCTGCCTACGCTTTGGTTCCGCAACACGTGGTCGTGGGGATGCAGGCACGAGGGATGCACTCTCAAGCCTCGCCTGTGGAAGACCGGGTCGGCGCGTGTGGCCTCTTCCCATGAGACACTCGACGATTACGAGTGGTTGATGGGTGTCGAGCCAACAGCCCTCCTCTTTACGGACAACGAGACGAATCAGGAGATTTGCTTCGGCGTGCCGAATTACTCACCTTACGTGAAGGATTCTTTCCACCGCTGGCTCTGCGATGGTGAGACGGAAGCTGTCAATCCGCGCAATACCGGAACCAAGGCCGCCGCGCTTTACCGGCTCGAGATTCCGGCCGGCGGCGAACACGTCCTGAAGCTGGAGCTTTCGCGCCGCGGCAAAAAATTCGGTGAGTTCGATAATGAGCGCTTCGACGAGATATTTGCGCTCCGTCTCGAGGAAGCCAACGAATTCTACGGGGATACGATTCCCGCCGCACTGACGCCGGAGCAGAAGAGCGTCGCCAGGCAGGCCTATGCGGGCCTGGTTTGGACGAAGCAATTCTATCATTTCGTTGTCGAGGACTGGATCACCGGTGACCCTTACGAGATGCCTCCGCCGGGGAGCCGGAGATTCGGGCGCAATTCGCAGTGGCTCCATATCTTCGCGAAGGACGTTCTCTCGATGCCTGACAAATGGGAATATCCGTGGTTCGCCGCGTGGGATCTCGCCTTTCACATGGTGCCCTATGCCCGCATTGATCCCTACTTTGCCAAGCAACAGCTCACCGTGCTTTTGCGCGAATGGTATATGCACCCCAACGGGCAGCTCGCGGCCTACGAATGGGAGTTCGGGGACGTCAATCCCCCGGTGCATGCCTGGGCGGTGTGGCGCGTTTACAAGATTTCCGGCTCGGGTGAGTCGCGTGACCGCGAGTTTCTCGAGAGCGCCTTTCAGAAACTGCTGCTCAATTTCACCTGGTGGGTCAACCGCAAGGATCACGAAGGCCACAATCTCTTCTCGGGAGGATTTCTCGGTCTCGACAACATCGGCATTTTCGACCGTTCGAAGCCGCTGCCGACAGGCGGATACCTTCAACAGGCGGACGGCACCGCGTGGATGGGATTTTACTGCCTGACCATGCTCGCCATGGCGCTGGAGCTTTCCCACGAGAATCCCGCTTACGAGGATATGGCCTCCAAGTTTTTCGAGCATTTCATTTCCATTGCTGATGCGATCAATCATTTCGATGGCACCGGTCTCTGGGATGAGAGGGACGGCTTTTATTACGACCACTTGCGCGTCAACGGAACGCGCGAGGTGCTGCGCACGCGCTCGATGGTCGGCCTCATCCCCATGCTCGCCGTCGAGGTGCTCGAGGATTCCCAGGTTGAAAAGCTCAAGGGATTCGGAAAGCGCATGAAGTGGTTCCTGAAGTACCGCCCGGACCTCGCGCGGCTAATCACCTGGTGCAGCCGTTCGGACGAACAGATGAGCACATTGCTCGCCCTTCCCAACCGCGACCGACTCGAACGCTTGTTGCGCCGCGTGCTGGACGAAACGGAATTTCTCTCTCCGCATGGCGTCCGCTCGCTTTCGGCGGTCCATAGGGAGAGCCCGTTCCGCGTCGAGATTGGTGGCGAGACCTATTCGGTGGAATACGCGGCGGGGGACTCTCCGTCTTGGATGTTTGGCGGGAACTCGAACTGGCGTGGCCCGATTTGGTTCCCGATCAACTACCTCCTGCTCGAAGCGCTGGAGCGTTACCACCACTTTTACGGCGACAGCTTTTCCATCGAATGTCCGACGGGCTCAGGCGTCCGCATGAACCTTGACGAAGTGGCCCGGGAGCTATCGCGCCGCCTGGCCGAGCTGTTCCTGCCCGACGAGTCGGGAGGAAGACCCTGCCACGGAGGCTGCCGCCTGCACCGCGCCGATCCGCACTG
This sequence comes from uncultured Verrucomicrobiae bacterium, assembly GCA_963763735.1. Classification (GTDB taxonomy): domain Bacteria; phylum Verrucomicrobiota; class Verrucomicrobiia; order Chthoniobacterales; family Terrimicrobiaceae; genus DASTFP01. The sequence goes on along the minus strand of CAVXQK010000007.1, from coordinate 143,143 downwards.
GAAGGATCTTGTCCTCTTTCACGAATACTTTAACGGCGACGACGGACGCGGCTTGGGCGCCTCTCACCAAACGGGCTGGACCGCCCTCGTCACCCGATGCATCGAGGATCTCGCAGGCCATCCGACCGAGCAGGTCCCGGCTCCTGGAATTGTCTGAAGGGACAGCTTTCTTTCGGCTCTAATAACCGATCTTCGCCAAGCCGAACACGACCACCGCGGCCGCGAGGCAATAGAAGCCGAAGAACTTCCAACGGCCTTGCTCAAGCCAGCGCGAGAGCAGCCAGAGGGCGCCAAGGCCCGAGAGGAAGCTGAATACCATTCCCACAAGGCCCGGCTGAAGCAGCGCCGCCAAATGGGATGCTTCGGTGATCTGGGGCTGGGTTTTGAGGAGACGACCAAGCTCCTTGACAATGATAACCGGGGTGAGGACCACGGCCAGAGCGAAGCTGAACTCCTCGGCGCGACGCCTGTCGATTCCAAGGAGCAGGCCGGTGGAAATCGTGGCGCCTGAGCGGGAAAAGCCCCGGAACGGCAGACAGAAACCTTGAATGACCCCGATCCAGCCCGCTCCGTGCAGGGTGATATCCTTTCTTCCCCGGTTGCGCTCTTCGCGAATTCCCGCATAAATGATAAGCAATCCGGCCGCGAACAATGCCGCCCCGATGAGAGGCAACTGCGAGAAGAGCAGTTCGACCTCGGCTTTCTCTCCGTGGTGGCCCAGGAAGATCTTTTCAATCAAATATTGCAGCAGAAGGCCGACGACGCCGGTCGCAACGGTGGCGGCAACGACATTGACGAGAATCGTTCGAAAGGCTGCCCAACTTGCAAAGTAGCTGGCGCGCCAGGAAGCCCAGAAGTAAACGATCACGGCGAACATCGTTCCGGTGTGTAGCATCACCAGGAGGAAGGTCATTTCCGGAGTGGAAGGATTCAATCCCAGCAGCTTCTCCGCGACGATGACGTGGGCCGAGCTGGACACGGGCAAGAGCTCGGCAGCACCCTGCACAAGGCCAAGGATAAGAATCTGCCAAAAATTTGCGGTCATCGGCTTACAAAGCTGTCGGTTTGGCCGTTCCTCCGCCCATTTGAAGCCCGGAGAATAAGGGGGCGGGACCCGGTGGTCAATGACGGAGGTGCCGCCGGCTTCCGGGAACGCGCGGATTGCTAGTTTTTTCCAAAGGCCTACACTGAGCTGCTTGGAGAGCGATCGCATCATTCGGAAGAATTGTCAGATCCCGGCGGAGCTGCAGATTGAGGGTCTTCGCGCGGCTTTGGAGCCGGCATTCGGGGTTCGTTTGAGCGAGCCAGCCTCGGCCAAGGCGATATTTTACGACAGCTTCGAATGGGGCCTTTGGTTTGGAGACAGGCTGCTTTATCACTCCAGAGGGCGTCTGCGTCTGTGCGAGAGGGATCATGACTGGATAGGCGATCAGCGGCACGATTTGCCGATCGCGGCGAAGCGTGTCCCGCGGTTTGAGTGGGATTTCCCGGAGGGAAGCCTGCGCAACGAGTTGAAGCGCCTCCTTGGGGTCAGGGGCCTGAAGCGGGTCGCACGCCTGTCCATCCGGGAGCAGACGGTGGAATTGCTGAACGAAACGGAGAAGACAGTATTCCGCTTTGATCTCACGGAGTTTTTCGCGCACCGTGAATTGCGGGAGCCCTTTTTCCGGTTATGTCATTTCCAGCCGCTCCGGGGCTATGAAGACGAGGCAGCGAAAGCGGACGGGATTCTGCGGGCGTTGGGAGCCACCGAAATCCGGGAAGGGCCGCTGGCCATTTTTTTTCGCGAGAATGGCGTGGTTCCCCGGCGGTATACGCTGCGGCCTGTCTTCGATTTGCGGCCCGATATGTCCGCCCGGGAGACCGCGCGCCGAATTGTTCGCAGGCTCCTTGTCATTGTTCGGGAAAACGAACCCGGTATCATTGACGACACCGACACAGAATTTCTTCACGATTACCGGATTTGCGTTCGCAAGATCCGCTCGGTGCTCAGCCTGATCAAGGGAATCTATCCCGAGGAAACAACGGAGGAGCTGAAGACGGCCTTTGCGCAGTTTTGCGAGGTGACCAATCGCTTGCGCGACCTCGATGTCTACCTCCTCGCCCGGCAGGAGTATGCAGGGATGCTCCCCCCCGCTCTTCGGCCGGCACTGGAGGAAATGTTCCGCGATTTTGCAAAGGAGCGCCGCCGTGCCCTGAGGAAAGTCGTCGCGCATCTTCGGTCCCCTGCCTATCGCGCCGCGATGGAGGCGGCCGAGCGCTTCTTCTCGGAGCCGTCGCGCCTTCTGGAAACCGAAGTCTCGCAGAGCCCAGTCGGCCCGTTGGTCGCAACGCGCATCTACAAGAGCTACAAACGAATCGTCAAAATTGAGCGCTCGCTTGGAGCCGACACGCCGGACGAAGCGGTGCACCAGGTGCGCATCCAATGTAAAAAACTGCGATATCTTATCGAGTTTTTCAACGAGCTTCTTCCGGCCGACGATACGGAACACGTCGAGAAGCAGTTGAGGCGCCTTCAGAATATTCTCGGGCTCTTCAATGACTACTCTGTTCAGCAGCGCGCGCTGCTGGACTACTGGGAGCGCAAGCGCAAGGAAGCCGGAAACCACAAGGAGCTGGCTCTGTCGCTGGGAGGACTTGTGGCGCTTCTCAATCACAGCCAGCAGGCCGAGAGGGATCGCTTCCATAACACGCTGGACGAATTCTGCGCGCCCCCGATCGCTCGCGCTGTCAAGGCCGCTTACTTCGACTCAAAAGCCCTGGCCGCGGATTCGACGGAGAGTAGCGCCACCCAATGAAGATCATCTCTTCGTACAGCATCAAGGGCGGGGTCGGCAAAACGGCGCTTTCGGTAAATCTCGCATATGCGCTCCAGCAAAAGGGTAAGCGCACCCTGCTCGTGGACCTCGATCCGCAGGGCGCAGCAGCCTTCTTTTTCCGCGTAAGCCCCGCGGAAAAATTCAAGATGAAACTGGATGATCTCACGGACGCGGGTTTGAGGGAGAACATTCGCGAGTCCGACTATCCCGGGCTGGACATTCTGCCTTCCAATCTTGCGTATCGGAATTTCGATCTCCTTCTCGATCGCATGCGCAAGTCGCGCAAGCAACTCCGCTGGCTGCTCGACGAACTCGGCACGGACTACGACTGCATCATTCTCGACTGCCCGCCGAACATCACGCTGCTCTCCGAGAATGTCTTCCGCGCCTCGAATCTCATTCTGGTTCCTGTGATTCCGACGACGCTATCAGAGCGCACCCTGGAGCAGCTTTTCGCGTTCTTTGCAGAAATGGAACTGCCAACCGGCATCCTGGTTCCCTTTTTTTCCATGGCGCAAACCGTTAACCGGATTCACCAGGACACCATCGCGCATCTGCCGGAAAGATACCCGATGTTTCTGAAGACGGTCATTCCCTTCACGGTCGAGATCGAGAAGATGGGACTGCATCGAATGCCCGTCCTTGCGTATGGCGCGAAACTTCCCGTCGCCGAGGCATACCGCGCGCTTTGTGAGGAAATTCAGCAACGGTGGAATAGCAACGGAGCGAGCGCGCAATCGAGTGTCAAAGTGCCAGCGCCTTAGCGCCGCGGAAGACTCGCGGCCGCGGCTTCTCTTCGTAGGCGACGACATAAGGAGTCGTGATAGTCAACATGGCTTCCGTCGCCAGCCTTCCCTCGGAGATTCTTCGGAATCCTTGAGAAGGACCATCCTGTGTGCCTATGAGTTTCCAACCGCAAGAGAGGTCGTCAGCGAATGAGGCATCAGCCTTCTCCGCGGCGAACTCCTCCTTGCTCTACCTGTACCGCATCATCGTCCCCGTGAGCTTCATGTCATCGGCGAGGTGACGCAGCGGCTGGATTCCGAGCGTCTCCAGCGCATCGTGGTAGGCCTTCACCGCCTCTTCCGGCGTAATCTCGTGATCCACGATCCGGCGAAGCATTTCAATGAAGGTGAGCGGGTGCTCGGAGAGATTGATCTTGCGTCCAAACAACGCGACGCGCGCGCCATACTTCTGCGCGTCGGAGATGAGCTTGAAGGCGTCGTAGGTGGTTCCGGCGCTTCCGCCCAGGATGCCGACGATCAACTGAGGATCGTAACTGGCGAGTTCGGCGAGCGCTTTCGGGCCGTTGTAGGCAATCTTGAGAAAAAGGGGCCGGCCGCGTTTCGTGACGCCCGCGAGAGAGCGCACGACGTGGTCGTTGACGAAAGCGGGAATTTCCGCCTCGGAAATGCCGGGCTCGACGTTTGGGTTGAACACCTCGAGGAAATAGCGAAAGCCTTTTCGCTCGGCCTCGAGCCGAAACTTGTGAAATTCGCGCAGCGCCTGGTGTTCCTCGTCAAGGTTGTTGGTAAATGTGATCGAATAGAGTCCCAAGTCGGCGCCGATTATTTTCTCGTTCGGCTTCGGGTCGATGCATCCATACATGATGTGGTCGAGCGTCGCGGTGCGAAACGATCGCGATGCCTCGCGCGGGTATTTGCCGCCGCGCACGGCCCAGATATCGGAGGTATCGTTTGCCCTGGCGGCAGGTGTAACCGGGGCGTTTTCGAAGAGCCGCTCTTCCATCGCGAGAACCTCGACGTTTGAAGCCGAGAGCAGCATGATATCGACGATCCCCTGTCGAACGACGTCGCGAATCTGCGCGCGAAAGTCTTCCAGCGTCTTCCAATCGGTGTCGTATTCGCTTGCTCTGGCTCCACGTCGCGGGCCCGGCGCCGCAATGCCAAATGCCATATCGGCGTCCTTGGCGTCGGCGATGATGAAGGCTTTGCTTCCCGAAGGATTTGCCAGAATGTCCGCGACCTTGGTGTCGAGCGATTTGATCATGGTTCAGATTTGGCGATAGCCGAATTCCTCGGCGAGCCCGAGGCACTCGGAAAGCGGCTTGACGCCGTTCGAACTGGTCGGGTCGGTAAGCGAGGCGGCCGCGGTGCAGACTCCGTAGGTGAGCGCCACGTCCATCGAGACCCCTTCGTGAAGTCCCAGGAGCAAACCGGCCGCAAAGGCGTCCCCGGCCCCAAGCGTTCCCACAATTTGCGACTGCGGCATGTTGATGCTTGCCTGCGCCAATTCCTGTCCGCCCGAGTCTACGGCGATCGCGCCTGCGGGAAAATGGATAACGACCCACTCGCGCACGCCGGTTGCGAGCAGTGCGCGCGCAGCTTTTCTGGCGGCGTGGATGTCAATTCTGCCCTCGCGGACGATCTCGATGCCTGTGGTTCGCTCGGCCTCGAATTCGTTCAAGACGCAGTAATCGCAGAACCTCAGCGCCGGGCGAACGATTCCAGCGAACCGGTCGCTGTCCTCGCTGACCACATCCACACTTGTCTTGAAGCCGGCTTCCTGGGCGCGTTTGAGCACGGCCGCCGAGACGGTTCCGCAGATCGGGTGGGGCTGGTCGAGCCCGTCGAGCAGCAGGAGATAGCCGAGATGAAAGATGCGCGCGTCGCTCTGCGCGAAGGCGAAGTGCGAAGCATCAAGAAAGGCGTTCGCTCCGCGCTGTTGAAATATCGTCCGGCGTCCCGTCGATTTCACGGTCATTATGTCGCTGTAGGATGTTGGCGCTTCCCTGGAGATGCGCAATTGCCGGGTGTCGATGCGGCGCGCCTGGCAATCTTTGCGGATATATTCGCCTGCGGCGTCGTCGCCCACGAGTCCTACCGCGGCAATCGGGAAAGGCGCCTGGAGTCGCGCCAGATCAACGAGCACGTTGTAGGGTCCGCCGCCATTGCACGATGTCTCGGCGAGGATATTTGCAAGCGCGTCCTGTGCCGGGTAGACGTCGATGATTTTGGTGCGATCGAGAATAAAATTCCCGCCCGCCAGAATTCCGTTTCGCGTGGTGCTCGCCATGTCTAGCAGGCTGTCGGACTTGGAAGTCCGTGTCGAATTTTCGCCGGGAATCCCGCCTCGCAGTGCAGGCACCACGCCTGACATCCTGCTAAAACGGCACTGCGTGCCGGAAAGAAGCAGAAGTTTTCCCCGCTTTTACGCCGGAGGCTCAATCCTGGCAGCCTGTCAGGCAGGGAACCTTGGTTTCTCAACCGCGATCTATCCATACAATAGGAGTTCGATTTTGAGTCCGACAGGCTCTAAGCTAGCAGGTGCTCGAAGGCGGCCAGGAGCTAGGAGGGTCTGTGCTTTCTTGGGGGAGGCCATGGCTGCGATTGGAGGAAGGAAGTCACGAACGCGCAAATGTTGCGGCTTTCTCGATCAGTTCGAGACCCGGACGAACGCCGGTGTAGAGCACGAACTGTTCGAGCGCCTGGAGCGCGATGACCTGGGCTCCCGTGATTGTTTTCTTTCCCAGCGAAGTCGCCAATCGAATCAGTGGCGTTTCCGCGGGTAGCGCCACGACGTCAAATACGAAGCGCGCGGAGCGAACAAGTTCCTCGGGGAAAGCAAGCTGATCGGCCTCCGCGCCACCCGCCATTCCAACCGGTGTTACGTTGATTAGCAATCCAGGCCTTTCGCTCGTGAGTTCCTTCTTCCACTGAAAGCCATATTGCCTGGCCAGAGCGGTCCCCGCGGTTTCGTTCCTGGCGATGATCAAGCCGTTCGTGAATCCCGCATCCCTGAGCGCGCACGCCACGGCCTTCGCCATGCCCCCGCTCCCCCGCAGGGCGAAATCCGTTTCGGCCGGAATTCCACTCGATCCCAGGAGCTCGAAAACGGCCCTGTAGTCCGTGTTATAAGCTTTCAGACAGCCATCGGTATTGACGATCGTGTTTACGGACATGATGCCCTTTGCGGAGGGGTCCAAATCATCCAGGTATTCGATGCACGCTTCCTTGAAGGGCATCGAAATGGCGCATCCGCGGATTCCCAGTGCGCGGATTCCGCCAAGGGCGGCTGCGAGATCCCGGGTTGTGAAGGCCTTGTATATGAAGTTAAGACCCAGTTCGTGGTACAGGAAATTGTGAAATCGAGTCCCAAAATTTCCCGGGCGCGCCGCGAGCGACATGCAGAGTTGCGTGTCTTTATTGAGCTGGAGTTCCATGGGGTGTGAATGGCGACTGCGTCTCTGGGGCAAAGGATGCCGCAGCGCTATTGAAGGCTTTTGCCCGAAAGAGGGCAAGCTCGGCATAACGAAGATGCCGTGTTTAGAAGCCTTGGACTCTTTTGGGTCTCGCTGCGCAATCCGGGAATCTCCGTGGGTCAAATTGGTTCGATCAAGCCGGGATCATCGTTGCGCGCGCTGTTGACACGCGTGCTCACCGGAGATGCGCGAAGGGATCCATCCTCGTGCGCGGACAATATGCGCCTGGACTCCTCCCCGGTCAGTGGGACGGGCGCGAGCCATCGCCGCCAGTCGCGCGTCGCGACCGTGGCGGGCATCCTGTCGTGGATGGCCCTCGTTTCCCCTGCAGCCTGGGTCGTGATGATTGCGGCGCTTGCATTCGCCTGGGTCGCACCTTCCCAGATACCGGCAAATGCCATCGGGAGATTATCCTTTCGGGTGATAAAGAAGGGTTGCTTTGCTCCGGCGGGGAGCTTCTGCCATTCGTAGTATCCGCTCGCCGGGATGAGGCACCTTCGCCTGGCGAAGGCCTCGCGGTAGGCCGGTTTGGTTGCGACCGTCTCCGCCCGGGCATTGATCAAGAGAGACAACCGGTCGCCCGGACGCGTCCACGAAGGAATGAGACCCCACCGCATCTCAACGGCCTCCTGCGATCCGTTTTCTCCCTCCTTGATGACCAGGATCGGCGTGGTCGGGGCCACATTGAACCGGGGCCGATAGCTCAGCCGGATTTCCGAAAGCTCAAAAAACTCCGCCAGATCTTCCGGAGGTATTCCAAGCACGTAGCGGCCGCACATCCCCACAGGCTAGTTCCGACGGCATGCGGCAAAAAGCCAATTTAGTCGGCAAAAATACCTCGGTGACAATACTTTGGAGTCGAATCCGGGAGGGGCGCGGAACGCTATCGGGAATCCGTCCTCGCAAAGCGCCCAGCCTGGATCCCAATGCGGCGGAGAACCTGAGGATCATTACCGCGTGCATCGCTACCGTCCCGAAGGACTCAAACGAGCGGACCTCGAACGCTACAGGCTCATCGAGGCCTCTCATGAGAGCTCACGCCTGGCGAAATAGCTATCAGGTATCAAGTAATCAGACTCCCGATTGGACTTGACCGGCTCACTCGGAATTCGAGGAGAATTTGATGGCGAAGACGTCCCCTTTTTTGCTAGAAAGTGACAGACAGGGTGGTTGGCTCCCGGCCATGGATGACGACAGCCGCAGTCCGAAGATCTCGAGAATATCACTTTTTGTGAGTAGTCCGGGAGATGTTGCTCACGAGCGCCGGATCGCGCGTGAGACGATCGCCAGACTGAACGCGGAGTTCGCCGGCCGCGTTGTGCTCGACGCGTATTTCTGGGAATACGAGCCCTTCGATTTTTCGAAATCCTTTCAGGAGCAGATTCCTAACACAGCAGCTTTTGACGTTGTCCTCTGCTTGCTCTGGTCGCGCCTCGGATCACGACTGGGGGCCTCGCAACGGCTTCCAGATGGGTCACCGGCCAATTCGGGCACCGAATACGAAATCACCCACGCCCTCGCCAGCCAGAAGGAGCGCAACGGGTTGCCGGAACTTCATGTCTGGATCAACCAGACGATTCCGTCGTTCCAGCCGGAGCCGCCTGAGGTTCACGATGAGAGAATTTCGCAGTGGCGCGCTCTCAAGAGATTCGTCGAGCACTGGACCAAGGACGGTGAGGACGGCTCGTTCGTCGGCTCGTTCACCGCGTATCATACCATCGCGGAGTTTCAGGATCTCTTCGAGGTAAAGCTTCGCAAGATTGCCGAGAGGCGGCTGGCCATCTCGCCGGGGGCGCTGGCGCCGCCTGCGAAACCTGTATGGACGGAGGGTTCGCCATTCCGTGGCCTCGAACCTTTCGACTTCAAACATGCGCCCATCTTTTTCGGGCGCACCGCGGCGGTCAGCAGCGCCATTGAAGCGCTCCGCAAGACGCAGGCTGACAAGGACGATCCACGCGGTTTTCTCGTGGTGCTCGGAGCATCCGGTTCAGGAAAATCCTCCCTGGCCCGAGCCGGAATTCTTCCTGTCCTTACCGAACCCGGCGTGATCGAGGGAGTCGGACTTTGGCGTCGAGCGATAATGAAGCCCTCCGACGCGGGTGGCGACGTGTTGCTCAGCCTTGCGAACGCCCTGCTCGCAGAGTCCGCCTTGCCGGAACTGACGAGTCACGGGACGACGCCCTATTCGCTCGCAGCCACCTGCACCGCTATTCCCGAGGAGGTCAGAAGCGGCCTGCGAGTGGCATCTGAGCGTGAACAAGCGCGTCAACGATCGGAGATCGAGGCCCTCATTCGACAGCGCGAAGGGGAAAACCGGCTTGAGGACGCTGCATCCTTGCGGCGCGTCCGTCTGCAGGATTTGCGCCCTCCGGCCGCCGGGCTCGTTCTGCTTATTGATCAGCTCGAAGAGTTGTTTACGAGCGGGGCTTCTGCGGAAAAGCGAGAAGCGTTTCTGGAAGTGGTTGCGGCACTTTCCCGGCGTAATCCGGTCGTGGTTGTTGTCACGATGCGAAGCGATTTCTTCCCGCGGCTCGCCGAGTTTTCGTCGCTGCTTGCACTTGCCGAGGGTACGGGCTCCTATCACCTTGCGCCGCCGGCGCCGGTTGAACTCGGCCAGATCATCCGGAGGCCGGCACAAGCCGCCGGGCTGAGGTTCGATACTCATCCCGAGACCAAGCAAGGCCTCGACGAGGCGCTTCGCGACGCGGCTTCGGCTGATCCGCAGGTGCTCCCGTTGCTGGAATTTGCCCTCGAAGAGCTCTACAAACGCCAGAGCGCTCGCGATGATGGACTGCTGCGCTGGGAGGATTACCTCGCTTTCCACGGGATCGAGGGGGTCATCGCCGCCAAAGCCGATGAAGCCTTGGCAAGCGCGGGAGTCGGCGCCGGGTTGGATAAGGCAGTCGACGCGGCCCTTTCCGCGCTGGTGAACTTCAAAACCGACCGTGGCGAGACAATTATTCCAATCCGGCGCCGCGCTACGCCCGAGGAGGTCGCGCCGTCGCCCGAAGCAGAGAAGCTGATATCAGCGATGCTTTCCTCGCGGCTCCTTGTTTCGGACACCGACGCGTCGGGCCGGCAAACGATTTCAGTCGCTCATGAAGCTCTGCTCACTCGCTGGCCGAGGGCAATGACGTGGTTTGAGACGAACCAGGAGTTTCTCAAGCAGCGTGCCCGTGTCGAGGCGGCGTGCACCATTTGGGAAAGGGAGGGCCGGAACCCTGTGTATCTTCTCCAGTCTGGCAAGCCGCTTGACGACGCTCTGTGGCTGCTCTCCCAGACCGGCCGGACGCTGGCAACAGAATCCGCCGGCTTCATTCAAGCTTCCAAGAGTCACGCTTATGAAAATGCCCGGCGACGCAAACGCAATCGTGTGATCGCCGTGAGTGCTGCGGCACTTCTGATTGGCGCGGCGTTGATCGGCAGCGTGGTCGCCCTCCTGGCGAGCCAGCGCGCCGCGGAACGGCGGGCGGAGGCTGATGCCTATTTTCAAGTCCATCAGGCAGGGCTGACACTCGCCCGCGGCGAATTCCGTTCCGCACTCACCCTGCTCGAACTTGCATTTTCGGCTCATCCGGACTTCACAACACGATCGGCGTTTCTGTCTGCTCTCGCCAAAGTACCGAAGCAGTTGGAAACGTCATTTACGGGATTCGAAGGAGCCGTGCAGGAACTCCAGTTCGGTAAGGACGATGTTCTCGCGGTCGCGGCCGGCGGCTCGGTCCGGCTTCTTGATACGAAGAGCCATGATGTATCCGGACCGGTTTTCGCTCCCGAAAGCGAAGAGGCGCCGACCATCCTTTGTATCGCCCTCCGCCAAGACGGCAGTTGGCTCGCGCAGCGCGAGGATGGAACCGCGCTTGCTTTGAAGAAGGGCCAGAACGCCGCTCAGCCCCTTGGAGGGAGCAGTCCCATGCGCCTTGCCGTCGCTTCCAGCGATGGGCGACGGCTGGCCTTCGTTAACGCGCGCAGGCGGAACGAGGTTGCGATTGGATCGTTTGACGAGCCCGGAAAAGTCGTGCCTACTGATCCGACAGCGGAAGGAATCACGGCCATGGCTTTCGGACCGGGCGGTGCATTGACAGTTGCGACGGCAGGGGGCGGGGTCTCCCTGATATCTGCAGCGGGAGAGAGGCAATCGCTGCGCGAGGCCGCTCAAGCGAACGTTCGATGCCTGGCGTGGCGAGAGAAAGGAGAACCTCTGCTCGCCGCCGGAGACGAGAATGGGGTCATCGAACTCTTGAAAAGTGAGGTGCAGTCCGATGGGCTGGCAAGTGTGCCAGGGGGCATTCAGGATCTCGCATGGAGTCCGGACGGCCAGTCCCTCGCTGCCGCCTGCACGGATGGGACCGTCCGGATTTGGACGGTTTCCGAAGCTTCGGACGCGGAACCTCAGGTCCTCACAGCGCACAAGGGTCCCGTATTGTCTGTAGCTTGGAGCGCAGATGGTTCGCGTCTCGCATCCGGCGGCAACGACGGGACAGTTTACATCTGGCGGCCTTCCGCGGCGTTCGGCCCAGTGACCACTTACTCCAAGGGAGTGCCACTGAACTCTCTGAGCGTTTCCGAGGATGGAAAGCGAATCGCCGCGGGCTCCGAGCGCGGCGATGTTTTCGCCTGGGATGCTGAGACGGGCGCCAACTCAGCAATCTGGAATGCCGGAAGCCGCGTTCTCTGCCTCGCCTGGCAGCCCGGGCAGGAAAGACTCGCTTCAGGTAATGAGTCGGGTGAAATCCACGTTTGGCATCGGTCGGCGCGTGATCCCGTCAACTCTGTGAAGCCTGGAGAGTCCACGGCAGCGAACGATCAGACAGTCTGGCGCGTGCGCTGGTCGCTTGATGGCAAGAAGCTGGCTTCATCCAGTCACACCGGCGCCGTTCAGATTTGGGAGCCGGATGGAAACGCTCCACCGCTGTTCATCGGCAAGCTCCCGGATTACGCGCTGGGACTGGCATGGAGTCCGGACGACAAAATGCTCGCGGCGGGCTCGACTCACGGCGAGATTTGGCTTTGGAGGGTTTCAGATGGAGGGGAGCCGGTCGTGAAGATTTCCGGGGAGCCAGGTCGGGGACACGCAGATAGCGTTGCGAGCCTTGCATTTCTGCCCGGAGGAAATATTCTAGCGTCATGCGGCCGCGACGGTACGCTTCGGCTGTGGGATGTACGGTCCGGCGCCGCACTCGCCGCCACGCCGCCAGTCGGTGGCTTTTTGGACGACTTGGCGCATTCCAAGGACGGCTCGAAGATTAGCGCTGTCGGCACAGATGGTTATTTGCGCGTCTGGGAGAGTGACGGGCTGGTACCGAGCCTCGCTATCCCGCTGCACCAGCGTCCCGTTGCCGCCGTCGCGTGGCAGGGCGAGCGCATCTTCTCCGCCTCTGACGACGGAACGGTCAGTGTTCTCGACCTGGACGAGGCAAAATGGAAAGAGCGCACCCGCCAGATCGTCGGCGTTGCAGTCCGCCACCCGTCGAAGAGCATCCCCAATGAAGGCAAATAGCGCTCTCCCCGTTACCCTCGTCGTACTCGCGTTTGCGTGCGAACCCGCGCGATGCGAGTGGAGAGTGCATCCTGGAGACGGTTTTTCCGAGGAGGTGCGCGTTTGGGCGTCATCGAAGGAGAGCGGTATGGATTTTTCTTGGTCCGGAAGGGTGAATGCACGTCACCAGGCGGAGGGCTATGGGATCCTGGAATGGCTTAAGCCCGCGGAAACGCGGCCAGAGGTGAACCTAGTCTACACAGGCGAAATGAAGTCCGGTCAGCGTCATGGCAGGGGAGTTGCGCTTCACCGCAACGGGTCGAAATACTCCGGCCAGTGGAGCGAAAATCTCAAAGAGGGTAAGGGAGAGTATTGGTATCAGAATGGCGACTACTTTGCCGGTTCATTTCACAATGACGTGATGCACGGGCCTGGCAGGTATGTTTCCGCGGACGGAACCATCTTTGAAGGAACTTTCGTGACTGATGAGCGCGACGGTCCCGGCATCGTCGTTTACCCAGACGGCCGCCGCTACACCTCGACTTGGTCGGCTGGCAAGGACGTGAATGCCAAGGATGCTCCTGTCGCAGCAAGAGCCTACGTGATGGTTGGCGTGGATGTGCGTCGCTACGCGCTCGATGGGGATATCTTCGCAAAAAGCGAAGAAAGGGGAAACTACCTGACATACCGGGGCCGTTTCACGGACGGCGACTTCGTGATCGAACCCGATTGGGCGTACTGGGTTGCATGGTCGAAAGGAGGACCAGTCGCCGACGATATGACCGATCTTGTAGTGGGGGTATTTCCTGTGTTTCTCGACATCCGCGTCTTTAATCCGTCGAAGGAAAAGCTCACGATCCGTCGTGCGGAAGCCGTCGTTGAAGAGAGCTTTCCCGACCTGGAACCGATCCTCAGCCTTCGCGACGCATCGAATTTCGGCGGGGTGAGCTGCGAAATCGTGAATTTTAACGCTAGTCGCGTGGACGACTGCGAGGTGGCTTTCAACATCCTCGCGCCCGATTCGGAGCCAAGGTTTGAGGGCTACCGATTCGTCGAGAAGGTGGGCTCATTTTCAGAGAGCGCCAAGTTCTCATTGGCGCGGGCGATGGAAGCGCTCGGAATGGACGCAAATGCCATTGCCGCAATCGAGACTATCGGCGACGACGATTCCTTGCGAATCACCGCTGAGCGGCGGGCGCACGACTGGATTGGTCCCTTCTCGAAGTTCGCACAGGAGGGGTCTGCTTACGGACTTGTCGAGGGTGAAGTTCGAATCGCTTGGACAGATCATTCGGGTTCGAGGCAGACGAAGCGCGTGAAGTTCAGGCTTCTCAAATGTTTCTACGTTTTCGGGGCTGAGATGGCCGCGGAGGGTGCACCATCGGGGAAATACGATCTTTTCTTGGAAACGGAAGGCAAGGATTACGTCATGCCCTTTGCCTATAAACGGAGTATCGCGCCGGGAGCGAACGACCGGGTTACGGTCCAAGTCGCCAGCGAAGTCTCGAGCTACCAGAATTTTCGCATCCGACTGACGGCCTCGGACGGCCGTGAGATCGTCTCGCCGCGCTGCCGGATGCACTTCCTCGTGCCGCGGAAATTTTCGTGGAAGAAGGGCTATGTCATCGAGGAACATTAAACCGAGCGGGATACTATCTGTTCGAGCGACGGGTGGGCGCCATAGGGCGACAGGGCGTTGTCGAAATGAGAACGCTTCATATTTTCGGCCGCTAAGAAACGACATCGCGCACCAGTCCAGTGAGCGCTGCTGCTTTGAGCAGTCGCAGGAAAATCATGAAAATTAGCCGTCGGCACCTCTTGGTTTGCTGCTTAGCTCTTGGAGTCGCGTGGGGTTCTTCGCATGCCGACTGGAAGGTGCACCCTGCGACGGAATTCGATCAGGAAGTGCGTGTTTGGGCATCCACCAAGGAGAGCAATCTCGATTTTTCGTGGTCTGGAGAAGTGAATTCGGGCCACGAAGCGGAGGGTGACGGCGTTCTTGAGTGGGCCGAAGTCAACGACGGACGCAAGCCGGCAAGCGTCTACTCGGGCGAGATGAAAGCGGGCCGGCGTCGTGGCTTTGGCGTTTCGCTGCACCGCAGCGGATCGAAATACTGCGGGGAGTGGCGCGATAACGTGAAGGAGGGAAGGGGAGAGTATTGGTACGCGAACGGCGACTATTACAGCGGGTTGTTCCGCAACGATCGGATGGATGGACCTGGCAGGTATGTCTCCGCAGACGGGACCGTCTTTGAAGGAACGTTTTCCGCCGATGAACGAGACGGCCCGGGCGTCGTGATCTATCCAGATGGCCGCCGCTACACCTCGACCTGGTCCGCGGGCAAGGACATCAATCCCGCCGCGGCTCCTGTTCTTGCAAAAGCATACGTGATGCTTGGCGTGGATGTTCGTCGCTACGCGCTCGATGGGAAGATTCTTTCTGAGGGCATTGGGAGAGGCGACGAACTTTACTTGACGTATCGCGGACGCTGGACGGATGGGGACTTCGTAATCGAGCCGGATTGGCTATACTGGGTCGCGTGGTCAAAAGGCGGACCCGTTGTTACCGAGGACGATGTTTCCGGGGATTTTGATATCGGAGTCCTCCCGGTGTTTCTCGACGTACGCATCTTCAACCCGGGGCGCGAAACGTTGGTCATCCGCAGAGCGGAAGCTGTCGTCGAGGAAAGCTTTCTCGACCTGGAACCAATCCTGCGACTTCAGGATGCGAGTTCAAGCGTCGGTGGAGTGACCTGCGAAATCGTAAACTTTGGCTCGAGTCGCGTGGATGACTGCGAGATCGCCTTCAATATCCTCCCTCCCGGCGCGGAGCCGCAATTTGCGAATTATCAATTCGTCGAGAAGTTGGGGTCGTTCTCGGAGCGTGCAACGTTCTCACTGGCGCGACCGATGGAAGAGCTTGGAATCGACGCAGACGCCATAGAGGCTATCGAACGGGCCAGTTACGAAGATCCCTCTCGAGAATCGGTTGCGCTTCGCGCCAGGCAAGAAATGCTCAAATTCCCGAAATTCGTGAAGTCGGAGGAGACAGTATTTTCAGCCTCTGGACTGATCGCTGGCGAGATCCGGGTCGTTTGGACGGACCATCTGGGTTCCCGGCAGACGAAGCATGTGAAGTTTCAGTTCAACAAGCGCTTTTGCTTGTTCTGGGCAGAGGGGGGAGCAGGAGGACCGCCGTCGGGGAGCTACGACGTTCTCCTGGAGAACGAGGGCAGGGACTATGTCGTGCCTTTCGCTTACAAGCGAACCATCGCTGCAGGAGCGAATGACCGGTTTACGGTCCAAGTCGCCAGCGAAGTTTCGACCTATCAAAATTTCCGCATCCGGCTAACAACCTCTGACGGCCGCGAGATCCTCTCGCCGCGCTGCCGCACGCACTTTCTCGTGCCGCGGAGATTTTCTTGGAAGGAGGGCTATATCATTGACCAATAGTGGTGCCCTCAGCTGCTGCCGCATGGAGCAGGTTCCCAATCGAAACCCACCGAACGGCGAAAGTTTTCTGTTCGAAGAACCTTACCTCCACTAATCCGCCGGAGCCATCTAGCTGGTCGAAGAAGAAATTGCCCAGCGAGCGGCAAATCAAGCCGTCGCTGCCGCGCCATAGGTTCAGGCCACCAGAATCGACATGCGGATGAGCGCCGAATATCGTGGTTACCGGGCTGCTACTCAGCCAGTCCATGAGTTCGACCTGCCGGGCTGTGGCTTCCCGGCGGAACTCGGCACCCCAGTGGAGAACGGCAAATAGCGGACGTCCGCCGTGGTCCGGTTCCGGGAGTCGCGCGATGGTCTCACGCGTAATCCGTCCCGTGTGTGGCATCGATGTGTTACTGAGGTCCGTCAGCGCCACCAAGCGAAAGGGCCCTGCATCGATCACCTCGCCGTCGCGCACCGGCTTGATTCCCGCATTCGCAAGCGCGCTAGCGGTTCGCGCGAGACCCGTCTCTCCACCGTCGAGGGCGTGGTTATTCGAAAGGCCGGCAAGCCTGACGTTTAGCGCCTTGAGCCAGCCGAGCGTGAATTCTTTTTCCATCACGAGCGCTTTCTTAACGCGTTTGGCATCCGGCAGTGAGTTTACGATCACACCTTCGAGATTCACCGCCAGCGGGTATCCTTGAGTGATGCGCAGGACCGTCTGGCGGACGGCTTCCGCCCGGTTTGGCTGCGCGAGCATTGAAGCAACGCGCCGACCGAAGAACGTGTCGCCTGCGAAAAACCAAATTGTTTCCCCAGGTCCGAGCGGCCAGGCCGCCGCTGGCGGGTCGTCTGGCTCGTAAACCTGCACGATGTAGCTTGTGGTCTGCTCCAGGCGAATCGGCGTGTAGGCCTGTGAGTTCCGGTTGGCGATCACGATGGGGCTCGCTTTTTGGATGCGCCGTTGCAAGGACATCTGCACAAACTGCGCCGCCTTGGAGTCGAGGTGCATGGGCTGGCGAAGGCGGGTGATCGCTTCGGGGTCGCCAAGAGCCAGCGTGTTTAGTGTCTGCTGGTCGCTTCGTCGGGCTTTACCATGGTCGAGGTAGTGGGAAAAGTCAGTTGACTGAACGATCAGCGTCTTGGAATCGACAAGCGGCGCCAGCGCATTCACCAGAGCGAGCCAATCCTCGCGCTTCGAGTCAATGCGCAAGGCGACCGGCACGATTTTCGCTTTCGGGAAGAATTTTGCGACGAATGGGAGTACCGCGTGAATTCCGTGCTCTCTGGCGAACAAAGCCGATTCCGCGGCTTCGGGACAGGTCGCGAGAAGCGAGCCAACAGCGGCTTCGTCGCATACGACGTCGCCAAAGACGGTCTCGAAGGATCCCCGCGCTGTCGCAAACGGCAGCCGCGAACGCCGGAAATGATCCGGCGAAAGGAGAATGATTCGTTCGTAGTTCCCGCCGGAAGCACAGCGAAAGCCACGGGCGATAAGGTCTGCTGCCACGAGGTGATGGGGAATAGTAATCCCGGTTACAGTATGACCTGCGGGCGGCGCGGCTGACTCTTTCGCAAGGGCCTCTTCAAAGACTAAAGGGTCTTTGTACATCGCCGGAAACCGCGGCGGCGGCTCCAGTGCAATCATCTCGACGGCGAGCAACAACGCGACAAGTCCCACGTGGCAGAGATTCGCGAACGAATGCCCCCGCCATCAAATCAATTCGCGTCGGTCGTCCCGATTGACGCCAAAGCGCTTATTCACTAGAAGCTTCTCATGTTGATGACTTTTGATCGGGCCGAGCCGGCATTATTTCAGGTGTGCGAGCGCGTGAATGGGATAACTAGCAGGAGCAGGATATGAAGATCGCCGTTGCGAGTGATCACGCCGGCTTCTCTCTGAAAGAGGAGATCGCGAAAGTTCTGAAGGGTCAGGGGCACGAGATTGAGGATTTTGGCGCCTTCAGCGAGGATGCCGTCGACCTGTCAGACCACGTCTACCCGGCGGCACTGGCGGTCGGTGAAGGACGCGCGGAGCGTGGTATCTTCGTCGATGGCGTGGGCTACGGAAGCGCGATGATCGCCAACAGGATCTACGGCGTCTCTGCGGCTGTCTGTCAGGACCCGTTCTGCGCGGGGTTGGCGAGGTCGCACTCGGACACAAATGTTCTCTGCATCGGCGGTAAGATCATCGGTTCGGCGCTCGCCCTTGAGGTGGTGAAGACCTGGATGAGCACCGAATTCCTCGGCGGCGAGGAGAAATACAAGAGGCGTGTGGACAAGGTCCACGAGATCTCGCGGAGGCATCTCAAGCCGTTGCCCGCGGTGTGACTCAAGGCGGATGCAGCGGCGATGTCCTCATCGCCGACCGTGAGGACACGGTCGCTACAGGCGTTTGCGGCGCCACCGGGGATTCTCCCCTCAGGTCTTGACCGTTTGGTCCGGCAGATGCTTTGTGCAGTATTCTCTCCCGTCGATTGCCACGCGGAAATCTGCATGGGGGTCCGAGGCTTCGGTGATGCCGCAGGCTTCGCAGCGGTGAAGCGTTGGGGAGTCGTCCTTGGCGCTTTCAAACTTTGCGCGGCGCTGCAGCGTCTGGCGGTTTTCCCGTGACCGGCGGATGAAACCCGGTCCAAAGAAAATCAAATAGTTGCCGAGGCACATAATGACGATCATTTTGACGGGCAGCGACCCTGTGACGAGGATGTATGCGGGCCATAGCAGACTGATCAGCGCAACCCATTTGAGCTTTAGCGGAATAACGAGGAGAAAAAGGATTTCGAGATTTGGCGCAAGGGTGGCGACTGCGAGGAAAAGCGAGAGGTTGAGAAACACGTTGCCCCCGGAAGCCCCAAAAATCAGGGCGGAGGCCACGCAGAAGAACATTCCCAGGAAATAATAGGCGTTAAGACGAAACGAACCCCAATTTGCATCGAGGAGGTCGCCGGTCCACCAAACCACCAGGAGGTAGAAGATGATCCAGATCGGGCTTCGCGTGTCAGGAATGAATATCCAGCTTACGAGCCGCCAGACCTCTCCGTGAAGGATCGCGTCGCGGTCTAGTAAAAGCGCGGAAACATAGTTTGGATCCAGGCTGATAAGAATAAAAACGAGCGCATTCAGCACGACGACGTAACGGATCAGGTGCGGAATTGCGAAACGGGAAAGATGGCGTTCGAGCCGGTCGAGTAAAGTCACGGAAGGGGAGTTTCAACTTTCAACGCTCAACTTTCAACTTTCAACGCTCAACCTTAAGATTGCCGGCTGCGTTCAATAGGGCCTTTTTGATTGAACGTTGAGAGTTCAATGTTGAGCGTTGAGCGTTGTTATGGCGAAGCCAACCCTCCTTTACGACGGCGAGTGCGGGTTTTGCTCGCTGTGGATTGAGCGCTGGCGTGCTACCACCGGCGACCGTGTGGACTATGTGACGTGGCAGGAGGCGGCCCCGAGATTTCCGGAGATTTCCGAAGCCGAGTTTGCCGAGGCTGTACAATGGGTCGGCTCGGACGGAGAACGTTTGTCGGGAGCGCCGGCCGTTTTCGCAGCCCTCGCGACAACGTCGGCATCTGGAAGAATGCTTCGATCGCTTTACCGTGACACGCCGCCGTTTGCACGCGTGGCGGACGCGGCCTACAGGGTGGTGGCGCGGAAGAGAATCCTCTTTTCGCGGCTGACGCGATGGTTTTGGGGTGCGGACGTGCGGCCGCCGACTTACGCGGTTTCGGCACGGATTTTTCTTCAGCTCCTTGGTTTGATTTACCTGATTGCGTTCGTTTCCTATTGGGCGCAAGTGGGCGGGTTGAACGGGGAACGTGGCATTCTCCCCGCGGCAGAGTTTTTCCGCAGGGCGAGGGAGTTCCTCGGCGCGGACGCCTATTGGCAGTTTCCCAGTGTGTGCTGGCTGGGCGCGGGCGACACTGCCCTGTACGGATGGTGCGGTGCGGGGATCGTTGCATCAACCGTCTTGATGTGCGGCTTCGCTCCACTGCCTTGCGTTGTTTTCTTATGGGTCGATTACCTTTCGCTGACCGTGGCGGGACAGATCTTTTACCAGTTTCAATGGGATATCCTGCTGATCGAGGCGGGATTTTTCGGGATTTTTCTTTCCCCGTGGAAATGGCGTTTGGCGAGGGCGGGGAATCCACCGCGTCCCGCGAGGTTCCTGTTGGTGTGGCTGCTCTTCCGGCTGGCTTTCGCCTCGGCGATCGTGAAGCTTTCGAGTGGAGACCCGGCGTGGCTCGACGGCACGGCGCTCGACTATCATTACTTCACGCAACCGCTGCCGACGCCGGTTGCATGGTTCGCCCAGCAGTTGCCGGGCTGGTGGCAGGTGATGAGCGTGCGCGTGATGTTCTTTATCGAACTCGTTCTCCCATTTTTTCTCTTCGCCTCCAGGCACCCGCGGCTCGTCGCGGCGGGCGGTATCGTTGTGCTTCAGTTTCTGATCGCTCTGACCGGAAACTATGGATTCTTCAATCTGCTGACGGCGGCGTTGTGTCTGCTGGCTATGGATGATGCGGTTTGGAGGAAATTGACGCGGGGAAGGTGGGGCGTGGATCTTGCGCGCTCCAAGCCGTCGCCTTTTCTTTCCAAGGGATTCTCGCTCGCGGTGGCGGTGGCGATCTTTTTGTTAAGCCTGGTCCCGCTGGCAGGATCTTTTCGACGGCCCGTTCCGTTATTGACGCCGCTGATCGTACCCTACGAAGCGATCGCGCCATTTCGCACCATCAACGGCTACGGGCTTTTCGCGGTGATGACCAAGGAGCGCAGGGAGATTACGATCCAGGGATCGGACGATGGAGTCACGTGGAACGCTTATGTTTTCCGCTTCAAGCCGGGGGATCCTCGGCGCGCACCCGGTTGGGTGGCGCCTTACATGCCAAGGCTGGACTGGCAGATGTGGTTCGCGGCGCTTGGCAGCGTCGAACAGAACCCGTGGTTCCTCAACTTTCTGGCGCGGCTTCTTGACGGCTCGCCTCCCGTGCTGGGCTTGCTCGAGGAAAACCCGTTTCCAAAGGGACGGCCTCGTCTTGTGCGTGCTGTCAGCGACCGATACACGTTCACGACCATCGCCGAGAGAACGCGTACGCGAAAGTGGTGGAACGTCGAGCCCGCGGGCGACTATTGTCCGGCGGTTTCGCTCGGAACCCGGTAGCGCTTTGTGATGCGCCCCAGATAAAACACGCCTCCCACGAGACCCCACATGAGATAAACGGTCATGCCGGTAATTGAAATCAGCAGCCCGGTGCCTTGCGAAACCCCGCATAATTCCGCCAGCAATTCCTCGAAAAGCGCTTCACGGACGCCGATCCCATTGAGGCTGATCGGCAGCGAAGAGATCGCTGTGACGAGCGGCATGATCGAGGTCATGTCCCAGAAACTCACTTTGTCGGTGAAGGCTTTTGCAGCGAAGCAAAAGGCCGCGAAATAGGCAAAAAGCATCGGCACCGTGTAGATCGCCCCAAGGAGCGCCTCGCGCCGATTTTCGAGGCACAGCTGCCACAGCCTCGAAAGCTTGATGATTTGCTTCCGCAGAGGAAACCTTCGCGGCAGCAGTGCCACAAGGTGCCGGCTTGTGAGCACGAAAGAGGCCGCCAGTGCGACACCCATGACGAAGAGCGTAATCGCAAACCATTTCATCAAACTGCCGACCGCGAGGCTGCGGGCGAACCAATCATGTCGCGTCCACGCAAAAAGGAGACCCATGATCACGAGCACCAGCACCGCGAGGAGGCGGTCGACCGCGACGCTGAGAAACCCCTCCGTCTTGTTCTCAGGGTGATCGCGCATGAGGAAGATCACGCGCACCACGTCGCCGCCTGTGGTCCCTGGCAGGAACTGGTTGAAGAATGCCCCTATAAAGAAAAGCCGCGCGGTTTCACGCAGCGGGATCTCGATTCGCAACATGCGTAAAAACAACTGCCAGCGGAGGATTCCAAAGAATTCACAAATACCGGCCGCCGCCACGGAGAGCACGATCCAGCGCCAATCAGCCATCTTAAGCGCGGCTCCCATCGCCGTGCGGCGTTCAGGGTTGTGAAAAAGCCACCAGAGCAGACCGACAGTCACCGCGACCTGCAACAGGGTCAGCGAGTGGCTGAGTAGCGAGGGAGGCGCGACGCGGCAGTCGGGCTGCCGCCGCTGCGCATCCGAAGGGAGCGTGATCATCCGGGCATCACGTAACGCAATTACCCGCGCGGGGCAATGGCAGATCTCCCGGAGGACCGGGAGCTACAACGAAGCCCCTACGGTATCCTTCGCCGAGGCCGCGGTATATTCGCGGTTCAAGCGGGCGATGAAAGCGGCGGGAATTCCGGCAGGGCACACGGCTTCACAGGCGTAGTAGTTCGAGCAATTGCCGAAGCCTTCCTTGTCCATCGTGCGAACCATCTTGAGGATGCGGCTATTCTTCTCCGCCTTGCCCTGGGGGAGCAGGCCAAGATGGCCGGTTTTCGCGCTGACGAAAAGCATCGCCGAACTGTTCGGGCATGCGGCTGCGCATGCCCCGCAACCTATGCAGGCGGCAGCGTCCATGGCCAGGTCGGCGACGGTCTTCGGAATCGGCAGAGCGTTGGCATCGGGCGCCGAGCCGCAGCGCTCGGAAATAAAGCCGCCCGCCTGAATGATTCGGTCGAATGCTCTCCGGTCAACGGTCAGGTCGCGCAGGACAGGAAAAGGCGCCGCCCGGAAGGGTTCGACGGTGATCACATCGCGATCCTGAAACTTTCGCATGTAGAGCTGGCAGGTGGTGCCTCTGCCGGGGCCATGAGGGACTCCGTTGATCGTAAGGCTGCAGGTGCCGCAGATCCCCTCGCGACAGTCGTGATCGAAATTGATCGGCTCGGCGTCCTTCTCAATGAGGCCCTCGTTCACGATGTCCAGCATCTCAAGAAAGGAAGCATCGGCCGGAATATTAAGGGCGGGATAGACTTCGAACCGGCCGCTTTGCTGCGGACCGTCCTGACGCCAAACCTTCAGAGTAAAGTTCATAGTTGAGAGTTGAGAGTTGAGAGGTCAGCCATTTGAATCCTTTGCGAGATAGGACTTCAGGCCACTGAGCGTTCGACTGAGTTCCTCGGCGCTTGCATGCATCGACTGAAAATTCCCTTCGCTGAGGTAGGCTTGGCGGGCGGCAATGTGCGCCTGGGAAACGACCTCGAAGAGTGAACCCGCCGCCAATTCGACAAAGCGCGAGTAATCTAATTTGGACGATCGAGAGGTTCCCTCGGCACTATTCGACGAGATGGAGACCGAGGCGCGCCGCATCTGGTTGGTAATTCCAAAACGTTCTTCGGCCGGAAAAGCCTGCGTCAGTCGATAGACGTAATGCGCAAAATCGACGGATTTTCGCCAGACCTCCAGTTTCTCGAAATTAAACATCCGCTGCAGTTCCTCTCAACTCTCAACTCTCAACTTCCTTCTCACTTATAGCTTCTCGTCGCCAGTTTCACCTGCTCATAGACAAGCGGCTCTTTGATGAGGGTGGGTTCCTTGCCTTCGCCTTCGTATTTCCACGCCGAGACGTAGGCGTAGTTTTCATCGTCGCGCAACGCTTCGCCATCCGGCGTTTGGTATTCGGTACGGAAGTGGCCGCCGCACGATTCGTTGCGGTCCAGGGCGTCCCGGCACATGAGCTCTCCAAATTCGAGGAAATCGGCGACGCGTCCGGCTTTTTCCAGCGATTGATTGATGTTTTCGCCGGCGCCGAGGACCTTGACATTGGTCCAAAATTCCTCGCGAAGCTTCGGGATCCGCGCGATGGCCTCCTCGAGGCCGGCCTTGTCGCGCGCCATGCCGCACTTGTCCCACATCAGCAGGCCAAGCTCGCGATGAAAACTGTCCACCGTGCGCGTTCCCTTGATGGCGAGAAGACGCTGCACCCGCTCGCGGACCTCCTTCTCGGTTTGCTGGAAGACGGGATCGCTTGTTTGCGGCCGCTTCTGCGGGGACTGGGAGGCCAGATAACTGCCGATGGTGTAGGGGATGACAAAGTAGCCATCGGCGAGACCTTGCATGAGCGCGGAGGCGCCCAGGCGGTTGGCTCCGTGATCGGAGAAATTGGCTTCGCCCAGCACGTGCAAGCCGGGGACGTTGCTCATGAGGTTGTAGTCCACCCACAAACCGCCCATCGTATAATGCACGGCGGGATAGATCCGCATGGGACGCTCGTAGGCGTTCTCGCCCGTGATGTTCTCATACATCTCGAAGAGGTTGCCGTAGCGCTCCTCGATGACGGCCAGGCCGAGGCGCTTTATCGAATCGGCGAAGTCGAGATACACGCCGAGCCCGCCCGGCCCCACGCCGCGTCCCTCGTCGCACGCTTCCTTCGCGCTGCGCGACGAGATGTCTCGCGGGGCAAGGTTGCCGTAGCTGGGATACTTGCGTTCGAGATAGTAATCGCGCGCGTCTTCGGGAATCTCCTGGGGCGGTTTGCCGCAATCCTCCTTGCGCTTAGGCGCCCAAACCCGCCCGTCGTTGCGCAGCGACTCGCTCATCAAGGTGAGCTTGGATTGATAGTCGCCGCTCACGGGTATGCAGGTGGGGTGGATTTGCGTGTAGCAGGGATTTCCAAAAAGAGCGCCGCGCTTGTGGGCGCGATAAGTGGCGGTGACGTTGCAACCCTTGGCGTTCGTGGAGAGGTAAAAGACGTTGCCGTATCCCCCCGTGCAAAGCAGCACCGTATCGCCCGCATGGCTGCGAATCTCGCCGGTCACCATGTCCCGGACGACGATGCCTTTGGCGTGCCCGTCGACCACCACCAGATCGAGCATTTCCGCGCGGGGAAACATCTTGACTTGGCCAGCAGTAACTTGCGCGCACAGAGCCTGGTAGGTGCCCAGCAGAAGCTGCTGGCCGGTCTGGCCCCGGGCATAGAAGGTCCGCGACACCTGCGCGCCACCAAAGGAGCGGTTTGCCAGGAGCCCGCCATATTCCCGCGCGAAGGGAACTCCCTGCGCGACGCATTGGTCGATGATCAACGCGCTGACCTCGGCGAGCCGGTAGACATTTCCTTCGCGCGCTCGAAAATCACCGCCCTTGATCGTGTCGTAGAAAAGACGATAAACGCTGTCGCCGTCGTTTTGATAGTTTTTCGCGGCGTTGATCCCGCCCTGCGCGGCGATCGAGTGCGCGCGGCGCGGGCTGTCCTGATAGCAAAAGCACTCGACGTTGAAGCCTTGTTCACCGAGCGTCGCGGCGGCGGCCGCCCCGGCCAGGCCGCTCCCGACAATGATGAGCTTGTACTTTCGCTTGTTCGCCGGACTGATGATCTTGGCGTTGTTTTTGTAGGTCGTCCACTTTTTCTCAAGGGGACCCGGAGGGATATGGGCGTCGAGAGTCATTGTACAGTTGCCTTTCCAAGGCCGAATACCAGGATCGAAATCGGGATCGAGACATACCCGGCAAACAAGACCCAGGCCAACGCTCGCGCGCCTCGCTCATAGATGGGGCGCAGCTTCTTGTCCGTGACTCCCAGGGTTTGAAACAGGCTTCCGATGCCATGGCTGAGGTGGAACGCCAGCAACGCCAACGCGACAATGTAGAACAGGCTGACGATTGGATTTCGAAATCCAACGATCACCATCCGATAGACGTCGTGCACCTGCTGTCCATGAAGATCCGTGTGGAAGCCGGCGTAGCCGGGGTTCACAAGAAACAAGGTGAAGTGCGCGAGGTGGAAAACGATGAAGGCGAGGACGAACAACCCGGTCAGTCGCATCGTCCGGGCAAAGATCGTCGTCTGCATCGGAGCAAAAACCGCGTACTTCTGCGGATGGGCGGCGAGGTTCTCCTTCCACAAGAGCATGGTAAACCAGATGTGCACGCCTACCGCGGTCAGCATGCCCAGGCGCACGAGCCATAGCAGCGGCCCCAGATCGCGCAGATGCATCGCATACGCGTTGATGATGTCCGGCCCGAAAAAGACCGTCATATTGCCCAGCATATGACCGATGACGAATAGGACGAGCACGATGCCGCTCACGGCAACGACGGTTTTCTTGCCGATCGAGGAGAACAGCCAGGCGATTGAGGCGTTCGCGAGTCCCGAGGAGGAAGGGGTGGAGGCGGAGGATGCTGACATGTTTTATTAGATCAACTAATATCTGACAGCAGACAAGCGTTTGCCGCTGCCGCCAAGAAGTCACTCCTATCAGGAATCTCTCGGCGGTTGGAAGAGGAATCCGCGGAGTGTTTCAGTGAGTTGTCGCAGGCTTGTCCCAACCCGGCGAGGGATTTGACGGTTCAAGTTCGCTGGTTTTCGCCCGGCGGGGGATTCGGAAATTCCCTGATCACCCAGGCGAGCGCCTCTTCGCGTGTTCGCAGCGTGCCTTCGAGCTGGCCCATCTGGACGGCGTCGAGAACTTCCTTGAACTTCGGTCCCGGTTTCCAGCCCATGCCAATGAGATCGCGCCCGGTTAAGAGCGGACGCGGAATGAGGGGTTCGCTGGCGAACTCTTCGCGGCGGCGCCCGAGAAACTCGTAGTTGTCCAGCAAGCCGTGGCTTCCGAGGCAATCGACCCGGTGGAGTTCGAGTTCGTCGTCGAACGTCGGACGCGCCATGAAGCGCTTGAGTCGCGCCACGCGCATGTTTTGAACGTCCTTGAACACCATGTGATTCTGGACCATTTCCACAGTTGCCTCGATTTCCTCGTTGGAAAATCGCAGCCGTCTCATGATTTGCTCGGTCATGCGTGCCCCTACCGATTCGTGTCCGTTGAAACGAATGCGCCCGGTCGCATCGCGCTCCATGGTCGGCGGCTTGCCCAAGTCGTGAAAAAGCACGGCGAAGACGAGAGGCACCGAGACACGCTCGGGAAGGAGGGAGAGCATGAGGCGCGTGTGAAGAAAGACGTCACCCTCAGGATGGAAATCTGGCGGTTGCTCACAGCCTTTGAGATTCGAGATCTCGGGAAGGATCTCCGCCATGAGGCCGCTCGCATCAAGCAAATCGAAGCCGCGCACTCTTTGCGGCGAGGCAAAGGTCTTCACGAGTTCGTCGCGGACGCGTTCGGCGCTGACCTCGCGAATCGCCGGTGCCCCCGCGCGGATCGCAT
The DNA here is from genome assembly GCA_963763735.1 of uncultured Verrucomicrobiae bacterium. Classification (GTDB taxonomy): domain Bacteria; phylum Verrucomicrobiota; class Verrucomicrobiia; order Chthoniobacterales; family Terrimicrobiaceae; genus DASTFP01. Next base: position 116,137 of record CAVXQK010000007.1, on the reverse strand, counting down.
CCCAAGTCGCGACTTCAATTTCGAACTCCAGAGTGGAAGCGAAGCGCACGCCCCGCAGGAGGCGAAGTTTGTCCTCAGAGAAGCGATCGGCGGGGTTTCCGATGGCTCGCAGCGTCCGTGCCTCCAAATCCTTTCGCCCCTCCACAAAGTCGAGCACTCTTTCTTCGATAGGATCGTAAAAAAGTCCATTGACGGTGAAATCCCTGCGCCGCGCGTCCCCCTCGGCCGTTGTGAACGTCACACTCTGGGGATGGCGGCCGTCGAGGTACGCGCCGTCGGAGCGGAATGTCGCGACCTGATATTCTCCGCCTTGTTCGACGACGAGTACGACACCGAATTGGGCTCCAACTGGAACCGTGCGCGGGAAGAGCGCCTGCACCTGGTCCGGGCGGGCCGACGTCGCGATGTCGAAATCATGCGGCGTCTTTCCCATCAGCGAGTCGCGAACGCAGCCTCCGGCGAAGAGCGCCTCGTGGCCCGCGTCTCGCAGGCGACGGACGATTTTGCGTGCGACGGACTCCATCACGTCCAAGGCTAACGTGAAAACCGCCCCTTGGCCACAGCAGCCGTCGGAACGGGGAAGGAAGGCGGATTTCGAAAGCGCGGGAAAGCTTGGAGAAAATGAACCTGCGATTGCAGATCTGCCGATGAAAATCCGTTGCGCGGAGGCAACCAAGCTATGGAGCGGGAACGACGGTCTGGGAGCAATTCCCGGTTGCCAGCAGTCTGGCAAAGATATTGTCGCGCGGAATAAGAGTCAGCTCGACGTCGCCGTCGAGCATTTTTTCTGTTTCGAGGATTTCGAAGACCGTGTTGAGGATTTCCTTGTCCTTCGCAATTTCTTGAATCGCCTTTCCGACCAGGTAGGGCCGGACGGCTGAAGCATGGGCGAATTCCGCGGCGGCCGCGCGCTCAGCGCCGCTTTTGATGATCGCCACCTGGTTCGCTCCCTGCTGGCGGATCGCCGAGGTGACCTGGCGCAGCCGGTTGACCACCTTCTGCTCGATCTGGTGAATCATTTGATCGTCCCGAAAGTGCACCTTGCGAATGTAGACGGAGCCAAGATGGAATCCCCAGGCCTCGGATTTTGGGGAAACCTCCTCGCGGACGCGCCGGCTCATCCCGTGGCGGTCTTCAAGGAGACTTTGCAGAGGCATGTTGCTCAGGCAGCGCACGGCGGCGTTTCGCACATTGGCGCGCAACGAGCCGCGCGGGTCGGTGTTTCGGAACAGGTAGTCCTCCGGGTTGCCCACGCGCATTTCGTACCAGACCCCGATGCCCATCGGTGTGCCTTCCTCGGAGTTCACCGGCTCACTGCGCAAATATTCCTGATCGAGGCGCAGATCGACGCGGCGGACGGCGCCGAAAAAACGGATAAGCAGCGCATGAGGCCCGAGCTTAAGAGCGAGCAGATGGAGTCCCGGCTCGGCGATCACCCCGATCACGCGTCCGAAAAGCAGGAAAACGTGCGCCTCGCACTCCTGGACGATCGCGAACAGACAAAAAAATTTGCCGAGGGCGGTGAGAGCCGGCACAAGGACTATGCACGCGATGAACGTGATAAAAAACGCGAGCAGAAAGGTCATTTTCCCATGTCGAGAATGATGCGTCTGGCGCGTTTGTAGAGATCGAGCCGCACATTGCGGAGGTAGCCCGGGATGGCGTCGGGACCGCTTTGCTTGAGCAGATGAAGTTGCTCGGCGAGCCACCGCAGGGGCTCCACTTCCGCCTCGGCGTTCATTGTCTGGATTTCGACGGCTCGCTTGGACTCCTCGATACGCTGATCCGCAAGCGCCTGCGCGACGCTGATATCGGACGACACTTCGTTGTGGGCCGTGTTGATTGCCGCAAGGGCGCTTTCGATTTGATGGGGTGGATCGATGCCGGTGATGAGTGAGGCGTCGAGAATGATGCCGTATCGGGCCGCCGAGCTGCGGCATTCCCGATCCATCTGCTCATTGAGGAGATTCACGTTCTTACGGAGGTCGTTGATGGAGATGCCCTCGAGTCGCAGTTCCTGCGGAAGGGCCTCTTCGTCCTCGCGCGGCGCCTTGAAGTTCGCGATGCGCTCGCGAAGGATGGAAACGAGATATCCCATCACGTGGGCGATCGGCTTCTTCACTCCAAAGAGATAGGCGTAGAGATTGCTCTCGCTGACGCTAAAGCGAATCTGGCCTGTCACGCCGATGTTGAGTTGATCCTGCGTGACCGCTTCAAGCACCGAGCCTGCCTGATTAGCCTCGGGTGTTTCCGGATCGAAGGCGATGCTCACCGTCGAGATGGCCACATTGACCTTGTGTATCTTTTGCCACGGCCAGCGAAAATAGGGTCCTCCTGGCCCGATGACCTGCAATTGCGGGTAACTGTAGCGCTCCCGGTCGATCTCGGGAAGGTCGTCGGCCAGCGGAGTATCGAGTGTTGTCGCCGCGCCGACGCGCTGCGCCCGTCCAAAACTCGTCAGCACGGCTCGCTCGTTGGGCGCAACGGTGAAAAAGCCCATCATCAGTGCGCGAAGCAGCACGTAGGCGGTGAGGCCCAGCGCGACGCCCACGATGATTTCAATGCCTGTCATTCTTGCGAAATTGCGGCGTCTTTATTTTTGAAGCTCCAAACGAAGGCAAGAATGGAGTGAGAAAAGTTGGCGAAGCTGATGTATTGCCAAATAAGCAAAACCTTGCGAAGAAGGTTTGTCGGCCCCCCCCAATATTCCTTTTCCAACGGAGTTTTATGCCTGCCCACCCCTACAAGGATTCTCAATTGTCTCTTGGAGCGCGCGTGGCCGATTTGCTGGGCCGCATGACGCTGCCGGAGAAGATCGCCCAAATGTATTCCCACTGGCTGATCCTGTCTCCGGACGGCAGGCACCGGATCCGTACCGACGCCTTCGCTCAAAGCGCGACCACCGACGATTTGAAGGAAATGCTCAAGCTGGGAGTGGGGCAAATCACGCGCCCGCTTGGCACGCATCCCGTTGATCCCAAGGACGGGGTGCGCGCTCTTAACGCGCTGCAAAGGTTTCTTGTGGAGGAAACGCGGTTGGGCATACCGGCCATGTCCCATGAGGAATGTTTGACGGGGCTGATGATCAAAGGGGCCACGCTGTTTCCTTCAGCGCTGAATTATGGTTCGACCTGGAATCCAGAGCTCATTGAAGCGGTTGGCGAAGAAATTCGCGGGGAGGCAAGGCAAGTAGGGTGCCACCAGGGATTGGCTCCGGTCTTGGACGTGTCCCGCGACGTTCGCTGGGGACGCACCGAAGAAACCATGGGCGAAGATCCCTATCTGGTGGGGGTTCTGGCCACACGCTATGTCAAGGGACTGCAGGGAGAAAGCCGCGATCTGCTTGCGACCCTGAAGCACTATGTGGGACACTCCTTTAGCGAAGGGGCTCGCAATCATGCGCCGGTGCATCTCGGCTTCAAGGAGCTGAACGACATCTTTATGCTGCCGTTTGAGATGGCGGTGAAGCAGGCCAATGCCGGCTCCGTGATGCCGGCCTATCATGATATCGACAACGAGCCCTGTCATTCTTCGCGCTTCCTGCTGACCGAAGTGCTGCGTGACCAGTGGGGCTTCGATGGCCTGGTGGTTGCCGACTATGCAGGCATTAACTTGCTCCATGCCCACCACGGGGTAGCCAGGGACAAGGCCGAGGCTGCCGCCCTCGCGTTCAATGCCGGCCTGGATATCGAACTGCCGGGGTTCGAGTGCGCGGAGCATCTTCAGCAGGCGGTCGAACGCCGCGAAATCAGCGAGGAAAAGATTAATGAGATCGTCGCGCGGGTGCTGGGCGTAAAGTTTCGTCTCGGCTTGTTTGAAAACCCCTATGCCGACGAGAATAAGGTGCGGCTGCAATCCGATCGTGCCAAGGAACTGGCGAAGGAAGTCGCGTTGCAATCCGTCGTGTTGCTGGAGAACAACGGAATCCTGCCCCTTGACGCTTCAAAGAAACCGAGAGTAGCGGTGATCGGTCCGACCGCGGACGATCAGTTGGCGATGTTCAGCGGCTACAGCTTCCCGGTCCACCTGATTATCGCCAATATGCAGGAGGACCGCGTCGAGTACGCGAAAACGCCGCTGCAGGTCTTGAGCGAGCGTTGGGGGCGCAACAACGTGCGCTACGCCAAGGGCTGCGAGATCCTCACCGAACGCAATCCGGAAGCCCCGGTCTTTCCGGGTGATGTCGATTCGGACAAGGCGGCGAGCCTCACCCGGGCTTCGCCAATCAGCAGGGATCTCTCGCAAATTCACGATGCCATCGCCTGCGCGCGCCAGTCTGACGTCGCCATTGTCTTCGTGGGAGACCTTGCCGGCCTGTTCCAGACGGGCACGGTGGGCGAAGGCTCGGATACCGACAGCCTGCAATTGCCCGGGGTTCAGGAAGAGCTTTTGAAGGAGGTCATCGCGACAGGCACGCCAACCGTCGTCGTGATGACCTCGGGCCGACCCTACAATTTGAACGGCTTGGAAGACCAGGCAGCGGCGGTCCTGATGGCCTTCCAGCCGGGACAGGAAGGCGCCGAGGCAATCGCGGATTTGCTGGCAGGCGAGGCGAACCCGAGTGGGCGCCTCGTGGTCTCGATACCGAAAAATGCCGGTGCAGTGCCCTACTATTACAACCACAAACTCAAGAGTGGCGGCACTCCGATCGCGTATCATTTCGGGAGCAAGTACTCCTTCGGCTATGGGCTGAGTTATACCCGGTTTGAATACGGCGAACTGGCAATCCCGCAGGATCACGTAAAAATCAATGACGGCACCATCGATCTCTCGTTGAGCCTCGAGAATAGCGGCGGGCGAGCGGGTTGCGAAGTGGTCCAGGTCTATGTGCGCGATGTGTATGCTTCACTGGTCCGCCCGGTGAAGGAGTTGAAGGCCTTTAAGCGGGTGACATTGCAACCTGGGCAAACTGCCAGGGTCAGTTTTTCCATCCCGGTCGATATGCTCAATTTCACCAATATGGCTAACGAACGGATCGTCGAAGCCGGCGGCTTTGAAATCCTGGTTGGCGCGTCCAGCAGTGATATCAGGCTGAAGGGTGCAATTGAAGTCGTTGGTGAAAACCGTGTGCTCGCCAAACGCTGGCGAATGGAAAGCGAGGCGAAAGTGGAGCTATTGAGATGAGGGCATGGTGAAGGCAATCGAGCGATCAGGTTCAAAAGCCATGGGTACGCTGAATCGGGTCTTGTAGCATGAGCCGCGGCTGGGAGTAGCGCGGATATTTTGCTTTCTTGAGGTGGCCCCCGGATGCTTAACTGCCAGTGCTTTTGAGGTTAGCTCATGGGTTCGCCTTTAAATGTTAACGACCTGATCATTCACCGGAGCGATCGATCCGGTGTTCCGGAACTCTCCGTTACCATCCACAAGTTTCCTGCCAATGCGCCTTCGTCATTTACACCAGCGCGAGCCGCGTACGGTTTTTGGTACCGGCCCAGGACAGAAAAAGGCGACACATGGGTGACGGTTCCTGAGCTTGGCTTGAGCCACCACCACATCAGCCGCGGCCACGTCCTGCTTACCCCGCCTTCCTTGCCTGTGCACGGCGAGTGGGAGAGGGCCGAGGGGATCGTGGTCAACTTTGGCTTCTCTCCGCGCTTTTTTGAGTCTCTGGCCGGACAGGTAGGTCTGTCCGAGCTTATTTCAAAACGGCCCTGGCATCACTTCTTTGCAATCGATCAGCGGACGGAAGCCCTCTGCCGGCTTTTGATGGAGGAAACCGAAGACCAATGCCCGCATGGCCCGCTTTACTTCGAACCACTTGCCCGCGCGCTGGCTCTCAGAGTGCTTGACACGGTGCGCCTTCGGCATAACCGAAAGTTGGGTGCCGCCGCCGTTCCACCAGGCATTCGTCGCGCCATTCAATGCTTGGAATCCGATTTCACGAGCGATCTCTCTTTGGACCGGCTTGCTGCTTTTGCGCAGATGAGTCGCAGCCATTTTGCGTTAAATTTTCGCGAAGTCACTGGACACGCGCCGCATCAATACCTTCTCCTGGTGCGCCTGAACCACGCGCGCAAACTCATCGCGCAAGGCGATCCCGCGTTGTCGCTTGCCGAGATTGCCGTCGCGAGCGGTTTTTTTGACCAAGCGCACCTTACAAGGCATTTTCGGCGCTTCTTCGGCACAACGCCGGCCGCATTCCGGTCCCAGCAAGGTGCGTCCTGAGGTTTCGACCTCCGAGCCCGTCGACGCGGATACGGCCATTACGAAGCGATTCGCTTCAGGCATGCGCTCGCCCCCTTCGATCAAAAAAGTCGGACGAACGTCCAAAAGGTCAGTCGGATCTGCTATCCCGGTATCAGGGGTTTGGCTATTTTGCCGGAGAACGACATCTGCCATCAAAGCAACACATTGCCACGAATGAACGCAACACCTGCAGGGGCGGCACAGTCCCCCGGAGTCTTATACCACCCTGTTCCGCTTGCGATCGCTGGAATGGGGTGTTTACCCCATTGCATGACCGATTTGATGCAAACCAATCAACAGAGGCTTGAATCGTGTGTGGATTTGGCTGCATACTCAATGTCTACAGAGTTCCCCCAAACCAACTCAGAATAAATTAGTCAAGAATCCAAACAGATGAAAAAACACCTGGCTATTCTCTCGGGTATCCTCCTTGCGGCTGTCGCCGGTATTGCGACCGGAGCCGATACCACCGTGAAGATCCTGCACCTTCAGGACAACCCAAAGTTTCTCGAACTGTGGAAGCAAATCGGCGCAGACTTCGAAAAGCAAAATCCTGGCGTCAAGATTGACTGGCAGTTCCTGGAAAATGAGGCTTTCAAGGCAAAGCTTCCGACGACACTGCAGTCCAAGGAGCGCCCGGACCTCTTCTACAGTTGGGCTGGCGGAGTCTTTTACGACCAGGCCCGGGCTGGGGTGCTCAAGGACATCACGAAATTCATGGAGGGCGAATGGGCGGACACGTTGAGTCCCGCCGGTGTGAAGGCTTTTACCTATGACGGCAAAGTCTATGGCGCGCCGATGAAGACCTCGCTGGAAATCCTTTGGTTTAACAAAGCCCTTTTGGAAAAGGCCGGGGTGGATCCCGCGAGCCTGACGACCTGGAGCGGCTTTCTCGAGGCCGTGAAAAAGTGCAAGGCAGCCGGCATTACGCCTCTTGCCACTGGGGGAGGCGACAAGTGGCCTCTGCACTTCTACTGGACGATGCTCGCGCTTCGAATCGGCGGCAAAGATGCCTTCGAAGCCGCGTTCAACCACACCGGCGAGGGATTTGACAGTCCGACGTTTGTGAAGGCGGGTGAGATGTTCAAGGAATTGATCGACCTGAAGCCCTTCCAGCCGGGTTTCCTGGGCGCAAAATACCCGGACGCCGCCGGCTACTTCGGCGACGGCAAGGCCGCCATGTTTTTCATGGGAGACTTTCTCTACGCCGGGCAGAAAACGAACAGCCAAAGCGGCAAGGGTATTCCCGATGACCAGCTTGACTTCGTTGCCTTCCCGTCGGTGGAAGGAGGCAAAGGCAACGAAGCCGTGCTCGGCGCGGTCGAGGGATGGCTGGTGGCCAAGGGCGCGCCCGACGAGGCCGTTACTTTCCTTCGCTTTTTCCTGAACAAGGAAAACCAGACCAAGATGGCCGCCGCCGGAATCCACATTCCCTTGACCAAGGGCGCGGAAGAGGGCCTGGCCAACCCGTTTTTTCGGCGCGTTGCGGAGCAATTTAACAAGACCCCGTATCTGCAGATCGTCTATGACCAGTTGCTAGGCGCAAACGTGGGCCGGGTTGTGAACGACATCTCCGCAGATTTGGCCGCGGGTGCCACCACCCCGAAGGATGCAGCCGTGACGGTCGAGGAGGCGTGGGCGTCCGAGAAGTAGGCGGCGAGCGGATCAAGCTGGAGGAAAATCATCCCCGCGGAAAATACGATCATGCCCAGCACGATATCCTCTGCAGCGAGCGGCAACAGTTGGCTTGACAGGACAGCCGCCTCCTGGCGGCGGGCGAATTCCGGGGCCGGGGACAAGTATGTCACCGCGGCTCTATTCCTGATCCCGGCGCTGGCCCTGTTTACCCTCTTTGTCATGCTGCCAATGATCGAGGCGGGGTACTACAGCTTCTTTAACTGGAACGGCTATGGCACTCCCACCGATTTCGTGGGGCTCAAGAACTACGAGCAGTTGATCGGGCAGAAGATTTTTCATTCTGCGCTTTGGAACAACCTGCTGGTTGTCGTGGTTTCGCTGGTGGTGCAGCTTCCCCTGGCCATGGCCATGGCTCTGATCGTGGCCGAAAAGATGCCAGGCAGTTATCTTTTCCGGACGATCTTCTTTTTGCCTTACATCCTCGCCGAGATTGCGGCTGGCCTCATCTGGAAGTTTGTCTATGACGGGGAAAACGGGTTGCTTGCGGCAGTCTTCGGCTGGTTTGGGGCGCAGGCGCCCTTCCTGCTGGCCAGCCGGGAATGGGCCTTCAGCGCGATCCTGGTGGTCCTGGTGTGGAAGTATTTCGGCTGGCACATGATGATCTTCATCGCGGGTATCCAGAACATTTCGGAGGAGGTTGTCGAAGCGGCCCGGATGGATGGCGCCACCCGCCGGCAGATCAACTGGTATGTGAAGATCCCCCTGCTGTTTCCGACGATTCGGCTTTCGGTCTTCTTTTCGGTTCTCGGCTCGCTTCAGCTTTTCGACCTGATCATCCCGCTTACCGGCGGGGGACCGGCCAACTCGAGCCACTCGGTGGTCAGCTATCTCTACTACTTCGGCATGGGACGGATGAAGATCGGTTTCGGCAGCGCTGTTGGTGTGATCCTCTTCATCCTTTGTGTCGTGTTTGCCTTCACCTACCGCAGAACGCTGATGCGCCATGACTAAACTGTTTCAATCCGGCAGAACGCAAAACCGTTTGCCGCAATATCTCGTCCTGCTCCTGGTTGCCGGCTTGGTGATCATCCCCCTTTATGCCACCGCAGTCGGCGGTCTCAAGAGCTTGGGTGAGTTGCGCACGAATCCCTTCGGTTTACCCAGTACGTGGATTTGGACGAACTATTGGAATGTGCTCGCCGATCCGCGGCTCTGGCAACTGCTCATAAATTCGTCGATTATCGCCGGGATCAGTGTGGTGCTGACGTTGCTTCTGGCTTCCATGTCGGCGTTCGTGTTCGCCCAGATCACGTTCTTTGGCAGCAAGATGCTTCTGAGCTACCTCATGCTGGGAATGATGTTTCCGGCGGCCACAGCGATCCTGCCGCTGTTCATCAAGATTCGCGATTTCGGTCTGCTGGATTCGGCGTGGGGGGTAATTCTGCCTCAGGTGGCGTTCGGGTTGGGTTTCAGCATCGTGCTGTTGAGGGGCTTCTTCAAGCAGTTGCCAGGGGAGTTGTGGGAGGCCGCGCGCATGGACCGTTGCGGTTACGCCCGCTTCTACTGGTCCATCACCCTTCCGTTGTCGCGGCCGATCCTGGCAACGGTGGCCGTATTTACTCTTGTGAGTTCCTGGAACAACTACCTGCTCCCCCTGGTGGTGCTGAACCGCGAAAACGCCTACACCTGGCCGCTGGGCATCATGCGCTTCCAGGGACAATACTCAACCGACTGGCCGCTGGTCCTGGCCTTTATCACCGTAACGATCCTGCCGGCGATCATCTTCTTCCTGCTGGCCCAGAAGCATATCGTCGCCGGATTGACGGGTGGCGCCGTCAAGGGCTGACCACGGATGGCGGCGTGAAAAAACCAATCGTCACTGAAACACAAAGAAAACGAGCGATAGCGATATGGCAGAAGTCATTCTGAAAAACGTCCGCAAATCCTTTGGCAACCTCGAGATCATCAAGGGCGTCGATCTCGAGATCAAAGACAAAGAGTTCGCCGTCTTCGTGGGCCCGTCTGGCTGCGGCAAATCCACGCTTTTGCGAATGATCGCCGGGCTTGAGGATATCACCTCCGGGGACCTGATGGTCGGAGGGCAGCGGGTCAACGACATGTCGCCTCCCGACCGGGGCATGGCGATGGTATTCCAGAGCTACGCCCTCTATCCGCACATGACGGTGCGGGATAACATGGCGTTCGGCTTGAAGCTGGCCAAGGTTCCCAAGGCGGACATCGAGCGCAAGGTGCAGGAAGCCGCCCGTATCTTGAAACTCGAGCCCTTGCTGGATCGCAAACCCGCCGCGATGTCCGGCGGCCAGCGCCAGCGTGTCGCCATTGGCCGGGCAATCGTCCGAAATCCCAAGGTGTTCCTGTTTGACGAACCGTTATCCAACCTGGATGCAGCGCTTCGGGTTCAAATGCGCATTGAGATTGCGCGCATGCACATCGATTTCAACGCCACCATGATCTACGTGACGCACGATCAGGTGGAGGCCATGACCATGGCCGACAAGATCGTGGTCCTGCAGGCTGGGCTGGTCGAGCAAGTGGGCTCCCCCCTGGAGCTCTACCACCACCCGCGCAACCTGTTCGTCGCCGGCTTCATTGGCTCGCCGACCATGAATTTCATGAAGACTGAGATTCGCGGCGTTCAGGACGATTCGGTCACAGTCGGATTGCCCGGAGGCGGTGCGATCACGGTACCTGTCAAGCCCGGCAAATGCCGGGCCGGCGACAAAGTCACCTTGGGCGTGCGCCCGGAGCATCTTCTCGAAGGCGGTGGCGGAGACGGGGAGCTAAAGGGCGTGGTGCTGGTGGTGGAGCGCCTTGGTGGCGCGACCTATTGTTATTTGCAGCTTGAAGGCGACACCACACTCACCGCCGAAGTCGGGGGCAACAGCCATGTCCGGGTTGGCGAGCGGCTTGCCCTCGGCGTCAGCCTCGAGACCTGTCACCTCTTCGATGCGGATGGCTTGGCCCTGGAACAGACCGAACGCCATCTTTTGGCCGATTTGGGCCGGGACCGGGCGACGGCGCACTGATCTTTTCGCCGGCCAGAAAACGAAGAAAGGCTTTGCCAGTTACTATGATCAGCGCAGAAAACTCATTATCTCAACGTTCGACCGATTACGCATCCAAGGCCAAGGCGCTGGTGGGCGAGATGACGCTTAAGGAAAAGGCGTTGTTGATATCAGGCGACGGTTGGTGGAACACCCACGCGATCGATCGGTTGCAGATTCCCTCCGTTTGTATGACCGACGGCCCGCACGGTCTCAGGAAAGTGGAGGGAGGGGGGCTTTCCCCCGGCGTGCCGGCCACCTGCTTTCCGACCGCTTCGGCCCTGGCTTCCTCGTGGGACGTGGATCTGATCCGGCAAGTGGGTGTCGGACTGGCCGGGGAAGCCCAGGCAAACGATGTGCAAATTCTTTTGGGACCCGGGGTCAACATGAAGCGCTCACCACTGGGCGGCAGGAACTTCGAATATCTCTCGGAAGATCCGCTTCTCGCCGGCAAGTTGGCGGCTGCCTACATCCAGGGCGTGCAAAGCCAGGGCGTCGGCACCTCGATAAAGCATTACGCAGTCAACAATCAGGAATTCGAGCGCATGGCAACGAGTTCCAACCTGGATGAGCGCACACTGCACGAGATCTATCTCCCGGCGTTCGAGATTGCCGTGAAGGAGGCGCAGCCCTGGTCGGTCATGGCCGCCTATAACCTGGTGAACGGTGTTCCCGCCACGGAAGATGGCCTGTTATTGAAGGAGATCCTGAGGACGCGATGGGGCTTTCGAGGTTTTGTGGTCTCGGACTGGGGCGCTGTGAACGACCACTCAAAGGGTGTGAATGCCGGCATGAATCTCGAGATGCCCGGCAGCGGTGACTACCACCGAAACAGGATCATCGAAGCGGTCGGCTCGGGGCAGATTTCGCCAGAGGCGCTCGACGAAGTCGTCGAGACGTTGCTCGCCGTGATTCTGGAGGCAAACGATCGCCACCGTCCTGGTCGAACATTCGACGAGGTGCGGCACGACGCGCTGGCCAGGAAGGCTGCCGGCGAAAGCATCGTCTTGCTGAAGAACTCAGCCAGGCTCTTGCCTCTCGCAGTCGGCAAAATCAAATCGATAGCCATCATTGGAGCGTTCGCAAAAACCCCGCGCTACCAGGGCGCCGGCAGCTCACAAGTCAACCCGACCCGAGTGTCCACGGCCTATGACGAACTGGTGAAGCTGGTGGGCAAGGAAGCGGCCATCCGTTACGCCTCGGGCTACACCGAGGAAGGGACGACGACCGATCAATTGCTCGACGAGGCCAGGCAGCAAGCGGCTGGCGCGGAGGTTGCGGTGGTTTTTGCCGGCTTGCCGGACAGCTTTGAATCGGAAGGTTTCGACCGCGCCAATCTCGGCATGCCGGCCGGGCACAATCAGCTGATTGAGGCGGTCCATGCCGTCCAACCCAACCTCGTAGTCGTTCTGATGAATGGATCGGCGGTGGCAATGCCCTGGGCGGACAAGGCACGGGCGATTGTGGAAGCGTGGCTTGGCGGGCAGGCAGGCGGCGGTGCGATCGCCGACGTGCTGACTGGCCGGGTCAATCCTTCGGGAAAACTGTCGGAAACGTTCCCGGCGCGACTGGAGGACACGCCTTCCTACCCGGATTTTCCCGGCCGGGGCAAGCAAGCGAACTACGGCGAAGGGATTTTCATTGGGTACCGCTACTACGATACCCGAAAGATCACGCCGCTGTTTCCGTTCGGGTTTGGCCTGAGCTATACGACCTTCGCCTACTCGGACCTGCGGCTCGGCGCAACCGCGATCAAAGACACGGACGGACTGGACGTGGAAGTAAAAGTCAAGAACACCGGTCGAGTCGCCGGAAAAGAGGTGGTGCAGCTTTATATTCGCGAACAAAGTCCCAAGGTTGTCCGCCCGGAAAAGGAGCTGAAAGCCTTTGCGAAGGTCGACCTTCAACCCGGCGAAGAGAAAGCGATCCGTTTTCAGCTGGTGCAGCGCGATTTCGCATTTTACGACGCCTCCTCGCACGACTGGTCGGTGAATCCCGGCAAGTTTGATATCCTGGTGGGCGCCTCTTCCGGCGACCTCGCATTGAAACAAACCGTCGATGTGGACGTCGTTCGATCGACCTATCCCCGTCTTACGCGCCATTCGCTGCTCAAGGAATTCGAGAACCATCCCAAGGGAAAAGCCTTTCACCTTCAGTTGGTCAAAGCGTTCGGTCTCGGAAATCCCTACGAGCAAAGCGAAGACCTGTCGACGAGAACGCCCGAAGAAGTCGCGGCCCAAAAGAAAGCCGACATGGCGGTCAAAGCCTTCCTGGACGACATGCCTGCGTACAAGGTGTGCCGGTTCTCCGAAGACAAGTTCACGGAGAAAATGCTGGACGGCATTTTGAAGCAGGTCGAGTAACGGGCCGTGCGTCGCCCATAGGGAAATCGCGAGGCCAGCCTTTTTCGGCCGGGCAGAAGAAGCGGCGGGATTTCTAACCCGTCGTCCGCAAGCCGCTGGCGATGGCGTTGATCGAAAGAAGAACTTTGGGAAGGAGTTTCTTCGTTTCAGTGGAACCTGCCGCCTTCGCGGCCCGGTACTGGGACAGGAGCTGAATTTGTTGCTCGTGCAGCACGCGCAAGGCATTGGCGCGCAGATTAAGGGTTTTGAGCATGCGAGGACGCCGCGCTTCCAGGCTGCCGCCAAAGACCTCGGACATCATACGATGGGTCTTCTCGAACTCCGTGATAATAAGGTCCAAAATGGATTGGCGCGCTGCGGGTTCCTGAACCAGGGCGGCGTAGAGTCGCATGATATCCTTGTCCGCGCTGGCAATGTTCGTCTCGACGTTCGTGAGCACGAAATAAATGAGTGGCGATTTTTTCAACTGGGCGCGGAGTTCGCTGATCGCCTCGGGTTTCCATGCCGCGAGAGCCTCAAGTGCGCTCCCGACGCCGTACCATCCGGGCAGGTAATAGCGGCTTTGATTCCAACTGAAGACCCAGGGAATGGCGCGCAGGTCCGCCAGAGTCCGCTGTCCGGTCCGGCGGGATGGCCGGGAGCCGATGCTGCTGATCTCAAGAGCATCGATGGGCGTGGCCTGCGAGTAGAAGGTCATGAAGCCCTCGGCATTAATGAGCTTTGAGTAGGCCTGTTTGCTCGAGGTGGCGAGCACCTCGCAGATCTCCTCGATTCCGGAGCCGGCGGAGGGTTCGCGCAACTCTTTGACTGTGAAGCCGGTGACGCCGGCGAGAAAAAGTTCGAGGTTGTAGGTGGCGGTGACGAGGTTGGCGAACTTTTGGGCGATCGTTTCTCCCTGCTCGGTGAGGCGCATGTCGCCCTGGATCGAGCCATGCGGGAGCGCGCCGAGGAAGCGGTGGGTCGGTCCGGCGCCGCGGCTGATTGTTCCCCCGCGGCCGTGGAAAAATCGGATCTTGGTTCCATGCGCGGCGCCGGCGGAAGTAATGGCGGCCTGCGCTTTGTGGAGCGCCCACTGGCTTGCGAGAATCCCGCAGTCCTTGTTGCTGTCGCTGTACCCGATCATGACCTGTTGGACGGGCTTGATATGGGGAAGGGAGAGGACCTTCGCGCGGTCGGTCTGGTGAAAAGCCAGACTGCGTTTCGTAACCGGATGCGCGAGGAAGGCATCAATCAAACCCGCGCTGCGCTCCAGGTCGTCGAGCGTTTCGAAGAGCGGGACGACGGGAAGAGTGCAGAGAAGACCCTCCGGAGTCCAGCGCATGAGTCCAGCCTCGCGGGCAAGCAGATAGACGACGAGAAGATCGGAGAGCTGGCGCGTCATGCTCACGATGAGCGCACCAATCCCGTCGCGTCCGTAATTTCGAAGGTGCCGGCGCAGGACGGCGTAACACTCCAACACGGCGTCGGCTTGATCCCCAATGCTTGAACCGTGATAGAGGAAGGGACGGGGGGACTCGAGTTCGCGGTTCAGGAATTCCAACCGGCGGCTTTCGTCCCATTTCCCGAAGTCCGGGGCGGGTTGCCCGACGGCGGCGAGGATCTGGACGAGGGCCTCATCGTGAAACTTGCTGTTCTGCCGAATATCAAGCGCCGCGAGGTGGAAGCCGAACACGTCAAGCGCGCGGCGAACCGGCCACACGGCGCTATCCGCCAGGCGCTTGGCTCCGACATCGGCGAGCGTTTCGTCGAGCAAGGCGAGATCTTCATCGAGTTCGTGGGGACCGCGGTAGTGAAATGCGGCGCCGGCGAGGGCTGTCGGTTCGTCGCCCACGCCCAAAGCGAGCGGGAGTTTCGCCTGGAGCAGCATCACGTACTGGCGCCACGGCTCATCGGAATGCTGGCGAACAATGGATTCGGAGCCCGGATTCTCCGCGCGCAATTTCGCGATTGCTTCCTCGAGGATTTCCGGCGGCTTTTGAAAATTGCTGGAGAGCGGGAGCCTCTCGGCGAGCCTTCCGAGATGGCGGTGAATAACGATCATGGCATTCAGGCGCATTTCCTGAAGCGTTTCCTCGGTAACCTTCGCGGTCACGAATGGATGACCATCCCGATCGCCGCCGACCCAGCTCCCGAAACGGACTCGTGGCCAGACGTGCGGGTTTTCAAGGGGCTCGGGATCGAAACCGGTGTTTTTCCATGCGTGGAGAAGGCGTTCGTCCAGTTGCTCAAGCGCCAGGGGGAAGACTTCGCGCATGTAAAAAATCACGCCACGGCGCTCGAAGGAGACCTCGGGCTTTTCGAGCAGAATTTCGCCGCTGCGCCAGAGTCGCTCGAGGACGATCTTGATTTCGTCATGGATTGCCGCCTTGCGCGAGGGAGTAAGGCTTTCGTTTTCGAGAGAGGTAAGCAGGAGAAAAATAGCGCGGTGTTGCTCGAGCACCGCGGCGCGCTTGGCCTCGGTGGGGTGGGCGGTGAGGACGGATTCGACGCGCACGTCCGGCAGGACTTTCAGGATTTCCTCCGCGGTAAAGCCAGCCGCTTTGAGGTGGGCGAGTTGTTGCCCCCAAAGACCCGGTTCATCGCCAAGGCCGTGCTCGATTTCGCGCAGATGCCGCGTTCGCGTCGACGCATTCTCCTCGACCATGTTCAGGAGTTGAAAGGCGATCGAGTAGGCCTGCTCGATTCGCGGCGGAGGCTCATTGATGTCATGCGCCTCGCCGCCCTCTTGCCAAGGGAGGAACTGCGCCGCCTTGGTCTCTCCGAGTTCGACAAGAACCTCTTTGAGACATTTCATCAAATAATTCAGGTCTGCGTCGATCTTCGCAAACCCCGAAGCGATGTAATCAGCCGTTGTCTTCACCCCGGGCGGAATCATTCTGAAAAAACCGCGCGAAAAGCAACAGCAGAACGCGGAAAAATTGGGGAGTTGCCGGGATCCGATAAACTTGTCTGGTGAGGGGACTGTTCCGCCAAAGGCTTTTCTGCGTGACAATTGAGCCGCGGATGGCCTTTTGATGATGGAATGAGTGAAGGCATTCTCTCCGGCACGACGGGCGTCGTATTTGGCGTCGCAAACAAGCGAAGCATTGCGTGGGCCATCGCAAAGGCCTGGCACAAGGCGGGCGCAAACCTGATTTTCAACTACCAGGGCGAGCGGCTTAAGCAAAACGTCGAGGAACTCGTGTCCGAGTTCGGCAGCGATGTCGCGCTTTACCCCTGCGATGTGACAAAGGATGAGGAGATCGACGCATTCTTTTCGAAGGTCAGGGAGCGCGCGCCGAAGCTCGATCTCCTGCTCCACGCGGTCGCCTTCGCGCCAAAGGAGGCGCTCGAAGGTGACTTTGTTTCCACCACGCGTGAGGCTTTCAGAATTGCGCATGATGTGTCCGCCTATTCGCTGGTGGCGCTGGCCCAGCGCGCCGCGCCGTTGATGCCGGACGGGGGGAGCATTGTGGCGATGACCTATTACGGCTCCGTAAAAGTCGTGCCTCATTACAATGTGATGGGCGTTGCCAAAGCCTCGCTGGAAGCCTCCGCACGGTATCTTGCCTACGATCTCGGGCAGAAAAAAATTCGCGTAAACTGCATTAGCGCGGGGCCCGTGCAGACGCTTGCGGCGCGGGGCATTGCCGGCTTCACTCTCATGCTCAAGCACTATGAGGAGCACGCGCCGCTGAAGCGCAGTTGTCATCCCGACGAATTGGGACAAACCGGGGTTTTCCTCGCAAGCCCCGGCGCGGCAGCGATCACCGGACAAGTGATCTACGTCGACGGCGGCTACGAAGCGATGGGCATGTAGCGGCAGCGTCCCCACCACCGAAAATTCCGCCGACCGGCATCGCGTCGAAAGCATCGGCAAATAGACGCTCTCTGACGCGCTTTGCGTCGGCGGCAAGGACTTCACTCTCGGCGAGCATTCGGCGGCGGGGGCACCACGCTACATCAGCATTGCCTTTGCGCTGTTTTTCGGCTTTCGATATGCAACCGGCGTTCTCCGTCCGGCCCAATGCTTCAAATAATTGCTCTCACACAGTTTGTCTTTCTGGCTCTTGGTTCCATGGGGGTGACGGTCCTTCTGAAGGCCTCGGGATATCCGATCGGTTCGGCAAAAGACTATCCCGCGCTCTCTCTCTTCCTCATGCAAAACAGCGTTTGGCTCCTCCTGGTGCCGATCCTATGGAGCGCGTACGCTTATGCGTCGCGGAAGCTGGAGCGGGGGTTCGTCTCTTCGAAGGTTGCTGTCCCGGTCGGTATCGGGCTCACGGTGTTGATCTTTCTTACCTACGCCTGGGCGATTGTCGGACACTTCTAAGTCCCGCGGTCTTGATTCACCTTTGAAGCGGAAACATGGTCGTGCAAGCCGGCCAGATCAGACGAAGAAGCCCGGCCTGAACGGGTCGTTTTCATTTTGGGTATTTGCTCGGGGGAGGAATCTCGCGGAGTTTCGAAACTAAGTTGGCATTCGCTTGGCGGAGGAGGCAAAAAAGTATGGACTCATATGGCTATCGCTGAAGAATGGCAGCGATTCTTTAGAGACTCCGGCAAGAGAATAAACGAACTAACGATTACAAGCCGGCGCGTTTCTTTGCGTGTCGCGGAACATTGAATCTCCCGATCGCCTCTGCGACCAGGTTCGTCCACCAGAAAAATTCTATCAGAGTGCGTAAATCTCCGTTTTTCGCACCCGAATCAGAACAGGGAGTTGCATTTCAGGTTTTTGCATGGTCCTGGCTTGTGCGATCATTTCCGCGATGAGCAGGAAGCAAACACGGGCGATTGATGCTGCGGAGAAATTGAAACGTCAACTCGGGGACGCGTCTGTCATCACGGACGAAGGGCGTCTCGAAGAACTCGGCGGAGACAAATGGTTCGCGCACCGCCGGCCTGATTTTGCCGCCTGTCCGAAGACCAGCGCAGAGGTTGCCGCAGTGATGAAAGTGGCATCCGAGTATCGATTGCCCGTGACAACGCGTGGCGCCGGTTACGGATACGTGGGAGGCTCCGTTCCAGTCCGAGGTGGCGTCGTGCTCGCGATGAAGGGAATGAATCGCATCAAGGAAATCGATGGGGCGGATTTTGTCGCGGTGGTTGAACCAGGGGTGGTTACAGGCGACCTGCAGTCCGCAGCGCGCAAGAAGGGGCTTTATTACCCGCCGGATCCCGCAAGCCTCAAAAATTGCAGCATCGGTGGCAACATCGCGACCAACGCAGGGGGTCCGCGATGCCTGAAGTATGGCGTGACGCGGCACTATGTGCTTGGCCTCGAAGTTGTGCTGGCCAATGGGGATATTGTCAGGTGCGGAGGCCGCACCCACAAGAACAAGACCGGCTTCGACCTTGTCGGGCTCTTCGTGGGCTCGGAGGGCTTGCTTGGCGTGGTGACGGAGGCGACATTGCGGCTTCTGCCCGCTCCGCCCGCGCGCGCTGCCCTCTCCGCGGGCTTTCGTACGATGCGGGCGGCAGCGAGGGCGATTCAGGCTGTTTTCGCGGGGGGATTTCTTCCGGCCGCTGTCGAAGTGGCTGACCGTTTCACGCTCGAGGCGGCGAGGGAGTTCAAGCCCGGCGCCAGCTTTCCTCCGGGCAATGCGCATTTGTTGCTCGAAGTGGACGGCCAGCCGGGCAGCGTGCGCGGAGAAGTCCGGGCTCTGGCGAATCTCCTGCGCGAGCAGCGTGCTACGGCCGTCGAATCGGCGACGACCGAAGCGGCGTGCGAAAGGCTCTGGGACCTGCGGCGGGCCTTCTCGGAGTCGCTCAAGGCGACCGGGTTGAAAAAGCTGAACGAGGACGTCGTTGTTCCGCGCGGCAAACTTGTCGACCTCATTGAGTTCGCCCAAAGTCTTCAGACGCGCAGCGGATTTCCGGTTGCCTGCTTCGGACACGCCGGAGACGGCAACATCCACGTGAATATCATGGTCGGCGAGTATCAGGACGCGGAGATCCACGCCCGGGCCGATGCCGCGCTGGACGAGCTTTTTTCCCAAATCATCGCCTGGGGAGGGGCGATCACTGGAGAGCACGGCATCGGGCTTGCAAAGAAACCGTGGTGGAATCTGGCGCTCTCGGAGCAAAACCGCGCCCTCCATGGCGCGCTCAAGCGCGCGCTCGATCCGAAGGGCCTTCTCAATCCGGGAAAGTTCCTTTGAGGCGCGATTGAGAGCGGCAGCTGATTTCGGGGCACACTCGAGGAGGCCGCTTTTATCGCAAAGCGCGGCGGGCGCTCGGACGTCATTGACAAGGCGGTCCTGGCGGAATACGAACCGCAGGATGAATCGCTCGCTAGCCCTTTTTTCGGGGCTTGTTTTTGGAATCTTGATAGGTTGCGAAAAGAAGCAGGCTGCGCCTGTCGCGCCGCCGCTTACGGTGACCGTCACTCCAGTCGTTCAGCAGGACGTGCTTGTCATGAGGACATGGGTCGGGCTGCTCAACGGCGCTCTGAACGCTGACATCCGTGCCCAGGTGACGGGCTATCTGATGACGCAGAATTACAAGGAGGGCTCCCTGCTCAAGAAGGGTGATGTGCTTTTCACGATTGACAAGCGTCCTTTCGAGGCGGCGCTGGCTCAGGCCCAGGCGGACTACGCGAAGGCGGTTGCTTCAGCGCAACTCGCGCAGATCACTCTGGGCCGCCAGACGCAACTTTACCAAACCAAGGTGATCAGCCAGCAGGAATACGACACCTCCTACCAGAACGCGCAGGCGGGTGTGGCGTCGGTCGCGGCGGCGCAGGCAAACGTTCAAACAGCCCAGATCAACCTGAACTATTGCACGATCACCGCGCCCTTTGACGGCATCGCGGGTGTCGCTCAGGCGCAAATCGGCGATCTTGTCGGGCCTTCAGGCATGGCGACAGTTCTCACGCAGATGTCCCAGGTCAATCCCATAAAGGCAAACTTCTCCATTACGGAGGAGCAATATCTGCTAGCCTACGAGCTTATCAATAGATTGCAGGCATCGCCCGAACGGGAATTGCAATCGCGATTGAAACTGGCTCTTGCTGACGGCACCGTTTATCCGCAAAAGGGCCGCTTTGATTTTGTGAACAGGCAGGTCAACGTGGCGACGGGCACCATTCAAATCACGGCGCTCTTCCCGAATGATCAGAACCTTCTTCGGCCGGGCTTGTTCGCCCGCATTACTGCGCCCGTGCAGGAGTTGAAGGACGCGCTCGTCGTTCCGCAAGCCGCTACCGTGGAACTCCAGGGGAACTATCTCGTTGTGGTCGTCGGCCCGGACAACATTGTGCATCCGGTTCCCGTGAAACTTGGTCCAACACAAGGGGAGATGCAGGTCGTGACGGGACCCCTTAAAGTTGGCGACCATGTCATCGTCGGTGGACTTGAAAAAATCAGGCCGGGGATGAAGGTGAACCCTCAGCCCTACGTGCCGTCCAAGCCTCCTTCCCAACCCTCGGCGAGCCCAGGTCCCGAGAAAGGTCCGGATCCCAAAGCCACCTCCAGCCCGGCGGACGCGAACCCGGAGAAAAGCGCAAGTCCGGCGTCGAGTCCGGAGAAATCGGACACAGGTGCTGTTGTAGGGGCGGTTGTGCCAATCGCCTGCGTATCGAAAGGCCCTTGGCGCGGGGGCCTCTCCAGCTAAGCCGAACGCCGCATGTCTAACTTCTTCATTCGCCGGCCCATTGTGGCGATGGTCATCGCCATCATCATGGTCATCGTGGGGCTTGTCGCAATGGCAGGTCTGCCAGTCGCCCAGTTTCCCAACATTGTTCCTCCGCAGATCCAGGTCCAGACGACCTACACCGGCGCCGACGCGCTTACCGTGGAGGCCTCGGTGGCCACGCCCATCGAGCAGCAGATGAACGGCGTCGAGGGCTCGGAATACATGTATTCCATCAACGCTAATAATGGCATGTATACGCTCAATGCCATCTTCGGCACCTCGACGGTGCCGACGAATGACCAGATTCTTGCCCAGATGCGGCAGCAGCAGGCCTCCGCGCAGTTGCCGCAGGACGTACGCAACTATGGAATAACGGTCGATCAGTCCGCTTCGTCGCCGCTTGGTGTGTTCGTCCTCTACTCGCCCAAGGGGACTTACGATGCGACGTTTCTGGCGAATTATTGCTACATCAATATTAATGATCCAATGACGCGCGTCCCCGGAATGGGAAGTGTCAGCGTTTTTGGCGCGGGCCAATACGCCATGCGCATCTGGGTGCAGCCTGACCGGCTGGCCACGCTCAACATCACCGTACCGGAAGTCATCAACGCGGTTCAGGCCCAGAACAACGTTAATCCCGCCGGCCAGATCGGAGCGGAGCCGGCGCCGCCCGGCCAGGTATTCACGTTTACCGTAAATACGACCGGCCGTCTTGTGACGGCGCAGGACTTCGAGAACATCGTCGTTCGCGCAAACACAGACGGTTCCATTGTTCGTGTGAAGGATGTCGCGACCGTGAACCTTGGTGCGCAGGTCTATAATCTTCGCGGCCGTTTCAACGGCCAGAACGCGGCGATCCTGGCGATCTACCAGCTCCCCGGTTCGAACGCCGTGGACTGCATGAAGCAGGCGCGCGCTCTCATGGAGACGATGAAGAAGCAGTTTCCTGAAGACCTCGATTATCGGGTCGCGCTGGACACGACGCTGGCGGTGACCGAGGGCATGAAGGAAATCGTCAAGACCCTCTTTGAAGCGATGGCCCTGGTTATTTTGGTCGTGTTCATCTTTTTGCAAGGCTGGCGGGCGACCCTTATCCCGCTGATAGCCGTGCCGGTTTCCCTTATCGGAACCTTCGCCGTTTTCCCCTTGCTGGGTTTCTCAATCAACACGCTGTCGCTCTTTGGCCTGGTTCTGGCGATCGGTCTCGTTGTCGACGATGCCATCGTCGTCGTCGAGGCGATAGAAAGCCATATCGAGGAAGGGTTGTCTCCGCGAGACGCGGCTTTCAAAGCCATGGCGCAGGTGCAAGGGCCAGTCGTCGCGATTGCGCTCATTCTCGCAGCGGTCTTCTTACCCACCGTTTTCATTCCCGGCATCACAGGAGCGATGTATCAGCAGTTTGCTGTGACCATGGCGGTTTCCGTGATTATTTCCGCCTTTAACGCGCTCACTCTAAGCCCCGCTCTCGGCGCGTTGCTTCTGCGACCGAAGAAGGAAGGCAAGGGACCGCTCGCACGCTTTTTCAGGAGCTTCAATACCGGTTTTGGCAAGGCAACCACGGGCTATGGCACCGTATGCGCTTCGCTGATTCGCAAGGTCTTCATCAGTCTTGTTCTGATCGTGCTTATCGGTCTGGCAGGCGGCGGGATCGGGGCCAAGATGCCGTCGGGATTCATACCCGAGGAGGATCAGGGTTACCTCTATGGCGTCGTCCAGCTCCCGAGAGCCTCTTCGCTTCAACAAACCGATGCCGTCTCAAGACAGATCGAGGATATTCTGCTCAAGACCCCCGGCGTCGAATACGTGACTTCGATTGTTGGCTTCAACTTGCTGAGCTACCGTTCAGAGCACCTACACGGGTTTCTTTTTCATCACGCTCGAGGAATGGGCGAAACGCAAAACACCGGAGTTGCAGGTCGATGCCATTCAAACTCGCATCAATCGCGAACTCGCCGCGCTACCCAAACCGACAGCCTCCTTTGCGTTTCCGCCTCCCGCAATTCCCGGCGTCGGAACGGCCGGCGGCGTGACGTTTATTCTGGAGGACCGAAGCGGTGCGAACGTCGAGTTCATTGCGAAGAATACCCAGGAATTCATGCTCGCGGCGAAAAAGCGTCCGGAGCTGACCAGCCTCTTCACAACGGCCCTCTGGGATGTTCCCCAATACTTCCTGACTGTCGATCAGGCCCAGGCGATGATCCAAGGCGTAAGCCTCAGCGACGCTTATCAGACCTTGCAAACCTTCCTCGGGGGCTATTTCGTCAATTATTTCAACCGCTTCGGCTTGCAGTGGCAGGTCTATATCCAGGCCGAGGGAGATTATCGGACAGACATCGATAACCTGGGCCTCTTTTACGTCGCTAACAAATCTGGCGACTCTGTTCCGGTTAACTCCTTCGTCAGCGCAGAGAGAACTTTCGGTCCTGAATTTACGATGCGTTACAACATGTATCGCTGCTCGCAGATCAATGCGGGCGTCGCTCCCGGCTTTAGTACCGGCCAGGCGATGAGAGCCATGGAGGAGGTTTTCGCTCAGACCATGCCCAACGGCATGGGCTTCGACTATCTGGGAATGTCGTTTCAGGAGCAGAAAGCCGCCCAGGGAGTGCCCGCAAGTGCCATCTTCGCCCTCTCGCTCCTCTTCGTCTTTCTTATCCTTGCTGCTCAGTACGAAAGTTGGTCGCTGCCTTTCAGCGTGCTGCTCACGACACCCATCGCCATCTTTGGGGCTTTCGCCGGGCTGAGCTTGCGAGGGATGCAAAACAATCTCTATGCCCAGATCGGCCTGGTCATGCTTATCGGTTTGGCCGCAAAGAATGCCATCCTCATCGTCGAATTCGCCCGAGATGAGTATGAGAAGGGAAAATCTTTGTTCGATGCCGCCCTGATCGGCGCCAAGTTGCGCTTGCGGCCGATCCTCATGACCGCCTTCGCTTTCATTTTCGGTGTCGTTCCGCTCGCTGTTG
Organism: uncultured Verrucomicrobiae bacterium; assembly: GCA_963763735.1. Lineage (GTDB taxonomy): Bacteria > Verrucomicrobiota > Verrucomicrobiia > Chthoniobacterales > Terrimicrobiaceae > DASTFP01. Next base: position 92,302 of record CAVXQK010000007.1, on the reverse strand, counting down.
CGACCGGCTCGGGAGCCGTCTCCCGCAGGGTCCTGGGCACCACCGTGATCGGCGGCATGCTCGCGGCGACCTTCATCTCAATCTTCCTCATTCCCGCATCGTTCTACTTCGTGGAAAAATATTTCGTCGGGAAAAAGAAGGAGGAGGGAGAGGCTGCCGCACCCGCGCCCGAGGCCGCTGCGTAGAGCGTTCTTTCGCCGCGATCTGAGACTGATATCTTAGCCGCGGATATTCAGCGATCAAATACGGATTGAAGACGATCCGGCATCGATGAAGACTCGTGGGTCTTTTTTGGCGGCGAGCCGAAATCCCCTTCTTCTTTCCAATGCCGGTGATTGACACTTCGAAGTCCGGCATTTAGCAAGCCAGCGGATGAAACGCGCTTTGGCGGTCGCTCTCTCTTCCGGCCTTCTTTGCCTGGCTTCCTGCGGCAGGAAATCGGCTCCGGAAGCGCCTCCGCCGCCCGTCACATTTGCCGTCGCCAAAACGGAGAACGTTCCGTTGACGATCGACACCTTTGGAAACGCTGTGACCATCGCCGACGTGACTTTGCAGGCGCAGGTGGAAGGCACGCTGCTGCGTTACGCCGTGGCGGAAGGGGCGATGCTCAAAGAAGGCGCCCTGGTGGCCGAAATTGATCCCGGACCCTATCAAGCCGCGGTTCAGGAAGCGCAAGGCAGCCTGGACTCCGCGAGAGCGCAGCTTGCCAATGCAGAGGTCACCCTCGAGCGCCAGCAGGAGCTCTATAAGACCAAAGCGGTCGATCTCGCCGATCTCCAGACTGCCGAGGCCAATCAATTGCAGGCTCAGGGAGCGGTGGCGACAGCGGAGGGTCAGCTTGCCAACGCGAAGATCAATCTGGGCTATTGCACGATCGTTTCGCCGATTGACGGCAAGACGGGGATGTATTTGGTGGACGCCGGCAATCTCGTCACAGCGAACACCACGAAGCTCATCAACATTCAGACGATCGATCCCATCTACGTTGATTTCACGATTTCGGAGAACGATTTCGACAAGGTGCGGCAATATTTTGCCTCGGGAGATCTGGTTGTCGAAGTGAACATTCCCGGAGCGCCGGACAACAAGGTGACCGGCAAGCTCTCGTTCATCAATAATTCGATCACGAGCGGCACGGGGACTCTCACGCTTCGCGCAACATTTCCCAACAAGGGCGCTCTCTTGTGGCCCGGACTTTTTGTCAATGTTCAGCTCGTTCTGACAGTGCTCAAGAACGCCGTGGTCATCCCTTCGCAATGCGTCATGATTGGGCAGCAGGGGCCATATGTGTTTGTCGTCAGCCCCAACAACGCGGTGGAGCTTCGCCAGGTGCGCATTGAACAGCGGCACGCGGACCTGACAGTGATCGCCGAAGGCGTGAGGACGGGCGAGCGCGTAGTGACAGCCGGACAGTTGGGCTTGGCCGACGGCAAGAGGGTCACACCGGTTCCGTATCAGCCGCCAGCGCCTCTCGCCGGGCGAGGTCCCTCGCCATCACCGGAGAGGGGAAGATGAGTCGCTGGAGAGATTCCCGAGCGTCTGTTGCTCAGCGCAAGCGCCGCAACGGGTCTGGTTGAGATGAACCTTTCCGAGCCGTTCATTCGCAAGCCGGTGATGACGACACTGTGCGCGTTGTCGGCGGCGATTTTCGGGATCGCTGCCTATTTCGCGCTGCCGGTCAGCGATCTTCCCGACGTGGCCTACCCGGTGATCTCGGTGACGACCAACTATCCGGGTGCCAGCCCGCAGATCATGGCGAACAACGTCTCGACGCCACTCGAGATCCAGATGATGCAGATCGAAGGTCTCAACCTCATCACGTCGCGCAACCAGGTGGGCGTGAGCAGCATTGTCCTGCAATTTGTTCTGAACAAGGACATGGGCCAGGCGGAGGCCGAGGTGGAGGCTGCCATTCAGCGGGCGATGGGCAATCTGCCCTCTGATTTGCCCGCGCCGCCGAGCTTCCAGACAACGAACCCGAATACCCAGCCGATCGTTTATATCACGATGGGGACGGATACGCTCACGATGGGCGACCTCTACGACTACGCGAACAACATGGTCGCCCAGCGCATGATGATGCTCGAAGGGGTCTCGAGTGCGCAGGTATACGGATCCGCTCGCGCGGTCTGTATTCAGATGGATGCCAACGCGCTCTCCTCACGCGGCCTCACCGTGCTCGACGTCGCCAATGCCGTCTCGAAAGGCAACGTTTTCACCCCCGGCGGTCAGATTTACGGCAACTACCTGCAGTACATTAATGATCCGAAAGGCCAGCTTCTCCACGCCGAGGATTACAGCGACCTGATCATCCGATATCAGAACAGCGCGCCTGTGCGGGTCAAGGATGTCGCCAGGCCCGTCGACGGTCTTCAGAGCCAATACCTGGTCATCGATTTCTGGACAAGCTGGATGAAGCCGCGCGCTTCGTCGCTGGTCGTCGCGGTAACGCCCGCCCCTGGCGCCAACGACGTCCTGGTGGCTCGGGCCGTTCGAAGCACGCTGGCCAAGCTGCAGGGCACTCTTCCGGCCTCGATTGAAGCATATATCAACTATGACCGTTCCGTGCAGATCGTTGAGAGCATCAACGATGTGAAGCTGACCCTTCTCATTGCCTTTGCGCTTGTCGTATTGGTCGTGTTTCTCTTTCTGGGGCGCGTTCGCGAGACATCGATTCCCGTGATTGCCCTGCCGCTTTCCCTGCTCATGACGTTCGCGGTCATGCTTATGCTGGGCTACAGCCTCGACAACCTGTCTCTCATGGCGCTGACGCTGGCCGTCGGCCTGCTTGTGGACGACGCCGTGGTGGTGCTCGAAAACACCGTGCGGCATCTTGAAGACGGCAAGCCGCCAACCGTGGCGGCCTTGCTGGGAGCGAAGGAAATCAGCTTCACGGTGCTGTCCATGACGCTGTCCCTGGGGGCGATCTTCATTCCCATCGTCTTCATGCCCGGACTCATCGGACGCATGTTTCATGAGATGGCAGTTACGATTGTTGTGGCCATCGTGCTGTCGGGCGTCGTGGCCATCGTCGTCTCGCCGATGGTCTGCGCCCGCTTGTTGCAAAAGTCCGACCGTGAAAATCGCTACCAGCGCTGGTTCAACAAGCACTTCGAAGCCTTCCGAAGGCATTACAAGCGCTCGCTGGAATGGATGATCGAGCGCAAGGCGCTCGCGCTGCTGATCTGGGTGCTTTCTCTGGCCGGAACGATCTGGCTGTTTCTCGTGATTCCCAAGGGGTTTCTTCCCGTGGGAGACAGTGGGATGATCCGGGGCGTCTATCTTGCCGCGGAGGGAACGTCGCCTGCGCAGATGCAGGCGTATCAGAAGGAACTGATGAGGCTCTCGGAGTCAGAGCCCGGCGTGGATCAAGTGATTACTGTCACCGGGCTCCAGAACAACCAATTGACCACGTCAATGGGCCTTTTCATCGTCCTGTTGAAGCCCGAAGGGCAGCGGGCTCCGATTGCCGAGATCACCCGGCGAATCACGGAAAAGGTCCGCCAGCAGGTTCCCGGCGTGATTCCTTTGCTGCAGCCCTACCCCACGCTCAACATCGACACCGGAGCCACTTCCAACACCCAGGGTGCCTTCGCCTATCAACTGACGAGCACCGACCCGGAATTGCTGTACAAGACCGCCGGAGCGCTCGTTGAACGGCTGCAGAAAACCGACGGCTTCATCGGTGTCTCGAGCGACATGCGCGTAAACACTCCCATCCAGGAGATCGAAATTCTGCGCGACCAGGCCTACAGCTACGGCGTCAACGTGCAGGATATTGAAAGCACGCTCGCGATCGCCTTCGCGCAGGGCAGGGGCTCCCAGATCCAGACCCCGTTGAATGTGTATTGGGTGATCCTCGAGTTGCTCGACAGCCAGCGCGCGCGACTGAACGACCTCAATCTCCTTTGGGTGCGCAACCAGCAGGGCGACCTCGTTCCGCTCGGATCGCTCGTGCGCCCGCACGTCAAGACCGGCCCGGAATCGATCAGTCACATTAATCAGATCACCTCGGTGACGATCTTTTACAATCTCAAGCCGGGATTTCCTGCGGGGAGCGCCGCGGACGCGCTTCAGCAAGCGGCGAGGGAAATCCTTCCGCCTTCGGTTGCAGGAGCGCCGGCCGGGTCGGGCGCCCAGTTTATTCAGACGGTCAAGGCCATGGTTGTGCTGCTCCTTATCGCCATCTTCGTCATGTATATCATCCTCGGAATCCTGTACGAGAGCTACATCCATCCCATTACCGTGCTTTCGACGCTCCCCGTCGCGAGCCTTGGCGGACTCGCGACCTTGCAGCTCTTCGGCATGCCTCTTGATCTCTATGGGTTCATCGGGCTCTTCCTTCTGCTTGGTCTCATCAAGAAAAATGGCATCATGCTCGTGGACTTTGCCATCATGCGCCGGCGGGAGGGCCTCGGCATTGAGGCCGCGGCTGTCGAAGCCGCCATCGAGCGCGTCCGCCCGATTCTGATGACAACTTTCGCCGCGATCTTCGGTGCGCTTCCGATGGCGATGGGCTTTGGCGCCGATGGATCCTCCCGGCAGCCCATGGGCCTGTGTATCGTTGGCGGTCTCGTCGTCGCGCAGATCCTCACGCTTTTCTGCACGCCGGTCATCTATGTCTATATGGAATATTTCCAGGAGCGCCACCTCGACAAGATTGCGTTCTTCAAGCGCGGGGAGGGTGAAGTCAAGGAGGCCGCGGCGGCTATCGGGTGATTTATATTCAGCCAAGGATTTTCACGGATTAAGCACGGATTCCGGAACATTCAGCCTCCGTGAAAATCCGTGGCTCCTTCCGCCGAGTCGAATCACGGACGGGGCTACCTGCCCGTCAGGGCTGGAAGGCCTTTTATCCGGTCGCCGGCGAGGATGTGGTTCTTCGCAAACCATCCCTGCTCCATCTCGAGCGCATAGGCAATATTGGAGAATGCGCTCGGAACGGGTCTTTCATCCAGGGGTTGGAGATCGTGAATTTCCAGAATGAGACCGGCCTCGCTGATGTAAGCGATCGAGAGCGGGAGCGTGGTATTCTTCATCCAGAAAGCCGTGTGTTCGGGTCCCGGCATGACGAAAAGCATCCCGCTGTCCGGGGCGAGCTCCTCCCGAAACATGAGTCCCATCTCGCGCTCCCGCGGCTCGTCGGCAACTTCCGCGGTCACTGCCTTCCCGCCCACGCTGAGCGTGATCGCGGGCAGCGAAACCTGGGCTTGCTGCGCGAGGGCGGCTCCAAACATCAGAAGCAAGCAACAGACGGCGATGCGTTTCATGGCGCGACTTTAGCGATAAGGGGACGCCTATCGGACGAAATCGGTCTCTTCACATCCGTTTTCTGTATCCTTGCTCACAAAAAAACAATTGCCATTCCCAGCGTGGAAATTAGTTTCCCGCAATTCGCCGGTAGTCGATCGCAACTAACCGCCAATCGCGAACTGAAAGATGGCAAACTTTTTTCCGAAGTGGTCGAATCAGCTTCCTTGGAAGCTGGTGGTTTGCGTTGCCGTCCTGGGCACAGCGATAACTGGCGGGCTTACCTACTACTTTACGCCAAAGTATACGCGGGTGGGCTATCAACCGACGCAGCCGGTTCCCTTTCAACATGACATCCATGTGCAGCAGCTCGGCATGGATTGCCGGTATTGCCACAGCTTTGTCGAAGTGGCCTCGCATTCAAACGTGCCGACTGTGCAAACCTGCATGAGCTGCCACCAGCAGGTGAAGGCGCAAAGCCCGAGGCTCGAGGCCGTGCGCGCCGCGTGGGACGGAGGCAAAGGCGACGGGCCATCTGTCGACTGGGTCAGAATCCATAGTGTCCCAGACTACGCGTATTTCAATCATGCGGTGCACGTGAACCGCGGGGTGAGTTGCTATTCCTGCCACGGCGCGGTCAACGAGATGAAAGTTGTCTACCAGCATGAGCCCCAAAGCATGGCCTGGTGTCTCGAGTGCCACCGAGCGCCCGAGAATCATCTCCGCCCTCCAGACCAAGTCTTCAACATGAACTGGAAAGCGGCGTCGGCGGAGGAGCAGCGTCAGATAGGAACAAGATTCAAGGAGGAGTGGGACGTCAATCCGCCTGTGACTTGCGGAGGTTGCCATCGATGAAACGCGTCGTCCACCACCCGCCCAGGCCGGAGAAGCCCACAATGTGGCGGAGCCTTGCGGAATTGGAGAATTCGCCGGGCTTTGAGAGCCTGCTCCAGCGCGAGTTTCCGCGCGGAGCGGACGTGTATAACGGGGGCGGACTGACGAAGCGCGATTTCATGAAATTGCTGGGCGCCTCGATGACGCTCGCGGGCGTTGGCCTCTCGGGCTGCCGGCGTCCGGAAGCGTATCTTGTGCCCTTCAACAAGGGAGTCGAATGGACGGTCCCCGGAAGGTTCCTGTACTATGCGACGGCGATGCCCCTTAGGCAGGGTGCGATGCCGCTGGTCGTCAGCACCGTGGACGGGCGGCCGACCAAGATCGAAGGGAACCCTCTTCATCCTTCGAGCAATGGTGGAACGGACGCCTTCGCACAGGCAAGCGTGCTGGATCTCTATGATCCGAACCGTTCGAAGGCCATCAAGCAAGACGGCACGGAAGTCGGAGCGGACGTCTTCGAGAAATTCCTGAAAGACCAGGCCGGAGCGGAGAACCTCGCATTCCTTGTCGAACGCAAAAATTCGCCAACCCGTGACCGCCTTCGCGCAGAGCTTGAAGCCAAACATCCCGGGATGATCTGGTGCGAATATGAGCCGCTCGGTACACAGGAAACGGACAAAGCCATCGCAGCGTCCTTCGGGCCGGGAATACGCCTCATACCGAAATTTGAACGGGCCGATATCGTTGTTGCGCTCGACAGCGACTTTCTGAACGGAAGCGACAAGGGTGTTGGCTATGCGCGAGGGTTCTTCCCGCGCCGCAATCCCGACCAAAAGGGCGCGCCAATGAACCGGCTCTACGTTGTCGAGAATCATTATACCGGCACCGGCGGGCTTGCGGACCACCGCTTTCGCTGCAAAGCGTCCCTGATCGGCGAATTCACGCGCCAACTCGGAGCCAAAGTCGCCGGCGCCACTAGGAATGCGTCCCTGGCGTCCCTTATCGAGGCGTGTCCCAACACGGCAGCATCTTTCGACGAGGCGTGGATCGCGGAATGCGCCAATGATCTTTCCGCGAACACTGGCCGCAGTATTGTGACCGTCGGCGAACAGCAGCCTGCCTGGGTCCAGGTCCTTGTCTTCGCAATCAACCAGGCGCTTGGGAACAACGGCGCCACCATTCTCGGGATCAGCACCGCCGAGAAACCCTCCGCGTCAATCAGCGACCTGGCCGCCGCAATCAAGACCGGCGCAGTGAAGACGCTGTTTGTTCTGGGCGGCAACCCTGTATACAACGCCCCGGCCGATCTGGACTTCTCAAGCCTGCTCAAGAAAGTCGCCCAATCCGTGCATCTCGGGCTGTTCGAGGATGAAACCGCGAAGGCATGTCACTGGCACCTCCCGGCTGCCCACTACCTTGAGGCCTGGGGCGATGTTTATGCCTACGACGGTACCTACTCGGCCGTTCAGCCGATGATTCTTCCGCTCTGGAATGGGATCGGCGAACTCGAAATCCTTGCCCAGCTTGCGGGACGTCCAAAGCCGCAGGGACCCGAACTGGTCCAGGAAACGTTCACGCGGATATTCAACGAAAGCGCTGAGAAGTGGAATTCCGTGCTGCGTGTGGGCTTTGCGCCGGAGAGCGAATGGCCCGAGGCGCCGCTCTCCTTCAACGCCGCCAAAGCATCCGCGGAACTGAAGCAGGCAAAACCGCCGGCGGACGGCCTGGAGTTGGTTTTCCTGCAAAGTACCAGCGTGGACGACGGCCGCTATGCCAACAACTCATGGCTTCAGGAGACTCCCGACTTCGAAACGAAAGTCACCTGGGACAATGTCGCCCTGGTCAGCCCGGCAACGGCGAAGAAGCTTGGCATAAAGGCCAATAATTTCGGCCCGATTTACAAGGTCGCCGAAAAGCTGGGCAACGAGATCGATTTCGACATTGTTGCCGACATGATCGAGATCAAGTCGGCCGCTGCTTCGATTGTTGCGGCGGCGTTCGTCACGCCTGGCCACGCGGACGATTCCATTTCCCTTGCGCTTGGTTACGGGCGGGCGGGTGTCTCCGCTCTCTTCGAAGGCGTCGGATTCAACGCCTATCCCCTGCGCTCGTCGGACGCTTCACGCTTCCTGTCGGGTGTCGAAGTTAAAGTAACGGGCAAGACCTATCCCCTCGCGCAGACGCAGGAGCATCGCAGCATGGAGGGCCGTGATCTTTTCCGCGAGGGAACGCTCGAACGTTACCAGGAAGATCCGAAGTTTGCCCAGACCATGGGAATGGACGGTCATATCCCTCCGAATATTTCCCTGTACTCCCACCCGGAGCTTACCGCGAAAGAGCAATGGGGCATGACGGTGGACTTGAACAGCTGCTTCGGCTGCAACGCCTGTGTCGTGGCCTGCCAGTCGGAGAACAACGTGCCGGTCGTTGGCAAGGAGCAGGTTCGCAAGAACCGCGATATGGCCTGGATCCGGATTGACCGCTATTTTGGCGGCAACCCGGAAGATCCCGAGATGCTCGCGCAGGCGGTGATGTGCCAGCACTGCGAGAACGCGCCGTGCGAGACCGTCTGCCCGGTCAATGCCACCGTGCACAGTGAAGATGGCCTGAATCTCATGGCGTACAACCGGTGCATCGGAACGCGTTACTGCTCCAACAACTGCCCGTGGAAAGTTCGTCGCTTCAACTATTTCGACTATAACCAGCGATCGCTCGAACATCTCTATTTGGGGCCATTGGGAAAGAAGGGCATGGCTGACAGCCTCAAGATGTCGAAGAACCCGAACGTTACGGTCCGGATGCGCGGCGTGATGGAGAAATGCACCTTCTGCATTCAGAGAATAGAGGAGGCGAAGATCGCGCGGCTCGTGGAGGCCGGTGCGCGGAACAAGAACGAGGTTCCCATTCGCGAATTCAAGACCGCCTGTCAGCAAGCGTGCCCAAGCGATTCGCTCGTTTTCGGCAATATCAGGGACAAGGAGGGCCGCGTGTCACGGCTGCGTGAGAGCGATCGTGCATTCGTGATGTTGAAATACTTGAATACGGCGCCGCGGGTGAGCTATCTCGCGCGCATCAAGAATCCAAACATGAAAATGCCCGGCGCTAGCGCAGTTGGCATGGCCAATGGAACACCCCACGGGCACGGAGAGGCGGCCGAAAGCGATCACGCTGCAGGCGAACATCAGAAAACTGAGGGGGAACACTGATGACCGCCGGCATACAAACCTCAAATTGGGTTCTATCCCATGGCTGATGTTACCGTAGAACCGCCCTATAGAGAGCGCACGCCGCAGGAGCACGCGGTCGAGCGTCCGCCGCTCGTGCTTAACAAGCGCACGATGGGATGGATCGGCGCCTATGTCAGCTCGATCGTGGAGTCGAAAACTCCCCTGTGGTGGTGGGCTTGCATGGCGGTCACCACGCCTCTGGCACTTGTTCTCTTCTGCTGCATTATCTACCTTGTCTCCACCGGCGTCGGCGTTTGGGGCAACAACATTCCGGTTGGCTGGGCGTGGGATATCACCAACTTTGTGTTTTGGATCGGTATCGGCCATGCCGGAACGCTCATCTCGGCGATTCTCTTTCTCACGCGGCAGAAGTGGCGCACTTCCATCAACCGCGCCGCCGAGGCCATGACGCTGTTTGCGGTCATTTGCGCTGCGATTTATCCCGGCTTCCACATTGGTCGCGTGTGGATGGCCTGGTTCATGGCTCCAGTGCCCAACTCCAATGGAATCTGGCAGAATTTCCGAAGCCCTTTGCTCTGGGACGTCTTCGCCGTTGGGACCTATTTTACGGTGTCCGTGCTCTTTTGGTACACGGGCCTCATTCCCGATCTCGCCACGTTGCGCGACCGGGCCACGACGAAAATTCGCAAATTCGCGTATGGGGTTCTTGCGCTTGGCTGGCGCGGCGGCAACCGACAGTGGCGGCACTACGAGATGGCCTACCTTCTTCTTGCCGGCCTCTCGACGCCTCTGGTTCTCTCCGTGCACTCTGTCGTGTCCTTCGACTTCGCGACGTCGGTGATCCCCGGCTGGCACACGACGATCTTTCCGCCGTATTTCGTGGCCGGCGCGATCTTCGGTGGGTTTGCGATGGTTCTTACGATCATGATTCCCGCCTGCGCGCTCTACAAGCCGCTGCATGACCTTGTGACCATTTCGCATGTGGACAAGATGTGCAAGGTCATCGTCTTTACCGGCTCGATTGTCGGCTACGCCTATCTGATGGAGTTATTCATGGCGTGGTACAGCGGCAATCCCTATGAGCGCGCCGCATTTCTTTATCGGGCTACGGGTCCGTATTGGTGGGCGTACTTTTGCATGATGTTTTGCAATGTCATTGCCCCCCAGCTTTTCTGGTTCAAATACTTTCGCACCCACCTCGTTTGGGTGTGGATCATCGTTCAGTTTCCCAATGCGGGCATGTGGTACGAGCGCTTCGTGATCATCGCCACCACACTGGCCCGTGATTTCACGCCTTCCGCTTGGGGCATGTTTCATCCGACCTGGGTGGACATCTGCATGTTCGTCGGATCGCTGGGCCTTTTCTTTACCTTGTTTCTGCTTTTCATCCGCTTCCTGCCGATGATCTGCATGTTCGAAGTCAAGGCGGTGCTTCCGGAAGCCGACCCGCATTACGGGGAGAAACACTAGCAAATGGACGCCGCCGGAAATCCACACTCTCCCATCTACGGGCTTGCCGCGGAATTCGAGACGGCTGGCGAGCTTTTTCATGCCGCCGAGCAAATGCGTGATGCAGGCTTCAGCCGTTTTGATGTGTTTTCGCCGTTTCCGATTCACGGGATGGATGCTGCGATGGGTTTGAAGCGTTCGATTCTGGGCAAGATCATCTTTCTTGGCGGTCTCACAGGCTTTGTGACGGCCGTTTTGCTCCAATTCGTGCCGAGCTCGATCATTTACCCTCTCATTGTCATGGGCAAGCCGACCAACCTTTTTACGGTGCCGGCATTTTTCCCGATCATGTTTGAGTTCACGGTGCTCATCTCGGCCTTCACGGCGACCTTCGGAATGCTCATCATGAATGGACTCCCCCGGTTGAATCACCCCATGTTCAACTGGGAGAGATTCAAGCGCGTAAGCGATGACAAGTTTTTCTGCGTGATCGAAAAGAGGGACCCGAAATTCGCCGAGCGGGAAGTGAGAGACTTCCTCGAATCTCTCGGCGGACGCAACATCACCAGGGTGCACGAGGATTGAGCAGCAGCCTGCCGGATTTGCGATGAACGTCGAATTTACCAACCAACAACTTCGCGAAGAACGAAGCGCCTTCCCCGCCAGGCTGCTAAGGTTCCGCCTCCGGCGGAATAATTCCGAAGGGTTTTCATTTTCCCGGCACACAGTGCCGGACCAGCGGTTTGCGGACATGGCCGCTTCGCGCCTCGATCGGTTTATACCGATCCGCGCCGGAAATTCATTCGGGACCAGCAAACCGCTATGCTGAAATACTTTTTCATCATCTTCGTTTTCCTGCTGATCGTTGTGTTTGCCATGGCCGGATTTCGTGGGCAGAAGTCCAGCCGGCCGCCGATCGAGATTTTCCCCGATATGGATCGCCAGCCCAAGGTGAAGGCACAGACACGGAGCGATTTCTATGCGGACGGACGCGCGGCGCGCCCTCCGGTCGATGGCACCGTGCCGCTCGGCTACGCGATGCCGATGCATAAGCTGGTGGACGGTTCGGTTGGCCAGGCAACGGGTCCCTACAAGCAGATCATTTTCTCCAGCTCGCCAGACTACTTCGATACCGGGAAGATGGGCGAAAACTGGGGCACGGGCATTCCCTTTGAGGTTTCCAATGCGATCATGCTGCGCGGGCAGCAGCGGTTCGGAATTTATTGCGCCGTTTGCCACGGCGGCACGGGCGCAGGTGACGGCATGGCTCGCAAATTCGGTTTGAACACGGTGCAAAGCCTTCTTCAGGACCGCATCCGTGTGATGTCCGATGGCGAGATCTTCAACACGGTGACCCACGGAAAGAACACCATGATGGGCTACGGAGATCGGATTCAGGTCATCGATCGCTGGGCCATCGTTGCCTACCTGCGCGCTTTGCAGAAATCCCAGGGCGGCGCCACCTTGGCCGAGGTTCCCGACGACCAGCGCGCGCAGTTGGAATCCCACTAGCATGAAGCCATTCTACGACGACGAGCCACAGCCTGAATTCTTCGACTATAAGCACGTCGGGGGCCGCTTTCTGGGCTTGGTAGGCATGGCCGTGGTGGCCTTCGCGGTGGTGGTTGCCGGCGCCTTTTTCGACACGCGCCAGTTCGCCTTCTCGTATCTCTTTGCTTACACGTTTTTCCTTACGATCTGCATGGGCGGGTTGTTTTGGACGCTCGTCCACCACGCGGTCGATGCGGAGTGGAGCGTCGTCGTCCGGCGGCAATTGGAAAACATCGCCAGCCTGCTTGTGGTTATGGCGATTCTCTTCATTCCGCTCCTCGCAGTGGGGCCAACGCTTTGGCAATGGATGCAGCCTGAGAACGCCCACGATCCGCTGCTTCTTGAGAAGGCAGCCTACCTCAACAAGCCCTTCTTCTATGCGAGGGCGATCATCTATTTTGTTTTTTTTGTGGTTTCGTCCTCGTTCCTGCGGGCCTTCTCGATTGCGCAGGACAGCGACGGCGCACCGGTTTACACGGTCCTGAACCGCCGTGTGACATTTTCCAGCGCCATTCCCTTCGCTGTGTGCCTGACGTTTGCCGCCGTGGACTGGCTGATGGGTCTCGATTACCACTGGTTTTCGACAATGTGGGGCGTGTATATTTTTGCCGGCACCGCGCTGAGCTCGATGTGTGTGCTCGTTTTGATCATCACGGCGTTGCGCGCGGCGGGTTACTTGAGGGAGGTCGTCACGCTCGAGCACTACCATATCATGGGCAAGCTCATGATGGCATTCACGATCTTCTGGGCTTACATCGGCTTTAGCCAGTACATGCTCATCTGGTACGCGAACATTCCGGAAGAGACCACCTACTTTTTGCGCCGGAATACGGCGAGCTGGTGGTATCTAAGCCAGTTCCTTGTTATCGGACATTTCTTTGTGCCGTTCCTCTTTCTGCTTTTCCAGCGAGGAAAGAAAACGCCTTCCTTCCTCTGCGGGATGGCAATTTGGATCCTTATGATGCACCTCCTGGACATTTATATCGTGGTGCTGCCTGCGCTGCATATCGCGGGCGTCCGCCCGAGTCCGCTCGACTTTTTTAGTGTCCTCGCCATCGGCTGCACGCTGGCGGCTGTCTTCCTCAAACGTCTCGGCGACTCGTCGCTTTACCCCGCGCGAGACCCACGCCTGGCGAAGTCCATCGCCTTGAAGAACTGATGGAAACTGCCGCTCAGCCCAAACCGTTGTGGCGGGTCGTCGCCGGCGGGATGGTTTTGCTCTTGCTCTTCGTGCTCGCGGTGAAACTCCTCACGGGCCTGGCTCCGGCGCCCGACGAGGACGCTGCGCGTGCTGCGGAACGCGCCAAGGCCTACGCGGACCTCCAGGCCGAGAATGCGAAGAGGCTGGAAACCTATGCCTGGGTGGACAAGGCCAAGGGCACCGTGCAAATCCCGATCGATCGCGCCATGGATCTGGCGATCGCCGAGCTCAATTCCAGGCAACCGGCGCCCGCTGGTCCGATAGCCACTCCGGCTCCGTCACCCGAGGCTTCGCCCGCAGCGTCGCCGTCAACAGCCGCCACTCCCGCGGCGCAATCCACTGCCGCCAATCGATGACAACGATCCAGGACGGGGCGTTCAGCGCTTTTCTCAAAGAAGATGAACTCGTCTGACACCCCAACAACCCCGGTCATGCGAGGACAGGCAATGCTGCGCCTCCCGGTGATCCTCTTTCTTTCTTCGGCGGTTTTCTGGCTGCTTGTGGGATCGTTGCTTTTCTGCCTGGCGGCATGGAAGCTCGTCGTGCCCTCGTTCCTGGACGGCCCAGGTTGGCTGACCTATGGGAGAATCCAACCGGCCGCTGAAAATGCTCTGGCGTACGGCTGGGCGTCTCAGGCTGGAATCGGCCTCGGTCTTTGGCTGCTCGCGCGGCTTGGCCGAACGGCGCTTGGTTCCGAAAGGCTCCTGATTACGGCAGGTCTCTTTTGGAACTTGGGCGTGCTTCTTGGAGTCTGCAGCATCATCGCGGGAGCCGGACATGCAATCCGGGGTTTGGAATTTTCAGGTGCTGCGTCGTTGATCCTTCTCGTTGCCTACGCCTGCATCGGTGTATGGGGCTTGATTCTCCTTCGCGATCGCTCCAGTGACGGACTTTACGTTTCCCAATGGTATTTGCTGGCGGCCTTTCTCTGTTTTCCCTGGCTTTACGCCACGGCAAACATGCTGCTCGTTTGGCATCCGGTGCAGGGTTCCGCACAAGGTCCGATTGCAAGCTGGTATTTGGGAAGCCTTCTTTGGCTTTGGCTCGCGCCGCTCGCCTTGGCTGCCGTCTATTATCTCGTCCCGCACATCGCACGCCGCCCGGTGCGTGCCTACCCGTCGAGCGTCCTCGCTTTCTGGTGCCTCACATTCCTTGGCGGATGGACTGGCGCGAGGCTCTTGATTGGCGGTCCGATTCCCGCGTGGCTGGTGAGCGCGAGTGTGGCGGCCAGCATCATGATGTTGATTCCGGCGACGCTTATTTGCATCAATACGCTGGGCACATTCGGCGGGCGCGACGTCCCGCAAACTCCTGAAGCTCCCTTCACAATCTTTGGCTTGGCTTGTTTTGCCGGGGTCGTTCTGCAAGGGGCTGCCACCCCGCTAATTTCCGCAGTGACGCATTTTTCCGATTACTCTATTGGCGAAAGTGTGCTGGTTATCTTCGGCTTCTTGAGTATGGCGCTTTTCGGCGCGTCGTATCACGCCATACCGCGCCTTACGGGCAGAGAATTCCCCCTTGCGGTGGCATCCTTGCACTTCTGGCTTTCTGTGGGCGGAGTGGGAACGATGTTCCTCGCGCTCACCCTTGGGGGGTTTATCCAAGGGTTCGCCCTGTATGATCCAGGCGTCGATTTCATGAGCTCCGTGAGTCTGGCGGCGCCATTCCGGGTGATGTATGCGCTGGGAAGTCTCGTTTTCCTCGGTGCTTGCCTGCTTTTCGCTACGGCTTTCGCGCGAAATCTCCTTGGGGGATACTCTCCCCTGGTAACGCCCGGCCTTCAGGTCCAAACCATCGGAAGTCGCGACGTATGAGCAAGTTGCCGCCGTTGGTCTTTGGCATCTTCCTGGTCTTCACCTCCGCGTGGTTCGGGATCGTGGGATATTCCTATCTTCAGCTCGGTCGCATGCAGCCGGTGGTCGATGAGAACACCGGCGACATCAATCCCCCTCCGCTCTCGGGTCTTGCCGCTGCCGGCCAGCGCGTCTATGCGGCGAGTGGTTGCGTTTCGTGCCACACCCAGCAGGTTCGCTCAGGAGCTTTTTCGACGGACGTCGAGAAGAAGCTTGGGCCGCGTCCAACCGTCGCGCGCGACTACTTGCGTGAAAGGCCCGCGTTCCTGGGAAACCTCCGCATCGGACCCGATCTCACTAATGTCGGTTTGCGATTCACAGACGCCAATTGGTTTCACAGACACCTCTATGAGCCGACCGCCGTGACCCCCGGCTCGAACATGCCTTCGTATCGCTACCTTTATCAAAACCGGAGAATCGCCGGCCAGCCCAGCGTGGGAGCTGTGGTGGGCCTCACGGGGCCGGATGCGCCTCGGCCCGGGTACGAAATTGTGCCCAGCGAGGATGCCAGGGTGCTCGTAGCGTATCTGCTTTCCTTGAAGCGGGATTATTCGCTACCGGAAGCCGAACCCCTACAATAAGCCGTGACACAAAAGCCCACAGATCACACCCGGCAGGAAGCGGATCTCGTCGAACAGCACGACCAGCTCCTCCGCGAAGGGAAGGGTTCACGCGAGGGCACGGAGTTGATTTCTCCCTGGCTGCTCATTGGATTCCTAGCCCTGGTCTTTCTTGGGGCGGGTTATCTTTTCTGGAACAGCGGAGGGTTCAAGGCGAACGTCTTCAATCCCGCTCGCGTCGCGTGGGATGGTGCCGGAACCGGCGGCGCGGCCGCGGCACCCGATCCCATGGTGGTCGGCAAGCGCGTCTTCACGCAGAATTGCGCCGTTTGCCACCAGGCGACGGGTTTGGGAGTGCCCGGCCAGTTTCCGCCACTTGCCGGCAGCGAATTTGTCCTCTCGCAGGACTGGCACGGAGATAACCACATCGTAAAAATAGTGCTTAATGGACTTCAAGGGCCTGTGACTGTGAAAGGCCAGCAATTCAACAATGTGATGGCTCCTTGGGGCAACGTGCTCAAAGACGAGCAAATTGCTGCCGTCCTGACCTACGTCCGGAATGAGTGGGGAAACAAGGCGCCTCCAATAACAAAGGATTTTGTTGCTAAGATCCGCGACCAGACGAAGGAGCGCACTGAGGCTTGGACGCTAAAGGAACTTCAAGCGATTGGAAGAGTGCTCGTCGAGGAGGCTGCCGCCGCTCCCGCGCCGGCAGGGGCATCGCCAGCGCCAGCGGCAAAACCCGGAGCATGAGAATGAATTCGAATCGAGATTGTTCCGCGGAGGCTCGTGTCCGCGGCGCGCGACGAAAGCCGGTCCCCGGCGTGACGGGATCGAAATGGCGCGGCGTTGCCTGTTTTCTCGTTCCGCTGCTTTTCGGCGTTTCAAGCGTCTTCGCCGGTCCGCGCAGTGGAAATCTTTATTGGGCGCCGCAAAATTACACCGTCGGGGGTGAGAAGATCGACAGCATTCTGGATTTCATCTTCTGGCTCACGTTGTTCGTTTTCCTCGCGGTGCAGGCCGTCTTGGTCGTCTATCTTTTCAAGTATCGTCGCCGCAAGGGTCAGACGGCGCATTACTCTCATGGAAACAACATGCTCGAGGTCGTCTGGACGACCATTCCGGTGCTCATCTTTCTCGGACTCGCCATCTACAGCAACCGCGTGTGGGCGGAACTCCATCGGGATCCGCCGCCGGATGCCCTGCAGGTCAACGTTTCTGCCTTCCAGTTCGGCTGGGACTTTCGTTATCCCGGCGCGGATGGAAAGCTCGGCGCGGTCTCTGTCGGAAAGATTTCCACCGACAACAAATTCGGAGTTGAGCAGGATGACGAAGCCGGGAAAGACGATTTTACCTCGACCGAGCTCGTCATTCCTTTCGGCAAGCCGATTCACATCATTCTGAATTCTCGCGATGTGATCCATTCCTTCTACGTCCCATGGTTTCGGCTCTATCAGGACGCAGTGCCTGGCCGTACGATCTCCTGGGTCTGGTTCCAAGTTGAGCGTCCGGGCAATTTCGAGCTTGCGTGCAGCCAGCTTTGTGGAACCGGTCATTATAACATGAAGGCGCCGATTCGCGTTATTTCCCAGGAGGAGTATGATAAGTGGTACGCTGGAAAGGTCAAGGCTGCTGCGTCCGCCCGGCTTGGTGAGGAAACAACTTCACGGCAATTTGCCGCCAAATGAACGCTGTCAGCCTCCAATAAACGGTCTTTTTAATCAGAATACACATGAGCGCCATCACCGCAGAACAACCTCCTCACGAAACCGTCGAGGAAGCGCATCATCCCAAGGAGTCTTTTTTCCGGAAGTATCTCTGGACGTACGACCACAAGATGATCGGACTCCAGTATCTCTGGACGGCGCTGTGCTTTTTGTTCCTGGGAGGCGGGCTTGCCCTGCTTGCGCGCTATCAACTGGCTTGGCCCAACACGCCGGTGCCGCTTATCGGGCATCTTTTGCCCGCCACGGTCGCGTCGGACGGCGCGATCATCCCTGGCGGCTATAATATGCTCGTGACCATGCACGCAACGGTCATGGTCTTCTTTGTTGTCATGCCCCTGCTCATTGGGACATTCGGAAATTTTCTTATTCCTCTGCAGATCGGGGCAGGCGACATGGCCTTTCCGCTGCTGAATGAAATCAGTTATTGGCTCTACTTTCTTTCCGGTGTGGTGATACTGGGCGCGTTTTTCGCTCCGGGCGGCGCGCCGGGGACCGGGTGGACGGCGTATGCTCCCTTGAGCGCGGTCGCCGCCTACAATGGGACCCAAATGGGCCAAAGCCTCTGGGGAGTGGCGATTTTCATCAACGGGCTTTCGTCCATCGCGGGCGCGACCAATTACATCACGACGGTTGTCAACATGCGTTGCCCGGGGATGACCATGTTTCGCATGCCGCTGACAGTTTGGGCGCTCTTCATTACCGCGATTTTGCTCGTTCTTGCGGTGCCCGTGCTTTCAGCCGCCGCGGCGATGCTCTTCTGCGATCTCAACGTGGGCACGAGTTTCTTCAAGCCGGCGGGTGGCGGCCAGCCTCTTCTCTGGCAGCACCTTTTCTGGTTCTTCGGGCATCCGGAGGTTTATATCCTGATTCTTCCGGCCATGGGCCTGACTTCCGACATCATCTCGGTTTTTGCGCGAAAGCCGATCTTCGGTTACAAAGCCATGGTTTACGCCATTATCGCCATCGCGTTTCTCGGTTTCATCGTCTGGGGTCACCACATGTTTGTTAGTGGGATGAACCTGACGCTCAGCGCGGCGTTCTCCGTATCCACGATGTTTATCGCGGTGCCGTCGGCCATCAAAACGTTCAACTGGCTTGGGACGATCTGGCGCGGGTCGATCGAGTTCACCACGGCAATGTGCTTTGCCCTGGCGTTCGTTTCGATGTTCGTGATCGGCGGCCTGAGCGGCATATTCATGGCTTCAACGCCGGTGGACCTGTTCATCCACCACACCTACTTCATCGTCGCGCACATCCATTACGTTCTCTTTGGCGGAAGCATTATGGCGATCTTCGGCGCCCTCTATTTCTGGTTTCCGAAAATGTTTGGCCGGATGCTCAATGAGAAACTGGGCATGGTGCACTTCTTCCTGACTTTCATCTTTTTCAACATCACATTCTTCCCGATGCACAATCTCGGTCTTGGGGGAATGATGCGCCGCATCGCTGATCCGCCCATCTACGAGCACCTGAAGCAGCTCCAGCCTCTCAATCAAATTGCCACGGTTGGCGCGATCGGACTGGGCTTCACGACCTTCCTCTTTATTTGGAACATCATCTACTCCCTGCGAAACGGGCCAAAGGCCCCGGCCAATCCCTGGCATTCCAACACCCTGGAATGGACGGTTCCGTCGCCTCCCGGCCACGGCAACTTTCCGAAAACGCCCACCGTCTATCACGGTCCTTACGAATATAGCGTGCCGGGCCTGAGCAAGGATTACCTTCCCCAGACGGAAAAGGCTCCCGATCACGTGAAGCTTGAGGCACATTGATGGTATGAGCCGCCCTTGGACCGCATCGCGCGCAGCTGTTCATTGGTGGGCGGTTCTCACTGCCATCCTGACTTTTGTGCTGCTTTGCAGCGGCGGGCTCGTGACTTCGCACGGGGCGGGAATGGCCGTGCCGGATTGGCCAAATACTTTTGGATACAACATGTTTCTTTTTCCGGTGTCGCGCTGGGTCGGTGGCATCTTCTACGAGCACACGCACCGTCTCATCGCTTCGGGCATCGGTCTGATGACGGTGGTTCTGTCTGTTGCTCTCTGGCGGGTCGATCCGCGAAGGTGGGTGAGGATTTTTGCCCTGTGCGCGGTCTTTGGTGTGTGCCTGCAGGGACTTCTCGGCGGATTGCGCGTGGTCCTCATCAAGGATGAAATTGGCGTGTTTCATGCCCTGCTGGCGCAATCGTTTTTTGTCGCGATCGTCCTTCTGGCCGTTGTGACCGGACGGCGGTTTGTGGAAAAACGCTGGGCGGACTATGAACCGCACCCCACTTTGCGCTGGTGGGCGTTGGGCGCGACGGCGCTCATCTTCCTGCAGCTCGGAATCGCGGCTACCATGCGCCACGAGCATGTGGGCCTTTCTATTCCGGATTTTCCGCTGGCCTACGGCGGGTGGCTCCCGGACACGGGCGCGGAGGCCATGGCAAGAATCAATGCGGAACGGGCCGCAGCCGGCGAAATGAGTATCAACGCCGTGCAGATCTGGATTCAGATGGCGCATCGCGCCCTGGCGCTTCTGATCGCTGCCGCTGTCCTCGCTTTCTTCTGGAAAGCGCGGCGCGGGACGCGAGCCGTCAGACTCTGGTCGATGATTTGGGTTGCAATGATCCTTGCGCAAATCGCTCTGGGCGCCTGGACAATCTGGTCGAACAAGGCTGCGGATGTCGCGACCGCCCATATGGCGCTGGGCGCACTTTCCTTGCTGGTGGGAGCCCTGCTGGCTTTTCGCCTTTTCTGCGGCGCACGAACCCGGGATTTCGTTTTGCCAGACGCGCCAAATGCGAGTTTGATGGAGCGCATCGCATGAAAACCGTTTCCGTCGCCCCCTCGCGCTTCGAGACACTGGCCGGCGACCTCGCGGAGCTCGTCAAAGCGCGCCTTTCGTTGTTGGTCCTCCTCACCACGCTGGTGGGATTTCTGATGGGCTGGCAAGGACCGATGAATTACCTGCTTCTCGCAGCCACGCTGGCGGGCACCGCGCTTTGCGCCTGCGGCGCGGCCGCGTTGAACCAGTGGTGGGAGCGCGACTTCGATGCCCGCATGAAGCGCACCCAGCACCGCCCGCTTCCCGGAAAGCGATTGCATCCCAGCGACGCCTTGCTCTTCGGTTTGCTTTTTTCGCTCTCCGGGTTGTCTGTGCTTTTCATCTTCACGAACATTCGCGCCGCTTTTCTGGCGCTTATTACGATTACGATTTACCTGTTCGTGTACACGCCGATGAAACGGATCAGCTCGCTGAACACGCTGGTTGGCGCGATCCCGGGCGCGCTGCCTCCGCTCATCGGTTGGGTGGCGGCCGTTGGGCATTACACTCTGGAGGGCGGCTTGCTCTTTGCCATTCTGTGGCTCTGGCAAATGCCCCACTTTCTCGCCATCTCGTGGATGTACCGCGAAGACTATGCGGGAGCAGGTTTCGTCATGCTCTCGAACTACGATCCCGAGGGATTTGTCTCTGCGCGCCAGGCGCTGCTCTACTCCGGGTGCCTTCTCATGGCCAGCTTGATGCCGGCGCTGTTTTTTTACGTCTCGGCGTGGTATTTTTTTGGCGCGCTGGCCTTGGGCATCACGTTTTGCGCGACGGCTCTTCGCTTTCTGATCCGGCGGAGCCGGAGTTCCGCTCGAACGCTCTTTTTCGCGTCGATCCTCTATCTTCCCTTGCTTCTGGGGCTCCTTGTCGCCGCGCGCCGATGAATGAGGAACAGGCGCAATTTCTGGTTGATGCTTCTGCTCTGGGTTTTCGCCGCCGCCCTTTGCGCGACCGTCATCGTCTTAATGCTGCTGCGCGGTCCCGCCCTTACACCCTGACAAAAGAAGATGCACTCCGCGCGCACTTGAACACCTTTTCGCTGCGACCATGAGAAATTCGAAATTGCCAAACTTTCCTTTCCCGGGATCCGGTTCATGAGCACAGCCGTCCTCTCTCATGGCGAACACGCCGGTCACGACAAGGCTCCGCCGGCGACTTGCCGATTCGGCATGATTACTTTCCTGGCCTCCGAGGCGATGTTGTTTTCCGGATTGATCGGCGCCTACATCGTTCTCCGCGTTTCCCGGGGCGAAACGTGGCCGCCCGCCGGGGCGCCGGACATTGGGGTTCACTGGCCCTTGTCCAGTCTGAACCTGGTGATGATCACCAATACCTTCATCCTGGTGGGCAGCAGCTTTCTCTTTCACAACGCCGAAACAGCCATCAAGAAGAAGGGCCAAACGGGTCTCTTCTGGCTCTTTGCGACGATCGTCGCGGGCTCGATCTTTCTCTGCGTGCAGGCGTGGGAGTGGAATCACCTCTATCACGAGGGGCTTTGGTTCAACAAACACGGAATCTACGGTTCCTGCTTTTTCGTGATGACGGGCTTTCACGGCGCGCACGTTTTCATCGGCGTACTGTTGATTTTGTGGTGTTTCCTTCGCCAGCTCATAACGCGCTATTACCGGCCCGGAAGCACAACCTCCCTCGATAACATCGGACTTTACTGGCACTTCGTAGATGTCGTCTGGATCTTCCTCTTCACCATCCTCTACGTCCTCTAAACCGCCTATTCCAGACGAGGGTCAAGCGCCGGCACGTATTCCGCGTCTCGGCTGGGTCGTCGCGTTTCTGGCGATTACGACGCTGATCGCGTGGGCGTACACGCAGTTCAGCGCCGACATTCTGGCCCGCAGGGCCGCCTCGCACTTGGAACGATTGGCTCCCGTTCCGCAGTTTCAGCTGACAGCACAAGATGGAACCGCCGTTTCAAGCGCAGACTACAAGGGAAAGATCTGGGTCGCGAATTTCATTTTCACCCGCTGCGCCGGTCCGTGTCCGGTCATGACGAGCCATATGGCGGAGCTCAATCAATCCCTTGGCGGAAAAGCAAAGGATGTCGAGCTCGTCTCCATTACGGTGGATCCCGAATATGACACGCCTGAGGTGCTCAAGGAATACGGCGAGCGGGTTGGAGCGTCGCCGGACAGATGGAAATTTCTCACCGGACCGAAGGATCAGGTCGACAGCGTGGTCATGAAAGGCTTTCTTCAGGCGCTCTCAAGGGAGCCTTCCGGCACGCCCATCCATTCGACGCGCTTTGTTGTGGTTGATCGCGATGGCTGGATGCGCAGCTTTCTCGACGGCAGCGATCCTGAGCTCGCGCAAAAGCTTCTTATGGACATCGGCGACCTCTTGCGTGAGGCTCCAAGTACTGGAAAGAACTGAACTTTTGCAGACGCAAATGACGAAATGGATGTTTCCAACGCTGGTTCTCGCCGCATTCCTTTCGGCTGCGGAATGTGTTGTGGCGTGTGTTGGCTGCCGCGAGCCGGGATCTGACACAATCGCGAAGGAATCACCGACCGTTCTGGCGGGTTGGGCGTTTTCCTGGAGTGTCCTTTTCATGCTGGCGTCCGTCCTGTTTATCATCGGAGCAATGTCGGTTTACATTTTTCGGACCTGTCAGCGGTTGGACCGGGAAGCGGCTCTCCGGGTTTCTGACGGATGAGCGTCAGCGACCTTCCCGCAGTCAACGCTTCCCTCAATGCCCTGGCTACGGCTCTCCTGACCGCGGGCTTTGTATCCATCAAGCAGAGGCGAATACCGGCCCATCGCGCGTGCATGGTTACCGCGTTCGCGGTGTCCTGCGTCTTTCTTGTCACTTATGTGATTCACAAAATCTTGATGAAAGGGATTCATACGCCCTTTGGGGGTGAGGGCATCATCCGCAATATCTACTACACGATGCTGACCTCTCATATCATCCTGGCGATCGTGATCGTCCCACTGGTGATAGTCACCTTGCGGCACGCCGTAGCCGGGCGCATTGAGGTCCATAGGAAATGGGCCCGCTGGACCTTTCCGATTTGGTACTACGTCTCGGTGACGGGAGTCCTTGTCTACTTTTTCCTTTACCAGTGGTTCCCCCACCGATGAGCGGTTTGGAACATCCGGGAGTTCTTGACGCCTTTGCGCATGACTCGCGCGCGGACAGGCTCGTTCTCGCGATGTACGAGGACCGCCCGTGGTTGGGCGAGGACATTCAGCTCTTTCAATTTCAGGAGAAACTCAACGCCTACGTCTCGTTCGTTCTCGACGGGGAGCTGAACGAGGCGTATCCGGAACTCGCCGGCAAGGGCGTCGAGATTCAACTTCGGACCGTGCATGAACCGGACGCCAAAGCGTTCGACCTCATCCGTCGCGTGCGCGAGCAGCTTGACTTGCAGCGGATCACCTTCGAGGTCATCCGGATCGACGAGGAAAAGAGCGGATGCGGCGATCCCGGCTGCGGCTGCCGTTGACAACGCTTTCTGATTCGAAGACGGCTTGCATCCTGCGGAGGGGATGACCCCAAGGCAACGCCGCTGAGTCCTCCGGCTACATTGGCACCCACACTATTTAGTTCAACGAGAGTTATGCTCAATGTAAGATCGTCTGATAGATCGCCAGTCTCTCCTGCGACGTCTATGACAAGCTCCTGGGTCGATTCGGGCTGGCCGGTGAGAATGATATTCCGTTCGCCGGAATAGATGATCGCAGCGCCAGCAATCTCGACCACAAAGGCAAGAGCGCCCGCGAGAAGCAAGAGAAACGTCCGTATTTTCATTTCAGCGTTCAAAGCAGGTCGTGTACCAGTAAAGGGTGACTCGGAACCCGAAAGGGTCGGCGTGACCAGTTCTGCAAGCCTCTGGTGATCGGTTGGCCGACTTCTGGAGGTCATGCGAACCCGAGTAGTTCGCCAGACTCTGAGCGTCCCCGTGGCTTTCTCCAATCTTCATGTTATTGCGAATCCGCCCTGCGTGCCGCAGACCTCGGAAGCCGGCTCGCAAAAAGAAGCATGAGCATCGTGGTAGTCACCAGGGACGCGATCTTTTCCCGCTCTCTTTTACAGCTGGCTTTCGTTTTGCTGTGCGAACGATGTTCTTGACTCGAATCCTTGCCTTCGACGACTGTCGTTTCGTGCCTTAATCGCGAGAGGAGAGCGAGGTGGAAACTCGTCAAGTCGTACATGGTCGGGTGCCGGGTCCGGAGAACGGGGATGATTCTGTCGATTCACCCGAGCGCTCGCCGATCGGGATGACGGCGCCGGGCAGAGGCGCGACAAATGAACTCCGCATCCTATCGGTTGAGTTTGTTTCTGACCACGGAATGCTGCTCGACTACGATACGGATTGGGAAGACGACGGTCTCCCCTTCGCCAAGCCCGAGTGGCCGAAGATGACGGGAGATGATGCGGCTGGGCATCCCGTCAGTCACACCGTGGACAAGCCCGTTGAACTGGATGTGAAAGTGGAGTTTTTCGGTCCGCGCTCGAAGCGTTCCATATCGGGAACGTTGACGGCATTGGACGCGAAGGACGGCACCAAGGCTTTCGAGCGACGCTGGCGCTTCCGGCGTGGGCGGCAGACCATCCGGGTGGAGTTCCTCAAGCCTTTGCCCAAGACGGTTCAATTGCTGGATGTCGACTGGATGTGGTTGGTTCACGGCAAGGGCATCACCCCGTTCGGCTTCCTGGGCCAAAAGGGCGTCCAGTCATGGCCGGTGCAAACGCAATTCGAAATCTTTTTCACTCTTGCGCCGCCTTCCACCGTTCCCGAGTTCCCCGACATTACCTATCGGCGGATGAAGCATGCGGTGGCGAAGGTCTCCGCGGCTCCTTCGATGGATCCTCATGCGATTGTCAAACACCTGATGAGCACCTTCAAAGAGTTTAGGCTCGGAGTAAATCCCAGGAACGCGTGGCTGCTGGGCGAATCGGGAGCCAAGGGCGACTGCCGCACCATCGTTCGCTACGTCATCAATATCCTGTTGATGGTCGGGGTTCCGGGTCACGCGAGATGCGTCCTGGTGTACGAAAAACTCCGGGATGGGTTTCCACGTTCCCCGTTTTTTAGCGATCCCACCATGATGCAGCTTGGAAAGGAACCCGCGGACTCGGACTTCTCCGTCGTGGCGGAAGAACCTACCGCGCGTCAAATTGACGGTGGCTTGAACAAGCCGGTGCTGATTCACCCGAACGGCAAGTGGAGTCTTGTTCTTGTTGACGGCGATGGAGGCCCGAATGCTTTCGAAGCGTGTTTGGAGTTCACCCATGGCAACACCGTCTTCCATGCGGGCGGTGTTAAAGACTTCAAGACGAAAGAAGAAGTCATTACCGTCTTCAAGTCGCTGAGCTGGGCCGAACTCGACAAGGGCGACCCAACGACCACGGAAGACGACAAGATGGTGCCGGTTACGGGTAAGGATATCAAGGTTTACTAACCGTAACTTCGCGGTAAGCGGGCGGAGGTCGGTCTCTTCTAACTGACAATGTCAGGGATCATGGACTATGCACATGACCAACCTGAAAAGAGGTCCCTATGGGGAGGGACGTCCGCCGAACCCAGGGTGACTGCCACGGAGATTTTATCCATGGCGCCGTGCGACGGACCTTGAGAAAAGGAACCACGCCTCTGGCTGGGGCTCGCACAGCGGGTTTGGTTCAGTCCTGTGCATAGCCCTATGGTATCATGACCGACCCCATGGCTTGTTGCTCGCAGCGACTCTCTTGGCTCTGCCAGCGTAAATCTCCCTGGACGATGGCCAGCGATTTCTTCGGCGCCTAAGCATACTTGAGCTGACCCCGTGCTGTTCTGTCTCGGAAGCAAAGAAGGCGTATCGCGAGCTCTGCTTGATTGGGCATCCAAACCGTCATTCCGATCTCAGGCACAAGACCGGACGCAAACTGCGACTTCGTCTTTGCGATCAAGCGAGGCGCGACGTTGGAGCAAGCGCATCTGCGGTTGCGGGAACTCAGTGCGCGAGTTCCGCGTTTCGATTGTGGCATGTTTTGTGCTTTGGACGCAGCGGGGTCCTTGTCGCCGGAAATCCAGGGACGTCATCGAGCAAAAAGCAACACTCCGAAGAACAACCAGGAAGAAAAAGAGCAATCTATGAACCTCATTCTCAAAACCCTCCGTTCCGCACTTTGTTGGAGTCTCTTGGTGGCTTCCCTCCTGCCAATTCGCGCCGCGGATGACACTGTCAAGGTGGGAATCCTTCACTCGCTGAGCGGAACGATGGCCATCAGCGAAACCTCGCTGCGAGATGTTTTGCTCTTTGCAATCGATGAGATCAACGCCAGCGGGGGCGTGCTCGGCAAGAAGATCGAGCCGATTGTCGTGGATGGCGCATCGAATTGGCCTCTCTTCGCTGAGAAGGCCAAGCAACTGCTCGAGCAGGACAAGGTTGCTGTCACCTTCGGATGCTGGACGTCTGTGAGCCGCAAGTCTGTTCTTCCTGTGTTCGAGAAATTCAAGGGCCTGCTCTTTTATCCGGTTCAGTACGAGGGCGAGGAGCTTTCCCCCAATATTTTCTATACCGCGGAGGCCGTTAATCAGCAGGCGATCCCTGCGGTTGATTACCTTCTGGCAGAAGGAAAGAAGAAGTTTTATTTGCTCGGCTCGGATTATGTTTATCCGCAGACGACCAATCTGGTGCTGCTGGAATATCTCCTTAGCAAAGGCGTCCCGATCGAAAACATAGGCGGCGGACTTCGCAAGGATGACACGGGAAAAGTCATCAGCGCCGGCAAATACACGCCTTTCGGCCACACCGACTACCAGCAGATTGTCGGAGAGATCAAGCAATTCGCATCGAGCGGGGATTCCTGTGTAATCAACACGCTCAACGGCGATACCAACGTTCCCTTCTTCAAGGAATACGCGGCAGCGGGCCTGACCGCCGACGATTGTCCCGTGGTGTCCTTTTCGATCTCTGAGGACGAGTTTCGCGGTCTTCCGGCCAAGGATCTCGTCGGCCAGCTCGGTTGCTGGACGTATTTCATGTCGTTGGACACGCCTGAGAACAAGAAGTTTGTCGATGGCTTTCAGAAGTGGCTGAAGGCGACCAACGTTTCCGGCATCGTCAAGGAGAACCGCGTGACATGCAGTCCGATGGTCCTCTCCTACGATGGAGTTTATCTCTGGAAAAAGGCCGTTGAGAAAGCGGGTTCCTTCGACGTTGACAAGGTTGTCGCCGCTCTGGAGTCCGGAATTACTTTCGATGGACCGGGGGGCACCGTTACGACTCAAAAGAACCACCATCTGACCAAGAATGTCTATATCGGCGAGACGCTGGCGAACGGACAATTCAAGGTGGTGGAGTCAATCAACAACGTTTTCGGCGAACCCTTCCTGAAGGGTACCTTCAAATGAACGTCTGAGCACGAATACACCAAGCGTGGCTTTCCGACCGCACAATCTCAGCTCCCTGCGGAGCGATCGGTCTTTCGAAGACGCTGGGAGGCTTGGGGGGGTGGCGCGCATCCTAAGATGCGGACGCAGCACATTGGTCTGTCTTGCGTGCGGACTTTTCGCGATATTGTGCGCGGCAGCGGCCCGGGCTGACGACGCGACGGCGCGGAGTCTGCTGGTCCATGCGATCGTTTCCTCGAATGTGAGCGAGCAGGTCGGCTTGATCGACAAGCTCGCCGAGACGGGATCCGATCTCGTTCCCCCGGTGCTCAACGCCTGGCGGGAGGGCGGCGTATTTATCCACGTAACGCCGGACGGGCAAAAAGTTCCATTCCTAAGAGTGGACGGCAAGGCGACGCGTATCGACGACGGCACGCCGATCGACGCTTCGGAAACCACTCCGGTTGATACGACGGCAAAGGTTCGTAAAGCGATGAAGAATGCGCTCGACGTCCTTATGATTGCCGGGGGCGATCCGCAAAGCCGGCGGGCCGCCGTAATCAAACTCGGCATGGCTCAGAACGCAGCTTATTTGCCGGTTTTTCAGGCTCGATTGGCGGTGGAGAAAGATCCTTCCGTGACGGCCGCTCTTCGCGAGGCGATTGCTATCACCCAGCTTACGGGCACGGACAATGCCGCAAAGATCAGCGCCATCGACTATATCGTGAAGAATCGAGTGATCCGCAGTCTCGATCTCCTCAAGAAGCTTTCCGGCGATGCGGACCCTCAAGTCGCGGCCGCGGCAACCGCAGCCGTGTCGTCGATGGAGGGATACCTTCGCTGGGTTGAATTGTGGGGAACTCTTTTCCGTGGACTGAGTCTGGGCTCGATTCTTTTGATCGCGGCTCTTGGCCTGGCGATCACCTTCGGCCTGATGGGTGTTATCAACATGGCCCACGGTGAGATCATCGTCGTCGGGGCTTACACCACCTATATGGTTCAGAACATATTCGGGGCGGGAGTTTATCTTTCGTTCTTTGGACTGAATCTAAACATTCCGGGATTTCATTTTGGCGGCGCGCTTTACGAAAGCTATTTTCTCTTTGCGATTCCGATTTCGTTTTTGGTGGCCGGTCTGGTGGGAATCGCCCTCGAGCGCGGTGTCATCCGTTTTCTTTACAGCCGCCCGTTGGAGTCGCTGCTGGCAACGTGGGGAGTTTCCCTCGTCCTTCAGCAGCTTTTCCGTCTGATTTTTGGCGCCAATAACGTTCAGGTTTACTCGCCAAGCTGGCTGAGCGGAAACTTCACCGTAAGCGACGTGCTGCTCGGATGGAACCGCCTGTTTGTCATCGGATTTGCGATTGCGATTGTTCTTCTTGTCTGGCTCCTGCTGACCAGGACCTCGCTTGGCCTGCTCATCCGCGCGGTCATGCAAAGCCGCGACATGGCTGCCTGCATGGGAGTCAAAACAGAGCGCGTGAATATGCTTACGTTTGGTCTCGGGAGCGGTCTTGCGGGATTGGCGGGAGCGTTTCTCTCGCAACTCGGCAACGTCGGGCCGGGTCTTGGACAAAGCTATATCGTGGATTGCTTCATGACCGTCGTCGTCGGAGGCGTCGGCAACCTTGTCGGCACCATTTATTCGGCCTTGGGGATCGGTGTCGTGGATCAGGCGCTCCAGCCGTTTCTCGGGCCCGTCATGGGAAAGATCACGGTCCTCGCCGCGATCATTTTATTCCTTCAATGGAAGCCGGGCGGGTTGTTTCCGACACGGAGCCGCAGCCTGGAGGGCTAAATGATAGCCGGCTCCGAAGTTCGCAAACTTGAGGTCTGGGGGGTGGCCATAGCGGCCGTCGTGATTCTGGGCCTTCTTCCCGCGCTGAATGCCTTCGTTCCGGAAGCGAATCCGCTGCATATTTCCAATTTTACCATCAATCTGTACGGCAAATACCTTACGTATGCGGTTCTCGCGATCGGGGTGGATGTCCTGTGGGGCTTCACAGGGCTGCTCAGCCTGGGCCAATGCCTCTTCTTCGCGCTGGGAGGCTATGCGTTCGGAATGTACCTGATGCTCAAGATCGGGAAGCTTGGCCAGTATAAGAGCGACCTTCCGGACTTCATGGTTTTTCTTGGTTACAACAAGCTTCCCGCGCACTGGGTGCCCTTTGACAATTTCTGGTTTGCGACAGCGGCGGTGGTGCTGGTGCCTGGGATCGTTGCATTGATCTTCGGATATCTGGCGTTTCGTTCGCGCATACGCGGCGTCTATTTTTCGATCCTCACTCAGGCTTTTACTTATGGTGCCTGCCTGATGTTTTTTCGCAACGATTTTACTTTCGGGGGAAACAATGGTCTGACCGATTTCAAGTCCGCTCTTGGCTACAATATTAACAGCGCGGCGACTCAGCGCGTGCTCTATATCCTAAGCGGACTGCTTCTTTTCGGAGCGTATCTCTTCAGCCGCTGGCTTACTACGACGAAATTTGGCAAGGTGCAGCGGGCGATTCGAGACAGTGAGAACCGCGTGCTCTTTTCCGGTTACGCGACGCCCAATTTCAAGCTTTTCGTCTTTGTGTATGCCGCGGTGATCTCGGGCCTGGCTGGTGCGCTTTACACCCCGCAGGTGGGTATTATCAATCCGAGCGAAATGTCGCCCGAGAAATCCCTCGAGGCTGTGGTCTGGGTGGCAGTGGGCGGACGCGGCACATTGATCGGTCCAATTATTGGTTCGGTGGGTGTCAACGCCCTCAAAAGCTGGGCGACGCGGGCGTATCCGGACCTGTGGCTCATTATTCTCGGCGGGCTCTTCGTCTTGATCGTGCTCTTCATGCCGAAGGGCATTGTGGGCATTCCGGCGCAAATACGGGAGCTTCGAAAGCGCTTCAAGAGGCGGGAACCTGTCTCCGCCCTGGCGCCTGGCAGCGCAACGATTCCGGGCGCGAAATGAAGAAGGATTTCATCCTCACTGCCGAGGGCATCAACAAGAGCTTTGACGGCTTCAAGGCGATTAACGATCTCAATTTTTATCTGGATAAGGGCGAGCTCCGTACAATCATCGGTCCGAATGGCGCGGGAAAGAGCACCTTTCTGGACCTGATAACGGGCCGTACCCGGCCGGATACGGGCAACATCGAGTATCGTGGCACGCCGGTGACCAAACTGCGCGAGTATGAAATCTACCGATTGGGAATCGGGCGCAAATTTCAGACTCCGAGTGTCTATACGGATCACACGGTGTTCGAGAACATTCTCCTGGGTCTGGAAGGCAGCCGCGGGGTTTGGGCGTCGATTTTCGGACGCGTAACGCCCGCGCAGCGTGAGCGCATTTTTGAGGTTCTCGAGATCATCGGGCTGAAGGATCGGGCCCAGGTGAAGGCGGGGACCCTTGCTCATGGCCAGAAGCAGTGGCTCGAGATCGGAATGCTGCTTGCCCAGAACGCGCAGTTGTTGCTCGTCGACGAACCTGCGGCTGGCATGACCGACGAGGAGACGGCGAAGACGGGCGAGCTTCTTCTCAGCCTCGCGGGCCAGCATACGATCATCGTAATCGAACACGACATGGTCTTTGTTCGCCAGCTCGGGGGCAAGGTGACCGTGCTTCATCAGGGCCACGTGCTCTGCGACGGAACGCTCGATGAAGTGCAAAGCGATGAGCGTGTCATCGAGGTGTATCTCGGAAGGAAAAAGAAGCATTAGCAGCCTGTCGGGCTTGAGATGAGAATGGAATTTTTAGGCGAAAGATTTTCAACGACATGCAAGCACCTCCTCGACAGGCTGCTAAATGCAGCGCTTCGCACTGTGGATCCCAGGGAATTAGCGGCTGTTTTGGCGCGTTTCGTGGGTATTGAGCTTTCCCATCGCTCGGCGGTCCCGCCAGTTTGTCGAACAGGGAAGTCTGGCATATTCGAAATCTTTCCGAATTCTTACTGGAGCTTCAGTCCGAGTCCGACACCCTATGCTGGCCATTGAAAATCTCTGCGTCTCGATCGGCGGGTCCCGCATCCTGCGCGATGTGACGCTCGAGCTTCCCGATAACAAGGTTTTTTGTTTGATGGGCCGCAACGGCGTGGGCAAGACCACGACGCTCAAGACGGTGATCGGCTTGCACAGGGCCACGAGCGGAAGCATCCGCTTTGATGGAAAGGACATTTCCCGCTTGCCGGCCGAAGCCCGCGCGACCGCGGGAATCGGCTACGTGCCTCAAGGCCGTGGCATCTTCCCGCATCTCACCGTTGAGGAGAATTTGTTCGTCGGCGCCATTGCGCAGGGAAAAAAGCCAAAGCGGGCGCTGGACCGGGTATTCGCACTTTTCCCGATCCTCAAGGAATTTCTTCCCCGCAAGGGGGGCATGCTCTCCGGTGGCCAGCAGCAGCAACTGGCGATCGGCCGAGCCCTTCTTACCGAGCCTAAAGTCTTGATTTTGGATGAGCCGACCGAAGGTATCCAACCCAATATCATCGATCAGATTGGCGAGGCCATCAAACTGCTCCGACGCGGCGGTCATCACAACGAGGCGATGCTGCTGGCTGAAGCGGCGCACTCGCTCAAAAAGCTGAGGGAGGAAGGGAAGCACCCCAAGCCGGAATTGCTCGACGCGCTTGCCGAGCAGGTCAATGGGCTTCAACGCGAGGGCGCCCACCGGGATTCCGCTGCGTTCCGGCAGATCAACGAGTCGTTTGCCACTTTGCGCAAGGAGGGACCGCACGAGGGCACGTTGCTAAAAGACGAAATCGAGGCGGCCCTCAACCTGCTCAGCGGCGAGAGCGCCATGACCATTCTGCTGGTGGAGCAATATCTCGATTTTTGCAAGGAACTCGCCGACAATTTTGCGATCCTCGATCGTGGGAGTGTTGTGGCGAGGGGCTCCGTTGCGGAGCTCACCGAGGATGTTGTCAAAGCGCATCTTACCGTCTAGCATCCTGTCGGACTTGGAATGAAGCCGGATTTTGAAGCATGAAAAATCCTCGAAGAAGCGAGCCTGCCCTTTCCGACAGGCTGCTAGGAGAAATTCCACTCGGACTTCCCTGTCCGGCGGCCTGCTAGAGCTTCACCATGCATCTCAGCCCCCGAGAGCAGGAAAAGCTGATGATTGTGGTCGCTGCAGACCTGGCACGACGACGCCAGAAGCGTGGACTCAAGCTCAACTACCCTGAGAGCATCGCGATCCTCACCTACGAGATTCTCGAGGGTGCCCGCGACGGACGCAGCGTGGCCGATCTTATGAGCCACGGAACGACGATTCTGCAAAGGAGCGACGTGATGGAAGGCGTGCCCGAAATGATTCAGGAAGTGCAGGTGGAGGCAACCTTCCCCGATGGCACCAAACTCGTTACCGTCCACGATCCCATTCGATGATCCCCGGAGAGATCATACTGGCAGCCCACGGAGAACCTCATGAGGCCAATGCCGGCCTCGAGGTGAGAAAGATCGTTGTGTCCAATCGAGGCGATCGGCCCATCCAGGTCGGGAGTCATTACCACTTTTACGAAACCAATAGCGCGCTCGAATTTGATCGCGAGGCGGCGCGCGGATTTCGTCTGAGAATTCCTTCCGGAACCGCCGTGCGCTTTGAACCCGGGGACACCCGCGAGATCGAACTTGTCGCCCTTGCCGGGAGCCGGGAGGTCTACGGACTCAACGCCAGGGTGAACGGAAAACTCTAATTATGAAGCTGACCCGTGCTCTCTATGCCGAGATGTTCGGCCCGACAGTCGGCGACCAGGTGCGTCTGGCGGACACCGAACTCTTCATCGAGGTCGAGCGCGACTTGATTGCGGAAAACGGCGGATACGGCGGCGAGGTAAAATTCGGCGGAGGGAAGGTGATCCGCGACGGAATGGGCCAGTCGCCCCTTGCGACAGACAAGGAATCTTTGGATTTGGTCATCACCAACGCGTTAATTTTGGATGCCGTGCAGGGTGTTATCAAGGCCGACATCGGCATCAAGCATGGCCGCATCGTGGGGATCGGGCATGCTGGTAATCCGCTCATTCAGGATGGCGTCACCATGATCATCGGCGCCGCGACGGAGGTCATCGCGGGCGAGGGTTGCATTGTCACGGCCGGAGGTTTGGACACCCATATTCATTTCATCTGTCCTCAGCAGATCGAGCATGCGATCGCGAGCGGGATCACTACGATGATCGGAGGAGGCACCGGCCCGGCCACGGGCACCTACGCCACGACCTGCACGCCCGGCCATTGGAATATCCATCGGATGCTGGAGGCTGCCGAGGAGTATCCAATGAATCTCGGTTTTCTGGGCAAGGGCAATTGTTCCACTCCCGAGCCGCTGCGGGAACAGGTTCGCGCGGGGGCGATCGGGTTGAAGCTTCACGAAGACTGGGGAACGACTCCGGCCGCCATTGACTGCTGCCTTGGAGTTGCCGACGAACTGGACGTTCAAGTGGCGATCCACACCGATACCTTGAACGAATCGGGATTCGTCGAGGACACGCTCCGCGCCTTCAAGGGACGCACGATTCACACCTATCATTCGGAGGGCGCGGGCGGCGGCCATGCTCCGGACATCATTCGCGTCTGTGGCGAGGCGAATGTGCTGCCGTCCTCAACGAACCCGACACGTCCCTACACGGTAAACACGATCGACGAACACCTCGACATGCTCATGGTGTGCCATCACCTCGATGCCAACATTCCCGAGGATGTCGCCTTTGCGGAATCCCGCATTCGCGGAGAGACGATCGCTGCCGAGGACATGCTGCACGATCTGGGCGCTTTCTCCATGATGTCGAGCGACAGCCAGGCCATGGGTCGCGTGGGCGAAGTCATTACGCGCACCTGGCAGACGGCGCATAAAATGAAAACCCAGTTCGGCTGGCTGGCTCCCGCCGAAGGCGCGTCGGCTCATTCGGCAGCGGACAATTTTCGTGCTTTGAGATACATCGCAAAATACACGATCAATCCCGCGATCACTCACGGTGTCGCGCATGAGGTCGGCTCGATTGAAGCGGGGAAGCTTGCGGATCTTGTCGTCTGGAAGCCCGCATTCTTTGGCGTGAAGCCGGAAGTCATCCTGAAGGGCGGCTTGATCGCCTACGCGAACATGGGAGACCCGAATGCCTCCATTCCCACGCCGCAACCGATGATCTATCGCCCGCAATTTGCGGCCCATGGGCGCGCGAGGGGCTCAACCGCGGTCACCTTTGTCAGTCAGGTTGCGCTGGACAATGGTTTCCTTGATCACCTGTCGCTGGGCAAGCGGCTTGTGCCGGTTCGCAACACACGAACTGTCTCGAAGCGGGACCTGCTTTGGAACAACGCGCTTCCAAAAATTGAGGTCGATCCCGAGACCTACACGGTCAAGGCGGATGGGCGCGAACTGCGTTGCGAACCGGCGGTGGTGCTGCCCATGGCGCAGCGGTATTTTCTGTTTTGAGAACGGCTCCCTTGGATATCGTTCGGCACGCCGAGGAACATTCGCCGCGTGACGCCGAGCAGGTCGTCATACTCACGGCGGATCGTGCCACGCTTGCAAAGAGGCGCTGGCGAGGTGTCGCCAAGGACGGGCGGGAATTCGGTTTCGACCTCGAACATGTCCTCACCGAGGGGAGCGTTTTTTTTCGGGAAGTGGGGAAATGCTATGCGATCTCGCAGGCCGCGGAGCCCGTTCTGGAAATTGAACTTGGCGGCGATCCGGCCGCGGCCGTCATTCTGGCCTGGCAGATCGGCAATCTGCACTTTCCCATAGAGGTCACGAGATCGGTGATACGCACGGCCGACGATCCGGCTGTTCGGCAGATGCTGGAACGGGAGCGGATCGCGTGGCGTCCTGCGACAGCGGTTTTTCGCCCGATCACGTCCGCGGGGCATGCGCACCATCACTGAAGCCCTCGCCGACTGGCTTCCGGCTCTTCTCCAACTTTCGGATGCGGCATTTCCTACCGGCGCCTACGCCCATTCCTATGGGTTGGAGGAGATCGTGCGCCAGGAAGTGGTGCGCGACGAGGACAGCTTGCGGGAATTTCTTCAGGAGCACGCCATCCCGGCTCTCACGCATGTCGACCTGCCGCTTGTTCGTGACGCGCGCTCGGCAGCCATCTCGGGAGATCGGGAAGATCTTGCTGCCATTGATCGTCTGGCCGCCGCTCTGAAAATCGCCCGTGAGCTTCGCGAGGCCAGCCTGCAGACAGGCCGCCGCCGTCTTGCAATTCTGATTCGGTTGCGGCCGACGCCGCAGCTTGAGGTCCTTGACCAGATGGCCCGGGAAGATCCGCTGGTGGGCCACCACGTCGTCGTGTGGGGAGTTTCATGCGCTTCCGTTCCGGTGAGCGCATCCCTGGGAGCCTATTACTATCATTCGGTATCCTGTCTCTGCACCGCCGCCCCGAAGCTTATCCGCATCGGTCAGGAGGGAACCCAGCGCGTGCTGACAGCGTGTCTGAACGACGCGAAGCGCCGTGTCGAGGAGGCGCTCACGATTCCGCGGCGCGAGATCGGCTGGTTTGACCCGCTGCTCGACATTGCTTCGATGCGCCATGAAATCGCGGACGAGAGGCTCTTTATCTCCTGACTCCGCTCCCCGGAGAATTTCGCTCTTGGTGGCCGGGCTTGCTGGTGATTCATATTTGTGCGGTGAAGCTTGTGCGCATTGGAATTGGCGGGCCTGTCGGCTCCGGAAAAACGATGCTCGTCCTGCGACTCTGCGAGTGGCTGCGCGGGGAACTCAGCCTTGCGGTGGTGACCAATGACATTTACACGCGGGAGGACGCGGAGTTCCTGGTCAAGCACCAGGCCCTTCCCGCCAGTCGTGTGATAGGTGTGGAGACCGGCGGATGTCCGCACACGGCGATCCGTGACGATACGAGCATGAACGACGCCGCTGTGGCGGAACTCTTGCGCCGCTTCCCGGAACTCGAGCTTATCCTCATTGAAAGCGGGGGTGACAACCTTTCGGCCACCTTCTCTCCGGAGTTGGTGGATGCGTTTATCTACGTGATAGACGTTGCCGAGGGAGACAAGATCCCGAGAAAGGGCGGTCCAGCCATCAGGAACAGCGATCTCCTGCTGATCAACAAGATCAGCCTCGCCCCGTACGTCGGAGCGGACCTTGGCGTCATGGATCGGGATGCCAGATTGATGCGGGGAGAGAAGCCCGTGCTCTTCGCGGATCTCAAGTCGGGGCAGGGGAGAGAGGATCTGCTTGGCTGGCTCCGAAGAGAATACCTCTTTGTTTAGCAGCTGGGATTTTGAACTCGGACTCCCATCTCGTGGATAAACGGCGGTTGAGAATCGCCGGCTCCGTTCCGAACACGCTGCAAGCCGGGCAGGATTGATCCTTTGTGGCAAGTCCCTCCCGCGGCATCCAGGGCCATTTGCACATCGAGTGCCGCGTTGACTCCACGGGGCGAACGTATCTCGCCAGACAGTCGTTTCGCGCGCCCATTCATTTGAGCAAGCCCTATTGGGACGGCAATCATTTGATCATCAACCTCGTCAACCCGACGGCGGGCCTCTTCGCCGGTGATCATATCGAGATGAACGTCCGGGTTTGCACGGGCGCGCGTGTCGTGCTCACGGCTCCAAGCGCGGTCCGAGTTTTCCCCGCGAGGCAGTCCGGTGACAGGGCAAGCGTCGTGCAGGCATTCCTTGTCGAGAGCGGCGGAAGACTCGATGTCTTTCCGGAAATATTCATTCCGCATGCGGGAGCCCGCTATGTTCAGGCAACGCGAATTGACGTTGAGTCAGGTGGAGAATTATTCCTCGTCGAGATGATCGCTCCCGGGCGCACAGCCTCCGGGGAGAGCTTTGCCTACGATCAGCTTGAGTTCGGCATGGATCTAAGCTGCGCGGGGAAGCTTGAGGTCCGCGAATACTATCGTCTGGCCCCGCGCAACGAGACCGTACAGGCCATCGTGAGCGACTTTCCCACCGCTTATTTTGCATCGGCCTTCATCGTTTCGAGAGGCGGCGCAGACGAGAGCTTTCAAAGGGCGATTGGCGCGTTGAGTACGTCGCGCGTTAGCGCGGGTGTCACTCACCCCACAGAGAATGTTTATGCGATCAAGCTGATAGCGGCGGATAGCATGGCGCTGCGTCACGCGGTGTCCGCGATTCGCGCGCTCGGATATTCCCATCTCGGATGGCCGCAGCCGCTTTTGCGCAAACTGTGAAGCTGTCGACTCAACGCGGCCGTTCACGCCGGAGCGTGGGCAGTGTTCGCGTCGTCCATGAGACGAAAGAGCCCCGCGTAAAGTCCCCCATTTGCCAGAAGTTCGTCATGACGACCGCGCTCGACGATCCGCCCTCGTTCAAGCACGAGAATCTGATCGGCGTGACGAACCGTTGAAAGCCGGTGCGCAATGACGAAGCTTGTGCGGTTGGCCGTCAAACGTTCGAGCGCCTCCTGGATCAGCCTTTCGGTAGCCATGTCTACACTGGCTGTGGCCTCGTCGAGGACAAGGATCGGCGGGTTTTTCAGGAGCGCGCGCGCGATGGAGAGGCGTTGTTTCTCGCCGACGCTGAGCCTCACGCCGCGTTCCCCGAGTTGGCTGTGAAGGCCGTCAGGAAGGCGGCGAACGAATTGGGCTGCGTTTGCGGCTTCGAGCGCCGTCCAGAGTTCGTCCTCGGTGGCTTCGGGATTGCCGACTCGAAGGTTTTCCGCGGTCGTGCCGTTGAAGAGAAAACTCTCCTGGGTCACCATGCCAATATTCTCGCGGAGGAAGCGGCGGGACAGACTTCGTATGTCCTCGCCATCGACAAGGATCTGGCCCGAGTCGTATTCATAGAAGCGCATGAGAAGATTGACGATTGTCGATTTGCCGGCGCCCGTGGGACCAACGAGGGCAATCATGTCGCCCGGGCGCGCATGCAGGTTGATGTCGCGCAGCACCGTCAGCCCCGGCGCGTAAGAAAAATTAACGTGGCGAAACTCGACCTCGCCGCTGAGCGGTTCGGCGGAGGCGCCTTGATCAGTTTCCGGCGAATCGTCGAGGATTTCGAAAACGCGCTCGCCTGCCGCGCGTCCTGCTTGAAAGAGCTGGTTGAGCTGATGCAAGCGCGCGACCGGTTCGTAGAGGAAGCGGGCAAGCACGAGGAACGCCACCAGGATGCCGATGTCCAATTGCTGGCGAAGCACAAGATGCGCGCCGAAGCCGGCGATGATCAGCATGCCGCAGGACGCAAGAAAGTTCATGGCGGGACTATAGATCGCCCACGCGCGCATGACGATGAGGGTGGCTTGCCGAAGCGTTTCACCGGCCGCGTCGAAACGCGCATGCTCGCGCTTTTCGCTGGTGTATGCCTTGATCTGCCGGATTCCCGCGATGTTGTCGTGAAGAAGCGCGTTGAGGGCTGAGGCGGCCCGGCGCTGGAGGCGATAACGGGACCGCGCGGTGAGGGTATAGGCAAGCGCTCCAGCCGCAAGCAAGGGAATCGGCGCAAGGGCGATCGCCGTCAGGATCGGGCTGTATTTCAGCATGAGACCGCTTACGATGACGATTTGCAGAATCGCGACCGTTCCCTGCTCGATACCGTCGATGAGCACGCGCTCGACCGAGGTGACATCCTCGACCAGGCGCGTCATGATGTCACCTGTCGCCCGGTTGTCGAACCAGCGCAGCGGCAGGGATTGGACGTGGGCGTAAAGATCGCTCCGCAAGTCGCAGATGACTCGCTGCTCGAAGTGATTGTTGATGACGATTCGCAAGCCGTTGAGCCCGTCCTGCGCAACAAAGGCCGCAAGACCGACGGCAACCAACGGCACAAGGAGCTGGGGTTGATTCTTCCGGATCACATCGTCAACAATCATCTGCGTGACAGCCGGAAAAACCACGACCATCAGCGTACCGCAAACCGCGCATGCCAGCATGCCGATGGCCATGGCCGGATAGCGGCGGACGTACCGAAAGACGCGGAAAAAGACTCGCATGGAAGCAATAATCCAGCAATTACCCAACCTTTTCCAGGGGCTTCTCCCAGCAACAAGGCTGACCGAAAAGACTCATCCCGTCCCGAAGATGGGGGACGAGGACGGTTTCGGGTCAGCCGCCGAGATAGGCGGCCTTGATTTCTTCATTTTCCCGAAGAGCCGCCGAGCGGTCGTGTAACAGGACGCGGCCAGTTTCCAGAACGTAGCCGTAATGAGAGATTTCGAGCGCAAGGTTGGCGTTCTGCTCGACCAGGAGGATCGTCAACCCGAGCGTTTTGTTGATCTCCACGATCTTATCGAAAATGGTCTGCACCAGGATAGGAGCAATTCCAAGCGAGGGCTCGTCAAGCATGAGGCACTTCGGTTTGCTCATCAATGCCCTTCCGATGGCAAGCATCTGCTGCTCGCCGCCGCTCAGCGTTCCAGCGGTCTGCTTTTCGCGTTCCTGGAGGCGTGGGAAGATTCCGAAAACGTATTCGAGATCCCTGGCGATACCCGCTTTGTCGCGGCGCAGGTAGGCTCCCATTCGGAGGTTTTCGATGACGGTGAGATTGGCGAAAACCATACGGCCTTCGGGACATTGCGCGATGCCGCGGGCAACGATCTTGTGTGGCGGCTTATTCGTGATGTCTTCGCCGTCGAAGGTGATCGTTCCGGACTTCGCCTTTACGACGCCGGAGATGGTACGAAGGGTGGTCGTCTTTCCCGCGCCGTTTGCGCCGACAAGGGTGACGATGCTTCCGCTTTCAACTTTCGCGCTGATGCCTTGCAGCGCGCTGATCGAACCGTAGCAGACCTCGAGATCCCGGATTTCAAGCATGGGCTTCCTTTCCGAGATAGGCGGCGATGACCTTGGGATCGCGGCGAATTTCGTCCGGAGTTCCTTCGGCGATTTTTTTCCCGTAGTCGAGCACGGTGATCCGTTCGCAGATGCCCATGACGACCCTCATGTCGTGTTCGACCAGGAGGACGGCGAGACCAAATTTTTCCTGCGTGAAGCGGATGAGCTTCATGAGCTCGACTTTTTCTGTCGGATTCATCCCGGCTGCGGGCTCGTCAAGCAAAAGCAACTTTGGCCGGGTGGCGAGCGCGCGCACGATCTCGAGGCGTCGCTGGTCGCCGTAAGGCAATGCACGGCATGAAAAGTCACGCTCCGCGGCCAGGCCGAAGATCTCCAGGAGTTCGACGATGCTGGACTCGATTTCGCTTTCCTCCCGCGCGAACCCGCCCGCGCGTAGCAGCGCATGGGATATGCCGTGCCGGAGGTGCATGTTGCAGGCGGTGCGCACGTTGTCGAAGACGCTCAGCGAGCTGAAGAGGCGAATGTTCTGAAATGTGCGCGCAATGCCGCGGGCCGTGATGCGGTAGGGACGGTGGCCGATGACCGATTTTCCCGCGAATGCAATCCTGCCGGCGGTCGGCCGGTAAACACCGGTGATCAGATTGAACACCGTCGTCTTTCCCGCGCCATTCGGTCCAATGAGGCCAACGAGTTCGCGCTCGCCGATGGAGAAAGAAAAATCCGATACGCACCGCAGTCCTCCGAACTGCATGGTCACCTCATTCAATTCCAGCAAGGGTGCGGTCATGCCTTCTTCCGTTTCAGATTCACCGCGCCAAACAAGCCCTGCGGTCGAGTGAGCATGAGGATGATGAGGAGCAGCGAATAAAGGATCATCCGGTTTTCGGTTATCGGCCGCAGCCAGTCGGGAAGCCAGGGATAAGTGGAGACCGCCCGCAGCCACTCCGGCAGGATCGTCAACAGAATCGCCGCAAAACACACCCCCGCCGTGCTCCCCATGCCTCCCAGAATGACCATCACCACGATGTCGAAGGATCGCAGAAAATTGAATCCCTCGGGGTGGATGAATTGTTTGAAATGCGCGTAAAGCCCGCCCGCCACTCCGGCGAAAAACGCCCCGATGACGAAGGCAAGCACCTTGTATTTAGTCGTGTTTATGCCCATTGCTTCGGCGGCGATCTCGTCATCGCGCACCGCGAGGAATCCACTGCCATACGTCGAGTGAATCAAGCTAAGCACGACATAGATAGTCAGAGCCGCGAACGCGTACGTCCAAAAGAAATTCGTATGCTGAATCATTCCGCCAAGTCCTCGCTGCGCGCCGAGCGGCTCCGCATTTTGGATGATTCCCTTGATAATTTCATTGAAGCCGAGCGTGACGATCGCGAGGTAGTCTCCTCGTAACCGCAGGGAGGGGATTCCCACGGCCAATCCGGCGAGCGCCGCCGCGAGGCCACCCGCGATAAGCGCAAGAAAATAGACGGTGGTGGATCCCAAAGCGCTCAGGCCGAGAAGGTAACCGAGACCCAGCGTCAACCAAGCCGAGGAATAAGCGCCGACCGCCATGAACCCGGCGTGTCCGAGGGAAAACTGACCCGTGTAACCGTTAACGAGATTGAGGCTCGCGGCGAGAATGATGTTAATGCCTATACCGATCAGGATGTCGTAGTAATAAGGGCTGATGTCGTCGGCAAAAGCGGAGAGCAGACCGCACGCTGCCACGGCGACGAGCAAGAGGACTTTTGATCGCTGGAACATCAGACTTTTTCCCCCTCCGATTTGCCCAGCAGGCCGGAAGGCTTGAGCAGGAGGATCACAATGAGGACAGCGAAAACGATGGGGTCGCGGTAGGTGGGGTTGATGTATCCGACCACGAGTGCTTCAAGGAGACCGATCAAAACCCCGCCAAGAGCGGCGCCCGGGATATTGCCGATGCCGCCAAGCACCGCTGCGACGAACGCCTTGAGGCCGGCGTTCACTCCCATGAGCGGATCAATGCTTGGTTGTTGAATGGAGGTGAGGATTCCCGCTGCCCCCGCAAGGGCGGAGCCGAGGCCGAAGGTGAAGGAGATGACCACATCTGTGTTCACGCCCATGAGCGAAGCGGCGAGAGGGTTGAAGGAAAGCGCGCGCATGGCCATTCCCAATCGTGTGTGCAATACGATGGCCCGGAGACCAATGAGCAGAAGGAGCGTCACTCCGATGACGATCAGTTGCCCGGCCGTGATCGTCAGCGCCGAGACCGCGCCCCAGGATTCGGGAATGTCGATGGCGTGGTCGGAGATGATTTCCGGGAACGACTGGGGGTTGGCTCCCAATACGTATTGTCCGGCGCTCTCAATGAAAAGGGAAACGCCAATGGCCGTGATGAGAACGGTAAGCCGGGGGCGGTCGCGCAGCGGGCGATAGCAGAGTTTTTCGATTACGATTCCGATGATCGCGCAGATGATCATCGCAGCGAGCAACACCGTCGTCGCGCCGGCTGGCGACGGTCCTCCGCCGAACACTTTGAGCAGCGTTGGCGCCGTATAAAGTCCCGCAAACGCGCCGAGCATGAAGACGTCGCCATGCGCAAAATTGATGAAGCGCAGAACCCCAAAGACCATCGTGTAGCCCAGGGCGATGAGCGCATAGATCGAACCCTGAGCCAGCCCGTTTATGAGCTGCTGGATGAACTCGATCATGGGGCCACGGTGAGCTCAGCGCTCACGGGGAAGTGATCTTCACGCCCCTATCAATAACATTCAATCGGTCTTTGTGAGGAATATCGCGAGACGTTTGTTCGTGGCTGAACGCTGGTTCAAAGAGACTTTCGAGCAGGCCTCGGGAAAAAACGGGAGAACTCCAGGCGGTGCCAATCATCCCCTGCGGTTGGCTCGCCATGCCACATCTCCTCCTTCTCCCGGGTTCCGCCGGCTTTACGGCGCAACGGATTCCACGAACTGGAAACCTCCGTTTCCAATCGTGAGAATAACGGCGGGCTTGTTGGCGTTGCGCTGGGCATCAAGCGTTATCTTCCCAGTAATACCGTCATGATCCTTGGTCGCTGCAATGGCGTCACGAAGCT
This sequence comes from uncultured Verrucomicrobiae bacterium, assembly GCA_963763735.1. Taxonomy (GTDB): domain Bacteria; phylum Verrucomicrobiota; class Verrucomicrobiia; order Chthoniobacterales; family Terrimicrobiaceae; genus DASTFP01. The sequence goes on along the minus strand of CAVXQK010000007.1, from coordinate 48,785 downwards.
TCTCCGGCTCCGTTGTGCCTGCGCGCGCGATGGCTTCGGAAAGAATCTTCGCGCTGTCATAGCCGAGGGCTGCCATATCGTCCGGCACCTCGCCGTACTTCGCCTTGAAGTTCTTAACGAACTCCTGGACCTTCGGCGACTTGTCGTCCGCGGAGAAGTGGCAGGAGAAGAACGAGCCGTCGAGCGAATCCCCTGCGACCTTCAGGAGCGAATCGCCGACCCAGCCATCGCCGCCAAGCAACGGCGCCTTGATGCCGAGAAGCCGGGCCTGCTTGGCGATAAGGGAAACCTCGCCGTAATAGCCGGGAACGAATATCGCGTCGGGCTTTGCAGCCTTTATCGAAGTGAGTTGCGGTTTGAAGTCCTTGTCGCCCGTCGAATACTTCTGCTCCTTGACGATCTGGCCGCCGCTGGCCTTGAAGTCCTTGATAAAGAATTCGGCCAGGCCCACGCTGTAATCCTGCTTCACGTCAGTAAGGACGGCGATATTCTTCCAGCCTTTCGACTGCGCAAATTTCGACATGACGGTTCCCTGGAAAGGATCAATAAAGCAAACGCGGAAAATGTAGTCCCCGACTTCCGTGACCTTCGGATTGGTCGATGCCGGGGAAATCATTGGGACTTTGCTTTGCTGGCAGATGGGGGCCGCTTCCAGCGATTTGGAGGAAGCCACTTCGCCGAGCACGGCCACCACCTTGTCTTGCGAGATGAGTTTTCGGGCGATCGTCGCGGGCTGGCCGGCCTGCGACTGGTCGTCGTCGGTGACAAGCTTGAGCTTCTTCCCGAGCACGCCTCCCGCAGAGTTAATCTCTTCCACGGCGAGCGCGGTCCCCTTGTGCGAGGATTGGCCGAAGCTCGCGCTTCCGCCCGTAAGCGAGGCATATTCTCCAATGACGATCTCTTCCTGGGCAAAGATCGCGGAACCGGGGGCGATCAAGGCCAGCGAAACGGTGGCAATGACAAGACGTAACATAGGTGTTTCTTAGCAACTGGCGTTCCAAGGTTCGCCCGTCAATACCAAAGCGCGGGAGAACGAAAAATTAAAGAGGCGGTCGTCGGGTGATCCTGGACGCTTTCGCACCGGTTCGTTGCGCGTAATACCCGGCTTTTAGGCTTCTAATGAGCCTTCGCGCGTGTCTCCACCGCGGTTACTGACGAAATTCGGTCTGTCCAGGCCAGGAGAAGTGCAGAGGCGACGAAGGTCAGATGCACGATCACCTGCCAAAGTACGGTCTGATCTGTCGTTCCGGGCGTTCCGATCTCGATGAAGGTTTTCAGGAGATGGATGGAGGAAATGCCGATGAGCGCGGTCGCGAGTTTGACCTTAAGAACGCCGGCATTGACATGAGAAAGCCATTCGGGCTGATCCGGGTGACCCTCCAGTCGCAGCCGGGAAACAAACGTTTCGTATCCTCCGACGATGACCATGACGAGCAGATTGGCGATCATGACCACGTCGATCAGTCCCAGCACGGTGAGCATGATCTGTTTCTCCTCGATGTGGGCCGCCTCCCCAATTAGGTGGAGAAGTTCGACGATAAAGTGATAGACATAGACGCCCTGGGCGACGATCAGCCCGAGGTAAAGCGGCGCCTGCAGCCAGCGGCTGAGAAAGATCAGGCTGCCGAGGGCATTCTGTGATTTGGTAGGCGAAAATTCACTCATAGGCGGGGACATTTCTTACACGCGTTGGGGACGGCCCGCAACTGGACAGGACGTTCGAAATTGCTTCCCATTGCCAGCGCGCTCGCGTTTCCTTTGAGCACTTTATGGATCTGCTGAAGCAATTTCTGGACTTTCTCCTCCATGCGGAGAACCACCTTGTCGCCTTCATTCAAAACTACGGCGCGTTGGTTTATGCTTTGCTTTTTCTGATCGTCTTCTGTGAAACGGGGCTTGTCGTAACGCCCTTTTTGCCGGGCGACTCGCTTTTGTTCGCCGTCGGCGCGCTGACCGCCCAGGGATTAATGGCCTGGGAGATTATCGTGCCCGTTCTGCTTCTCGCGGCGATCCTTGGCGACACCGTAAACTATGCCATCGGAAAGTGGATCGGCCCCAAAGTCTTTCACTACGAGTCGAACCGGATCTTCAAAAAGGAATACCTTCTCAAAGCGCACGCCTTCTACGAGAAATACGGAGGACGGGCCATCATTTTGGCGCGCTTCGTACCGATCGTTCGCACCTTTGCTCCATTCGTTGCGGGAGTCGGCTCGATGACCTACGCGAAGTTCATCGTCTATAACGTCACCGGCGCCATCTTGTGGGTGGGGCTCTTCGTTGGCGCGGGGTTCTTTTTTGGCAATTTGCCCTTCGTGCGGAAGAATCTGACGGTCGTCATAATCGGGATTGTCATCGTGTCGGTGCTGCCGATCGTTTGGGAGTTCGTCAAGGCGCGTCTGGAGAAGCGGAAAGAGGGAGCTTAACGTTAAAGCGCGCGCAAACTGTGGCGGCGATATTCTCATCGCCCGACTGCGAGGACTCGGCCGCTACACGCCGGCATTTGCCGCGCTTAGCGATTCATCCCCATCATCGGAAAAAAGCCAACTCACGAATCGAAGCTGTTGCAAATTGGACATTGGGCAGACCGCTGACTGCAATCCACTGAACTCCAGTAAGAAGGAACTTTCGTTAAGCAAGTTTGGCATGGGGATTGCTTTCCTAGTTGCCGCTGCGCGTCTCGATGCGCGGAGTTTACATCATCAGCAACAAACAACCCAAGACGTTCAATTACCCATGTGTAAAAGCAAATCCCTATTGGGGGCTCTAACTGCGGCCCTTTTGGTCGCTGGTACGATCGCCGTTCCAAGCCGTGTGTCTGCTGAGGATGCCCCGGCGGCGCAGACGACAGCCGCACCCGCCGCTGCGCCTGCAGAGCCGACATTGGATCAGCGGGTTGCGGATCTCGAGGCCTATATTAACAACGCAGCTCGGACACCAGATGTGGCATCGAAGGTCAACGTTCCGGGGCCCGGCCACAATGCATGGCAGATGACATCGACCGCTCTGGTGCTGTTCATGACGCTGCCTGGTCTCGCTCTGTTTTATGGTGGCTTGGTGAGGTCGAAGAATGTTCTCTCGATTCTCGCCATGTGCATGGGAATTGCGGGTCTTGTGACCATTCTTTGGTGGCTCTGCGGTTACAGTTTGACCTTTGCGGGATCCAATCCGTTCCTCGGCAACCTAAGCAATGCGATGTTCCATGGCATGTCCCCTGGCGCCGTGGGCGCAGGTTACTATTGGATCTCTGATTACGTGTGGGCCATGTTCCAGCTCACGTTCGCAATAATCACGCCAGCGCTTATCTTCGGCGCGACCGCGGAACGAATGAAGATTTCCGCGGTGCTGCTTTTCACCGGGATCTGGATGTTTGTGGTTTATTTTCCGCTTGCGCACATGGTGTGGTCGACAGCGGGCTTTATGTGCGGTCCGCTGAATCCGAATGCCGGAATCAAGGCCATCGACTTTGCTGGTGGCACTGTTGTGCATATGTCATCTGGCTGGAGCGCCCTCGTATTGTGCCTAATCCTTGGGCCGCGCGCCGGCTTCGGCAAGGAGCCCATGCCACCGCACTCGATGGTGCTTTGCATGGTGGGCACGGGCATGCTCTATGTGGGCTGGTTCGGTTTTAATGCGGGTTCGGCTCTCGGAGCCGACGCGATCGCATCCAATGCCTTCACAACGACAATGCTCGCAGCGGCTACGGGCGGGTTCGTCTGGGCGGTCATGGAATGGATTACAAAGGGACATCCCAGCGTGCTCGGTTTCTGCTCGGGTATCGTCGGGGGCTTGGTCGTGATCACGCCGGCGTGCGGCTTCGTGACTCCGGGCGGGGCCATGATAATCGGCGTCGCGGCGGGTGTCATTCCGTTCCTTGCGGTGACCTATCTGAAGAAAGCCATCGGCTATGATGATGCGCTCGACACGTTTGGCGTGCATGGCGTCGGTGGAACGTTAGGTGCCTTGATGACAGGTCTTCTCGCCGATGAGAGCGCCAATCCGGTCGTGGCGACACTCAAGGATGGCCTGTTCTTCAATCAGATCAAGGCCGCGATTCTTACGATTGTCCTTTCAGTCGTCGCCACGGCGATTATCGCGTTCATCGTCAAAGCGCTGGTTGGTTTGCGTCCGACTCCGGAGGGCGAGTCCCAAGGGCTCGATCTCACCGATCACGGCGAAGAGGGCTACATCCTCAGCTAAGCATGGCGAATCGATGAGAAGTATTTAGTCATGAAAAAGATCGAAGCAATCATAAAGCCTTTCAAGCTGGAGGAAGTCAAAGACGCTCTCGCGGATCTGGGGATTGAGGGAATGACCGTGAGCGAAGTCAAGGGATTCGGCCGGCAAAAAGGTCACACGGAAATCTATCGTGGCAGCGAATACACGGTGGACTTTCTCCCAAAAATCAAAATAGAGGTCGTGCTCGCCGATTCTCTTCTCGACAGCGCGGTTGGCGCCATCGTCAAGGCGGCGAAAACCGGAAAGATCGGTGACGGCAAGGTATTCGTCTCGCCGGTCGAAGAAGCGATCCGTATACGTACCGACGAAACGGGCGAGAAGGCCGTCTGAATATTCCAACCTGACATCAGAACAACAAGGCCGGCGGGATGAAAGTCCCCGCCGGCTTTGCGTACCCGGTGAAACCGGGGAACCAATCGTTAGCCTCATTATCCGGGCTGGCCATTCGTCTTAGTGACCAGCGGGTTCGTTCCTTTACGGGAAGCGCCCGTGGAAAACCTTGGAAAGGAGTTCCGCGCAGGCTTTCTGCATTGCGCCGCTGCGATTCAGGATTCTGTCAGCCAGTTCGACGATAAGGGTGTTGGGAAAAGCTTGCGGGCGCACGGCCAGGACGGACTCGATGCATTCCGACTCCCGACCTTGTCCCGCCGTCTGGCAGAGAATCGCGTAGGCAACGGCAGTCGATCGCGAGATGCCCGCCCAGCAATGAACGAGAATCTCGGCGCCCGGTTCGAGGTCCGAGGCAAAGGCGAGGATGCGGCGAAGGTCGTCCTCCATCGGCGCCCGGCGTCCGGGTTCCTCGACGCTCGAGTCGTGAAAGTAAGCGACGTGCAGACGCGTTTTTGTCGACAGCCGTTCGCGGAGTTGATTTTCAACGCCTCCGCGCTCGATCCATTCCGGATCCCAAATCGAGACGATATGGGAGAAGGGATTTTTTAGCGCGTTTTCGAGCTCAGCCACTCCGCAGACATGGATTTTTGGAAAGAGCGTCATGGGGGGGGATGGGGGCCAAGGTTCCGGAACGAATCGGCGGGGCTGGCTTCTTAATCAGCGCGACCCGGGCGCGCATCGAATGCTTCATCCGGGAATTGAGTGGCACGCGTCCCAGAGCGAGTCATTCGAAAGCGTAATTGGCATCTGGTCGGGTTTGCGTTCCGCTGAGTTTGCGGGACGCAGTGCGATCTCCAGGCACGCGAGCACCTCTGCATCCAGGGTGCGATGATTGGCTTTTGCGCGTTCTTTCAGTGTCCGGTGGATGGTATCGGGGAGGTTTTCAAGCAGGATCGAAGTCATGGAAACAAGATAGGGAATTTGCCTTTCATTTCAAATCATCCGCGAGGGACTTCCGTTGGACCGGAACCGTCCCGGTGGTCTCCCTGTGTCCTCCTTCGTAAAGCCGTCGGCGATTTGCAAACGCTTGATCCCTTTTGGCTTGACCCTGCGGCCCCGGTTCAATCAGCATCCAAATGCATGAAGGCGCTTGAAGCCTGTCTTCGGGGCAAGCGCCTCAGCCGCCAGGAGAGCGAGTTCGTGCTGTTGTTTGAGGCGGCATCTGTGGTGAACCTCCCGAATCCGTCGCAGACGCCGACGCTCTCGACCCGGGCGCCTGCGGAGCCGATCGGCAGGCGAAACGGATGAGTTTCATTCCGCGCTGGGGTGTGCAATGAGTGTCGCCGTCGAGTTCCGCGAGATCGTCAAATCGTTCGGGCCGGTGCGCGTGCTGCATGGTGTCAGCTTCGCGCTCGAACCAGGGCGCGTGTACGGATTGCTCGGGGAGAACGGCGCTGGCAAATCGACGTTAATGAAGATTTTGGCCGGTTATGAGGCGCTGAGCGGCGGTGAGGTGCGCATCAACGGGGGTGTGGTGCATTTCACCGGCTCGCGGGCTGCGGAAGCCGAAGGCATCGTGCTCATCCATCAGGAATTCAACCTCGCCGAGGACCTGAGTGTCGCGCAAAACATCTTTCTCGGCCATGAGAAGAAGCGCGGTTTATTCCTCGACGATGACACGATGCGCAAAGAGGCCTCAGTGGCGCTGGAGCAGGTCGGGCTGAAGGTGGACCCGGACACCAGGGTGCGGAATTTGATTGTCGCCGAGAAGCAATTGGTCGAGATCGCAAAGGCCCTCGCGCGCAAGGCTAAACTGCTGATCATGGACGAGCCCACCGCAACGTTAACCCCGGGCGAGACTGAGCGTCTCTTCAAGCTGATCGCCCAGCTGAATGCGGGTGGTGTAACGGTGGTCTACATCTCACACAAGCTCGACGAAGTAGAGCGCATCACCGATGAGGTGATCGTCATGCGCGACGGGCGCTTTGTCGCGCGCGAACTTACCCGCAATATTACCCGGCAACAAATGGCCAATCTGATGGTGGGCCGTGAGCTATCCGATTTGTTCCCGTCCAGGACACCTGCAGTGCGGCAGACCGAACAGCAGCCCCTTTTAAGTGTGCGGAACTTGACCGTGCCGGGCTGGGCTCAGGATGTGAGCTTCGATGTGCGGCCCGGCGAGATCCTGGGTTTCGCCGGGCTGGTGGGTGCCGGCCGCACCGAGTTGTTCGAGGGACTGCTGGGTCTGCGCGCGCACCATGCCGATCACATCGAACTCAGCGGCCGCACTGTGAGGTTTCGCAATCCACGCGATGCCGCCGACCAGGGCCTGACGTATCTCAGCGAGGACCGCAAGGGCAAGGGACTGCACGTCGCATTTGGCCTGCGCGAGAACCTGACGCTCATGGCGCTGAAACGGTATGCGAATCCATGGTTAAACCCCAAGGCGGAACAGCAGGCCTTGCGAAAGGCGGTTGAAACGTTTGGCATCCGCACCGGTTCGTTGGACATTCGCGCCTCTTCGTTGTCCGGCGGCAATCAGCAGAAGCTGGCGTTGGCCAAGGTGCTGCACCCCGATCCGCGCGTGGTGGTGCTCGACGAGCCCACTCGCGGGGTGGACGTCGGCGCAAAGCGCGACATCTATTTCCTGATCCGGAAGATCGCCAACGAAGGGCGCGGTGTGATTGTCATCTCGTCCGAGCTGATTGAACTGATCGGTTTGTGCGACCGCGTCGCCGTGATGCGGGCGGGCCACCTGCAAGCCACGCTCGATGCCGAACACTTGAGTGAAGAGGTATTGATCGCGCATGCAACGGGAACACACTATGCAACCGGAACCCCCTAAGACCCCTACCCGGCAACAGCAATCCCCTGAGACACCCGCGCGAGGCATCGCCGGAACGGCAGCAGGTCGATCGTGGTGGGCGCGCCTGCACGGCATCGGGCCGATCGCCGGCCTCGCGCTGCTTTGTGTGGCGGGCACACTGCTCAATCGGGACTTCGCAACGTTCGACAACGGCATGAACGTGCTGACGCGCACAGCCTTTATCGGCATCATCGCGGTGGGCATGTGCTTCGTCATCATCTCTGGCGGCATAGACCTTTCGGTCGGATCGATGGCGGCGCTGATCGCGGGTTGTGTCATTCTCTTAATGAATCGTCTCGGTGCGTCCGGGTTCTCGCCGGTGGGTGTTGTGATGCTCGGGATGGCTTTCGCGCTCGTGCTCGGCGCGGTTTTCGGCCTGGCGCACGGTCTCCTCATCACACGGGGGCGCATCGAGCCCTTTATCGTCACGCTGGGGACCCTTGGGATCTATCGCGCGTATCTCACCTACTTTGCCGACGGTGGCGCCATTACGCTCGATAATACGCTGTCCGATGTTTACAGCCCGGTATACTACGGAAGCCTGATGGGCATCCAGGTGCCCGTCTGGGTGTTCGCTATGGTGGCTGTCATTGGCGGTGTCATTCTCAATCGCACCGCTTACGGCCGCTATGTGCAGGCCATCGGGTCCAACGAGCAGGTGGCTCGCTATGCCGCGGTGGATGTCGACCGCATCAAGGTGATGACTTACATGCTGCTGGGCGTGTGTGTGGGCGTTGCCACGCTGTTATATGTGCCGAGGCTCGGTTCGGCTTCACCGAGCACCGGCCTGCTGTGGGAGTTGGAGGCCATTGCCGCGGTCATCGTCGGCGGTACCGCGTTGAAGGGTGGTGCCGGCAGCATCACCGGCACGGTGATCGGGGCGATTCTCCTGTCGGTTATCAGCAATATCCTGAACCTCACAAACATCATCAGCGTCTACCTCAACGCCGCGGTGCAAGGCTTCGTGATCATCGTGGTCGCCTTCATGCAGCGTCGGCGCAAATGAGAATTCAACTCCGTGCTTTCTTTCGTCTCCGAGCTGGCTGATCATCAAGCAACCCAGAATACTGCTTTATGGTTACCCCCTCATCAAATCCGGAGAAAAAAGGAACGCCAAAATTTGAGGCTTTTGCCCACCGCGCGTGGGTGAACGTTCGACCAATGAAAACCAGATTCGCCATCTGCAAATTGGCTCTTATTGCCACGGCGGTGGGATTGATCTGCGCCAGTCCGGCCCGAAGCGCGGAGGAGCCCGTCAACCTTGGCGTATCTATCCCTGCAGCCACCCATAGCTTTACGGCGGGAATTGTGCACTGGGCCAACGAGGCGAAGAAAGAACTCGAGAAGGCGCATCCCGGCCTGAAAGTCACCGTCAAGACCGCGGGAAACGCCCCCGAGCAGGCGAACCAACTGCAGGATCTGCTGACCGTCACCAAGATCAATACGCTGGTCATCTTCCCGTTCGAGTCGGCCTCGCTGACCAAGCCTGTTGCTCAGCTCAAGAATAAGGGTGTTTACGTGACCGTAGTAGACCGTGGCCTCACCGACACCAGTGCGCAGGACGCCTACGTGTCCGGTGACAACACGGCCTTCGGAAAGATCGCTGCGGAGTACCTCGCCAAGGCCCTGAATGGGAAAGGCAACATCGTTGTCCTCCGAGGCATTCCCACCACCCTCGACAACGAGCGCATGGATGCCTTCAACTCCGTCATGAAGAACTATCCGGACATCAAGATCCTGGACGCCAAGCATGGCAACTGGAACCGCGACGATGCTTTTAAGGTGATGCAGGACTACCTGACGCGCTTCAAAGAAATCGACGCGGTTTGGGCGGCCGATGACGATATGGCGGTGGGTGTGCTCAAGGCCATCGAGCAAGCCAAACGCAGCGATATCAAGATCGTTTTCGGTGGCGCCGGCGCCAAGGGCGCCATCAAGACGCTCATGGAAGGCAGCAACCCTTTGATCCAGGCAAACGTGTCCTATTCGCCGAAGTTCATTTACGACGCGATTAAGCTCACTGCCGAGGCGCGGCTGAAGGGCGAGAAGCTGCCGGACAAGATCATCATCCCGTCGGTGCTGATTACAAAGGACAACGCGAAGGAATTCTACTTTCCGGACTCACCGTTTTGATCACCGGAAGCCGCCTCGAACGCAACTGATCAATCGGCCGAAGCGTTTTGCTCACTCGCATTGGCTGATGGGCTACGGTGAAATTGGAGGGAGTTCGACATCAATGCGAGGTCGGCTACGCGTTGACAGCGTTGGGTCGCGTTGATCTCTCTGCGTCTTTTCCAAGCCTCCGGAGTTCGAAATTTGTGGCGCCCATGAGCGAACAATGCATATCGTGCAAAGAACCATGAATACCCCCCCCTGTTTATCGCAAAAAGAAGCAACAACCGCGGCTCTTGTTCGCAAGGCAATTTCGACCGTCCGACCAATCGCCATGAAGGTCGTCACCCGCAAATCAACTCTCGTTGCCATCGCCGCGGCGCTGCTCTGCGCCGCATCGAGCGGGCTGGCGGAGGAAAAAGTCAATTTGGGCGTTTCAATTCCAGCCGCCACCCACGGCTGGACCGGTGGCGTTGTCTACTGGGCAAATCAGGCGAAGAAGGAGCTTGAAACGGCGCACCCGGGATTGAAGGTCACCGTGAGGACCGCTGGGAGCCCTCCCGAACAGGCCAATCAGCTGCAAGACCTGCTTACGGTCAGCAAGATCAACGCGTTGGTCGTCCTTCCGTTCGAATCTGCGTCGCTCACCAAACCGGTGGCACAGCTTAAAAACCAGGGTATTTACGTGACCGTGGTGGATAGGGGTCTGACAGACACCAGCGCGCAGGACGCTTACGTTGCAGGCGACAACACGGCCTTTGGCAAGGTGTCCGCCGAGTATTTGGCCAAGGCTCTCAATGGAAAGGGCGATATCGTTGTCTTCCGCGGCATCCCGACCACGATCGACAATGAGCGTGTGGAGGGTTTCAACTCCGTCATTAAGAAATATCCGGACATCAAGATCCTGGATGCGAAGCACGGGAACTGGAACCGCGATGACGCGTTCAAGGTCATGCAGGATTATTTGACGCGCTTCAAACACATCGATGCGGTCTGGGCCTCTGATGACGACATGGCTGTCGGTGTTCTCAAAGCCATCGACCAGGCAAAGCGCAATGATATCAAAATCGTCTTGGGCGGTGCCGGAGCAAAGGGCATGATCAAGTCGGTGCTCGATGGAAGCAATCCGCTGCTCCAGGCGGACGTAACATATTCTCCAAAGATGATTTACGACGCGATCAAGCTGACGGCGGACGCGCGACTCAAGGGCGAGAAACTGCCCGACAAGACGATCATCCCCTCGGTGCTGATTACCAAGGATAACGCGAAGGAGTTTTACTTCCCGGACTCACCGTTCTGATTCCTGCCGGACGGCGCCGGAGCTCGAAGCGGGAGAGCTAAACTCGTTGCCAATCGATCCATCATCGACCGACGGGAGTGATTTTCTTCGCAATTTGAGCCATGCCGCTGCCGATTCCGCGAACCCTGGTAGAGTTCATCCTGCTTGGTCCCACCGACGACCGTCGGCAATTGCAAGACTCGCCGATCCTCGGCGACGTGTGGATCGCCTTCGCGGAGAATCCGGCTGAGGCGCTTGACCTGCTGATTACGCCTCACAAGACGCTGGCCGCAGGCCACGTCGCGGCAAAGATTGCCCGGCGCCTGGTTCGGGATGAAGCCGACGTTGCCTACCTGCAGGCTATCGTCGCCGCGCGCCTTCGCTTCCTGGAGGTCTTGAGCGTTGTCGTTCCAATGACAGAATGGTGGCACGAAAAGCGCACCCAAAAGATGCTGGAAAGCTACGGACGCGGCGGGGAACCCCCGGCCGGCGAGAGGCGATCAGCAGCTCTTAGCCCCGGGAAGATCGAGGCGGCCATCGAAAGAGCGCTTGACGCCGCCAGAGCGTGGCATTCCAAGAAGCGCAGCGCGATGGGACACCACACGGGCGCCCTCGATCGCTACGTGGCGCTGGCCGCCCTTATTCTCTGGGCGGGAACCGTTTCTTCGCGAGGAAAAAAAAGGCTGGCTTCGACTGCGACCGTCGCCGATCGAATCGGTGAAATCCTCAAGATGTCGACCGCCGAAGCGCTGGCAAAGCCGCTGACCGATTTGTTCGAGGAAATACTGGCAAGGCCGGAAGACGCGGAGCCCTCGGTCTGGCAGATCTCGCTCAATCGCAGCGCGACACCGGCCCTCACCAGATCGATACCAGCGGTCAAGGCCGATGCAGCGAGGTCTCTTTTCAGCGTCAATTGCAATGAGATTGCGTGGGCGGTCATCGATTCCGGTATCGACGGCAATCACGCCGCCTTCAGGGAGGCGAACGGAAAGAAAAGTCGCGTCCGGAGAAGCTTCGATTTCAGCAATTTCCGCAAGGTATTAAGTCTAAGCAACTTGAATCCAGGCATAAGGAAGGCAAATGTCGAAGAGCTGCTCGCGCGGAATTTCCTGCTCAAAAGACCGGAGGCGTCCGAGGCTGGCAATGATCTCAAGGCGCTGGCGGAGGACGCAATGAGCGGACGGTCAATTCACTGGGAACTCGTCGAGAGGTTCGTGGAAATAAAGCCCGATACGCCGCCATTCAGCAACCACGGTACGCACGTTGCGGGTATCATTGGTGCAAGCAAGGAGAACGCGGAAAAAGCGGTGGGCCCGAGCGACGATCATGCCGACGGCATGTGTCCGGACATCGGTCTTTACGACTTCCGCGTGCTGGCGCCAAACCTTAAGGATACCGAATTTGCAATCATGGGCGCGCTCCAGTACATCCGCTACATGAATGAGCGGAATCGCTTTATCGCGATTCACGGCGCCAATCTCAGCCTGTCCATCCGGCATGATGTCCGGAATTTCGCATGCGGGCGCACGCCGGTGTGCGAGGAGTGCGAGCGCTTGGTCGAGAGCGGAGTGGTCGTGGTCGCGGCGGCGGGAAATCACGGCTACCAGAACTTTGAGACCAAGGAGGGAGTTTACGAGAGTTATGCCGCGTTCAGCATCACCGATCCGGGCAATGCGGATGGCGTCATCACCGTTGGGGCCACCCATCGCTACTGGCCGCACACATACGGCGTCAGTTTCTTCTCGAGCCGCGGACCGACCGGCGACGGGCGGCTGAAACCGGATCTGGTCGCACCGGGCGAGCGAATTCGAGCGCCGATGCCCGAGGGGACCTGGGGCGATCTCGACGGCACCAGCATGGCGGCGCCTCACGTGAGCGGTGCCGCGGCGATGCTGATGGCACGCTATTCGGAGCTTGTGGGCCGCCCCAGGCAGATCAAGCAGATTCTCTGCGAAAGCGCGACCAATCTCGACCGCGAACGCAGCTTCCAAGGGCACGGGATGCTCGACGTTTTGCGAGCGTTTCAAAGCATTTGAGAAGGAGATCATGATCTTTAGCCTGGAGGTCCGGCGAGCACGCAAGGGCGACTGTCTCCTCCTGCACTTCGGATCGAAGGACGATCCCGGTCTGATGATGATAGACGGCGGGCCGACGGGCGTTTACAAGCCGCACCTGAAGCCCCGGCTTGAACAGCTCAGAACCGCTCGAGGGCTTTCCCATCAGGATTCGCTTCCCGTCGATTTGCTCATGGTCAGCCATATCGACGACGATCACATCCGGGGCATCCTCGACCTGACCAAGGAGATGGTCGAGGCGCAGGACGAGCGAAGGCCCCAGATGCTGCGGGTTCTCAGCTTGTGGCACAACAGCTTCGACGACATTATCGGCAACAAGCCCGAGGAGCTGACTGCCGCGTTCCGGAGCCAGTTCGGCGCTGCGGCGGCCTCCGGCGAGTTGCCCGCGGACGCCATCATCGAGGTCGGCGACCGCCCCGAGATTACCCAGGACGTCGTCGTCGATAATCTGAAAGTTCTGGCCAGCATCGAACAGGGTTACCGCTTGCGCATCGACGCCGAGAAACTGGATTTCCCGCGCAACCCGGAGTTCGGCGGAAAGCTAATCCTGGCGACCGGCGGCACGGGGGGGGGAATCGACATGGGCAAGGGCTTGACGTTCACAGTCGTGGGACCGATGCAGCCCGAGGTTGACGCGTTAAGAAAACAACACGACAAATGGCTGCGCGCTTTAAAAGCGAAGGGCAAGCAACCGGCTGAGGCGCTCGCTGCCTATGTCGACAAATCTGTCCCGAATCTTTCGAGCCTGGTGATGGTCGCGGAAGCCGAGGGCAAGCGGATGCTGCTTACCGGCGATGCGCGCGGTGACAAGATCATTGAGGGGTTGCAACTCGCCGGCATCCTGGACGCGGGCGGCGGCAGCACGATGCATGTCGATCTGATCAAGGTTCCGCATCATGGCAGTTCCAACAATCTGGAGCGAAACTTCTTCGAGCGCATCGCCGCGGACCACTACGTGTTTTCGGGCGATGGCGAGTACGGCAACCCTGAACGCAAGGCGCTGGAAATGTTGCTCGACGCCCGCGGCAGTGCAGAGTTCACGGTGCACCTGACCTATCCGATCAAGGAAATCGACGAGGGACGCAGGGATGATTGGAACAAGGAACAGAATAGTGAGAAAAGGAGAAGGGAGAAAACCCCGTCCACCAAGGTGCGGCCGAACTGGTCGCCCAAGAAACACAGTCTGCAGGTGTTATTCGCGGACAGGCGTGTCGCCGCGAGGAAAATAAGCATTGTCGACCCCCAGGCGCCGCATGTGATTGATCTCCTCGAAGCCGTCGAGTTCTGAGGGGCGCAAAACGCACCTTCATCTCTGGATCGAAAGGTAATGGCGCACGATCGGTTTCGACTGGCCCGCGTGGAGATTCCAGGCGCTTTCGAATACCCGCGTTTCATCGACGGTCATGCGCATGTTCTGACGAAGATGTTCCGCCCAGGTAGCCACCAGGTATTCGAGGCGGAACCACCCCGGCTGTTCCAGGCTTTCGTCGAGCCGACAATGGAACGCGCCGTTGCGCCGGCAGGCGGCTTGAACTTCTTGCATCAGCACCCGGAACTGGTCTCGATGCTCTTTGGCGATGGTGTAGTCGATCGTAATCGTGACCGGGCCGTCGTCGTGCTCAGGGGCGACCGGCAGAACGTGCAGATGATCGAGCGGTGCGGCGTCAACGCTGGCATCGGCGGCGAAGTTGATTGAAAATCGACGTCCGAGAGCCAGCACAGCGAGGGCGAGAATCGCCCCCGAGGCAAAGGTCAGGTTCAAATCAGCTTGCGCGACTCCCGTCGCCCATGCAACCGCTCCGAGCGCCATACTGCCTTGTCCCAGAATGATCAGAAACGCGTTCATCCGTCCTCGGATCCATCCCGGCATCACCTGCTGGGCAGCCACCCAAAGCTCGGAACCCGCCAGCGCCCAAGCCACGCCCGCGAACAACGCGGATAGGATCAAAACGGGCAATTGGCGGACGAAGGTCATCGCAAAGAGCACCGCGGTCACCATGGCCGCCGCGATCGAAATGATTGCGTTGGGCGAGATCCGCTCTCTGAGGTAAGGCAGTACGAACACCGCTCCTGCCAGGGACCCAACTCCCACGCAGGCAAAGATAAGGCCGAGTTGGGAAGCCGAACAGGCGCATTCTCTGAACGCGACGACAGGCAGAAGCGCCGGGACGAACGATATTACAAGGGAGAAGAGAACGCCGCGGAAAAGGATGATCTTCATGCGCTTCGAGTTGCCGGCATACCGCAGCGAACTGATGAACGATTCGGCAAAGTTTTCGCGAAGCCTGGCCGGCGGCATCTGGCTGGGCTTCCACTGCGATACGACCAGAGCGACCACGAGGAACGCCAGCGCATTGAAGGTAACCAGCAGCGGTGCGCCGATCAGCGGCAGCAGCAATCCGGCGAGTGCGGGACCCAGGATGCCTGAGAGATTCAATTGCACCCCTTCCAGCGTGATGGCGGAGGCGAGTTCCTCCTTGCTCACGATATCCGGAACAATTGCGCCCCAAACCGGGGCGGTAAACGCAAGGCCAATCCCCAGCGCAAATACGCTCATGAGCACGGCGACCGGGCTTGTCGCGTCCGTCCATATCCCAAAAGCAAGGAACGCGGAGCAGGCCGCCTGCCATAGCATGGCGCCGGCAATTACCACGCGCCGATCCGCGATGTCGGCAAGGGCTCCGGCGGGCAGCGTGAAGACGAAGAACGGAGCCGAGGCGATTGCCGCCATGAGGGAGAGCTTGACGTTACATCTTGAGCAGAGACGAACATACCAGAGAACACAGTCGCCATCCAAAGGCGGCAAAAAAGCGGATTTCGTAGCGCAAACCAGGTCGAACGTGATTTCCCCGCGGAGTCGGGGCGCCCCAATTCAAAAGGCGCCCGGCTCTTTGCTGTCTCCATCGGACCTACCCTCCGTCACCGCGTTGGCTGCTGCGTTCATCCCCTGTCCACTCGACCAAATAACCAACGTCCATCAGTAACTACAAAGACATCGGAACCGCCGAGGGTGTCGACAATTTCATATAGATTCGAGTCCGGACTATCGATCGCCGGAGGACGGCGGGGGCCGATTTCGCGATACGCGTTGGAGCATGGTGTTGCTCTCGGCTCAGAGCCAGGCTCCTGGCGCCAAGGCCGCCCTTGCTGAGTTGTGCGGACTTTACTGGTATCCCCTCTATGCGTTTGCGCGGCGGCGCGGATACGGTCCCGACGATGCGCAAGACCTGACCCAGGGCTTTTTCCTCCATCTTTTTGAGCGCAAAGCTTTGGCACGGTTGACCCTCTCAAGGGCCGGTTTCGATCGTTTCTGCTGGCTTCATTGCAGAATTACCTTGCGGACGAGGCTGACCGCGTAAGGCGGCTTAAAAGAGGAGGAAACATGGTCATTGTCCCCCTGGACGCGAAGTCTGCCGAAGATCGGTATCAGCTGGAGCCATCCGATTTATTGACCGCGGACAAGATTTTCGATGCACGGTGGGCGATGACCTTGCTGGACGAAGCCATCAGCCGGCTTCGCCGGAAATTCGCCGCCGCGGGAAAGACATCGACGTTCGAAGCGCTGAGGCCTTTTCTCGACCCCATTAACAGCGACCCTTTGCTCTCCTACGCACAGGTCGCGAATGAGTTGCAAGTCAGCGTAGGATCGGTCAAGACGCTTATTCACCGCCTGCGCAAGCAGTATACCTACATTTTGCGCGAGGAGGTCGCTCGCACGGTGGGTGACCCCGCAGAGACGCTCTGCTCGCAGCGGAGGGGCGCTTAGGTCCATGAGAGGGCGGAGTTGAGAGTTGAGAGTTGAGAGTTGAGAGTTGAGAGTTGAGAGTTGAGACGCGGCTTCCGCCGCGTCTTCGCAATGCCTCTCCCGCTGTTCTCGCTTGCCCCGTCCTTCCAAAGGGATTGGCTTCAGAAGCGTCTCGCGCGCCCCACGCCTCCGGCAGCGCGGGGGCTGAGCGATGGTTTCCGGCTGCCAGGGCGTGAAGGGCCTGCGACGCCGGCCGCCGTGCTCGTTCCCATCGTCAATCGTCCCGGCGGTCTCACCTTGCTGCTGACCGAGCGCAGCACCGGCTTGCCCGATCATCCGGGTCAGATCAGTTTTCCCGGCGGACGTGTGGAGCCTCAGGACGCCTCGCTTGCGCACGCGGCATTGCGCGAAGCGACCGAGGAAGTCGGACTGCCTGCGGAGCGTGTCGCGATATTGGGCGAACTCGCGCCCTACGAAACCGTAACGGGCTACCGCGTAACACCGGTGGTGGGATGGGTCGAGCCGCCGTTCGAATTAAAGCTGGATCCACTCGAAGTGGCCGATGTCTTCGAAGTGCCGCTTTCGTTTCTCCTTGATCCGTTGAATCACCAGCGCCACTTCCGGATGTTCGGCGACATCCGCGGCGATTTCTGGGCAATCCCGTATGGCGACCGCTTCATCTGGGGCGCCACGGCAGCAATGCTCATGATTCTCCATCGCACGCTGCGCGACTTGCACTAGCGGCGGGCCTTGCGTTGCAAGGAACGCGCAACGCGGGCTCAAAAGTTCGGTTTGATGCGCGGCGCTCCATCACGCACAATTCGAAGGTGAAGACCTCTGAGATTCGAAGGTTGTCTTTGCCGCATCAGCGGTCGGAAATATGAATACGCAATCAACAACTCCAGCGACGCCATTGGCTAAACATCCCTCGCGCGAAACAGGCGCTCGCGTTGGCAGAGCCATCTGCGATCACGATAGGGAGGTGCCCGAAGTGGATCTGTTTACCCCGATAACGATTCGGGATGTAACCTTCCGCAATCGAATTGCAATGTCGCCAATGTGCATGTACTCGGCGAATGAGGGGTTCGCGAATGATTTTCACCTGGTCCATCTCGGAAGTCGGGCTATGGGTGGGGCAGGTCTCGTGGTCGTCGAGGCTACCGCGGTGGCCGCCGATGGGCGGATTACGCCCAGGGATGTGGGAATCTGGAAAGATGAGCACATTGAACCGCTTGCGCGTATCGCAAGGTTTTTGGAGGGACAGGGAGCGGCTCCCGGAATCCAACTCGCCCACGCCGGACGCAAGGCCAGCCGCGAGGTGCCGTGGAAAGGAGGCGCCAGCCTGACCGCCGCGGAAGGCGGGTGGCCGCTTGTCGGCGCCAGTCCCATTCCCTTTACCGAGGCAGATCCGGTTCCGAAATCACTCGACGAAGCGGGAATAGAACATTACATCCAGGCGTGGGAAGCCGCGGCACGACGCGCTCTCACTGCGGGCTTCAAGGTCATCGAGATCCATTCCGCCCACGGCTACCTGCTCCACCAGTTTCTGTCCCCAATCAGCAACCGCCGCACGGATCAATACGGCGGCAGTTTAGAGAACCGCATGCGCTTTCTGCTAAGGCTCGCCGAGCGTCTGCGCAGGATCATCCCTGAGGGGTTGCCTTTGTTGGTGCGCATCTCGGCAACCGATTGGGTGGAGGGAGGTTGGGACATTGAGCAATCTGTCATTCTTTGCGAGCGGCTCAGGGACCTGTGCGTGGATCTGATTGACGTTTCCTCCGGCGGAACTGTGAACGACGCGAAGGTTCCCGTCGCCAAAGGCTACCAGGTGCCCTTCGCCCATCGTATCCGCGAACAAGTGGGAATTCGGACCGGGGCCGTAGGATTGATTAGCGATCCACAGTATGCCGATGAAATAATTACAAGCGGTCAGGCCAACCTGGTCTTTCTCGCGCGGGAATTGCTGCGTGAACCCTATTGGGCCATCAAGGCGCAGCACACCTTGGAGGAGGAGCCTGTATGGCCGATCCAGTATGGCTACGTAGTGAAGCGCCGTGCGAAGTGAAAGCTCTCGCCCAAACCTTGCTCAAGCTGCCGCGCCGGAGCGGGAGAGATCGGAGCCACTTGGCTGTTGAGGATTTATGAAAGAGAGGATCAGAAAATGAACTACAGAGAACTCGGCAAGACAGGATTAAAAGTATCGGAAATCGGCTACGGCGCGTGGGGAATCGGCAAGAGCAGCTGGATCGGCGCTTCGGACGACGAGTCCCTCAAGGCGCTGCATAAGTCAATTGATCTGGGACTAAACTTCATCGACACCGCTCTGGCTTATGGGGACGGCCACAGCGAGAGGCTCGTGGGGCGGGTTGTAAGAGAACGCTCCGAATCGGTCCACGTCGCAACGAAAATTCCGCCAAAGAACGGCGTATGGCCGGCCCCCTCCGGGCTGCCGGTGGCGAAGGCGTTTCCCGCTGAGCATGTCGTCGCCTCTACGGAAGCAAGCCTTGAGAATCTCGGCTTGGAAACAATTGACGTGCAGCAATTTCACGTCTGGTCCGACGAATGGGTCGATCAGGGAGACTGGCTGGAGGCCATTCAGAAACTCAAGGAACAGGGCAAGCTTAAGTATTTTGGCGTTTCGATAAACGATTGCCAGCCGGAGAATGCAATTAAACTAATTGAAACCGGAGCGGTGGACACGGTTCAGGTCATCCATAATATTTTCGAACAAAGCCCGGAAGACCGGCTCTATCCCGCGTGTGAACGGCATAGAGTTGGCGTTATTGTGCGCGTGGCTCTGGATGAAGGAGGATTGACCGGAAAGATCACGCCGGATACCACGTTTGAAGAGGGTGATTTCCGCAGCACCTACTTCAGAGGCGACCGGAAGCGGCAAGTCTACGAGCGGGCATTGCGCATTGCTTCCGATCTTAATATTGGCCTGGATGAACTGGCTGAAACGGCGCTGCGTTACGTGCTAAGTCACACGGCCGTATCCACGGTCATTCCGGGAATGCGCTCGGTGCGGAACGTGGAACGGAACTGCCAGGCTGGAGACGGGCGCGGTCTTTCGCTCGAAAAGGCCGGGAAATTAAAGGCCCATCGTTGGGATCGCAACTTTTACGAATAATATACGACCCCGACGGGGCTACCGACACCGGTTCCGAACATTAGAAAGGGGCGGCGCCGGCTCGTCCTTGCAGCCCGGAGCTTAATTCCCGTTGTACTTCCAACGGCCCGCTGCAATCTTTGTAACGCCCTTGACCTTTCTCCCCGTACTGCTGAACCAAACGTGCACATTCTGGCTTTTCACGCCGAGGGCTGCTGCGAGATCCTTGACTGCCAGACCATCGCCGCCTGCCTTTTGGAGCGCTGCCAAGATGGAATCCTTCAACGCTCCGCGCCTCTGACCGGGCTTCGGGCCGCGTGAGCTCGTCGCAGTTTTCGCGGCGGCTTGCCGGGCCTTCGACCCGCGAGCTTTCCCTCCGAGAGCCTCACTGACACGGAGCGCTCGTGCGGCGCGCGTTCTGCGATCAACGCGCACTGGGGTGGCCGGCTCCGGCGACAAATAAGCAGAGAGCTTGGATTCAATCTTTGCCAGTTCTTCCTTTACGCCTTCTTTCCTCTCAACAATGGAAATAAGCTTTCTGAGTTCGGAACTTGTAATGTTGTTTAGCGACATAGGCGCTCAACTTCATTTAGCTTGCCACTTTCGCAAGGAGATATTTTCTCTGTATTCCCGTTTTTGGGCCTTTGCTGTCGGCAAATCGCTTGGTTTCACCGCGTAGGCGTGGTGGCGAAGCGATGTTATTCCTGAGCCCCGGAAGCGCCCCTGAGCGCGAGCAGGTCATCGCAGGATATGAGCGCAGTTGCTGATCAACGACAGCGCGTGCGAGCTTCGGACGCTGTCGTTGGCGGGTAGCTCCAGGCCGATACGATTTCCCTTCAAGACGCCCAACCTGGATCAGACGCCAACAGGGGATCGTGCCCGCGCAAGGAGCGGGCTGGCTGGTCAACCGTTCTGCCCGCTGGGTCCTGTCGCGGCCGGCCCGCACGATCGTTCCTCCCCGACGAAGCCAGCGTCAATGGCAAATGGACGCTCGCCGCCCGCGACTTTCTCGGTGCGGCGAAGCCTGAGGTCCCGGGGCGTTTCGAATCGAGCAAATGCCGAAGGAAACTTCGAATAGCCGAGACAATGGCCTGTCTGCCAGGCGTTTCGCCTCTGGCGCGCCGTCTGCCCCCGGACGGGTGGCGGCTCTTCCGGGCTTGGCTCGCTATTATTTTACATGTCCGGAAACGTGCTTCGTCATCTCGAACATGGTAACTTGCTTCTTGCCGCCAAAAACAGCCTTGAGGGCATCGTCGGCATTAATGAGCGTCCTCTTTTTTTCGTCCTGAAGTTTGTTTTTCTTGATGTAATCCCAAATTTTCTTGGTGAGTTCGCTACGCGGGAGCGGCGTCGATCCCACGATCTTTGCGAGCGTATCATCAGGCTGAACGGGTTTCATCAAAGCGGGGTTTGGTTTGCGTTTGCTTTTGGCTGTTGGCATAATGTTTTTGGGTTGGGGGATTCGAACTTTGAAGCCGTTAAAGACTTCGGATAAGGCCGCGATCCGCGTCCCTATCTAGACTGCGTCTGGTGAGCCGTCCAGCACTAAGGTTGACCGGGAGTTCGAAGAGCGAGGCCTTCGTCTGTACCGGGCGGCTCTTTCCTGTCAGGGCGGACTCGCGGGAATTGAAGCGATCTCTTTCCCGGTAATGCTAATCTTGTCACCTCGAATTGGCCCATTCGCTGCTGAATTGGAAAGGTCGATCCACGATATTGCCTCGCTCAACCCATTTGGCGTGAACAAAGAAGTCCTCGCGCCTAGATTGTCGACGCGATTGCATAAGCAGCGGTTCGCCTTCCGAGAGGCAAGCAAGGAGGCGAACCGCTCGCTTAACACCCATTCGGAGTTCGTCAACGGTCGCACGCCAACTCGCATGAATAATGCGCACGTCTCATTCTCCTGCGAGCGTTAATATTTTCGGCCGAAAAATAACGCATAGTATCGCTGCGGGCGTCTTAACGACGGTGCCGCGCCTGACTCAAGGATTGACTGCCAAATGGGTTGGAGCAGGTTTGCCTCCAATCCCCCGGCAACGAAGTGCCATGGAGGTGGTCCGGCCGGGCTCACTGTCCGCCAAGTGAGCGACTGACGATTTCCTGCGCCTGCTCAACGATGGCGGCGAGATGCTCGGCGCTTTTAAGGCTCTCGGCGTACAGTTTGTAGATGTTCTCGGTGCCGGAAGGGCGCGCGGCAAACCAGCCGCTGTCCGAGACGACCTTCAGCCCGCCGATCGGGGCATCATTTCCGGGAGCGCGCGTGAGTTTCGCCGTGATCGATTCACCGGCGAGTTCGGTGGCGGTGACGGCTTCAGGCGAAAGCTTCTTGAGCAGGCTTTTCTGCTCGGGCGTCGCTGCGGCGTCGATGCGGGTGTAATATGGCGTGCCGAATTCGGCGGTGAGCTCCTGGTAGTGCGCGCCGGGATCCTTTCCGGTGCATGCGGTAATTTCCGCTGCGAGCAGGCTGAGGATGAGGCCATCTTTGTCGGTGCTCCAGACCGTGCCGTCGAGCCGCAGGAAGCTCGCGCCGGCGCTTTCCTCGCCGCCGAAGCAACAGGAGCCGTCGAACAGGCCCGGCGTAAACCATTTGAAGCCTACAGGCACTTCCCAAAGCCTGCGATCAAGGCTCTTGACCACGCGATCAATGAGGCAGCTGCTGACGAGGGTTTTGCCGACGACCGCGCCGGCCGGCCATTGCGGACGATGCGTGAGGAGGTATCGGATGGCGACGGCGAGATAATGGTTTGGATTCAAGAGACCGACGGACGGTGTGACGATGCCGTGCCGATCCGCGTCGGGATCGTTGCCGAAGGCAATGTCAAACCGGTCTTTGAGTTTTACCAGGCTCGCCATCGCGAAGGGACTCGAGCAATCCATGCGGATCTTACCGTCATGGTCCACCGTCATGAACGCAAAGGTTGGGTCGACGTTGGGATTCACGATTGTGATCTCCAGACCGTAACGCTCGGCTAATGGCTGCCAGTAAGCCAAGGACGCGCCACCAAGAGGATCCACGCCGATCTTCACTCCGGCGGAACGAATGGCTTCCAGGTCAATGACGTTTGCCAGATCCTGCACATAGGGCGTGACGAAGTCCTCCGCGTGGGTTGTGTCGGCCTTGAGAGCGGCTTCGAAATCGATGCGTCGAACGTCCCGGTTGCCGACCCGTAACAGTTCGTTGGCGCGGTCCTGAATCAAGTCCGTGACATCCGTGTCCGCCGGCCCGCCGTTTGGCAAATTGTATTTGAAACCACCGTCCGTCGGCGGATTGTGCGACGGGGTGACGACGATGCCGTCGGCGAGACCTTCCGAGCGACCTTTGTTGTGCGTGAGAATGGCCCGCGAAATCACCGGCGTCGGCGTGAAGCCGTCACCGCTCTGGATGAAGGTTTCCACTCCGTTCGCGGCGAGCACTTCGAGCGCGACGCGCTCGGCCGGGCGCGAGAGAGCATGGGTGTCCTTGCCCATAAAGAGAGGCCCGGTGACCCCCTGGTTTTTCCTGTATTCGCAAATCGCCTGCGTAATGGCGAGAATGTGCGCTTCGGTGAACGTCGCATTGGAGCTGGTGCCGCGATGGCCGCTCGTGCCAAAGCTGACAAGCTGGTTGGGGTCGGCCGGATCTGGCCTTGATACATAGAATGCCTCTTCGATCCGGCTCACGTCGATCAGGAGGTCTTTCGGTGCGGGTTTGCCTGCAAGGGGATGGGCGCTCATAAGAAGGAGGGTGGGGTCCCATATGCTCTATCTGGTAAATGGGTTTGTGGCAATGCTGTGTCAAAGCCTCCTCACGCCGGCTCCTGCGGATCTCACCTTCTTGGATCGTGACAATTCGGAGAAAGCTGGGAAGATTCAGTTTCTTTTATGAGTGAGCTTCCCCTGATCCTCCCGACCGACCGTACTCTTGCAATTATCATGGGCGGAGGAGCCGGCACCCGGCTTTTCCCGCTGACAAAGGAAAGGGCCAAGCCCGCCGTGCCGCTCGGTGGGAAGTACCGGCTGGTCGATATCCCCATCAGCAACTGCCTGAACTCCGACATTCGCACGATTTATGTGCTCACCCAGTTCAACAGCATGTCGCTGCACCAGCATATCAACAACACTTACAAATTCGACAATTTCACGCCAAGCTTCGTTGAGATACTGGCGGCGCAGCAGACGCCCAAGGGATCGCATTGGTATCAGGGCACAGCGGACGCCGTCCGGCAGAACCTCCGCTACTTTCTCGAGCAACCGGTCGATTACTATATCATTCTGAGCGGCGATCAACTGTACAAGATGGACTACCGCAGCGTCCTGCGCCAGCACCTTGAGACCCATGCGGACCTGACTGTGGGCACCATCCCCGTGGATCGGACGGCGGCGACGGGTTTCGGGATCATGCATACCAATGAGAAGGGCAGGATCGTCGAATTTGTTGAGAAGCCGAAAGACCCCGAGGTTCTCAACAGCCTGCGCATTCCCGCTGATCTCCTGCATACCATCGGCCTGCCCGGCGATGCCGACCTCTACCAGGCGTCGATGGGTATCTACGTTTTCAAACGCGAAGTTCTCACAGAGTGCCTCGAAAACGATTTTGCCGATTTTGGCAAAAATATCATTCCGGCAGCCATCGAGAAATACAAGGTGCAGGCCTATATTTTTCAGGGCTACTGGGAGGACATCGGAACGATCGGCGCGTTTTTCGAGGCCAATCTGAACCTCACCGATTCCAATCCCAAATTCAGCTTCAGCGGGGATGGAACCGTTTATACGAATCCGCGGTTCCTGCCGGCGAGCATCGTGCGTTCGTCCCAGATCGATCGGTCCTTGATCGCCGATGGATGCACGATCGAGAAGTCGATCATTGAACACAGTATCATCGGCATTCGCTCCATGATCGATTCGGACACAGTCCTTAAGGACGTTATCTTGATGGGGGCCGACGAGTACGAGTCGGATATGGTCAAGGAACGGGCGGACCGTCCCTGCATCGGAATAGGTCGCGGCTGTAACATCCGAAAGGCCATCATCGACAAAAACGCCCGGATAGGCGACAACGTCGTCATATCCCCGGAGGGCAAGGATGAGGAAATGAACGGCGAGGGATTTTACATTCGCGACGGAATCGTCGTCATCCCCAAGAACAGCGTTATAACGTCAGGCACTCGGATATAGGGCAATCCGTATCGGGCCTGAACGCGCTTGTTTTGCTTGGCCCGGGGGTCGCGAACGCAACCGCGTTGCTCCTCGTGCGCCCTTGCAAGCTCGGTTGCGAGAGGTCAGGACTTCCTGAGAGGGAGCTTTCGGCAGGGAGACTTTTCTTCCGACCTGCGAGAGTTGGGGCAAGCCAGGCTCGCTCCCTGCCCGCTCGCTCTCGAAAATCGCTCGCCCGTCACTCTGAGGTTCCTTTTCGAGCACGTCCGCGAGAATCTAGAGAACCATCCTCGAGCCGTTGCCACGGCTTCGGATTGATCGAAAAATGCCGCTGGTTCCTCCTCAAGACTTTTCCAAGGCAAAGCTGATCAATGATTTCAGCTCGAAAGGGGTGTCCAGATGGAAAGGCGGCGCCGAGCCTTCGCACGTCCAGTCGCAGGCGGCCGTCCTCGCGGTCGTCCGGGCTGCAACGGATCGTGATCTACCCTTTGCGCGCGCTTCGTTGGAGCATGTCGCGGGCGCGCGGGATGATGGCCAAACGATAACCTTTGCCAAGGCATCCGATCAGCGGCGCCGACCGTGGAAGCTTCCACCGTCACCGCGCGGCCTTGGACCGTGGGTGGCGGATGCCTGAACGATCCGTCATGGAGGCGGTCTCGAGCTGGGTATCTGAGGGCCGCCGGATCGCGGCGGCGTCGGTTGTCAAAACAACCGGCTCCACCCCTCATCCGCAGGGACTGGCTCTGGTCGTGAGCGATACAGGAAAAGTAGCCGGCGCATTCGCCGGTGGTTGCGTCGATGGTGAAATCGCGCTGGCCTGTGACGAGGTTCTGACGACAGGCAAACCCCGATCCCTCCGGTTTGGTCCCGACGACAGCGTGCTGGGGACGGGCGGTCTCGTGTGCGGCGGCGAGATCCTTGTTTGGATGTATCAACTTTCCAAAGAACTGGGCCATGCTCTCTCAACCGCGCCCGACGGGCAGTTCGTGATCAGTAGCAACTGGTCACATGATCGCGAGCAGTTGCGCCAGCTTGTCATCGACAAAGAGACCGCTGCCACGATGACGAAATGCCGCGGCGTGGATGACGTGCTTGCTCCCGACAGCCAGGCGGATCGCGCGGCAAGCTTCCTTCTGATTGATCGGAAGCGCACGCGTTTGGCCGCGCTTCCCACGGGTGAAACGGAATTTCTTGAACGCATTGGCAATCGTGAACTGGCTTTGATCATTGGCGAGAGCGGGTTTACGGACGCGCTCTGTCGCCTGGCGCGGTTGCTTGACTATGACGTGGTCGTCTGCGAACCGCGCCGCCGTTTCGCCGCGTCGATTGTCTCCGCCGACGAGGTGCTTGGGAGTTGGCCGAACGTATGTATCGAAAAGCTGGCAGCCGCGGGTCGGCTGGGCGCGGGCTCGGTGATAATCGTTTGCACTCACGACCGGAAATTCGATGAGCCTGCCTTGCTGGCGGCGATTCGATCCTCGGCTGGCTTCATCGGCGCTCTTGGCTCGCGGCGAACCAGGGAAGACCGCCGCGCCCGGCTTCTTGCCGCGGGGCTGAGCGAGGCCGAGGTCACCCGCATCAGATCCCCGATCGGCATCGACCTCGGCAGCGAGACACCCGCCGAAACAGCTGTGTCGGTATTCGCCGAAATTATCGCCGTCAGGAACGGACGCAGCGGAAGGGCCTTGACCGAGTTGTCAGGCGCCATTCATGGCGATCGTGTCGGATTCCACGCCCACGGCGGCTGACGAAATGGCTCCCGAGATTGCATCGCTTCTTTGGCCCCGTGCGCTTCGCGCCCGATTCGGATTTGCCGGCTTCATTCTGCAAGCAACCTCCGTATGAATCGTTCCTCTTTTGGCTTGGCTTCCCAATAGTATGCACACCCTGCTCGCCCGGAATGCGGAGATTCTCGTCACCATGGACGGTCAACGCCGCGAATTGAAAAGCGCTGGAATATACGCGGAGGATGGTTTCATCAAACAGGTGGGCTCGAATGAGGAATTGCCCGCCACGGCGGACACGGTGCTTGATCTTACCGGCCAGATCGTCCTGCCGGGGTTCGTCAACACGCACCACCATCTCAACCAAACCCTGACGCGCAACCTGCCTGCTGCGCAGAACAACAATCTTTTTCCGTGGCTTCAGGCCCAATACGGCATCTGGGCTCGCACGAACCAGGAGGCCTCTCGCGCCAGTACGCTCATCGGGCTGGCGGAACTGGCCCTTTCCGGGTGCACCACGGTCTTCGACCACACTTACATTTTCAAGAATGGCAACAACGTGGATTGCCAGATTGAGGCCGCAAAGGACATCGGCGTGCGCTTTCATTGCAGCCGCGGTTCGATGTCGCTTGGCCAGTCGAAGGGCGGGTTGCCGCCGGACGATTGCGTGGAGGACGAAGCATTCATCCTGCGCGACAGCGAGCGTGTCATCCAGACCTACCATGATGATTCACCGGGTTCGATGACGCAGATCGTCCTTGCGCCGTGCTCACCGTTTTCGGTTACCGTTTCCCTCCTTCGCGACTCGGCGGCTCTGGCCCGTCAATACAAAGTCAAACTCCACACCCACCTCTGCGAAACCCGCGATGAGGAGCGCTACACCCTGGAGCGGTTCCAGCTTCGTCCCGTGGATTGGATGGAAACCCACGGCTGGCTCGGCGAGGACGTCTGGTTCGCTCACGCGATTCACGTGGATGACGACGAAATCAAGAAATTCGCCCGGACCGGATGTGGTGCGGCGCATTGTCCGTGCTCGAATATGCGCCTGGGGTCGGGAATCGCGCCGATCAAAAAATACCTCGCCGCGGGCGTGAAAGTCGGCCTGGGCGTGGACGGCTCCGCCAGCAACGATTCGTCGAACATCCTGCTCGAGGCCCGACAGGCCCTGCTTCTCGCCCGGTTGCAAATCGGTCTTCTCCCGCCCGAGGGTCCCCGCAAATACTTCCTGCTTTCGCAATCGCATCCCGTCCGCGAGAAGGAGTGGATGACGGCGCGCGAGGTGCTCGAACTCGCCACGGTCGGCGGCGCGCGCGTGCTGGGTCGCGACGATATCGGCTCGCTCGAGCCGGGCAAATGCGCGGATTTTTTCTCCCTCGATCTCCACACCATCGGCTACGCCGGCGGGTTGCAGGATCCCGTTGCTGCCGTTGTGCTCTGTGCGCCTCAAGGCGCGAAATACACCGTCATCAACGGCAGGGTCGTCGTGCGGAACGGTAACGTGGAGACCCTGGACATGAAGCCCGTCATCGAAACCCACAACCGCTGCGCGAAGGAGATCGTCAATGCCTGATTCCACGCAGGGTGAGGATCCGGCGGCGCCGTCGAATTAACTATGGACCTGAACACCATCACTGAAATCAAACGACCCTCCAGGCCGGAGGAGGTGAAACAGTGGCAAAGCGGCTTTGCCTGGCTGGCTGGCGGCACCTGGTTGTTTTCCGAGCCGCAGATCAACACGCACACGCTGATCGATCTCGAGACGCTCAACTGGCCTTCGCTCACAGCCTCGCCCGAGGGCCTTGAAATCGCCGCCACGTGCAAGGTCGTCGAACTCGACCATTTTATCGCGCCGCCCGAATGGAAGGCCGCCCCGCTCTTTCGCGAGTGCTGCCGCTCGTTTCTTGCCTCCTTCAAAATCTGGAACGAGGCGACTGTCGGCGGAAACATTGTCATGTCGCTTCCCGCCGGCCCGATGATTTCGCTCACCTCTTCGCTGGAGGGCATTTGCACGCTCTGGCCGCGGAACGGTGAACCGCGCGAAGTTCCCCTCGTGGACTTCGTGACCGGCAACCATCAAAACGTCCTCGCGCCCGGCGAGCTCCTGCGCTCCATCTTTCTGAAAGCGCATGCCCTGAAGAAGAGCTACGCTTTCCGCCGGTTCACGCTCACGCATTTAGGTCGCTCCGAAACGCTGCTCATCGGCACGCGCTGTCCGGAGCATGGGGAAATCGTTCTCACGATCACGGCCTCCACCCTGCGTCCGATTCAATTGCGTTTCGAGTCCGCTCCTTCAGCCTCCGCGGTCCGGCAGGCCATAGACGATGCCGTGCCGGACGACCTTTACCTCGACGACACCCACGGCTCTCCTGCCCACCGCAAACATCTCACCTACTACTTCGCGGAACAAATCCGCGCCGAACTCTCAGCCTGATCCCTCACCATGAGCTACAGGATAAACGGAGAAGTCTTTGAAGCGAAACCTCGCGCCGGCCAGTGCCTGCGCACCTTTGCCCGGGAGCTCGGCTGGTTTGGAGTCCGCAAGGGTTGCGATGCCGGGGACTGCGGGGCCTGCACCGTCTGGCTCGACGGCAAGCCCGTGCACAGTTGCCTCATTCCCGCCTACCGCGCCGAGGGCCGCGAGGTGACCACCCTCGAAGGGCTGTCTCGCAACGGCCATCTCCACCCCATGCAGCAATCCTTCCTCAACGCCCAGGCGTTCCAGTGCGGATTCTGCGCGGCCGGCATGATCATGACCTCCGCCACGCTCAATGAGGGCGATAAGGACAACCTCGCCTTCCGGCTCAAAGGCAACCTCTGTCGGTGCACCGGCTACCACGCCATCGAGGACGCCGTGAATGGCATCGCCTCCATCGAGCCGGATGTTCCCGGCAAGGCCTGCGGTTCGAACATCCAAAGCCCTTTTGCAGAGTCGATCGTCACGGGCAAGGCGCGCTACACGATGGATTTCACGATGGAGGGGATGCTCCACATCAAGGTCGTGCGCTCGCCGCACGCCCACGCGAAAATCCTCGCCATCCGCAAGGCTAAGGCCCTTGCCGTTTCCGGCGTTCACGCCATCTTCACCTGGGAGGACGTTCCGCGACGCGTCTACACCACCGCCACGCACGACGACTACCGCGTCGATCCCGACGACACCTACATCCTTGACAACGTTGCCCGCTTTGTCGGCCAGCGCGTCGCCGCGGTGGTCGCGGAGACCGAGGCCGCCGCAGAGGAAGCCTGCCGCCTCGTGGAGGTGGACTATGAAGTGCTACCCGCCGTTTTCGATCCCGAGGAGGCCATGCTGCCCGGCGCTCCCATTCTTCATCATCGCAATGGGGACGCCCGCATTGCCGATCCCCTGCACAACATTCTCAAAAGAAACGAGGGGGAGGTGGGCAATGTCGAGGCGGGATTCGCCGAAGCGGACTCCATCTACGAAGGCACCTTCGAAACCTGCAAGGTCCAGCACGCCCAGCTCGAAACCCATGGCTCCATTACCTGGCTCGACGAGAATGGCCGGCTGCATGTCCGCACCAGCACCCAGACGCCGCACCTTACCAAGGCAAAACTGGCCTATCTCTTTGGCCTCTACCCGGAGCAAATTCACCTCTATTCGGAGCGCGTCGGCGGCGGTTTCGGAGCCAAGCAGGAAATGCTCTCCGAGGAACTCTGTGTGCTGGCGACCCTGCGTACCGGGCGTCCTGCGAAATGGGAATGGACGCGGACCGAGGAATTCATCGGCTCCGTCTCGCGCCACCCCATGAAGATAACCATCAAGATCGGCGCCAAAAAGGACGGCACGCTCACGGCGATGCAAATTCGCAACGTCTCGAACACCGGCGCCTACGGCAACCACGGCGGCGAGACGCTTGGCTCGTCGCTCGGCTCCGCGATGATGACCTATCGCTGCCGCAACAAGAAAGGTCTCGGTCTGGCCGTCTATACGAATGTTGTGCCCTCGGGCGCCTTCCGCGGCTACGGCGCGACGCAGCCCGCGTTCGCCCTGGAATCCTCGATCGACGAACTGGCGAAACAACTTGGCATCGATCCCGCCACGATGCGCCGAAAAAACATGGTCCGGGCCGGCGACCCGCTCCATAGCATCTGGCCCGGGCCGGACGATTCGGAGATCGGCAGCTACGGCCTCGACCAATGCCTGGACTTCGTCGAGGAAGCCTTGAACAGCGGGCGCGGGGAAAAGAAACCCGGCGGCGGCGAGTGGCTCGAGGGCCAAGGCCTTGCCATTCATGCGCAGGACTGTTCGCCGCCGACCGAACACCGCTCGCAGGCCGACCTGGTATTGCGTCCCGACGGCAGTTATCATCTCGCTATTGGCGCCGCAGAGTTTGGCAACGGCGCCGTCAACAGCTTGCGCCAGATCGCAGCGTCCGTCCTCGAGACCTCCGCGGCCCATGTGGCCGTCGATCTCGCCGATACCGACAAGACGCCTTACGACACCGGCACTTTTGCCAGCGTGGGCATCAGCGTAAGCGGCCTGGCCGTGGAGAAGGCGGCCAATGCGTTGAAGGCCCACATTCTCGAAGTCGCGGCTCCGCTTCTCGGCGCTTCTCCGGCCGATTGCCTCCTGGGCCATGGACAGGTGATCTGCGGCGGGCGACGCCTTCCGCTCGCGGGGCTTGGCGACGCCGCACCTGACATGCGGCACAAGTTTCAGGTTTCCCGCAAGGCCTACGCGGCGCCCCGCTTTACCGCATTTTTTGCGCACGGATTCCGCGTTGCCGTTCACCGGGTGACCGGTGAGATTCGCATCCTGCAAAGCGTTCAGGGGATCGACTGCGGCGTGCTCATCAACCCGATGCAGGCCCGCGGCCAGGTCGAGGGCGGTATCGCGCAGGGCATTGGCAGCAGCCTCTTCGAGCGCATGGTCATCGACGAGCATGGCGAGGTCGTCAACCAGACCTTCCGCAACTACCGCATCCCCGCCTTCGCGGACATTCCCCGCACCGAGCTTTTCTTCGCAAAAACCCACGACCCGTACGGCCCGCTGGGTGCGAAGTCGCTCGCCGAAGCGCCGATCATTCCCGTCTCCGCGGCTCTCGGCAACGCGATTGCCGACGCCACTGGCATTCGCCTTACGAGCCTGCCATTCAGCGCGGACCGTATTTTCCAGCAGCTCAGCGGCAACTCATGAGCGGGCAGGCCGTTCTCATCGCCACCGCCCGCGTGCGCCCGGGCTCGGAAGACGCTTTCTCCGCCTGGCAGGCCAGGCATGCCGCGGTCATTTCCGGATTTTCCGGCTTCATCAGCAGCGACATGATTCCACCCTCCGACGGCAAGCCGGGGGATCAATGGACCCTCATCATGAATTTCGAATCCGAGGAAACTCTCGCCGCCTGGCAGGAATCCGCCGAGCGCGGCCGGTCCGTTGGGGAAGTCGTCCCGTTGCTCGAAGAAGGCGACTTTGGCGAAACAATCAAGATAAACGGTTCGGGAGAGGCTCCCGGCGCCAATGTCACGGAGGTTATCTTTTCCAAGATCCGTTCCGGCATGACCGATCAATACCGCGCGTGGGTCGAACGCATCCAGCAAGCCCAGGCGAAGTATCCCGGCTATCGCGGCATGTATTTGCAACCGCCGCCGCGCGGCACGGAGAACGGCCATTGGACGACCATCTTGCGTTACGACACCGCCGGACATCTCGAGGCCTGGATGGATTCCCGGGAGCGCAAGGCTTTGATCGCCGAATCCAAGGCCTTCGTCGAAAGTGAGGAACTGATGCGGCTGGCGACAGCCTTTCCCGGCTGGGTGCCTCTGGACCCGATGACGGGTGAGGGGCCGCCAAATTGGAAGACGGCCATGCTCGTGCTTCTTGGCCTTTTTCCCATCGTCATGCTGGAGCTGAGATTCCTCAGCCCGCATCTCACCGCGTTCGGCATTCACGGCTCGCTCGCTACGTTCATTGGCAATTCCCTCAGCGTCGCGCTTACCAGCTTCTTCACCATGCCGTGGTTTGTGCGGGCGTTCGGCTGGTGGCTCTTTCCAGAGAAGGGATCGAATAAACGCCTTACCATCAAGGGACTTGCCATCATGGGCGTCCTCTATGCGGCCGAAATCGTCATCCTGTGGCGGCTCCTTCCGTGGTAGCCCGGATGGGAAGCTTTCGACTGTTTTGCACTCTTGGCGCGGCTTTGTGCGGATTGAACTGCGACGTGCGAGGCGAAGAGGTCGCGGAGCGGCCCGTTTTGCTTCTTGATCACCTTCGAGGCAACATACCCAGCTCGATAACGGGCAATCCCGCGGTGGAAAACACTCTGGCAGGCACCGGGCTGGCTGGCCGCATTCTCCGCATTCCCGAAAAATCCGGCCTGCGACTGGGCGGCATTTGGTTGGCGGATACCAACGGCCTCATCTCGGGCGGGGCGGAACCCGGCAAATGGAGCTGGAACAGCGTCCTGATCGTCGGCGCGAACCTCGACGCCCAGGAACTCATCGGTTGGCACGGGGCGTCATTCGGCATTCAGTTTCTCCAATTCAACGGCCAGAATACCAACGGGCAAGCCGGCAGCATTCAGGGCTACAACAGCCTGCCCGGACCCGAACCGCTGAATCGCTCGGAGCTCTATCAGCTCTGGTATCGGCAAACCTTGCTGGATGACCGGCTTGTCTTCCGCATCGGCAAGCTGGTTCCAACGTATGATTTCAACAACGTTGCGCGTCCCGTTCCCTCTCACGAAAAGGAATTGGAAATCCCTGCCGTCACCGGGCTGCTCTACACCCCGGTCTTCGTCAATCCGACCCTCCTTGGCGCCATTGGCGGCTACTACAACTCTGTCTGCGGCCTAACCGTGACCGTCGCGCCAACAAAAAGCATCTATCTGTGCTACGGCTTCTATGATGGCAACGTCGCGCGCGGCGTTCAGACCGGAATGATCGGCCCGGAGTTCAACGGCTACTACTTCAATATCTGGGAGACCGGAATCAATTGGGTGATCGGCGAAAAATATCCTGGGCAGATCGGGGCGGGCCTCTGGTATCAGACCGGCGTCTTGCAAGGGCCTGGCGGCATTTCTGAAAACGGAACCGGGGGACTCTACATGTTTGGTAGCCAGCGCATCTGGTCCAACCACAGCCAGGCTCCGCGGGGTGGCGCAGAACCGAAGGACGACAAAAGCAAGGCGGCTTCCCCACCTGCCGGCGGGCAGGACGCCTCGATCTCGGCGTTCTTCCAGTTCGGAGTAAACAACTCCGAAACGTTGCCGATGAATCAATCTTTTGGCATGGGCTTGACCGGTTTCGGCCTCGTGCCTCGCCGGCCTCAGGACTCGTTGGGCGTCGGCATGTCATGGGCCTGGCTCAATCCGAATCTTTTCGACCGTTCGAGCGAACTTATGTTCCAAGGCTACTATCAGGCGCACCTCTCTGGCGGGACGTTTTTTCAGCCCGCGGTGAGCTATATCCCCACGCCGGGGGCGAGCGCCGACTTGGGAGGCGCTTGGGCGCTGACGCTCCGGCTCACGGTTCTTTTTTAGCGGGAACGGTAAGTCCGTTACCGAATAGTCTTTGAGCTGCTAGCGTTTAAGTCATGCACAAAAAGGGCCGTCGAGGACGAGCACGACGACGAAGGACGAGGACGACTCTTGATGCGGCTCGTCCTCCTACTCGTCCTCGTTCTCGAAGCTTCCAGGGCGAAAGTTTCACCACAGGGGGCTTGGCAGTTTCGACCGATGATTTAATATCGACAGCAACGGGTAATCGACCTGCCAACCGGAAGATCGAGATGCCCGGAAAAGGAGACACAAATGCCACTACCCTCTGACGAGAAGCTTATTGCGTTGAGCCAGGACCTGCTGAATCAGTTCGATACAATTTTTGGACTACACCCTGGTTTTCGACCGGCCCATGCAAAGGGCGTTATGCTGGCGGGGACGTTTACACCTTCTCCCGAAGCCGCTTCCCTGACACGTGCGCCTCACATAACCCGCGACTCCACGCCGGTCACGGCGCGTTTCTCCAACTCCACGGGCCTGCCTCTGATTCCGGATAACGATCCCAACGCAAACCCACGCGGACTCGCCATCCGATTTCATCTCGCCGAGCACGTGCATACGGATATCGTCAGCCATTCGACCGATGGATTCCCCGCGAGAACAGGTCAGGAGTTTTTGGAGTTCTTGACCGCTATCGCTTCGAGCGGTCCGGGCTTGCCATCGCCAACCCCGATCGAGACATTCCTGGCCGGTCATCCGAAAACGCTCGCTTTTGTGCAAACGCCCAAGCCCTTTCCGTCCAGCTACGCAAGGGAGTCCTATTTCGGTGTGACGGCCATGCGCTTTACAAACAAGGATGGCGTGAGCCGCTTCGGACGCTATCGAATTGCGCCGGACGCTGGGAACGACTACCTGGATGACGCCGCGGCCAGCGCCAAGGACGCGAACTATCTTTTCGACGAACTCACGGAAAGGATCGCGAAAGGACCGGTAAGCTTTCAGATTCTGGCACAGGTGGCGAACGATGGCGATATCGTGGACGACGCGACGGTTCATTGGCCGGAGGACCGGACGTTAATCAATCTCGGCAGGATGCTCCTTACAAATCCTGTGCCGGATGACGCGCGCGAGCAGAAAAAGATCATCTTCGATCCCATACCCCGCGTCGATGGAATAGAGCCCTCGGATGATCCTCTGCTTGAGCTGCGTGCCGCGATCTATCTGCTGAGCGGACGCCGCCGTCGGCAAGCTCCCTAAAAATAGGGCGCGCGATTCTTTGTGCCGCCAAGAAAGGTAAGTGGGGTCGCCTCGGAAATCAGCTTTTTGCGCTTCAATCGTCGAGGCCATGAAAGCGCGCATGCTTGAGGGCGCGGAAGTCTGGTTGTTGTCCGACCAGGCTACCGCCGTTGAGCATCGCATCCACCACTTCGTTCATTGCTTTGTCGAGGCCTTGGTCATCATCGTGGGCTTGTTCGGATGGACTGGCGTTCGGCGCTGGTGCCGAAGACGGCGATTCCTCTGGCGGTCGCCATGACCTTGATCGGCATGCAACTGCTTCCGTTGCAGCAGATCTGCGCGGCCAGAAGGGGTTTGATGAAGGCGGCGAAGTGCAAGCCCAATCGGCCGTTGAGGCAGCCGAGGCGACGATCATCCCCTTCAGGAGCAGCAGCCAGGCGCGCAGCACGAGGCGGCAGCGGGCTTGTCCGCGCGGATGAAGGCGCTGAGGAACTTGCCTTCCACCTCTCGAGCCAGCGCGTCGACATCAAGGCCTTGACCCGAGAGGAAGGTCCGCGCATCTTCGACGCCGTAAACCCTCGTGGACTCGATAGCGATATCGTCGAAACCGGCTTTGGTTAGTTTCGCGACATAGTCGTAATCGCTCAAGGCACCGGCGATGCAGCCCACCCAAAGTTCCAGACTCTTTTTGATTTCGGCGGGTAGCTTGCCCTGGACAACAACATCGGAGATGGCCAGGCGGCCGTTCGGTTTGAGCACCCGAAACGCCTCTTTGAGCACGCGGTCCTTATCGCCTGAAAGGTTGATGACGCAGTTCGAGATGATGACATCCACAGAACTATCGGGAAGCGGGATGTTCTCGATTTCGCCTTTCAGGAATTCGACATTGGTCAGGCCGCTCTTGCGCTTGTTCTCTTCGGCGAGCGCCAGCATCTCATCAGTCATGTCGAGACCGTACGCTTTCCCGGACGGGCCGACGCGACGTGCGGAAAGCAACACATCAATGCCGCCGCCGGAGCCAAGATCGAGCACGGTTTCACCAGGTTTCAATTCGGCCAGGGCCGTGGGGTTGCCGCAGCCGAGCGAGGCTCTGATAGCCGTGTCGGGCAACTTCGCCTTCCTGCGCGGCATCGTAGAGGTCTGAGGTTATTGGATCACAAGAGGCCTCCCGCGCGGAAGCTCCGCCGCAGCAACCGGCACCCGATGCGACGCGCCTGGCAGCCTGTCCATACTTCTCACGAACCACTTCTCGAATCGGACTACTCATGGGTTTTTCCTTTTAATAGACAGAGACAAGCGCCCTGGCGTCTGCGGGGAAAATCGAACGGCTTCAACTGGACGGCTTTGTGTTGGTCACGCCTGCCTGCACCGTAGGCTTCGAAGACGCGCTGTATTTCGTCACGCACACGGCGAAAGGCGGCGAGTTGATCCTCGTCCGTGCCCTCCGCCTGGGCCGGATCGTCAAACCCCCAATGATAACGGTTCACCTGGCCCGGGAACATCGGACAGGCTTGATCGGCGTTCCCGCAGACGGTAATGACGGTCTCGATTTTGTTTTGACCAAGAAATTCATCCCAATGCTTTGAGCGATGGCCGGTGATATCGATCCCAATTTCGCGCATGACCGCGATGGCCTTTGGATGAACGTAACCGGCAGGCTTCGAGCCTGCGCTTTGCACGTCGACAATATCGCCCGCAGCGTGTCTCAAAATACCTTCCGCAATGTGACTGCGGCAGGAATTGCCGGTGCAGAGAATAAGAACGGTTGGCTTGGTGCTCATCGGGTGGGACATCGCTGTCGGGAATCAAGCCGGCGCTTGATTGCCAATCTGGATTTTCTCGCGCAGGCCGATTTCCTTGGTGGCGGCTTCCAGACGCAGAACGTCGAGCTTTTCGAAAGGCAGCGAGGCCAGGAGCTCAAGCCGTCGCATTATTTGCTGGGCGACCAGCCAGAAGGCTCGTCGCTTTTCGGCATCCGATCCCTCTGCCGCAGCTGGATCGGGAGAACTCCAATGCGCGAGAATTGGCTGGCCCGGCCAAATGGGGCAGGTTTCCCTGGCGTTGTCACAAAGGGTGATGACGAAATCGAACGGGACGTCTTTGAACTCATCCCACGATTTGCTGTGGGCATCCGATGCGTCGATTTTGAAGTCTTCGCGAAGAATTTCCAGCGCGAGAGGATGCGGTGAAGGCTTCGGATTCGCCCCGGCGCTGTAGGTCTCAAAACGAATCGGGGCGATTTTTTTTAGCAGGTATTCCGCGAAAATACTCCGCGCGGAGTTGCCCGTGCAGAGGAACAGGATCGTGAAACGGGTTTTCTTTGGATTCATGGGCTTTGGCAGTTGCAGGTGCGTTTGTTTTCGAGAGCTTCACCGATCCATCCGCAGTCAGATCGCACCTTCTCGAGGGCCTTGAGATCGCCGCGGAAGCGCTTATCGGTCAGCGAACAATCCTGGAGGCACTTGAGATTGGCTTCGAGCTTCCCGGATGGCTCGGAAGGAAGGCTGTAAATCATCCAGGTCCCGTGTCTTGTGCATTCCACCAGGCCATGCTTGCGGAGATAGGCGAGTTGTTGGGAAACCTTCGTCTGGGGGATATCGAGAACCTCTTGGAAATGGCACACGCATAGCGGACCCCGTGTAAGTAGATGCATGATCCGAAGCCGCGTGGCATTGCAGAAGCATTGGTAAATCCGAATCAATTCCACGCGGGAAACATGGCGTGCTCCAATATATTCGTCAAACACTATATGCTAAATATGGCATATAATGAGTCCTATACGGGAGCCACTATGTTCCGCGAGTCAGGAGGATTCTAAAGTCCTCACGGCGGAGCAGAGGCTCCGCCTCTGGGTGACAAACCTCGACGGCGTGCCGATCACTTCCGCATCCTCGCAAGCCGGTGATTCCGACGATTGCTCAGAATGGAGTGTCTACCCATCGCGTGGCGGTGACTGAATGATGTTGATCGGAACATTGTTCTGCGCTAGATGCCAGGGAGCCCATAAGCTAGCCCCCCCTTTCTGCCCATTCATCTTTTATGAGGCAACTCCGCCCTCTTTTGGCTCCTAGACCTGTCGCGAGCGATTTGCAGGGAAAGACCCGGTTGAGCCATTGGCGTTCAGGCACCCGGTTTTTTGGCCATGATGGGAGGCCGTGGGGCCTCAAAGATCGGATTGGCTGGCGTTGGTCACCCTGAGGTTCTCGCCGTGAATCAATTCCAAAAATCGGCCAAACCTCCCGTGCTTCAGATGCGGAACATCTCGAAGTCTTTCGGCGCGGTACGCGTCCTGACGAATGTGCAACTCGAGGTTCGCAAGAGCGAGATACACGCGCTGATGGGCGAAAACGGAGCTGGGAAAAGCACGCTAATGAAAATCGCTTCCGGTCTCATTTCCAGCTACGAAGGGGAAGTCTTTGTTGAAGGCGAGCGGGTGCATCTCGCCTCACCACGCGACGCCAGCCGGCACGGGATATCCATCATCCATCAAGAACTCAGCTTGGTACCCGAACTGCACGTGGACGAGAATATCTTTCTTGGCCAGGAACGGCTTCGTTCGTTTTTTTTTGTGGATCGAAGGTCTCAGATCAAGGCCGCCCGAGAGGTGTTGGCGCAGCTTGATTTTCGTGGCTCGATTGAAACTCCGGTTTCCAAGTTGCGAGTCGGTGAACAGCAACTGATCGAAATCGCAAAAGCGCTGGCATCGAAAGCCCGGATACTGATCATGGATGAACCAACCTCCGCGCTTTCCATTAATGAGAGCCAGAGATTGTTCGAGGTGATTCGCCGATTAGTCGCTGACGGAGTGGCGATCGTTTACATCTCGCATCGGATGGAGGAAGTCTTCTCCCTCGCCGACGTTGTAACAGTTCTCCGCGACGGAAATCTTGTTGGCACCTTGGCGGGAAAGGAAGCGACACGCCGTGATTTGATCCGCATGATGGTCGGACGGGAACTGCAGGATGCGGCACGCGTCGAGAAAGTTGATGTTCAATCATCAGGAGCGGTCCTTGAAGTTCGCAACTTATGGTTGGAAAATCCGACGCCGACACCTTCTCGGGAAAAGTTGGTTGCTGGTGTGAATTTTACGGTTGGTCAAGGTGAAATTCTGGGCATTGGCGGATTGCTTGGCGCTGGCCGAACGGAGACTTTGCAAGTCCTGTTCGGACTTCATCCCGGCACATCCGGCGCGGAGGTCAAGGTGAAGGGCAAACCGGTGAAAATCACAAGTCCGGTGCGGGCAAAGGCGGTCGGCATTGCGATGGTGACCGAAGATCGGAAGGGAGACGGGCTGGTTCTGGACGCGACAATCACCCGAAATGTCGCCCTGCCTGTGACCAGCACCCTTTGCCAATTCGGTATTGTCCGCGCGGACAAGGAATCAGGCCTCGCGAAGTCGACAATGAAAAAACTCAATGTCGCTGCGTTTGGTCCCGATCAAGCGGTGGGCTCGCTAAGTGGCGGCAATCAGCAAAAGGTCGTCCTGGGAAAATGGCTTGCGACACTGCCAAGCGTTCTCATGCTGGATGAACCGACTCGCGGAATTGATGTCGGCGCGAAGGCGGAAATCTACAGACTCGTTCGCGAACTGGCCTCTGAAGGACTCGCGATCATTCTGGTTTCTTCGGAGCTTCCCGAACTGACGCTTCTGAGTGACCGAATCCTCGTGATGCGCGAGGGCCGCCCGACCGCAATCCTGGATCCTTCCAACTTTTCCCATGAAACGATTCTGGAGTTCGCTTCTCCTGGAGGAGCGACTCAACCTGAATTCGAAAGCCTTGATACGCTCTCATGAAGAAATCTGGTTTCCTGCATTTTCTTGCGCAAACGAAACTCTTCTGGGGGCTGGCGGTCCTCTACGGTCTGGGCGTTCTCCTTTCGCCGGTTAATCGCAAAGGGGTAAACATCTTTTTGAGCGCCGGGAACCAGTCGGACGTGCTGCGCCAGGTCTCTATCAACGGAATCATCGCGGTCGGGATGACTCTTGTAATTCTAACGGGCGGCATCGATCTCTCGGTTGGCTCTCTTCTGTCGCTGGGTACGATGTACGCGGCCATGCTTTTCACCTTGCAAGGCTGGACAAGCGCTTCGACCACGGCGATTCCCTTGCTTGCCATTGTCTGCGTTGTCGCGGGCACCTATCTGGTTCCGCTGGCATCGCAGAACTGGGCTCCCGACAAGCTCAAGGCGTCGGCGACCACCCCGCTCTCCGTTCGGATCGCCGGGATCGTCGCCGGCCTGGTGCTCGCTTTTGCCGCAGTCGCCTGGACATCGAGCCAATTGGATACAAAATTTGGCGTTGCGGCCATCCTTGTCACGGTTCCGGCTGCCGGATTGGCAGTGGGCGCTCTTACTGGTATCATCATCGCCAAGGGCAAGCTTCAACCGTTCATCGTGACCCTGGCGATGATGGTGGCGGTGACTGGCGTCTCTCGTTTGATCGCCGGTCCAAACGCGGCAATTTATCCGATCTACAGCGGGACGAATGCGCCTGCCGAAGTGGATATCTTGCGCGAAGACTTCTTCGGAATTTTACCGATTCAGGGGATAATTTTCCTCCTTCTCGTGACCATCTTTGGGTTTGTCCTGAAATATACTTCCTTCGGACGCTATGTTTACGCCATTGGGGGAAACGAGCAGGCCGCTCGTGTTGCGGGTATTCGCGTCGATGATGTGAAGGTCACCGTTTACGCGCTTTCAGGAGGTCTCTCCGCCTTGGCGGGCATCCTCTATGCGGTGCAATATCGCCAGGGCAAGCCCGAGGCAGGCGCAGGCGCTGAATTGGACGCAATCGCGGCTGTCGTGATCGGCGGAACCAGCCTGGCGGGAGGTAAGGGTTCGATGATAGGGACCCTCGTGGGCGTTCTCATTTTCGGCTTCCTGGGGAACATCCTTATTCTCAAAAACATCGATAGCAATCTGCAGCTCGTTCTCAAAGGGTTGATCATTCTCGGCGCCGTTTTCCTTCAGGAGGGCCAGTTTGGAACCTTGCTGAAACGGCTGCGTGGCAGCTTTCGCTCACCTTCTGTCCCCGTCCCGCGTGCGACTTCAAACACCCCTTAAGCCCCTTTCCTGCTCGACAAACCTGCCAAGAAAGATTCTAACGCGAAACCAGGCTCTCCTCAGAGAGCATAGGAAGCGTTTTCTACAACAAACCCCCACTACACACATGAATAGACGTTCGTTCCTTATATTTGGTTCCGCGGCCCTGGCCGTCGGAACGGTGCTCCAGCCCTTCGCCATCCGCGCCGAATCGAAGAAGTATGTTTTCGGCTTTTCCCAAGCCACGATCACTGAGTCGTGGCGTGTCCAATTCAACAAGGACATGAAAAAAGAGGCCGAGAAACATCCGGAAGTGGAGCTCATCATCACCGATGGACAAAACTCGGTTGAAAAACAGGTGGCGG
Organism: uncultured Verrucomicrobiae bacterium; assembly: GCA_963763735.1. Classification (GTDB taxonomy): domain Bacteria; phylum Verrucomicrobiota; class Verrucomicrobiia; order Chthoniobacterales; family Terrimicrobiaceae; genus DASTFP01. The sequence continues at coordinate 7,085 of CAVXQK010000007.1, read as the reverse complement.
ACGCGCAGAACCTGATACGGCAGGGCGTTGACGTGCTCCTGATCAGCCCGAAAGAATCCGCGGCCCTGACAGGCGCAGTGATCAAGGCGTCCGAAGCCAAAATCCCGACGATCATTCTGGATCGCAACGTGGATACGGACCAATACACTCAATTCATCGGGGGCGATAATCTCGCGATCGGACGGGCAGCCGGCGAGTATGCGGTAAAGCTCTTGGGCGGTCCGGGAAAAGCGAAGGGAAACATTGTTGAGATTTGGGGTGGAATGGCCTCGCAACCCGCTCACGATCGCCACGATGGATTTGCGGAGGTCATCGCCAAGGAACCCGGGATCAAATCGGTCCTTCAACCAATCGACACCGAATGGAAAGAGAAGAAGGGTTATGATTTGATGCAGACCGTTCTCAAGGCCCACGAAACGATCGATCTTGTCTATGGTCATAACGATCCTCTCGCTCACGAGGCGTATCTCGCGGCGAAGGATGCCGGCCGTGAAAAAGGCATGTTCTTTCTCGGAGTGGATGGCTTGCCCGATCAAGGTGTTGCATGGGTCTGCAAGGGCGAGCTTACGGCCACATTCCTCTACGCGACACCGGGCGCTGAAGGTATTCGTCAAGCACTGAAGCTGATGAACGGAGAGAAAATCGAAAAGAAAATCACGCTGGAAACGCTGGCCATCGACAAAACCAACTGCGAAAAGATCCTCAAGGAAAACGGACTTTAGCAGGGGAGGAAGAGATTGTGAGCAAATTCAGGACCCTCCACGCGGACGAGCGATCGTTTTTCGCGCAAGTTCGTCGGCGTCGACTGCGATCTCAAGGGAAGTGAGGCCGTTTTCTTCGGAGACGAGCCGCCGGTACTGCGGGTCGTCGATCGAGCGAATTTGGTCTGCGAGAAGGGCCCGCACGACCGTGCCATAGAGTTCCTGCTTCGACATTCCGGCGCCGCCGCGAACACGGAAGCGACCGTCCGCAGGAAATGATTGGTGGCGGGCAAGGATCTTGCGCTCCTCACCCTCGTAGCGGGCGACCTCTTCGACCTCCGCGTGCGGCACGAGCGAGCGGACGGCTTCCAGGTCAGCATGGTTTGCGAGCAGATCGATCTCGATGCGCGTTGGCAACCATTCGAAGAGCCGGATCGTCCCGCGCTCGCAGACGATGCGCGCTTCCTGCGATTCCATGCGGCTGGATTGGTGGAAGCCGTGGTAGAAATTCGCGAGGAGTGCGCTGCCGTAGCGCACGGTGCACTGGACCTGGTCCGTGAGGCCGGACTTTGGTCGCTCCGATTGCTGCGCCGCCACGACCTGGCCCGGCCCGAACCACATACGGAAGAGATCGAAAAAGTGGACTCCGTGCTCGATAAAGATGCCGCCACTGATGTCCGGCTTCCAAAACCAGTGCTCCGGGCCGAGCGGAGTGTCGCCCGCGTAGTTTTCAAAGTACGCGTGCAGCGGCGCGCCCAATAGTCCGGCGTCGAGGATACGAGCGACGGCCTGGTTGAGCGGATCGTACCGCATGATGAGGTTCACGGCGAGAAAGCGGCGTGCCGTCCGCGCGGCGGCCATCATCCGGCGCGCGTCTGCAAGGGTGGTCGCGAGCGGCTTCTCGCAGAGGACATGCTTGCCAGAGTCGAGCGCGGCGAGTGCGAGTTGGCAGTGCGTCGAGGGCGGGGTGGCGATGTGGATGATTTGTACGTCGTCGCGCGCGGCGAGCGCGTGGACGCTGGCGCAGACTGGCAGGCCGAATTGCTCGCCGGTCTTGCGCGCAGCCTCCGGGATCGTGTCGGCCACGGCGGCGGCGCGCAGCCCCGGCATTGCGCCAAACTCGCGAAGGCAGAAACGGCCAAACGCTCCGCAACCGAGCAGACCCACCCCCAGCTTCGCGCCCGAAGTGTGAGTTTCAGTCGTGGGCGTCATCTTCGGTGGATTGTTCACTTGTCGAGCCGGATTCCGGTTCCTCCGCCGTTGGCTCGCTTTCGGCGAAGGCGACAGCGGGTTCGTCGCGCACGGAGCGAAGGGTCCCGAGATGCCGCAGCGTGATGCCGCCGCTGCTTTCCAGACGTGCCTGCACTTCCTCGAGGAAGCGAGTCCACGGCACCGCCTTCAACCGCGCCGCGGGAATGCGTTTGGCGGTTTGCTCGCACACGCCATAGGAGTTATCCAGGATACGCCGCATCGCCGCCTCCACCTCGTAGAGCGCGTCCTGTTGCGCCGAGAGCTGGCTGAGGGCGAATTCGTGATCAAACTCGTCGGTCGCGGAATCGGCCTGATGCAGGCTATGCCGTTCGACCGGCTCCGCCGCTTCGCGCAGCGCTTCACCGCGTACTTTGATTAGCCGATTCCGCAGGCGCGAGAGCGCCTCGTAATGCCATCTCCAGCGCCTGGGGATTTGCGGCGGAAACGCCCCGCTCGCGCTCCACCGCGTGTTCTCATCCTTGACCGCGCGATCGGCTGGAGGAGCCGCTGAATGCGATCGTGATGTTCTCATGCCGAAACCCTTTCCTGACAGGCTGCAATCAATAGCCTCGCGTCTTACTCGCCGTCTTCACGAAGACCGATTCGATGACTTTTTCCAAGTCGGTCCCATGGCATTTCGGGCAGTGTACTTCCTTGGTCTCGCGTTCCTTGATGGTCAGCATTTCGTCAAACTTGTTGTGGCACTTGCGGCAGACGTATTCGTAGAGGGGCATAGGCTGCTCCGGTTTGGTGATTGATGCTCGATTTGGCTTCAAGAGATAATCTCCCGAAACGCCGTCGCGTGCTTCCCGCTACTTGCCAAAGGCTAACCGTTATTTGCCCGCGCAATCCAATTGGAAAGCGCGAATAACCCGCTTCTAAAGCCGGGCACATTGGAACTACCGGCGGGGCCCTTTAGTGACTCCTGGCTATCTCTAAAAGTGGCTCTCGCGTCGCTTCGCGCCAAAGAACGGCATCGAGTTTTTGTAGACTTCGCTCCGGATTGCTCTCCAGATGGCCGCGTCAGCGTTTCGTCGCGCGCAAACGCGATCCGGATTTGAACGCGTCGTCATACTGGTGGGCACTCGATACACGTATGTCCCCTGGTCCGTTGTCGTCACCGGCGGGATCAGCGAAACCGCCAGCCGGGTCGCACCTGGCTGCCGCTGCACACGGTAACTCACGGGCGAATCGACCGCGGTGACTTGTCGCGAAGCATATTGCGTGCCACCATTGCGACTGCCGCCTGGCGCGACAACTGTGATCTCTGCGGTGCTGCCCGCCTCGTGCAAGCGGGACTGAAACTTCAAAAGTCCCGATTTTGCGGCGTAGCCGTAAACCAACCTGCCCAATCCGATATAGACTTTTCGGCCGTTTGCCGTGCCACGCACCGTGACCTCACGTTCATCGGCCACAGAGCCGTCTGTGGGCGGCGACGTGAGTTCGATGGTCGGCACGCTGCGCTGAGCACCTTGCGCGTAACGCTGTGCAACGACCGCCGGTGTCTCGCTAGCTGGGACGTCCGGCGGCGATCGCCCAGGCGGCAGTCTGATGGATAGGCTGGGCCATCGCCCAAGCGCTGCTCATTTTTCAGCAGCCTTTTGGATTTAATGCCATTCTCGGTCTGATTGGCCTCTCAGGGACCTTAATGCGAAACACACTCATTTTGATCGGTCAGATTGACATTTCCAATCAAGCAGCATGGCCTGCTCTGATCCATATCATGCGATTATCGAGGCCACCGTCCAGCGGTCGCGACCAGTCATCCTGACCGCACTGGCCGCAGTGCTGGCATTTATTCCGCGCTCACGCATTCAGTGCCATTCTGGGGATCCATGGCCTATCGTGCCTCATCGGAGGCACTGCCGTTGGCACGAGTCATTCCGACAAGCAGATGGCCTTTCCTATCATGCGATTATCGAGGCCACCGCCAGCCGCGACCAGTCACCCGCACTGCCGCAGGCTGGCATTTATTCCGCTCACGCATTCAGTGTCGCACTGCCTCACGTATTGACGCTTGCCTTCCTTCCCGCGTTCAGAAAATACCCCTGCAACCTGGCAGTTCGTAGCTTCATATGCCTTCCAGGTAGTCTAATGCTATTCATTTACCGTTGAGGATCTTACATCTATTCTCTCCGTAATCTACCGGCTCACTAACGTGCATGAATTTTCGTTTCTTGAGTTCTCCCGCTATTCCGGATATGCTGGCGAATTCCTCCACTGGGTTGCCGACTTGATTCCAGGCCGGGGCCTTACCCGCCAAATCATCAAACGGACCGTCTCCGGCTTCAAAATCCTGCCAAAGCGCTGGGTGGTCGAGCGAACCTTTGCCTGGCTGGGCCGCTACCGCCGTCTGGCCAAAGATTATGAACGCAAAACTCAACATTCCCAAGCCACCATTTACGTTGCCTCCTGCAAAATCATGCTCGCCGAACTTGCAAAGTAGACCCGCCCGCCGACTTTTTGGACAGGCTCTTAAGCGCGCGACGCCAAGCGATTTCAGTCTGGCTGGAGCAACTTGGGGAGAAAACTGAACGGCCTGGGCCGGAAACCAAAATCGAATTCCAGGGCCGTGAGTGTAGCGTAGCGCCGCAGCGGCTCGAGTTCCGCCACCTTCCAAAGATTCGATATACGTACTTCTACGTATATGCTTCCCCAGTCTCCTGTGGTAGAGGCACTGCAGACTCAGAGTAGAGACACAAAAAAAGCCGACCATGTTTAAGCTTAAGTTCTTTCTCCCAACCGGGGTTCTGCCCGATCGCCAAACAAAACCCAGTTCCGGGAAAAGCTTACAACGGAGTCCGCTCTCTAACGATATTGATCATCATGGGCATCGAGATACACGAGCGCGGCAATGCAACGGCGCCGCAGAGTATTCGTCAAATCTTATCCGAAGAATGAATACCAGCCGCACCCAGGCGCCCACCCAAGCGGGAAAAGTTGTCATGATTAGCGCCACTATTACTAAAACCCGTTACCGAGTGCGCCAGACGTTCTTCAGTTTCGGCTACGACTGCGAGGAGACCTTCGACACGACGGGAGAAGCCGAGGCTTACGGGCGCGCCATCGCGGAGGATCTGGCGCAGACCTTCTTTCAGGCGTCAGAAGATTACGCAGACATTCCTCTTAGGAGTCCGTTCAATGCGATCGGATATTCGAATGAGACCGACTTCTTTGCGAAGCTGTGTGAGGATTTCTCCATTTCCGGCGATGAGGGAGTGCTGCGAGCATAATTTCGGGGTTGGCCGCAAGATAAGTTGGAGTGAACTCGTTGACCGCATTTGCAAAGCGGCAATCATCATCGAACCCGTTTGATGGAAATGCCATACACGGATAGAATCGAGTCGATCCCGGAAATCTGGTAGAAAACTAACACTTCACCGGCGGTCGATGCGAAAGCCCCGAGAAGAGGCCGAAGAATGGTATTCGTGGGTGGCCCCTCCAAGTAAGCGGGACCCTTGATAAGCTCGGTTGAGGACGACCGACCGTTGCGAAGCGCCGATCAGCTTTGTCACATTCGACGCTCGAAGGAGGCTATCAAGGACTGCGCTGGCTACAGCGGAAAGACGGAAGGCGTCAACCGAAAAATCCGCGGATTGCTCGCCGGCGACTTCGGCTTCCGTGATCATGATTTCCTCAAATTGCGTCTCTAACGCTCTCCATGAAGCCAAATTCAGATTTGTCGGCTAAGACAGGGCTTGCGAGATGAAGCCTTTTGTTTCTTTCCGCCTTGGGATCCAACTGAACAGGCGTCAAGGCGATCGTCGCCGCTATCCCCTACGCTTGCAAGAACCTCCCCATTCTCCCAGGCGATCTATCCGCCTGACGGAATCAAAAGCTGGCATCACGGAAGCGCAGGATGAAGAAAGGTTGGAGCTTGACAATAAGACCTCGGCTGTTACTTCCGATAGTAGATGCGTTGCGTGGTAGTCCAGGGAAAGACACTCAGTTCGTTTATAAGGTGAGGGCCGAACGTTCAAATACACGACGAGTTCACACCGCACGCAGTTCGTCTTGGCCAGGTAGAGAAACGTCTCGACTGCTCGATGCTATTGAATGCGTTTATGCTCACGAAGACCTCGCAACATTCCACCTTGGTGTATTCCAGGCTATTTCCGGACTAGTTAAGGACGTCGTGCTCAGCATAGACTCCACCAGATTGAGAGACGGCAAGGCCGAGAGTCGAAACATGAAGGAGGGCTTCGTTTCCCAAGAAATGCAATCATTGTTATTGCAGCTCTTTCCCGAGAATCCGGCGGCGCCGGCGCTTCGCAGGGGAGCCCGAGGTGTATTGAGCATAAACGATTTCGTCACTCAGCGCGAGTTTGAACGCACGACTCTCTACAACGAGATTATGAGACCTATCGACGTCCGGTATCAGCTTTTGGTTCCGCTCGAAGTGCCGAGCTACATCGCCACCGTCAGCGTAAATCGTCGTTCGCCTTTCTCTCGAGACGAAATCAGGAAGTTGCACTTATTCTCTCCTCACCTCGTTCGCGCATATTTGAATGCTCAAGCGATCAAAAGGCTTCGCACTCTTGCTCCAGATGTCCCGCAACTTGAACTGCTCCAGGATCTTGGTCTCACTCCGCAGGAATCTCATATCCTGCATTGGCTGATTCAGGGAAAACGTGACGGCGAGATAGCTCAGATTTTGAACTCGAAGACTCGTACTGTGGAAAAACACGTTCAGCACATATTCGATAAGCTCGGTGTAGAAACACGGACAGCGGCGGCTCTCGTTGCACTGGAAAGAACCGCGCTTTGTCGATAGTCGCCTGCGAAGGAAGCACCTTTCGACCGTCCTGTGAGTGATGTCTTGGCAGCCATTGGGCGTGTCGCGTCCGGTGAGAAGCAATTGCCCGACGACGCTCCTAAGGGCATGCGTCAAGAGCACTCCCTCGGCGGGTCCAGCAGGAGCTCGGCAAAGCGCGTGGGGTCGATGTTCCCGCCCGACACGAGAACGCCGACCCTCTTGCCTCTTACGTCGATTCTCCTTTGGAAAACGCCGCCGCTGCCAAACAGCCGGTCGGTTCCACCACCAGCTTCATGCGGCTGGCGAAAAAGCTGCGAGCGGCGACGTGAAAATCGTGAAGATCGGGCGGTTTGAAAATCGTTGCGGAAGAAGAGTGA